>CBIHRB010000001.1:0-749299 GCA_966212355.1 uncultured Mucilaginibacter sp.
ATGCATGTCATTTCATTTTTTTTCAGGGCTTCCCTGATGGTTACTCGCAATGACGCTTTTTTATTTCAGTTCGTCTGCCGAAAATGAACGTAATTCGATTCAATTCGTAAAATTAGTGCAAATAATAATTATTATTGCTCACTATGCCGAAAGAGATCCGACCTGTACAAATGCATACCATGGAGCAATTGCTTGCCCCGCTTGGTGTTACCAATCAGCATAAAGGTCTGCATGTGATGTCGTTTAACCCCGAAGATGTTGAGGTCCCGATTCTGCACCCCTTCCGGTCAGATCATTTCTTTTTGACGCTGGTCCATGAAGGCGAGCTTTCAATCAATGCCAATCTTTTGGAGTATAAGGTAAAAAAGAACAATATACTGATGATAGCGCCTAATACGGTCCGTCAGTTTCAGAATGTTTCGCCGGATTGCAGGCTCACTTCTGTAATATTTACCTCAGCGTATTTATCTGCTACCAGTATCCACACTAAAAATGTAGAAGCATTTGATTTTTTATCGTCGCAGGTGAACCCCTTGTTGGTTATCGATCAGGAATCAAAGGATACACTTACATCAATCCTGAATATTCTTGAAAGTAAAATAGAGGTCCGTAACGACCTGGCATTCCAGGATGAAGTTTTGCTAAACATTTTTACGGGTTTTATTTATGAGATAGGCGCCTTATATCAAAAACAACAGGCGTTTGGGGAGGTAAAGGGTACACGAAAGGAAGAACTGACTTTTCGTTTTCTAAAAATCCTTCCGCAGCATTTTAAGGAAGAAAGAAGCGTACAGGCTTATGCTGCCATGCTGAATATCACCCCTAAATACCTTTCGCAAACTGTAAAGGAAATAACCGGCAAAACCGCCGGCGAGTTTATTGACGAGATTGTGATCCTGGAAGCTAAAGTCGCCCTTAACGACCCCTCGTTAACCATAGCCCAGATTGCTGCTTATCTCAACTTTGCCGATCAGTTCTTTTTTAGCAAATTCTTCAAAAAACAATGCGGTACCAGTCCCAGTAAGTACCGTCAAACGCCTTTATAGGCCTATAGTCCTCCCTGGAGAAATTCTTCTCAGCCCGATCTCATTGGTCCATAGTTACTACTCTATTTGTTGTAATTTTAATTGCAAATGATAAGTATCGTTGCAACGCTGTAACTATTATTACCATTCTATTACAATGTTTTTAGTAAAAACGACTTTTTGACATATTGCGCCATCCTTTAAACATTCTGCAAAAACGATAATTGAGCCACTTTTGCCCTGTCATCAGTTGCTGATGCAGCCGGGCGTAATAGTGTGCCCGGTTAAACGCCAGGTTTGTTTATGCCGATAAGGGACACAGGTGCCGAACAATTAATTAAGGACACCGCTAAACACATTTTTTTTGCCGAGGGCCGGCTCCACGCTAATACCCAGGATATTGCCGACGCGGCCGGTGTAAGCCGCACCTTGTTAAATTACTATTTCCGCACTAAGGATGTTTTAATTGAGCAGGTGTTTAAGGAAGCTATGCTTGCTTTAACTACCCGCCTTGATGCTGTTATGGCGTCCGACATGCCGTTTAAAAGCAAGGTTGAAAGCTTTATAGAACTGTTTTTAACTGAGGCCAACGATTATCCCTACCAGGAAACTTTCCTGATCACCGAGATCAATTCAAACATCTGTAAGTACACAAACGAGGCCAGGCCGCACCATATCAATAAGTTCATGGAGCAGATCAGCGCCGAGATGGAAGCAGGGAATATTGAACGGATGAACCCCATGCATTTTGTGCTGAACCTGTTTTCGTTGATGTCATACCCGCTTATCATGGGGCCCATATATAAAAAGGCGTTTAACCTGAGCAATGAAAGTTATACCTGCCTCATTAATGAGCGAAAGAAGATGATCTGTAAAATGATTTTCCAGTAAAAAATTTATCCGGTGATTAACGCAATCGTCAAACAAAATAATTTAACACACATCACAATGTCTTCAATATCAATTCACTCCAATAACTACAAGTTAATATTTATGAAAAATACAGTTCAACTGTTAACCGGCTTTGGGGCCGCCTTAATTCTATTGTCGTCATGCGGCGGCAGCCAAAACCAGGGCGGTGCCATGGCTGCGGGAGCTCCCCAGCCACCGCAAAGCTACCCGGTTTTTAAAATCAGTTTACATGACGCCACGCTGAACAGCGAATACCCTGCCACGCTCCAGGGGCAGCAAAATATAGAGATCCGTCCTAAAGTTGATGGTTATGTCGATAAGATCTACATTGACGAGGGCAGCGTTGTAAAAAAAGGCCAGCTGCTGTTCAAACTCAGCGCGCCGCAATACGCCCAGGACGTAAACACCGCGACAGCGGCCATAGCCAGTGCCGAAGCTGATGTAAGCGCTGCCCAACTGCAGGTTGACAAAACGAGGCCATTGGTTGAAAAAGATATCATCAGCCATTATGAGCTTGAATCGGCCGAGTACACATTAAAAGCCCGCAAGGCCACCCTCGCCCAGGCAAAAGCCAGTTTAGCAAACGCCAAAACTAATTTAGGTTATACGGTAATAACCAGCCCGGTTGATGGCGTGGTAGGGGCTATCCCTTACAAATTAGGTAGCCTCATCACCGGTTCAACCGCGCAGCCATTAACAACAGTATCTAATATCGGTAAGGTGTATGCCTACTTCGCGCTGAATGAAAAGCAGCTGCTTGATTTTTCGAGAACGGTAAAAGGAAAAACCATGAATGAAAAGCTGGCCAACACGCCGCCTGTTTCACTGGTATTGCCAGATGGCAGCACCTATGCCGAAAAAGGTAAAGTGGAAACCATCAGCGGTTTAATTAATACCGAAACCGGATCGGCAAGTTACCGGGCCGCGTTCCCTAACCCTGTTGGCCTGATCCGCAGCGGCGGAAGCGCTACTATACAGATCCCCCAGACTGTAAAAGATGCCGTGCTGATCCCTCAAAAGGCCGCTTATGAGCTGCAGGGTAAGCATTTTGTTTATGTGGTTGACGGCAAAGGAGCGGTTAAAAATACCGAAGTGAGCGTTATGGACCTCACCACAGGCCAATATTATGTAGTTACCGAAGGCCTTAGAGCAGGTGATACCATTGTTACCGATGGCGCAGGCAGTTTAAAAGACGGCATGGTTATCAAACCGGAAGTACAGGAGAACGCCGTGGTATATAAAGATCTAAAATAATTTTCACAACACCGGCCGGATTCTTTTTTACCCGGCATCAACATAAACAATATGTTACGTACATTCATTGAACGACCAGTACTATCTACCGTAATATCGGTAATTATAGTCATACTGGGTATCCTGGGCCTTACAACCTTGCCCATATCAGAATACCCCGATATAGCACCGCCTACCGTGCAGGTATCCGCATCATACCAGGGCGCTAATGCCGAAGTGGTAATGAAAAGTGTTATCGTACCGCTCGAAGAGCAAATTAACGGCGTGGAAAACATGACCTACATGACCTCTACTGCAAGTAATGACGGCAGTGCTGTTATCACTGTTTATTTTAAACAAGGCACCGATCCCGACCTGGCGGCTGTAAACGTGCAGAACAGGGTGTCAAAAGCCACCAGTTTATTACCGGCCGAAGTTACAAAGGCGGGTGTTACCACCAGCAAGCGCCAAAGCAGTATGGTGATGGTATTTTCCCTGTCGAGCGACAATAAAAGCTACGACGAGAAATTTTTGCAAAACTATGCAAACATTAACGTGCTGCCACAGATCAAGCGTATCAGCGGTGTAGGTGACGCGTCATCATTTGGCATACAGGATTACTCCATGCGTATTTGGTTAAAGCCCGATGTAATGGCCACTTACGGTCTTGTACCGGATGATGTGAACGCCGCCCTGGCCGAGCAGAACATTGAAGCGGCGCCGGGTAAAGTAGGAGAGAACGATAATCAGTCGTTCCAGTATGTATTGAAATATAAAGGCAGGCTTACCAGTGTGCCTGAGTTTGAAAACATTGTGATCCGCTCATCAACCAAGGGGCAGCTGTTGCGCCTGAAAGATATAGCGAGGGTTGAGCTTGGCGCGCAAAGTTACGCCAATGCTACTACCATGAATGGAAAGCCTGCAGTAGCTATTGCCATTTATCAAACCGCGGGTTCAAACGCGCATGAGTTAATTAAAAACTGCGAGCAGACCATTGAGGCCGCATCGAAAACGTTCCCTGCGGGCATTAGTTATACTTCCCTTTTTAGTGTTAATGACTTTTTAGATGCTTCGATAGAAAAAGTTGTGCACACCCTGATTGAAGCCTTTGTGCTGGTGTTCATCGTAGTGTTCGTATTCCTTCAGGATTTCCGTTCCACACTGATCCCGGCTATCGCGGTGCCTGTGGCTATTGTGGGTACTTTTTTCTTTCTGCAGTTGTTTGGTTTTACCATTAACCTGCTCACCCTGTTTGCCATGGTGCTGGCCATTGGTATTGTGGTGGATGATGCCATAGTGGTGGTTGAGGCCGTGCACGCCAAGCTCGATCATGGGGCTAAATCGGCAAAAGCGGCTACAATCAGCGCCATGAATGATATCAGCGGCGCTATAGTATCTATCACTTTGGTAATGGCTGCCGTGTTTATCCCGGTAACGTTCATTACCGGTTCAACCGGGGTGTTTTATAAACAGTTTGGTTTAACGCTTGCTGTCGCGATTTTTATATCAGCCGTAAACGCTTTAACATTAAGCCCGGCATTGTGCGCGTTGTTATTGAAACCGCATCCCGAAGGCGAGCATCATAAAACAGGTCTGTTACAAAGATTTTATACAGCCTTTAATACCAGCTTTGATACAATTACCCGCAAGTATAAAAAATCTGTAAGCTTTCTTGCGGCTAAAAAATGGCTTTCCATTGCCGGCATTGCAGTTTTTGGGTTGATATTCTGGTTCCTGTTAAAAACAACACCATCAGGCTTTGTGCCTAATGAAGATCAGGGTTTTATTATTGGCGATATCTCATTGCCGCCTGCCGCATCACTGGAGCGTACTACCGAGGTTATCGACAAGGTATCAGGTATGGTAAGGTCCCTGCCCGAAGTGGAGTCGACTATCAGGGTTGCCGGCCAGGGCATATTGAGCGGCGCGGGTGGTTCATATGGCTTAATCATGGTTAAGCTGAAACCCTGGGACAAACGCACGGCCAAAGGGTCTGATGTGAACACCGTTATCGGTAAGCTATTTGGCATGACAGCCGGAATTAAAGGTGCTACCGTCCTGTTTTTCGCCCCGCCAACTTTACAAGGGTTTGGTAACAGCAGCGGTTTCGAGTTCCAGGTGCAGGACAAAACAGGCGGTGACATTGTGAAATTTGCCGAAATAAACGGCAAGTTCCTGGGCGCATTAAACCAGCGTCCCGAAATTCAATACGCGTCTACGTTTTTTAATACCAACTTCCCGCAGTTTTTGGTTGATGTCAATGTGGCTAAATGTAAGGATGCCGGTATTACTGTAAACTCGGTATTAAGCGCTTTACAGGGATATTTTGGCGGTGTTTATGCCTCCAACTTCAATGAGTTTGGCAAGCAATACCGTGTAATGATCCAGGCAGATGCTGCTTACAGGGGTACCACCGGCAGTCTGAACAATATGTATGTACGCAATGCCAATAATACCATGGCGCCTATATCTGAGTTTGTAACGCTGAAAAAGGTTTACGGTCCTGAATCAGTTAACCGTTTTAACCTGTTTACTTCTATTTCGGTAAACGGCGCTCCGAAACCGGGCTTCAGTACGGGCGATGCCATTAAAGCTATTCAGGAAGTAGGTGCAAAAACATTGCCTGCCGGTTATGGGTTCGAGTTTTCGGGCCTTACCCGCGAGGAGATTGCCAGCGGCAGCCAAACCATTTTTATTTTCCTGCTGTGTTTGGTGTTTGTATACTTCTTATTAAGTGCGCAATACGAGAGCTATATCCTGCCATTTGCTGTATTGCTATCACTGCCCATAGGCTTGGCCGGCGCGTTCATTTTCGCTAAGATCTTCGGTATCCAAAACAATATTTATTTGCAGATCACCCTCATCATGCTCATCGGTCTGTTAGCCAAAAACGCCATCCTGATAGTTGAGTTTGCGGTAGCCCGCAGGCGTAACGGCGAAAGCATTGTGCAGGCCGCTATTGATGGTTCGGTTGCCCGTTTAAGGCCTATTTTGATGACATCTTTTGCGTTTATATTGGGCTTAGTCCCGCTAATGATTGCATCAGGAGCAGGCGCCGAAGGTAACCGCTCAATAGGTACAGGCGCTGTAGGCGGGATGCTGATCGGTACCATATTCGGTGTGTTTGTGATCCCGGTGCTGTTCATCATTTTCCAGTCGCTCCAGGAACGCGTAAGCGGTAAACCTGCCGGGAAAGAAATAGAGATTGAAACCGAAACCGTAGCCTGATCACAGGATTTTTAAGAACAATAAATAAGCAAAAAAATGATCCATTCATATAAACGGCAAATATTGGCCACGCTGGCAGCAACAGCGGTATTTGCCTCATGTGTTACAAAAAAATACCAGCAGCCGGTAGTAAATACCGATAAGCTGTATCGCGATACCACCATCAGTGATACCACATCAATGGCCAGCATGCCGGTAAGCCGGCTATTTTCTGATACTGTTCTGGTAAACCTGATCCAGGAGGGGGTGCGTGAAAACCTCGACTTAAAAACTGCGGTACAGCGCATTAACGAGGCGCAGGCAACATTTAACCAAAGCAAGGCGGCATTTTTGCCAAGCCTGGAAGGAAGCGGAACCGTTACAAGGGCAAAAACATCAGCGGCAAGCTTAAACTTCCCGCCTGAGTTTGCCAACTCCTTCAACCTGAAAACAACCACTTACCAGGCAGCCTTGAGTACCAGTTGGGAGGCCGATATCTGGGGTAAATTAAGCAGTTCGAAAAGAGCGGCGCTGGCATCATTGCTGCAAAGTGACGCTGCTAAAAGAGCGGTTCAAACCCAGCTCATAGCCGATATAGCAAACGCTTATTATAACCTGCTGGCGCTCGATGAGCAATTGGCTATCACTCAGCAAACCCTCACTATACGGGTAAAAGATGTAGAGACCGTAAAAGCCCTGAAGGAAGGTGCTGTTGTAAACGGTGCGGCTGTGGTACAAAGCGAAGCTAACCGTTATGCCGCCGAGGTTACTATTCCCGATCTTAAACAAAGCATCCGCGAAGCCGAGAATGCATTAAGCATTTTATTAGCAAGGGCCCCGGGTACTATTAAACGTACAACGCTAAGCGAACAGAAACCCGTAGCCGACCTGAAAACGGGCATTCCATCCCAGCTCTTAAAAAATCGCCCGGATGTGCAGGAGGCTGAATTTGCCTTCAGGAGCGCGTTTGAGAATACCAACCTGGCACGTACTTATTTTTATCCGCAGCTTACCATCACCGGGCAGGCCGGTTTATCAACCCTGCAGCTGAAGAACTTTTTTGATCATTCCATATTTTACAACTTTGTTGGCGGTATTACTCAGCCCATTTTTAACAAAGGCCAAAACCGGGCGCGTTTAAGAACGGCACAAGCCCAGCAAGAGGAAGCTTATTATGCCTTTCAGAAGTCATTGCTCACGGCGGGGCAGGAGGTAACCAATGCGTTGTTCTCCTACCAAAACGCCATTGAAAAACAAGGCTCAAGGCTTAAACAGTTGCAGGCGCTTGAAAAATCGGTTGATTATACCAAGGAGTTGCTGCGTTACAGCTCGGCAACTAACTATACCGATGTTTTAACTTCAGAACAAAACTTGCTTGCTGCCCAGTTAAGCGGCGTTAACGATCATTTGCAGGAATTGCAAGCCATAGTTAACCTTTACCGCGCTTTAGGCGGCGGCTGGAAATAGAAGGCGTTAATCCCCCTGTTAATCGTGAAGCCCGGTTTGCAATTGAGCTGCCGGGCTTCTTTTATGGCCAGTGGTGATTTTGACATATTTTGAAGTTGTTTAAACATTTATTATCTATGCCAACTAATTGATTTTTGTAAAACCTGTTATCATACAATCATCTAAACCAAATTGATAATTTAATTATGGTTAATTATTTATTAATGAATAAATTAAAGTAAATTTTGCTTGTGATTGAGAAGTTAAAACATGGGAAGTAAAGAACGGATATTGCGGCAAAAGGATGATACCCGCCGAAAGATACTGGACGCTGCATTGGATATGATCAAATGTGAAGGATGTGATGCGTTAAGTATGCGGAAACTTGCCGATCATATCGAGTACACGGCTCCTGCTATTTACGAGTATTTTGAAAGCAAGGAAGCTTTGTACACCGAGCTTACCCGCACGGGGCACCTGAAACTGGCAGCTATGGTTAAACTGGCAAAAGAGGCACATACAGACGCCATTGAACAGATGGAGGCGATGTGGTTGGCTTACTGGAACTTTGCTGTTGCCTATAAGGAGCTTTACCAGTTGATGTTTGCTGTTGGTACAGGTTGCAGCCCGGTAGAAAACCGGATAGCGGAAGCATTGGTTTTTCCGGAGATGGTTTCTGAAGTGATACGGGAGCTGTATGCACCCCGGGAGGTAAGTGAGGAGGAAGTTCAAAAAAAATACTACACCTACTGGGCCGTAATTCATGGATTGATAGCCATTAACATGATCCAGCTTACGCGGGATGAAAAAATGAACCAGGAGATCCTGATTGGTGCTATCAGGGGGATTACCGCGTTGATAACCACCTAAAGCTATGATTGATAAGGAGCGGGTTTTAAATGGGAGTGAAGCGCTTTTTCTTGAAGCGGGAATAAAAAGCATTACCATGGATGATATTGCCCGGCATTTGGGAATCTCCAAAAAAACAATTTATCAGCATTTTAAGGATAAAAATGAGCTTGTTACTGCCCTTGTAAAAAAGCGGCTCGCGGCTGATGAGGCAAATCTTTGTGCCATTATCAGTGATGCGGGCAATATGATGGATGAAATGGTTGAGTTAACCAGGTGCACAGGTGAGATCTTTTCAAGGGTACACCCTGTTGTATTGCATGACCTGCAAAAACACCATCACGAAGGATGGGAACTCTACCTGCAGTTTAAAACAGGTTTCCTGGTAAATATTATCGGGAAGCTTTTAAAAAAGGGTATCGATCAGGGGTATGTCCGTCCCGAAATTGACGCCCGAATAATTGCCATTATGCGGGTTAACCAGATTGAACTTGGGTTTAACGCCTCCGTATATCCTCATGCCGAATTTAATTTATGGGATGTTCAGCTACAGCTGTTAAACCATTTTAACTATGGTGTGTGTACGTTAAAGGGTATCGCCGTTTTAAATAATCCCGACTGACGGGTTACCTTTGAGGCCTTATGGTCCGGATACCATTTTCGCCTGCAACAATTGCCCTGCCGGCCATTTGGTAAAATAAAGAGTGTTCAACAACACCTGGTATCATTTTAACCAGGGCATTTAATTTAGCCGGTTCGGGCAGTTCAGCAAATTGTACATCGATCAGCATATTACCATTATCAGATATCAACGCACCATCTTTTTGTGTGCTCATACGCTGGGTAAGTGTAGCCTGAGGAAACAGGGTTGCCAGTTTTGCCGGTACAATTTGTAAGGCTTGCGGTAATATCTCTATAACCAGCGGATATGTAGCGTTAAGTTGGGCTGAGAATTTTCCCTCATCGCCCAGCAAAATAAATTCATGCGCCATTGAGGCAAGGATCTTTTCGGTAGTATGGATGCCGCCGCCGCTTTTCAGTGCGTTTAGTTCGCTGTCAAACTGGTCACAGCCATCAAAATAGATATCGAGTTTATTAAGCAAGGCAGGCGACTGAATGCGCAACTCATGTTTGCTTAACAACTGGGTTGTTTTGAATGATGATGAGGTAAATATTAAGGAAGCCGCAAGCTTAAGATCCCGGGCTAACATATTAACCAAATGAGCTATGGTGCTCCCGGCTCCCAAACCAATAATTTGATTGGGGGTAATCAAGGTTAAAGCGGCTTTAGCTGCTTCCAGTTTATAATCCGTCATGGGGCTAAGATACAGCACCCGCCGCTAATAACCTTTGTTAATTTATTCTTTTAGTCGTCTATGCCCTCCCACAACTGGCTATGTGCTGTTGATATGATATGCTTTTTCATGTTATTGTCTATTTGATGATTTTAACCGTCTTTAATAATGAAGACGAATCAAAACCGGGAACATTTTAAAACAGCATAAATTTTTTGTAATCTGTTAGCATGGTATTATCACATATCAAAATACAGGCTTGTCAATTTCTGTGTCTTTTATTTTCCAGGCAGTTTTTAATTGTTGTTTTATTTTATTTAAAGCAGTGGCATTACTTGTATTTTGATAGGCCAGCTGAAGCCCGGTTAACGCCCAGCCATTGTTGGGATTAATTACAAGGTCTTTATTTAATACAACTGTGGCTTCATTGTATCTGCCTGCTTTTAACAAAGTATTGGCAAGGTAGTGTCTTGCGGGCAGTGGCCAGTCGCGGGGTTCATTATAGATCAGGTGATCTTCGGCGGCAACGGCTTTTTGTAAGATATTAATGGCTGTGCTGTATTTTTTTTCGGCGGCGGCAATACTGCCCTGTAATATAAGGCTGGCAACGCCTGCAGATTCGTAAGCGCTGCTAAAATTATCTAATGGTGTTTTTAATGATTGGTCCAGCATTTTGGTTTCCAGTATTTTTAGCTCACGCCTGGCATTAGTGGCATTGCCTTTGCTGCACCATGCCAAACCTTTTGAAAAATGCAGCAATGCCGACGCGTAAACCAATGTGTCAACAGGTTTAGTATCTAAAATATCCGCCCATTTACCAAACCGCACCGCCGTTAATACCGGCTGCATATAAACATATTGGAAAAAATTACCATCGGCCCCTTTTGCAGCTAAGTAATAAGGTGGCAGCGCTGCCCTGGCATCATTAGCGGCAGCAAAGGCTGTTTGATAATCGCCGGCCATTTGCGCACAGTTTACTGTTAAATGGATGTTGTGGATCTTATATAATACATCTCCGTTTGCTACAGGGCTGTACTGTTCCAGGTAAGTATTAAAACCTGCAACAGCCGCGGTATTATTCATGATACCCTGTTCGTAATTGCCGGTACGGATATAAATATGTGAAGGCATATGTGTTATATGCGATACCTGCGGCATCAGGGTATCCAACAAACGGGCACTTTTTAATGCCATTTGTGGTGTTGCGGAAGCCTCCATAGTGTGGATATAAAAATGATTGGCCCCCGGATGTTTGGGACAAATGACCAGGGCTTGCTCTAACAGCGACCGGATTTGCGGCGTCCATGGTTTGGGCGTAAAATCATGCGCATACAGGTCCCAGGGATGGAGCAACAGTAAAGCATCAGCATATAGGGTTAATACCTCGGCGTTTTTAGGATACTTTGAATATACTGCATGCATGGCATCGGCATAATTGGTTCTTAACTGCTTTACTGTAAGGCTGCTGTCTTTACTGTAGCGCTGCTGCATAGCTGTAATAAGCTCCTTTTCGAGCGGGGTGCTATTGGTGCTCAGCCTTTTGCTTTTTTCTGATGCTTCATAGGCATCAGCTGGAGGGGCATACCCATTAGGGTAGTTAATAGTTGGCCCTAAAGCCAGCGACTTGCCATACCAGGCCATTGCGCAGCCGGGATCAAAACGGGTTGCTTTGATAAAAGATGCTATTGCTTCAATAGAATGAAAAGCATAATACATGCTTATGCCCTGGTTAAAATAAAATTGCGCACTATCGGATGATGTGGTGATTTTCCATTGATAGTTACCCCAGCCCTTTAATGCCGGGATCTCCGGGATGCTATCTGCACTCTTATACGCAAAACCACATACCACGGCCCGTTTAAGGGTGCTTTTATACGGTAAAGCCGTTGACGTTACGGTGTTTTTTTGATAGCGATAATAAAAGGACTGCGCTGTGAAAAAAACAACGATCAATCCAAAAAAGCTTTTGATTAAAAGGAGGTTATTTTTCATTGTGATACATTAAATATTTATGTATAATCTAAATTTTGCCGGGATGAGAGGTTTTCAACTAACGGTGTACTATAAATAATCCTTTTCTTCAAAAACTTCTTCCCGGTTTTGTTCAATAGGAAAGCTTATCATTAAGGTAACGCCCTGGCCATTTTCAATTACAAATTTCCCTTTTAACTGCTTGCCAAGCGCTTTCATCATTTCCATCCCAAGGGAATTAGCTTCACCAAAGTCAAAGTCGGGAGGGAGGCCGCGCCCGGTGTCAGATACCTTTAAAATTGCGTTTTCATCATCTGATGTTGACAGGCTCACCATGATTTCGCCGCCCTTATGATCAAAAGCATATTTTATAGCATTGGTGATCGCTTCGTTTAATATTAAACCGATGGGTACCGCCAGAGCGGGATCAAGGTTAAGTGGATTTAACACATGTTTTATTTTGATCTGCCTGTAACCTGTATCGAACGAATCGCTTAGGTAATCAATCAATTCGCCGATATAAGCCGGCATAGATACAAGGGCAGTGGTTGTGCTGCTGTAGAGTTTCTGGTGTAAAAGCGCAATGGCGTTTACCCGGTGCTGACTGCCGCGAATTGCTTCAAGCGCGATATCATTTTGTAAATAAGCCGATTGCGTGTTCAAAATGCTCATTACAATTTGCAGGTTGTTTTTTACCCGGTGATGCACTTCTTTCAACAACCATTCTTTTTGCAGCAGCAGATCTTCCAGCAGAACGTTTTTGGAAGTGATCACCTCGTTGCTTTTTTGCTTATGCACGTTTTGCCTGAATAATAAAGCCGCTATAACCAGCAATAAAAATATGGCGCCGATTGTAAGGTTTTTAACCAGGTTGGCCTGCTGTAAATTGGCCTGCTCAAGCTTGCTCTTTTGGTTTAAAAGTGTAATTTGTGCTTCCTTTTGCCGGGTTTCAAATTCAATTTGCAGTTGTTCAATCTGTTTGCTTTTGGTGGTACTAAATATCGAGTCTTTGATGATATTGGCTGATATAAGATGATGAATAGCCGACTGATACTGCCGCCGGCTGGTATCCAGGCCAAACCAAAGAGTTTCATTGGTGCCAAGGTCATTGGCATTGCCAATCTTCCTCAATAGATCCTGGTTCATTTTTAGATATTTTAATGCTTCGGCAAACCTGGCGGTTGCGGTGTAAAATTTAATGATCAGTTCATAATAGCTGCTCCGGGCATATAAATTGAGGTTGGGATTGTTGGTTTGCTGTATCAGCTTGTCGCAGTAAAATTTAGCTTCACTATACTGTTTTAACGCCAGGTAAATTTTAAGATAGGTTTGACTTACCTCATCGCCTCCTTCATATAGCTTTCCGGAGGGATGCACAAATTTTTGGGTCACGTGTGTTAAAAAAGCTTTGGCTTTTTGCGGCTGATGCATCCGGAGGTAAACATCAACTATATTGCCTGCCAGCAAGTATATGGTTGCATTATCTTTCTCTGATTTGGCAATTTCCAAAGCGCGTGAAAAATAATTGATGGCCTTTTGATTATCGCCAAGCTTTACAAAATCATAGCCCAGGTTATTATTGATCTGGCATATTAACCTCACATTATCCGCATGGCTTGCGGTGGCAATTTTCAGAGCCTTTAATTCATAGCTGATTGCTGTTTTATAGTCGCCCTGGGTATAATACAGTCTTCCTAATAACGCGTAAAGCCCCTGGGTTTCTGTGTAATGAGCCTGATCATAATAGGCTAATGCCTTTTTAGTTTCGGCAAAAGCAAGAGTATAATCATTCATCATCTGGTGCAGATCGGCTAATAACCGGTAACACCGGGCAAGTTCAACCAGTTGGTTTGTATGCTCAAAAGCGCTGACGGCCTGGTTCAGATAATGAATCCGGGAAACCATGGTTTGCTGCAAAAAATCCTGGCTGTAATATTCAGATAGCTCAAAATAGGCTTTACCAAGCAGCGTCCGGTTATGTGCCTGCTTAATTTCCTGTATGGTTTGCTCAAGCAATGCGCGACCGTTTTTGGATTGGCCTTTCGACTTGTAAAATGCCGAACGGATCAATGCAATGCGAAAGTTGGTTTCGGCCTGCGGAGATCGGTGATTAAGCTGTTCGGCCTGGTTAATAAAGTGAGAAGCACTATCCAACTGTGCCGGAGAAGGATGGCGCAGATGGGTGAAAAACTCAGCCAGTTGCAGCGTTGAGTTGATCCGGTTGAGGGCAGAGCCCGGGAAGCTTTTTTGCGAAAGCAAAGAATCAACATGGCGCCTGGTAATTTCCTGCGCGTTTGCTGAAATGGCCAAAAGAAAGCACAGGATAATCAGTTTGCATTTTGGTATCGTATCAGCTCGTTTCATCGTTGGTTGGGAGCCTGTATGCATCAATCTTTTTTTAAATTTAGGTATATTCAAGTACATCTGCTAATTTTAAAGCTGCACTTATGTGATGTAATTTATTAGTAGTCAGATATTTTTGAGCTTGGTTAAAACGAATGACGGGGATATCGAAAAAGAAATAGCATTAAAAAACATTAGTACGGCTACATCAGCATTAACAGGGTCTTTTAATATATTTTATCCGGTATAAATATATCCGTATTTGACAGATCGTCATTGATCAGGATGCTGCAGCTCAGTACATTTCTTTTGATTGTTGAGTGATGGCCGGTAATTTGTACCAAACAGGTGCCGCAACTCCCCATTCTGCAGCACAGCCCAAAGCCCGGAATTGCCAGCTTATCGCATATGAGCGACATTAAACTGTGATATTGCCCGGGGAATGTATGAATACGTTCGCTGTTGCCCAGGTAATGTAATGTAAACAGGATAGTGTTTTTTTCAGGCATCGTCTGCTTCTTTAAACTTTAACCGGTGCGATAGGTAAATTAATAAAAAAATCACCGGTTACCGGTTATGCCCGTAATGATGCACGGTTTTAAGCCAGTGGTAAACTGAAGTGAAAAACAGATCCTGTACCGCTTTCGCTTTCTGCCCAGATTTGTCCCTCGTGCCGGCGAACGATCTCGGCACTTAAATAAAGGCCAATACCGAAACCTGAAATATGACGGGTTTGGTTGCTTTCAACCCGGTAATAACGGTCAAAGATCCTGGGCAGGTCCTGGGCATCGACCCCCATTCCCTCATCTTTTATGCTAACCTGGGCAAAGCCATTGACGGGAGCACATTTCACTTCAATCTTCCTGCGTTTAGGCGAGTATTTAACGGCGTTGCTAATCAGGTTGGAAATTACCGAGCCGATCTTTTCCCTGTCGGCATTAACCTGCACATGATTACTGATATCGATATGAATAATATGAGTGGAAACAGTGAGCCCGTATTCCTCAACAACTTCCCTGATCAGCAGGTCCAGATCAAATAATTCTTTATTGATGGCGATTTTACCCGATTCCAGGCGCGATATATTCAGGAACCCGTTGATCATGCTGCTCATCCTCTTCGCCTGGATATCCGCTTTTTCCATAGCGCCCGCGAGAAAATTATCAGGATTATTTTTCAACTTGAGGTTAGCCACCTGGATTAGCGCCATCAGCGAGGTTAACGGGGTTTTAAGTTCATGGCTCACCATGCCTATAAAATCATTTTTCCGCAGCTCGTCTTGCTTCTGCTCCGAAATATCCCTGGCGATCTTGGAAACCCCGGTGATCTTTCCGTGTTTATCACGTATAGGCGAAATGGTTAAGGATACATCCAGGATACGCCCGCCGTTCGCCAGTCTTTTTGTCTCAAAATGTTCCATGCGCTCCCCGTTTTTCAAGCGGGTTATGATCTGCGGTTCCTCATCCTGCCGATCTTCCGGAACCAGCTTAAGAATAGACTGTCCTATCATTTCGGAGGCCGGGTAACCAAAGATCCTCTCTGCCGATTTGTTCCAGCTGGTGATCGTCCCCTCCAGCGATTTACCTATTATCGCATCATCTGATGATTCTACGATGGCGGCCAGTTTGGCACTGCGTTCCTCTGCTTTTTTCTGATCGGATATGTCAAGCGCGATCACCAGTCCGGCATACACCATTCCCCGTTCATCTGTTAATGGTACAAAATCTACCTGCAGATCATGGCCGCCGCTGCTTTTAAGTTCGGTCCGTATCTGCTCACCGTTTAACATCCGCTCATAGTACCCCCTGGTTATGGCATACCGCTCCGGAGAGTTAAGTTCGGCCATGTGTAAACCTGCATAACTATCTTCGTTGTACCCTAATTTTTGCATCAGTTCACCTTCCATCGTTACCAGGTTATGCTCCCTGTCAATAACGAGGATCAATGAGCGGGGAATATTGACGGCGATAGAACGGAATAACTGCTCCTTCTTTTGTATTTCTTCCCTGCTTCTTTGCAGTTCCTCATTACTTGCCAGCATTTCTTCGTTTGATGCAGCAAGTTCTTCGTTAATCGCGGTAAGTTCCTCATTAAGGGCTTGTGTTTCCTCTTCGCTTTCTGCAAGGGATTTAGTGCGGGCAGCTACCAGTTCCTCCAGCGATCCGTTCATCCGTGAAAGTGCCTGTTGTGCCTCCAAAAGCTCACCATTGATAGAGATGAGTTCTTCGTTTGCTGTGCTGATCTCTTCATTAGCCGCGGTAAGTTCCTCATTAAAAGCCGCGGTTTCCTGTTCTTTCACCTCCAGTTCCCGCTGCAGCCGGTCTTTTACCTTCACATCGCGAATTGCACTGATATATGATAATGAAGCGATCACAACGGCGAGTATGAGCATTACGATTATGGCTGCCGGAGCAACAAAGGTATAACGTTCCAAAACTGCCCTGCGTTCATCCAATAGTTTGCGTTCGGTATCTTCTGCATGGTCAACGGCAAGGCGCAATGCATCCATGGCAGATCTTCCTTCTTCCAGATCGGCTGTGGAAACAGCCTGTTGATGTTGTTTTTTTGAAACAAGTTGCTCCAGGATGGCCATTCGCCGGGTTAGTATTGCACGGATGCCTGCCAGGTTGGCTTGCTGCAGGGTGTTACCGGCGGTTAAGGCACCTACCTCAGTAATCAGGCTCTGTGTTTTGAGATAGGCGCCCTTATAAGGACCTAAGAAGGAGGCCTTGCCTGTAAGCAGAAAACCACGCTGCCCTGTTTCTGCATCTTTCATCGAGGAAATAGCTTGTTCAAGCTTCTGGATCACCAGCGTGCTGTGGCCAACAGCTTCATTGCTGTTTAGCAAATTATTAATCGTATTATAGGAAAAAAATCCGACGATCAGCAGGATCAATATTGAAAACCCGTAGCCGAGCTGTAAATTGCGGGTAAAGTTTAGTCGCATAAAGATACCGGGCATCAATGGTTTTAAGGGGTATGCAATAATTTATGTTATTACGAAAAAAACCACGGAGATGGTTTGGCGTTACCGGTAATAAATGTCAAAGGTAACACATATGTTACAATTGTTGTTGTGCCTGCTATTTATACAACGGTTTAATTTTAACTCAGGGGCTTAATTTTTTTAATTGGTAACTTACTAATTAACAATAACGTTTAACAACTTTATTGATTTACAAACTATATATGAGAAAAGGGGCGTTTGGAATTGCCTTTGCTTATTTGTTGATTAGCCTGCTGTGGATCATGTTCAGTGACCGGCTATTGTTTTATTTCGAAGGAATACTTAGCCCCAACCAATACCTGTGGCTGAGTTTAGGAAAGGGGTGCCTGTTTGTAATGGTTACAGCAATTGCTCTTTACGCTTTGATCAGGTCAGAAGACCAAAGGTTGAAACAGAGCGAAAAGCAATACCGGAGCATGTATGAATCCAATCCAAACCCCATGTGGATTTACGAGCCGGGGACACTCCGGTTTATTTCGGTAAACGATGCTGCCATTGCCGTTTATGGCTACAGTGCGGAAGAGTTCAGGCAGCGGACGATATTGGATATCAGGCCTTTGGAAGACCGGGAGAACGTGATTTCTTCATCAGCGCGGCTGGACAGTAAGCTCAATGACAGCGGTACCTGGCGTCATATTAAAAAGGACGGGCAACTGATTTATGTAAATATTACCTCGCATAAAATCTGGTTCAATAAAAAGCCCCATATCATGGTTATGATACGTGACATGACCGAACGGGTGGCATTTGAGCAAGCTCTTGAAAAAGTAAACCAGGAGCTTTTAGAAGAAAAACATAAGCTTAGTGAAACCCAGTTGTTGTCGCAGGTGGCCGGATGGGAATTCTACCCTCGTGAAAACAAGCTGATATGGTCAGACGAGGTTTATCGCATTGCGGGTTTGGAACGGGATGGGCGCGAAGCTTTCGATATTTATGTACAGCACATTTTTCCGGAAGACCGCCCGCTGATGATCAACGCTTTGCATGAGCTGATCAGTACCGGTAAACAACTTGATGTAACGCACCGGATCACTGCCCTGGATGGTACAACCCGCTATATCCGCCAGCTTGCCCGCGTGGAAAGCACCGGGGAGCAGGAACTTAAGATAGCAGGTTCACTGCAGGATATTACTGAGCTCAAGCAACTGGAAATGGAGCGCAACCGGTACCAGTACAGCTTTGAGCACACTTTGAACAGTATCACCGATTGCTTTTTCGAGCTCGACCGCCAAATGAAGATAACCCGAATAAATGACATCTTTCGGGAGATGGTTAAAACAGACAGAAGCCGGATTATTGGTGCAAGTATTTTTGAGTTTTTTCCTAAAGCCGAAAATAAGTTTTACCCTGTTTATCAGAAAGCGCTTGAAGAACGGGTTATTGTAAGGCACGAAGATTACTCGGTTATCCTGCAGCGCTGGCTCAGGATGGCTGCTTATCCTACTGATGAAGGCGTTGCTGTATATTTTGCCGACATTACCGAAGACAGGCTTAAAGATGAAAGGTTAAAAGAAGCCGTTGAGCGCTACGAACTGGTGGCCCAGGCTACCAGGGATGTTGTTTATGACCTTAATATTGTTGAAAACAAACTGATATATAATACAAGCCTCACGCATTTGGTGCAAATACCGCACGACGAAATTAGTTATGAGCTGGAATGGTGGCGGTCGCTGATCCATCCGGATGATATGGAAGAAGTAGTGAGCAGCCAGGAAAGGATCAGCCGTGCCGGTTTAACCAACTGGGAATGCGAATACCGGCTCAATTGCGGTAAAGGTGAATATAAATACGTGATGGATCAGGGGTATTTTATATATAACGACCAAAAGCAACCGATACGACTGATAGGAGCGGTAAGAGATATTGATGCCCTTAAACGCAGCACCCAGGAAAATAAGCGGCTGGCACGCATCATTAAACAGGTAAATAATATGGTGCTTATTACCGATGATCTGCGCAGGGTGCAATGGGTAAACAACGCCTTTGTAGAGCTGACCGGTTACGCCATGGAAGAGGTGGTAAATAAAATGCCGGGTGATTTTTTGACAGATCCCGATGACCCGGTGATCCAAACGTTAATAAGGAAGCAGCAGGCCAGGGAAGCTTTTGGTATAGATACGATCATTTATACCAAAAACAGGACCCCGGTTTGGGTATCAGCCCAGTTAACCCCGGCATATGATGAAGATAACGCTTTTCAGGGCTACATCATCGTTTGTCAGGATATAACTTACCGTAAAGAAAAAGAAGAAGAGGTTAACCGGCAGAACCGTTTACTCCGTGAGGTTGCGTGGATAAGCTCGCATGAGATCAGGCGGCCTGTGGCAACTATGCTCGGATTGGTAAACTTGCTGGATATGACCGAGGATGAGAACGAACGAAGAGAGATCTTTTCAAAACTCCGCGAATGCGCCCGGGAAATGGACAGCATGGTACATGAGATCCACCGTCGCATTGAAGCGGAAAAAGTCATGCAAATTGCGCGCGATCTTTAAACAGCTAATTTAATAGTTAGCATAATTACTTGGTAAAAACTTAACATTACGGCATTTATCGCTTTAGCGAAAACCTGCCTGGATAAAATTAACGGCAGGTCTTTTTTTAGCATTACCCCAATATACCGTAGCCGGAATTGTTCCGGCTACTCGCTTTTCAGGCTCTTTACCGGGCTGGTTAACGCTGCTTTTATGGTCTGCAGGCTAACCGTAAGCAATGTGATGACAAGTGCAGTAAAACCAGTAATGATGAATATCCATACAGATATACCCGCCCGGTAATCAAAATGCTGAAGCCAGTTGTGCATCAGGTAAAACGCTATAGGTGTAGCCAACAGCAATGAAAGCATAACCAGGCTAATGAAATCTGCAGATAATAACCGCCAAAGGTTGAAAACTGTTGCCCCCAACACCTTGCGAACGCCGATTTCTTTCACACGTTGTTCGGCCATAAAAGAAGCCATGCCAAACAATCCCAGGCAACTGATAAAGATTGCCAGCCCGGCAAAGAATGCGGCCAGCCTGCCGATGCGCTGCTCGTTACCAAATTTTTGAGCGTAGGCCCCGTCGATAAAAGTATATTGGAAGGGTTGCTCAGGATTAAAACGTTTAAATACCCTCTGGATATTTGCTATAGCAGTACCGGCGCTCACCTTTGGGTTAATGCGCAGCAGTACGGTGCCCCCGGCATCTTTATTAAAAAAGTAAACGCATGGCTTCACCTGTCCATATGGCGAATCGACAATAATATCTTTGATCACGCCGATGATTTTGAAAGTGACGCCATAAAAAGTAATACTATTTCTTAAAGGGTCCTTCATTCCCATAAACTTCACAGCGGATTCGTTGATGACTACCGCTGTTGAATCAGTCAGAAAATCTTTAGAAAACTCCCGTCCTTCCCTGAACTGCCATCCGGCGGTTTTTCCGTAGCCGGCCGAAACGCCATTCTGCTGAAAATCTATACTCAGGTTTGGGTCCTTATCTTTCCATTCAATAGCACTGGTGCTGCCCGCGGTTTGTGTTGGGTTTACATCTCCTTCTGCTGCCGAAACCACCGTGCCGGTTTTGTACAGTTCATCTTTTACAGCTTCAAAACTTTTATGGATTTGGTCTGTACCCGGGTTAACCGATAACAGCCCGTCGCGGGTATAACCCACAGGCCTGTCTTTTGCAAATTGTATTTGCCTGAAAACAACAATGGTGCCTATAATTAGCGTAACAGATACTGTAAATTGCAGCACTACCAATGCTTTGCGGGGGAGGGCAGCCATTTTTCCAACCCGGAAAGCTCCTTTCAGTACCTTTACGGGTTGAAAAGACGACAAATAAAAAGCAGGGTAGCTACCTGCCACTATGCCGGTAAACAAGGTAAAGCCTATTCCCATAAGCCAGAAAAAAGGGTTGCCCCAGGGGATAGTTATTTGTTTGCCGGCCACTTCATTAAAGAAGGGCAAACTCAATTGCACAAAAAGAAGCGCAAGCACAAAGGCAAAGGATACACATAATACCGATTCACTGAAGAATTGATAGATCAGCTGGCCCCGGGCCGAGCCGATAGCCTTACGGATACCCACCTCCCGGGCGCGCTTTTCAGACCGGGCAGTACTCAGGTTCATGAAATTGATACAGGCCAGCAGCAACACAAATACGCCAATGATACCAAACATCCATACATACTGGATACGGCCGCCTGTATTTTTACCATCCTTAAATTCATCATAAAGATGCCATTTGCTCATGGGCTGCAGGAACAGCGCAGGTTTCTTTTTAGCGAGAACAGCGTTCACATTACGCAGCTTGGCATCTTTTATTTTTGATGAGATGACCGAAAGGTCAGCGCCTTCGGCAGTTTGAACATATAGCGTACAGAAGTTTGGCCGCCATGGTTCACGCATCGATCGGATGTCATTGGCAGTAAATCCCATATCCCAGGGCGCGATAAAATTGAGGCCAGCAAATGTGGCATTTGAGGGCATATCTTCAAACACGCCTCCAACTTTTGCATTATAATGGTTATCAATCTTTAAAGTTTTGTTGATCGGATCACTGTCGCCAAAATAGGCTTTAGCCGTTGAGGCGGAGATCAGGATAGATGAAGGATCGGTAAGCGCATTGCGGTTGCCCTTCAGCATTTGCAATGTAAACATTTCGGGGCCGTTAGGTTCCATAAATACACCGGTACGGTTGAGCTTTTTGGCGTCAAGCGCCAGCATGTGGTCGCCGTAACCGGCGCTGTTCACCACTTGCTTAAAAAAACTTCCGTAGTTTTTGCGCAATTCCGCGGCCAGGGGCAGCGGAACCGATTGCCATGTTTGTACTTCCCCGTTATTAGTTACATTTTGGATGACCTGGGCAATAGTGTCACGGTTTTTATGATTGCTATCAAAGGATAGCTCATCCCAGATCCACAGTCCGATCAGCATGGCTACTGCCATACCAACAGATAGTCCGGCGATATTGATAACAGAGTGTACCTTGTTTTTGATAAGGTTACGCCATGCAATTATTAGATAATTTCTGATCATAAAATTGATTGTTTAATTGGCAGCCACCGATGCGCAGACAGGCCTGCTTCAAGAATATGTATCAAATGTGTGCCAAATGATTAATTTGTTGTAAATCAATTTATTGTGATGCGATAGTGTCTTGGGGATTGTTCGGATTCGGACGGTTGTGTTCGGTTTTATTTGGGGGGCGTTTTGTGAGTGTGCCTTTTTTAATTGAATGTTTTTCATCTGGCCGCAAAAAATGCTTTGCCGTTGAGTATCAACCCACAATATCATTGTCTTTATAGCAGATCATACGTTTGCCGCCGTTACGGCGCCATTATTTCACTTTCCCCTGATTAACTATTTTTTACAAGTCTAACCTTAATGGTTATCAAATATTGTTTGGCCAACGATGAAGTTGCTTGTCTTCATAAAACAGGTAAGGGAAAGTTGCAACCCTGAAAATGCAGCATCATCAAATATGTTTTATTTATACTTCCTTTAAAAAAACTGTGTTGCGGTTGTTTAACAGGTTCATTTATCGCTGTTATCCTCAAATGCGGTGTTTTTTCAGGATTAGCGGGAGCGTTTTTTAACCAATAGTATACGCTCCTGGTAAATAAGGGCAGGTAAACGCCTGCCAATACATTAAGAATTTTAAAATATGAGAAACAAATTATTAGTATTAATCGGCTGCTGTATAATTGCTGCGGTTGGGTGTAAAAAGACCATTTCGCCCGAAAGTATTTCCGGACAAACCAATGAAACCGGGAATGCCAAACTTAAAACTAATGCTACATTCAGTTACATCCATCCGGGTATGCTGCATACCTCTGCAGACCTGATCCGGATGCAAACACAGGTAAACGCCAATGCCTCCCCCTGGGTAGACAGTTACAACCTGCTCACTGCCAATTCGTATGCGCAGCTTAATTATGTCATGGCCGGTCCGAATGATACGCTCACGCGAACCAGTACCGGAGGCAATTATGTACACATTATGCGTGACGCTGCCGCAGCCTATCAGGATGCTTTGCAATGGTACATTTCGGGCAATAATGCATACGCCGACAAAGCTGTGAGCATTCTTAATGCCTGGGCAACCACATGCAAGGCAATAGGAGGGGATTCGAATTATGCGCTGGCTTCCGGTCTTTATGGATACCAGCTTGCAAATGCCGCCGAGATCCTTCGTTCGTACAGTGGCTGGGCGGCTACCGACTTTAACAACTTTAAAGCATTTATGTTAAATGTTTTCTATCCGGCCGCCAATGGTTTCCTTACCAATCACAACGGTACCTGCGATACGCATTATTGGGCAAACTGGGACCTGTGCAATATGGCCACTATTTTATCAATCGGCATTTTATGCGATGATCAGGCCAAGTTTAACCAGGCTATAACTTATTTTAAGAGCGGTATTGGTAATGGTAATATCGACAGGGCTGTGTTTTATGTTCACCCCGGAAACCTTGGGCAAAACCAGGAAGCGGGCCGCGACCAGGGACACGCAACGCTGGACATTTCACTGATAGGTGCATTTTGCCAGATGGCCTTTAACCAGGGCCAGGATCTGTTCGCGTACGAGGGCAACAAGGTACTTGCGTTAGCCGAATATACCGCGAAGTATAATCTGAATATGACGGTGCCTTATAACACTTACGACAATTGCGACAATGTTAACCAAACCGTTATTTCGGCTGCTTCCCGCGGTACCATCCGCCCTTGCTGGGAACTGATTTACAACCATTACCAGAACGTGATGGGCGTAACCGCAACTTATAGCAGCCAATTTGCCACCCAGGTAAGGCCGGAAGGGGGCGGAGGTAACTACGGATCTACCAGCGGCGGGTTTGACCAACTGGGGTTTGGTACACTTACCGCTACCGTTGGCACACAACCTATTGCCAATGGTACCTACCATGTGGTTAACAGGGCTACAGGTAAATACCTCGATAACCTTGGTGCAACTACAGACGGAGCTACTGTTGGACAATGGGCTTCGAGCACCAGCAATAATCAAAAATGGACACTTACTTATAGCGGCGGTTACTATAAGCTGATATGCGTATCGAGTGGAAAAGCGCTGGATAGCTATAACCATACCGCTGACGCTTCGACCGTTGCACAGTGGACCAGCGGGGGCAGTACCAATCAGCAATGGACAATTGTTCCGATAGGTTCATATTTTAAAATTGTGAACAGGACGAATGGTAAATGCCTGGATACCGGCGGAGGCACAGCGAACGGCAGCCCTATGGAGTTTTACGGTAACAATAGCAGCCTGAATCAGCAATGGAGCATTGTGCCCTGATAAACGTTGTAAATAAGTTAGATTAGATCAATTATGCCGGCGGCTATCCTTTTATGGGATAGCCGCCGGCATAATAACAATCTTTGAAAGTAAAGGCGATCCCTGTTCGCCGGTCATCAGGCAGTAAGCCGAAGCGTTTCCGTTGTTTATTTTCCTGCAAGTTTATCGAATGATTAGCTTTCATATTATTAAGCGTATGTTTAAGTGCTGATCGCGTGTTCATAATACTTTGTTCAAATAATTGATTTTCTGTAAATAACTAAACCAATTGATCTGTCTGGCCGTATAAAGGTTGAATATTATTAAGAATATTATTTAATAACGTTTTACCTGTGAATATGAGAGGGCGTCATGCTTACTTTTTACTATCGGTTGCTTTTATATTGCTGGGAAATAACATTTTTGCCGCTGTTCCAGTCATTACCTATACTACAACCAATGTTTATACAGTTGGCACAGCCATTACTACCCTAACCCCTACGGTTACTAACGGCGTTAGCGCGATTGGCTATAGCGCGACTACAACAGCACTTACCGGCGCTACCTTAAATAACCCGCGCGGTGTAGCTATTGACGCATCTGGTAACATTTATGTAACCAATACGGGTAACAACACCATCAGCAGATATAATTCAAGCGGTACTTACCTTGGTACCTTTGGCACGGGTGCTACCATGTCGCTTCCTAAAGACCTGGTTTTTGATTCGTCAGGCAACGCTTATGTACTGAACCTTGGCGCTACTCCAGGTACAGGCAGCGTATATAAATATAATTCAAGCGGTGTATACCAGTCTACCATACTTAGCGGCTTAAATTATGCTTTGGGAATTACCATCGACAATTCGAATAACATTTACATCGCCGATCAGGGTGCTGTTACTGTAAAAAAATACAATACCAGCGGTACACTCTTACTTTCGTTACCTACTACTAATTTAAGTACCTCACTTGGGGTAGCTGTGGATGCATCGGGTAATATTTACGTATTAAACAACGGTACCGGGAACGTAACAAAATACAATTCGGCCGGAACATTTCAATCTATTTTTCTCAGCGGGTATACATCTGCGCAGGCCATAACCATTGATGGTGCCGGAAATTTCTATATAGGTGATAATGCAGCTACCAATACAGTTTATGTTTACAATCAAAGCGGCACCTTACTCACCAGCAAAGCCCTTACCGACCCCGAAGGGATAGCTGTTGACAGTAAAGGCGTCCTATATACCTCGGCTTATTATGCCAACCAGATGAATAAATCCACCCCAACCGGCGGCTTTTTCCTGAGCGGATCCTTGCCTGCGGGCTTAACCTTTAACAGTTCAACAGGCAGCATCAGCGGTACCCCGACAGCAGCGATGGCAACCACCTCCTATACTGTTACCGCCTATAATGCCAGCGGTGCAGGTACCAGCAATACATTTACTATTACGGTTAACCCTACCACCCCTACGGGTACCGGCGGCTCAACATGTGTTTCGGGAACAGTAACACTTTCAGCTTCAGGAAGCTCACCGTCGGGCGGGGTATATAACTGGTATGCTGCCCTTACAGGCGGTTCATCTTTAGGAACGGGCTCAACTTTTACTACGCCAACCCTAACGGCAACTACAACCTATTATGTCAGCTATACTCAAAACGGGGCAACAAGCACGCCACGCGTCGCCGTAACTGCAACTGTAAATGCCGGTCCGGCTATTGCTACTGCCCCTACAAGTCCAACCGGCAGTTTATATCTTTCCTATCCGTTTACCGGTAATGCTAACGATGTTTCAGGCAATTCAAATAATGGAACGCTTCAAAACGCCCCCACGCTTGTTGCAGATCGTTATTCGGCCGCAAACAGCGCCTATAGCTTTAATGGTTCAACTCAGTATGTTTCTACCGCTACTGCTGTAGCGTTCCCCGGCCCCCAAAACTTTTCCATTAGCGTATGGTTCAAAACCAGTTCGGCAGGAGGCAGGCTGGTAGGTTTTGGCTCATCGCAAACCGGGCTGAGTATTAACAGTGACCGACATATTTATATGAGTAACAGCGGGCAACTTTATTTTGGCCTTTTCCCGGGAACACTTAAAACCATAAATACTACGACAACTTACGCGGATGGTAACTGGCACCATGTGGTGGCTACCGAATCAACAACCAACGGAGCCAACCTGTATGTTGATGGGGTATTGCAGGCTACAGATGCCACCATGACTGCCTCGCAATCTTATGGCGGTTACTGGCGTATCGGTTATGATAATCTATTAGGTTGGACAAATGCCCCCACCAGTTATTTGTTTAACGGATCATTGGACGATATTGCCGTGTATAATACTGAATTGACGGCATCCCAGGTTTATACGTTGTACGGAGGCGGCAGCACGCCGGTATGCGCCGGCAGTACCATGGCATTACAAGTTAATACGGTAAGCGGCGCCACTTACTCATGGTCGGGTCCAAATAGCTTTACATCTGCATTGCAAAATCCTACTATTGCCAATGTTACAAGTGCTAACGCCGGGGTATATACAGTTACGGTGACCGGTACAAACGGCTGTACCTCACAGTTAAGTATAACGGGAGTAGTAAAAGCTCTTCCTTCAGCCACATTTACAGCAACGTCGGCAGTTAGTGTTAATTCCAATGCAACAATAACCTATACTGGTACCGATCCTTCAACATCAACTTATTCGTGGGATTTTGATGGCGGCACGCCCTCAACCGGAACAGGGCAGGGACCGTTCTCTGTACAGTGGACAACAGCCGGAACAAAAACAATAACACTCACTATCACCAATGCAAACGGGTGTTCTGCTGTTTCAACACAAACAGTTTCTGTTTCTAACTACTATGGAAATTATGCTTTCGGAGATGCCATTACGCTAAATACTACTTCACTTGGCATTACCTCAAATCTTACTAATTTTCCGGCATTACTTAGTATACAGGATAATAACCTGATTATTTCAAATACCTGTACTGATAAAGTGCAAAACCCTAATGGGCCCAATTATGATTTTGCGTTTGTAAGCGGCGGCAGCGAGCTATATTACCAGGTAGAGAGTTATGACCAAACTACCGGTACCTTACTGGTTTGGGTGCAAATCCCCACTTTAACTTACGCTGCCAATAACAACATAATGTTTTATTATGGCTCAAAATCCCCCACAGTAACACACAATACGGCGTTTTTTGCAAATACCTGGGCAAGTAATTACCTGGCTGTGTTCCATTTTAATGAATCGAGCTACACGGGTTCGGTTGCCGATGGTACCGCGGGAGGACATACGGGCACTACCAGCGGGATGACCTCGGCAGATCTTGTTACCGGTAAAATCGGCACGGCTTACAGTTTTAACGGATCAAGTAAAAAAATTACTGCCAATGCCGTGTCTGTTACGGGCCCCTTCACCTTATCTGCCTGGGTTAAATTAGGGGCGACTGGGCTGGACCAAAAAGTAATGACAAACCAGGCCGCCGGTGGGGGCACCAGTGGCGGCTATAAAATGGGAATCTATACTAATAACATCCCTGAATCGGAATCGGGTATTGCAACAAACAGACTCAGCACACCTAATCCAACTGCTTTTTCCAGCGGCGCATGGCATTATATACAAAGTGTTTATACTGGTACAAGTTTGAGTACTTATGTTGATGGAACGCAATATAAAGTATTAACTACTATCAATAATCCGTCGGCCAATACAAGCTTTTATATTGGAGTAGGAGAAGGAGGAACCAGCTTTTATTTTAACGGGGTAATTGATGAACCGCGTGTTTCAAACGTTGCAAAAACGGCCGATTGGCTTAAAGCTGAATATGTAAATCAAAATAACCCGGTAACGTTTACTACTGTTGGTACTACCACTACCAATACCACTAATGCGGCAGCAATACCAGGTGCATTAACTTATACCTATAAAGGCGTTACAGGAACTTATACCGATGCCAGCAATTGGGATAACACCACCGCCGGTATTACTAATCAAGCCCCGGCATTCGACGGTACAGCTACCTTAATTATCCCTACAGGAAAAAGTATTACAATTAATTCTGATGCATCGGTATACGGGCTTACTTTAAGCGGTACGGCTTCAATAAGCCTGAGCGCAAATTTGAGCGTTGGATGTAATATTTATAACCAGGGCACCGGAAAAATAGATTGGAACAATTTAAATACATCAAAGATAACCTGGAATGGGACCAGTGCCGCCCAAAGCTACAATGGTGCCGCTTCTACAGGGTATACGCATGTGGGCACTATGGAAGTGAATAATTCGGCAGGTGGAACCATAACGGTTAATAGTGACACACTTGATATTTACAGCGAGCTCAAAATTACCAAGGGGAACCTGGCGGTTGCCTCCGGGGCTATTATGGTACTCAAAAGCAGTGTATCTCAAACGGCCTCTGTCGATCCTATCCCGACAGGGTACAGCATTACAGGAACAGTATATGCAGAACGTTATTTCAAGGCCGGGACTATTGCCACCAATACGCGCAATTACCGGCTCCTGTCTTCCCCGGTAAATACCACTACAGGTGCCTATAACCTCAGTTATCTGAATGCCAATTCAGGTAATTTCTCCGGGGTTTTTGTTGCCGGTCCGACGGGGACGGCAGGTGGATTTACTGTCACCAACGCTGCCTCTACGGTTTATTTATACAAAGAGAACCTGCCCGCAAGCAGCACTACTTTTAATTCGGGGAATTTTAAGGGCTTAACAGATATTTCGGGTAACACCATCTCTTATTATACAGGTACGGGTACTACCACTGCAACAACAACGCTTCCGGTAGGTAATGGCTACATGTTATATTATGCCGGAAATAATGTTAACAATGTTACCTCCACAACAGCACTGAATAAACAATACCGCTTTGGCGGAAGCTATATTGACCCGGATGCTTCAACGATGGTAGCCGTTGGCACACTTAACCAGGGCAGCATCCCGGTAAAACTATGGTGGAACAGCAGCAGCACCACTTTAAGCAAAGCACAAACCGGGTATAATCTGGTAGGCAATCCATATGCGTCTTCTATTGATTGGGACACTTTTTCGCAAAGCAGTTCAACAAACGGTATTTACGGCCCCGGTGTATCTGCTACCATATATGTTTTTAATTACACCAATAAAAATTATGGCACTTATACCGCTTTGATCCCGGGGGGCATTGGCACCAATAATGCAACCCGTTACATTGCAAGCGGACAGGGCTTTTTTGTGCAGGCTACTACAACCTCGGCTTCATTGACTTTTAATGAAGTTGCCAAAACAACAGTGCAACCCAGCTCCCTGGGGAGTACCCTTTACATGTTGATGAGCAAAAAAGGCCAGGCATTAGCCAGGCCCCAGTTAATGCGGGTGAAGCTCTCGGCTGATTCGGTTAATACGGATGAGATTATGGTATTATTTGATCCCGGATCCAAAAACGAATATGAGCCTTTTTATGATTCAGACCGGTTAAACGGCATCGGAAACGTTTCGACACTGGCCAGCTACGGATACAGGAGTCAAAATATGCTCGCCATTAACAGGATGAATGTTATAGATTCCACTACCCGGGTAAAGTTATTTGTGAATGTTAATAATTCGGCAACCACAGATACAATTTCCGGTTCGGGATTTGAATCACTTGATTCGAGATATGACATATATCTGCTTGATCATTATAAAAAAGATTCTTTGCTTTTCAGCCAGTATAAACGTTATCCGTTTAATATCGACAAAACAGATACCACCAGCTACGGCGCCAACAGGTTTGAAATCGTATTTCATAAAAAAAGTTCATTAAACTACCGGTTGCTGAGTTTTGAGGCAAGCCCGGTTAAAGACGGTATTCAGTTAACCTGGAAAACGGAGCATGAAGGAAACCTGTCTGGCTTTACACTGCAAAGGCAGGATGGCTCTAAGGAATTTGTTCCTTTAACATCAATGTTAAGCAATGGCAGCGGGTCTTATACTTATATAGACAGGTTTCCGTTAGCAGGAACCAATTACTATCGCTTGCAGCAAAATGATCCTTTTAACACCATCAGCTATAGTAAAACGATATCCGTTAACTTCAACGCTCCTGGTATCATTAATGAGATTATGACACTCTATCCTAATCCGGTAAACAGTGAGTTTTATATTAAGATCAATAGGAATGCACCAGACAAGGTGATACTTAAGGTAACCGGCATAACCGGTCAGGTAATGTTTTACCGGGAAACGGATGGCAATAATATACAACAGAACGTAGGCAGTCTGCTGCCCGGAAACTACATTGTTGAGATTTCGGACAAGGTAACCAAAAGGCTGATTGGGATTAAAAAATTTAATAAGAAATGAAATTTTACCTCTGCAAAACAATCTATCGGGTTAGTAGGATATTATTGACCTTTTACCTGGTTATAAGCCCGTTTTTACTATTTGCTGATGATCCGGGCGCACCGTGTGATGACAGCGACCCGCTGGATAATAATTGTCCGCTGGATAGCTGGATTATTTATATATTCATATTAGTTCTTATTCTCACAGCTATTCGCCTGTACAAAAAGCAGCATGCCTTCGGTCGTTAACGCACGGGGATACTGAGCAGGCCATAAAGTGTCGGGGAATAAAGGCATTATATAACATTTAGAAAACATATCAAATGTTCGGCTTGGCAACGATTCGCAAACTTCGTTTATATACGCTGTGTATTATTATGCATGGCGTCCTGGTTTGCCTTGGAGATATAATTATCAGTACTTCTGCATGCCGTGCCCAAACCAGTAGCATAAATGTGCAGCTTAAAAATCTTGATAAAGCAAAACATGATACTGATAAAGTAAAGATTTATTACTCTATTTCAAGGTTGTATTGGAACAGGAATGCCGACAGTGCGCTGCTGATGGCACAAAAATCCCTTGATCTCGCAAAAAAAATCCATTATGAAAAAGGTATTGCACTGGGGTACCTGGCGGAAGGGGTTGCTCTCGGATATAAAGGTAACTGGCCCGGAGCCCTTAACAGCCATTTGCAGTGCCTGCGCATAAGTGAAAAGCTGGGTATGGAAGGATTATCAGGAAATGAATATAACAATATTGCCGGCCTGTATACCTCAATGGAAGATTATTCGAAAGCACTTTATTACAGTCAGAAGGCTTATAAGATAGCTATGAAGCAAAACGACCCCGCGCATGAAGGAACGTTTAGCCCGTTGGTGAACATTGGCGAGATATTTAAGAAAAAAGGATTGCCAGACTCGGCAATTGCTTATAACTTAAAGGCTTTGGTTATAGCAAAAAAAGTAAAGGACCCGGTTTTTACTGCCGCCGCAATGTACAATATTGCCGAAAATTATATTACGAAGAAAGAATACCGGCTTGCCGAGGGCTATTTAAATAAAGCGCTTGATATTGCGCAAAAAGCAGGCGACGACGAAGATGTTGCTTACTGCCATACCGGGCTGGCGCTTACATCTTATTATACAGGTAAATACAATTCGAGTATGCTGTATGCACAAAAAGGGCTTGACGAAAGCAGGAGATCAGGCATTGTTGAACTTATTCAAACCGCCTATAACGTATTATACTTAACTCATCAAAAAATGGGTAATTACGAGCAGGCCCTATATTACCGGAACCTTGAAGTTGCTTTAAATGATAGCTTGAAAACCGATCAAAGACTGAAAACTATCAGGAACATGCAATCTGCTTATGAGCTGGAAAAAAAGGAACGGCAAATTGACCTGTTAAATAAAAATAAAATTATAGGTCAGAAAGAACTGGAAAAAGTGAGTCTGAAGCGGGATATTTTAACTGCGGGCACCATACTTTTATTATTGCTCGCTTTTATTCTGCTCAGAAATTATTTGCAAAAAAGGAAGCTCAGTGAGCAGCTGGCTCTGCAAAATAAGAACATATCTGAGCAAAATCTTCACCTCGAAGAACTTGTGCACGTAAAGGACCGCCTGTTTTCAATTATCGGACACGATTTAAGAGGACCGATCCATACCATCAGCCATATGATGGATATTGTAAAGGAAAAAAGCCTGTCGGAAGAAGAAAGCGATTATTGGATTGAAAAGATAGACGAGACTCTGGTAATAACCTCCAGCTTAGTGGAAAACCTGCTATACTGGGCAAAAAGCCAGTTAGACGGAATCCAGCCCAATCCTGCCGGTTTTGATCTGCGAAAGTTAATTGATCAAAATGTTATGCTGCTGAAACAACGGGCCGCTGAAAAAAAAGTGGTAGTAACAAGTGAGGAGATAGCGGAGCCCGTGATGGTATTCGGAGACGAAACTATGATTGATATTGTGATCAGGAACTTATTGGAAAATGCCGTAAAGTTTTCAAAAGCGGGTGATCGTGTTATCGTAACCGCGGAAAAAAGCGAGGCTTTTGCGATATTGAAGATCCGGGACAACGGGAAAGGTATCCCCGAAGAAGCACAATCAAAAATATTTAACAAATATACCTCATATACCACTTTTGGCACAGCCAGCGAAAAGGGAAGCGGCCTTGGGCTGTTATTATGTAAAGAGCTTGTGGAAAGAAATAATGGCACGATATGGTTTGAAAGTAAGGCCGGGATCGGAAGCACGTTCTATTTTACTGTGCCAATAGAAAACGAAGAATTGGTTGCTGTTTAAGGGGGCTTAAACAGGTCAGAAGATGGGGTTATCTTTTTATTCTTCAATAATCCTCAAATATCAGGGCATGATGTTTGTGCAAAAAGAGCTATGTTAATATATTAAGACATAGCTTTTAGAACTATAAATGATTGCCTCTTATCAGAAGAAAGTCCTGGTTGTTGATGATGATAAGGACATTCGTGAACTAATGCACCTGATCCTGGAAATGGAGGGATATGCGGTGACCGAACTGGATAATGGTCATGGCGTCCTTGAAGCTATACAGGCCTTACGACCGGACGTTGTGTTGCTGGATGTTATGCTGGGCGATATGGATGGCCGTGATATTTGTAAACATTTGAAGAATGAGCCGGGTATGCAGGATATACCTATAATTATTGTTTCGGCAAGTCACGGGTTGCATACGATGCACGAGAAACAATGCGGCGCCAATGATTACCTGGCAAAGCCTTTTGATGTGAATGAGCTCGTTAATCATGTGCGCCATTTTGCCGCCTGACGGGAGTCAGTCCGTAAATCTCCGGCAGGGCCATGGCCCTGCAGTTGCTATGGCGGCTCAGATAATTCTTTTTTATATAGCAGCCAGCAGGTTAATTAAGGTTGAAATTTCGGGGAGGTTTTCGAGGTTACGAACGGTGCCGATCAGTTGGTCCTGCATCTCTGCGGAAACAATATTGTTGCTCAGTCGTCGGAACTTTTCAATCGTATCATCCCATGTAAACGGACGGGTAAAAAAGCCATGATAATCTTCCTGTTCCCTGGTTAGGGTTTGGCCGTTTTTCAGGTTGATCTCCACCCGGGTTTTCATTTTATCAGGGTAAGCAATGGTATAAGGATCAAGGATACCTGCAACTATCAGCGGTTGATGAAGCGGGAAACCGGTGCTTACTTTCACTTTCTTTAGCAATTGCTGCACATCATCATGTTTAATTCTTTCCGGCTCGTATTGTTCAGGGTAAACTTCGCCATCCAGCAGGAGCACTGCGGCAGCATAAAATAAACTGTGATCAGCCTGTTCCTTCGTTTCTACAATTTGCCGGTTGCCGTAAGCACCGGATCCTATGATATGATAGGCAGTTAAAAAGGTGGTCAGCTCAACGCTTTCAATCTCCTCCGGATTAATCTGGTGCTGTTTGCGCAGTTCATCAAGGGCTTCCAGTGTGGCCTGAGCATGTACTTCTGCGTTATATTTCTTCAGTACGCAGCGTGGTAGCAGTTCAAAGGTCTCACTATCCCAGTCATAATCCAGCTTCATGCCAAACACATCATCAAAGCCCTTGGGGCCTTCAAAAATGGCCACGGGGCCGGTCATCCCTTCCCGGGCCAAAAAACAGATGTTAACACAGTCCAGTGCGTCCAAAGAAGATGCAAAACCCTTCCACTCATAGGTATATGATGCCCGGCTGCTTACCATCGGGCTTATTGAAGTGCCGGTAATGCCCAGTGCATGAGCTGTTTGCTCTTCAGTCAGGTTTAACAGGCGGGCAATTCCGGCTGTCATCGAGTAGCCTAAAAGCAAGGTATGGTCGATACCTTCTTTCATGACCGGGATTTCCAGCACAAGGCGGCATTCTATCTGGTATGCCACAGCAATGGCAGCAAGGAAGTCTTTACCCGATACCGGCCCAAACTGCGCTACTGCCAGCAGCGGCCCAATATTATCACTGGGATGACAGGTAGCTTCCTTGCCCATAAAGTTATCCATAAAATCCGGATAACGGATAAGCGCCGTGTACAGTTGCGCCGCCCGGTCATAGGGTAAGCTTTCAATAAGCGGCACTTTGCATTTGCCGCCTTCGCCCATGACCTGCAATTGTCTTAATAATTTTTGGATGGCAGGTTTGTTACCGGCGTGGATCAGCGACCCCAAAGCGTCAAGCAGGTGACGTTTCAGTTGTTCGATGGAGGCTTCACCGATGTCGTCATAACAGGCGTTAAGTGCGAAACGGGCGATCTTGAAATTTTGCAGCTCTTTTTCCATGATCTGCCTGTTAATTGCTGCGGCCTCGAAACAATGAGATAATCCAGATGATAACCGCGATAACGACGATTACCGCGAAAATGCCCACGGCAGCACCGGCTTTAAAAATGCCGACAATGGCATCACAACTGCTCAATAACAGGCAAAGGCTTAAGAATACTGGTATAATTAACTTTTTCATAGACTGATAGTTTTATAATTAAAACTTAAAACAGTAAGCGATGTTTTAATTATCATTTAAAAGATATTTTTTCAGCGATTTTTTTAATTGTTAACCGATTTAAACCTATGAACGCATCACCCTGGCTCTGGAATACCAAAGCCGCCCTGCATTTGCCCGACCTTATTCCGGTATATAAAACCACAGCAGGCAGTTATGATTTTAAAATATATGACCTTGGCGACAGCTGCTGGCTGGTGGTCGGATGGCCGAATGACAGCCAGATCGCTTTCCGGTTGGCCTATTCACCAAACGACCGGTTACAGATCACACTAAAAGAAAGGAAAAACGATGTGCGATTGAAGATTGGCTCGCTGTTAGGCGACTATGAAGTTGTTTTGACCTTACCCACAGAAGACCGGTCCGTACTTCATTATACCACCAGGCTAACGCCGGCCGCCACCTTATTGTTCCCTTACTGGCCGCGCGACATTGTGCCACTTGGTTCCGGGGAAAGTGAAAACATAGCCGAAGGAGAAATATATGCCAGGCAGGTGGGTACACGTTCGGGACAGCTTTATTTTAGTATGAACGGGCCAAAAGCGGGTTCGGTATTATACCTGCAAAACCTAACTGCTTTGGCCGGTTACAACCAGCAAACCGAAACCTCCGCGGGGGACAGTGTAGGCGGCGAATGGCCCGAAATCGGCTTTGCCCTGCCGCCAACTATTAAAAATAAACCGCTGGCAGCAGGTACAAGCTATACTTTGAGCGATGCTTTTATTGTTTTTTCGGAAGAAGTACCCGCTGATGAAGAGGCTATGGTTCGGCAATACCTCAACCTGCTGGCTGAAGTTTACCTGGCTTTACCCAAACCAGCAACGAATTATATCCATTGGCCCGACATACTTGGCAAAGGATTAAAGGATCTGATAGACAGTCCCGGTTGCTGGGTACAACTTGATGGTCATCATTATTTCAACGCCTATGTATCAGACTATGTCACTCCTCCCGAGATCATGGTGCAACTGGCGGTACTGCTTCCTTTACTTGATTATGTGGAATGGAGCGGCGCGGAACTGGAAGTAATGAAAAAAGTTAAAGCCGGCCTGCCATCATTCTATAGTGAAAAATACGGCACCATAATGCGCTGGCACCCAAAAGCAACCGATGCGCTGGAAGGCGAGGAGGAGCAAAAACAACCGCTGGTGATGGATTCCTGGTACCTGCACCATCCTTTGTTAAACCTGTCGCGCCTTGCACTGAAGGGCGATAAGGTTGCCAGGAAACTCTTTTTGGATTCTTTGGAATTTTCGATTCGGGTGGCGCATCATTTTGATTATAAATGGCCGGTTTTTTATAAAGTAGATACCCTTGAAGTAGTGAAAGCCGAAACGCAGCCAGGCAAAGGTGGTGAAAAGGATGTGCCGGGTTTATATGCCCATGTCATGCTGCAGGCCTGGGAACTTACAGGCGAAAAACGCTATTTATCCGAAGCGGAAAAAGCCGCCATGCATTTGCGCGGTCAGGGCTTCGGCCTGTTTTATCAGGCTAACAATACAGCCTTTTCTTCCGGTGCAATGCTGCGCTTATATAAAATCACCAAAAAAGAAATATACCGCGAGCTTAGCTATCTGTGCCTGGCAGGCGTGTTTAACAATGTGAAGCTTTGGGACTGTGATTATGGCTATGGGAAAAACTTCCCGACATTTTTTGCATTGTTTCCGCTTAATGACGCTCCTTATACGGCAGTATACGAAGAGCAGGAAGTGTTCTGCGCGCTGCATGACTACCTCCGCTACGCCCAGGATATTGAGATTTTACCATCGGTACGCCTCCTGGTAACCGAATATGTCCGTTACCTTGTAGACCGTGCCGCTTATTACTATCCGACAATGCTTCCAAAAGAAATGCTCCAGGAAAAGCCCAAGATAGGAGAGGTTGATCCGAACTTGTGGATCGCGCTTGAGGATTTACACGACGGCTGGGAAAAATCAGGGCAGGTAGGCCAGGAAGTATATGGGGCAGGCAACGCTTTCGGGATCCTGCCGCGCCACTATATCCGTATACCCGATCAGCCCTTCATGATCTTCACTGATTATCCTGTTTACCGCTTTGCCACCAGGAAGCAAGATCATCTTCATCTCCGTATGGCGGGGGATAACCGCATCGACTGCCGCCTGATAGTGGTTAAGAGCGATCAGGGTAAATTACCAGGGGTAGAAGTGCGCATTAATCAGAAGCCTATCGACGGAAAAAAAATCAAAGGCGGCCACTTTGAATATTTAATACCCGGCAATGCCGAAATCACTATTAGCTGGAAATAACATGAAAAAGAAAATCAATTACTTTGAGCGGTTCTCTAACTGGGCCACCGCGGCAACCGGCAGTTCGGCCGCTTTTATTATCGCTGCGTCCACCATAGTGCTATGGGCTGTTACCGGACCGGTATTTCACTACTCGGAAACCTGGCAGCTTATTATAAATACCGGCACAACCATTATTACATTTTTAATGGTCTTTCTTATCCAGAAGGCGCAGAATAAGGATTCGAAAGCTGTCCATTTAAAACTGAATGAATTGCTGGCTTCTCACGAAGGTACCAGTAACAGGATGGTAAATATTGAGGGCATGACTGAAGAGGAGCTGGATCACCTGTACAAATTTTATATCCGTTTATCCGAACTGGCGCAAAAAGAAAGTGACCTTACCAAAACACATTCTATTGATGCCGCGCGGGTAAATCAACAAAATAAATCAAAACGTTATACCAGGAATAATAAGAATTCAGAGTAGCCGGATGCCTGGAACCGCCGGTGGCGCGTAAGTTATTGAGATTATGATAAGCAAAATAAGATTTTTGATCATCATTGGGTTTGTTGCAGCGGGCATTTGGCTGGCGGTGAGACATCGTTCGGCCCAAAACGCCAAACCCGCAGTTGTCTGCAGCGGGCCTTTAAAAAATTGAGTTATGGAAAAGTTATTGATCACTGTTTTTGGAGAGGGGAAGGACTTGAACGCGCTGCAAATGAGCAGCCGCGGCGTTGTTATATTTTTTATCGCGCTTATACTGATCCGCATTTCAGGACGCCGCTCTTTTGGGTTGCGTACGCCGCTTGATAATATCGTCAGTATTTCGCTTGGGGCTGTAATGAGCAGGGCGGTGGTGGGTGCTTCGGCTTTTGTGCCGGTTATTGTTTGCTGCTTTGTGATCGTTCTGTTGCACCGGCTGCTGGGCTGGCTTATTGCCCGCAACAGCCCTTTGGTTAGTTGGGTAGAAGGGGAGAAGATCCCACTTTTTCGTGGCGGCCGGTTTGATGATGAGCGGATGAAACGGGCACTGGTTTGCCGTGAAGATGTGATGCAGGGTGTTCGCAAATCTGCGCTTACCGAAGATTTAGAAAAGATAGACAAGGTGTATATGGAAAGGAATGGCGATATCAGCGCCATTAAAAAATGATACCTATGGAATGGCATATAGGATGTTCAGGGTTTTACTATCGTCACTGGAAAAAAACTTTTTACCCCGAGGGGCTGGTGCAAAAGCGCTGGTTTGAGTTTTACGCGGGGCAATTCCGTACCCTGGAATTGAATGTGACCTTTTACCGTTTTCCGCAATTATCCATGCTACGTACCTGGTATGAAAAAGCGCCGGCTGAGTTTCGCTTTGCGGTAAAAGCCCCCAAGGCTATTACCCATTTTAAGCAGTTTCACGGAACCGTGGATATGATCACGAGTTTTTATGATACCATCCGCAATGGTTTACAGGAAAAGTTAGGGCCTGTATTGTTCCAGTTTCCGCCGCGTTTTCATTATGATGAAGAACGTTTAACACGCGTGTTGGCGCAATTGGATCCCAGCTTTAGTAATGTATTGGAATTCAGGCACCCGGGCTGGTGGCAGGAAGATGTTTATTCACGGCTTAGGGAACATGGCGTTTCCTTTTGCGGCATGAGCCATCCCGAACTGCCGGATGAGCCTGTGGCAACCGCCCCGGTGGTATATTATCGTTTTCACGGTGTTCCGGATTTATACCGTTCATCTTATAGTGATGCTCAATTACAGAAATTTGCCGATGAGATTAATTCAAAATCGGAAGTCAGGGAAGTATGGTGTTATTTTAATAATGACGCGGCAGTGGCTGCTATTCCCAACGCAAAGTCCCTGCTGCAGTTTTCGGTTAAGCACTAAAATAAAAGGTTAATAAATAGGGCGGCGAAAGCCGCCCTAACAATCGGTTTGTTTTATTCTGTTTCCGCTGCTGCGGCTTCATTTACATAGTTTTCAGCTACCTGGGTTAACAGTGCATCGGCATTTTTCTCTTCGGCCAGGGTTTCCTCAAGCAGGCTTTGCGCTTCGTTATAGCCTAATGTACCGGCCAGCGTGCGCAAGGTGCCGTACGACGCGATCTCATAATGCTCCACTTTCTGTGCCGCTGAAATGATCGCTACGTCGCGTACTTCGGTGCCTTTATCGGTATCTGACAGCAATTCTGTTGTTTCATTCAGCAAACCTTCCATGGCCAGGCATTTTTTAGCCGAAGCTTTCTCACCAATAGACTCGAATACGCTTTCCAGTCGGGTTACGTGGTTTTTGGTTTCTTCCAGGTGGGTGGTGATGGTTTGCTTCAGATCTTCTGAGGTAGCTCCCTTGATCAATTTGGGCAGGGCGGAGGCCAAATGCTTCTCGGCCCAATAAAGGTCCTTGATCTCGTCAATGAATAGTTCTTTCAGCGCGCTCTCGGCTTCCGGGCTGCGGCTGGCCGCTGCTGCGGTCTTTTTGGTGTTTTTTGTTGCCATAGTAGATATATGTTGATGATAATTAAATTGAGTTAGCCCCCCGATCAGCATCTCCGCGGTAGCCTGGATAGTTTGCTGAATAATTTCTTCGCATGATCCCTGAAATACTTTTCGAAAACTGAGGTGCCTGTCGTGGATCAGCGCATATACAAACATAGTTCCAACCGGTTTTTCCGGGGTTTCGCTGCCACCGGGGGTAGTCAGTCCGGTAACGGTTACCTGGATGTCGGAAGGGATAAGATGGGCCAAGCGGTATGCCATTTCCCTCGTCACCTCCATCGATTCTGGCGTAAACTGATCAATCAATCCTTTCGGCACCCCTAACAGGGACACTTTAAGATCGGCATCATAACAGGCGATCCCGCCCTTGAGCACCTGGCCGGATTCGTCGGTAAGTGCAAACTCCGAACAAAGCCAGCCGGCCGTGGCGCTTTCGGCAAAAGCAATAGTCATCCCCTGTTGAGCTATCAGTTTACTACATTCCCTAATCTTATTTTCTGCCATGATTCAGTGATCCAAGCCTTGGTTTACAGGCTCTATAAAAACTTCCTGAAATACGGTTTTGTTTTAATTGATTATTTTAATAATAAATTAAAGTTTGAAGAATGGCACTGATAGAGAAATGCGCGCCGCAAACAAACTCATCGGCTGCCCCATAATAGATGGTTAAACGGTCGCCATTGGTAATATGGCCATTAGTGAAAACAACGTAACCGAAAAAGCCGCTAAGCTCATAAGCCTCGGTTGGCACCATGATCGGGTCACCACTTCGGGCGATAACTTTTGCCGGATTGTTAATATCCATTAAGAAAGCCCCAAGGCAATAACGGTGCTCGGCATTGGCACCATGATATATCTCCAGCCAGCCACGTTCCGTACGGATAGGTGCCGCGCCGGCACCAACGCGGCCACTGTCCCACATTCCGGGCCGGGTTTTTATCAGGCATTGGTGATTGCCCCATTCCCGGCTGTTTGCCGACTCTGCCAGCCAGATATAGTTGCCGCCAATCTCTTTGCTGCTTGGGCGGTGTAAACAGTAATATTTTCCGCCGATCTTTTCCTCAAAAATTGCACAGTCCTTATTATGCGGGGGTAGGATCATTCCGCCGCTTTCAAAGTGCTGCCAATTGGTGGTTGTTAACAGGCCTACACCCACGCCGCTGTCTGATACGGCGGTATAGGTGAGGTAATAAGTGTCATTTATCTGTGTAACCCGGCAATCCTCTATACCAAAACGTTCCAGGTATCCCTTTCCGAATAAGGGCGGATAACCTTCCTGCTCAGTAAAACGGACCCCGTCGTCACTGGCCAATAAACGCAAATGTGAAACTGTGGTGAGATAATCCAGGCCCTTGTAGTTAATGACCCGGGCATCAGTAGCGATAAGGTCGGGGTCGTTAAGCGGTACTTTAATGATCCCGGTATTGCCCAGGGCATCCAGGGCAGGAAAAAATAAAACTCCTTCCTCCTGCATAACACCTTCGGCTACCCTTACAATAAGCCAGGTTTTACCGCCGTAGCTAAAAACGCCGGGATTAAGCAGGCTGATAATTTGTAAGCCTTCGCGGCTGGGAGCAAGATCTTTTGGCAGCAGCAAAGGGTTTTCCGGAAAGCGTTGTGCCAGGTCTTTCATATCTCTTCTCCGCTAACCCAGGTTTTGGCCTCTTCCAATTGATCGGGTGAAAAGCCCCGCGACTTGCCCGGTATCATAAACCGGAAGATGTCTGTAAACCATTCTACGCCTTTCTGGTCGGTTACTACCGCAATACGGTGCCAGTTTGTAAAGTTCGTTAGCCCAAGTTTCAGGTCGTCCCACCAGGCCGCCAGCGTGAAATTCTGCACGCCTGTTCCTAATACCAGCAAATAGTTGATTTCACCCTGGCGGTTTTTGAGTTCCTCTATCTTGGGTATCAGTACTGTCTCCATATCGTTGCGGGTTACTTCGCCGCTGGCATAAATCCCTACCACGTGCTGCGGAAGGTTATTAATTATTTGTAGCATAACTTGTTGTTTTTTGTAAGATGTGATAACCAATGCCGGCGAAAACCGCGAACACAATATGTGCTGGTACCAGTTGCAGATAATATTTTTTAAAGTTGAGGGATGGAGGCAGCGGGTGCATTTTAAAGGTCGTTTTCCAAACAGCTACAGCTAACAGCCCGCTTAGGCCACCCAGCCAAAGATTTGTTTTGAGGTCGGGTTTTAATTTACCGCGGTGCCATAGTTCCACATAAACGAGTGTAAACAGCAGACCTACGCCGTAATGCCCCAGCCAGCCCAAAGCCTGGCTTTGTTGTTTATCTAATTTAGGGATCAGGCGGCCGGTTAGCTGCCCCAGGCGCTCTGGTTCGCTGAAGTTTTCGCCGTCGGCCAGCGATACAAGATAGCTGAACAGCGTCATGAAGGTAGTGCCGGTGACTCCCGAAATAAAAATTTCTTTAGTTTTCATCATCGCTTATCATGGTAAGGCCCCTGGTTGCGGGCCCGGTTAATACATTGCCATCAATATCGTAGCGCGCACCATGGCAAGGGCAGTCCCAACTCTTTTCTTCGCTGTTCCAACTAACAATGCAGGCGGCGTGAGTACATACGGGATTCAGGGCATGTATGGTGCCGTCGTCATCGCGGTAAGCGGCGATTTTGTTTCCATCTACTTCCACCACTTTGCCGGTGCCAGGCTTTAACCTGTTCAGCGAATCGGTGCTTTTAATATTCAGACGGTCAGCCACAAAGTGGTAGGCCACATCGGCGTTTTCTTTTACAAATTCGCTAAACCCGTCTATCGGTTTTATTCTGCGCGGATTAAACAGTTTTGCATATTTGCTGCCTTTGCCACTTACCAGGTCGGCAAGGATTTGGGCGGCAACGCTTCCGAGCATCATGCCGTTGCCATTATAACCGGTTGCGCAATAAATGCCATTAGCAGCCAAAGGCATCCGGCCGATATAAGGAAGGCCATCTACGGGTACATAATACTGGCTTGACCACCGGTATTTCACCGATGACACCTGATAATACTTACGTGCATATTGTTCAAGATCGCCAAAAGCTTTCTGCGGCTCCTCGTGCCCTGTTTTATGATCCAGCCCGCCAATCAATAATAGTTCCTGCCCGTCTATTACATGTGCCCGCATATAATGGTAAGGTTCCTGGCAGTCATAAATAAGTCCGTCAGGATATTTTCCGCTATGGAGTTTAACGGCCAATACGTAACTGCGGTAAGGTGCGCACTCGAAATTGAGTACATTGATATTCGGCGGCATGTGTGTGGCATAGATCACGTTTTTTGCCCGGATCTTATTTTCACCGGCCTGCACGATATGTATTTCATCTTCAGTGACTATTTTCCCAACAAGCGTATTTTCTAATAACGTGCCGCCGGCTTCCAAATAAGCCTTTTGTAATCCTTTTAAATATTTTATGGGGTGAAATTGTGCCTGGCCATCGAAAGCCAAAGCTTTTTGGAAAGGAACAGGTGTCGGTACTTCGTCTGTATATTTTACAGGAACACCAACTTTGGTTGCGCCCTGGTATATGTCATCCAGCATTTTGACTTCATCGTCATTTTCGGCATACAGGTAACCGGTTTTCGGTTCATAATCGCATTTGATGCCATAAACATCGATATTGGTTTTAATCAGTTCGAACCCCTCATTGATCGCGTCTGCAAAACCCTGGGCGCCTACCTCGCCAAAGGCGCTTTCAGCTTCACTGTAAGTGGTATCGGCAAAAGTATTGATATGCGCGCTGGTGCCGCCGGTTGTGCCAAAGCCGGTATTATGCGCTTCTGTAATAATGGTAACCTTGCCTGCTTTTTGTAATAACAGCGCTGCCGTCATACCGGTAATTCCGGCGCCAACAATGAGGCAATCATATATTTTATCTTCAGGCTTAACCCTGGCTGCCGAACTGCTGAGAGACTGCCAGGGGCTATTCCTGGTACCATCTCGTTTGAAATTGATTAATGTCATTGCATAGATTTTGTACCATTAAATACAGTGCAAATGCGTAATGGTTTCTTTTGAAGAATATTTTTAATTATTTAATTAAATTTAGGAGAGGGCGTAGCCAATATAATCAACATTTCGCGGGGACGTGCTGTTAAGGGTTATCCAAACGATTGGGAACGAACGATTTGAACAGGTTTGTATGGCTTATCACATTTATGCCAACTATTTATGCAGATGTTTGTTAAGCCAATCATGCAACAAGAAACTACTAAAACACGGTACAGTGATACCGAATTAAATGAATTCAGAACATTGATCAAAGAAAAGATTGGCGTGGCACGCGAAGAGCTGCAGGAACTGGTGGGTACGCTCAGCGCTTCAAATACTAACGGGGACGATGCCGCAATTGCGGGCAAGACGCTTGAAGATGGTTCGGCAACTTTTGAAAAGGAACAGATCAACCAGCTGGCCGCCCGCCAGAAAAAATTCATCGAGCAGCTTGAAGCCGCGCTGATGCGTATTGAAAACAGAACTTATGGCATTTGCCGTTCTACCGGTAAACTGATACCAAGGGAACGCCTGCTTGCTGTTCCGCACACTACCCAAAGCATGGAAGCCAAACTGAAACAGGCATGAGTTCGGCATTTGTAAAAGAGGGGGAGGCCGGGCATCTTAAAGATGTTGCAGCGAATATAAGCGCATTGCTTTTTTTTCTGCGTGTGGAAAATAACGGTACTATTATCCGTGATGAGAAAATCTACTTTAGTCAAAAACATGGTCGTGACGTTTATGAAATGAGTGACGGCCTGGCCTATGCCCTTGACGATGACAATCATTGGTATATCATACTTGACCTATGAAAGGAATGTTTTTTGGAGGTACCAGTGGCCTACAGATCGACAGGCCCAGGCGGGATTTTCCGCCCGAATACAGCCGTTTGTCGCGACTGGGCTACTATGCTTTGCATGAAAACAGCATCGAGATCAATAGCTCTTTTTATAAAATTCCGCAGGCAAAAACTATAGCCCGGTGGGCAACTGAAGTAACCGAAGGGTTTCGTTTTACTTTCAAGCTGTGGCAGGGGATCACGCACCAAAAAAGTTTGTTTTTCAATGAGGAAGATGTTATCCGTTTTATGCAGGCTATCCATTTGCCCGAAACTGAACGGGGGTGCCTGCTTGTTCAGTTTCCGCCCGGCCTGCAGGCGGGTGCTCTTCCTCAATTAACGGAATTGCTGGAGGCTCTTAAGCCTTATACCTGGCCTATGGCCGTCGAATTTCGTCATCCGTCCTGGTACAGAGATGAAGTTTTTGAACTTTTAAACTGGTACCGTGCAGCAATGGTACTGCAGGATATGCCCAAATCGGCCACGCCCATGGAAATCACCGCCGATGAACTGGTTTACCTGCGCTTTCATGGCCCCTTGGGCAATTATAAAGGAAGTTACAGTGAAAGTTTTCTTTCTGAATATGCATCTTATATCAATGAATGGCAGCAGGAAGGCAAAACAGTTTACGTTTACTTCAACAATACCGCCGGGGCAGCACTGGAAAATCTTCAGTTATTGAAACAGCTTCTCGTTTAAGCAAAAATCCTGGTAGCTTAAACCTGCCCAAACGCTTTATTGATATCGCCGATCTGTATGTTTTTATTAGTGTTATAAATACAATTAATTTTTTAATTTCTGTTTTTCGATATAAATTATTTGTTATCTTGTCGCCGTTATAGCCTAAAATAATTACTTCCTGGCAAAATTACTGCTTAGGATGTTATAAACGTAAACAATAATCTGAATCGATTAATTTTATCTCATTCTATTAAATGTATTTTATACGATTATAATTCTGTGAATGCGCGATGCCGGATACGGAAGGTTTTTGGATAAGCTTGGCTGGGAATTCACAACTGAAGGCCGTCGCGGGCAAGGCAAGAAGTTGTTACAAATTCTAACTTAAAGCAGCGTATCGGTTACTAACAACAATAAATAAAGCGCAGGATGGCTGGTTATCATCACTGCTTTTTGAACTAATATATCATCAGGATGAAAAAAAGATTACTTATTGCATTATCATTTTATTGCGGCGTTGCTTACGCGCAAACTAAAGATTACCCCATTAAGCCGGTATCATTTACCGATGTAAAGCTTAATGATCAGTTTTGGACCTCGCGTATTGAAACCAATCGTACGGTCACCATCCCGGCATCATTTGCCCGATGCGAGAATACCGGCAGGGTGAAAAATTTTGAGATGGCGGCGGCCCGCAGCGGTAAGTTTTGTACTAAGTTTCCTTTTGATGATACGGATATTTATAAAACCATTGAAGGTGCATCTTACTCTATGGCTGTTCATCCGGATGCAAAGTTGGATGCTTATGTCGATTCATTGATCACGATAGTAGGAAAAGCGCAGGAGCCTGACGGATATCTTTATACCGCCCGCACTATTGACCCATTGCACCCGCACGCATGGTCGGGTCCGGAGCGTTGGGTAAAAGAGAACGAGCTGAGCCACGAGCTGTATAACTCCGGACACATGTTTGAGGCCGCGGCCGCACATTACCTGGCTACCAACAAGCGCAATTTTTTAGATATCGCCCTTAAAAATGCCGATCTGCTGGTTAAAACTTTCGGGCCGGGTAAAAGGCATGTAGCGCCCGGCCATGAGATTGTGGAAATGGGCCTGGTACGCCTGTACCGCATCACCGGTAAAAAAGAATATCTCGACCTTGCTAAATTTTTTATTGACGAAAGAGGGCATCGCACCTATGATAAAACCAGTACCGACGAATGGAAGAACGGGATGTACTGGCAGGATAATGAACCTGTTATAGCCCAGGAAGATGCCGAGGGCCATGCTGTAAGGGCAATGTACCTGTACTCGGGCATGGCCGATGTTGCCGCTTTAACCGGCGACAAGGAATACATTACCGCCATTGATAAGATCTGGAACAACATGGTTGGCAAAAAAATCTACGTGCAGGGGGGAATTGGCGCCGTACCCGGCGGCGAGCGTTTTGGTGCCGATTACGAGCTGCCGAATACTACTGCTTATAATGAAACCTGTGCGGCAATAGGTGATGTGTTCTGGAACCAGAGGATGTTCCTGCTGCACGGCGAGTCGAAATATATTGATGTGATGGAAAAGGTTTTGTATAACGGGTTAATTTCGGGTGTTGGGCTGGATGGCAAGACATTCTTCTACACCAATGCCATGCAGGTAACCAATGGGGTTACACATCATGAGCTTGAGCCCGAGCGTTCCGGCTGGTTTGAGTGCTCATGCTGCCCAACCAATATGGCGCGTTTCCTGCCCTCATTGTCAGGCTATATGTATGCTCAAAAGGATAATAATGTATTTGTAAACCTGTTTATTGCCGGTACAGCCAATATGGAGATAGGCAATAAAAAAGTGAGCATTGTTCAAAGCAACAATTACCCATGGAATGGCGCCCTGTCGTTTGCCGTAACGCCGGAGGTGCCAACTAATTTTGCTATACACATCCGGATCCCGGGCTGGGCAAGGGCAGAGGCGATCCCGTCTGATCTGTATGCTTTCCAGAATAAATCGGCCGCAAAAATCAGCCTGAAACTGAACGGCAAAGCGGTTGCTTATAAAGTTGAAAATGGCTACGCTGTAATTAACAGGCAATGGAAAAAGGGCGATAACATCCAATTAAACCTGCCGATGGAAGTTAAAAAGGTTATTGCCAATAAAGCATTGGTTGATGATAAAGGTAAAACAGCCCTGCAACGCGGCCCGATCATATACTGCGCCGAGTGGAAAGATAACGGCGGAACGGTGAGCCATTTAGCAATCCCTGCAAATGCGACTTTTAAACCAGTAGCCGAACCAAATCTGTTAAATGGCGTAACTGTTTTAAAAGGAGAGATCCTAAGTAAAACAAAAGGCGAAGCTGCTAAAAAGGTAGAGCTTACGGCCATTCCTTATTATTCATGGGCAAACCGTGGTAAAGGCGAAATGACCGTTTGGTTTCCGGAAGTAAGTGCCGCTGCCAAATAAATAGTTAAAGCCTCAGCAACGCTCCCGCAAAAATTAAGATGGTTTAGGGTAATCACATTCAGCATTCCCGTACTTATTTTATTATTTGCCAAAGCATTGCTGAGGCTTTCTACTGTAGGCATGATGCCAGCCTGTTCATTAAATATCCCCGATGACCCTAACTATTGGGTGACCAATAAATACGCGAAAAGTATTTCTATACATTACCAGGCCAACTGAGTTAACCGGCGCAGCAATCGGGTACTCATCGCAGCAGATCTCCGAAACAGATACTCCATTATTCAGGCCTCCTGGCCTAATCTGAAAACATTTATATATTTTTTGAAAATTGTCAGATATTAAGCTTAAAATTAAATAATCAAAATTTACAAGTCTTAACTACCTATCCCTTAAGATTTGCCGGCATGTTTTTTTCTGAAAATTTGAAACGTTTAATAAGCAATCATGAAAAATATTAAAGTGATCATCCTTGCAATCATAATGGCCTGTTTTTTTACCGGGGCTTCGGTTAATGCGCAAAGCAGCAAATTAATCACCGCCGATATTTGTGTATATGGCGGAACCTCCGCAGGGGTAATTGCTGCATATACGGCAAAAAAGATGGGGAAAACGGTGATTTTGATTGAGCCGGGAAAGCATTTAGGTGGCATGAGTTCGGGAGGTCTTGGCTATACAGATATTGGGAACAAATATGTGGTGACAGGTTTAGCACGGGATTTTTATCGCCGTATAGGTACGCATTATGGAAAATTTGAACAATGGATATTTGAGCCAAAGGTAGCAGAGGGCATTTTTAACGATTATGTAAAAAGGGCTGGCTTTCCTGTTTTATTCCGGAACAGGCTTATAAAAGTGAAAAAGGAAGAAAATCAGCTAAAGGAAATTACAGTAGGGAACAGCTATAAACCCTCGGCTGTTACAAATAAAATTATTCGCGCTAAAGTATTTATTGATTGTACTTACGAAGGAGACCTGATGGCCCGTTCGGGTGTTTCTTATACTTTGGGCAGAGAAGCTAACAGCCAGTATGATGAAACTATAAATGGCGTGGAGTTGCTGGATAAACACCAGTTTCCGGATAGCATTGACCCCTATAAAGTACCGGGCGACGCGAAAAGCGGTTTATTATGGGGTATAAGCAAGGAAGCATTACAAGCAAATGGCGCGGGAGATAAAAAAGTGCAGGCATACAATTTTCGTATCACGTTAACCAATGTACCCGAAAACAGGATCCCAATTTCAAAACCCGAAAATTATGATCCAAAAAAGTATGAGTTACTGCTGCGTTTAAAGGATAAACAACCCTGGAAATCAATTTCCGATGTTTTTATTATAAGTAAAATGCCTAATGGCAAAACGGATATCAACAACAACGGAGGTTTCTCTACGGATATGATCGGGATGAACTGGAAATATCCGGAGGCTGATTATAATACAAGGGCCAAAATATGGAAAGAGCATGAAGATTATACCAAAGGCTTCTTTTATTTTATCGGCAATGACACCCGCATACCCGGAAATATCAGGGACGAAATGAAACAATGGGGGTATCCTAAAGATGAATATACGGATAACGGGAACTGGACACCGCAGCTTTATATCAGGGAAGCCCGCAGGATGATTGGTGAACTGGTTATGACCCAGCACCACTGCCAGGGAAAAGAACAGGTAGAAGACGGGGTAGGAATGGCTGCATATGGTATGGATTCGCATAACTGCGAAAGGTTGGTAGTGAATGGCATGGTGAAAAATGAGGGGGATGTTCAGGTACATGGGTTTGCACCATACGCTGTTTCGTACAGGGCTATAGTCCCAAAGCAAAAGGAAGCCGCTAATTTGTTTGTCCCGGTATGCTTGTCTGCAAGTCATATAGCTTACGGATCAATCAGGATGGAGCCGGTATTCATGGTATTAGGCCAATCTTCGGCCGTGGCGGCATGCCAGGCTATTGATAAAAAAATAGCAATACAGGAGGTTAATGTAAAAGAGGTGCAAAGCTTGCTTAGGACAGACCCTCTTGCAGATGGAAGCATGCCCGAAGTACTGGTTGATAATGAGGACAGTCACATAACAGGCGATTGGAAAACTGAAAGATCAGGCGGCTATGGGCCAACTTATCTTACTGATGATTCAAAAGCAGAAACTGCAAAATCGGTAAGGTTTATTCCGGAAAAATTAAAAAGAGGTGCTTACCACGTTTATACCTATTTTCCTAAGGTTATGAATCCGGCGGCAAAAACTTACATCACTATTTACGATGGTGAGAAGGCCACAGAAAAGATAATCAACCAGTCTGATTTACAGGTAGAAGGCCAAACTTCAGGTGAGTGGCTTCCACTGGGATTATATAACTTTTCAGAAGAAAAGAAGGCATATATAGAAATTTCTAATAAAAACGCGGATGGCGTAATTGTGGCTGATGCAGTGCTTTTTGTGCCTGTTAGATAGTTCTGTCTTTCAGGCGCGACGCTTAAATTATTAAAATGGCCTTATTAAATATAAATTTATTAGAGGTGGAGCCTTAAGTAACTGATAAAAAGCAAAATACCAGTGCTGCTCCATACCCCCAATATTTTAATTTATTAACATATTTTATATTTTCATTGCTTGTAATGGCTTTGACAAATTTAAACTATGTTTAACGGCCGTTGTAAACCAATTAAACAAGCATAATGCAAACAAAGCAAAGAGCTAATTACGGGGTGAAATCCCTCGTACAGCAAATTGTTGGATCAATCAGTAAGAATATTGACAAAGGCGTTTACCGGAAAAATGAAAAGCTGCTGTCAATAAATACATACAGTAAGCAACACGGTGTTGCAAGGGATACCATTGAAAAAGCTTACACGATACTTAAAAGCAATGGCTACATCCGTTCGGTTTCCGGCAAGGGGTATTTTGTAGTCGGTAAGCCCGATGTGAGGATTAAGGTACTTTTGTTGTTTAACAAGTTAAGCTCTTATAAAAAAACGGTTTATGATACCATCATACGCACCCTGGGTGATAAAGCCAGGGTCGATCTTCATATTCATCATTATAATCCCGCTTTGCTCGAGGAAAGTATAGATGCAAATTTGGGCAATTATCATTATTATGTGGTAATGCCGCATTTCTTTGATTATAGTGTAGAGCATGAATATTTAACCATTTTAAAGAAGATCCCGGTTGATCAGTTGATATTGCTGGATAAAGATTTGCCCAAATTAGCCAGGCAGTCGGCTGTATTCCAGGATTTTCGCAACGATATCTACGGTGCATTAAATGTGGTCACCGACCTGATTGCCAAATACAAAAAATTAATAATCATATATCCCGTAGACCGTCACCATCCGCCCGAAATTAAGGATGGAATAATGCAGTTTTGTGAAGAGAAAAACAAAAAGTTTGAAGTAATAGACGCGTTTAAAACAGACGATCTTAAAAAAGGCTCCCTTTATATTGTATTGACCGAAAACGACCTGGCCGACTTGATTAAAGGCGCCAGAACAAGTGGATATGAATTAGGGAAAGATATAGGGATCATATCTTTTAATGAAACCGTGTTTAAAGAATTATTGGATATTACTGTTATTACAAGTGATTTTGAAGAAATGGGCAGAAAAACAGCTGAGCTAATGTTGCAAAACAAAGCCGCGGTTATTAAAAACGCCTTCAAAATAATTATCAGGAAGTCGCTATAACGAAGCCCTGAGTGTAAGGTAAAAAGGCACCTCATAACGCCCGGTAGATCCATTTTTAATAATGTCCGCGGTCATTTTTCCCATTTCCTCAAAATCCGTTGATATCGTAGTTAAGCCATTCAGGATGATTTTTTTTAGCGGGGTTTCATTGTATGAAATCACGCCGACATCTTTACCTATTTTTAACTCCGTGGCCAGGATCCTTTCAATCAAAACCACAAGGTCGTTTTCCATCAGGTTAATGAATACATCTCCTTCATTAATCGGTTCTCCCTGTATGTCATGTACTACTTTGTAAGTGAACGCATATTGAATGCAGAAACTAAAAAAGCCTTTCAGTATTTCGCCGGGAAAATAGGTGTATTCAGGAAATATGATCTTTAGGGTATGGTAGTTCCTCAGCTGTGGTAGGGCTTCTTCCAGGGCCTGGTAAATATCTTTTTCAAAATTCTCGTACACGGCAGCAAAATCGCCTTTTATCCCCGGCACTAATTTATCAAGTATGATCAGTTTCTCCTTTGGCAGCGTATTGATTATGTCGTGAACGTTTTCGCCGCCGTGCATAAAGTGCGGAAGGATCACATAATGGGTGTAATCGTTACTGTTGTTTTGAAGTAGTTTTTTAAAAAATTCGAAGTCGTTATTGTATATATAAAAGTCGATAGCTGCTTCGTGGCCAAGGCCATCAACTATAGCATCATAAACCAGCTTTTTATGAGTGCTTAGCTTGTTAAATATTAAAAACACCTTAAACTGTTGCCCGGCCTCAGTGTTTTTGATGTAATACCCCTTACCAGGTACCGAGCCAAGAAGGCCGATTGATTTCAGGTGTTTATAAGCCTTTTCGGCGGTGTCACGTGATATTTCAAAGTTGCAGTTTAACTCGTTGATGGATGGCAGCGTTTCGTTAATGACTAATTTCCCTTCACGTACACTTTTGATGATCGAGTTAGCTAACTGGATATATTTAGGGGTAGATGAATAATAATCAATATAGATGTATTCTAAAAAACGTGAAGATTTCATTGTCATTATTAAAACAGGTTTCGCTCACCGGCAAAACTTAAAGGTAATTAAATTAGACTTGATCTTTTTCAGGAGCAGGCAAAAGGAAGCTTAATAAGTTACCAAAGCAAATAAAGTGATGAATTTGTTACAATAAGGTAGCCTTCAATCAGGATGGTGCAGGACGCTGTTGATATAAACATGCTCTAACTTTATCTATTATAAACCTCGGCCCATATAAACCGGCCGGTAACCAGATAAATTATACCATAATGATCAAGCTGCCCTACAAGATCTTGCTGTGTTCTGTTTGCGTTTTGTTGCGGCTCATTCTACCCGTGCAGCTATTGCTTGTGCTTTCACAGGTTGCAGAGGCCCAGGAAGTAATGGAAACAGGTGGCGCCAGGCCTATGCCCGCACAATGGATTGATAGCGAAACCGGTCATAAAGTAATCCGCCTGGTGAACCGCGAAAATGACAATGGCAGTTTTTATTTTAATAATACGCCCTTTGTTCCCCAAATAAAGAATGAAGGCGACCTGATGGTGTTTTATGGTAAAACGGATAAAGGGGAACAGCTGTTTACGGTTAATTTAAAAACGCAAAAAATAGAACAGCTAACAAACAGGGCAAAAGTATCCGGCGAGATGGTTTGTGCCAAAACCCGTGAAGCCTTTTATCAAAGCGCCGACAGTATATTCGCTGTAAATGTTAACACCCATAAAACAAGGTTCATTTATGCCTTTGCACCCGATTTTAAAGGAAGGGTGGGTACCGTAAATGCCGACGGAACCTATATGGCCTGCGTTAAGGCTACCGGCGAGCAGGAACGTGAAATACTTGCAAAATATCCCGAAAAGCATGATTTTTTTAACCGGATCTATGATGCGCATATTCAGCATACCCTGTATGTGCTTGATGTAAAACGAAAAGCATTAAAACAAATACACCAGGAAAATGAGTGGACAAACCACCTGCTTTTTTCGCCTACAGATCCTGATAATCTTTCTTATTGCCACGAAGGTCCCTGGGAAAAGGTGGACAGGATCTGGAACATCAATATAAAAACCGGCGAAAATAAACTGTTGCATAAGCGTACCATGGTAAATGAAATAGCCGGTCATGAGTTTTTTTCGCCACTGGGCAATACCGAGTGGTTTGATTTGCAGAAACCCAAGGGGCAAACATTTTTTCTGGCAGGCATTAATATGAAAACAGGAAAAGAAGACCGTGTTTATCAAATGGACAGGAACGAATGGTCGATCCATTTTAATGTAACTAAAGATGAGCAAACATTTGCGGGCGACGGAGGGAATTCCGGGCAGGTAGCCAAAGCACCCGATGGCATGTGGATCTATTTATTTAAGCCCAATGGTGATCATTTTAAATCAGAAAAACTGGTAAATATGAAACATCATAATTACCACCTGGAGCCTAATGTGCATTTCTCGCCCGATGAAAAATGGGTTATCTTCAGGGCCAATTTTGAAGGTCATGAGGGCGTTTACGCTGTAGAGATTGCCAAACACTAATACCCCAAACAGGATGTCATTAATCAAAAATAAATTTAAAATAGCTGTTGCATTCGCACTGGCAATAGGTTCGCAAACAGCTTCTGCACAAATTGGCTGGCCTGCAACTACCAAACAAACTAAGCCCTGGGCCCGCTGGTGGTGGGAAGGTAGTGCGGTAAATAAAAAAGATCTTACCTGGAACATGGAAAGCTACCATAAAGCCGGTTTGGGCGGATTGGAGATTACGCCTATTTACGGGGTGAAAGGGCACGAAAATGAGTTTATACAATACCTGTCGCCGCAATGGGTGGATATGTTAAAGTATACGCTAACGGAGGCAAAACGGCTGAATATGGGCATTGATTTGGCTAACGCTACAGGCTGGCCTTTCGGCGGCCCCAGGGTTACCAATGAAGATGCCAGTAAAGAGCTGTTCTGGAAAAATTACGATATTAAAGGTGGCGAAAAGCTGAGCGAGCCTGTGGTATTTGTGCAGCAGCCCTTAGTGAGGGCCGATGGCCAGGCCCCAAAGATCACCGACCTGGTTGAACCCATCAGCAGTAACAAAAATCTGCAGTTGATGGCCCTTGACCAGGTACGGTTTGAGAAACGGATCCCTTTAACGGTTTTAATGGCTTATGATGGCAAGGGGCAGGCATTGAACCTTACCGATAAAGTTGATGCAGCCGGAAACCTTAACTGGACAGCACCCGCCGGCGAATGGAAGCTATATGCACTTTTTCAGGGTTGGCATGGTAAAATGGTTGAGCGTGCGGCTCCTGGTGGAGAAGGTTATGTCATTGACCATTTTTCAAAACCGGCACTGGGACATTACCTTGCTAAGTTTGATGAAGCATTTAAAGGGCAGGATTTAAGCGGGATCAGGGCATATTTCAATGATTCGTACGAGGTGGACGATGCCCGCGGGCAGTCAAATTTTACCCCGCTGTTTTTTGATGAATTTATTAGGCGCCGCGGTTACGATTTGCGCAATCATTTGCCGGCTTTATTTGGTAATGACAGCAAAGAAAACAATAGCCGTATCCTGTGCGATTACCGCGAAACTATATCTGACCTGTTGCTTGTTGATTTTACCAAACCTTGGCATGACTGGGCCAAAACAAAAGGCGCATTGATCCGTAATCAGTCGCACGGTTCACCATCAAATATACTGGACCTGTATGCCGCTATTGATATTCCAGAAACCGAAGGTGATGATGTTTTGCGGTTCAAATTTGCTACCTCTGCCGCACATGTAATGGGAAAACCTCTTGCATCGTCTGAGTCGGCAACATGGCTTAATGATCATTTTTTATCGTCGCTGGGAGATGTTAAACAAGCTATTGATAAATATTTTGTTGGAGGGGTAAACCATATTTTTTATCACGGCATCAGTTATTCGCCTCAAAACGCGCAATGGCCGGGCTGGTTATTTTATGCCGCGGTACATTTTAATCAAACCAATCCGTTCTGGAATGATTTTTCAACCTTAAATCAGTATATCACCAATTGCCAGTCGTTTTTGCAGCAAGGCAAGCCTGATAATGATATATTGGTTTATTACCCATTATTTGACAGTTTTTCTGAACCTGGCGATAAGGGCCTGCTTAAGCATTATGATGCCATGAAACCCGATTTCAAGGGCACGGGCTTTGAATCATCTACCGAAGAAATGCTTAAAAAGGGCTATACGTTTGATTTTATATCAGATAAGCAGATAATGAAACTGCAAAGTTCAGGAAGTAATATAGTTACCGGCGGCCTTAATTATAAAACCATTCTTTTGCCCGACAATAAATATATCCCGCTCGAAACATTTACTAAAATAGTGGATCTGGCAAAGGCGGGGGCAACCGTAGTGGTGTATAAAAATCTTCCATCGGGTGTTCCGGGATACGCCGGGTTACAGGAACGCGAAAAAGCATTTAAAACGCTGCTTGCCGGGCTAAATTTTACTGCTGAAAATAATGGTGTTAAAATTGCCGAAGTTGGCAATGGCCGTTTTTTAATGGCAGATGATATTGCTTCATTGCTGGACGCAGCCGGTATCAACAGGGAGCAAATGACCGATAAAGGGCTGCAATTTGTACGCCGCACATACAAAAATGGTAACAGCTACTTTATAACAAATAATGGCGGCAACCAGGTTGATGGCTGGGTAGACCTATCTGTTAACGCAGCATCAGTAGTGGTATTTGATCCCATGACAAAAAATTACGGACTGGCAAAAAGCCGGAAGCAGGCCGATGGTAAAACCGGCGTGTACCTGCAATTATCGCCGGGGCAAAGCTGTATTTTACAAACCCTGCCTGTAAAAACTCAAATAGCGGCTTATACTTATTATCAGGTTGCAGGCAACAAAGTGCCTGTTAACGGCACATGGACGCTCAGCTTTACTGAAGGTGGTCCAACGTTACCGCAGCCAATAAAAACCGCAGAGCTTAAATCATGGACAGACTTAGGCGGTGATGACCTCAAAGCTTTTTCCGGAACAGGCAGTTACACTATCACCTTTAAAAAGCCGGGACAAAACGCCGCTGTCTGGAAGCTTGATTTGGGGAAAGTTAATGAAAATGCAGAGGTTTATCTAAACGGCAAAAAGCTGGCTACATTGATCGGTCCGCAGTATGTGGTTACTATACCTTCAGCACAGTTAAGGACAGTTAATCAGTTACAAGTGAGGGTTGCTAACCTTATGGTTAACCGGATCATTGATATGGATAAGAAGCATATCCCTTACCGTATCTTCTATAACACCAATTTTCAATCGCATAGTCCCGGTTCTAAGGGACCTGACGGGCTTTTTACCGCTATAAACTGGGATCCGAAGCCTTCCGGCTTGATTGGTCCGGTAACACTTGAGCCGGTTAAGCCGTTGTTTGTTAAGTAATTATTTAAGGGTTTATTTCAAAAAGGTGGCCATGTTGGCCACCTTTTTTTGTGTTTTTAATGCATTGGAGCAGGATGCTACAGGATGGTGTTATTGAAATTAACTTATAAGTTCGTTTATACAATTATAACCAAAGCTGTACCAAACAGTAAACCCCTTAACTTGATTTTATGAAAAGAATTTTTATTCATTCTTGTAAAATGCTATTGCTATTACTGCTCTTTAATGTGGCAGGGGCAAACAGTGCATTGGCACAAAAGCTTAGCATTACGGGTACTATAACAGATAGTAAGCACCAGCCGGTTTCGGCTGCTTCCGTGCAAATAAAAGGCACAAAATCGGGTACTACGTCCGATCTTGACGGAAAGTACGCCATCAAGGCTTCTGCAGGCCAGGTATTAATATTTAAATCCATGGGTTTTGATGCTAAGGAAGTTACCGTAGGCACAAGTAACACCATCAATGTCACCTTAACCGAAACCGAGTCGCAATTGAACGAAGTAGTAGTTATCGGCTACGGCGCTCAAAAACGCGCTAATGTTACCGGCTCTCAGGCTACTTTCAAGGCCGATAACCTTAACGAGCGGGCTATAACACGCGTTGACCAGGCACTTGTTGGGCAGATGGCTGGTGTAACCGTTAAACAAACAACGGGTGTGCCGGGTAAAGCCTTTAGTGTTAACGTACGCGGCAGCGGCTCTATAAGTGCCGGCAATGAGCCCTTATATGTAATAGATGGCTTTCCTTTATCTGTATCAGCCATAGGCAGCGGAGGTAGTTTTAGCACAGGAAACCCGCTTGATAATATCAACCCCAATGATATTGAAGATATCCAGGTTTTAAAGGATGCGGCGGCGGCGGCTATATATGGCTCAAGGGCGTCAAATGGTGTCGTATTGATCACCACTAAAAAAGGAAAATCGGGCAAGGCTAAAATTAGCTATAGCGCTTACTATGGTTACAATGCTGCCGCCAAATATTTGCCCATGCTTAACGGCGACCAATGGATTGACAGAGCTACTGAAATGATCAATGCTGCTTATGTGCTCAAATTTGGTGCAAAAGGAGCAACTGCCAGTGATGATAATGCAACACGCCAGGCGATGAATGGTGGTGCCTTTAGCTCGGCCTATATGCTCGACCCAAGATGGGCTATGCCGGGCCACCCGGGGTTACAATATGTAGACTGGCAGAAAGCCATTGAGCAAAAGGGAGCTATGCAAAACCAGGCTTTAAGTGCAAGCGGCGGCAATGAGTTTGTAAATTATTTTATATCAGGAAACTATGCTAATCAGGATGGCTTTGTGAAAGGCCTGGGTTATAAAGCTTATTCGGCCAGGGCTAATGTGGAAGCGCGCGTTGCGAAGAATCTGAAATTGGGTTTAAACATAGCGCCTACCTATTCTATTTCGCAGGATCCCGGTGTTGAAGGAAAAGACAATATCTTCCATCAGGCTATAAGTTATAGTCCTATTCAGGAGGATACGGTAGGTTTATATCCCAACGCGTTTAAGAACGGACAATATACCTGGGGCAACTCGGCAAACAGCCCTATAGCCAAATTGGAGAACAAAGTAGGACAAACCAAAAAATACCGTACGCTGGGCAGCATATTTGCCGAATATGAAATTATAAAAGGCTTAATATTAAGGAGCTCACTGAATCTTGATAATGTTGACAATGCCACCAACAGCTACACACCGTATACCATAGCCGGTAATCTTGCTTCCAGAACATTTGATGCTGCTAAAAATCCTAATTTAACAGCGAATACTTCAGGATCATACAGCACCTTTAAAAGGCAAACCTTCGTTAATGAAAACACGCTTACTTATAATACTACTATTCACTCAAATCACAGTCTGAGTATACTGTTGGGCCAGTCGTATAATACAGATCGTTTAGATCAGTCTTCATTATCATCAGTTGGCGGTTACACCAGCAGCGTTATCCAAACTTTAAATGCTGCCGCAGCGGTAACAGGCAGTACCTCCAGCACCAAAAGTGTGTTGGTATCATACTTTAGCCGCGCACAATATGCATATAAGAACAAGTACCTGTTATCCGCAAGCTTGCGTGAAGACGGTTCGTCAAGGTTTGGCGGCAATACCAAATATGGCATTTTTCCCTCAGCATCTGTAGGCTGGCGCATCATCCAGGAAGATTTCATGAAAAAACTGCCCGTGATAAGCGATTTGAAGTTGCGCTTTAGCTATGGTGTAAATGGTAATAACAGTATTGCCGATTACGGGAGCATTTCGCAAATAGGCTCATACGGGTATGTTCTGGGTTCGCCGCAGGCATTAGCTATTGGTCAGGCCCCAAGCAACTTGCCGAACCCTGATATCAAATGGGAAAAATCACAAACTTATGATGTGGGTCTCGACTTCGGGTTTTTTAGCAACCGTTTAACCGGTTCATTTGATTACTATAACAAACTAAATACCGACTTATTGCTGAACGTCCCTATCCTGCAATCTACCGGTTTCAGCAGTCAGCTGCGCAATGCAGGTTCGGTGCGCAACGTTGGCCAGGAACTGGAATTAACCAGTCGTAATTTGGTTGGCAAGGTTCAATGGAGCACATCAATTAACATCAGCCATTATAAAAATAAAATTGTAAGCCTTTATGGTAACCAGCAGCAAATTATTATTCCAAACTCCTTTGATGTTTCAGATGCTATTTTGCGCGTAGGCCAGCCAATAAACAGTATCTATGTGGTAAGGCAGATAGGTTTCCTTACACAGGCCGATATTGATAACCATGTGGCAACCTACGGCACCGGTGAAACCGTTGGTGACCCGAAATACCAGGACCTGAACGGCGACGGTGTGATAACAGAAGCCGATAAACAAATTGTTGGCCATCCCAACCCCAATTATACCTGGGGTATTACCAATACTGTACGCTGGAAAGGTTTCGACCTGACTGTTTTAGTTCAGGGTCAGAATGGCGGGTCAGTTTATTCCTTGCTGGGCAGGGCTATAACCCGTACAGGCCAGGGTTTTACTGATAATGCTCCGGCATTTTATGAAAACCGGTGGAGGTCGCCCGAAAATCAGGGGGCAGGCCGGGTTAGTAAAGCTTACTCTACATTCGGTTTCGTAGCCAATACCGATTGGTTGTACTCTTCAGATTATGTGAGGGTTAGAAATATTACATTGGGTTACGATCTTAAAAATATCTTTAAAACCAGGGTTTTAGGAGCAGCACGCTTGTATGTTACAGCCGAAAACTTCTTCGGGCATGATAAATATTATGGAGGTTTCAATCCCGAGGCGCAAAATACAGCTATAAGCTCTGACAGTAATTACCCCGAAGCGGGAGATTACGGAGGCTTACCGCTGGCTAAATCATTGATCTTCGGGCTAAATGTTACTTTTTAATTATTTCAACCTATTAAAATGAAAAAGATATTTTTTCTATCAACCATATCAGCTGTTATTTTAATGGTTTCCTGTAATAAGGATTTAAACCAGGTGCCAATATCCAGCTCAACAACGGCAACTTTTTACAGGTCGCCAGGTGATTTTTTGCAGGCTACAAACGCCATTTATGCCGATCTGCACAATTACCCAGTGCGGTTAGCTAATATGTCTGAAATTCGTTCGGATAATATTTATGGTGTGTCGGTTACCGTGCGTGACTGGGACCCGGTGAATGATTTCTCTCCATCATTAGCAGCAAACGCTTATGTTACAGAAGCCTGGGGTACCGACTTTAACGGTATTTTCAGGGCTAATACCCTGCTTGATCAGGTTGCCAAAAATGGCAGTTATATAGGTTCGGCTTCATTAGCTACAAGGCTGCAGGCCGAAGCCAAATTTCTGCGGGCATTTTATTACTTCGACCTGGTTAGGTATTACGGTAAACTCCCCATTATTGACCACCCGGTTACTGCGCCTGAAGCGAATTCAATAGGCCGCAGTTCGGTAACTGATGTTTACAAACTGATCATCGCTGACCTGCAATCGGCCATAGCTAACTTACCCACAACGTATACCGGGGTAGATGTAGGCCGCGCAACCAAGTACGCAGCAGAAGCCTTGCTGGCACAGGTGTATATGGCTAAATCGGCACCGAATTACGGTATTGAGGGGCCTGGAACGGGATCAAATGAGTGGAATCTGGCTTTGCCATTATTACAGGATATTATCAGCAGCGGCAAGTTTGCTTTTGAGCCTACTTACAGCAATATTTTTTCATATGCTAATCAAAGTCCTGCCGTTAACAAAGAAGCTATCTTTGATGTGATGTATACCAGTGGTATCAGCGGTACAAGTGATCTTTACGGAGCTTCATACCCATGGACGCTTGCACCAAGCGCTTATTTTTTATCTATCAAGGATACCAAATCAAACGGAAGCCTGGAGCTTATCCCGGTATCAAATGACTTGGCAAACAGCTATGACGCTGCCGATGTGCGGAAGGCATTTACGATATATACCGCCGGTTACACCAACGCGGGTAGTACAGAAAACCGTCCGTTCTTTAAGAAATGGCTGGATATAACAAAAATTCCAACGGCCAGCCGCTTTGACTGGGGCATTAACTTCATCGCCATCAGATATACCGATGTATTAATGCTTAAGGCCGAGTGTATCTTGAATGGCGCAACCGGCGGATCGCAGGCTGATGTTGACGCTATTGTTAATCAAGTACGTACAAGGGCCGGGTTGCCGTCGCTAACAGGTGTAACGCTGGCGCAACTGTTTGATGAACGCCGCCGGGAATTTGCCGATGAAGGTTCGCGCTGGTTCGACCTGCAAAGAAGTGGTAACCTCTTAACTATTATGAATAGCTGGATTGCCAAAGAGGATGCTCAGAAAGCTATCAAGCCGGTTATAGCTAATTACGTTATTTACCCTGTACCACAAACACAACTGGATGCAGCGCCGGGATTATACTCACAAAACCCGGGGTATTGATTTCGGTGAATGAATTATCCTGATCATCATAAAAATGGTTTATTCTTCGGGTTTTCGGAGGGTAAACCATTTAGATAATAAACCAATGTAGTCATTAGTCGAAAGTATTAAGTTCTAAGTCAAAAAAATGAAGTTAACTTTTCACTTAACACTTAGTACTATTAACTTAACGCTGCCTATGAAATTATTACGTTATTCTTTTCTTCTGATAGTTATTACAGCAAATGCTGTAAACGGGCAAACCAACCTGGACTGGGCAAAAAAGGTGGGAGCCAGGCACGCGCCGCAAAAAACAATAGTGTGGTATGTAAATGATAATGGTGCGGCTAATGATGGCATCGCCGTAAATACAGCCGCCATACAAAAAACTATTGACCAGTGTTCGGCAAAAGGTGGCGGTATAGTTTCATTTAAACCCGGTAAATATTTAACAGGTTCAATTTTTTTGAAGAATAATGTTTGTCTGTATATTGATGAGGGAGTAGAGTTGTTGGGTAGCCAGGATTTAAAAGATTATCCCGAAATTGATACCCGCGTGGCAGGTATCGAAATGAAGTGGCCTGCCGCGTTGATCAACATAGCCGGGCAAACCAACGTAGCAATTACCGGAAAAGGATTGGTTAACGCACAGGGTAAGCCATTTTGGGATCTCTACCGTAAAATGCGGGCTGAATATGACCCTAAAGGTTTGCGCTGGATAGTTGATTATGACGCCAAACGCCCGCGTACGTTATTGGTTTCTAATTCGGCAGATGTTACCATTAAAAATATTACGCTGCAACAGGCCGGGTTCTGGACTGTGCAGTTGCTTTATTCAGATCATGTTACTGTTGATGGCATCACCATCCGCAATAACGTTGATGGGCATGGGCCATCGACAGATGGCATAGACATAGATTCATCCAGCTGGATCCTGGTGCAAAACTGCGATATTGACTGTAATGACGATGATTTTTGCCTTAAAGCCGGCAGGGATTGGGACGGGCTGCGGGTAAATAAACCGACAGAATATGTAGTGATTCGCAAATGTGTATCAAGGGCTGGTGCTGGGTTGCTTACCTGCGGTAGCGAAACTTCGGGCGGCATCAGGCATGTGCTTGCCACCGATTTGACAGGTAACGGAACCAGTAATGGGTTAAATATTAAATCGGCCATTACAAGGGGTGGCACGGTGGAAGATATCTACTTTACAAACATAACCATGAATGGCGTGGGCACGGCCTTTCAAATCACTATGAACTGGAACCCAAGCTACAGCTATTCCAAACTACCCGAGGGGTATAATGAGGCTACGCTGCCCGATCATTGGAAAAAGATCCTTCATAAAGTAGAACCTGCCGAAAAGGGGATCCCGCATTTTAAGGACGTTTATATTTCGAACATTAAAGTAACAGGAGCTAAAAAGGCCATTAATGCTATTGGGCTTAAAGAATCAACCATGAAAAATTTTCATTTTGATGGAGTTAATATTGAGGCGGGTACTGCGGGCGATGTGCAGTTTGCACAGGCATGGGAGTGGAAAAACTCACAGATCAATACTCAGGATAACACAAAACTTAATTTAACAGATGCGGTTGCAGGTCAATAGTAGATACAAGGGTTTAAAGAAATTCCTGCTTTGCATAAGTGCGGGTTTGGTATTGCTTTTTAGTGCCTGGTCAATTCCTTCGGCACAAAAGGATAATAACGTTATCTCATTGGCAGGCCGGTGGCAATTTCAGATGGATCCGGCCGATAAGGGGATTGAAGAGAGATGGTTTTTAAAATCGCTTTCGGATACTATCCATTTGCCGGGTTCTATGACCCAAAACTTAAAAGGTGATGACATTACCCTTAAAACAAAATGGACAGGAAGTATTTATGACAGCTCATGGTTTTATAACCCGCGTTTAGCGAAGTACCGGGTGCCCGGCAATCTCAAAATCCCCTTCTGGCTTACGCCACCTAAGCATTACACAGGAGCGGCATGGTATAAAAAGGAAGTAATTATCCCTGCGGATTGGAAAAACAAACACCTTGTGCTTTTCCTGGAAAGGGCCCATACCGAAACCAGGTTGTGGATTGATGGTGCCGAAATTGGCATGCAAAACAGCCTGGTGGCCCCGCATCAGTATGACCTTGGAGATCATTTATCGCCCGGAAAACATCAAATCACGCTTTGTATTGATAACCGAATTAAAGCAATCAATGTAGGTCCCGATTCTCATAGTATCACTGATCATACGCAGGGCAACTGGAATGGCGTGATCGGTAAAATGGAGCTGCGGGCCGGAAGCCAAACCTGGCTGGATGAGATCCAGGTTTATCCTGACCTGAAACAAAAAACAGCTCATATCAAAGTGCGGATAAAAACTGAGCGGGAATCTGTTACCGGAAATATCACGCTTTCGGCTAAAGCATTTAATACTCCGGTATCGCAGCTTATACCGGTTGTAAGCAAAACTGTAAATGTCAAAGATAGTGTGGCTGAGTTAACCATCGATTTACCAATGGGGCCCAAAATGCAAACATGGGATGAATTTAATCCGGTATTATACCGACTTACAGCAACGCTGCACACTGCGGATGGATCAACAGATATCAGGCAGGTGGATTTTGGCATGCACGAGTTTAAAGCCGATGGAAAAACATTTACCTTAAACGGTAAACCTGTTTTTCTGCGCGGTACGGTTAACAACTGTGAGTTTCCGCTTACGGGGTACCCACCCACTACCGAAGCAGAATGGGACAGGATCTTTAAAATTTGCAGGGAACATGGGCTTAATCATATGCGTTTTCACTCCTGGTGCCCGCCAGAGGCTGCATTTGCGGCAGCAGATAAAGCCGGGTTCTACCTGCATGTGGAAGGGCCTTCATGGGCCAATCACGGCAGTGGTTTGGGTTTGGGGCGGCCTATCGACCAATATATTTATGACGAAACCAATCGCATGGTTAAATGGTACGGTAACCACCCCTCATTTTGCATGATGGCCTATGGTAACGAGCCCAGCGGTAAACAGGTTGAATACCTCACCAAATTTGTTGATTACTGGAAAGCTAAAGACCCGCGCAGGCTGTATACGGGCGCGGCTGTTGGTGGCAGCTGGCCTGTAATCCCCAATAATGAATATATGGCCCGCGCAGGCGCACGCGGTCTGGCCTGGAACCAGCGGCCCGAAAGTTACTCTGATTACAGCAAACAGATAGCCCAGTTTAATGTGCCCTTTGTAGCCCACGAAATGGGGCAATATTGTGCCTTCCCCGATTTTAAAGAGATCGGGAAATATACCGGCATCTATAAAGCTAAAAACTTTGAACTTTTTCAGGAAGACCTTAAAGATCACGGCATGGCCGATGAAGCCGAAAAGTTCCTAATGGCTTCCGGGAAATTACAGGCTTTATGTTATAAACATGAAATTGAAAAAGCCATGCGCACGCCCGGATATTCGGGCTTTCAGTTGCTTTCGTTAAATGACTATCCGGGGCAGGGAACGGCGCTGGTTGGCGTGCTTAATGCCTTTTGGGATAGTAAGGGATACATCACTGCAAAGCAGTTTGCCCGGTTTTGTAATGCCACCGTGCCGCTTATCCGTACCGAAAAGTTTGTATATCAAAACAACAAAACGCTAAAAGCGCAGGTTGAGCTGTTTAACTATAGCAAGCCTATGACAACCACGCTTAACTGGAAATTAACCGATGCGCAACATAAAGTGATTAGCGAAGGTGTGCTTGATAAAAAAAGCTATGTAATGGGTAACTGCCAGCAGGCAGGAGTGATCAATGTCGCTTTATCAAAAATAAAATCGCCGGTAAAACTGAACCTTGAAGTAGCCGTGCCTAACACTCAATATGTAAACGACTGGGATTTTTGGGTGTATCCCGCAAACTTGCCTGCTGTGAAAACCGATGTGTATTATACTACTTCGCTGGATGATAAGGCCAAAGAGGTACTCAATAATGGTGGCAAAGTATTTCTGAATGCCTCGGGTAAGGTAATAAAGGGCAAGGAAATTATACAATCATTTACTCCTGTTTTCTGGAATACTTCATGGTTTAAAATGCGCCCTCCGCATACGCTTGGTTTTGTGTGCAATCCTAAGCATCCTGCGTTTAATGATTTCCCGACATCATCCTATAGTGAAATACAATGGTGGGATATCCTCTCTAATGCGCAGGTCATGCACCTGGAAGATTTTCCGGCGACATTCCGCCCGGTTATTCAGCCTATTGATACCTGGTTCATGAACCGCCGTTTAGCGTTGCTCTTCGAAGTAAAGGTGGGTAAGGGCAGCCTGATGGTAAGCAGCGCCGACCTTTCGCCAACAACCGGCGAAGACAGGCCTGCTGCCAAGCAATTATATTACAGTATTTTAAAATACATGTCTTCAGCGCAGTTTAAACCTGCTGATAGCATATCGATGGAAACTGTTGATGATCTTTTCAAAACTGCTTCAAAAGAAGTGTTTGTGTCCTATACCAATGGTGCTCCGGACGAACTGAAGCCTAAAAACATAAAAAAATAGTATGAAAGTATTGAAACCGGTTTTAGCTTTATTAATAATGGCCTTTGCGGGCCTGGCTTTTATCAATCAGCAAAAGCCAACCATTTATTTAATTGGCGATTCCACCACGCATAACAACGATAAAGAAACATGGGGCTGGGGCAGCATCATTCCATACTATTTTGATCTCACCAAAATCAATGTTGAAAACCACGCTATGGCCGGTCGCAGCACACGCACCTTTATCAAAGAAGGCCGATGGCACAAAGTTGATTCGCTTTTAAAGCCGGGCGATTATGTGCTGATGGTATTCGGCCATAATGAGGGCAGTAAGCCCGATACCACAAAATCCGGTTATCGCGGTGTGTTAAAGGGTATAGGTAATGAAACGGTAGAACTTACCTGGCCCAACGGTACCAAAGAAACAGTACATACCTATGGCTGGTATCTTCACAAATTTATAAGGGATACCAAAGCTAAAGGTGCAACGCCTATTGTACTATCCATGATCCCTCGTAATGAATTTCGTGATGGCAAAGTTATTCGTGCCGATAACGATTATGGTAAATGGGCACAGGAAGTGGCACAGCAGGAAGGTGTCATCTTCATTGATATGAACCGTATCACCGCCGATAAATATGATCAATGGGGCGCTGATTCCGTTAAGAAATTCTTCCCCGGAGATCATACCCACACTAACAAAATGGGAGCTACCGTGAATGCAGAATCAGTAGTTGCTGGCATCCGGGCCAATCCCGTAAACCCTCTGAATAAATACCTTAAAAACTAAAATTTCGGGCTGCTATGAAAAATATGATCCGTACAAATGCCGGCTTAGGCTTACTGCTTGTCCTGGTTATGCTGTTATCTTCTTTTATGTTGATGAAACCTGCCGATAAGCCAACCTTTTACCTGATAGGCGATTCGACTGTAAAAAATGGTAAAGGTAAAGGCGATGGTGGTTTATGGGGATGGGGGAATTACATAGCCCCTTATTTTGATACAACAAAAATAACGGTCGAAAATGACGCGCTTGGGGGCACCAGCAGCCGCACCTTTCAAACTATGGGTTTGTGGGACAAGGTATTGGTTAAAATCAAACCCGGCGACTTTGTGATCATGCAGTTTGGCCATAATGATAGCGGCGCGCTTGATGACACAGCCCGGGCCCGTGGGACTATCAAAGGTATTGGCGACGAGCAGCAGGAAATATATAACCCGATCAGGAAAGTAAAAGAGGTGGTACATACCTACGGCTGGTACATGCGCAAATTTATTGCGGATATTAAGGCGAAGGGCGCGACACCTATCATCTGTTCGCCTATACCCCGTAATGTCTGGAAAGATGGTAAATCTGCAGGGCGCAACAATGAAAACAGCTATGGGCAATGGGCACGTGAGTTGGGCGAACAAACAGGGGCCTTTTTCATCGACCTAAACAAACTGATTGCCGATGATTATGATGCGGAAGGGGAGGCAAAGGTTAAATCAACCTACTTCGGCACTGATGCCACGCATACGCTTGAGCCGGGTGCTCAGCTAAATGCCAGCATGGTTATTCAGGGCATTCGCTCATTTAATCAGTTGGCACTCAATAAATATCTAAAGTAATAGGTCTGTAAATGATTGTGTTTGGATGATGGAAAGAAGGGATTTTATAGAACAGTTAAGCGTGGCTTCGGCTATGGCGTTATTGCCGGGTTTGGCTTTTGGTAATCCAAATGATCATGTTTCGGTATTCGCTAAAAAACTGAAGCCTGTTGGCCGTGCGTTGGAAATGGATGGTTATTACGTTTGGTGCAATAGTCCTATTGAGGGCCCCGATGGCCGGATCCACGTGTTTTTTTCGAGATGGATTGCCTCCAAAAAAATGGGCGGGTGGATCAACGGATCTGAAATATGCCATGCCGTGGCAGATACACCGGAAAGTGAGTTTAAGTTTTTAGAAACAATCCTTGCCCCGCGCGGTCCCGGTTACTGGGATGCAACTACCTGTCATAACCCGTCGATAAAAGTAGTTGATGGTAAATATTGCCTGTTTTTTATGGGCAATTCCAACGGTAAAACCAATACAAAACGGATAGGCCTGGCTATAGCCGATTCGCTTGATGGCCCCTGGACCCGTCCGGATGAACCACTTTTGCTGCCCGGTCCCGAAGGTGCATGGGACGATCATTGTACTACCAACCCGGCGTTTGTTAAACATCCCAACGGGCAATACTGGCTGTTTTATAAATCATGGAACACTAAGGAATATGAAACATCAACCGACCCATTGGTAAAGGGGAACCGTAAATATGGTTTGGCTATTGCCGATAAGCTGGAAGGCCCTTATATCAAGTATGATGGCAACCCGGTTATAGATTTTTCGGGACGAGGCAATAATGCCCAGTTGGAGGATGCTTTTGTTTGGCTTGATATGGGCCGCTTTAAAATGCTTGCCCGGGACATGGGTGTATTTAATCACCAGTATGGTTTATACATGGAATCAAAAACCGGTAAAAAATGGAGCGAACCGAAGATTGGCTATTTTAATGCTGAATATTATCATATCAATCAGCCGCCACCGCCGAAATACCTTAACAAGTACGGCCGGTTTGAAAGACCGCAGCTCTTATTTCAAAATGGCAAACCCACCTACATGTTTACTACCTCGCAGGGCGGTAAATACATGACAGCATCGCCATTTATATTTAAAATAGAATCATAGCATCCTCAACATGAAAAAAATATTGCCTGTATATTTTGCATTATTTGCTGTTTGGCCGGTTTTATTGAGGGCGCAAAATAAAATAGACCGTAAGGCTTTGGTGCAAAGGCACAATGTAATAAATAATAGCACCGACACGCTATCGTCACTATCTGTGGGCAATGGTCGTTTTGCTTTTACGGTTGATGCTACAGGTCTGCAAACCTTTCCTGAACATTACGATAAGGGCATTCCCTTAGGAACACAATCAGAGTGGGGCTGGCACAGCTTTAAAGATACCGCAGGCTACAAGTTTGATGAAACATTAAAAACCTACACGCTCAATGGCCGCAACGTAAGCTACTCGGTACAATGGAACCAGCCCGGCCGTAACAGGAATGCTGCTAACTGGTTTAGGGAAAATGTACATCGCCTGCAATTGGGCAATCTTGGCTTTGTGTTATTGCATAAGGACGGAAGCGAGGCGCAGATAACCGAGATCCAAAATATCCGGCAGGAACTTAATTTGTGGACAGGGTGCATCAGCAGCTCATTTACTTTTGACGGCGAACAGGTAAAAGTTCAAACCTATGCGCACCAGGGGCAGGACCTGGTAGCGGTAAAAGTACAGTCGCCATTGTTAGCGCAGGGCAGGCTTAAAGTAAGGCTGCGTTTTCCTTTCCCTACCAATCAGTTTGCCGATTATGGCGATAACTGGAAAAATCCGAAAAAACACTATTCGGCAATTGTTAATACCGGTGCTGGCCAGGCAACCATCATGCATCGTTTAGATACTAACCAGTATTTTGTACGCCTCGCCTGGGATGGGGCAGCATCGCTTAAAAATATCGCTGTTCATCAGTTTGTATTATCACCGCAGGGCAAAACCAATGAATTAACATTTACCTGTTTGTTTACCCCCAAGAAAACAACAACACCTTTACCTGGCCTTGCCCAAACACAAGCCAACAGCATACAGCAATGGAAAGCCTTTTGGCTAAGCGGCGGCGCGGTTGATTTTAGCGGTAGTACCGATCCCCGTGCAAAAGAACTGGAACGCAGGGTGGTGCTGTCTCAATATCTTACCAAAATACAATGCTCGGGCCATCAGCCCCCTCAGGAAACGGGCTTAACTTATAACAGCTGGTACGGCAAGCCGCACCTTGAGATGCATTGGTGGCATGGGATTCATTTTGCATTATGGGGAAGGGAGCAACTGCTCGAAAACAGTTTGGACTGGTACCATCACGTAAAAGCCAATGCCAGGACTATTGCTAAAAGACAAGGGTACGATGGCATCCGCTGGCAAAAAATGACCGACCCTGATGGCAATGAAAGCCCATCTTCGGTAGGGGCATTCCTCATTTGGCAGCAGCCTCATTTTATTTATTTTGCTGAGCTGGATTATCGCGCCCATCCGAATAAGGAAACCCTGAATAAGTATAAAGACCTTGTATTGGCCGACGCTGATTTTATGGCCTCATATCCAACTTATGATAAGGAGCATGACCGGTATAATTTAGGCAAGGGCATTATCCTGGCGCAGGAACGTTATAAGCCCGAGGAAACATATAATCCAACCTATGAGCTGCAATACTGGCACTGGGCTTTAAATACCGCTCAGCTATGGCGCAAACGCCTGGGCTTACAGCCGGATAAAAAGTATGCACAGATACTGGATAAGTTAGCTCAATTACCTCAAAAAGATGGCGTTTACCTTGCTGCCGAAAGCTCGCCCGATGCCTATACAAACCCTAAATTAAAAACAGATCACCCGGCAGTATTAGCTGCCTATGGTATGCTGCCCTATAATGGTAAATTGGATACTGTGGTAATGAAGAAAACCTTCAACCTGGTTTGGGACGTATGGGATTGGAAGGATACCTGGGGCTGGGATTTCCCGATGACGGCCATGACCGCCGCCCGCTTAAATATGCCCGAAAAGGCCATCGATGCTTTATTTATGCCCATAAAAACCAATACTTACTTAGCCAACGGCCACAACTACCAGGACGGGCGATTACGCTTGTACCTGCCCGGCAACGGCGGTTTACTGGCCGCTGTAGCCATGATGTGTGCCGGATGGGATGGCTCAACCACTGTAAATCCCGGTTTCCCAAAAGATGGGAAGTGGAAGGTTAAGTGGGAAGGGCTTAAAAAAATGCCTTAATGTTTAACGTTTTTTTTGAAACTGATATATAAAATCTACGATATGAATAAATTATTGCTTACAATAAAAACGGTATTAAGTATATGCGCCGTTATGGGTATGATAGGTAGTGCATTTGCCCAACAGCCTGTAAAAACAGAGGTGTTGGCCGGTATGACCCTGGCCAATAATTATTTTATGCAGAAATGGCCGGATCCGGGAGCGTCTGTTACGGTGAAAAATGTCACCCGCACCAGTAATTTATGGACGAGGGCTGTTTATTACGAAGGGTTGATGGCGATGTATAAAATTGATCCTCAAAAAAGGTACTATGATTATGCGGTTGACTGGGGCGAAAAACATCAATGGAGTCCCCGTGGCGCGGTTGATACCCGTAATGCAGATAATCAATGCTGCGGGCAAACCTATATCGATCTTTACCTGATAGATAAAAAGCCCGAACGGATTGAAAAAATAAAGCAAAGTATCGACCTGATGGTGAACAGCGAAAAAAAGGATGACTGGAACTGGATAGACGCGCTGCAAATGGCCATGCCGGTATATGCCAGGCTGGGTGAAATATATAATGACAATAAGTATTATGAAAAGATGTTCGACATCTACAATTACTCTAAGACCGTTCACGGCGGCAAAGGATTGTATAACACTGCCGATCATCTTTGGTGGCGTGATAAAGATTTTGTACCTCCTTACAAAGAGCCCAACGGTGCAGATTGTTACTGGTCGCGCGGGAATGGTTGGGTAGTGGCTGCCATGCTGCGCGTGTTGGAAGTTATGCCTAAAAATGTACCTCACCGCAATGAATACTTATCAGTTTATAAAGAAATGATTGAGGCTTTAGTTCCGCTGCAGCGCGCGGATGGTTACTGGAACGTAAGCCTGAAGGATTCGACCAATTTTGGCGGCAAGGAACTCTCGGGCACTGCCTTATTTACTTATGGTATGGCCTGGGGCGTAAATCATGGCATCCTGAAAAAGAAAACTTATTTGCCAATTATTATCAAAGCATGGAACGCCATGGCAAAAGAGTGCTTACATCCCGATGGTATGCTCGGCTTTGTGCAGGGTACTGGTAAAGAGCCAAAAGACGGCCAGCCTGTTGGCTATAATAATGTACCCGATTTTGAAGATTATGGTTTGGGCTGTTTCCTGCTGGCGGGCAGCGAAGTTTATAAATTGAGTAAATAATGAGGAAGATCTCCCTGTTTTTAGCTTTTGTTTTATTAGTTGTGGCAGGGGCTTCTGCCCAAACGGGCATCGGCAGTAATAAGTCGGGCTATCAAAAGCAAGGCAATACCTTATATTTTAGTAATGCCAATGGCGATGTTAAAATTGAATTTTGCTCGCCATCCATGTTCCGCGTAAGGGCCAGCTGGAGCCGTAAATTTGCACCTGATGAGCATTTGATGCAGGAGAATTATAACTGGCCTGCTGTTGATTATAAAATAACTGATGCTAAATCGGCATACGTAATTCAAACTTCGGCATTGATCATTACGGTTATTAAATCGCCTTTTATTATCAATGTAGCTGATATCAAAGGCGTGATGTTATCGTCAGAGTACGTGCCTGATAGTAAACAAAATGGAGGTTTACATCACATCGGTGATACAGTAATGTGCACCAAAGACTTGTTACCCGATGAGCATTTCTTTGGCTTTGGCGAGCGTATGGATTTTACGGATCAGCGTAACAAACTGGTAAAATTGAACGTGGGCAGGGGCAAAAGCAAAAATAATTTGCTCGGCGCCTATAACATCAATGAGGCTAATTATTGCCCGGTGCCATTTTTTATGAGCACTAAGGGATACGGCATCTACCTGCATAATTCATCGGCTACCGAGTGGGATATGGGCAGCAAAACGGATGATGAGTACAGCTTTAAGGCAAATGATGGCGAACTGGATTACTACTTTATCTACGGTCCAACGTTCCCCACTATTTTAAACAGCTATTTAAGCATTACGGGTAAATCGCCATTGCTGCCAAGGTTTGCTTTCGGTTTGCATATGGGCACATACAGCGGCGGCACCTGGGGACACGAGGAACTTACTTCGGATAGATATGTAATAGAATTGGCCCGCAAAATGCGTGAAATGGGGATCCCGGTTGATATCCTCTTCCTTGATTCTACCTGGCGTTTGTTTGGTAAAAAGGGAGGCAAGGGTGCTACAACTTTTGAATGGCGCGAAACATTTAAAGATCCCAAAGCTATGTTTGATAGTCTGTACGTCATGAACTTTAAAATGGTTGGGCTGCATATCCGCCCAAGATTTGATAACGCCAAAAATCTGAACCTGCTTGATGAGGCACAGGCCAAAGGTTTTACCTATCCCGAAAATGGCAAACCGGGTGAGTTTGTGAACTTTTTCGATCAGCAGGCTGCAAACTGGTGGTGGGATAACGGCGTGATGAAAGTGGCCTCAATTGGTGCTAAATTCCTGAAAACAGATGAGGGCAGCGCTTTTGGTTCATTAGCTAATGAAAGTGAAAAAGTAGGCCCTACAGGTAAAGTGGTAGGGCAATTACATAATGTGTTCCCCATCGCTTATGCTAAAGCTCCGTATTTGAAATTTCAGGAATATAATGGCATTCGCGGATTAAATCAAACGAGGGAAGGCTATTCAGGGATCCAGCGTTACCCGTTCATTTTTGCAGGCGACTGGCCAAGCGAATGGCAATACTTTGCTCCGGTTATAAAAGCCGGGTTAAATATTGGCATGTCAGGCGTAGGATACTGGGCGCATTGTATGGGCGGTTTTGAACATGCGGCCGATCCGGAATTATACATGCGTTGGGTACAGTTTGGGATGTTCAGCCCGGTAGCTATGGTGTTCGGTATGGACCATCCGGGTTATAAAGAGCCCTGGAACTATGGGGCCGAAGCTTTAGCTAACTTTAAAAAGTACGACGATCTCCGCTATCGGCTGATACCCTATATTTATAGCAACGCGTACACACAATATCAAACCGGTATGCCACTCATGCGTGCTTTGGTGCTGGAATACCAGGATGACCCCAATACATACAATATAGCCGATCAATACCTGTTTGGTGATAAAATGATGGTTTGCCCTGTAATTGTAAAGGGCGCACAAACGCGTACTATTTATCTACCAAAAGGAATTTGGTTTGACTATTGGACCGGCGCAAAATATACCGGGAAACAATACATACATATATTAACCCCGGTCGATCATCTGCCCATTTTTGTAAAGGCAGGAAGCATCATCCCAATGCAGCCGGCCATGAAATACATGGATGAAAAACCGGTAGATGTGATCACGCTGGACGTGTTTTTAGGCCAGGCATCTGAGTTTAAACTGTATGAAGATGATGGCGTTAGTTTAAAATACCAGCATGGCGATAAGGCAATCACTCACATTACTTTAACAAATAATGCCGGTGGCTGGGAATTGCAGATTAAGAAACCGGCAGGTAGTTTTATCCCTGCACAACATATCTATCTGGCCAAAATACATTGGGCAGGTGACAAAGAACCATCTTCAATAACAGAAAATAAAGAAACATTGAAAATGGCTAATGGTGTTGGGGTATTAGACAAAGCCGCGGGCTGGTATTATGATAAAACCACTCATTTGCTTTGGATAAAAACTTCCCATAGCAACAGTGAGGGTATTGTTCTTAATTTCAAATAGATTGCGATAATCATCTCCTATGAAAAAATTCCTTCAAACCATCTTTCTTTTTGCAGTAGCAAGCAATCTAATATTTGCCCAGGATAAGCAACCGGCTAAGCGGCCAAACATCATTATTATTTTGGCCGATGATATGGGCTACTCAGATATTGGCTGTTTCGGCTCTGAAACCCAAACGCCCAATCTTGATGCGATGGCCAAAGGCGGTTTGCGCATGACCCAGTTTTACAATGCATCGCGCTGTTGCCCAACACGCGCGTCGTTACTTACCGGGCTTTATCAGCATCAGGCAGGGGTGGGCGATATGGTAAACCATCGTGATGTACCGGCTTATCAAGGCTATCTGAATCAAAACTGTGTAACAATAGCCGAGGCGCTTCAGCAAAGCGGATATAATACATTAATGGCTGGTAAATGGCATGTGGGGACAGACCCTTCGCACTGGCCAGTTAAACGCGGATTTGATCATTACTTTGGTTTAATTGATGGGGCAAGCAGTTATTTTAATCCAACAATGCCTTATCGTCCTAATCAAAAACTTACCATTGCTTTAGATGATAAAGGATACACACCGGGGCCAAACTGGTATTCAACCAATGCTTATGCCGATTATGCCCTTAAATTTATTGAGAGGAATAAAGGCACGGGCAAGCCATTTTTCCTGTATATGGCTTTTACCAGTCCGCACTGGCCAATTCAGGCACTGCCCCAAGATATTGCCAAATATAAAGGCAAATACCTGAAAGGTTGGGATAAGCTCAGGCAGGAACGGCTTGAACGTCAAAAACAGTTGGGCATCATCAGCAAAGATGAAAAGCTTTCGCCCAGAGATAAGAGCGTACCGGAATGGGATAGCCTTACTCCTGAAGAAAAAGAGCAGTTTGATACCAAAATGGCCGTATATGCTGCCATGGTCGACCGGATGGATCAGAACATAGGCCGCATCAGGAAAAGACTTAAAGAATTAGGCGAGGATAAAAATACGGTGATCATGTTTCTGTCGGATAACGGCGCCAGTAATGAAACTATTGCGGGTCCGGGTTTTACCCCCGAGGTACTGGCCGCAAACAGTAAGCCTGCGAGTGATCCAACATCTTTTACCTCCTACGGGCCATTGGGTGCTAATGTGAGCAATACGCCCTTTCGCTTGTTTAAGCACTGGGAATACGAGGGTGGCACAGCTACCCCTTTTATAGCTTATTACCCCGATGTGATTAAGCCCGGCTCAATTGTTAATAAACCAGCCCACATTATTGATCTGATGGCAACCTGCCTTGATCTGGCCGGTGCAGCGTATCCTAAGGTTTATCATGGTAATAACATTACGCCAACTGAAGGTATAAGCCTGGTTCCGGTATTTAAAGGCCAGAAGTGGCAGGGGCATAACGGGCTGTTTTTTGAACATGAGGGCAACCGTGCTGTAAGGCAGGGCGATTGGAAACTGGTATCTCAACGCCCCGAAAATAAATGGGAGCTTTACAATATCAGCACCGATCGCTCCGAATTAAACGACCTTAGCGCCAAATATCCTCAAAAAGTAGCCGAACTTGAAGCCATGTACAAGGTATGGGCCACCAGGGCAGGAGTGGTGGAGTTTGATAAATTGGCAAAAGCAAAAGGCGAATAATTAATAGTATTAATTATTTACTTATGTGGCAACAACGCGATAGCAGCTATAATTAGCTTTAAGCTTTGTGCATTCCGCTTCCAGCTTTTACCAATGCCCAATGTTTCAGATCAGTTCCACATAGTACCGTTAAGGCCCAATACAAGGGCCATCCACAAGCCGATGAAATAACCCACAAAGCTCAGCACAAGGAACAGTCGTCCCAGCCATCCATCGAGACGACGAAGTGGTTCTGTTAAATCGTAGCAGGCGCCAATCAAGGCACCCAAAAAAGGGGTTAACAGCAGGGGTTTTACCCGCCAGTATTCATTCCAGGCAGGGTTGCCCTTACCGGCACTGATCACAAAAAAACTGATCATCAGTAAACCGATACCTGCGCCTGTTAACATACGCTTTCCCAACGCGTCGGTAAAAAAAGGTCTTGTTGTAAATTCTCTTGTCTCTGTCATAGCTTATAATATTATTTAAAAGTACTTTGTTATTCAAAGTTAAATTATAAATTTTATTTATGCAAGCCTTATTTTCCTGTATTTGAATAATCTATTGTGAACCGACCCACTTGCCAAAATTGAATTAAGGCACCAGTTCTGACGTTGAGGCCGCATTTGCAGTTTTAGGTAATGGTTTTCGTTAAAAAGTCGGCTACCCGGGCAGATAATGTAATATCTACTGCTGCATTAAACAGCTTGGTGGTTAATACACGATATTAATCCACTGGCGGAATAGGGATGGAGTTGGACAGGTTGTGTAACTTACAAATTACCTGATGATTCTGCCTTGGGAAGCGAAAAATAAAAAGTAGATCCCTTATCCAATTCACTTTCCGCCCAGATTTCACCGCCATGTCGTTTAATAATTTCGGCACTAAGGTAGAGGCCGATACCGAAACCGGAAATATGGCGTGTATGATTGGTTTCAACGCGATAATAGCGGTCGAAAATGTAACTGAGATCTTCGGGCTTTATGCCCATGCCTTCATCTTTTACACTCACTGTTACCATCATATTGCCATTGAGTTTACAACTGATATCGATCAGGCGGCCTTTGGGCGAGTATTTTACGGCATTACTGATGAGGTTGGAAATGACGGAAATGATCTTATCCCGGTCGGCGTTAACCTTAAGGTTGGTACATTCTTTAAGGCTGAAGATATGGCTTGTAACGGTCAGCCGGGTTTCCTCCAATATTTCCTGCAGTAATTGCCCCAGATCGAACGGCTGTTTCTCAATTAATAATTTACCGGCTTCGAGACGCGAAATATTAAGGAAACTGTTGATCATAGAGGCCATCCGCCTGGCTTGCTGATTTGCTTTCTCCATCGCGTCGGAAAGGAATTGATCCTCGCTCTGCGCCAATTTCTTTTGTGCAACCTGTATAATGGCGGCTAACGAAGTCAGCGGTGTTTTCAGTTCATGGCTCACCATGCCGATAAAGTCATTTTTGCGTTGTTCTTCCTGCTTTTTATCGGTGATATCGCGCGCGATCTTGGATAAGCCGATTATCTTCCCCTGTTTATCCATAACAGGGGAGATGGTCAGCGAAACATCCAGTAACCGCCCATCTTTGGTCAGTCTCCTGGTTTCAAAGTGATCAACCCGTTCGCCTGTACTTAACCTGGAAAGAATGCGCGGTTCCTCGTTTTGCCGGTCTTCGGGAATGATCTTGTAAATTGTTTGCCCTATCATTTCCTCCGCTGTGTACCCAAACATTCGTTCGGCCGCGGCATTCCAACTGGTGACTACACTTTCCAGCGTTTTGCTGACAATGGCGTCATCCGACGTTTCGACGATCGCGGCAAGCTTTGCGCTTTTTTCTTCGGCCTGTTTGATCTCGGTAATGTCCAGGGTTATGATAAGCCCGGACTCTACAATGTTGTCGTCATTTTTAAGCGGCACAAAATGGATAAGATAAAATTCTCCCGTTTCGGCCTTTCGCTCTATAGAAAACTTTTCGCCGGATAAAACCCTTTCATATAAATGCCTGGAAGCTTCGTAGCGTTCAGGCGAAATCTCTGACGGATGCTTGCCTTCATAATCGCGCCGGTCATAACCCATCCTTTCCATAATATCGCCTTCAATCGCCATATACCTATGGTTCCGGTCAACGACAAGGATGAGCGAACCTGGAATGTTCAGTGCAATGGAGCGGAAAAGTTTTTCACTCCGCCGGAGATTTTCCTGGGTTTCCAGCAACTCCTCGTTGGTTGTGGCCAACTCTTCATTAGCAGCAGCAAGCTCTTCGTTGGCCGCAGCGTACTCTTCATTTGTAGCGGCCAATTCTTCATTGATAGCAGCCAGTTCTTCGTTCAGTGCCTCTTTGGTGTTTTCTAATATCCATATGGCTATGCGAGTAACCTTGCCCTTGTTGTTCTTTACGGGCTTATAAACAAAGGTAACGGGTACAATTTCTTTCTTCCCGTTAAGCATTTGTATGATCGTTCCTTTATCATCCTGGTGCTGCCTGCCTTCTGCTGCCATTTTCAGGCCCGACTCATCACCTGGTTTTGCAAGGGTAAAGATTTCCCGGTAAGATTTCCCCGACAGTTCTTCAGCCCGTTTATTGATCAGCTTTAACAAATGAATATTAGCTGTTTCAATGGTCATACTTTTCGCATGAAGTATACAAATGCCCACAGGTGCGTGAAGCATGATCGAATATAAATCTTCCTCGCCGGCGATTTGCATATAGATAATAGGTAATTTCTTATGGATAAATATAAGTTAAATACAAATTAAGGAGATTAAAAATATTTAATTTACAGGTTATAAAAATTGGCAGGCAATTGGTATTGGGTTTCTTAACGCGAGGCAGCTTTACTTACAGTGCCTTATTTTTTAGGCACCTGGCCGCCCGGTGGCACGTTGCCTTTCGATGTGGTATCTCCGCTTAAGGAATCCTGCAGGTGTTGTTTCCTTGTACTGTTTATAGTGCTTGTGTCGGAGATGGATGGTCCGCCGCCCCTGTTTACACTGCTGCTATCGGCAGAGCCGCCTATTTTTCTATTTCGATCGGCAGGATTACAGCCGGTGGTGACATAGAGCAACAGGGTGACTGCAATAATTAGAATTGTTGTTTTCATGATGATGCTATTATAACATTTTAAAAAAGAAGATGATTGTCTTTTACTGCTAATCTGTCCTGTCTGCCCGGAAGAAGATAACTGATGTTGTGCTTGTATTTACTTTTAACAGGGTCAGCTTATCCGTTTACTACTTCGCCGCCGTTCACATGGATTACCTGACCTGTAATAAAAGAAGAGTCGTCTGAAGCCAGGAAAACATAGGCGGGCCCAAGCTCAGAAGGCTGTCCGGCACGTTTCATAGCCGTTTCACTGCCAAACTTTTTGATCTTTTCTTCGTCGAAGGTAGATACAATAAGCGGTGTCCAGACGGGGCCGGGCGCTACGGCGTTAACCCGGATCCCTTTTTCTGTCAGGTTGGTAGCCAGTGATCGCGTAAAGGTGGTGATAGCGCCTTTAGTTGATGAGTAATCAATAAGCGAGGGGGAAGAACGGTAGGCCGTTACCGAGGTAGTATTAATAATGCAATCACCTGCATGCATGTGATCTAATGCAGCTTCTGCAAAATAAAAATAAGCAAATATATTGGTGCGGAAGGTAACATCCAGTTGCCCGGGGTCAATCGCCCTGACATCTTTTTGCGGGAATTGCATACCGGCATTATTCACCAGGATATTCAGCTTGCCAAATTCTTTTATAGTTTGTTGTACCGCGTGTTTGCAAAAGGCCGGGTCTTTTACGTCCCCTTTAATGAGCAGGCATTGCTGGCCTGTTAATTCAACCAGATCCTTTGTGATTTCCGCATCTTCGTCCTCATCCAGGTAAACAATGGCCACATTAGCACCTTCCTGCGCAAAATGCACGCTTACCGCGCGGCCAATCCCACTGTCGCCTCCGGTAATCATGGCTATTTTTCCCTGCAACTTGCCGGCAGCTTTATAGTTGTCTTTAATGTATTCCGGAGCCGGATGCATTTTTGCTTCAATGCCTGGCTGCCTGTCCTGTTTTTGCGGTGTTTGTTCTTTGGTTATCATAGATTCTTTAAAAAAGTGTTATTGTTGAGTTGACTAAAGCCGGAACCCAGGCGCTTATTGGAAGCTGTTTAATTAAATAATGATTTTTTTTCTTAAATGTTTATAATATTTAAAAAATTGGAAAATTTTGTGTAAGCACGGGAGTGCAGATCTAATAAACTTTCTTTAAAAACCGATCGATGTAAAGCTCTCGAAAAGGGGGGAAGCCAGCTGTATTAAAATGCTTGAGCAACTGTTTAGTAAAAGCCGTCATCAATAAGATGACGGCCGGTAGTATTTTTTTTAAAGTATTTCAGGCCCTGTTATTATTATCAGGATAAGTACTCCATTGCGCCACGCCTTCGGGCTCAGAGTCCTTTACTTCGGTGCTTTTTTCCTGGCTCATTTGCTTATTCAGCTTTTCGGCCTGTTTAAGTTCCCTCGCCTTGTCGTCTTCCAGTTGGGTGAGGCCCTGTGTTTCCCTGATGTGCTTTACGGGGTCAGCTATGTAAATGAATTCTTTTTCCAAATCGGGCATTTCGCCTTCGTTCCACGGGCCGTGAACGTCGGCACCATTAGACATATTGAAATACTGCTGGGTAAAGCGTGGATCGGCTGCCAGTACCCCTGGTGGAAAGTTTGGCTGGATATCGTTTAAAGCCGCTTCGAACATCTTGTAATGCGCCACTTCACGGGTCATCAGAAAAGACAGTGTTTCGTGAATGTAAGGATCATTGGTGAATTTCATCAGGTGTTCATAAACCAGCTTGGCGCGTGACTCTGAGGCAAGGTTACTGCGAAGATCGACGGTCAAGTCGCCATTTGAATGGATATAACTTGCACACCATGGTATGCCCTGGCTGTTGCGGGGCGTAACACCGCCGCCTGTAATAACGCCAAACTGTGGATTGGCGAATACTGCCTGGTGAATAATATCTTCTTTGGCAGCTTTACCATTCAAAACCTGCATGATCTCGGAACTGTCGGCAGCATTCTTAAGTTCGCCATTAACGCCTTTGAGGAGCATTTGAATAGTGGCGCCCACAATTTCAAGGTGACTGAATTCCTCCGTGGCGATATCCATCAGCATATCATATTTGTCAGGGTATGGCACCTTGGCACCAAAGGCTTGGGTGAAGTATTGCATGGCTGCGGCCAGTTCGCCATTCTCTCCGCCAAACTGTTCCAGTAATAAATTGGCAAACTGTGGGTCGGGACGCGATACGCGCGCGTTAAATTGTAGTTCTTTTACATGGTGAAACATAACATATGATTTTGGTAGATAGTGTTATGATACAACCATGGGTAGCGTTTTATGTTTTATAATTTAATAAATTTATTTAATATGAAAAATAAAAGTGATCTATTTTACCAATCATTAATATGACTACTGTTTCAATAAACTGCAAAATTTAAGCATCGACTGCGGAGTAATACTCCAGTTAGGGGCTTTAATATCACCCCAGGCCTTGGGGTTGTCATATAAATTAAAGTAGCAAACGCCAAAAATATGAGGGTTTGCATTTATGGTTTCAGCGGCATCGGCAAGCCATTTGTTCTGGAAGCTTTCTGATCCTTTTACACCAAACTCGGTTATGAACAAGGGTTTATCAAGAAACCTCATCCGAAAATATTTTCGGTTAAATATGGTGCTGAAGGCTTCCTGCTTATCCTGATCGGTAATGTTTTTATCCGGCAAACCGTAAATGGCTATACTGATATAATCTACTACATCGCTTCCGGGCCAAAAATCTACCGAGCCCCGGTCGCCGGCAGGCCCCCAGACTTTTCGGACATTTTTGCCCGGCCCACCGTCAAACTGCATAAAATATCTGAAGGCATTGATGTAGTTAACCGGATCCTGACTTTGCCACTTGTACCGGTGGATCGGGATCTCCATTTCATGCATCCATCTGAGATAAACGATATTCTGTGTGGCAGAAATTATTTTAAATAGTTTTTTGATCTGCTTGTTATAACGGCCGTTTAAAATACTTTCCGTGACAGCAGTATCCGGTATTCCGCTGGTGTCACGCCATGGTTCCATGGTTACAATAACGTCATGGCGACGGCTAATGACCTCCGAGAATTTTTTCTCAAAATCGCCTCTTTCAACTTCGCCCCAATCTGTAAAAAGATGTTCTACACTAATTCTTGGTTGATTGAGCAGCTTTTTATTTGGGTCAAATACCCCGATCTTGAGCGATGTCCTTACCGGCTTTTTAGCGGCACTATCCGCGTAGTTATCGGCACTGTATACGGTATTCCGGTATTTATTGAAGTAGTCTTTTTGCTCGCTTAACCAACTGTATTTAAAAGGTGTTTTTCCGGTATTATTATCTATGATCAATACCGGTTTGTCTATAAACCTTAAGCGATGGAGCTTATGTTTTAACATATCAGAAATCGTACTGTCTTTTGGATAAAAGTGAGTGGTATTTTCTGATTTGCTTCCAAGCGTTATACTTACATAATCAACAGTCTTATTTCCGGGCCAGTATTCAGTATCGCCGGGATAACCAGACGGGCCCCAGATGATTTGTGCCTTTGGGGCGATCATTTTAATTTTTTTTGAAAAATAATTAAATGAAGTAATATAGTCTTTAGGCGATTTATATTGCCAGGGAAATACACTGGCCGGTACTTCCATGTCGGGATTCCAGCGGATAAAAACCTGATGGTGACTTTTTGCCGCCAAAACAGCCAGTTCATGGATCTGCTTATCAAAACCACCATTGAGTACTTCAGTTAAAACGTTGTTTTTATAATCTACACCTTTAAGCCAGGTTTCCACGGTGATTAATACATCATTGTTAGCCAAAGCTGTTTCCACATTGCCCCGGCTTGATCTCATAGCTGTATTTTTAAACACTGCAGTATAACAAATAATGGGTTTGGCCGGCAAGGTATCACTTAAATTCCTGCGGTTAAATATGCCAACCACCTGTTCGTTGCTGCGGTAGTAGTTGTTTGTAAAATAATCACTGCGAAAGAGTTTAATGCCCCAAAAGGATATAACGAAGATTATACCTAAACTGATCGCTAAATAAATTTTTACGGACTTTTTTTTCATTGACGATTAATTTTGAAGAGGGGTATTTAATGTTGCGTAGTCAACAGTTACATTATCGCCATCGGTTGCAACAAGGTACAGCCTGTATCTGTCATCATTTTTAGGGATTGTGACGTATACATCCGGACTGCTTCCCACCTTTTTCATGCCGGTAGCATTACCCCAATTGTCTGTTTTGACAAGATACCATTCAAATTTCAACCCGGTTTTTAAATATGCGGCGATGTTCCAGTGACCGTAGGAAAATACCAGGGCGTTATAGCGCAGGGATGCCCCCGGAGTAGTTGTTAATGCAGGTTTTAGTATTTTAATATCGGGCAAATTATACAGAGGTGTATTGCCATTCCAGTTCCTGCTTATTTTATAAAGGTAACGTTTATTTCTGCCCCATACGTCTTTTAAACCGTCAAACGTGACAGCAGTCCCGCTTTGTTGATCCTGCCAGTTAGCGTAGAAAATACCGCCGGAATGCAGCACACCTTCCAGCGCTCCGGGATCAGTGCAACTGAAAAAATAAGGCGTTTTAAAATCCCGGCTAATGTATTTCAATGATTGTTTATTATCAACGATTAGCCCAAATGCGTCAATTGCCGGTATTTGCCCCTTTAATATTTGCATGGCAGGGTTGAGTGAGGGAGAAGATGAGAGGTCAATGGTTAATGGTCTCGTTGGGTCTTCACGCTTAATTTCATTTACCAAACGTTTTAACAAATTGATATAATGCTGTTGAGCCAGGTACAACTGTGGCCCATGATAAAATTGGGATAGCTGCTGGTAAGTACTATTGCTTAAGCTCCAGGCACTGATGTTATGGTTTGATTTATTCTTATGTATGGTTTTAAGGATGATATTGAATTGCTCGTGCAGGTAGGTGGTATCATTAATGAAGCTTGACGGGGCAGGCACCCAGAAGCTATAATTAATTTTTAAGCCCTTTTGGGTCGCTGCTTCAAAAATTGAGTGGTCGTAAATATTAGGTCCATATATTTTTATGGTATTTATTCCCGCTTTTCTCATGTCTTCGAAATCATTAACTATCATTTTTTTGGTGAGCGGAGCTATGTTCTTGTACCAGTAGTTTCCCTTAGAATAGATTACGCCTTTTACTGAAGAAAAAAATGGAGGATTTACTGATAAACGTTTTTGACCGGTGACCGGATCTTGTTCAATAATATTTATCGAAGTATCAGATAATGCTTTCGAAACGCTATTGTAAAGTCGCGATTGCCTGATCAGTTGGGATAATCCGGTAGTATCTGATGAAGAGATGAACTCGGCAAACGACTTTTTGCTGACTTCATTCTTTGCATCGAAACTACGCGTAACATTAAAGCTTGCATCTTCATCTGATTGCTGAGAGGCATATATGCAGATGCCAACCACTAATATGCTAAGTATCAGGCTAACTTTCCTTACACCGGAATATATCTTTCTTCTTAACAGCCAAAAAAATATTTTAACATGATGCACTTTTGAAACGACCGTAAATAACGTTGCATGTTTATCCAGGTAGGCCTGAAATTTGAGTTCTGAACTCGCGATAAGCATAAATATCATGAACATACAATTCAGGCCGACGATGCCGGACATGAAAAGCGTATAGGGATTCCAATCGTTGTAAAGGCCGTAAATAATAGCTGCAATGGATACAACCAACACCACAATATTGGGTAAGTTGTTTTTTAAGTTTTTTTCATCTTTGATATCCTTGGGGGTAGCTATGTACGGAACATTCTTCCTGATAATAGTATAGATAAAACCTAATATAAAAACCCACCATGTACCTATGAGCAATAATCCCCCCACTACATGAAACCCCCGCTCATTATCCTCCATTACCCATTGCTGAACAAAATGCCTGATCAGAACTACTGAAGTTATAAAAGGAACACTGATAACTAAAAACTCAGAAAAGTCCATCCTTAACGGGAAAGCATCGGTGAACAGGGATATGACCGGAATTGAAAAATTAATAAGAAATACAAAACCAGATAAGTAAAACAGAGGTAAAAGACCGTAATGAAGTTTCTGCCGCCAGTTGAATTTTCTAAAAAGTTTAACATAGGAGGTCACCAGAAGCTCAAAAACACCCCGCGACCATTTTAATTGTTGCTTATAATAAGCTGACAAAGTAGCCGGAACCAGGCCCCGGGTCAATACCGCGGGTACATAAATGGATTTCCAATTGCGTGCATGGAGCTGCATTGCCGTATGCATATCTTCAGCCAGTCCGGCAGCATGTCCACCAATGGATTCCAGGGCCGTTCGTCTGAAAGTACAATTGGCGCCTATAGCCTGAACAGTCCCATAACTATTCATGCACATCATCATCGGGCCATAAAACTGATAGGTTTGTTGTGCCGCGCCTTTAGCGATCCATCCAATGTCATGATTGTAATAGGCCTGTACAATCTGCACATAACCAATTTCCGGGTTATCAAAATGAGCTATTATCGGATCCAGAAATTCGGGTACGGGTATGTGGTCAGGATCAAGAATTACACATAGTTCGCCTGATGACCGGGCTAACGCGTTATTAATATTGCCGGCTTTGGCGTTGATCTTCTTAGTTCTTGTTATATGGTGAACCCCCAGTTCTTTACAAACCGATTTCAGGTAAGGGTCATCGGCCTCGTCGCACAAAAAGGTTTCATGAGGATAATGTATAGCCTGAATTGCAGTAAGTGTTTCAACAATCATTTCATATGGTTCACCAGCACAAAACGTGGTAAATATGTCTACCGTATATTGTTTCGTTATGGGTAAAGCAGGCGGAACGCTTATTGACCAGTAATGATACCACTCATATATTACCTTAAAAAAGGTATAAACAAAGGTTGATATTAATAGCCAATATAGTGGCTGATAACCAATAACTGATTTTCTGAGCAGGCTATGTATTAAAAAAAACATACAAAGCAAACCGATGATAATCATCAGCCTTAAATAAAATAATTGCAGTTTGGAAGGTGGCTTTATAATGTTGTTCATGGATTTTTTAATACATAAAAGGGAGTGTTTGAGGTAGCAAAAGAGCCCTTTTGATTATATACATAAACCAATAAGCGATAAGGGCCTTCCTGATCCGGTACTTTGAACTTCAAGTCCGGTCCGCTCTGCCCGATTATTAAATTTTTAATCTCCTTTGGTTTCTTTTGGTTAAAAGCGCCATTGGGTTTGAACCAATCCTCCGCAAATATTTGCCATTTAAATGTTAAGCCGGTGGTGTCCGGATTTTCAAGATACACTTTACTGTTTATTGTTACGCCGGGTTTAAATAAGATATTGTCCCGGGCACCTTTTCCATCTACCAGCATGTATTTCAACACAGGGGCCTTCTTAGGCGCTTTTTGGCCCGTCCAGATATAATGCATCACCTGAACGGCCCCGGTTTCAGCGCCATTCTCGTCAAACAGGCTGAACCAGGTTGGCGTTAGCTCCTGTTTTTGCCCCCAGTAAAATACCATCGACCCCAGAAATCTGGAATTATTAACCGGCATATACTTTTCATAGGTGGAAAGATATTGCTCCGCCTTTTTTGTGCTGGTATTTTCAATGTAAGCGCCCCAGGCATTTTGATTGTCTGCAACCCAGGGCCCTTCAATTCCCCATTCTGTTATCAGGAACGGGCCATCCCAAAACCATTTAAAATTCTGTAAGTCTTCATTTATTGTTTGGATCGAACCAAAAACATTGAACGAGATGAAGTCGATTTTCGTCCGTAGCTCAATATTGACAATGTTTTTCTTTTGAAAGGACATAATGGTTGTGGTAACCGGATGTTGCGGATCGTCCTGGTGGATCATATCGACCACGTCATTAAATATGGTATAAAACTGATTGTATTTTGGTTTGTAAGGGAACGCAAGCTCATTACCCACGCACCAACTCAAAAGCGCGGGGTGATGCTTAAACCTATTTACAATACCGGCAATCCTCACAACATGGGCACTGGCCTTCGGGGTTTTATAAAAGTTATCTATACTTTCGCTCGGAGGCATTGGCAAACCTGCTATGACAGTTAAATGATGTGCCTGCGCCGAATCTAAAATACTTCCTAAATTTAAGGTGTCCCAAACCCTTATCGTATTGCCTCCGGCTTCGCTCAACCGTTTTAAATTTGTAAAACCGGAAGCCCCTTTTACAAAAAATGGTTTGCCATTACGATAAAGTGAATATTTGCCATTTTCGTTTTTGATGTAAACTCCATTTTTATTGACGTTAACAGGCTGTGATCGATTACAAGATAAAGAGAAAAGGCAAAGTATCAGACAGCTAATAATTAATCGTAAAAGAGGACATCTCATAAATAGTAGTTCGGTTCATTTAAAAAAGCAAACGATATTTTTGTAGTCATATAAAAAACTCTTCGTCTTTGAATAAAAGAAATTCCAAAGCAGGTTTCGGTTCATGTTGCGAATATTCAAAAAATCATGTAAATATTGACTGTATACGGAAAGTATAATTAATAGTTTATATGTAGATCAGGAATTAAGAGAAGGAGCGGGGCGTGGAGCAGATACACTTTACCGTTGGCGTGTTTGGAGTCCATTTGTAGGATAAATTACCTGAATTTAACGAACGGAAAGATAAGGTGACAAGAAAACGATGTTTGTACCCTTCATACCTAAAATGATGTTGGGCTTTCGCAAAGCCGTGCTCCACCTCCCCGGCATTATTTAAATAATATATAGTACACGCAAAGCATCGTTGAAACCTGCTTGAAACAGCCCCTCAGATGTTTCAACGCCACGGTTATCTGGTTTTCAACCGTTCGTTTCGATATTCCTAAACGGAGGGCAATTTCCTGGTTACTCAGGTTTTCCATGCGGCTCATATAAAATATTTCCTGGCAGCGTTTGGGCAACTTCTCCAGGTAATAATTCAGTTCCTGTAACAACTCCTGATTTTTGATCCGGAAATCACCCTGGTTGTAGTCGGGGAAAATGCCTGCTTCCAGATTATCCAACTCCACAATGACTGGGCGCTTCGCTGTACGCATGCGATTATAAACCTGGTAGCGGATGGCCGAGAGCAGAAAATTGGAGACAGATTCTATTTCCAGTTGACGCCGGCGATCCCAGATATTCAGGAAAACATCATGTACTGCTTCTTCACTATTTTCACGGTCTTTCAGGTACCGGAGGGCAGTCTTATATAATCTTACCCAATACCGGTCAAAAAGTAGGGCGAACGCGTGCTCATCGTCATTACGTACGGCAAGCCACAGCTCCTGATCACTAATATGAGAATTGTACATACAATTGGTTGGATAAAATTAGGAAAAGCCGATCAAACTTATTCAACATTTAAGCCTGGGCGGGAAAAAAAGTTAAAAATGTATGTGTGTGCCGGCATAAAATTTACACTAACACCATATAAACCTGCAATTGCAACCTGATGATAACTAAGAACGAGTTCCTTGCGCTGTATGAAAAATATATGAGCGGCCAATGTACTGATGCTGAAAAACAGCTATTGGATGCATATCGCGATGAAATGCAGTTAGCCGACGAGGTTTGGGATGATGAAGAGCTAAGTGAAGCCGATGTACATGCGCGGATTTGGAAAAAATTAAGTGAAAGCAGACGAAAAGTTATTGTCATAAAACCTCTTAAACAAACGAGCTACAAATGGCTATGGGCGGCTGCTTCATTAGTTGCTATAGCTGTATTGGCTGGCTTACTGTTTATTCCCGTTAAAAAGGATAATACCACAGGTACAATAGCTAAGAATACTAAAACAACCATATTACCCGGAAGCAACAAGGCATATCTCACTTTGGCCAATGGCAATAAAATAGTACTTGATGATGCCAAAAATGGCCAATTGGCAGCAGGTGCAAGTGTAAAGGTAAGTAAAGCAGCCAATGGTTTAGTAGTTTATAAATTTGACAGAAAACCGAGCGAACAAGCGCAGGCTGCCATCCCGCAAATTAATACCATTACTACTCCGAGGGGCGGCCAATACCAGGTAGTATTGGAAGATGGCACCAAAGTACAGCTCAATGCAGCTTCATCAATCAAATTCCCGGAGTTTTTTACCGGGGCTAACCGGGAAATTGAATTGAATGGCGAAGCTTATTTTGAGGTAGCGAAAGATAAAGCCCATCCATTTATAGTTAAAGCCAACAGTACGCGTGTGCAGGTTTTGGGCACTCATTTTAATATTAACGCATATAGCGATAATCCCGATATCACCACAACCCTGCTGGAGGGCTCAGTTAAAATGAGTAAAGGTGCGGCTGCTGTGATGCTTTTGCCGGGACAACAGGGAACCGTAAACCAAAACAGCTCATCAATAAAAGTGAGCCGGGCCGATGTTGAAGCTAATATGGCCTGGACAAAGGGCTTCTTTGTATTTCATGATCAAAGTATAGTGACTATCATGAAGCAGGTAAGCCGGTGGTATGATGTGGATGTTGAATATCGAGATATCCAGGTTCAGGAAAATGAATTTGGGGGTACTATCTCCAAATACAAGGATATTAAAGAATTGCTTGATAATATCAAGCTTACCGGCAGTATCCACTACAAAATTGAAGGAAGGAGGGTTATCATTATGAAGTAACCTCATACTTACATAATGCTATCCTTAATGAAATAACCAGGAGCGTTCGCACCGCTCCTGGCACAATGCTACGGATAGCAATCAGGTCAGTTAACGATCATTTTTCTCACAACCAATTATTTAACCTAACATTCAAATGTACAAAAATTCTACTGCATTAAAGCGCGGGCAGATACCCCGTGCTCTATCAAAATTATTTCTGATCATGAAATTGTCGTTCTTTTTGTGTCTGGTTTCGATACTTCAGGTAAGTGCCTCAACCACATTTGCACAAAGGATAAGTCTTAGTAAAAATAACGCTTCGCTTGTTGAAACGCTCAAAGACATCCACAGGCAAAGCGGATATAGTGTACTCTACAATTCCAAAATGCTAAAAAAGGCACTTCCTGTAAACGTCGACCTTAAAGATGCCGCTTTAGACGAAGCACTGAAGCAATGTTTCCGTGATCAGCCCTTTAGTTATGTAATTAACAATACTACCATTGTAGTTACACCCAAACCGGCCGAAAGCAAACCGGTACAGGTTATTACAGTTACAGGTTCAGTGAAAGATCAGAAGGGCGTACCCTTGCCGGGTGTAACCATAAAAGTAAAAGGAACCAATACCGGGACACAAACCAATTTAGACGGTAATTATACCATCACGGTGAACGACAACAGTGCCGTATTGGTTTTCTCGTTTATAGGTTTTGTTAACCAGGAGGTAACCGTTGGTAATCAAACCAAAATTGATATTGTGCTTAAAGAACAAACTTCGGCACTTAACGAAATTGTGGTGGTTGGTTACGGTACACAAAAGAAAGTGAACCTTACAGGAGCTGTATCGTCAGTATCCGGCGAAACATTGAATAAACGCCCTGTTGTTAATCCCGCTTCTATGTTGCAGGGTCTGGCCCCGGGTGTACAGATCAATACAGGCTCCGGCGAACCGGGAAATGAGAGCGTATCTATCCGCATCCGTGGTAACAGTACATTCAGCGGCGCCGGTTCAGACCCATTGGTATTAATAGATGGCGTTCCCGGTAACTTTAGCGATCTTAACCCAACTGATATCGACAATGTGTCGGTGTTGAAAGACGCTGCATCTGCATCAATATACGGTTCAAGGGCTGCCAACGGCGTGGTGCTTGTAACAACCAAGCAAGGCAAGGCCGGACAAATGTCTGTTACTTACGATGGTAACTTAGGGTACAACAGTCCTACCAAGATGTTTAAACTGGTGACCAACTCTGCCCAATATATGGAGATGTTTAACCAGGCACGTATCAATAGCGGCACAACTGATCCTAACTCACTTTATCCGCAGGACCAGATTGATCTGTATCGTAACGCTACAGATAGGGTACGTTATCCTAATACCGATTGGCTAAGCCTGATATTCAGAACGGCTTTAACACAAAACCATAACCTGACATTTAGCGGTGGCAGTGAAAAAACTACGTATAATGTGTCATTGGGATATGTTAACCAGGACGGTATTGAAAGGGGCTTTGATTATAAGCGATATAGCGCACGGATCAATCTGACTTCAAAGATTAACGATCATATAAAATTCGGCACCAACGTATTGTTAAAATCAGGTACCAGGGGTGCAGTGGCCGGTAATCCTTCATCACCCAGCCAATGGGATGGTTCTTCGATGGATCTTTTCCTTTCGGCCATGTCGCAGGCGCCTACTTATGGTCCATATTTAGCTGATGGTAGCGGGCGGTACACCTACAAAGCTTATGACTTTGAGTATAACAATAAAAACCCGATAGCTGTACTTGATCAAAATTTTAGAAGGATCACCAATGATTATGCAGTAAACGCCCAGGGTTGGTTTGAGGTGCAGTTTAATAAAGATATCTCCTGGTATACCAAAGGTGCTGTGAACTTTAACATGGATAAGTACAAGGACTTTAAAGCCACGCTGGATGAGTATAACTTCAGGACAAATCAATTTGCAACATCTCTTGACCTGGGTAAAGGTTTAACAGATCAGGACGAGCAAACCGTATATACCAACCTGTTCAGTTACTTAAACTATGCGCACAATTTTCATGGGCATAATATTAAAGCACAATTTGGTTATAGTATTGAGCAAAGTAAATATCAGTACTTATCAGGTTACCGTAAAAACTTTGCCGATTTGGACCTGCAGGAGTTAAACGCAGGTGGTTCTGATATTCAAAACGCAAACGGAACCAGTAACCAATGGGCCTTAATGTCTTATTTCGGTCGTTTAAATTACGACTATAAAGGGCGTTACCTTTTAGAGGGCAATATTCGTGATGACGGAAGTTCAAAATTCGCCGGTAAAAACAAATGGGGGGTGTTCCCATCGTTTTCAGCCGGCTGGAGGGTTACTGAAGAGCCTTTTGTAAAAGCCATGAATTTAACCTGGCTGGATAATTTCAAATTAAGAGGTTCATGGGGACAACTGGGTAATCAAAATATAGTAATGAACGGGTATGGTGCCAACTATCCATATCAGGCTTTATTGAACTTTACCGGCAATTATTCCTTTGATAATTCGACACTGGTAACAGGTGTGGCCCAGCAAAACCTCAACAATCCGGCCATTAAATGGGAAACCACTACTATGACCGATATTGGTTTAGATGTTACCATTTTCAAAAACTTTAATTTAACTGCCGATTGGTATAATAAAACAACGTCTGATATTTTAAGGCAGGCACAGGTTACCGCAGCCGTGGGCTTAAGTGCACCTACCATTAATGACGGCTCGGTAAATAATAGGGGTATTGAACTTGGTGTGTCGTACAATAATGTAATAACTGATGGCGCTTTAAGGGGCTTAGCCTTTAATGTAGGTGCAAACGTTGATCATAACCGTAACAAACTGGTGAAATTTGGTCAAACAGAAATTGGAGATTATACCATCAACCAAAACGGGCAGCCGTGGAACTCATTCTACATGCTGCAGGTTATCGGGATCTTCCAGTCGGCGCAAGAGGTAGCTAATTCCCCCAAACAGTTTTCTGATTCTACCTTACCGGGCGACTTAAAATATAAAGACGTAAACGGCGATGGTAAAATTGACCAAAATGACCGTACAATTATCGGTGGTGTTTATCCAAAATTAAACTACTCGTTTAACTTGTCGGCAAGCTTTAAAGGCTTTGACTTATCAGCCATGATGCAGGGCGTTTACGGTGTTAAATCTTATGTATCAGGTTGGGGCACTATACCATTTGTACAAGGTTCGTCGCCAACTACCGATTGGTTAAATGCCTGGACGCCTGAGCACCCTTCAACCACTATGCCGCGTCTGTATTTTGGCCAAAGCGCACCGGATAAAATCGGTCGCAGGTCATCTTATTTCTTGCAGGACGCATCGTATCTGAGGCTTAAAAACCTGGTGTTTGGTTATACCCTGCCGTCACAACTCACCAAAAAAGTGGGTATCAACAGGCTAAGAGTTTATTTCGCAGGCGATAACCTGTTAACCATAACCAAGTTTAAAGGCCTTGATCCTGAACGTTATGGCAGCGGCGACCAGGTGCAGTACCCGCAAAATAAAATCTACTCTTTTGGTTTGAACGTTTCCTTTTAATTAGCCCACATGAAAAATCGAATTATATTAACCATCATATTAATTACATCGCTGTTTTTAGGCGCATGTAAAAAGGCACTTGATCTTAACCCTAACGATCAGATTGCCACCTCAACTTTCTATAAAACAAAGGCAGATTTTGATGCGGCTTTAGCTGCTGTTTATGCCTCACTTCAAACCGAAGAATTTTCTTACGGCATGGGCTTTAGGGATGGCTTTACCGACAATGGCTATAACCAGTTCAATTCGGGTGCCGCTAAAGATTTTGTGCAAGGCAATTTTAATCCTACTACCGGTGGCTACGAAACCGCTATTTATAACGATAGTTATGTAGGTATCACAAGGGTAAACCTTTTTCTCAAAAACTTAGGCACATACAAAGGTGCTGATATTTCTGATAGCCAGCGTAAAATTTATGAAGGCGAAGTAAGGTTTATCCGCGCTTTTCTTTACTTTCAGTTATATAGCATTTACGGCGATGTACCATTGGTGACACAGCCACTTGATTTGAGTAATCAAAAGCAGCCTAAAGTACCTGCGGCACAAGTGCTTGCTCAAATTACTGCCGATCTTGATTACGGCATTGCTAATTTGAGCACTAATGCTTATTACGCTAACGGTGGTCATGCAGCTGCGTCATCTGCAAAAGCGTTAAAAGCGAGGGTTTTATTGTTTGCCGCATTTGGAAGCACCGGTACCCCCGATGCTACCCTGCTGACCCAGGTAAGGGACCTTTGTTTGGATTTGATGGGGCAGTATAAACTAAGCACCAATTTTGAGGATATTTTCAGGGATGCTACCCAGAAAAACAATACCGAGATCATGTTTTCGGTTAATTTTTTGGCGCCAAACAATACAGCTCCCTGGGATATGTATTATGGCGATTGGGATGCCTGTGCGCCTATGCAAAATATGGTAGATGCCTACGAGTGTACCGACGGACAACCGTATGGCACCTCGCCATTAACTGATACAAAAAATCAGTTCAAAAACCGCGACCCAAGGTTGGCCAAAACTGTATATGCCGATTCGGTTTATTTTGGGCCCGGCAAGGTTCACCATCCTTCAAATCTGAGGCCTACAGGCTATGGAATTATCAAATTCCTTGAACCTAATAACATACCTTATGGCTTTTCAACTCTTAGTCAGCAGGATGCGGTTATTTTACGTTTAGGCGAGGTGATGCTGATGTATGCCGAAGCACAAAATGAGATTGCCGGCCCTGATGCAACAGTTTATAAAGCTATGGCCGATTTACGTGCACGTGTAAATATGCCGGCTTACCCGGCCGGGTATACCAAAGATCAGATGCGTGAACGGATCAGGCACGAACGCCGTGTGGAGCTCGCTTTCGAAGGTTTGCGCCACTACGATCTGTTAAGATGGCATATTGCCGGCCCGATACTTAACGCGGTAAAAACCAGCCTTATCAATTATCATTTTGAGGATAAGTTTTACCATTGGCCGCTGCCTCAAACAGAAATTGACAAGAGCGGAGGTGTACTTATACAAAATCCGGATTACAAATAGTAACCGGAACTTGAATGCCAGAGGCGGCCTGTCAATGAAGCGCATGCCAAAATCTGGACAACAGTCTTAATTATTCATGTGATGAGCCCGGTATTTTATCGGGCTCATTCTTTTTAGGTCGGGTTTCACCCATTCCAAAAGCTTTTGACCCTATAATTCCGTACTTTATATAAAAGCTAAAAGCAGCATGCACAAAGCATAAAGTTTAACGTGTTGATTATTAATATTATTTATGCAGCTCAATGATGTTCAAACCTGCCGGTGACCTTGTCTATCCTGATCTTATAGACGATCAGGTCGATCTTGTCGCCAATATCATACTCATTTGCGGTTATACCATGGGAGGGATGGTCTGTAGCATGTTCCACCAGTGGCATAACCCGGTGGATTAGTGCCTGCATTGTCTGCTCTTGTTCCGCTATGTCTGTAATTTCTTCAAATGTACCCCAGGCTATGACACTTTTCCAGCTAAAGATGTTTTTTATATCATCAACTTCAAAACAAACTTTAGGGTTTTTTCGCATCATTTCAATTTTCTTTCCCGGCCCGGAATGCGCATAGATTACACCATTCTTGTATACATAGTTAATGGGTACAATATACGTGGTGCCCCGGGCATAACACCCTAAACGGCCGGTTACCTGCCTACTAAGCAACGCTTCAATTTCCGGTTGTTCCAATTTTCCTAACATAACGGCGAATATTAATTGACCAAAGCTAAGCTCATCACTGTTTAAACAAAATGCTGCCGGTCAGTTAAGGGCATGATCGCCGTCACATTTGTGTCAGTGGCCCTCGGGGTATTGGTGTTATGATACATAATGTGCATCCCGATCTGCCGGCTGTTGTACATCGTCGCAATCACAGGTAAACATCCCTGTGATTGTTTTTATGTTGCTTTATTAATCAATTGAACCGGTTTCGGGTGTACAATCAATTGTATAAGTGACGGCCGTCACTATTTTAACCTGCCGAACATCGCAACTTTACCTCACAAAAATAATGTTATGAAAGTAGTTGAGGTAAGCTATGCCGCCAGTAAACGAACGGTCATTTCCCTGTTATACAATTTAAAGTTTGGAAGGCGTGAATAATAAGAGCAGCATAACTGGGATCGAAAATTTTTACGCGGTCGGAATTAATTATAAAAAATCGGATGCCCGGCTTAGAGGCCGTTTTGCAGTTTCAAACGAACAATATGAAGCCATATTGAAAGACGCCGGCAATTATGGCGTTAGTTCGTTATTTATCTTGTCGACATGTAACCGTACCGAAATCTACGGAGTAACCAATACGCCAGATGAACTGGTTAACCTGTTATGCAGTGTTACCAATGGCGAAATAAAAGAATTTAAGGATCACTGCTATAAAAAGGAAGGCATCGGCGCGGTTGAACATATGTTTAATGTTGCAGCTGGTTTAGATTCACAGATACTTGGAGACTATGAAATTATCGGGCAATTTAAGCGGGCTGTAAGGTTTGCGAAAGACCGCGGTTTTATCAATACCTTTTTAGAAAAGCTATATAACACTGTTTTGCAGGCCTCCAAGCAGATCAAAAATCAAACGGGCCTCAGCAAAGGAACCACTTCCGTATCGTTTGCAGCTCTGCAATCCATTAAGCAATATCATGCTAATGCCACAAATATTTTGATTGTAGGGGCAGGTAAAATGGGGCAGCGCGCATGTAAAAACATTAAAGATTACCTGGGGCAAAAGGTTCGTATTACTTTGGTTAACAGGACTGTTGATAAGGCAGAGCGGCTTGCCGAAGCAATGGACGTTAGTTATGGCCATATAGCAGATTTACCAACACTCATTTCTCCTGCAGATGTTATCATTGTTGCCACCGCTTCCGCTACACCTGTAATTTTTAAAGCTGATCTTGAACATTGCAGTGAAAAACTGATCATAGATTTGGCGATACCCAACAATGTTGAACCCGCAGCATCAGAATTACCGCACATTAAACTGGTTAATATTGACGAACTCTCGCTTGTTAACAGTGAAACTATTCAGAAAAGGCAAAGCCAGGTTATTGCCGCGCGAGAGATCAATAACCATTTCATCAACAGGTTTGTTGAATGGTGCGAACTGCGAAAAAGCTGCATAGTGGTGAATGCCATTAAAAAACAGTTAACCTCCATTTGTTTAAGCCAATCCAAATCCGCCGGCTGTGTTGCGGGCTTTGTATCTTCCACGGATGAGCAAAGAATACAGCAAATATTAAACGGAACAGCGGGAAAAATGAAAGGCGCTAACAAAGCCGGCTGTCATTACCTCGAGGCTTTAAATGAATTTATGTCGCCCCCGGGTTTACCAACCAACATATTAAATCCTGAGCGAACGTTAATATAAATAACAATAGACAGCCGAAGCAGATGTTTGAGGTTATCGGATAAACGGAAGTAATATCAATTTTGCCAGATTATAACCGGGCATGAAAGAGATTACTAAATAGCGAATAAGAAAAAGAGGGTTTCCGGCGTTAAAAATATCATACTACCTTTATTACTAAACAGATTTTTAGTATTGCCTGATACAGTACGATTTTTGTTAGTTATTGATTATCATCTTACCTAACTTCGCTATGGAAACCACAAATCAACACCGCAGGGAATTTATTAAGACCGCCGCCATTGGCTCATTAACCGGGCTGACATTGTTATCAGCTTGTAATGACAGCGACGACGACGGGGATCAAAATGTATCGCCGCCCGAGGATCTTATGCAGGAACACGGTTTACTGAACCGGGTGCTGCTCATCTATGACCATTGCAAAGGCTTGCTAATAGATAAGCAGAGTTTCCCGATGGAAGCATTGTTAAACTCGGCTGGCATTATCCGCACCTTTGTTGAGGATTACCATGAAAAGCAGGAAGAAAACTACCTGTTCCCGCGTTTTCGAAAGGCCAACCAGTTAACTGATCTCGTACAAACGTTGCTGGCGCAACATAAGGCCGGGCGTACTATCACGGATGAGCTGATGCAATTAACTAAGTCTCAAAACCTGGCCGATACGGAAAAACATCAGCTTATTACCTTGTTGAATAATTTCAACAAGATGTACCGCCCGCATGAAGCGCGGGAGGATACCATTTTATTCCCAGCCTTCCGCAAGATCATATCCCATCATGAATATGATGCGCTGGGTGAGGAATTTGAAAATAACGAACATAAACTGTTTGGCAAAAACGGATTTGAGGGCATGGTTGAGAAAGTGGCCGGCATCGAAAAGTCTTTAGGCATTTATGAACTGGCCCGGTTCACGCCAGGCACCTAACTGCAAATTGCCAACTATTGTTTGCTGCCTATCGATAACAGGCTGGCATTAATGGCGACTACTACCGTGCTCACTGTCATGAGTACCGCGCCAATTGCCGGGCTCACCATAATGCCCTGGTTGTACAGAACACCTGCTGCCAGTGGCAGGGTTATCACATTGTAACCTGTTGCCCAGGCCAGGTTCTGTGTCATTTTACGGTAGGTGGCTTTACCAAACAAGATCAGGTTAACGATGTCCTTAGGATTGCTGTTTACCAGCACAATGCCGGCGGTTTCAGCGGCAATGTCGCTGCCCGAGCCAACAGCGATGCCAACGTCGGCCTGGGCAAGTGCAGGGGCGTCGTTTACACCATCACCTGTCATTGCTACAAACTCGCCCTGTTGCTGTAATTCTTTGATCTTTTCCAGTTTTTCATGCGGCAGTACTTCGGCAAAAAAGCCATCCATCTTCAGTTGTGCGCTAACACTTTCGGCAACCTGCTTATTATCGCCGGTCAGGAGTATCGACTTGATACCGTTTTCGTGGAGGGTTGCTATCGCTCCCTTTGATTCCTCCCTGATGGCATCGGCAAGGGCAACAAACCCGGCAAGTTTTTCATCGATCAATACAAATACCACTGTTTCGTTACTGGCCACCTTGAAATTTGCCGGAAGGCTGATGCTATTTTCTTTCAGATAACCGGGACTGACCACTTTGATGTGCTTTTGCTCTGCAACCGCTTCAACGCCTTTGCCCGTGATGGCTTTAAATTGTGTGGCCTCGGGAAGGGTTAGTTTTCTTTTTTTAACTTCACTTAAAATGCCTGTGGCTATCGGATGTTCTGAATTGCTTTCCAATGCCCCCGCCAGCCTAAGTAATTCATCTTCGCTTTTCAGTACTCCTTCGGTAAGCACCATCCTGGATACCTCAAATTTTCCTTTTGTTAAGGTGCCGGTTTTATCAAAAACAATAGAAGTGATCTTTCGTGCATTTTCAAAAGCAGTCCTATTTTTGATCAGCAGGCCATGTTGCGCCGATAACGATGTTGATTTAGCTACCACGAGGGGAACAGCCAGGCCAAGCGCATGCGGGCAACAGATCACAATAACGGTCACCATCCGCTCCATGGCAAAAGCCAGGTCGTGCCCCAGGCTAATCCATATTACGAACGTAGTTATACCGGCTAAGAGCGCAATGATCGTTAGCCAACGGGCCGCTTTATCTGCTAACAACTGCGTGTTTGATTTAGCGTTTTGCGCATCGCGGACAAGATCGATGACTTTGAACAAATAGGAATTTTTACCGCTATGTGTAACGCGAACTTTTAATGAACCGTTACCGTTCACTGATCCGGCAATCACTTGCTGGCCCTTTGTTTTTTGCACCGGGGCGGATTCCCCTGTCAGCATGGACTCATTCAGGTAGCTCTCGCCATCTTCTACCATACCGTCGGCGGGTGCCTTTTCGCCTGGTTTAATTAAGATCAGGTCATTTTCTTTCAGGCTTTCCGTTTTTACGTCCTCTGTAACGTTTCCTTTAAGCAAATGCGCAGTTGAAGGCATGAGCTGGACCAGTAATTCGAGCTCGCGCGAGGCGCCGGCTATCGATTTCATTTCGATCCAGTGTCCCAACAGCATAATGAGAATAAGCGTGTCCAGTTCCCAGAAGAAATCCATGCCCTTCAGCCCGAATACGGTAGCCGCACTGTACAGGTAAGCAACGGATATGGCAAAACCGATCAGGGTCATCATTCCTGGGTTTTTCGCTTTTAGTTCCGAAAGCCACCCGGTCAGGAAAGGCCGGCCTCCATAAAGAAAAACTGCCGTCGACAGCGCAAAAAGTACGTACCGGTCGCCCGGGAAACCAATTTGCAGGTGCAGCCAATGCTGGATCATGGGCGATAGCGCCAATATGGGTAGGGTGAATGCCAGTACTACATAAAAACGCTTACGGAAATCAGCGATCATGGCCCCGTGATCATGCCCGGCGTGTCCCATGTCTCCATGTCCCATACCATTTCCTTCCTGATGTTGTGGATGCTGATGTCCTTTCATTTCGGGCATTTCGTGCCGGTGTTCATGATGCTGATGTTCCATAATCGTTTGTATTAATTAGCTTTACTTACTGATAACTCTTAATAGGTTAATGTTAATCCGGCGCCTAAGCCCATATCACTGTCATAGTGGCTGGAGAAAGAAAAATTCTTATTAACGATATAGCGCAATCCGGTACTATATTCTTTATCGGTATTGCCTGTAATGGAAAACCGGAGCCTGCTGGTCAATGCAATATCCTCCCGGCCAAGTTGAAACCTGAGTTTGCCATTGCCGTCGATACGGGCATCGGCCACAAACAGTAATGGCAAAGTGTAAGCCAAACCTGCAACTACCGTATGCCGGTTGTTCTTATTGCTGAGCTGACCGAACAGGTTTTTTTCCTGTTCGTTTGTTTTTTTATAATGATAATCAAATCCTGCATAAGCATACAGCCATTGCATACGGCCAAAGTATCTTCCAAACATCGTTTCATTCTCGTATCCCCTGATATTGTTTATTCCAAGGTGCCACATGGTAGAAAATTTCCAGCGGGTATTTGCTAAAGCCGCGTTGCCATCGCTGCCGTTTGTTTCCAGCCCCAGTTTGGCCGATGCATAGTATTTGCGATCGTCGGCAGCTACTTTCTTAAATCCAGCTGCCGGGTCAGGCACTTCGGGGTTAGGCGGCGAGTTTTCGTAACTGAAGATCCGCCCCATACCGCTCATCATATGGTATAGGATATGACAATGGAAAAACCAGTCGCCGCTTTCGCTGGCACGGAATTCGATGGTATCCCTTTCCATTGGCATAATGTCCAGGGTGTTCTTCAGCGGCGAGTATTCTCCCTGTCCATTTAATACCCTGAAATAATGCCCGTGAAGGTGCATAGGGTGACGCATCATGGTATTATTATAGAGAATAATACGAACATTTTCTCCCCGCTTAATCAGGATCTTGTCAGACTCCGAAACGGTTTTGTTGTTGATCGTCCAGACATAGCGGTTCATGTTGCCGGTTAATTCAAAATTGAACACTTTGGTAGGGCCGGTTGGAAGCGTTGTCGGTTGAAGGGCTTTCAGCATACCATAGTTCAGGGTAACCGGCGGCTTGCCTTCGTCAAGTTCGGGATACATCACGGTGTTCATGTCCATTACCTGGGTAGTCATCTTCATTCCTTCCATTTCCTTCATGTTACCGTGCATATCCATCATATCATTCATCATTTTCATGCCCTCAAAATATTTCAGCTTAGGCAGCTTTTTAGCGGCGTGTTTGGCACCGCTGCCCAGCCAAAGCGAAGTATATTTGGTGCGATCTTCAGGTGTCGCCAGGAACTCATAACTGCAATCAGCAGGGATAGTAACTACCAGGTCATATGTTTCCGCAACACCTACGATCATTCGGTCCACTTCAACCGGCTGAACATCTTCGCCATCATTGGCAACAACTTTCAGTTTGCCACCCGCCCAGCCGAGCCAGAAATAGGTAGAAGAACTTCCGTTAATTACCCGCAGTTTCACCTTGTCGCCGGCTTTAAATTCGGGAGCTTGGTTTTCGGGCTTGCCATTGCTAAAAAAACGGTCGTAGTAAACATCACTTACATCCATGGCAGTCATGCGTTTCCATTCATTGGCCAGCTTTGTTTTGAAATGTCCGGTTTGTATCGCCTGCAAATAATTCTGGGTACTGCCTTTACGGATGGCGTACCAGTCTGTGGCATTATGGAGGCGGCGCTGTACCTGTTCCGGGTTTTCATCGGTCCAGTCGCTTAGCAGCAGGGTATATTCCTTTAAAGGGGATGGCTGTTTTTTATGAATGATAAATGCCCCGTACAGCCCGCTTTGTTCCTGCGTCATGGTATGGGAGTGGTACCAGTAGGTTCCGTGCTGCACCAGCGGAAATTTGAACAGGTGCGTTTCACCAGCCTTGATGGGCGTGGTGGTGAGATAGGAAACACCGTCATACCGGTTGGGCAGGATCAGCCCGTGCCAGTGGATAGAAGTTTCCATCATCATTTCATTGTGCACATAGATCTCGGCAGTATCGCCTTCGGTAAATTCCAGTTCAGGTGCAGGGATACTGCCATTTATAGCCATAGCCGGCCGCTGTTTGCCGGTATAGTTAACGGTGGTATCATTGATATATAAGTGGTAAATCTCCCGGTTACCTGTTTTGGTGAAAAACGGAAGATGCTTGCTCTGACCTACTGGCTCCATTTTCATCCCCGAATGTTGGGCAATGGCGCTGGAAACAGGCAGCAAAAAAAGGATCAATAAAATAAACTTCTTCATGGTATTAAAATGTAAGGCCAGGGCATTTGCCCCGGCCTTTTAATTACTTAGCTGCAGGCAAAGTTTCTTTTACAGCGCCGCAGGTTAACATTTGATTGCCATAGTAGGGGTTTTGAATGGCAGCAGTTTCACTTAGCCAATATGATTTTTTCATCGGACAATAGTCGCGGTAAACAGGGGCATTGTTCAGTTTGATTGCCTGTACGGTGGCGAACATGTTTTCTGAAAGGCTGGCAAAATGTTCACGCTGATGCGTGATGTCACCGCTTTCCGAAATATGACGGGCATCGAACTGCAACTTATCCGCATATTTTGTCCAGGTAGTTTTATCAGCTGCCGAAAGCTTGTCGACCGGAAATGAACTGATCGCAGCCAGTAACATTTTGGCTTTGGCATTGGTTGCGGACGCATCGCCGCTAATCAGGGCGTTTTTTACGCCATAATAGGCCGAAAGTACATCCGCTTTGGATGAAGTGTTTTGTGCCTTAACCTGGTTAAAAGCAAATAGCATGATGATGGCGAAAACGAAAATTTGAATCTTTTTCATGATATAGAAATGGTTAAATAATGAATATCATTTCCAGCCGTAGCAGGAAACTATGGATTAAAGAAGTTTTAGGGTTGCAGTGTAGCCGTAAAAAGCTACCAGGCTTCGGATTGAAGCAAGAGGAAAATCAAATGCGGAAGGTGCAGTTGCGTAAAAAAACAGGTAGGGTAGTGACAAGCGGCGGTGACTGTCCAACCGGATGACTAATTTTCAGCTGCAGGTAATTGTAAGGCACTAACCCGAAAAGCGGTATAACCAGCAATGCGGGGCTTGTGCCCAGGCTAATCTGGCTGTACGTAAGCGAGCTGCTCTTTTCCGATTTCAGTTGCTGGTGTTTATCTGTACAGCATTTTTTTGCAGCCTTGCCCTGGTAGTTCATACCGCAGGTATTGCATTTTTTGCTCTGCTCATCATGCCACAACGCAACCTTGATCAGCCTGCCCATGCAGTACTGATAATGCAATGTTGCACCCGAAGAAACCCCGAGGTACAGCACAGCTAAAAAAGTTACGAACAGTTTCTTCATCACGGTACAAATATCAGCAAATTAGTAAAGTATTGTTTATAGAATTTCCTTTTCTTTTTATGTTTTTTTGGATATTATCTTTCAAACATAGGATAAACCATTCTTGCTGTAAATGATAACTATTACTTTTTTACATGCTGATGATCAGTGATTTGCTTTTTAAATGCCGGTACTTTGGCAAAAAAAACAATCATGAAAAAACTAATCACAGCTATTTTGTTTATTACAGCTGCGCTATTATGGAATAGTGTACCTGCATTTGCGCAAACAGAACCTAAGAGTGTTCCTGCCAGCGAAATTCATATTAATAAAAAAGGTGAAATCCATGATCACGGCGGTACGCTGCTCGGGTATATCAGCAAAGATGATATCGTAAAAGATGCACAGGGCAACAAGGTTTATTTTATCGACCGGGAAGGTAACGTGATCGATGCCAAGGGCAATAAACTGGGCAAAGCAAGGAAAGACGGTTTTTATTTTAATAATGAGGGTGAAACCGTACTTAAAGTTAAGGATAAAGACGCCGAAGAATGCGAGATCCTTGATCCAGCAGGACATAACCTTGGCACGACCCACAAAAATTATAAGCTGCATGCGTGCGCAGCGCATTGTTTCTGGCTGAAAAAGAAAAATACGCCACACCCGCTGCATTAATTAAAGGGAGTATCACAACATACTCCCTTTAATCTGTTTGCTAATTCAAAGCTGCTGATCATCGCTTTCATCCTGCCGGTGGCGCCCCACCATCATCTGCTTAATATGTTGCGGTTGCAGCTTTTTTTAGGGCGGACAAAATAAGGTGATATAACCCCGTTACAATAACTTCATCTTTTGGTTGGGTTTTATTTAATAATTTTTTGTCATGCTATTCCTGTAGCTATAAATTTCCCAATCTAATCAGTACAGACAGCTTTTGATTGGTGCACAGGTGGATAGCCGGTGTCCGGCCTAATCTCCTCTCGTTTTGATATTTCCAAAGGTGAATGACGGCGATGCCGGAGGCGGTGTGCAGTTTATATCCTGAAGGACTTAATTAGCAGAAAGCGAACAAGCAATATGGAAAACAAAGAGAGGGAAAGACCGATTGCCGGGACAAAAATATGAGGTGCAGGTTGTAGCGCCTAACTAAAAATGTAATTCTTACATTTTATGACTGATTTTAAATGGTTGGAGCATGGTCTTTTAACATTTTATCAGGATTTTACCGGGTATGTTTATTGATATATTGTAAAAAAAGTTAAATGTTTTGATACTTTTTTTGTCATTTTTTCAATAGTGATCGATTGCTGCTATTTGAAATAATAAAAATTTATTATTTTTTTGATATTACTTGGTAAAACGTTTTTCTTAATTATATTTGTTAAAACCAATTGTGAAAAATACTTTATTACTTAATCGTTTAAGCTACCTGAACTGCTTGTTTTGAGATTTATGTAATCATTAAATTAACCAATATCACTGACATGAAAAACATGATTTACCTGTACCACATCTTTCAGAAGCCTATCATCTGACAGGGTTGATCCTTCGGAAAAATCTCTTGTTGAGATTTTAGGTATCAAAAATTTTATTAATTAACCTAATCACCAAAAGTGAAAAGAACACTTAGGTATGGTCATTTTTGATGACAAACCTGGGGGTGTATAACTATGCGCCGCTGTCAGAAATATTCCTGCCGATTGTTTTTGATTTCTGTTCTTTTCGCTTGTAAATCAGCGCTATGGAAAAAGAATTACATTCTACTTAATCTAAGGGTGCATGTCATCTGCATAACTCGTTTGCAGGCATAAAAGCACATGGCCCGTTAAATCAAAAATTATTTTACAATCTAAAAGATCCATTCATTATGCGATACTTATGGCTGTGCTTTGTGGTTTTCGCAGCAATAACCACAAATGTACTTACAGGCTTAGCTAAGGGGAATGAGGGTAAAAAAAGCAAAGTAAAACGTTCTGTTTTTTATAAAACCTATATCCATAAGGATACAACGGCAAAAGATTCATTATTAAAAGACAGCATGAATATTATTATAAAGCATACCCTTTATAATAAGCTGGCAGATAGTGTTACCAAAAAGCCTTATGATCTGTCCAAATTCCCGGCTGTTTCCCTGCAGCAATTGTTAAAAGGGCAATTTGCAGGACTTTACGTGCAGGAACCTTCGGGCGAACCCGGTACCGTTCAAAATATGTTTATGAGAGGGGTGCCCATGCCGCTTCTTTCTCCAAGGGATGTTTACCAATCGCAGCCACTGGTTGTACTGGATGGTATTCCGCTTGTAACAGAACATCCGTTTGCATATGATATACAGCTATATAACTATAACAGGATGGGAACAGCTACCAACCCATTTGCTGGTATTGATATGAATAATATAGCCTCGGTTGAAGTGTTAAAAGATCTGTCGGCCACAGCGGTTTATGGGCCTCGTGCTGTTAATGGTGTTATCGTTTTAACCTCAAAAACCCCTATTGCCGCCAAAAGCATCACTTTTGATTCGTATATAGGTTTGGCACAGCGGCCGCATGTAACCACTATAAACGGCAAATATGAAAATGCTTTCAGGCAGCGCTTTTATGATCTTTATACAACCAATGGCAGATACTCTGATGATGAGAACTATCCTATCTACCTGAGCGATTCATTAAACAATGTTTATAGCGGGAAATCTGATTGGAGCGATCTTTACTATCGAAATGCGGCAGTTTATGGTATTAATTTCGGTATTTCCGGGGGGACAGATCGTGCTAACTTCCGTTTCTCATTGGGGGATCTGAAGAATAATGGTATTGCTGATGGAACAGTGCTAAACCGATATAGCGCCATGTTCAATATCAATATGAAACCTATCAAATGGCTCCTTTTTTCGGCAATGGTAAATGCCAACCGGATTGAGCGGCAACGAAACAGATATCTCCGCGACAGATTTGCCCAGATCAACTATTTTCCCGATCTCAGCGCTCCATTGCCGCCTAATAAAGATTTTTATGCCGATTACCTGGCGCAATACAAAAAAGGTTTTGATAATAACAAAACAAATATTGTTGACGGCTATGCCAAAATAGGTATCGATCTCGGAAAATTTAAATTCGTAACCACTTTTAATGTAGATTATAATGAAGGGTACCGCGACGTGTTTTATGCGCGCACGCTTTTACAGGGCAACAGTTATGCTTCCAATTACTTTGGCTTTAGCCAGAGAATAATGGCAGATAACAGGGCAACCTATGATCTGACAGTAAATAAAGTGAACGATTTCCATTTTGAACTGGGGCAATCAACGCAATGGGACATTTATAAGTATAGTAACGCCTATGCGTACAAAGGGGTGAATGACTATATTAAGATAAACCTCCTGGATTCAAACCCGAAAAACCCGGACGGGTCTGATAACCCTAACTATCTCAATTCAACAGCCTTCCCCCGCGAATTGACCTATCGTTTTCTGGATAAGATCAAGCATAACCTGGTTTCGTTTTATGCAAAAACGGATTATTCATTCAAAGAAAAATACTTCCTGTCCGCAACGGTGCGTGCTGATGGATCGTCAAATGCACAGCCTACCGGCCGGTGGTTCTATTCGCCGGTATTATCTGCAGCCTGGAACATTAAGAAGGAGGTATTAGATAATAGCACTATTATAAACGACCTTATTTTGCGTGCAAGCGCAGGTAGGTTAGGCCGCCTTAATGCCTTTGATAACTATGCACAGGGACCTCAATATACAGCATCGGTAGGGTATACCGGTAACTTAACCGTACCGGGATATAACGCGTTTGGTGTACTTACCAGGCCTTACTCTACCGGTTGGATCGGTTATGGCATACCATGGTCGTATTCTAATCAGCTTAATATAGGCACAGATGCTGGTTTCCTTAATAACCGTTTGCACCTTTCGGTTGATTGGTACCTGAAACAGGAGAAGAATTTGCTGATAGGTATTCCCGCTTTTGCGGAGTATGGGTATAAGCAGTCAATTGAGAGTGGTATGGCTGTAAATAATACCGGTATAGATGTATCCGTATCTGCCAATATCATCCGGAACACAAAATTTGGATGGACATCTTCTTTGAATTTAAATCATAATGTCAATAAGCTCAAAGCATTGCCAAGGGGCTTAAATCAGATCATTATTGATAACAGGCTTTTAAAGGTAGGGAGCCCGGTTGATCAGTATTGGTTACTGGTTAATGATGGTATTTATAAAGCGGAAAGCGAAATACCAGTAGTAAATGGGCAGCCGCTTAAGTACAATGGCATCGCCCTGCATGCCGGCGATCCCAGATGGCGTGATATCAATGGCGATAATGTGATTGACAATAATGACAAGGTATTAAAGGGGCATACATTACCAAAAATTTCAGGCGGATATGATAATAATTTCAGATATGGCAACTGGAATTTAAATGTCAATCTCTATTTCAACCTGGGGCGCGACCTGATACACCAGGAAATGGCCAACCGGTTTGATTTTATTAACCGGGAAGGTAACAGCGATGTAAACTCTGTTAAAGAGATCACATTTTGGGAAAAACGCGGAGACTATAGCAAATACCCACTGTATAACCCATGGAGTACTGTTATCCCATATCGCGTTGATCAGGACCTTTTTCTTGAAAATGCTTCATTCCTGAAATTGAGAACCGTTTCCATTGGGTATGACCTAACCAAAGCAATGCGCTTAAAGAAAATCAAGCTAACCAGGTTTTATGTATATGCCACGGCAAATAATGTGTTTACTATAACCCCTTATACCGGTCAGGACCCTGAATTGGTGAATTATGATGGCTATGATACCGGTTATGGCCTGCCTATACCACGAACATATATCCTGGGTGTAAAAATGGAATTATGATATGAAAAACGATCACAAAAATCATGTTGTAAAAATGAAAAAGACATTATGTATCGTCCTGATCCTGTTTACTGCGGCAATAACAAGCTGTAATAAAACCCTGGATATTGATTCAACAAGGGTTGTGGGCGAAAAAAACATGTGGAATAAGCTTGAAGATGCACGTGCAGGCTTATTAGGAGTGTATGCACTTACCCGTGCAGCCTTATCTGACAACGATGGTCACTGGCTTTATGGTGATGTACGTACAGGCGAATTTATTAGTCCGAACCGGCAGGACCTGAAAGCAATTGCAAGTAATCAGCTCAACGCCTCCTATCCAACTGTTGACGCCTTGAGCGACTGGACAAGATTTTACGCCATAATTAATGCTGCGAATATTTTCCTTGAACGTATTGGCGATGTAAAAACAGCCGATAAGCGCTATACGGAAAACTATTTGATAGTTGATGTTGCCCAGGTACGTTTTTTAAGGGCTTTTACTTATTTCTATATGGTAAGGATTTGGGGAGATGTACCATTCATTACCTCATCCCACGATGGCAAGTTTGAAAATCAGGCCCGCGAAAGCGGCAGCAAAATATTAGTCTGGGCGCAGCAGGAAATGCTTAAGGCCGCAGCCGATCTGCCGTTTGTATACAGTAACAACGATGTGCAGCAGCCCGGCAATTATTATAATGAAGATGCTACCCGCTGGGGAGGTGCTTTAGCTACAAAGAACTCAGCTTATGCGGTCCTGGCTCATTTGGCGGCCTGGCAAGGTAATTATACCGATGTAGCTACCTATACCAAGTTTGTTGAAGATAATTATAGTAAAAGCGGTATCAATTTTCAAAGCACTGAAGATCTGACCAAATCAAATGGGTTCTTTTTCAATAAAAACACCAGCCAGATGTTTGGTTTTAACTCTGACTGGGGGCATATTGACGGATCGGTAACAGGCCACCTGGAAGAGTTAACCCTGGCCGAACCTGTGGTGAATAAAAAGGTGCCGGATATCTACATGCCTAAGGATACTATCCTGAAAATATTTGACATGCCTAAGGATGAGCGCTTTAGTATAGATACGCTTGGCCAGCCCCGTACCGAAAGGTACTTCACCAATATCAATGGCAAGTACCCCATTTTTAGCAAAATAAAAGTGATACTGGGGGGCGTTTCTGATCCTAACTTCCGATACTTCACCAGTGCTTTGATCTTTACAAGGATAGAGGATATCGTATTACTCCGGGCCGAGGCACTGGCTGTTTTAGGGGATGTAAACGGGGCGATAGCCGAAGTAACTTCTATCATGGCCCGGCGGGGGATGTCGGAGATCACAATCGACAGCAACCAGGATATTATCGAACTGATATTCAAGGAGCGCCATCGTGAGTTGATGGGCGAGGGCCACCGGTGGTATGACCTGGTACGGTATAATAAGATCAAGCAAAACAACCCGACATTCATGAAACTCATCAATTCGCAGGGGATCTATTGGCCGGTATCACGCAAGCTCATCGCTCAAAATAACCTGTTAACCCAAAACCCATTTTGGAAATAAACTGACCATATATGAAAAAGTTAAAAAAATATATGAGTGCCTTAACGCCGGTGTTGGTTGCTGCTCTGTTGCAAACCGCCTGCAAAAAGGATGGCGGCTACCATGACGCTACAGGCACCAACTCAAAATTTGCCGGTAATACTTATGAGTATTTGAAAAGCAAGCCTGGTGTATATGATTCATTACTGGCGGTAATCAACAGGATGGGCCTGCAGCAAACGCTCATGGACAGCAATGTTACCCTTTTTGCCGTTACCAATCCAAGTTTTCAGCTGGCAATTAATAACCTCAACACATTAAGAAGGCAAGGCGACAAAGATCCGCTGTTTTTGGCAAAAATTGATGGCGTGCAGTTGGACACCATGGTTTCATACTACATTATCAGGGGGAAACGCACAACTGATTCCCTGCTGCTGCAGGATGGGCTTGATCTTTCCAGCGTACGTTTCGGATATCCTATGCATGGCAAGGTTTCTAAAATATCAGCCTCCGGGCTTACCGGAGGGGGCCCGGACGTCATTGAATTTAGCAATACCAAGCGCAGCAAGTTCATCAGAAACTGGTCTACCACTACAACCGGTTCTAATAATATCAGCACCAAAAATGGTATTGTTCATGTGCTGAGCCCCGATCACATTTTCGGTTTTGATGAATTTGTATCCCGATTAACCTTTGTTCCACCGCCACCCAACCTGATGACCCTCATTGGTGGCAAGCTTACCGTTTTGAGAGATAATAATGGCGGTCCGGATAATGGCGAAGGCTCCAAAAAAGTAATTGACGGCGACGATCATACCAAGTTCCTGGCTGATCTTCAGGGACGGTTATGGATGCAGTTTGAACTAAATGAACCTGCCGTATCGGGGGTGTATACGCTCACGTCTGCCAATGATGCACCTGAGCGTGACCCCAGGGCCTGGACTTATGAGGGCTCAAATGACGGCAAAACCTGGACTGAGTTAGATCGCCGGAGCAACTTCTTCTTTGAAGAACGATACCAGACAAAAGTTTTCAGGTGCCCTAACACCACCGCTTATAAATTTTACAGGGTAGATATTTCCGAGTTGCGTGACGGAGGTCTTTTTCAACTGGCCGAATGGACCATCAATAAAGTGAAATAAGCTATGGAATATCAAAACATAGATGCAATAAAAAAACGAAAAGAGATGCAAACATTCATAAAAATGGGATCCATGACTCTGCTGTTTGTTGCAGCTGCGCTTAGTAGCTGTAAAAAGATGTATGGAATTCCGGATGAAAAAGATTATCTGAGTTCGAATGTAAACTACAGCAATAAAGTTTTTGAACCGATTTTAGGCCGAACCACTTTAATGGGAGGGTTTAATGGAGATAACTCAACCCAGCCATTAAAGTTTGAGATCATCAACGCGCGCTTTGGTGACGGTAAGCCTGTAACAGATCTTTTTCAAAAAAGACCAACCTATGTATGGACAGCGCCCTATAACGGGCTTGAAAAGAGCCTGGCCGAGATAGAGGCAAAACGCAAGCTGGAAGATCACCCTTTATTTGAAGTGCGCTCGTCGGGCGAGTTCATTATGTGGGCTTCTTCCAATAATGACCTGATCAAGCCCAGGCCGTCTGATAGTACCAATTTCCCGCAGGATACGCGCTATTTTGACATAAAGATAATCAACACGGGCGGCAGCACGGTAATTCGGGATTTACAGGTACGGCCATTTCGCGAACGCCCTTATGAGCCTTCTGACGACTTTAACATTTACTCCGGCCTGCCTGCGCCTCATCCCAAAACGCCTTATAATCCGGCCAGCCGAAACTACATCAGGCCATTTTTAAATGGGGTGATAGGCGAAGTTACCGACATTCCGCTGCAGAGTAATGACGATAAAAAGGATGTGGTGGTTTATATCCGCCCGTTTACCGGTGGCACAGGAAATTCGTTAAGGTTCAAGTTCCTGAACAAAGACTCAGTAGAGATGAATCCGGCCCTATTGAATGAAACAACCTGGGATAAAATAGTACATGGCTTTAACATGCAAAAAACTGCAACCTATGTACAATATGATGTTGCATATCCTATTCCTTTAGTGGAGATCCCAACTGTTTACGCTCCCGGAGGAACCAGGGACCATGCCGAATTTAAATATTCGCGAATTGGTTTTGGCGGCAGTAGGGTAGTGGCAAGCTTTGGGATAGATTTCGCCATATACAAAAAAGGCGACTGGGAGATAGTGTTCCATTTTTTGAAGGATAATCCAAAGTTTGAAGACGAATAACCGAATTAAAACTTATCACCATGAGAAAACACATACTATTTTATATAGTGCTTGCTGTTTGCACGATCTTATTCTGCACGGATATTCATGCACAAGCACAAAATATAACGGTTACCGGTACGGTGGTTGAAAAAGCTACCAATAAAATTTTACCCGGTGTAAATATATATATGGGCAGTAAAGGCCTGACACAAACTGATTATAAGGGAAAATTTACCGTTAATGTACCGGCTAACAGCACACTTACTTTTACGTTTGTAGGCTTTGTTACCGAGAAAGTAAAACTTGAACCCGGGCAAAAAAACATAGCGGTAGCGCTGACTGAAGACAAAAAGGGCCTTAATGAAGTAATTATTGTGGCTTACCAGAACAGGAATAAAGAAACAACACCGGGTGCTTCGGTCACGATAACTCAAAAGGATATCCAGGACGTACCTACATCAAACGTTGAAAGCCTGCTGCAAGGTAAAGTAGCCGGGTTAAATATTCAAAACAATACCGGCGCTCCCGGTTTCAGGGGCTCGGTTCAGGTGCGTGGTTTATCAACCCTGAGTGTATCGGGCAGTGGCAGTGAATCGTTCCTGCAACCTACATCTCCCCTGTATATCATTGACGGGGTGCCATTGGATGCAGATAAGGCGGCTGAATTCGGTTTTCAAACCCAGGGGCCGGGCGTGAGTCCTTTATCATTGATACCGGTAGAGGATATCCAGAGCATACAGGTCATGAAGGATGCACAGGCAACCTCTATGTATGGATCAAGAGGTGCTTATGGCGTAATCATTATAACCACCAAGCGTGGAAACTCTAAAGTACCCAGGGTAAGGTACACCGGCAACTTCTTCGTTAACGCCACCCCACAGCTGCGCGCAACGCTGGGTGGTAATTCGGAACGCCGGGCAAAAATACAGCAAATATTATCCAATGCAACAATTATTGATGAGCTAAGGAAATTGGGGCAAACGGGTTTCCTGGCCGATAGCTTAAATGCGTATTGGAATAACTCAACAAACTGGCAGTCTGTTTTTTATGGCACAACACATAACCAAAGCCATAACGTAGCCTTAGACGGAGGCAACGACCGTTTTAACTACAAAGTGAACATGGGGCTTTATTCGGAAAAAGGCGTGATCAAAAACACCGGTTTCGACAGGTATAACCTGAATATGAACATGGAGTTTAAACCGAATGATAAATTCAGGTTCTTTGGCTCATTGTTCGGTTCGTTGGGAAGCCAGGCTAAGGGTAATGGTGTGGGCTTACTGCAACAAGGAGTGGCCTCGAACGGCCAGGCATCTACACTGCTGCCGCCTCCTTCATTTTATCTTTCACCAGATGGCGTAACATCAGCTTTACAAACCCAAAACAGTAACAGCACAAGAAATATCCGTACCAATATTGATGGTCGTTATGAGTTTATACCGGGATTGGCGCTATCCTCAAGCATCAGTTATGATTATACCTCAGATGCCGAATCAACCTTCACTCCCGCAGCTGCAAATGCCCAGTTTGCGCAGGTATATGATTATGAGGGCCGTAATTTCACATTATACAACCGTAATGCACTTACCTATGCCAAAACATTCAGCGCCGACCATACCATATTCATTAATACGTTTAATGAAATATATAAACAAGGCGGCCAAAGCGGTATCATCAGGCAAAACCGTATACCTAATGATCAATTGCAGGGGCCTGTAGGGTCCGACCCTTATAACTCAAGAGGCGGAGGTGTATTGTCAAACTTTAAAAATGCCACCATCGCCTCATTTGCAGGCTCCTTTAACTACGATTATAAAAAGAAGTATGTACTGGAGTTATCATACCGCTTAGATGGTACATCCTCAAATGGCTTAGAGAATCCGTATTCTAAAAACCCTGCAGCAGGTTTCAGGTGGAACTACTACAAGGAAAACTGGTTTAAAAATTGGGATTGGCTCACTTCAGGAGGTTTAAGGTTAACCTGGGGCCAAAATATCGTACCAACCGGCAGTTTGCAAAGTATTTACGGCTTATATAACCTGAATGGCAATTTCAATAACAATCCAACCATCGGTATTAATTATGAATTTATACCTAACCCAACATTAAAACCAACTACTACTACGCAGTACAATCTTGGATTTGATATGACGATTTTGCAGGGTAAAGTTGACCTGAGTTTTGATACTTATTACAAAAAGGTTGATAATTTGTTGTTTGACAGGTTTTTACCTAACAGTACAGGCTTTCAGAAAAAGTCAAGTAATGATGTATCCATTGCCGATTATGGGTATGAGCTGATGGTAACGTTAAGGCCTTTAACCGCCAAGGATTTTAACTGGACAGTGTCATTTAACGGCGCTATTAATCGCGATTACTTGCTGAGGTTACCTGCCGAATACAACGGACAATACATCAAATTTGATTATAATAACTATCAGCACATTGTTTTCAGGGTAGGTAAAAATACATTGTCAAACTACCTGCTGGTTAACCAGGGGGTTTACTCAACGGATGCCGATGTACCGGTAGACCCTGTAACCGGTAAAAAATATCAAACCAGTGGTCTCGCTTTCAAAGGCGGCGACCCGAGGTTTAAAGATGTTAACGGCGATTATATCCTTGATGACCGGGATTATGAAATAACCGGTAACTCACAGCCCTTAATAACGGGTGGGGTATCGACAAATATCAACTATAAAAATTTTGGATTAAATGTTTATGCCACTTATACTGCCAAGAGAACAATTTTAAATAACGCGCTGTCCGATCGCTTATCCATCATGCGTGATCCTTATGCTCTGCTGGCAGCCGTTCCGCTGGATGACCTGGATATATGGCGCAACCCGGGCGACCAATCCAAATATCCTAATCCCTATTCGTTTTCAAGGTTCAACCAGATCAGGCCTCTCCGTTCTGACCAAAGTTTATGGCAGGAAGAAGGCTCTTACCTTAAGATCAATACGGTTACGCTATCCTACATGTTCGACAGAAAGTTTGTACGGCGGTTTGGGTTCAATAACGTAAGGGTTTATTTCTCAACCAATAACCTGATCACGTTTTCAGGATATAATGGCCCCAACCCCGAAAACGTAACCTCTCTGGGCCGGGATATATCAAGCGGATATCCGGTACCGCGCACTTATAATTTAGGTTTAAATATTGAACTCAATACAAGTAAATAAAACTCAAGATCATGAAAAAAAGTGTTATATACATTTTAGCAGCGGCAGCAAGCTTGTGTTTACCATCCTGTAAAAAGTTTCTGAACGTACAACCCATTGATAAATTAACAGGGAATAATTTTTACCAGTCAAAAGATGACGTGGTGGCCAATATTTATGACATGTCAAGAACATTTTTTGGTAAGATCAACGAAACGCATTTTATTGGTGCTACGGGCGAATACCGTTCGGGAGAGGTTTTATCTGAACCTCAGGCCGATAACGGGCCGGCACGTGCATATGTAGAGGTGTTAGGCCGGAATGACCTGCTTGGGCTTATCAACGGCAACCCGCCCTGGAATTTTTACAACTTTTACCGCATTACCGACTGGACAGGTTATTACCAGGTAATACAAAGTGCCAACATCCTCATCTCGAAATTGGAAGCAGGCGTACCCGGCGTATCAGATACCGAAAAAAAGCAGTTTGAGGGCGAAGCGGCTTTTATACGCGGGCTTGCATACTTCTTTATGGTAAGGCTTTATGGCGATGTACCTTATTATACCGATGCTTACCATTCAACAGCTTTACCGCGCGAAAACATGGTATCTGTTTTAAACAAAAGCATCGCTGACCTTAAAAAATTTAAGGACGGTTTGCCTTGGACTTATTCTGATCCTGCTTTAAAAGGGGTACGTGCAAGCAGGGGCAGCGTTATCGCGCTTATCATGAACATGAATATGTGGAATGCCGGTTTCGACAAACCCAATGCAACCAAATATTACCAGGAAACCGCCGACCTTGGGCAGGAGCTGATTAAAAGCAATGCCTACAGGCTGCTGCCCATCAATGAATGGGCTACGGTTATCAAAGGCCGGTCGGACGAGAGTTTGTTTGAGTTTTATCGCAGTATAAACTATGGCGATCAGAACACCAATGTTGCCCCCATTGGCGATATGTTTCTGCATTATCCATATAAAAGGCCGGAATATACGCACCGGATAAGCTTTGCCTATTTCAGGGCCGAGTATATGCAAAAACTGTATTCAGGTACGTCTGACAAGCGCGCTACAATCTGGTTTAATTCAGACATCTACGCTGATAACGGAAAGTTCATGATGCTCAAATTTGCTCAAAATTCATTTGCAACCGGCGAAGAGGACGCCAATCCCGACAACACCTTTATGATATTCAGGTATGCAGGTGAGATACTTCTCTGTGCAGAAGCGCTGGCCGAACTGGGTCAGGATGATCAGGCTATTGCCCTGCTGAATAAGGTGAGGGACAGAGCCGAAGCTTCACGTTATACAGGAGGCGGGGGGCAGGACCTTAAAGACTTTATTTTCCTGGAAAGATCGCGGGAACTAATGGGCGAGGGGCACCATTACTTTGACCTGGTGCGTACCCGCAGGATTATGAACAGCGAGTGGTCATATAACGTATTGACGCTGGACAAATTTAACCGCGGTGCCTGGACATGGCCGATCAACAGTAACGCATTGGCTAATAATCCCTTCATGACATTAAACATGTATTGGGTTAACGGAGGTAATTAACCTATTCCTAAAAAGTAATGATAAGAAATATGAAAAATATAATTATTGTTTTTGCCGGGTTCTTACTGGTGCTTACCGGCTGTAAACGCGACGAGTATTATAAAGACGGAGGTAAAGCCCAGGCTGATTATCCTGCCGATATGCTTCAATATTTGCAAGACAAAGCAGTGCCATTTGATACCATTGCCCAGATAGTAAAACTGGCAGGCATGGAAGAGACATTCCGCAAGAGTGATTTTACCTTTTTTGCACCCGATGATGATGTTATTAAAAGAACCATAGGCAACAACAAAATCAGGGGTTCCTTAAATAAATTTTTGTTTGATGCAGGTCGTGATACAGTGAAAAAGTTATCGGATATCGATTCTGCTATTTGGAGAAAGTACCTGCAAAGGTATATGTTCAAGGGCATTAACCGGCTTAAAGACTACCCACAGATAGATATCAACCTGCAAAACCAGTATCCGGGTGCACTTTACTACGCTTACAGCGGAGACGTGGTGAACATTGGTGTAATATATGGCGACGCCAATAACATCAAATATATTGGCCCGCGTACACTGGTAATTAGCTATATCTACGACATTAATAATGCGCAAAACGCAGTTTTTCGTAATAATGTTTCCTCATCGGATATTAAACCTAAGAACGGCGTAGTGCATACGCTCCAGTATAACGAGGCCTACTTTGGGTTTAACCGGGATGACTTTTACCAGGAAATATATTTCGCAGGCCTTCATCCATCCAATTAAAACATTGTAAACGATATTCTTTCAATAGTAACGAATTGAAATATGAGAAGAATTAACCATATCATCATGTTTATCCTGCTTTTACTCATAATAGAAGCTTGTAAGAAGGATAAAACAATTTATTCCGACCCATATGGGGATGGAAAGCCGCCATTGGGTGTTATCCTAAGTCGCGACGCGGTACCTGTACCGGCAATCGGGGCGGTAGGTACTGAGGTAACGTTCAAAGCTACCGGACTGATTCCTTATAAAGATAAAATAAAGTTCATGTTCAACGGCGAACCGGGTCAGGTTACCGAAGTAACGGAATCAACCATTAAAGTGAAAGTTCCACCTTTTGGCAGCACAGGTATTACCTCAATCGCTATTGACGATCAGTTGGTGCTTGGGCCGGTATTTAAGGTATCCGGATTAATTAATATTGATCCTTCTTTCAGGGCCACAGCCGGAGCAAATAATTTTGTAAACCAGGTGTATCCCCTTGCCGATGGCCGGAACCTGGTACTGGGCTGGTTTACCAATTATGATAATAAAGGGATCATTACCCCGCTCAACCGCATTGTAAGAACATCAGCCGATGGTGAGTTTGACCGCACTTTCCGCACGGGTAAAGCAGCAAACGGATCATTATCGAGGGTTATTGAGCTTGGTGGAAAATACATCATCGCCGGGGGCTTTAGCGGTTACAATCAGCGAACAGAAAACATCAGCAATATTACCAGTTTAAATGTTGATGGCAGTATTGATACTATTGGCGTAAAAACCTACAGGCGTCCGTCTCAAACAGATACGACCAAATATTTTCCGAAGTTTAACGGTGGCACTAATGAGTATATAAGTAAAATATATAAGCATCAGAACAAAATACTTGCAACCGGAAATTTCAGATATTATGTACGCAGGGTTTATACTGAGCATAATCATGATTTTAGTCGTGATACGGTGATTCTTGACAGTACGGAGATCCGGCAAATCGCTCGTTTTAACCCGGATGGATCACTCGACAAAACATATCGTTTTAACATAGCAACCAATAAAGGCCAGCCTTCGGCAAATGGCCCCGTTGACTCCTATATGCATACCGACGCCGATCAACTGGAAAAACTGGTGCTGTTTGGAAGTTTTACCACATTTGACCAAAAAGCCGCGGGCCGGCTGGTTCGTTTAAGCCCCGATGGCACAATTGACGCTTCATTTAAAACAGGTACAGGTACCGACAACAGTATCTCATCCCTAACATACAACCCGGTAACCAAAAAATACCTGATAACGGGGATATTCAGAACATACGATGGCAAACCGGCCATCAGCGTGGCGCTGCTTAACCTGGATGGTAGCCTTGATCAAACTTTTGTGGCTAAAACATTTGAGGGAGGCTATCCTGGTTTTGCCCGCCAGCTTAATGATGGACTGGTAGTAGTAAGCGGCAGCTTTAAAAAGTATAATAATGTTACCCGCAATGGTTTCATGGTACTAAATACCAAAGGTGAACTTGCCGGGAATTACAATACTACCGGACCATTTTCAGGTACATTGTCTGATATCATTGAAACCAAATCTACTGATGGTAGGCGGGCGTTATTGCTGATTGGCGGTTTTGACCGTTTTGATAATACTCAGGTAAGTAATATCATACGCGTTACCATCGAATAAATTTTAATTGAACTTATAATCTATAAAGAAATGCAGAACAGGAAAAAATACAAACAGATCATTTTTTCAATTATTTGTGCATTGGCTATCGCGACAATATCATGTAATAAAGATTTTGTGCGCACGCTGCCCGATAAGAACTATACAGATACGGCCAAAGCAACATCCGGCGAACGCAAAGTTTTGTACCTGATTGTTGACGGGGCAAGGGGCTCATCAGTAAATAGCGCCAATGTGCCTAATATTAAAGCATTACTGCCCGGTTCAATTTATAGCTGGGTCGCCTTAAGTGATCCGGATTCAACCCGCGATGTAAGCAACTGGGCCAATATGCTAACCGGTGTAAAAAAAGAAAAGCACAAGATCTTGTCGGATGATTTTGCCGGCAACAACCTGGCAACTTATCCTGTGTTTTTTGAAAGGATAAAAGAAGAAAGGCCGAATGCCAAAATCGTTTCTTTTTCTTCTTCGGCTATCTTTAAAAGTAAGTTAACACAGGGTGCTGCCGTAAGCGAGTTGTATAGTACTGATGAGCAAATTAAAACGGCTGTAGTTAATGACCTGAATACCGACACGGCACAATTGATAGTTGGCCATTTTAATGATATTAAAGAAGCAGGCGCCAAATACGGATTCGACAATTCATCGTCGCAGTACAAAGCTTCTATCGAAAAATTTGACGGTTATGTAGGTGAGATTGTTAATGCCCTGAAAAAAAGGAAAAATTATGCCAATGAAGATTGGCTGGTAGTGATTGCGTCGAGCGGTGGTGGTAAATTTAATATCGCGGCTAACGAGAACGATAATACAGTTTTCAGTAACACTGCCGCCAATACATTTACTATCTATTACAATCCAAAATATAAACAAAGAATAATAGGTAAACCATTTACCGGCAACAGGTATTTGGGGCGCACAGTACGTTTGAAAGATACGGGGGTGAGAGCCGAGATAGATACAGCTGATATCTTTAACATCGATGATACTACCAAGTTCACCATCGAGCTAAAAGTTAAAAAGAATGAGGATAAATTCTTTTGGCCAAGTATCCTGGGTAAAAGACCGGAGTGGTCAGCAGGTCACCCGGGAGTTGGCTGGGTAATTTACCTCGAAGACGCCTACTGGTATTTTGAATACCGGGGGACTAAGGATGGCGATTATCACCAGTGCCGCGGCGGCGACCTGCAAAAAGGCAGATGGCAAAATCTTTCGGTTAAGTGCGAGATACGTGCAGGCAAGCGATATATCAGAACCTACACCGACGGGGTTTTCAATAATGAATTGGAGATAACTGCATCGGGAAGTTTAAGCAACCACAGCCCGTTGAAGTTGGGCTATTTAAACGGTAACGGGCATGGTACACCTGATGTGTATGTAACCGACATCAGATTTTTCAAGGTCGACGTACCCGATGCCGTGATTGGAAATTATGCCTGCGAAACATCCATTAGCGAAGGTCATCCTTATTATACCTTTTTGGCAGCATACTGGCCGGGCACAGATGGCCAGGGCGACAAGATCAGGGATATTGGCCCGCAAGCCCGCGACTTTCAATTAAAAGGCCCTTACCAATGGGAAGATTTTAATGATCTGATTTGCCCGCCGCCGGCAGGGGCACTGGCCATATTTGTTCCGCAAACGGCGGATATCCCGGCACAAATAATAAACTGGTTCAGAATACCTAACAGGCAGGCCTGGGGGCTTGATGGCCGCGTTTGGCTTGACCAGTAAAAAGCTAACCATTATAAACTAAATTATTTGATGATGAAAAAATACAGATATATCTTGTTTATCGGGTTAATTGTCCTGATAGCGGGAGCCTGCAAGCAAAATGATCTTGATGAACTGAAGCCAATTCAAAACACCGACAGAAACGTTTCCGGCGCAGGAGCCAATACTGGTGATGCAACTGCCGGTAACGAAATAGTTAAGGTTCCATTTAAAATATCCTTATCAGGGCCGGCAACCAAAGCATTCCAGGTAGGTATAACGCTTAATAATGATACCGTAACTAAACTAATAGCAAATGGTACCCTTAAAAATACGGTAATATTGCCCGCCGGTGCAATTGATTACGACGGCGTGATCAATGTGGCATTCGGGGCAGATACCGCAACTTCGGTTGCCAGTGTCAGGTTATCGGCCATTGAAGCTAATTATGGTAAAAACGTAGCTTTTGCATTTAAACTTACCGATCCCGGCAAGGGCAATCAAATCAAAGGGTCGCAATCAAATATCCTGGTGGTGCTTGATACCAAAAAGCTTATTAAAGAAAGTGATATTCATTATGTGTCGCTTTTAAATGGCGGGGGTATTATGGATGTTGATTATCAAAAAAACTATACAACGTCACCGGCAGGTATTACCATTCCATTAACCATAAACCTGGCGGGTGTACCGGCCGGAGCATTTAATGTTCATGTGAAATTAAATATGGACACGATTGCCGATTTGGTAAGTAAAAAAGTGCTGCCAGATAACACCATAGCGCTTAATCCCGATCAGTTTTCTATTGATACCCTGGTCCGGGTAAACTCCAATGCAAGTACCGCAGTGATACGCTTATCAATAGGATGGCCTGTTTTTGATGCCAATATAGTTGCCAATAAACGTTTTGGTTTTGTGGTGAGTTTGGCCAATCCGTCAAAACACATCCTGCATCCCACAAACAGCAAACTGATAGTTTTGGTACAGCCTGAGGTTAATCTTGACAACAATTCATACATAACCGGTAATGGAACAGGTTTAAAAGCAGAATACTTTTCGAATAACCAACTACTTGATTTTGATGGCAGAAAGCCCGATCTGGTACAAATAGAACCCACTATTGATTGGCCTAATGACGGGGTTTGGCAAGCCGCTATACCAAGTATAAGCCATGATAATTTTTCGACGAGGTGGACTGGCGAATTCCTTGCACCCGTTCGGGGTGAGTACGTGTTCTGGCAAAACGAATGGGATGACGGATCAAGATTATATATAGACGGCAAGGCCATTATTAATGATTTCACTACTGAGTGGGATAAGGATAGCCGTACCGCCAAAATATTCCTGGAGCGCGGTAAACGTTATAAAATAGAAGCCGATCATCGTGAAAACGTGGGTGGTCAGCGTGCCCGTTTAACTTTTGAGGTGCCATCTGCAGGTATCAATGGAAGAAGGATAATACCGCAAAGCCAATTATTTCCCGCCCCTTAAGCCTGTTTGCTAATTGATCAATGAAAATTAAGGACATGAAAAAAATATTGCATATTATATCGGTATTTTCAACAGCAGCCCTGTTGCTTGCCGGGTGTAAAAAAGACAAACCAGCGCCCCAGCCCGAACCGGATGAGCCTAAACCCATCGCCGGTTTCACGGTAGCCCGAACAGATAGCGTTGATTTTTTAAGCTATCAGTTCACCAGTACGTCCATCAATTATAAAGATATTCTGTGGCAATTTGGCGACGATAGCACATCGGCAGAAAAAGCACCGAAGCACAGGTATGCCTTTGATGGCTTATATCACGTAACATTAACGGCCAGAAATTCACAGGGGTACTCAGCTGCCCGGGAAATAATATTGAACGTTGCCGACCCTAATTTTGACCGCACCAAGGTTGGTGAAAGTTACTTTGCTACCATAGGCGGTACATTGACTGTATCACGCGACAATGGGGGCGGCCCAAATGCAAACGAGGGGTCACTAAAAGTGGTTGACGGCGATCCGAATACCAAGTTTTTCCAATCGGGGTTCTCCGGCGACCTGGTAATGAAATATGAGCTTAAAACCCCTGCCGTTGCAGGAGCATATACCATGACATCGGCAAATGACTCACCAGATCGTGACCCGAAAGGATGGATCCTCCAGGGTTCTGAGGACGGTATACGCTGGATAAACCTGCACAGCAAGAACAACGAAGTTTTTGCCAACCGCTTTCAGCGCATCCTATATCACTTTAATAATAATGTAGCTTATAAGTTTTATAGGATAAACATTAAGACCAATAATGGCAGTCGTGACTTCCAGATGGCTGAGTGGACGGTTAACAAAAAGCAGCCGTAATATTGGTCCTTCGAAAGAACGATCCCTGGAATGTCCGATCTGATGTCATATAAGTTCATTCGCCCGGTCAACAGTTTTTAAGGAATAAGGCCCGGGAGTGTAGTATCCGGGCCTTATTCCTGAGGGGATTTCGGTCATGTAAAGTCCGCGAATGTTCAGTCTCTCCATGTCCTAACCGATTCGGCAAAACCCAAGGCTATTCTTCTTCATCTCCGGTGTTCTTTAATTTCATAAGCAGGCTGTAAGCGCCTTTAGTCACTACGGGTACACCTTTCAGGTTTTCATCCGCTAACTGTACGTAGCCTTCCTTGTTCAGACCGGTCTTAACCTCCTGCATTTCATAAGTATTTTTGCTTTTTACACGAAATACATAATATTTATTCTCAAAATTAACCACTGCTTCCTCCGGTAGCGTTAAGCCCTCGCCAGATTCTACCTCAATCTCGGCATTCATGAAAGTGCCGGGGATCAGGCTCTGGTCGTATTTTTCAAGGTGACAATGCACCACAGTCTTGCGGTCGCCGCCCAGGTCTTTACCGATGAGTACGATTTTTGCCTCGTATTGCTGATCCGGTTTGCTGTTCATCCAGGCAGTGACACGTTGACCGGCATGCAACTGGTTGACATCCTTTTCAAATACGTCTAAAGCCAGGTGGATATCGGATGGGTTCACGATCTCAAACAGCACATCGGTGGGGTTTACATATTTGCCGATATTGACATTCACCTTGCTGACAAACCCATTGATGGGCGAATAGATATTGGCGCTGCGTGTGATATTTCCGTCGCTCAACCGTTCCGGGTTCAACCCGATCAGGCGTAGTTTCTGGGACAAGGCACTGACCAGCACTTTCTGACTTTGGTAATCGGCCTGCGCCTGCTCAAATACTTTGTCGCTGCTGGCCTTGCTTTGGTTGAGGTCGCGCTGGCGGTTGTATTCTTTTTCGGCAGCGATGAGCCGGGCCTGGGCAGTCAGGTAATCCTGCTGCAATTGGATGAACTGCTGATCTTCCATCACAGCGATGGTTTCTCCTTTGGCCACATGCATACCCGGCAGGAGTTTGGTGGATTTGAGATAGCCACCCATCGGGAAGCTGATGCTCACCAGGTTCTGCGGCGGTACATCGATCACACCGGTCACGCGTAGAGTGCCTGCCATTAAACGCATTTGCGCCCGGCCGGTATCCAGTCCCGCGTTTTTGACCTGGACTTCGGTTAAGGTAACCGAATTAGCATTCAAAGCGGGCTTCTTTTTAGTACTGTCAGTATTGGTTTGCCCGGGCTTACCCCCGCAGGCAGAGAGCAGCAGGAAGCAGGTTAAGGTATATATCGGGGTTTTGATGGATTTGTTCATGATTATTTGTTTTGCAGAGCATTGATATGGATGATGGTTTGATTCAGGCTGTTTACCGCCTCGATATAATCATTACGAAGTGTCATGGCCTGGTTAATGAGCAGCGTATATTCCAGGTAATTGATCTGCCCGGCAATAAATTGCTGGTGAGCGGTATTCAGGATGGTTTTGGCATTAGGCAGGTTAATATGCTCGTCATAGTCGGCCAGCCTGCGGTATTTGTCCAATTCGGCTGCTGCCTGCCGGTAACGGCTTTGGAACTCCTGCACTCCGGCCTGGTAATCAACCTGGGCTTTTTGCTCCTGAATGCGCGCCGCGCTGACACGGTTACGCTGCGCACCGCCGAAGATGGGTACGGCAATGCCCACCTGCACCGATGAAAAACGGTCGCTGCCGGTATAAAAACGGCTACTACCGTTCATATCCTGCGTACCCCGAAAGCTTTGGTTGTAATAACCAAAGTTTAGATCAGGTAGCAGCTTTGCTTTTTCCACTTGCGTTTGCGCTTTGGATACTTGCTGTTGCTGGTTCAGATATTGTAATTGCGGATGTGCGGATAGGGAGGTATCGGCAGTAACCGGTAATGGCAAGCGAAAGTTATCGGAAGCTGGTTCTAAATCAGCAACCGTATTTAAAAGTATTCTGAACCTCACTAATGCTTCGGAAAGGTCAGCGTTCACCATTTCGGTCTGCCTCAGGATCTGGCCGCGCTGGCTTTCGGCAGTGGTCTTTTCCATGATATTGCTTTCGCCTTTTTCAAACCGTAGTTTAGCATTTTTCAGGAACAGCGCGTAAATACTGTCGGCGGTGATGAGTAACTGCTGCTTCTGCTTCAGGTAAAGCACCTGGTAAAATGTCGCTGTTACTGCTCGCCTCAATTCATTTTCCCGCAAAGCTACGTTCAATTGTCCGGCTTTATATTCCTCATTGAGCAATGACTTTTGCCGGGTGTACAGGCCTGGAAAACTGACCGACTGAACAACCGACAAACGGTTATCATAATAAGCGCTGTTAATATTGCCGTATTCGCCGTTCAGTTGCGTTTTGGGGAGAGTGACCGCAGTACCTATGTTTTGTTTCAGGTAAGCGGCGTTCAACCGTTCGCTTTTAAGGCCCAGGTTGTTTTTCATAGCGGTATCCAGTGCGGCTTTGAGCGATACCGGGGTTTGCGCCTGGCTATTGCCGGCGAACAGGCACACCGCGCTGATTAGCAGGATGAACGGTATTTTTATAGATAACTTACGTAAGGCCCGTTTTTCGACGAGCATATAGAGGATGGGGAGCACGAAAAGTGTCAGGAAAGTTGCCGTAACGAGGCCGCCGATTACAACGGTAGCCAGGGGCCTTTGCACTTCGGCGCCCGAACCGTTGCTCAGCGCCATTGGCAGAAAACCGAGCGAAGCAACGCTTGCCGTCATTAAAACCGGGCGCAATCTGAGCGTTGTGCCTTCAAATACGATCTTTTTAATATCCGTCATTCCCGAAGCTTTTAAACGATTGAACTCGGAAATTAACACAAGGCCATTGAGTACAGCCACGCCGAACAGCGCGATAAAGCCTACGCCCGCGCTAATGCTGAAGGGCATTCCACGTAGTACTAAGGCAAGCACACCCCCAATGGCGGATAGTGGTACGGCCGAAAAAATAAGCAGGCCTTGTTTGACCGAACCGAAAGCCAGGTACAGCATGAGCAGGATAAGCAGTAAGGATACCGGTACTGCAATGCTAAGCCTCGTTTTGGCTGCATTCAGGTTTTCAAATGCACCGCCATAAGTGACCTGGTAACCTGGCGGCAATTTCAGTTGGGCGCCTGCCTTTTGCTGTAATTCCTCCACCATGCTTTGCACATCGCGCCCGGCCACGTTAAAGCCAACAATAATACGTCGCTGAGCGTCTTCACGCTGGATCTGATTGGGGCCTTGCTCAATCTTTACCGCCGCTACCTGCTGCAAAGGAATTTGATTGCCGGAAGGTGCCGGTATGAGCAAGTTCTGTACATCGCTCAATTGTTTACGCTGGTCGCCTGCTAAACGCACTACCAGGTCAAAGCGTTTCTGCCCGTCATAAACTATACCGGCAACACCGCCTGCAAATGCGGTGTTCACCACCTGGTTTACATCTGCAATGTTGAGCCCGTATTGAGCGATAGCCGCACGATTGTAGCGCACGACAATTTGCGGCATACCGGTCACAGATTCTACATAGATCCCCCTCGAACCTTTTACAGATTGGGCGATGCTGCCCAGTTTGCGGGCAAATAGCGCCAGCGTGTCCAGGTTCTCACCAAATATTTTACAAACTACATCCTGGCGTGCACCGGTCATTAACTCATTAAAGCGCATCTGCACCGGGTATTGGAAACCAAAGGTTACACCGGGAATGGCTTCCAGTTCTTTAGACATTTTTTCCGTCAGGTCATCAAAGCTTTCGGCAGACTGCCATTCGTTTTTATCTTTTAAAATGACCATCATGTCGCTGGCATCGATGGGCATTGGATCTGTCGGTATCTCGCTACTGCCTGTTTTACCAACAACCTCCTGCACTTCGGGGAATTTCTTTAATAAAATTTTGGATGCCTGTGATACCGCATTGACAGATGTTTGCAGGCTGCTGCCGGTCAATACCCGTGTTTCCACTGCATAATCCCCTTCTTCCAGCTTGGGGATAAACTCACCGCCCAGCCTGGTGAGGGTAAATACGGAGATCACGAACAATACCGCTGCAACTGCAATAATCGTTTTGGGCATACAGACGGCACGCTCCAGCGCCCGGTGATAATGCCGTTGAAAGAAAGTGATCATCCGGTCGGACCAGTTGAACTCATTGTCTGATTTCCGGCTCAAAAACAGGCTGCTCATTACCGGCACATAGGTTAGCGAAAGCACGAATGCCCCGATCAGGGCAAAGGCCACCGTTTGCGCCATCGGTTTGAACATCTTGCCCTCGATACCCTGAAGCGTGAATATAGGAATATAAACGATCAGAATAATGAGTTCGCCAAATACTGCCGCGTTACGCATCCTGGTAGAAACAGTCACTACTTCTTCATCCATCTCCGAAGGACTGATCTGTTTTCTTTTTTTGAGGTGTACCTCGTGCATAATAGCCTCAACAATAATTACCGTCCCGTCCACGATCAGCCCGAAATCGAGCGCTCCCAGGCTCATCAGGTTACCCGATACGCCGAATAGGTTCATCAGGATGACCGCGATCAACATAGCAAGGGGAATTACCGAGGCAACCAGTAAGCCGGCGCGCAGGTTGCCCAGGAAAATGATCAGGACGATGAGCACAATGACCATACCTTCGATCAGGTTATGCTCCACCGTTTTAATGGCATTGTTCACCATTTTGGTACGGTCCAAAAATGGGTCGATCATCACACCTTCCGGCAGCGACTTACGGATCACATTTACCCTTTCTTTCACGCCCGCGATCACTTTATTACTGTTCGCGCCTTTCAGCATCATAACCACCGCGCCGGCCACCTGCTGGCGGCCGTTCCAGGTCATTGCGCCGTAACGGGCTGCATGATCCAGTTTTACTTCTGCCACATCACGAATGAGCAGCGGTGTGCCGTCGGCCAGGTTTTTGACAACGATCCGGCCGATGTCATCCAGTGTAGCTACGAGGCCCTCGCTTCGGATGAAGAGTACAGCAGGGCCGCGCTCAATATAAGCGCCGCCTGTATTGCTGTTGTTCTTTTGAACGGCATTGTATACGTCAGTGAGGGTGACATTATAAGACTTTAGGCGGTTAGGGTTCACGGCGATCTCGTACTGCTTCAGGTAGCCACCGAAGCTGGCCACATCGGCCACGCCTTCTACACCTAACAATTGCGGGCGCACGATCCAGTCCTGAATTGTACGCAATTGCATCGCATCGTATTTATTTTCGTATCCGGCTTTGGCCCGTACCGAGTATTGGTAAATTTCGCCGAGGCCGGTAGTCACCGGGGCCATTTCGGGTTTGCCGAATGTGGCAGGTATCTCGTTGGCGATAGTTTGCAGGCGTTCGCTGATCTGCTGGCGTGCCCAGTAAATATCGGCTTTGTCTTTAAACACGATAGTTACTTGAGACAAGCCAAAGCGGGAAAAGCTGCGGATTTCTTTAATATCAGGGATATTACGGCAGCTTTGTTCTATAGGAAAAGATATGAGGCGTTCCACATCGGGAGCTCCCAGTGACGGGGAACGTGTGATGATCTGCACCTGGTTATCTGTAATATCCGGTACGGCGTCTATAGGCAGCTTGCGGACTTCGGCGACACCCAATACGATTAGCCCCAATATAAGTAGAGCAACGATAAGTTTATTTCTTACGGAAAACTCAATAATTCTGTTAAGCATGAAATGAAATTCTACTGTTGATAAAAGACAATAAGCAACCTGGCTGCTTATGGCAAGCAGCTATCAACAGCATGCGGGAGGGCCGCGAAGTACAGGAAGTTCAAAAAAGACCAGCGGAGGGTCGGGTCCTTCGGGTATCACCCATTTAACAGCAGGCAATTGAATTATCCTTGTCCCGGGGACAACGGCTGATACCGGTAATATCGTTACCGCGGCATGCTGAAAATCAAAATGCAGATCAAACTCGTGGAAGAAAATGTGTTCAATTTTTACATGTTCCAGCGGGTCATGGGGATGATGCCTCGCGTGCGTTGCAAGTGTATCATCCTCATCTGCATGGTGGTGCGGCGTAATGCCATGATATAGCAGCAGGGCGAAACCCAGGAACAATAATATTTTGCTAAACCATTTCACCATATGCAAATATAGCAATATCTATTGTTCGCGGAGCCCGTTAAATTAACAGCAACCCGTTGATTTCAATTTTTTAGACTAAAAACTATCGGTACAATACGTTCATTTAAAAAGTCAAATAAATATTAAGAAATCATGGCCAACACTTCACGCCACTCGTTAAGCTCGGGCAAGCCAGGTTTACGTTTGCCAAATAGCTGCACAATCATTTCGCCTTCGGCATCAAAAAGTTCGAGGGAGTTGATGTCGCCATCGTTTGATGGTTTAACCACATGCCATATCGAGGCCACGGCATCCATACGCAAGTGCAGGTTAAATTCGGGATCAAGCACATTAAACCAAACATCCATCTCCACTAACCGGGTAACCATACCGGTGTGGATCTGGATGCAGCCCTGGTTGCCTACAAATACCATTACGGGTACTTGTTTTACCGAGCAGTTTTGCATTACGGTTTTAAAATCATCCGTGGTAATCTGCTTTGCAAAGCCTGCAGGGGCAAGCCTTAAGGCCTGGGTGCGGTTAAGGTTAAAACGCTTCAGTAAGCCAAAAAACTCGTGGGTATCCTGTAAAGCTGCCCAGGCTTGTTGAAATGCAGCAACATCAATTTCATCGTCGGGCAATGAAGGTTTAGCAGGGGCAGGGGCTGGCAATAGAGCAACGGCTTGCTGATCTGCTTTGCGGAAACGAGCGACCAGTTCCCGATATTTTTCGGGATTGCTTTTATCTGTAAGATATATTTTGTGTATTGCCACACCGTTGCCATCAAAAAACTGCAGACTTTTAAGGTTGTTGTCGTCTACAGCAAAGCCTGATTTCCAATGGCTCATGAATAAGCGAAGATCGATATCCGGGCCTAAAACCAAACCGGCGTGAGGGCCGAATGAAATCTTTTCGTAAACACCTTTGCGCTCATGAACGCAATATTCGTTTCGGGTGAGGGCCATTACATAACCTAAAGTGGTGATCTCTTTTAGCAGGTCCTCAAATTTATTTTCAAGAATGATCACGTTTTCGCCAAGACTGGTCATCAGTAACTCAGCTTCACTAACTTTTAGGGCAGCAGCTATATCCCGGATCCTTTTCCTGGGATTTTCGGCTTTGAAAGCAAGATATTGTTCTTTTAATGATATGGTTTCCATATTTAGTTGTATAAGGTTCTAATTATAGCTTGTGCCTGGTGTACGATCACCTTAGGCATAATGAGTTGTTTAAGTGTGTTTGGATTGGTAAAAACATCGGCCTCGGTTTCAAAAACATCATAAATGCTTTTGGTATTCAATATCTCGGCAGGAGAGCCGTGGTACCATTTGCGCCCATTTTTCAGCATCATGATATTATCGGCATATTGAGCGGCAAGATTAATATCGTGCAAAATGGCTACTACCATAAAACCTTTTTTTGCCAGCATAGCTGCCAGGGATAGCGTTTGCTGCTGATACAGGATATCCATGCCAGATACCGGTTCATCCAATAATAATAACGCTTCCGGCGTATCCCAGATTTGAGCCAGCACCCGCGCCAGGTGAACGCGCTGCTGCTCGCCGCCTGATAACGACAAGAATGAGCGTTCGGCCATGGGCGTTGTGCCGGTGATGGCCATTACCTCGTTAATAATATCCCAATCGTGTACTGCCGGTTTACTGCCATAGTGCGGGTAGCGGCCCATCTGCACTATCTCCATCGCCAAAAAATCAAGATTAATGATATTTTGCTGATTGAGAATAGCACGTTTCAATGCCAGCTCTTTTGCTGAATAATGATTTAAAGCTTTCCCCGACAGTGAGATAGACCCGGTTGATGGTTCTTTTTCGGCGCTGAGCAAACGCATCAGCGATGATTTCCCTGCTCCATTGGCACCCAGGATCACCGTGATCTCGCCGGGGTGCACCATAAACGATACATCTTTTACCAGGGTATGTTTCCCGGTTGTATAAGTTACGTTTTCAACTGTGAGCATATTACCGGGTAATTTTCTTTTTGTCTTTTATTAAAATATATAAGAAAACGGGCGTACCTAATAAAGCGGTTATCACACCGATGGGCAACTCGACAGGGGCAACCACTTTGCGGGCTATCATATCGGCCAAAGTGAGGATCAGTGCGCCCATCAAAGCAGATGCAGGCAGTACGCGGCGGTTATCTACACCAAAAATGAGCCTTACCATATGTGGTACCAGCAAACCAACAAAGCTGATAATGCCTGATACAGCTACCGATGCTCCAACCGCCATAGTAGCCAATACAACCACCCAACGCTTTACACGGCCAACCGGTAAACCCAATTGCTGCGCCTGTGTTTCGCCAAGGGCAAAGGCATTAAGGGTTTTAGCCATGGCAGGCAGAAGTATTAATGGAATAAACACAAAAGGTATAAGGCATAAAACAATTTGCCATGTAGCGCCGCCAAGGCTTCCTAACAGCCAAAACGTAATGTTGCGCAACTGCTGATCATTGGCCATATAAGTAACTAAACCGGTTAAAGCCCCTGCAAGCGCGTTAACAGCTATGCCGGCCAGCAGCATGGTGGCTACGTTGGGCCGACCATCATTGCGCGAGATCTGGTAAACAACAAATGTGGCAATCCCAGCCCCCGCGAACGAGCCAAAGGCAAGTAAATAGTAACCCGGTAAATTGCCCAGGCCGGCCAATAAAGCCGTTTCGGCAGCAATAATGAGTACCGCGAACAACGATGCCCCGGATGAGATCCCGATCAAGCCCGGTTCGGCCAATGGATTGCGGAAGATGCCCTGTATAGCCGCGCCCGAAATTCCTAACGCCGCACCAACAAGCAGGCCCATAATAACGCGCGGCATCCGTACTATCGTAAGCACTGTATCAAATTGCTCATCAATAGTTGTGTTTTTAAACAACCCTGCCTTTTTTGCGAGTATGAGCAGCACATCCTGAACAGGAATTTTCATGGCACCCATACTTAACGACAGGGCCGCTGTAAAAAAAACGCCTGCGCTTAATAATGTATAGATCAGTCCGTTTTTCATTACAGGTTTTTGTTCAGCGTTATGATGGCCTGGTCAAGCCTTACGCTGAAGTTGATCAAAAGCTCGCCATCCATCTGCACGATTTTTTTGTTTTTACCCGCATTGGTTTGGGCTACGCCCGGCATTTTTAATACCGCTTCAGTTCCGCCCAAACTGCTCAGGCCAAAATCAAACATCAGGATCACATCGGGGGTGGCTTCTATTAACGACTCGGTAGTGTAAGGCTTAAAGTTGTCGAAACCCTGTGCCGCATTCCTGCCGCCGGCTAAGGATATGATAGCATCGATATTGGTGTGTTGCCCGGCAACCAGCATAACGCCGGTACCGCGGGCATAAATGAATAACACTTTTGGTGTTTTAGCACTTTTTTTAACACCGGCTAATGCTTTATCTATTTTGGTCTGTGTTTGTTTAGCCAATGCTTCACCTTTAGCCGCAACCTGGAGCGCGTTAGCTACCGCTTTAATAAAAGCTACCGAGCCATTTACAGAATAATCCTGTTTAATATTCACGAGGTTAATACCGGCTGAGTGTAGCTGATAAGCTATCTCTTTTGACACACTGCCTTCAGGCGCAAGTATTAAATCGGGCTTGAAAGAGATCAACCCTTCGGCAGATACTGTACGGTTCCTGCTTACTTTAGGTAAGGCGGCAACGTAGGCCGGGTAAATACTGGTTACGTCAACAGCTACGATACTTTTCCCAAAGCCTAAAGCGTCGGCAGTTTCGGTTAAAGCCCCGCTTAGGGTAATGATTCGCTTAGGGACGGCTGCGCTGGCTCTTATGCTGAAACCTATCAGTAGGAGGAAGGCGATCCCTTTTATGTATTTGATAAATAAATTCATAGTAAATTGGCAGGGGAGTTTTTAAAGAGCGCTGTAGCGGAAAGTATAATTAGCCGAAGCTCCGTCCGGTCCGTCTTTATAGTAGCTATCAATAATTAGTTTATAAAATTTACCCGCGGCTGTGTGGATAAAGATCACCTTGCCTGGGATAGGGCTGATCTGGTGGGTATCCATGTTATAAGTATACCAACCCTTGCCGCTTCCCCACGGAATGGCTTGCTTGCCTTTTTTATAGCCCGATGCCGGCGCTTTATCGATCTTATCAAATGATGAGTCCGAAACAATCTGACCTTCGGCTGCACCTTGTACAATAATGCCGGTGTGTTGAAATGAAATATCCCAGCCGGTTTTCACGGTATCAGCCTCGTTTACTTCAGTTCCTTTTTCAAAATTAAAGTAGGCCATTTTATCAGCCGCGTTAAGATTCCGGATTGTTTTTATGGTGGCGGTTTGCGAAAAGGCATATCCAATAGGCATTAATAAGCCGGTTAGCAGCAGCCTGTAACTTATTTTTTTAAGGTTGATCATGATCTGAAATTGATTTGAATGTGACATTGATTACGCAAATCAAACATTTAATTAGACTAATTCAAAATAATAAACCGGTTTTTATGGACCTGTTATTTTAAGGAAAAGTTAAACGTTGGCTTTTTGATTTCTAAATAGATTTTTTGTAAATATTTGATTTGTAATTGTTTGTATAGATACCGTCTCTTTGTTGATGTCCCTGATTCCTTACTGTACTTTATCCATCTCTCCAAAAAGGGTAAAACTTTATCCTTAAACAGTAAAAGAAAATCCCGATTGCGTAAATGATTTCTCATTTCTATAAACGACTTTTGCTTTTGTTTATTTAGACTTATTAAAAATAAGAAAATGCAATTTGTATTCAATGTTTAAATTTTACCTGATGCTTTATCTATCCTGTTTTTGTTTAACATCCGCTGCCGAACCCTTTTATAAAATAAGCGGACAGGTGAAGAGCGAACAAGGCGAGCCGGTTAATGCAGCTACTATCCTTATCAAAGGAAATTTAAGAGGCACTCAAACCGATACAATTGGCCGTTTTATAATTGAAAAGTTAAAACCAGGCGAATACACCCTGATCATTTCGGCTGTGGGGTATGAAAAGTGCTTTCAGCAGGTTGTTATCAATAAAGCTTCTGTTAATAATTTAAGTATCCGGCTAAAGGTATCGGCACAAAGCCTTAAAGAGGTAAACGTATTGGGCAAACAGGAAAGCCACGATAACCTGATCGATTTTACCCGCACGCCGATGCCTTCAACAGTGATCAGCCGAAAGCAGATTGAGATGATGGGGAGCCGCCGGTTAGATGAGGTATTGAAGGAGCAAACCGGTTTGGCTATTGTAAATGATATAGGTTCGGGTGCGAGGGCGGTTGGCCTTCAGCTTCAGGGTTTTGACAGCGGCTATACCATGATCATGATAGATGGTCAGCCGATGACCGGCCGTAACTCCGGGAATTTTGACCTGTCGCGGATTACGGTAGCTAATATCGAACGGATTGAAATCATTAAAGGCGCGTCATCATGCTTGTTTGGCAGCGAGGCATTGGCCGGGGTAGTCAATATAGTTACCCGCCAAAATATATCGCAAAGCCAGGGCCTGGCCAGTTTGCGCTACGGTAGTTTTAATACTTTGGATGCAACACTGGAAGGTGAAACACCTTTTGCAGGCGGCAGGGGCTCAGGTTATATATCCGGTAACTATTACCGTACCGATGGCTTTAACGCCAATCCTTACCTGAGCGAAGGTAAAACGGCTCCGCCTTATGATAGTTATACTATACAAGGCAGGGGCAGGTACACTTTAAGTAAAATGAACGCGCTTAATATAACCGGCAGGTATGCGGCGCGTAATTCGGTTAATCAAACTGCTTACAATACGGTGCCAAGCCGCGATGTTTTGGTTGAAAAGGATCTGAATGCATCGGCTATTTTAAATACAAATTTTAATAGCGGACTGCGTTTAAAAACGCAATATTACCTTACCCGTTACGCTACCGATCAAAACATTACCAACCTGGCCAACAGCCAGGTTATACCTACCAACAACTTTGTGCAATACCTGCACCGCGGCGAATTACAGGCTTCTCAAACCTACTGGGGTAGTATGGTGCTTACAGGTGGTACGGGTATCCAGTACGAAACGATGAACAACAAGCTTTACAGCGGAGTTAAAAGCCAGTCAACAGCCTTTGCTTATGGACAGGCCGACTGGAAACTGAGCGATGAACTGGGCCTAACCGGTGGTGTGCGGGGCGAACACCATAACCGTTACGGTGGCAGTCTCAATCCAAGTTTTGGTGTAAAATATCAGCCTGCGAAAGCACTTACCTTAAAGGCGGCTATAGCAACCGGCTTTAAAACGCCGGATTTCAGACAGCTATACCTCAATTTTACCAATTTGGCAGGCGGTGGCTACACCGTTTTAGGAACCGATGTTTTTTCAGCTGAACTTCAGAAACTGCAGAATGCGGGGCAAATAGCAACCGTATTTGCCAATGCAGCCAAAGTGAGCACGCTTAAACCCGAACGCTCTGTGGCCTATAGCGCCGGTTTTACATTACAGTTAAGCGCCAATATAAAGGCGGATGTAAACGGCTTTTATAACGATGTACGCAACTTTATCAATACCGATCAGGTGGCTTCAAAAAAAGGCGGGCAGCAGGTGTTCTCTTATTTTAATATCGATCGGGCTTTCCTGACGGGTGCTGATGTTGGTTTGAGCTGTAGAGTAACCCGCGGATTTAATGTGTCGGCAGGTTATCAACTGCTGTATGCAAAAGATAGGGGAGTTATCGATTCGATCAAAGCAGGCAGGGGCAATTATGACCGGGTATATGATACCAACACGGGCCAAACCCGCCGCTCAAAAACATCCGACTACTTCGGGCTGAATAATCGTTCGCGTCACATGGCCAACGTGAAGTTTACTTATGAGTACGAACCCAAAAGCATCACCGGAACTTTCAGGGTTAACTACCGGGGCAGGTATGGTTTCCAGGAAGCAAACCTGCCTAACGGATTTCTTGATCCAAATGATACCTATGTATCCAGCTTTTTCCTGTTCAATGCATCGCTACAAAAAAAACTGATGAGCAATCGCTTTTCGGTACAGCTAACCGCCGATAACATCTTTAACTACCGCGACCAACTGATGCCGTCACAAAGCGGGCGTACCATTATGCTTGGCCTTAACTATCGCTTTTTTAAACAGTAATAAACTATGATGAAACTAATATCAACCTGTAAAAACCATTATCAAATGCTGCTCATCGCCCTGGTTGTGGTTACCGCTCTTAGTTCATGCACTAAGGAGCAGGTAAAACCACAGCTTCAGGATGGCAGCAGTACGGTAGTTACCGATTTGCCCGGCGATGTTGGCAGTACCATTAATACGGGCTTTAAAACTTTCTATTTCAGCTTTTCTACTAATGGTAAAGTTGATAGTACAGCCAGGCAAAGCACCTTATGGGATCTCTCTTTTGGACGTGAATACAATTCATATATAGGGATTAACAACGGTACCAACGCGGGAAGCTACGGATTTGGCGGAGCTGGCAAAGGGGCTTTAATTGCTGTTAGCCAGGCTTACGATCTTGTTAAGGAAGCACCATCTGATGCCGATTTCACAGGCAAAGGCGTAACCTCGGTTGGCTGGGATCCCGGAAATGGATCGGGATGGTATTTCTACGATCTTAAAACACACATAGCTGTCCCCATAAAAGGCCGAACCTTTGTATTGCGCACTGCCGACGGTAAATACGCCAAGCTTGAACTGGTGAGCATGTACAAAGGAGCACCCGCTGTAGTAACCGATTTAAACTGGCCTTCGCCTTATTTCACTTTCCGCTACTATGTTCAGCAAGATGGCAGCAGGAATCTATCAACCAAAAATTAAAAACAATTAATCATGAAAATCATAAATATATTTCAAAAGCGTGCTGCTACAGGTATTTTAATGCTTGCTATGTTGGCATTAACCTTTACTGCATGCAAAAAAAATGATGCGGTAACCCCTGATCCCACACCTGTTGCCCCAACAAGGGATGGCGACAAGGTGCCTTACTACAAATTGCAGCGGGTTGAAAACCTGGCAGCACAAACCGACGATCAAAACCCTACAACGCCTAAAACAGAAATCCTTTTTAGCCTTGATTACAAAAAAGAACAGCCGGCAAGCTACGCTAAAACTTCATTTTGGGATATCTCATTAAGTGGGCTTTATAACAGCTTTTTGGGTGGCAACAACAATACAGATGCAACCAACAGCGGTTACCAGGGCCCGGGCAAAGGCGGGATTACCATTGTTCAACAGGCTTTTGAGGATGTAACCGTTATCCCGGCAACTGCCGACTTTAAAACAGGTAAAGGCCTGATTGGTACAGATGATAAGGGAAGCTTTGGTACAGGCACCGGCTGGTACCTGTATGATTTTGGCGGAACTGTGGTTGGCGATGGCAGCACTACCAAGGTACATGTGGCTTATGCGCTGGGCAATTCGCTTAAGCTGGCCGACGGCAGTACCCTGGCTGCACGAACCATCATTGTTAAAACTGCTTCGGGCGATTATGCAAAGATCAAAATGATCAGCTGCTACAAGGATGTTTTTACCCCCGACCAGATGTTTACCGATGCCCCGCACATGTACTTCACTTTTGAATATGTAATTGTACCTGCCGGAAGTACAAAATTTGAGATCAAATAGACCCTATACCTACACTATGAAAATCAAATACTTATACCTATTGCCCGCCGGCTTAATTACCCTGCTTTCTGCCTGTAAAAAAACGATCTACCCCGATGCGCTGCCCCAAAACAAGATCCTGGAATATAAAGTGGTGAACGTTCAGGATACGGTAATCTACGGTTCGGTTGATAATATAGAAAATACCATAACCGTGTACATTCCTTACTATTATGGCCTAACGGTTATTGAACCTAAAATCACTTTAGATGCCAACGCTACCCTTACTGCTACAGCGCAACCGGTGAGTATTGATAACAACAGTCAAACCTACACGGTAAAAGGAGGGGACGGCACAACACGTACTTATAAGCTGAACATTATACAGCAAAATACAGCCAGCCTTACCTTAAATTGGTTTGACAGTGATCCAAGGGCTATTCCCAATGGCCAAATTACTTTGATCAGCGGTAATTTTTTGAGCACAAGTACCGCATCGCTAAAATTGACGCTTTTAAATCAGATTACTAATAAAACTGTATTGGGCGATTTGAGCACTGCCCAGATCGTTACCAATGCCGACAGTTATGGCGATACCTATATACTGGGTATCAAAGTACCGCTGGATATTGACAGTGGCCGTTATAATGTCCAGGTAGATTATCTCGGCCATTCGGTGAAAATGGATAAACCACTCCGGGTTTACTACAATCGTCCTCAAATTGCAACCACATTTAATACGCAAACCGTGGCAGCCGGTGATTCCATTAGTTTTATTAACCAGGCCGATGTATTTATTGATCTGAAATCGGTAAAAGCTACGATAAACGGACAGGCTTATGATTTTCCTGTTCAAACCAGCACCCGTACAAAGATTGTGATCAAAGTTCCTGAAGGGTTGCCTGTTGGCAGTTGGGGCAGCACGCCTTTTAATTTCCAGTTTGGCAACTGGCAGCCGGTAGTAACCAATGTGCCGCTGGTGGTTAAATCCAAAACCGGTGGTTAAAACATTAAACGCTGCGCGTACGGAGCCGGATAATAATCAACTCAATGTTTAACAATAAAACCGAAGCCTATGTAAACATCAAAGCCCCGAAAAACACAAAAACCGGCAGGTTAATTCTCGCAAACCACCTGCCGGTCAAGATCAATGCGCTTTATAAGTCCTGTAAAACATTATCCTGGACGATAATGAAGGCCTTACAGCGTTCAACATGCGAATTAAATAAAATTTAATTTAAAAACACAATTACCATGATTTCAATAATCAAAAACCTGTCAAAAACAGCTGTGGCTGTGATCACTGTATCAGTAATATTTTCATCTTGCCAAAAAAACAATAGCGACGGCGTAAAACCTTTGGCCGCTGCAAACCAAAGCGCAACAGTAACCGGCGTTACTACAACATTATTAACCGGTAACTACGGAAGCCCAACACCTGCACCAGGCACATATGGCACAAAATATCTGAATATAGCCAATGGTGCGCAGGATTCAACCGGCGCTATTACCTATCACCTGACTTTTACCTCAACAAATAATCTGGCAATGGCGGCAAAATCAGGCTATACACTGAAATATTTAAACACTACCAAAACACTTAATACTGTTAACAACAGTGATTATACCGCTGCAACCACAGTGTCGGGCACACTGGGGTTAAATACCGCTACCGATTCCCTTAACAACCCGGTTGGTGCAAACGGATGGTTAAATTACAACATAACTACCCATGCGGTAAACTACACGCATAATGTAGTATTGTTCCTTAGCACCGGAACCACCATTTATGCTTTCCAGTGCTACGCCGCTGATGGTCAGGGTTCAGCTACACTGAACAGGGGCCGTTACTGGTTCCGCAGAGGTACTTTGATCAATTAAGTTAAAGTACTGTTGTAAATAGCATTAAAGAGAGCGCCCGGTCATTTGATCCGGGCCGGGTGCCTCTCTTTAATGATTATCACTACTACACACTAATAAAATGATTAAAATCAAACAAATACTTTATTTATCTCTTGTGGTTTCGCTTTTCCTGTTGCTGGCTTCCTGTAAAAAGGAGTATGTAAAAACAGGATACAATAATGTAGAAGAATTTACCATTACAGATTCTGCCGGAAATAAGCTCAAAGCCTCCATTGTGGGCGATAGCATAAGGGTTTACTGGCCTCCGTTTCAAACTGTTCCTGTTAATGTTGCGCCCCAGATTTCGGTTTCTACCGGCGCCGGTATCAGTCCTGCATCGGGCACAAGCGTTGCCTTTAAAAGAGGGACTTCCTATATTGTTACCGCACAGGATGGCAGTAAAAAAACTTATTTTCTGTTGCCGATGATCAATCAGCCCGCGCCGGTTTTTGAAGTTGCTGCAGGTTATGAATTTACTATACCTTATTTTTCAATACAGGGGCAATATTTTATTCCGGATACCAATCAAACTAAATTATACCTGATCAATAGCAGCAACAAAAATATCCCTGTTAGCTTAAGAAATGCTTCACGGTTCAACTCTCTTGGCATTGTTGTTAATCTGCCTGCAGATGGAAGTATAGATACTGGCTTTTATAAAATAAAATTAGTAAGCGGGCAAAATATTATTACCAAAGGCCCTTATCATTTTGGCCGCCCTCAATTTTTATCAAGCCTTGTTACCTGCACATTTAACGAAGCCGGGAAATCATTGAAAGCCGGAAATGAAATAAGTTTCAACTATACGCTTTCCAATTTAGCCAAAAAATACTTTACGGGTAAGTTCGTAAATGCACAGCTTTTGGTAAGGCCTCCAAACGGGGCAAATGATGGCTCTGAAGATCTCTTTTATGAAGCACAGCTTACCCAAATAACGCAAAACGTAATTCATTTTAAACTGCCGGATGACATTTCGAGTGGAAAGATCTCCCTGATCATATTGCCGTTTGAATTGGAAAACGGAGAAATGCCGGCTGCATATGTATGGGATGCGGCTACAGAACCTGCTACCTCTATTATAAATTAAAGGAATCATAAAATGCGGATATTAAAAGCTCTCGAAATTATAGTACTTGTTGCCGGTTTGTCGGCATGCACGAAAAGTGCTGTTATTACTCCTGAGTTTCCTGTTTCGCCAACCACAGGTACCCGCACCCAGTTTACACTTGATTCTATTTATCTGTATGCCAAACAAATTTACCTGTGGAGTGATGTATTGCCTGCATATGCAGTTTTTAACCCGAGGAGATACGCTGTGGATCCTTTGCATCTTAATGCGTTTAACACCGAGCTTTTTGACATATCGCAATTAAAAGTTAACCCGCAAACCGGCTTTAAATATGAGAAGCCGGTAACCCCGGGTTCGCCAAAATATTCGTTCCTTACGGAGCTTGACAGTAACGGTTCGCTGGCTGCCGTCGGGGCTCCGGTATTGGATGCTGTGTTAAAGGATACGGTACTGCGCAAAAACGTTGCCTATATTGCCTTAGGCTCGTTTCCCGGATTAAATACCTGTAAGGATAAGCTTGATGCCGCGTTCGCTAAGCTTAAGGCCGCTAACCCTGTGCAGCTGGTAGTTGACCTGAGGTACAACGGCGGCGGTTTTGTTGAAACAGCCGAATACGTTGCCAACTTGATAGCTCCGTCATCATTAAACGGAAAGGTGATGTTTTCTGAACAATATAATGCCTTGCTACAGGCATCAGGCGCTACTATACTTAAAAATCAAACCTACTATGACGCCAATGGCAATACGGTAATTTACAAAAGCCGTACGGCTACCCTGGCCGATGTTGACTATACCGAAGCCGGAAATACGCATCATTTCAAAAAGCAAAGCGGTATGGAAACGGTAAAGGAGATTTATTTCATCACCTCTGTGGCTACAGCTTCAGCAAGTGAGTTGCTCATCAGCGCCCTGAAGCCTTATTTTAATGTGAAGCTTGTGGGCAGTACCACCTATGGAAAGCCCGTTGGTTTTTTCCCGGTTAAGATAGATGTGTACAATGTTTATTTATCAGGCTTCCTGATCCGTAATGCCCGGGGCTGGTCTGATTATTTTCAGGGGATCCCCGCAGATATTGAGATAGCACCGGAGGACAGGCCTGTGCTGGGAGACCCTAATGAAGCTTGTTTGAGCGCTGTATTGGAGTTGATCAATGGCGCATCGTTAAACACAGTGCAACAACAGGCAAATAATAAAACGGTACAAATAACTTCCATAGTTAAATCAAGTCCGGCTGGTACCATAATAAAACCTGACGGAATGATAGAGAACAGATTAAAACTAAAGAATAATTAATAAACAGAGAACGGAACCTCTCCATCAAAAACAATAGATATGCTAAGCACTACACTTAAAGAAGCCACCAAAGAAGCCCATCAGCAATTAGAGAAAAAAGTAGTACAGAAATTAAAGGCGATCCGCAGTAACCAGGATTATGCCGATTTACTGAGATATTTTTATGCCTACTTCAATCACCTGGAGAAAGTAATTGTGCCTTTTATTACCGTTGATATTTTACCGGATTATGCACAACGCAGAAATTCATCATTCCTTAAAAGCGATATAGAAGCACTGGGTGGAGATATTAATAACCTGCCGGAAACCAGCGTTCCTGAAATCAATAACATTATCCAGTCGCTTGGCGCTTTGTACGTAATGGAAGGCTCCATTATGGGCGGAAGCATTATTGTGCAGATGCTGGCCAAAGGAGGCATTACCGAAGGCGTTTCTTTTTTTTCAGGTTACGGACCCGCAACCGGTCAAATGTGGGGCACTTTTATTTCGGTGTTGAATGCAATTGCTGCTAACGATGAAGAAGAAGCAATTGCTGTGCATACCGCGAATGATACATTTAATCACTTTGCTGCCGTGTTTGCCGAAACAGAACAGCTCATTAACGGATAACTGGTACTGCGCTGCATATTGGATATTAAACCCGTTTTAAGTTTACCTGTATTGAAATTGTAATGAAGATAAAATCGAAGATCGAAGGTTTTGATGAATGGTTATTTATTGAGGAACTGCCCGACGCTTATTCGCCCGGTTCACAGCTTTCAGAAAAACATATCTCGATAAAACGCGAACCTGTAAAAAAACTATTTTATTATCAGCTAAGCTCGGGTGGGTTGTTTTTGCTTCATTCCAATATGCAGTTTAATGAACAAGTACGCATCTTATCGGAAGTAGAAGGCGAAACCATTACCTCGCAATTTATATTTTATGAATCGGGTAGCACGCCTCCAAAATTGTTAAAGAAAAGCATTCATGGCAATAACCGACACAATATTCGCTACATACCATCATCAAAAGGCAAATATGAAGTTGTGCCCAATATGGAGTATAGCTATTTTTTAATGGTGCTTTCTAAAGAGTATTATTTTCATTTGATCGACAGGCACGCCCTTATCCATTCAGCATTTGTATCGGCCATTATGGAGGGTAAATACACCTCGCTTGCCGCACAGGACCTGGCCGTAACTCCCGAAATGAAAAGGGTGATCACCGATATCTGCGAATGCAAAAAAACAGGCGAACTTAAAAAGTTCTATACCGAATCGAAAGTGCTTGAGTTACTGATGCTGCAGCTTGAGCAAATGCAGAAGAAAGGGGAAGACGAAAACAGTTTGCAGATAAAAACCGATGACCTTGAAAAGCTATACCATGCAAAAGAATTACTGGATAAAGTTTATGTTAACCCGCCAACCATAAAAAAACTATCAAGGCTCATCAGCCTGAACGAGTTTAAACTGAAGCAGGGTTTTAAAGCTTATTATGGCACCACAATTTATGGATACATCACAAGATTAAGGATGGAAACCGCCAAAAAAATGATCATTGATGATCACAAGAGTATCGGCGAGGTAGCCCATGCTATCGGTTTTAAACACCAGGCGCACTTAACAAGTGCCTTCAAAAAATATTACGGCATTTTGCCCAGTGAGGTAAAATTAATGGCATAATATTCCTGTAATAGCCACAACTTGATCTGACAGTTATCGGCACTTGTGCTAAATTGGATGACCAGGCCGGTAAATCAAATCAGAAAAAATCCGGGTCGGGTTGATTGCCAGGAATGTAGCATTTGCCGAAAAAAAGAACTACTTGGTCGATATTTTTTCCTTATAGGTGACTTTTCATGCTATTTGCCTAAAAAAAACATGAAAACCATCATTTGTAATCTTCCGGCATGGCTAAAAGTATTTCTTTATTTTGTTTTGCTTACCGCCGCCAGGTTCGTCGCAGACGCTGTTCCCGCGTTAAATGATCTGTCCTTTTATCTGTCAGTCTCATTGCTATTAAGCTGGCTGTTGTTATGGGCAGAAGGGAAAACACTAAAGACGCTAAATTTTATTCCGGTATGTAGCAGCAATTGGCTTCAGTTACTATGCGGAACCGTGGGCGGCATTTTAATGTTAATCGTCACGGCGATGATAACGGTTTACCTCACCGGCGACCAATGGCATTTCAACTCGTCGCCTGACATCATGTTCCTGCTGATGTGCTTTCTGGCAAACCTGTGGTCGGTGTTTGTGCAGGAATTTGCTTTTCGGGGATATCCTTTCCAGACGCTGAACAGTCACTATGGAGCATGGAAAGCACAGCTCATCATTGCGATACCTTTTGGTTTGATGCATGTAAACAGTACAATGGACATGCAAACTATTTTGATGGCTATGTTGACGACAGGGCTGGGATCGGTTTTGTTTGGGATGGCTTATCTATACACCCGCAATTTAGCTTTGCCAATAGGTTTGCACGTAGGATGGAACTATGCTCAGGCGTTGATCCCCCGAACAGCAGGCGCTGCAGGGAGGACGATTATCACGGTGGATGGTGATCCTAAACATTATAGTTCGCTATACATAATCGGCCCATATTTGGGTGTTGTCTTATGTACAATGGCAGTCTTGTGGTTACTTAAACAAAGAATGAGGATAAGCACGGTACCCTTAACTTCATCTCCTCAATCCATTTAACACCATGAAGGTTATCTTGCAAACTTTACTGTTCTACGTTTTGACAGTTTGCGTATTTATCTTATCCGATCTTTGGGCTAAAGGTTTGGGAGAGAAATATGCCTCGCATATCGCAATGGCAACCGCCGCGCTTTTTACCTTTTTATTGGTGATCATATTTTGCAGGTTGCGGGCCATACGGCTAACCGAAGCAGGGGCCGTCCCTGACAAGGGAAGCCCGGGCCGTATAATTACCGGGTTTCTCGCCGGGCTGCTGATGTCATGCCTGCAACCGGGCGTACTGATAATCATGGGTTATATGAAGCTTCAATTTAACGCCTTTGATCCGCATGTTATCGGTCTGCATATGCTGCTTTTTACGTTGATCTCCTGCCGCGAAGAACTCGTGTTCAGGTCTTATGCTTTACGTAGTCTTGCCGACCGCTTTGGAGCACGCTCAGCACAATTGTTCATTGCCGCCTTGTTTGTTTTTGAGCACATCTGGGGAGGAATGAACTGGTGGATGGCGTTGATCGGTTCAGGAACCGGGGCCTTGCTATTTGGCTATGCGGCTCTTAAAAGTAAAGGAATTGGACTTCCGCTTGGCCTGCATACAGCGTGGAATATGGGACAGTGGTGCTGGGGAGGCAAAGGTGATGCTGGTATCTTTACCCAAAGGATCACGGCGGGCAGGGAAGCGTTATCTGAAGTTATAGGCTTGTCCGTTTTTGTCGGTGCCGCGTTATTTGCCGGTTTGGCCATCGCTTATTATTACAAACGATCGGTTCAATCATGATAGCATAATTGATCTTTTGTTGCCCCACAACCCTGCTCGTTGACTAAAAACACCGCTCTGTTGATTTATGTTGTGTAATTGACAAAGATAAGCCAACTTTAAATAACAATGTTTCAAAGCTTTGCTCTATACACCTCCCGGCCCGGGTACCGCAAAATGGTGCACCTTTTGTTCTGGCTTGTGCTGCTTATAGTTAGGCTATACCTCACGCTGATTACCTTCAACGTTTACAGCGGTTTGTCTTTTAGTATTGTTTTCTTGTTGAACCTAAACAGCACTTTGCTTATCGCAGCTGTATTTTATCTGATGACAGGTCCGCTATGGAAGCTATTGCAGCGGAGGCAATATTTTCACTTTACATTCTCGTTTTTGGGTTTGTTATGCGGATACACATTGATCGAGGCGGTAGCAGAGCAGGCTTTGCTCAGGACCTGTTCCGGCTGCTTGCTCAGTTTGCAGAAAGGTCAGCCGCAATATTTCGCCCTGGTACAATCCGGTCTCATTAACATTGTGCTGAAGCGCCTGCTTAGCCTGGGCACCCCATTTGGTCTTTTGCTGACGCTGAGTATTCCGTTATGCCTGAAACTGGCAGTTAACGCCTGGAGATCGCAATTAAAAGCTTTACAGCTTGCAAAAGACAACCTGGAGCTGGAATTTAACTTTCTGAAAGCGCAGCTCAATCCCCACTTCTTATTCAATTCGATGAATAACATTTACGGCTTGATACTGCAAGGTAACCAGGAACGGTCTGCCGGATTGGTCGCTCGCTTGTCTGAGATGCTGCGCTATATGCTTTATGAATCCAATGAAGCATTTATGCCTTTGCAAAGCGAGATCAAGCTGATACAAAATTACATAGAACTGGAAAAAGTGCGCCTGAATGATACCGGGGTCATAGTAGATATCGCTGTGGATTCCATGACATATGAAATACCGCCGCTTTTACTCATGCCGCTGGTTGAAAACGCGTTCAAGTTTTCTCCTGATGAACCGGGAGCCCGTATTCATTTCTTTCTGGATGTCACTGACGGCCGTTTGCGTTTTACATCTGACAATATAGTAGACCGCCGGGAACGGATGCAGCAAAAGGGAGGTATAGGGCTGGGCAACCTTAAAAAGCGTTTAGAAATGTATTACCCCGGCAAGTATTGGTACGAAGATAATTTTACTGACGGTGTTTATAACGCCATCTTATCTATTGAACTGACATGAAAAAATTGAACTGTCTCGTCGTTGACGATGAGCCCATTGCAAGAAGTATATTAGAAACGTATATCGAACGCCTGCCGGAAATTGCTTTGATAAAAAGCTGCCGCAATGTGAATGAGGCTTACGAGGCGCTTTATGAATATGTTGTCGATCTGATTTTCCTGGACATCAAAATGCCCGTAATTACCGGAATAGAGTTTTTTCGTTCATTACCTAATCCGCCGCTGGTTATTTTTACCACTGCTTTTTCCAGTTATGCTGTCGAGGGTTTTGAACTGAATTCTGTGGACTATCTGATGAAGCCAATCACTTTTGAACGGTTTAACCAGGCCGTGCGGCGGGCGCAGGAGCGGTTGGTCTCGCATCAACCAGAATTGGATGCGCCGTCTTATATCTTTCTCAGGCAGGATACCCGCCTGGTAAAAGTGAATTTTGATGAGATCAGTTATGTACAAGCGGAACGTGACTTTTGCTCTGTTTATCTGTGTAATGGTAAACGACTACTTGCAGGTATGCATCTGAAAATCCTGGAAGAAAGATTGCCGGCTAAACGATTTATGCGGGTGCATCGTTCCTATATCATTAATCTGGACAAGATCATCGGTATTAAAGGTAATGTAATAGAATTCGGAACTACGGAAGTTCCGATAGGGAACAGTTATCGGGAGCTGGTATTTAAAGTATTGCGGTTATCATAAAGCATTTTGGTTATATAAACTTATTTTATAATTAATTGATCATCTAATAAGGGATAAAAATACAGGATATTTGGAAAGAAAGGTGACCGTTATAATCGTCAAATTGAAGCCGGCCTTCTTCATTAACAGGGCTTTTATAAATTCAATATCTGAACATTCGTGTTAATGATTATCAGTAATAATTTCCATCTTTGTTCAAATGGAAAAGAAAGAGGCCGGACTATGCTTTAGTACCGGTTAACTCTCCGCCATTTTTGTTACTCACTTTAAACGGGCGCGGTAATATTTCGAAAACCACTCCGAAGAAGAAAGCGCGGATATTAGGATTCAATGTTATGCCTTCAACCGTCATTCAAAACATGGATTATGATCTGGAAACACAGGTTTTAAAAATCTCCTATGTTTCCGGGCAAACTTATCTGTATAAGAACGTTCCGGAAAAGGTTTATAAGGAACTGAAGTCCTCACGGGTGAAAGGCCGCTATCTGCGTTTTTTCGTAAAGAATAAATATGAGTTTGAGAAAATATCAACGGGCTAAATCACCAAACGAAAGGTGAGGTTTACCCTCGCCTTCATTAATTTGTTAGACTTGGCAATCCGGTGTTCCCAATACTCCTGCAATCCTGATTTCATCAGCAGGAATGAACCATGCCCGAGCCTGACGGAGTAATGTTCTTTGTGATTAACTTTATTGCGGATGTCAAAACTGCGCACCTGCCCGAGGCTTACCGAAGCAATAATTGGCTGACTGCCCATAATGCTTTCTTTGTCACTATGCCAGGTTACGGAATCATTTCCATCACGATAATAGTTCAGTAATACGCTGTTGAAAGTAATACCCGCTAAAGGTTCTACCATGCCCCGGATAGTTTGCAGTTCCGGTGTCCAGGGAAGTGTTCCTGCGATCCGGTCTGTGTCTCCATACCAGCAGGTGAGCCTCGGTGTCAGGTATTCCTTATCCCAAAGTTTTTGCGTTGTTTGTTTCCAGGGTGTTTCCCTGATCAGTTTTTCTAACAGCCAGTCACCCATTGCCGGATCAATCAAGCCGGGCTGGTATTCCAGCAAATCCGTAGGCAATCCTTTACTTTGCCCGGTTTCGGCAAATAATGTCAATTGTTCCATCACTAAATCCTTTCCACATAAGTTGTTATAAAATGGGCCAATTGTTCCTGTTCTTCTGGTTGCAGTACATCGCCGTCGTATATCCAGTAGCCCTTCGCGTCAAATAAAATACGGCCCATGTAAACCGGCGGCTGATCATAAGCCGTATAGATCTCATAGCATTGTACAGCGTGCTTTTGCGCTGTATCCGGTACAATTTTCACCACTTCCCGTGAACCATCGCGGTATTTAAGCCAGGCTTTAGCCTCGCTTTTTAAATACGTTTTGACCAACAATTCCTGCATTTGAAATTTTTTCTCAAAGATATATAAAATACTAATATTTTTAGCATTAAATTTGTGATCCCTATTTGGTACAAACACGATGGAAACGGCACATGACCGAAAAGCACTGATTAACAGTCTGCAAAAGAATATTTTGCAATGGGAGGGCTATAGGCCACCGCCTGCAGGTACGCAGGGATTGGTAGGCCTGGGGGCAGTGGAAACGGCTTTCCCCAACGGCGTTTTTCCTTTAGGTGCAGTGCATGAACTGGTTTGCAGTACCACCGAACAGGCTACTGCTTCCAGCGGATTGATTAGCGGCCTGCTTTCAGTGTTTATGCAAAATGGCGGGGCCTGTTTATGGATCAGCCTCACCGGAAACATCTTCCCACCGGCGTTAAGCGGCTTTGGTATAGAACCCAGCCGCTTGATCTTTATCCGGGTGACCAAAGACCAGGAAGCCTTATGGGTGATGGAAGAAGCGCTGAAATGCGCAGGGCTTGCCGCGGTTGTGGCAGAAGCGCGGGAGCTGGATTTTAAACAATCGCGCAGGCTTCAGCTGGCTGTTGAGCAAAGTCATGTTACCGGGTTTGTGCTGCGTAATGCCGTTAAAAAGATCGGTTCAACGGCTTGCGCTGCCCGGTGGCAGGTGAACCCTTTGCCGAGCGAGCCGGTAGACGATTTGCCTGGTCTTGGTTTTCCGCGCTGGGAGGTAGAACTATTACGTGTCCGTAACGGGCATCCGGGTACCTGGATCATAGAATGGGCAGAAGGTAAATTCAAACAGGTGGAAAAAGAGCAAACAGCTAAACCATTTAAACGGAAAGCGGGGTGAGTTATGCAGCACAGGTATATGGCTATTTGGTTTCGTCACCTGGTGACAGACTGGCTGACACTCCGGCAGCCGGAATTAAAAGATCAGCCCTTTGTGCTGGTTGTGCCCGAACATAACCGTATGATCGTCAGGGCAGCTAATCCCGAAGCCGAAGCACAAGGTGTTCGTACAGGAATGCCGGCAGCAGATGCCAAAGCGATTACCACCAATTTACAGGTTATTGATTTTCCGTTAGGTCAGGAAAGTAAGCTGCTCCGGCATTTGGGTTTGTGGTGCATTCGCTATACACCGGTTGTGGCTATTGACCTGCCCGATGGTTTGACCCTTGATATTTCCGGCTGTGCACATCTATGGGGTGATGAAAAAGGATATTTAAAAACCATTGTACTTAAATTAAGGGGTATGGGCTACGATGCACGGGCCGCTATTGCCGATACTGTTGGCGCAGCCTGGGCTATTGCCCGGTATGGTAAGATCAGGCCCATTATTGAAAGCGGCGGGCAGGCGGAAGCCATTGCCGGTCTTTCTCCGGCCGCCCTCCGGTTGGAACCGGAAATACTGGACAAACTGTATAAACTCGGTTTCCGGTATGTTAAAAATTTTATGATCATGCCGCGTACTGTGCTGCGCAGGCGTTTTGGTGAAGGCTTTTTGTTAAGGCTTGCCCAGGCTTTGGGTACTACTGATGAATACCTGACCCCGGTTATCCCGCCCGTACCTTATGTTGAGCGGCTACCCTGCCTGGAGCCGGTACGAACGGACAAAGCCATAGAAATTGGCATTGAAAAACTATTGCAAGGCCTATGTAGCCGCTTGCAAGCTGAAGGAAAAGGTGTGCGTAAGGCCGTGCTGAAATGTTTCCGGATTGACGGTAAAATGGTACAAGTGGGGATAACGACCACGCGCGGCTCACATAGTGTTTCCCATTTATTCAAACTCTTTGGTTTACAGATCAGCAAGATTGAACCTGCTTTGGGTATTGAGCTGTTTCTGCTGGAAGCCCAAAAAGTGGAAGATATCGACCCCTTGCAGGAAAAGCTATGGCTGGGGGAACCGGGCTTGCAGGATACCGCACTGGCTGAGCTGCTTGACCGGATTGCCGGAAAGATCGGCCCCGAAAGAATTATGCGTTACCTGCCTGCCGAGCATTACTGGCCCGAACGTTCCATCCGGCCCGCTCTTTCACTCAAAGATATCTCGCTGGCCGGCTGGCGGACTGACAAGCCAAGGCCAATACGCTTGCTCAGCAAACCGGAAGCCATTGAAGTTATGGCTTTATTACCGGATTATCCGCCAAAAATATTTATCTATAAGGGTAAGCGCCATGTTGTGGATAAAGCAGACGGTCCGGAACGTATTGAACGGGAATGGTGGCTGGACAAAGGTGAGCACCGCGACTATTATATGGTGGAGGATGAGCATGGGGGCCGTTATTGGCTGTTCCGTTCGGGGCATTATGATAGCGGAGGTGCCCAATGGTATTTACACGGATTTTTTGCCTGATGATGAAATACGCGGAATTATATTGTACCTCAAATTTCAGCTTCCTGCGCGGTGGATCTCACCCGGAGGAGCTGGTTGAGCAGGCAGTGGTTCATGGCTATACGGCCATAGCGATTACCGACCGGAATAGCCTGGCCGGCATTGTCCGGGCGCATATTGCCGCAAAAAAACTACCTGTACAATTTATTCCCGCTTGTCGCCTGGACTTGCTGGATGGGCCTGGTCTGCTGGCTTATCCTACTGATCTTGCTGCTTACGGCCGGCTTTCGGCCTTGCTCACCAGGGGTAATCTGCGCGCTGAAAAAGGTGAATGCCATTTATATAAAGCAGATGTGTATGAACACCGGGAAGGCATCCTGTTTATCATAATCCCGCCCGATGAGCTCAACGTGCGGTTTGATTTTACCGATGAGTTTAAAACAGCAGTAGCAGAATATAAACAAGCGTTCGGGAATGCCTTATACATAGCTGCTCTACGTTCTTACAGCGGCGATGATGCCAAACGGCTGCACAGGTTAGCCGGCATGGGTATACCTTTGGTTGCTGCCGGTGATGTGCATTATCATGAACCGAACAGGAGGGAACTACAGGATGTATTGACCTGTATCCGGGAGAAATGCACTATCCATAACGCAGGGTACCGGCTGCATCAGAATGCGGAACGCTACCTGAAGCCTATTGAAGAAATACACCGGATCTTCAGGCAATATCCGGAAGCCATTGAAAATGCGCTTGCTATTGCCGAAGCCTGTACTTTTTCGCTGGACGAATTAAAATACATCGAGCCGGAAGAAAAGATCTTTGACGGATTAACGCCACAGGAAAGGTTAAAAAAATACACATGGGAAGGTGCACATGAACGTTATGGTGAGCATATACCGCCTAAGATAGGTAAGCAGATAGATTTTGAACTGGCCTTTATCGAAAAGCGCCGGCTGGCGCCTTATTTTCTCCGCGTATATAAATACACCCGGAAAGCAGAAGAACTCGAAATCTTGCACCAGGGCAGGGGTTCTGCGGCCAACTCAACGGTATGTTATTGTTTGCGCATTACGGCGGTCGACCCGATGAAGTCACGTTTGCTTTTTTCCCGTTTCATGTCAGATGCACGCGAGGAATGGCCTGACATTGATGTGGATTTCGAGCATGAACGCCGCGAGGAAATCATCCAGTATATTTATGAGGATTATGGCCGGGAACACGCGGCTATTGTAGCTACCGTTACGCAGGAGCGGCATAAAGGAGCAATTCGTGATGTGGGTAAAGCGATGGGTTTATCTGAAGATACGATTAAACGTATCGGTGGTACGATATGGGATTTCAGTGAAGAAGGTTTTGATAAAAAGCGCTTGCAGGAACAGGGGCTTAACCCGGGCGATCCGTTGATATACAAAGTACTGGAGTTGACAACACTGCTGATGGGTTTCCCGCGGCAGTTGGGACAGCATACCGGTGGCTTTGTTATTACCGATAACAAACTATCCGACCTGTGCCCTGTGCTCAACGCCCGCATGGAGAACCGTACCCAACTGGAATGGAACAAAGATGACCTGGAAGCGTTGGGCATTTTGAAAGTGGATGTTTTAGGATTGGGTATGCTGACCATGATCCGCAAAGCATTTGACCTGATAAAACAACATTATGGCCGAAAGCTTACCTTAGCCAATATCCCGCAGGACGACCCCAAAGTTTATGAAATGATAGGTCATGCGGATACACTTGGGGTATTCCAGATTGAGAGCCGGGCGCAAATGTCTATGCTGCCAAGACTGAGGCCCCAATGTTTTTATGACCTCGTGATCGAGGTGGCTATCGTGCGGCCCGGTCCAATACAGGGTGATATGGTGCATCCTTATCTGCGCAGGCGTAATGGCGAAGAACAGGTAGTGTATCCATCCACGGAACTGGAAGATATTTTAGGCCGGACTTTAGGTGTTCCGCTTTTTCAGGAACAAGCGATGGAGATTGCTATTGTTGCCGCAGGCTTTACACCGGCCGAGGCTGATGAGCTGCGCCGGAGCATGGCGACTTTTAAAGCGAATGGCAAGTTATACCTGTACGAAAAGAAACTGGTGGAGGGTATGGTGGCGCGTGGTTATGAGGAAGATTTTTCGAGGCGGGTGTTTAAGCAGTTACAAGGTTTTGAGGGTTATGGTTTCCCCGAGAGCCATGCCGCTTCTTTTGCGCTGCTGGTTTATATATCTTCATGGCTGAAGTATTATTATCCGGATGCTTTTGCCGCCGCTTTGCTCAATAGCCAGCCGATGGGCTTTTATCAGCCCGCTGAGATCGTGGACGATGCGCGCGGGCATGGCGTTTTTGTTCGTGGCGTGGATATTAACAACTCGACCTGGGATCATTCGCTGGAAGAACAGGCCGGAAAATATAAGATATTACGCTTAGGTTTCCGGTTGGTGAAAGGGCTAAAAGAAGAAGAAATGAATATCCTGGTTGATAATGCACCTTATCAACATATTATCGATTTGTCAAATGCCGGTATTTCGCAGGCAGCTTTGGAGAAACTGGCTGATGCGGATGCATTCCGCTCTATCGGTCTCGACCGCAGGCAGGCGCTTTGGGAAGTAGCCGCTTTAGGCGACCGCCCCGTGGCATTGCTGGAAAGTTTGCCTTCGGCCAGCGCAGGTGAGCAAATTGAATTACCGCTAATGACCGCGGGAGAGCACGTGGTACAGGATTTCGCTTCCACCGGCTTATCCATTAAAGCGCACCCGGTAAGTTTTGTGCGGGAAGATTTGAACCGGCTGCAGGTTACGCCGCTCAATCGGGTCCAATCGTTAAAAAATGGCGAAAAAATTCGTGTTGCTGGGATGATCACCGTACGGCAGCGGCCGGGGACGGCCAAAGGCGTGGTATTCGTAACCATCAAAGATGAAACCGGCTTTGCCAATCTTGTGGTTTGGGGTAAGTTTTTTGACAAGTACCGCAAAGAGATCGTTCAGTCGCAACTGCTCCTGGTAGATGGGCATTTACAGGTTGAGGGCGAAGTGATCCATGTGGTGGTACGCCGCTGTTATAATCTTAATTCTTTATTGGGTAAACTGACGGCTGTACCTGATGAACAGCCTTCTTTGCTGAGCCTGTCGAGAGGGGATGAAACCTCGATGCCTTCACCTGATCCGCGAAATATCCCCAATAAGAGCGCCTTTCATAAGGGCAGGAATTTTCATTAATGAAAAGCGTATCATTAATAGGCTTTTAATACACTCAAAAGCAATTATAATTGTCTTACTGTGCCTGTAAAAGGGATATGGTAAGATTTATCTGATCAAAGGAATTGCAATACCAATTGCTCCCATTCCTCTTCCAAAGAAAGGTTGGGGCGCACCTGCCGCGCTTTGCTATACCAGTAGTCAGCATTTCCAATATCACCTTCTTTACGGTGCAAATAGGCATGGACCCAAGCCGATGCCTGATCTGTCAGATGATCAACCTGTGCATGTGCCTGATGCCAGTCGCCTTTACCATCAAACCAAAGGCTTTTTAGCTGTGCAGAGAGTCCGTTAACAGGTTGTTCTAAATTTAATGATGCTTTAAATTCTGTTAAAGTTGTCATTGGTATTAGTTTTTTACAATAAACGTAATTGGTACATAGAACTTTTATCAATACGGTTTACAATTTCTGATGTAAAAGTATAAACAATGTATTACGGTGTTGTGTAATACCGTAATACATTGTTTTAGCAGAAAAAATAAAAACAGTGCAACTAAAATCTTAATGCCGGCGTCTTATGGTTATTAAAGCCTGATCATATGTTAAAAAACTACTTAAAGATTACCTGGCGCAACCTCTTACGTCAAAAAACATTCTCCCTGATCAATATCCTCGGATTGACCATCGGCATGGCCAGCGCAGCGCTGATTTTGTTGTGGATCCAGAATGAGGTTAGCTATGATCAGTTCCATGAAAAACGGGAACGTCTTTACTCTGTATATAACCGCTCGAAATTTGACGGTAAATTATGGAGCTGGGAAACCACGCCTAAAATCATGGGTAAGGTGATGAAAGCGGAGTTGCCCCAACTGGAAAAAGTAGCCAGGGTAACTGATGCCAGTTTTTTGTTTAGCATTGGCGATAAACGCTTGACTGCAACAGGCGATTTTACTGATCCGGATTTCCTTTCCATGTTCAGTTTTCCATTAATTAATGGAGACCCCAAAACCGCTTTGAACGATCTTCATAGCATAGTTATCACTGAAAAATTTTCAAAGAAACTTTTCGGAGAGGAAAATGCGCTCGGCAAAACAGTTAAAATAGATAGTAACGCTTATTTTAAGGTTACGGGTGTGATGAAAGACCTGCCGAATAATACCCGGTTTGATTTTGAATACCTTATTCCCTGGTCATATCTAAAAAAGATAGGGCAGGATGATGAATACTGGGGTAATAACTCCATTCAAACATTTGTTCTTTTAAAACCAGGCGTAACGGAAGCTCATGCTGATGCTGCTGTGCTGAACTTTACCAGGAACCATTCCGATACCAAAGATATTCAGCAGTTTTTGCACCCCGCAACCAAATGGCACCTGTATTCGCAGTTTAAAGATGGGGTGATAGTCGGCGGGAGAATTGAACGGGTCAGGGTATTTTCACTGATCGCTGTGCTGATCCTCGTCATCGCTTGTATAAATTTCATGAATTTAAGTACGGCCAGGAGCGAGACACGTGCAAGGGAGGTAGGCATCCGTAAAACGGTAGGTGCATTAAGAGGGTCGTTAATCTGGCAGTTTTTAGGTGAATCTGTTTTGATTGCACTTATTGCCGGTATTTTTGCCATCGTCATTGTACAGATCAGTATGTCGGGTTTCAACCAGCTTACCCAAAAGCAATTATATGTACCATATAGTAATCCCTACTTTTGGCTCACCGCAATTGGATTTATACTGGTCACCGGTATAATTTCAGGAAGTTATCCTGCATTGTACCTGTCGTCATTCAGGCCTGTAGCTGTACTGAAAGGTACTTTTAAGGCGGCAAATGCTTTGGTTACACCGCGTAAATTGCTGGTGGTCATTCAGTTTACTTTTGCGGTGGTATTGATCATTTGTACCATCATTATCCGTCAGCAATTACAATACGCCCAGGACAGGGATACGGGGTATAAGAAAGATAACCTTGTTTACACATTTATGTCCGGCGAGATCGCGAAGCACTATCAATCCATCAGAAATGAATTGCTTTCCAGTGGTGCAGCAACTTCTGTGTCCAGAACAAATTCGCCCATAACCCAGCGATACAGCGATAGCTGGGGTTTTAACTGGCCGGGCTCACAGCCCAAGAACAAGGTTGATTTTATTATTTACACTTCAGACGGAAGCCTTATTAAAACTATGGGCCTTAAGCTCGTTGCAGGCAGGGATATCGATCCGGTGAATTATCCGACGGATTCAACGGCCATGCTGGTGAATGAGGCTTCGGTAAAGATCATGAACCTGAAAGATCCGGTTGGTAAATTAGTTACCCAGGGCGAGGGTAAAGACATCAAAACCTGGCATATTGTTGGAGTTATCAAAGACTTTATTATCAGTTCGCCTTATGAACCTGTACAACATATGCTGATTGAAGGCCCCAGTTCCTGGTTCAATATCATTCACTACAAGCTTAATAACGCTAATTCGACAAAAGAAAACCTGCGTCGCGCCGAAGCTGTATTTAAGAAATATAACCCGGATTACCCGTTTGAATATAGTTTTGTTGACCAGGAGTACGCCAAGAAGTTTGGCGATGAGCAGCGCATCGGGACTTTGGCCAGCCTGTTTGCCGGATTGACAATCGTTATATCCTGTCTCGGACTTTTTGGCCTGGCGGCTTACATGGCGCAAAACCGCATCAAAGAAATCGGCATCAGAAAAGTGCTTGGAGCGTCGGTCGCCAGCGTAACCACATTGCTTTCCAGGGATTTTCTGAAGCTGGTTGCCATCTCATTTTGCATCGCTGCGCCAATAGCCTGGTATTTAATGTTCCAATGGTTGAAAGGATATAGTTACCGGATCTCTATTAATATCTGGGTATTTGTAATCGCCGCCGCGCTGACATTGCTGATCTCTGTTTTGACAGTAAGCTACCAGGCAATCAAGGCTGCATTAACAAACCCGGTGAAAAGTTTGAAAGGGGAATAACACCTTCATTACGTGGTGCTGCATTCTCATTACCATAAAAGACAATGGTAACTGCCCGGTGAAGGGCCTGTTTTAAATTTACTGCCCCCAAAAAGTTAGGTACTATTTGGGGGCATTTTTATGCATAAAACAGAAGCGATCGCTTCCGTTACGCCCAAAATGTTAGTTGGACCCTCAGCTTTATAATCAATCCCAATCAACAACGAGATCTGCACGGCCAAGCCAGTACGATGGATAATTACAGGCTCGGTTTACCGGTTTGGTTAACCAGGACTGGCTAATGCACCCATTTTAAGGCAGGCACATATATATTTACTGGCACGTCACCCTGGCGATTGGCAGAATTATTAAATTTTTATTTCAAATAAGTGTAACAAATTCATTCGGGTGGTAGTCATATGTTTATAGTACTATGTATTGCATGGTATTATAGGATTTGTAGCCTGGTTAAAATTGGCTCAAAAAGATTAATGGTCAAACAGTTCACCTATCACATCAGCATGAAACTAAAGCTCTTACTCCTCATCTTATTTTCAATCGTTATGGCCCCGGCCTTCGGGCAGGCGGGGCAGGCGTTATTCGCGGTAAACGGCACCGCAACGGATTCGCTATCGAAACAACCGCTCGCCTATGTAACCGTAAACCTGCGTAACGAAGCAAAGCAGTTGGTCCGCACCACGGTGACTAAAACCGACGGCACGTTCCGGTTTGAAAAGCTCCCATCAGGACAATATCTTCTCTCGATGATCAGTGTCGGCTTTAAGACGAAAACACTTCCTGTTGATTTTACAGATAATAAGAAACCATCCATAACTCTGGGCAGCATTGCCATGAGTACACAAACTACTCAGCTTAAAACGGTGGCTATTACGGCCGACAGGCCCATCATTAAACAGGAGGTGGATAAACTCATCTACGACTTAAAGGCTGACCCTGACAGCAAAAGCAGCAATGTACTGGAGATGATGCGCAAAGTGCCTTTGTTAACGGTAGACGGTGACGATAACATCCTTTTGAAGGGAAATAGCGGCTTCCGGATATTTGTTAACGGTAAACCATCAAGTATGATGGAGCGCGATCCGAAGAATATCCTCAAGAGCATGCCTGCGTCAACCATTCAAAGCATCGAGGTAATTACCAACCCTTCGTCGAAGTATGATGCCGAGGGGATGGCGGGGATCATTAATATTGTGACCAATAAAAAAATAAGTAACGGGTACAATGGCACGCTAAATCTTAGCCATGTATTCCCGGTAGGCGGCCCAAGATTAGGCGGATCGTTTTCGTCTAAACAAGGCAAGCTGGAACTATCAGGCTATTTTGGCGGGAATATCTCCAATTCGCCCGAAGTGTTCAGTTCCATTTCGAGGCTTACTACCGGGAGCAACCCTACGAGCCTTAACCAGAATAACACCGCGAAATGGGATGGCAAAAATGGCTATGCCGAAGTTGGCATCAGTTACGAAATTGATAGTCTTAACCTTGTTTCGGGACAATTTAACATTAACGGAAATAACCAGGACGGCGTCAACACGCAAAGTTCTGTTTTGAACGAAGCCGGCAACATGGTTGAAGGGTACGACCTGTACAATAACAATACGGCAGACGGCAGGGGCCTGAATGTGGGTTTAAATTACCAGCTGGGTTTTAAAAGCAATAAGCAAAGGCTGCTCACCTTTTCGTATCAGTATTATACATTTAACAACAAGCAAGATGCGGCGCTGACGGCATCAAACCGCGTAAACTATACGACGCCCGATTACCTGCAACACAATGAAGGCGAATCTTCCGAACAGACTGTCCAGGTAGATTACGTTCAACCTGTAAAGAAGTTGAATATTGAAATGGGGGTGAAAGCAATTATTCGTGATAACAAAAGTGACTTTCAATACCTTGGATATAATGCGGCAACCGGTAATTTCGAGGCCGACCCATCGCGAAGCAATAAATTTGATAATAACCAAAATGTACTGGGTGCATACAACAGCTATACCTATACTCTGCAAAACTGGAGCTTTAAAGCAGGCGCCAGGGTAGAGGAGACGCTGATTGATGCTGACTTTATTTCTACCTCATCGCAGCTAAACAAAAATTTCTTTAATATAGTGCCTTCGGTAAGTATTAATAAGCGGTTTAAAAACTCCAGTACGCTGAACTTCGGGTTTTCGCAAAGGATACAGCGCCCGGGCATATACCAGCTAAACCCTTTTGTTGACCGCTCGAACCCAAACTTCGAATCGTCGGGAAATCCCAACCTCAGGCCCGCGGTTTCCAATAGCATTCAATTGGGTTATAGCAGAACGAAAAAGGCATCCCTAAACCTGATGCTTGGCTATAATTATTTTAACGATCTGATCATGCCCGTTGTAATTTTCGATCCGGCCACGAATATTACCCGCAGCACTTTTGATAACACCGGCAAAGCCCGCCTGTTTACCTTTAACGCCAACATCAATTACCCCATCACCAAAAAATGGAACTCATCATTTAACGGAAGGATTGCACATGGCCGTGTGCAAGGCATAGTGAATGGCCAGTTGGTGAAAAATCAGGGCTTTATGTATGGCGCATCACTAAACAGCGGTTATAATTTAGAGAAGGGCTGGCGGGTTAGCACCAACGTGTTTCTGAATGGGCCTAACCTTTCTATCCAGGGTACATCCAACCCTTACGCCAGTGTATCCTTCACCGTTAATAAAGATGTAGTGAAAGATAAACTTTCGTTCTCGACCACGGTGAATAACCCTTTCAGTAAATACAGGGATAACATCAGGAGTTCATTCGGACCCGATTTTACCCAAACAAATATTAACCGCGCCTATTTCCGGGGCTTTACCGCCAGCCTTAATTACCGGTTCGGCAAACTGAAAGAAGCGGTTAAGAAAAACAAACGGGGTATCAGTAATGACGATGTTCAGGGAGCGCCTTCGGGGAACTAAGAGCATTTAACAAATAACAAACAGGCGGAGGGGGCCGCCTGTTTGTTGATAACCTTTTTCGATATTCCAGGTTCGGTTTTAGTTATCTAATAACCTGCGCAGATCGCCCGCACTGATCTCCTGTACCGGCCGGAATGTATCCCCGGCCGCATAATTTAACAAGCTGTATCGGAGCTGTCTTGCCGCCGCCCGTTTCGTTAATTGGCTATGAAGATCCATCGTGCAAAGAATTAAGCTCCCGGAACCAACCTTGAATTCAACCAGCGTTGCCAGGTTACGGTTCCTGAAAAAGTTATCGATCACCCGGACTATCGGCGTTGCAGGAGCCACCAATTTATCAAGTATCAGCGACCGGGAACGGGTCACCAGGTCCCACCATTGCCAATCCGTATAAAAGTCAGTAGGGAAATCAGCCAGCGCGTTACTTTTCTTGTCGATGAGCAGGCCCATACTGCCTGGTTGATCAGGGAAGTGGACCGGGCTCCAGAAAACAGGAGCAAAACGGCCGTCGATACCTTTAACGTTGGCAGTATCCGGATTAAGCAACACTTTTCGCCCCGCTTGCAGATAACTAAGGGCACTGTCGATGGATGTAGTAAAGATCACGTTACTAAAAGATTCCGGATTTTTATTTGGGTAAACCCAAATTTTCCAGTGATTAGTATAACCGGTATTGGCTATGCTTACAGTGATTAGTAATTCACAAGCCCGGTCGATTTTGCTAAGGTCTATTGAGAAACTTCCCGCAGAAGCGTTGCCAATAGCGATAGGCTGCCGGCCAAGCGAACCATGGAGATTGAAGTGCTTATCTGCTGAAATTGCCGACCAAAGAACTTCGCCATTTATTTGCCGGTCGCTATAGTTGGCAATTTCGGCAGTGGCATTAAAATGCTCATTATTGCTGTAGGCAGCCTTTTCAAAACGGATCAATGGCACCACCGGGCCACAGAATTTGCTAAAATCAGCCGGCGAAACCAATCCTTTACTATCCCAGAAGGCGTTTAAAATGCCAACGAGCGCAGTTCCCTGTCCCGGAAAATCATGAAGGTCAAGTAATTGGAACCCGCCGACACCTTTTGTTTTCAGCGCGCGTTCAATTTCTTCTTTGTAAAGCTGAACGGCGAGTGTTCCGCTTGCTTTAAGGTAATCGGGGGCCAATCCAAGCATCCCTTTTTCGCGGAGGTTGTTCCGTACCGCCTCAAAGTTAGATGGCCGCAAAACCCCGGTATACTTTTTTATTTCTTCAAGATCCGGGTAAACGGAATACTGGCCCACTTCGTGAATAATAAGGGGAACTGTTGTCCCTTCCAGCGCTTTACTGTAATCTGTCTTAAAATCGGGCGGGTTGGTGTTAAAAATACCCTGTCCCCGTACCCATCCTTTTTCCGTGTACTGGGTAATAAAATAATCATCGGCAGGCTCCGGGTTTTTGCCATGCCCTTTTTGAAAACTGAAGGTGGTTGTGGTGTATAAATGCCGGTTGTCTTCCTGCTTTAACTTACGCACCAGCTTCTCCAGCCATCCAAAATCGCCCTCCAGTTCATTACCCATGCTCCAAAAACAAAATGAAGGATGGTTGCCATAATTCCGGATGATATTTTCAGCTTCCTGTTCCAGGTAAGTTAACGTTTTTGGGTCTTTTCCCACGGTTAGCGCCCATAGCGGCAGCTCAACATGCAGATAAAAACCCAGCGAGTCGGCTATCTGAAATGCTGCTTCGGGCGGGCACCATGAATGAAAGCGAAGATGGTTCAGCCCGTAAGCTTTAGCGGTCTTAAACACCTTCAGCCAGCCGGCTGTATTCATTGGTGGATGGCCTTCCAGCGGAAAAATATTGCATTCAAGCGTACCGCGCAGAAAAAGCGGACGACCATTGATACGAAGCTCGTTCCCGGTAGCGTTAATATCCCTGAAGCCAAAACTTTGGGTCCTGACATCCAAAACTCTTCCCTTGCTGTCGATTACTTCCGTGCGAAGGCTGTATAGCCGCGGATGAAATTCGTCCCATGATTGCACCTCCGGAACCTGGAGGTTAATTTCCTGCTGATCATGCTGAATAACGGTTGGGCTGGTTTGTTTAACGATCTTTTTTCCGGAAAGGAGGGAAGCCCGCAGATAAGTATCGCCCCGATGGGAACCGCCCAGGCTGATAGCTGCCTTTATGCTGTGATTGGCCAGCGAGGAGTATACCCGTACCTGGTTAATAACTTGTTTGCCTATGTCAATCAGCTGCATCTTTCCGATAACGCCGTTCCAAATGATCTGTGTACCGTCGGTGTAGGCATGGGCAAAGTCATTTACGCTGATATCATGCTGCTTGCGATTGTCTACGCGAATGGTGATCACATGTTTACCTGCTGCCAGAGGGCCCAATTTGAAAACTTGTGGTGCAATAAGGCTTTCCTGTGTCCCGGCTGTTTTGCCATCTATCCAGCAATCGGTTTTCCAGATCACCCGTTCAAGCGACAGCAGGGCGTTGGCCATCCGGCTGGTTAAATTAATGCTGCGCTGGTACCAAACAGCACCGGTGTACCTGTGTTTTCTGGACAGATGCAGCATGATGTCCTTGCTCAGCACAGTTGTATCCACCTTTACAGGCGCTCCGATACCGGCGTCATCTAAGGTGCCAGGCAGCCATATGCTGTTAGTAAATTGCTGTTGCTGCCATTTCTGATCCAAACCTTTGTCAAGCGAATCGAGTTTGTACAGCCATTTGCCGGCAACCGGGATTGGTTTAACCTGCGCCGAAATGGTAGAACTTGCTACCAGTGCCGCGAGCAAGAAAAATGTTTTTTTGAAAGAATACTGCATCATTGATAGTGAGCGGTTAAAGTAGTAACAGAACGGGGCTCAAGTGTTATTGTGCCTATTGGTGTTGTTGATTTTTTGAGATTTTTGAGAGCTGTTGTAGTATACATATCAAATGTATTTCCGGCCAATTGTGAACCGCCCGGATCAACCGTGTATTGTTTGCTTTCGGTACTCATATTTATCAGCACAATCACCAATTGTTTTGAAGCGGAATCTTTGTATGCGGAAACCATTTGTGTTCCTGTTGCCAGCACGGGATCGGTAACATCACTTAATGCCGCATTTACGCGGATCATTCCCGGCCTGATAAACCGCGAATAATTCCCCAAACACCACAATTGTTTTGAATCACTAACCAGGCCATTTGTTTTCATGCTGTTTAGGTCATATCCACCAGATGGGTCGTTAATGTATACAAGCCCGTCACTATAATTATAAGTATCAACAGCAAGCCACCACTGCCATGATGTTACATTGGCCACCGTAAGGTCATGATGAATAACTTTGGCCACATACAAACCGTAATCGATACCGGTATTTTTCGGGTAACCATTTAATTGACCACAAATATCGCCTAATATACCAAACTCTGACTGCCAAAGATGAAGACTTGGGTCAACAGCCTTTTGCTTATCTGCCGCGTGTTGCCGGTAACTGATCAAATCGGCGCCCGGACAGGTAGTAAAATAACTGTGTGCTGATAGTAAGTGCTCCATCGAAGGGACATCGCCTATATAATTAGCGGAGCTTTTGTTAAAGAACTGATTGAGCTGATCGCCGCGGCCATCACTGTTGTTAGCATCCAGCGAATTCCATTGATTGGCTTCACCAACACATATCGTAGTTGCTAAGCCGGCAGCTTTCATCTTCGGGCCCAACAGGCGTATAAAGTCTGCAATTTCAGCATTGGTAGCACCAGTGCCTTCCTGCGTTGGATTTTCTCCCCAATTCCACTGAGGCTCATTAAAGGGGCTGAGGTAATTAAAAGGGGTACTGCTTGATTCAAAATGCTTTAAAACGCTAACCAGGAAATCTGCAAAAGCATTTTTCTTGCTGTCTGTCAGGTTCAGATGACTGTTAGCCAAACCATAGGCTTTATTATTTTGCGTGAACTGTACCGGTGGCGAAACAGAAAATGCCAGGAAGTTTTTTACACCACGTGCTTTCGCCGCCGACAGGAACCATTGCTGGCCTGCTTGTTTGTTCCAGTTATAATTATTATTTGCATCCAGAAAGCATTCTTCCCGGCGAAACTCATCCGGTATTCCGCTATCCGCACCTTGTTCATAGCTCCCGGCGCCGATGTTGAAGCGCCAAAGCGTAAGGCCAATACCTTTGGGATTGCCTTGCTGGTCGGCTTCCATGCTGAACAGGTAATCAGCAATCTGATTTTTTTTGGTAACATCATTCCACTTTCCGATGAATTTGGTTGTCCAGCAATCAGAGGCACCAAAGCTTTGCATCGTTTGCTGCTCATTTCCCAAATTGATAGTGATGCGGGCCGGACCGGCATTGCATGTATTAACGCCATTAACGATGCAACCGTCGTCCCCTTTTTTAATTCCTGTTTTTTTAGCGCAGCTGAATGAGTTTGATACCCCCAGCATTACCATGAACAGCAGTGCTGATCGCAAATTTATTTTCATAATAGTTATTTAAAGCCGCCGGCATGCCGGCGGCTATCTGCTAATATCCCGGATTTTGTGTAATCTTTCCGTTTGAGGCAATAATTTCCTTTGATGGGATAGGCCATAGATTATGTGTTCCCGCAATAAAATTAGCACCCTTATTTTGAGGCTCGTTCAGGTTCTTAGTTTCATATGGGTCTTTGCTTTGTTGCGTATTGTATTTAACAAAACTTCCGTTCGGCCCTAAAATGCTGTTGATCACCGGTTGTCCGCTTTGATCTTTCCATCGCCTGATGTCATATAAACGATCTCCTTCCAGGGCCATTTCGAGCCTGCGCTCCAACCGCACAGCGTTGATGAGGTTCCAGCCGGTAAGTGTCATATCGGTAGTGAGGCCAACGCGGTTCCTAACCGTACGAATCGACTGTAAAGCCTGGGCCGACTGCTGCTGCATAGCGGCAGCTTCAGCATTCATCAGGTAAACATCTGCCAGCCTCAGGTAAATATGATCTTTTGAAAAGCGGCCGTTCGGTGTTCTTTCACCGCGAGGTACATAAACTTTTCGGTTGTACCTGGCAGATTTACATTGTGCCGGATTGGCATTGAATGAGGTATTGGCCGGATCGCCGGCAACCGGGAAGCCCTGGCGCATGATCGTCCAGTTTAACCTTACACTGTCCGCCTGCGATTTAAAGGCATTTTCAAGATCGCTGGTTGGTGTAAAATATCCCCATCCGCCTTCGGTCCCCGGCATGGAGGTGGTAGGGAAAATGTTGCCCAGGTTTGGGTATTGGGTAGAATACTGGTACTGTATTTCAAAAATAGACTCAGGTCCGTTATGATTAGTTGTTTGCCATATATTACCAAAAAACGTTTCCAGGTTGTATTCACCAGAGCTGATGATCTGGCTGGTGAGGTTTTGTGCTCCTGCCCAATCTTCGGTATACAGGTCAATCTTGGCCAGCAGTGCTTGCGCTGCTCCCTTTGATACGCGGAACTTATCTGTGGCGCTATACTGGGATTTATTCGGTAGAATGCCAATAGCACTATTAAGATCTTGTTTAATGAAATTGTACACATCTGCGGCGCTGGTCCTGCTGTAGGTATTTTCCTGAGGGCCCAGTGTCTTAGTGATCAGCGGAATTCCGCCCCAGTTTCTTACCAGCTCAAAATATTGGAAAGCTCGCAGAAACTTGATCTCGGCGATAAGCTTCTGTTTGGTAGGGTCGTCAATCTGCGATTTCTGAATGCCTTCAATCGTAGCATTAAAAATATAAATGCTTTTGTAGATTTCGATCCAGTGTGCCTCAATACGATCATTTTCGGCATTTAATGTGTAATGCGCGGCCTGTACCGCCGTGCCTTGCCCACCGTTGATACCGATCCACTCATTGTCGGAGGCGGCCTCGCCACCTACTTGCTTCCACCATTGCGTCTGCCACCAGTCGTCAAAGTCAATGTATTTGTAGCATGCAATCGTTGCGCCACTGGCTTCATCAACTGTATTATAAAAAGTATTGGCCTGTATAGCATTACCATAAGGTTCCTGATCCAGGAAAGTCTTTTTGCAAGCGCTCATGCCGGCAATAACCAGTACGAGCAATATATATTTCAAGTGTTTCATTGTTGTTTACTGCTAAGTCTTAAAAATTCGCGTTAAATCCGATATTGAAGAATTTGGGGATCGGGTTCTGTCCGTTGTCAATGCCATACCTCAGTACACCCGCAAATGGTACTTCAGGGTTTAATCCGTCATATTTCGTAATGGTGAAGAGGTTTTGAGCAGATACGTAAATCCGCACTTTTGCCCGGCCGCCCAACGCTTTTTCAGGCACGGTGTAACCCAGTTGCAATAATTTATTGCGTACATAGGTGCCATCTTTGATAAAGAAACTGGAGTTTTTAGAGAAATTGCCGTTTGGATCACTCAAACTCAACACGGGATAACTGTTTGTGCTGCCCGGACCGGTCCAAAATTTATTTTCTTTACCGCTGATGAAGTTATACCCGTAGATGGGGTTCATCCTTACCAGGTAATCATCAGCTACCTTATTGCCAAAGGACCCATAAAATTCCATACGGAAATCAAAGCCATGGTAAGAAGCCTGAAGGTTTAAGCCCGATGATAATTTAGGATATGGATTTCCGATCGACGTCCGGTCGTTCAAATCGATGGCATTATCGCCGTTAACGTTCGCATACATAAAATCGCCGGGCCTTGCATTAGGCTGCAATACGGTGCCGTTCGGGCTTTTATAGTTCTGTACGTCCTGGGCTGTTTGGAAAACACCGAGTACCTTATAACCGTAATAGCCGCCTAAAATATCACCTGCAGCGGTTTTGGTCCTCCGGGTAGACTGAAATACGTCATTGGATATTTCGTCATATAAAATCTGTCCCTTTAAGTCAACCGCTTTGGAAATGAAATGCTGTACTGTAAGACCAACACCGAAAGAAACACCACCGATTTTGTCTTTATAATTGATGGCTGCTTCCCAACCGCTGGTACGCATGGTACCTACGTTAGTATAAACTGTTGGGATATATCCCTGCGGATAGCCCAGCGAAGGTTGTACCGGGAGGTAAAGCAACATATCTTTAGGCGAGCGCCAGTATTTATCAGCAGTTATGGATAGTTTATTATTGAAGAAGTCCGCATCAAAGCCGATGGTCACGTCCTGTGTTGTTTCCCATTTGATATTTGGGTCTGGTACATTAGAGGGAACATAACCATAAACCCGGCTGTTTGCGCCATTGATATAATCTGATAAGCCCAGAGTACTTTCGTATGCGCCCGGCGAGCCTGGTAAATTGCCTCCCACACGGCCAAATGATCCGCGCAATTTGAGGTAGTTCAGCCATTTGATGTTCTTCATAAATGACTCGTTTGAAATCACATAAGCACCCGAAACGGTTGGAAAATAACCCCAGCGATTGGCGGGTGATAACATTGATGAACCATCTGCCCGGAAAGAGCCGGCAATGAAATAGGTTTCATTAAAATCATAAGATATGCGGGCAAAGTAAGAGCTCATTTTACCGAAGGGGCCCGCGCCGGGTTGATGAGAGCCGGATCCGTCGGCAAGCGTTGCGCCGGCAGAAATATAGTGATAAGGCTCCGCATCATAAGGAATATCCTGGCGGTATACGTAAGTGTTATTATACGTATAGTTATCGGCAGACTGGCCGATCAAAACATTGTAATGATGCTTGTTGATACTTCCGATATAATTGATGGTATTATCCAGTTGCCAGCGGTAGTTGATCACCGAGTTTTGGGATGCGCCTGATATATCACTGCGGTCTTGCGGATCGATATAGTATTTAGGCTGGTAATTAGTCTGGTTTATTGAGTTATAAAAGCCGGAAATACTGCTTCTCAACGTCAGGCCTTTAATTGGTTTGATTTCAAGATAGGAGGAACCCTGTGTGCCGAATAATCGTGATTGGTTAAAATCACGGGCCATGGCAGCCAGGGGATTATTAATATTATTAAAATTGGAACGCGTAAACTGGCTGTAAACCGGGTTATAGGCAGTGAAGCTCCAGCTGGGATTGGTTGCTGCATACGCGTTAACAGCCGTTTGCGTCTCCGCAGCAGACCTGGTTGCCGCTACGTTGGGTGCAATGGACATGATGTTGAACAGACTTGTGCCGCCACCGTCGCCATATCGCTCCATCCGCGGTGCAAGGCTAACACCAAATTTGAATACTTTTGAAATTTCGTAATCGATGTTAAACCTGGTGGTGATTTTTTGATAGTCGGCAGTACCGCGCTGTGCTGCAAAGTTGCTGGTTTGATCAAAATACCCGGCGCTTCCATAAAAGGTGAGCCCGTTTTTTGATCCGGATGCGCTGACATTATAGTTATGTGTGTAAGCTTTTTTGGTTGCCTCATTCCACCAATCAGTATTAACACCCGTCACCGCTCCATTGGCCGGAAGGGTCTGGTTGTTATTGGCATAGATCTGGCGGTAATGGCTTACAAACTCGTCTGTCTGTGCAAGTTTCGGGTTCACCCAATAGTTCATGCCCGAAGTTCCGTTAAAATTGATCTGCGTTTTCTCTTTCCCTCTTTTTGTGGTAACCAGCAAAACACCGGCTCCGCCACGGGAACCATAAATAGCAGTAGCTGCCGCGTCTTTCAGCACGTCGATCTTATCAATATCTGAGGGGTTGATGTCGTTAAGGCCACCGAATGAAGTGATCACGCCGTCAACAACAATGAGCGGATCGCTGGATCCCGTGATGGTGGAGAAGCCCCTGATCAGCAGCTTCGGTTGCGCGCCGGGATTGCCGCCCCCCTGAAATACCTGCAGGCCGGGTACTTTACCTTGAATAGCATCTGCAACATTACTGGTGGTGGTAGGGGCAATGTCTTTAGTCCCGACAGAGGACACCGCTGTAGTTACGCTTTTGCGGGTAATGGTTTGGTATCCAATTACCACAGCCTCATTAAGCTGATTGTCGGCAGGGCTAAGTGTTACCTCATAAGTTTCTCTGTCATCCACCGGAACCTCTTTAGCCTGGAAACCAAGGTAGGAGAATACCAGTATGTCACCTTTGCTTGCTCTGATCTGGAACTGACCCGCTGCGTCGGTTACAGAACCGGTTTTTGTGCCCTTAAGCAAAATACTTACGCCAATAAGCGTTTGATGCGTGTTATCGGTTACACGTCCTTTTACGGCTTTGGTTTGGGCGAAAACCAGGCTGCAAAGTGGTAACAATAACACTAATGTTAGTGTAAATTTTGTTCTCATAATTGGGTTATTTTGGGTTATTAAGGATGACAAATCTAATGGCAATCGGATCGTTGAGTATAGACGATATGATGTAATACATGGACAATATTCTGATTGTTATTGTAGTTAGCTGTTTTGCTGCCTATTGGGTAATAAAAACCTATGCCTTTTTTTCGCCATTTGGAGCTGTATGGTGTTATTTTATTCTTTTAGTTAAAAAACAAAAGATGGGCATTCATGAGTTTGGTTATTCTATATGGATAATTTTACTATTTGATTATAGGGTATGTCAGGACCTTTTGAATGTGACATTGCTGATTAAAATGAATGCGTAGTGGCACATTAAATTATAGTAAAGAGAAAATTGAAGGGTATGAAACAAATGTTAAATGATTTCGGTTCGTCCTGTTGATAAAAAGCACTAAAGTTTGCCATAAATAGCCGAATCAGGGGTACTCATCAGGCTTGTTTCTTATAAAAGCCTGACCTTATTTTCACAATGAACGTAAAGTGTTTTAGCGTTCCGGCGATAGTTATATAGTCCATGTTTTTAATTTTTTCATCTATATAGAATGCCCTGTTATTAAATATTTTTGTGAATATCAATTAAGCAACCAACAATTACCGATTGAAATCAATGAACATCAAACTCTATGTATATCGTAAATAAAAGATGGGATAGGGGAGTATTTTAAAAAATAATAATTTAATGGATTTATGAAATTCAGCCGTTCAGAAATTTTACTTTTAATGTCAGTATCCTGCATTGATAATGGCTCTGGCAAAACAATATCTGTTAGCTTTTAAAACAGCATGTCTGCATTCGCGAACAAGCGTAGCCCGAGATAAGATTTAACTAAATTAAATGAATACATATTCAGCGAGTTACAAAAAAGATGGGTTTGAAGGTCAGCGAGCGATCGTGATACCCAAAACTATATTACAGCGGTTTTGTGAGGGAAACGCGGCTATACAAGGAGCATTTATAACGGATATTGGATACTATCCCAAGGCAAAATTCCATCGCCGGGAAAGGTATACAGGTGCGGGGCAAAATATCCTGATTTATTGCGTTGACGGGAAAGGAATGGTTAAAATAGGCACTCATACTTATGAGATCAAGCCCGGCGACTTTTTTGTTATTCCTCATGGTGTTAAGCACTTTTATGAAACAAATGAAACCAGCCCCTGGACAATTTACTGGTGCCACTTTAAAGGCCCGCAAGCGGACGCTATAACAGAGCAAATTTATGTAAGGGATCAGAGTTTCCGGTACAGCATCGAATTTGACGGTGATCGGATCGCTCTTTTTGACAAGCTTTACGTATTTTTAGAACAGGGTTACAGTACAGAAAATCTCACTTATGTCAATTTACTGCTGCTGCAATATTTAAGTTCTTTTTTGTTTAGGGACAAATATTATAAAGCGAATTTAAACACACACTCCCAGCCGCAGGACAGATCTATTTTATTCATGCAGAAGAACCTGGATAAGACCCTAAGTTTAGCTGAGCTCGCGGCCTCGGTAAACCTATCGGTGAGTCATTATTCTGCATTATTTAAGAAAACCACAGGATTTTCGCCTATAGACTATTTTAATCACCTTAAAATACAAAAAGCCTGTCAGTACCTGCAGTTCACGGAATTGAGGATCCGTGAAATAGCTTTTCGCATTGGCATCGACGACCCTCTTTATTTTTCAAGATTGTTTAACAGAACTATGGGATACGGTCCCAAAGAATACCGTAAAAGCCGATCTCCTTCCATTAAATAAGTGCGTTTACCCGCTTTGGACTGTATTTTTTAAAAATTATGCTTTCTTAACGAACTCTGATTTTAATGCCATAGCGCCAAACCCATCTATCTTACAATCAATGTTATGATCGCTGTCAACCAAACGGATGTTTTTAACCTTGGTCCCGGCTTTTATACTTTGAGAGGAACCACGTACCGGCAGGTTCTTTATGGTAACAACAGTATCCCCGTTCTGGAGAATATTTCCATTGCTATCCTTCACCACAAACAGATCTGAACTTACAGGATTATCTTGCGGGTTCCATTCGTGGCCGCATTCCGGACATATGAGCAGGTTATCCATTTCATAAGCATAGGGAGATTTACACATTGGGCAGGGGGCAAGTTCACTCATCTTTTGTAGTATTTAATTTCATCGGCAAAGATAAAATTTAAAAAGATTTGCATTCGGCCATGTTGTATACATTTTTTCCAGGCAAAACAATTGAAATAAGGAACCGGAAGACAGCCCTGCCATATAGTAATCTATCGAAGTAATTTCGCCCAAACTCTGATATGTGAGATGCGATCTACCAGTTTTAATGTTGCCTTAAGTATATGACTTAACAGGGTTTCTTAAGATTTATTATTTAGAATTAGATTAAATAAATATTTTCGTGCAAAATTTAATCTGATGAAATCACCTGTACCATTACACTTTATTACTACCTGTTTTTTATTGTTATCCTGTTTTGCATCAGCTCAAAATGTGAAAATACAGGGTAGTATCCGCGACTCCGTGTCTGGAGTGGCCTATCCCACAATCAAGTTGAAAACCGCGCAGATAAGTGGTGATGCCAAAGGGCGCTTCACGGCTTTTGTACCGGCAGGACAGCAACTGACAATAGAAATTTCTGCCGTCGGCTATCAGCCCATATTGGTATCACTTCCTGCTTTAACGCGCGACACGGCTATTAACTGGCGCTTACAGCAAGCCAGCCAGGCGCTTGGTGAGGTTGTAATTTCCGCAACCAGAAGACCGGAAAGCCCAAGGAATATTGTATCAACAGTGAGCATCGTTTCAAAAAAGAAACTCGATAATGAGATCGCTGTTAACCCGGACCTGACCAGCATCCTGGCAAACCAGGTACCTGGCTTTGCCCCGACAGCGCAATCGGGCAGTAATGTTGGTCAAAACTTAAGGGGGCGTCCCATGCTGGTTATGATTGATGGTGTGAGCCAGTCGTCCCCACTCAGGAATGCTGAGGTAGACCTGCGATCTATTGACCCATCTGTATTGCAGCAAATTGAAGTCCTAAAAGGAGCAACGGCCATTTACGGTAATGGTGCTGCCGGCGGCCTGGTCAACTACGTAACATTAGTGCCTGATACTTCGGCAAAGTTCGCCGGTAAGACCGACGTTTATTTAAACGGCTCGCTGGTGAAGGTACGTAATTCGGTAGGTGGTCGTATCAGTCAGATGTTTTACGGCAAAACAGGGAAATTTGATTATGTAGCAAGCGGCATGGCAGAGGAAACCGGAGAATACAAAGATGCCAGGGGCGATGTGGTTGGACCTAACTACAGCCTTGGTGAAACAAACACCTATAATGCCTTTGCTAAACTGGGTTATCAGCCAACGCGTAACCAGCGTTTGCAATTGGTGTATAACTATTATAGCAGCTTACAGAACAGCAACTTTACGCTGGTGAACGGCAACCTGGCTACAGGTCAGAAAGCTACCGGTGTACCTGGTAAGCCGGCGGGCATTCCTACCGGGGCGGCTTACAATCACAACCTGCATTTATCTTACAAGGTTGACGATCTTTTCGCTCATACAAGCCTGAACGCAGATGTTTATTATGAAAAACGCCAGGATGTGTTTTATGTGTCCTTCGGTCGCTTTGATGGCGGCGACGGTCAGTCGTTAGCGCATAACGACAAAAAAGGCGTACGATTATTCCTCCAAACTCCACTGGTCAGCCGTCCGTTGCTGAATGCCAACCTGTCTTATGGTATAGATTTGCTGAAAGACAAAACCTCACAACCGCTGGTAGACGGCCGTGTTTGGGTACCTGCCATGGATATGACCAACCTGGCGCCATTTGCGCAAGCCGACTTGATGATCATTCGGGATCTGGTGTTCAAAACAGGGTTCCGGTATGAGCGTGTAAATATTGATGTCGACAATTATCGTACATTACGCATTACCAATGCAAGCGGTGCTACGGTAACTCCATCTTTTGATGTAACGGGCGGCGTGTTGAAATATAATACCGCTTTGTTTAATGCCGGTTTAAAATATAATCGTTTTGAATTGTTCAGTCCTTATGTAAGTTTTTCCCAGGGTTTTTCTGTAATGGACATCGGTTTGGCTTTACGCGATGCAAAGGTAAACAGTATTAATAAGATCAATACCGATGCTGTTAAAGTGAATAATTATGAAGCGGGCTTTGAAAGCCGTTATCAAAACCTGGTATTTTCGGCTTCAGCCTATCAAAGTACATCTAAATTAGGAATTGAGCTATTATATGATCCGGCCACCGGCTTATTTAATACCGCGCGGAGCCCTGAAAAAATTTACGGTTTTGAATTAGCTGCCAGCTACATATTTAGCCGCCGGTTAACCGTAGGCGGTAGTTACAGTTATACAGAAGGAAAAAGGGACGTTAACCAAAACGGGAAATACGATGACCCGCAAGATGCCTACCTGAATGGCAGGCGCATTTCTGCTCCTAAGATTACCGGTAATGTTACTTATTCACCAATCCGGGTGGTGGACATAACCCTGAATTATACAGGAATTGGCAACCGCAACCGTTTCGCAAAAAACGCCACCGGTATCTACAATGGCAATGAAGGGGCTGTAAAAGCCTATAACCTGTTTAACCTGGCGGCCGGGTATAAAGTGAACAAGAATACCCGGTTGAGCCTGGGCATTGAAAATCTGTTTAATGAAGACTATTTTCCTGCACGTGCGCAATGGTTCATGCAACCGGGATTCTATTCAAAAGGCCGGGGTACGGCGTTTAACTTTGGGATATCAGTAAGATATTAAAGACAGGCTGATCAGCACATCCACGGTACAGACGGTAGGCGCCTATATATCATGGATGTGCCGTCCTTAACCGGATAACCGCGTTAAATTTCCCCGGTTGACCAGTTGATGAGTTCATTTTAGTACGCCGTTTACAAGTGCAGGGGGGAATATCGGCGGAATTAGCAATATCCCTCTCTAAATATTGAAATCAGAAAATTTATCAGGGATAATTTGCAACCCGATCATCATCTTCTCAAGATTCAGTCCTCATCTGACTTTCAACTTTAAATATTACAAGTACACTCACTCCCGGTTCGTTTTTAATCTCAAAAGTGCCTCCCAACTGCTTACTAAGTGCCTTAAGCATCTCCATGCCCAATGACGAAGTTTCGGATAATTTGAAATTTGCCGGTAGCCCTTTACCGTTATCCCTAATACACAAAGTAATAGTTTTCAGGGCCGATAGTTTCGCGTAGATAAGAATTTCCCCTCCGTCGTTCCCAAACGCATATTTAATACTATTGGTAATGGTTTCATTTAATATAAGGCCCATAGGCACGGCCTGGGATATATCCAGATTCACCTGATCTAAATCTTCTTTAAATTTAATTTTACGATGACCGCAATCATAGCAGGTATAAAGATATCTAACTAAATCGGTTATGTAGTCGGCCATGGCAATAGTAGCCACGTTGCTTTTACTGTATAGTTTTTGGTGAATAATAGAAATGGCCTGTACCCGGTTTTGGCTATCTCTTATTGCGTCCCTGGCATCAGTATTTTGCAGATATGCGGATTGCGTATACAGTAAACTCATTACAATTTGCAGGTTGTTTTTAACCCGGTGATGAACTTCCCGCAGCAGCCATTCTTTTTCGGTTAGCAAGTCCTGTTGGCGGCTTAACAGGTTATCTTTATCCTGAAGTAGTTTTTCTTTCTCATTTAGCAAAAAGAAAAGAGAGTTGTTTTGAGTGTTGATCTCTTCCTGCTTTATCTTCAGTTTAAAGTTGCTGCTTTGTTTGCTTCGGTAAGCGAAGTATAATACTCCGGTTAGTATAAAGCCTATCAACACACCGGCAAAAGTGATGTTTCGTTGCTGGTTAATTTTTTCGAGGTTGTTTTTTTGTATGGTTGACTGGTTATTTAATTCCTGGATCTTCTTATCCTTTTGTACGGATAAATATTTGGTTTCAAGCTCGCCTATTTGTTTGCTTGTTATAACATTAGTAAGGGAATCTTTAATGATTTTAATTCGCTGAAAGCCTTTTAACGCCGCCAAAAAATCGCCTTTGGCCGAATCAACCTTGAATCTATGCTGATAGATGGTCATTTTTGAAAGCACCGACATTTTATAGGTAGGCAGGGCTTCCAGCATCTTCAATTCATTGGCCAGCTTTGCCCACTGCCTGGTAAGCAGGTAATGCTTAGGAAGGGGATCATACGTGGCAATGAAATTATCCATGGCATAATAATTTCTTTTTGTTTCCCCGGGGATGTCTTTATAAACTTGTTGGAATACTTTTTTAAACCTCGGGATCATTTTTTCGGCGGCATTGCCATTATTCATGTGATTGTATAGTTTCAGCTCGGCCGAGAGAAACATACTTTCCTGAACGACAGTTTTTTGGGGATACCTTTGGAATGTTTTTTTTAGATACGCGAAAGCTGTGGCGTATTTTTTAAGATTAATATAACAAGTAAGTATTTCGTGAACGCCCAGGTTGTACATTTCCTGGTCATTCAGTTCGGCTGCAATATCAACACATTTTTGGTGATAAATTAAGGCCTGTTCAAACTGACGTTTATTGTAGTAGGCTACTCCAAGTGTAAAGTAATAATATTGTCCCCAGTTAAGATCATGTTTAGGGGCGGCTTCATAGGCATTTACACAGTTAATACGGGCGAGCAATTCTTTCGGCATATCGCCCTTACGGTAATAGTTATCCGCCAGCCTATAATAGGCTAAGGCAATTTGCGGGCTTTTTAAAAGCTGATATTGCTTAATGACAGATATAAATCCCTGTTCGGCCTTATCAAATTGATTAGCATTTTGGTATGTAAATGCAATCCGGAACTGCTCATCGGCAGCCTGAAGCTTGAAGCCGTTTTTCAAATAAATTTCATAGGCCTTATTATGGATCTTTAATTTACTGTCAACTTTGAACTTATCTGGTACAGGCATGCGGTTGGCATAATAATGCCAAACGTTTGCTTCTTTTAATGGTTCGTGGTGTACCTGGTAATAGTTAGCTACCGAAGTGAAAACCTCAGTTGCGGCGTTCCAATTGTTTTGTTCTATGTCAAGTTCTACTTTCGCAAAAAGCGTACGATACAGATGGCCTGTGGCATGGATAGTTTTACTGAGTGTTTCGGCTTGTGTTATGTAATATGAAGAACTGTCCAGGTCTTTAAATAGCTCTCCTGGTTTATTTAAATAATACTGGCCTAATTGAAGTTGCGCATTGATACGGTTGGTATCATCTCCGGTGTTTTGTAGCTTTTGAAATAATTCCGCTACTTTTTGAGCATCGGCGATAAAGGTACAGCTTATCAAAAAAATGCAAATGGCAAGCTTTTTCATCGTCGTGATATGTGGTTTAACTAACTTTTCGTTATGATTCAAAAGAGGCTGAAAGCTGAAGCGGCTCTGCTAATGATGATTGCATTTCAGGATCGCTTCTCTTAAAATCAAATACTGATAACGAAAGATTGTGCCACCTAAGTAGTTGCTTGACAGACAGGTATTTGGTTTAACTTCAAGGCGTGAAATGGGCGATATATCGGACGAACGTTTGGCTATCATCCGATATATAGTTGGCATGAGGGCCAGGGGGAACGCAATTTTTTAAATTATAGCGGCATTGAGGCCTTGAGTTATTTAATACCCAGCCTTTTCATTTTTGAATGAAGAGTGGTAGGAGGTAATCCCATTACAGCGGCAGCACCGTTGGCGCCTCTTATTCGGCCATTGCAGTTTTTTAGCACGGTGATGATATAATCCCGTTCATTCTCATCAATCGTTTTCATTCTTGTGCCGGTTTGCATTTCGGCATTTGTTTTATTAGCGGGGTATTTGGGCAGTGAAACCTCCTCTATAATTAAGGTTTTTGACAATAGTATTGTTCTTTCAATAAAATGTTCCAGTTCCCTCACATTTCCCGGCCAGGTATAATCAAGCATTTGCATCATGGCCTCAGGAGATATCCCGTTAATAGGTTTTTTATACTTTTTTGAATAGTATGAGATGAAATGATTGGTGAGTGCTGGTATGTCGTCAATTCTTTCCCGTAAAGAAGGGATAATGATCGGGAATACAAAGAGCCGATAATATAGGTCCAGTCTGAACCGCCCTTCTTCCATCTCTTTTTCAAGGTCGCGGTTTGTGGCGGCTATGATTCTGACATCTATTTTTATTGGTCCCTTGCCGCCAAGCCGTTCAATTTCCTGTTCCTGTAATACGCGGAGCAGCTTTACCTGGAGATCTATAGGCAGTTCGCCTATCTCGTCGAGGAAAATAGTACCTCCATCAGCCATTTCAAATTTGCCGGTTCTTTTTTCCAACGCGCCTGTAAAGGCACCTTTTTCATGCCCGAAAAGTTCGCTTTCGATGAGGTTAGCGGGCAAAGAAGCACAATTGACAACCACCAGCGGCTTACCCGACCGTCCCGATAGCGTATGGATGCTTTTAGCTACTCTTTCCTTGCCAGTGCCGCTTTCACCAAGGATAAGTACGGATGTATCCAGCGGTGAAATCGTATTGATATGATCAAGTACAGTTAGCATAGGGCGGCTTTGTCCTACAATGCCGTCAAAATGATATGGCCGTTCTTTAGGTAATACCGGTTGGGCGGGAATAACCGGAGTTTGTTTATTTGCAGTAGTATTTTGCCGGTCACTTTCAATTACATAACTTAAGGCGTTAAGCAGCCGGCTTAGCAGCGCGATATGTTGCTGGCCATAGGTATTGCCCTTTCGGCTGTAAAACTCATATTGTACCAATGTTGAGTTGTCTTGCCCGACCGGGAAAAACAACGCTGATTCGAAATCATATGTATCGGCAATTATTTTGCTCAAAGGGTTTTGATTACAAAGATGATCAAGCTCTTCATCGCTAAAATACTTTGCCCTGTTTATTGCAGATAATGAGGTATAAATGTTCTTCAACGTAGCATGGTTGGTACCCGTTATATTCATTAATTCCTGTTCTCCCTGTACCTGGTATTCATCAAAACCTATCCTTAAAAAACCAATGCTGGTCAGGGTTTCGCTATTCGCATTCTTGAGTATAAAATTCAGGTAATCAAATGGTATATATGCCTGCATTTTGTCGGCAACACGCAATAACTTTTGCACCTTGTCGGCATCATAATTACGGATATCCTTTAACTTTTGGTTCAGCTCCATTTCTTGCTGCCTACTGCTTTCGAGGCTGTTTTGATGCCGGTAAAAAGCAACATCAAGTGTGGTAAGCAAATCGTCCTCGCGAAATGGTTTAACTATAAAGCCAAATGGCATTGTCGATTTAGCTTCTTCCAATAAGGTGCCCTGAAAGTTTGCGGTGAGATACACAAAAGCCATATTCCTTTCGGTAAGCTTCCTGGCAAGGTCAATGCCGTTTTGTACTCCTTTAAGGTGAATATCAAGCAAAACCAGGTCGGGTTTTTGTTCGTCGATAGAAGTTAAGGCCTCATTAACAGATTCTGATATGCCGGTAACTTTATATCCTGCCGATGTTAAAATCAGTTTTAAATGATGGCCAACAAGAGATTCGTCTTCTACTATCAGTATTTTTTTTATGGACATATTATACAAAAATAAAGCTATTTCAAACGCCCGGTTTGCCAGAGAAATTTACTGGGGCATGAAATTTAGTTAAAATAGTTTTTTGGTTATGAAAATATCCAATCCAATATATGTGCCGCAGGCGAAATAACCTTATACAATTTCCGCCTATTTTAATAATCTGCCAAATGTATTCTAAAAACCAGGGTATTTTGAGGGCTTAGGCGAATTTTACAAGTGCGGGCCACATGCAAGTGCAGGGGATTCATGATATAAACCGACGAAATAAAATCCGAAAAAAAGGAAATCGTCGAAATATCGTCGGATGATATGAAGAAAAGTTCCTTTTTTCATTATTAGAGCAGTGGCATAAAATTCGAAGCAGTTGTGAGAAATCTATATAAACAAATTTGAAATGATCACTGAAAGAATAGTATCCAACACGGAAACTGAAGGGCAGAAACTGAATTTACATTTGGGATTACCTCAGAGTATACTTATTGATTCTGGCGTGAATACAGGTAAAGACCGCCTTGTACGGAAGCCTCTTTTCAACAATCAATATCCCGGCATTATCGGCAATTGCGCCGAAATGCAAAAAGTGTATCGGCTGATGGCTATGGTTGCGCCAAGTAATTCGACAGTTTTACTGCTTGGGGAAACAGGTACCGGAAAGGAAGTTATAGCCAGGGGAATACATCAGTCATCGGGCAGGAAAAACAAGCCGATGGTAACCATAAATTGCGCGGCACTTCCGGCTAACCTTATCGAAAGCGAACTTTTCGGGCACGAAAGAGGATCATTTACAGGGGCGGCAGACCGAAGGATTGGCAAGTTTGAGCTGGCCCATCAGGGTACCATTTTCCTCGACGAGATTGGCGAACTTCCGCCGGAGTTGCAGGTAAAGTTATTACGTGTTATCCAGGAGCGCGAGTTTGAAAGAGTAGGGGGGAAAACAACTATAAAGGTTGATGTTAGGATCATTGCGGCTACAAACCGCGACCTGGAGGCTGAAGTTGATGCAAACCGCTTTAGGGCCGACCTGTATTATCGCCTCAACGTTTTCCCAATAAGTTTACCCTCCTTGCGTGACAGGCAGGAAGATATTGCCGAACTGGCAAATTTCTTCCTGGTTCGTTATTCCAAATTAACCGGCAAAAAAATTAATTTCATATCCAATAAGGTACTGCAGCAGCTTAAAAGTTATTCGTGGCCTGGAAATGTGAGGCAGTTAGAACATTTAATTGAACGAAGTATCCTGCTATCAGACGATAGTGTATTAAGGCAGATCTGCTTGCCGAATACTACAGTGAAAAACCTCAACGATCAGGAGATTTTCAGGAATAAAACGCTTATAGATGTTGAACGGAGCCATATTATAGCTGTATTGAAAAAATGCAGTGGTAAAATTGCCGGCGAAGGCGGCGCTGCCGAATGGCTGGATGTACCACCAACTACGCTGCATGCCAAAATGAAAAAGCTTCATATCGTTAAGCAGGATTATTTTCAGCAAAAAGCATAAACATAAGTTTGGGGATTGCCTGCTTCGATCATGAAAAATATCTACTTTTAATGCTAAACTTCTGTTTTGGCTAAACGCCGCGATTATAGTATATTTTCATGATTCGTTCACTGATACGATATTGTTTCATTCCGTTATCATTTTGCTGTATATCACTATCAGCTTATGCCCAGGATTTTAAAACTTTAACAACTGAACTCAACAAAACCAAACAGGATACCAACCGGGCTGCGGCGCTTATAAAATTAGGGCGATATTTTAAAGACAAGCCTGTTTGGGATCCTAAAAACCTTGATACAGCCCGTTCCTATTTCAATGCGGCAATAACATTAAGCCAGGCAATCGGATCGGCCGATTTTTTGCACCGTGCGTTATTTGAAAAAGCACTCACTTTTATTGTACAGGAAGATTTTAAAAATGCTGATTCGCTATTTAATCAAATAACCGGCCATTACCATAAAACCGGTGACTATTTAAAGGAAGCTGAATACTGGACACTGTATGGAAACAACCTGTCGTTTAATGATAAGCGTCTGCTTTCCACCCGTTCAAAATGTTATGAAAAGGCGTATGCGCTTTATAAAAAAGGAACGGACCGCCTTAAGATAGCTGATGCGCTTGGCAAAATAGCGGATGCCGACCTTAACGAGGGGCGGTTTGATAAGGCGGAAAAAGAGCTGTTAAGCGTAATACAGGAGTATAAGGCTATAAAATTTATAAGGATCTATTACGGTTATTATCTTTTGGCCGAAGTATATTCACGTAAAGATCAGCTTCAAAAAGAATTGCTTACCCGTATTGAATGCATAAACAGTTGCGATGCCGACGTGCATAGGAGCGACTATGATGCCTCTTTTTTTAATATTGCTGTAGCACTATCCTACAGGAAGAACAACAAGGACAGTGTAGCATTACCATATTTTATAAAAGGAGCCGAATTAGCGCTTAAAATAAGAAATCAGAATTACTATTACAGTGCTATTGACGGGGCTATCGGTTGTTGTATAACATTAAAAAAATATCACACTGCCCTTGCTTATTTAAATAATACGCCGAAAAAATTTCCGGGCCCAACCCTCAAAGAACAAAGCAAGTATATAGCAAGAAAAATGCAGCTGTACAATTTCCTTAAACGGAATGTGGAGGCAGAAAAACAGGTGCCGGCATTTAGAAGGGTGTTTGAGAAGTTATATGGTACCCTTAACGACGATCCGCTGTTTTATGCGGTAGACAAGTTTGTTGAAAATTATGACCCGCTTCCTCAACATTTTATCCAAACAAAACAATGGGCAAAATTATCAGATGAGTTAAAGTATCTCCAAACGCTTCCCTCAAAAAGATTATTAACCCCTTCCCGGATAATTATTTCCGGATATAAGTATAAAGTTGATTCGGCAGGCGGCAATTTTGATACCGCGTTAAAGGAATTTCAATATATGAGGCGCATGCAGGATTCGCTCACCAATGCTGCCACGGTTAAACAAATTAACGAATTAGAGGCCAATTATAATTCGATTAAAAAAGACAAAACCATCCACGCGCTTAATAATAATGCCCAGATACAAAAAGATAAGCTGGAAAAAGCTAACCGGCAAAGAAATATTACGCTTGCCGCAGTACTTATTTCTGTAGTATTTGCAGTTATAATATATATTGCCTATCGCGCCAAACAACGCAGCAATGTACGTTTGCAAGCCAAACAGCAAGAGATTGACAGGCAAAATCATAAATTATCGGCCTTGCTTTCAGAAAAGGAAAAACTGCTTACCGATAAGGATGGTTTATTGAAAAGGCAGGAGGACCTGATCACTGAAAAAGAATGGCTGCTCCGGGAGGTACATCACCGGGTTAAGAATAACCTGCAAATAGTGATGAGCTTGTTGTATACACAATCGGCTTATCTGCAAAATACCGATGCAATTGAGGCTATACAGGACAGTCGGAACAGGGTACAGGCCATTTCTATTATACATCAAAAGCTCTATAATAAAAGTAATGTTGCCACTATTATAATGGCCGATTATATTAATGACCTGGCACGGTACCTTAATACCTGCTATGATTGTAACCGACGAAGAATTAAATTCAGGGAGGAACTGGATGTCGTAAACCTGGATATATCACAGGCCGTGCCAATGGGACTCATATTGAACGAAGCCATTACCAACAGTATTAAATATGCATTTGATCAGGAGGGCGGGGAGATTTTTATTAAAGCGCGGTTGTCATCTAAAGATACAGTTACACTAAGCGTTACAGACAATGGCAAGGGTCTGCCTCCCGATTTCAAACTGTCTGAGACATCCTCCCTGGGCATGGAAATGATGAAAGCCCTTAGTAAACAGTTGGGGGGCAGTTTTGATATAAAAAGCGAACGCGGGGTAATTATGACTATACAGTTCAAAATCGAAAATTCCTCTGCTGTAATACCTGGCAGTGAGGATTCGCTATTGTGAAATTTTGTTTTGCAGCAATTACCGTTTCTTTCAAATGTTCAGTTAATTTCCATATCTTACTTCCGGGCGACGTACCCTGGACCCCCTCCTGGTTGCCCTCTGGACCAGTTTAAGCCCCTTTTTTCAGCATAATTTTGCCTTACAAACTCAATAACGGGTTTGGGTATAATTATTCTATTATGAAAAAAATAAGTTTAACCTTGTTGGCGTTTTGTGCTGCTTTAGGTGTCAATGCCCAGGCAAAAAAGGACCCCAAGTGTGCAAATGTGAATGTTACACAGTATGAACCTGAAGTTATTTTTAAAAGGATCATTACCACGCCGCAAATTAAAAGCCAGGAAGTTAAAATGGTGATCGTGCGGTTTGCACCCGGTGAAATATCCGGGGCCCACAGGCACCCGATCCCTACTATCGCTTATGTATTACAAGGAAGCATCTCTTCAACATTTAACGGTAAAACTCATATTTATAAACAGGGTGAGGCGTTTTGGGAAGACCCCAATGGTTTGCACGCTGAAAGCAAGAACATGAGCAAAACCGAAGAGGCTAAATTGCTGGTTTATTTCATCGGCCCTAAAGAATTACCGTTTATAACCGCTGCAAAATAAACATTGATTAAACGCCATCGATCAATAACTCTGAATCTCAATAAATAAAAAATATAAAACGGCCGGTAACGGCCATAAAAACATAAATTATGAAAATAGTAGTAATAGGGGGCAGCGGGCTGATAGGCTCGCAGGTTGTAAATAAACTTACAGAACAGGGGCATGAAGTTATAGCAGCTTCGCCGGCAACCGGTGTAAATACAATAACCGGCGAGGGGGTTGCTGAAGTTTTAAACAGAGCAGATGTTGTAGTAGATGTTGCAAATTCCCCTTCGTTTGAAGATGCCGCGGTAATGGAATTTTTCAAAACATCGGGCAAAAACCTGCTTGCTGCCGAAATTGCAGCAGGAGTTAAGCACCACCTGGCGTTATCAGTTGTCGGGACAGATCGCTTACAGGATAGCGGATATTTCCGCGCTAAACAGGTACAGGAGGATTTGATCAAAGCTTCTGGAGTTCCCTATTCAATTATACATTCCACCCAGTTTTTTGAATTTTTGAGCGGAATAGCTAACGCGGCAACAGATGGAGACACCGTCCGCCTGTCGCCTGCTCATATTCAACCTATCGCATCTGCAGATGTGGCCACAGCGGTTGCTAAAGTTGCTTTGATGGAGCCCCTTAATAAAATTGTTGAAATAGCCGGTCCGGATAAGTTCAACCTGTCAGATCTTGTGCAGATGTATTTGACTAAAAATGGCGATCCCCGTAAAGTTGTTGCCGATGTACATGCAAGTTATTATGGGGTAGAATTGAATGATAGCATGCTGGTACCAGGCAGCGATGCTAAGATCTTCAATACCAATTTCGAAAATTGGTATCTGAACCAGCCTAAAAAGGCATAGTTCATCTTTTTATGTTTTATGGTTTGGGCGCCCGTCATCATCACAGTGACGGGCGTTTTTTATGGTAAAATATCCACTTTATATAGTGTAAGATAACTCGGAGCACCAAATATGGAGCGGTTTTATAGTGTTTGTTGTTGTAATGTGTTGATAGTTAGTTTTTTATAAAATGGCATGTGTGTTGCAAAAAACAAAGGCCTGCCTTGGCAAATATTTGAATGTGTTTTTCAAAGCAGGTGGCAGATCAATTTAATTACAAAAATAACATGCTTCCTTACCATAACCTGATTGTCATCGATAAACGAAACCAACTTCCTGTTTACAGGCAAATTACCAATCGCCTGATCAGCCTTATAAGGGAGGGTTTAATTCCGCCAGGAACATTTTTTCCTGGTACCCGGCAAATGGCCGAATTTATCACCGTTAACCGTAAAACAATTATCAACGCTTACGAAGAGCTGATGACGGAAGACTGGATAGAACCGGTGGATCGGAGGGGCTATAGGGTAACACCCAAACTACCCGTAATTAAACCAAGGTCGTTTCAGCCTCCCAACTCTTTTTCATCTCCGGATAACATTTGCTCAAGAAACCTCGCCCTGCAAGGTGCATTGCAACCAGAGCACCGGGCAACCAAAAGTTCGGATATTGTTGTTAATGATGGTTTTCCGGACCCGGAGCTTGCGCCTTTTTATGAGATCAGTAAAGTTTACCGGGATAAGGCTACCAGTTCGAGAATTAAACAGTTGATGTGTTTGAGGGACCAGGGTGGCCTTCCACTGCTTAAAGAAGCAACCGCTTTATTTTTAAACGAAACCAGGGGGTTAAATATCAGGAAGGACGACCTGGTAATTACGCGCGGCGCGCAAATGGCTATTTACATAGCGGCTACAGTATTACTTACCAAAGGCGATCATGTAGTGGTAACCGAACCCAACTATCTTTATGCCGACCAGATCATTGAAAATGCTGGTACCCGCATCTCAAAAATAGGAATTGATGAGGAGGGGCCGGACCTGGGGCAACTGGAGCAGATCCTTAAAAAGTCGCCGGTAAAAATGCTTTATATAGTTCCTCATCTGCATCATCCTACCACCATCACAATGTCGGCCAGGAGAAGGCAGCATTTGCTTCAATTAATTGAACAGTATGGATTTTATGTAATTGAAGATGATTACGGCTACGATTTCCATTACACCAATAATCCTATCCTTCCGTTGGCCAGCGCCCCTCATGGCGGTAAAATAATTTATATAGGATCGTTTACAAAGCTACTTGCGCCGTCAATAAGGGTAGGTTACATGATAGCTGCGCCCGAAATCGTAAAAAAAGCAATCGATCTAAAACGTTTGATTGATTTGAGAGGGGATACCTTTATTGAATTTATGCTGGCGCAGATGATCATCAACGGCGATCTGGTTCGGCATATTAACCGGTCGAACAAGCTATACGCGCGGCGTTGTGATTTTATTTGCGATCTGCTTACCAAAAAATTATCGCATGCCGTTGATTTTACCCGGCCGCTTGGCGGGATGGCTATATGGCTTAGGTTTAAGCAGGAATATCCTGTAAATAAAATAATTAACGATGCCGCCCATGCCGGGCTTCGTATGATCGGTATGTCGTTCAGGCTTCCCGGTAACCTGAACGATAACGGGATCCGGTTTGGGTTTGCTTCGCTCTCTGAAGAGGATGTTGCAAAAGCTGTGGATATCCTGACTAAGTTAACTTCTTGATTTTGAATTGCAATTACGGATAAAGTATCCGGTGTTACTGTTAAAATCAGATGCATACCGCTATGAGCGGCGCACCTGATTTTAAGCTGGCTTGAATGATAGTTCCATTTTTATAAATTGAAAAACCCCATTGGCCGTTTGCATAAAATTTACATAGACCGGTAATGCCCCGGCCTATGTAAAAAAACAATCAACCAAACTGACCAACCTGATAGCTGCCTGCAATTTGGGGGAAAGAAAGGTTGAACCTGTTCCAGGTGTTAATAGTTGTAACTGCAAGTGTAAGATCAATCAGTTCTTCTTCGGTAAAATGAGGTTTTACACGTTCGTAAACGCTGTCGGGCACGTCGCATTTGGTTACTGCTTCGGCCCAGCCAAGGGCAGCACGCTCACGGTCGGTAAAATAAGGTGTCTCACGCCATGCGCTGATACCGTAAAGTCTTTGCTCGGTTTCGCCATGTGCACGGGCGTCTTTAGAGTGCATATCCAGGCAGTATGCGCAACCGTTCATTTGAGATATCCTAAAAAATACCAATTCCTGCAGAGGTACTTCTATTGTTGAGTGTTTTAAATAAGCTCCCGCCTGAAACAGGGATTTCAGGGCGTTTTGCCCTTTGGCAAATAGATTAATTCTTTGTTCCATTGATAATTAAATTAGATTGTTATTTATTCGTAAAGGTGTAAGCTTTCGGGTTTTTGGAGGTCGTTGATCCAGTTCCGGATATACAGTAAAAGACCTTGCTGATCTGGTTTTGTATTTGATTCGCCACAGCAGCCAAATACAATAAGGCCGAGAGCGATGCAATGGGCGATATCAAGATGTTTTAATAAACCAATGCTGAAGCCGGCTATGAAGTTTTGCCTGGCATCCGCGCCGATCTCAATATGATGCTCAACTTTTTTTCGGCTAAGGACAAATTGCTGGTCGCGGGAGAATAGTATTGCATTATCGGCCGAGTAGATCAACAGGCGGCTAACATCCATAGTCCTGAAAATGGAAAAGTATTTTTTGTTGAGGTCGGATGGAGTTTGACCTTCTACCGGCGTATCGGGATTTACGCCGTTCAATACCATCCACAACTTCATTGCCTCACTTGCATCAAGTGCGAAGGTTACCTGGCCATGGTGCGAAAATTCGCTTATGAGATCGATCGCTTCGTCTACCTGGAACGAAAGTTTATTTCCGGGATCACCGAGGTAAAAGATAAATTCAAGGTCTTTTTTATCCAGCGGCCTGATCACATCGGCCAACAAACCATTCCAAAGGCTGGATGCACCGGTAATAGCCGCCCAATCGTCAAATGCTATCGTTCGGCAATTGCTAAACAGTGAGCGAAGTTCCGCGATAACGGTTTCATTCTTAAAAAACGTCCATAAGTATTGTTCAACCTGCGCAGGTGGTAATGTTACCGATAACTTTAAAAGCGCGGTGAAATCATGACTTGCATTTAAGGTTATGCTACGCACACCCAAAAGTTTCAGAATTTCGGGAAGCGGTGCTTCGGTAACTCCCAGTCTATTTATCCTTAAACCGGATGAAAATTGATTTAAGTTTTCGTCTATAAGTGTGAGGTAAATATTTTCCGAAAGCAAACCGCTTTCCACAATCTGTAAAAGATTGGTTAAAACAGGTGCCGTATTTTTAATTTCCATGTTCAATGTTTCCATCTTCAAATTGTTTTTAGGTGCATTAATTTGTGTTTCCGTGCTAAAAAGGGTATATCCTTTTCATCATCATCACCACTATTGGTAGCGTAATTCTGAATTTAGAGCCTTTTCATTTGTGTAAATGCGTGCACTTAGCAGATGTTTCTTTGCTGCCTGCTTTCAGGTACCGTGCTTAGGCGCGATTTTGATATGATTACATACTGGCATATTTTGACGTTCCGAACCAGTTGCAACCGGGAAGCCGGGGGCAAAATTGGTAACTGTTCACACACTAATTGGCTTATAATAAAGCCCCAACCGATCGTTTTGGTTCCAGGTAGGGGCGTGTTAACGTTTTTGAGGAGGGTATAATCGGTTGCTTTATTCATCCTGCAATGGCTGTTCAACCATCCGTAAAGAGTCATCCATATATTCGCCTCCTTCACTAAAACTTTCTTCATTTGGATCATAATCTTCTGATGGCATTTCTCCGGATTGATCGCTTTTTTTGTGAGGATCGCTATGCGATCCGAATAACCAGTTTTCCATATTCATTTTTTTGTTTAACCTGTTGCGCGCCTGATTTATCGCCCGGTCCAGACCTATATTGTTGTGCAAAATCGTCGGCGAGGCGGCTTATAGCTTTTACAAGCGTTATGCCATTAGGTAATTGGTTGACTTTTAGTTGCTTGTTGTTTTGGCGGAATTTTAATTACACCTTATTTCGCCGAATAAGCCGTTGATACACCAAATACAGAGCCTTTTCAGGTGACAACGTAGACTGGCAGAAACAAATTGGAGGCGCGAGGCCTTTTTTGAATACAGGAGGTGGGGGTTAAACTTAATGCATTTTTAATGGTTCAATAAAAAGCTATCCGGATTGAAAGGTATATCCTGAAACAGAAACAACCACATAAACAGAGCAATGCTTTTTATGTGGTTGTTAAATCGGTTGAGCTAATAGGGGGTAATAGCCCATGCCAATAAAAATTAGAAATACCGTGGAAGGCTAACGCAGTTTTAAAATTTTTAATTACGGACCACTGCCGATTCTTTAACAACCTGCCACCTGCCTGATAGATATTCCCAGATCAAAGTAAAATATTTTCGGTTCAATTTGCCGTCAAATACAAGTTCGCGTGTAATTACAACCATGCCCATATTCCCATCACATACAGCGTAGTGATAGTCGGTTTTGGTAGAAAGTGGTTCGGTATTTAAATCTTTGTTTTGCTGTATAAAAGACATGAGCTGCTCTTTGTTCATAGTATCAACAACTCCGTCTTCATCAACTTTTACTATCAGTAAATTATCGGCATAAGCTTTATCAACGTATTGCACGTCAAAATGGGTTGCATGATAAATTAGTTCCCGGGTTAATTCAATTAATTGTTCGCTGTTCATCTTTTAATTTTTGAGGATTAATTATTTTGTGTATTGGACCTATAGCTAAAACTCAATGTATTAAGCTAAGGCTATCGGGGATGAGCGGAAACAATACTTATGCCAATGGTAAATTATTGATTTGTAGTTATTTGTATATTAAATAAAAATATTGTACACTTTATTTTGACAATAGTCGATCGTGTTGACGAAATATAGTGTCACGATCAGATGATTTTATACTGACTTGTATAGGGATTCTGAACTGCAGCGAAACTATTATCAGACTTGAGTGATATACGTGCCTTTAGAAATTGACCTTCGCCAACTTACGGGGTTTGAAAAAATGATTCAAAGGGCCGGATCCCTCGCCGGTTTTTACATTCTGTCCTTCTTTGATGGCTATATTAACGTAGTTCCCGGCCAAAGCAATAGCTTCGGTTAGAGATTGCCCTCGTGCTATGTGAGATGCGATAGCCGAAGCCAGTGTACAACCCGTTCCGTGTGTATTTAAGGAATTTATAAAAGGATAGGCAAAAGTTTTTCTTCCACCTTGCTGATCAGCATATACATTGTACAGTTCAGCCCCATCTAAGTGCCCGCCTTTTACAAGAACGCCCTGGCTACCTAAATCTAACAACGCTTCTGCCGCGTTTATCATATCATCAACATTACCAGCATATTTGCCTATTAGTTGAGCTGTTTCATTCAGGTTTGGCGTGAGCAGGGTTACCATTGGAAAAAGTAGCTCCTTCATGGCAAACAATGCTTCGTTATTTGCCAGTTGTTTTCCGCTGCTTGAGCTGATAACGGGGTCGAGGATGATGGGTAGTGGTTCGTACCTTTTTAAGGTATTGGCTACCGCCTGCACAGTTTCTGCATTTGGCAGCATCCCGATTTTTACAGCCAAAGGCCGGATATCGCTCATTACCGCGCTGATTTGATTTTGTACCATTGCCGGCGGAACAACGTGAATATCAGTTACCCCCAGGGTATTTTGCGCGGTAATGGCAGTAATGGCTGAGGTACCATAACAACCCAGGGCGGCAAAGGTCTTCAGATCGGCCTGAATGCCCGCGCCGCCGCCGCTGTCGGAGCCGGCGATGGTTAATACCGAACAATATTGATAATACTGCATAATCGCGTTTTAAAAATTAAAAGCGTTAATGCCCCCTTTTAAACTGAAGGCCGTTATCCCCGAAAAAGACCTGGTTTGCTGTGCAGCGATTTTACTGCGTTGCCCGGTTTGGCAGATAAACACCAGTTTTTTACCAGCTGGAAAGCTATTGGCATGTTCCTCCAATTCATAAAGCGGGATGTTTACCCCACCTATATTTTCATCGTCAAATTCATAGCTTTCACGCACATCAACCAGGTAAATTTCGTCGGGTGTTTCCGCTTGCCATTTTTTAAAGGTGTCGGCGTCGATTTCATTTACAACCCTATCACTTTCAACTGGCCGAGATGTGTTAACCGGGAGTGAAGGTGTTGCGGCAGAAATTTTGAAAATACTGATGCTGTTGTCAAGCGCATTCAGGGTTAACAGTTTGCCAGATAATAACTCCCCAATACCGCAAATCAACTTAATGGCTTCGTTGGCCATATAAGTACCTATCATACCGGGTAATACGCCGATAACACCAATTTCGGCACAGTTGGGCACTTCATTTTCGGGTGGCGCTTCGGGAAACAGGTCACGATAGCCGGGGCCGCCCTGATGGTTAAGCACAGATACCTGTCCCTCAAATTTAAATATTGAGCCAAATACCAGCGGTTTGCCAAGGGCGGCGCAGGTATCGTTTACCAGGTAGCGGGTGGCAAAGTTATCAGAGCCATCTATCACCACATCAAAATTGCTTATCAGTTGTTGCGCATTGGCAGCAATAATCCTTTCGGTATAAGCTATCAGCTCCACAAAGGGGTTAAGCTGGTTTAGTTTTTGTTTGGCTATTAAAGCCTTTGGCTGGTCAATATCAGCGGGAGCATATAATATTTGCCGGTGCAGGTTGCTGATATCAACCACGTCATCATCCACAATACCAATGGTGCCTATGCCGGCTGCAACCAGGTATTGCAAAACCGGGCAACCTAAGCCGCCGGCACCTATCATCAACACCCGGGCGGCTTTTAGTTTTTCCTGTCCGTGCAGGCCAAGCTCGGGCAATATCATTTGCCGGTTATACCGTTTCAGTTCTTCACGTTCCAGCATATCCTTAGGTTAAACAGCTATCCCAATCTTTCCAAACCGCCTCGTAACCCTGTTGGGCAATGATCTCTGCAATTTCCGCAGGACTGCGCTCGTCGGAAATTTCGAACTGCTCCAACGACTCAGGCTCTACCGCGTACCCGCCCGGATTGGTTTTTGAGCCGGCGCTTATAGAGGTAATACCTAACTTGATGATATTATTACGAAAGTTAGCCGATTCGCGCGTAGATATCGAAAGTTCAACCTCTTCGTTAAACAAACGATAAGCGCAGATCAGTTGTACCAGTTCGCGGTCATTCATCTCCACCTTTGGCTCAAGGCCGCCGCTAAAAGGTCTCAACCTCGGGAACGAAAGGCTGTATTTAGTTTGCCAGTATTTTTTCTCAAGGTAGTTAAGGTGCATCGCGGTGAAAAAACAATCGGTGCGCCAGTCTTCCAAACCAATTAAAACGCCCAGTCCCATTTTATGGATCCCGGCCTGGCCCAACCTGTCGGGCGTTTCAACCCGGTATTTAAAGTTTGATTTTTTGCCTTTGGGGTGGTGCTTTTTATAATCCTCTTTATGATAAGTTTCCTGGTATACCAGCACGGTGTTAAGGCCATAAGGCGTTAGCTGCTGATAGTCTTCCAGATCCATCGGTTGCACCTCCATCGAGATATGGGCAAAATGAGGCCTGATCAATTCGAGCGCTTTTTTAAAATAATCAACGTGCACATTCACGTTGTCCTCGCCGGTTACCAGTAATACATGCTCGTATCCCATCTTTTTAATAACGGCCACTTCCTGCATAATTTCCATTGGCGAAAGCGTTTTGCGTTTTACCTTGTTATCGTAACTAAAGCCGCAATAAGTACAGATATTACTGCATTCGTTGGATAGATAAAGAGGCACGTACATCTGCAGCACCTTACCAAAACGTTTCAGGGTCAGGCGCTGACTGATCTGCGCCATTTGTTCCAGGTAGGGCGCTGCAGCAGGTGATACCAGGGCTTTAAAATCCTCCAATGTTCGTTTATCCGCAGCCAGGGCGCGTTCAACATCCGCGCTGGTTTTAGCGTAGATACTGGCTTTGGTATCATCCCAGTTATAGGTTTCAAAAATGTCGTTAAAACTACTCATCTAAAAAAGAAGTTAGTGGACTACTTGCCATAGCATGTGATACAGGTTGTGCCAGTTTGGCCTCAAAAGCCATCCGGCCGGCTTCAACGGCCAGTTTAAATGCTTCGGCCATTTGTACAGGATTACTTGAAACCGCGATGGCGGTGTTTACCAGTACGGCGTCGGCGCCTATTTCAAGAGCTTTAGTGGCATCAGACGGAGCACCTATACCCGCATCAACAATAACGGGTACACTGCTTTGGCTGATGATGATCTCTAAAAAATCGATGGTTTTAAGTCCCTTATTGCTACCTATGGGCGAGCCTAAAGGCATCACAGCCGCAGTACCGGCTTCTTCAAGCCTTTTGCATAATACGGGGTCGGCATGGATATAGGGCAATACTATAAAACCCAGTTTCGCCAGTTCTTCGGTAGCTTTTAGGGTTTCTATAGGGTCGGGCATCAGGTATTTGGGATCGGGATGGATCTCCAGTTTTATCCAGTTGGTTTCCAGCGCTTCGCGGGCGAGCTGGGCGGCAAACACAGCCTCCTTAGCGTTCCGTACACCTGAGGTATTAGGCAGCAGGTTAATATGCGGATATTTTAAACGCAGCAACAGATCGTCGTTGTCGTTGTTTTTTACATCAACACGCTTCAGGGCTACGGTTACGAGTTCAGAGCCTGAGGCGAGCAAAGCCTCCTCCATCATGGCAGGCGAGTTAAATTTGCCGGTACCTGTAAATAAGCGCGACTGAAAAGTTTTATCAGCGATGGTTAACATAGTGTTGATTTTAAGCTTCGTTAAACGAAGGTTGATTTAAATGATGGTATATTTCCGAAACCACTTGCCTGGCGTTAGTGGCGTGGGTGATGGCACCGGACAGCGCAACACCATATACGCCGCTTTGTATGATCAGCGGTATGTCGGCCGGCACAATGCCGCCGATAGCGATTACCGGGACATACATATTTGTAAGACGCATCTGATCCATAATATCCTGATAACCGTCCAGTCCCAAAATAGGGCTCAGCTTTTGTTTGGTAGTTGTAAAACGGTAAGGGCCAAGGCCGATATAGTCGGCGCCCTCGGCAACGCGCTGTTTTACATGCGCAAATGTATTGGCAGTACCACCGATGATCAGATCAGGACCGACAATCTGACGGGCCTGTTGTATGGGCATATCTTGTAAACCCAGATGCAGCCCATGGGCACCCGCCTTTTTTGCAATTTCAGGATGGTCGTTTACTATTAATCTGGCACCGTACCCGTCACAAAGTTTAACGGCCTCGATGGCATAATGCAGAATGATATCTTCCGGTTGATCTTTAACCCTTAGCTGTACCCATTTACAACCGGCATCCAAAGCGGCTTTGATAGCGCCGGCATGTGTACCGTTTTGCGGCTGTTGAGAGATATAATGCAGTTTATCAATCATGGATTTAATTGTTCGGTTTGTTTTTTAATGCTTATAAAATTGGAAATAGCCTGCTTGGGATCTTGCCAGATAGCACCCAAAACTGCTGCCCCGTCAAAATTCATCTTTTTTAGCAGGTTTAGATTGGATGCATCCACGCCGCCAAGCGCTATTATTTTGGGTCCGGGCTTATTGCTGTTTAAACAAAAACCGGCAGGCAGCATGCTTTGATAACCTGGCTTGGATATGCTATTGAACACCGGGCTTAAAAATGTGTACTCAAACTGTTTTAGTGAGGATGTGGCGCTAACATCATGTATCGAAGTACTCAACCGGTAGCCCTCATTAAGCTGCATATTTAATTTCAGGTGATCGCTTTTGATGCGATCCTTTTCGGTATAATGTAAATAGTGCATCTCAAAAACTTTGGCCAGCCTATGATGCTGATGACAAACTACAGCATGATGATAGGCCTGGTCAATCCGAGTAATCAGATTGGTACATTGGCCGATATCCCAATCCGGTTTGCGCAGGTGGAAACGCTGTAAACCGGCCCCGAACAAGCGGTTGATTATTTGTGCTTCATCCGTCACAGTATCCGGGGCCGATATCACGATCAGTTCCACTACAAGTATATTTCGCTGCCTTTTTCGGCAAACTCTTTTGATTTTTGTTCCATTCCCCTGGTTAGCGCGTCGGCTTCGTTAACACCGTTCTCTTTGGCAAAGTCGCGCACATCCTGGGTTATTTTCATCGAGCAGAAGTTTGGTCCGCACATGGAGCAAAAGTGCGCGATCTTGGCTCCCTCGGCAGGCAGGGTTTCATCATGAAACTCTTTAGCCGTATCCGGATCTAACGACAGGTTAAACTGATCTTCCCACCTGAACTCGAACCGTGCTTTGCTCAACGCATTGTCACGATATTGTGCACCAGGGTGACCTTTGGCTAAATCTGCCGCGTGGGCAGCAATTTTGTAGGTGATAACACCATCCTTAACATCTTTTTTGTTGGGCAAACCCAAATGCTCTTTCGGAGTAACATAGCATAACATAGCCGTGCCGAACCAGCCAATCATGGCAGCTCCGATAGCCGAAGTAATGTGATCGTAACCGGGGGCAATATCGGTAGTTAGCGGCCCTAAAGTGTAAAATGGAGCTTCCGAACAATGTTTCAGTTGTTTCTCCATGTTTTCTTTAATGAGATGCATGGGCACGTGACCAGGGCCCTCGATAATGGTTTGCACATCGTGCTTCCAGGCTATTTTGGTCAGTTCGCCCAGGGTTTCCAGCTCGCCAAACTGTGCGGCGTCGTTGGCATCGGCAATACAGCCAGGGCGCAAGCCATCGCCTAACGAGAAGGCGACATCATACGCTTTCATGATCTCGCAGATCTCTTCAAAATGCGTATATAAGAAATTCTCTTTATGATGGGCCAGGCACCATTTGGCCATGATAGAACCTCCGCGCGATACAATGCCGGTAATACGTTTGGCCGTTAAAGGCACATAGCGCAGTAAAACACCCGCATGAATAGTGAAATAATCAACACCCTGCTCGGCCTGTTCTATCAGCGTATCCCTGAACAGTTCCCAGGTAAGGTCTTCGGCTTTGCCGTTCACTTTTTCGAGCGCCTGGTAAATAGGCACGGTACCTATGGGTACAGGTGTGTTGCGGATGATCCATTCGCGGGTTTCGTGAATGTTTTTGCCTGTCGACAGGTCCATAATGGTATCGGCGCCCCAGCGGCATGCCCAAACGGCTTTTTCTACTTCTTCTTCAATACTCGAAGTAACTGCCGAGTTGCCGATATTGGCATTGATCTTAACCAAAAAATTACGGCCAATGATCATCGGTTCACTTTCGGGGTGATTGATATTTGATGGGATAACGGCCCGACCGGCGGCTACCTCTTGTCGTACAAATTCGGGCGTAATGTAACCTTTAGGTGTGTTGGCGCCAAAGCTATGGCCCTGGTGCTGTTGGCTCATTACATCATATTGCCCGTTCAACTGTTGTTTCAGTAAATCGATGCGTTGGTTTTCGCGTATGGCGATGTACTCCATTTCGGGTGTAATGATGCCCTTTTTAGCGTAATGCAGCTGCGATACATTCATGCCCGCTTTGGCACGTAAAGGTTTACTGTGGTAACCAAAACGTAAATGATCAAGCTCTTTACTGTTTAAACGTTCGCGGCCATATGCTGATGATATGCTATCCAGCAGCTCAACATCACCGCGCGAAGTGATCCATTTTTCGCGCAAGCGGGGTAAGCCTTTTCTAACATCTATGGCTATGTTTGGATCGGTATAAGGGCCGCTGGTATCATAAACAGTTACCGGGGCGTTGGGCTCGGTTTCGCCAAAACGGCCATGTAGTTTGGTGTCGTTCAGGCTTATTTCGCGCATGGCCACGTCAATGTCGTGCAATTGCCCTTTAACGTAAATCTTACGCGACGCCGGAAACGGTGTTTGCGTGATGGCTTGTGCTGTAGGTGTTTTTTCTGTTTTCATAAAAGGCTATTGGGTGTTTATCCTCCCTGGGTGGCTTTAATAATGATGACCTTATCGCCCTGATTGAGCTTGTGGTTTTCCCATTGGGTTTTGGGAACAATAGCTTCGTTGATGGCAATGGCCAGCCCCTGGTCAGGGCGCTGCAAGACATCAGTGAGTAAAGCCTGCACATTGCAGTTATCAGGCACAATAAAATCTTGTTGATTAACGGTTACTTCCATTACGTTGCATTAAAATTTCAACTGTAGGAATGTCCCCGTATTAGGAAAGAAAAAACAACACCAATAGTGTTATCGTCACTTTTCCCTTCGCCGGCATTACCCGGATCAGGTTCAAAGGGTATTATCTCAGTCCGTCAGGACACCCCTAAAGTTGCAGTAAAGCTAAAGGAATAAAATTGATTAATCCAAATCAATTTTATGTTAAGACTGTCTGCTTACTACTGATGGTAGTTTGTTTTAACGTGTAAGTGTATTGAATATCAAGTGATTGAATGGTGTTGGTACTGGCGAAAATAATTTGAAAGCACCAGGCAAATTATCGTTAGCTTAAGCCAAAATCCATAAAATAATAAACTACTCTCAACCTGATGTCAAATAATTGTTAATCGGCAAAATCGGGCCGGTCAATAAAAATAAGTGTCTTATCTTAGCTGCAACTGAAGTATGAACACATTAGTTGATTTAATACAAACCTATGGGCTCTGGCTGGTATTTTTGATCACTCTTTTACAGAGTGTTGGATTACCATTACCGGCAGTTGCAGTATTGATTGTAACTACCGCTGTAACACCTGCAACCGAAGCTAATATCATCATACTCATTTTAACCGGATCACTGGGTACCTTAGCAGGCGACCTCATATTATATTTTGCCGGGAAGAGATACGGAACAGGGATCCTTGGGAAATTATGTAAAATTTCTATGTCACCGGATACCTGTGTTCGCAGTACCGGCGATATTTTTGAACGCTACGGCGCCCCTGCTTTGACTATTGTTAAATTTATTCCGGGGCTGTCAACACTGGCACCAGTTGTTGCCGGGGTTTATGCAATGCGGGTGACATTATTTGTGTTTTTTTCATCCATAGCAGCACTTATCTATCTCGGCGCGGCGGTGACGCTGGGTGCAGTTTTTCGGCACCAGGTTGATGGTCTGATCGCTGCATTAAGTCATTATGGCACGATGGGCGGTTTATTTGTCGTCGTGCTGTTCGGTTTATACCTTTTGTTCAAATGGCTTCGGCGGTATCGTCTTATCAGGCAGTTTGAAACGGATAGGTTAACTGTGAATGATTTGATAGAGCTGATTGACGGAGAATCGAACCCTGTGATACTTGATGCGCGTCCGATAGATCAGCGCACAAGAAATGGGTTTATACCGGGCTCAGTCCCCATAGACGAAAGTAGTTTTAATGATATTGCCGACCGATATGCCGGGCATAAGGAGATTGTTATTTACTGTTCGTGCCCGAATGAAATAACCGCTGCAAGATATGCAGAGAAATTGCGTAAAGTTGGCCTGAAGCGCATCCGGCCTTTAGTAGGAGGGATTGATGCATGGGCCCAATCAGGCCAGCAGGTTACATTTCTTTAAAGCTTTATCAAAATCAACTGTTTAATGTAGAGACGCATCACATGCGTCTTCCGCATACAGATTCCTGATGTTCATGAACTGTAAAGCAGCCTGGCCTATGGGAGACGCATGTGATGCGTCTCTACATAAAAGCAATATCAGCGCTTGTTGCAAACGAGCGCAAGATTAAAGCAATATGCACCCGCTAAGTCTCCCCCGGAAGGGGAGACTTTTTTGATCTGCATTTTTTTAAGCCCTCCCTTCCGGGGAAGGTTTGGGTGGGGCTTTTACCCATTCCCCACACGCTGCATTTCATCGGCAGCACCGTTATCGCGCTTAGTCGTTTTAAAGGTTTTGCCGAAACGATAGGTGAACGCGAGCACCACTACGCGGCTGTCGCGCTTAATCTTAAAATACTCGGTGGCGTTGGGGAACTGCGTTAAGCCTTCCATGGCATTGGTATAGAATATATCGCGCATGCTCAACTTCAGGGTGGCCTTCTTTTTAAGTACCGACATGCCCAGCCCTGCCGAGAGTTGCCCGGTAGGGTATAGCCGTTCCTGCACATCGTTGCGGGCACGGGTAGTATAAAAGCCCGATACCTCGCCCGTAAAACGTTTGCCCATGGTGAACTGGTTGCTGGCGTTGAGGTTAAGCTGGTTAATATCTGAGGTGTAATGATTGCCGTTAAAACCGCTCAGCTTTTTATAATTGTACAGCGCCTGTGCTGTCAGCGTCCACCAGTTGGCGGGGGAGGCCGTGATAGCCTCGGATACGCCGATGATATACGTTCGCCCCACGTTACCCTGTGTATACAGCAAAATACCCGCAAGGGTAGGGTCGCTCAAAAAGATCTGCGAAAAGTAGTTGTTGATATTACTGTAAGATAGGGTGGTGGTGAGCAGGTTTTTGTATTGATGGCTCAGCTCCAGGTTCCAGCTGTATTGCGGCAAAATATAAGGGTTGCCGGTTTGATAGGTGTACTTATTGATGATAAAATAGAAGGGATTAAGCGTTTGGTAAACCGGGCGATCAATGCGGCGGCTTACTGTTAAAGTAAAGCTATTGGCGGTATCGGCCTGGTAACTGAAATAGCCGCTGGGAAAAAAGCTGCCATAGTTGCGCGAAAAAGCCGAATCTTTTTGCAGCACATTACCCAGTTGATGGGCGTGATAATCGGTATGCTCATAACGCAAACCTAACTGGTAGGAAATGTCCTTATGCTTGCGTTCCCATTGCGTGTATATGGCGTGGACATTCTCACTGTAAAGGAAATGGTTACTGCGGGTAAGGTCGTCAGTCCATTGGCCCGCATTGAGGTTTTGATAACCGGCAGAATTATCGGTACTGCTGTGTGCCGATTTCCAACCCGCCTGAAGTTGGCTATCGCTGTCGGTTTTAAGTGTATAGTCGGCTTTGCCCGAGAGTATGTTGATGCCGGTAGGGATGTTGGCGCGGGTTGATTCATTATACCCGCCGGTGGTTTGCAGGCGGTTATTAAAATTCTGGTCGCTGGTAATGTTGTAGTGCAGCCAGTCGGCATCAGCGCTGATGTCCTGGGTTTTGCTGATGGCATGGCGGAGGCTCAGGCTCACCTGGCTGTTTTTAAACCGGCTGTTGTTGGCGTTATCGGTAGCAATGACAGAGTCTGCCGCACCACTTGAGTTGAGCCAGCGCGCCGAAGCCGTATTATTACCCTCGCGGTGGATCATGGTTCCGCCAAGCACAATGCCAACCGTTGTTTTAGGCGAAACTTCATAGTCCAGCCCCGCTTTGGCCGTATTGTTCAGCAGTGTGCCGGTGAAGTGCGAGGGCTGATCCAGCGTTGCGGTGGTCGCCCCGTCGGCGCCGGTGTATTTACGCAGCGCGTACAGGTTGGTAAGGTATTTCTGCCGGCTGATATTGTAATTAAAGAAGGTGCTGACCCGCCCGGCGCGGTAATTGAGTGTGAGCGTGTTATTGGTTTTGAAGTAAACACCCTGCGCCGCCGTAGCCGTAACCGACCCGTTGAAACCCTTTTGCCGGTTCTTTTTGGTTTTAATGTTGATGATCCCCGCATTGCCGCTGGCATCATACCTGGCCGTAGGATTGGCAATCAGCTCAATTTGTGCTACCTGGGTGGAGCTCATGCTGCTGAGCAGGTTGTTGAGGTCGGCGCCGGAGAGGTAAGTGGGCTTGCCATCTATCATCACCAGCACCCCGGGCTTGCCCTGTAAAGAAATGCCGCCATTACGGTCGACCATTACCCCCGGCGATTTCTCCAATACCTCCAGTACCGTGGCGCCCACATTGGTTACCGAGGCATCAACGTTTACGATCACCTTTCCCTGCTTCACTTCTACCGGCGGCGTTTTGGCGATGATGTTCACCTCTTTCAGTACAGTACTCAGGGCTTGTATGCGGATGGTATCCTGCTTTATATTCTCCGCAATGGTATAGCTGCGGGTGGTTAGGGGCTGATATCCCGTATAAGTTACCGAGAAGGTGAATGCTCCCTGCGCAATGTGCTGAAACCTGGCCTGGCCGCGGGCATTAGTTACGATCATACTGGCCTGCTTATTAGCCTGGATCAGTTTAACGGTGGCGCCATCGGCGGGCTGGGCATTTTCTTTAACAACTATCAGCGTAAACTGCTGCGCAAAGCTGGTGGCGGGTAACAGGGTTAGTAGAAAAAGTAAAAGTTTACGGGTCATTCAGTCAATCTTAATAATCTCGTAAGATAGTTAGGATGAGGGGGATGTTGGTAATTTGAGGTGGGAATTTATGGGTGAAAATCACTTTTTTGTTTTGATTTTCTTTTAGTTAGGTAGTTCTTGCTAAATGGTACTATAGCCAAGTAATTGACGGTAGTTTAAGGAGATAAACAAATCTGTTCATCTCCTTAATACAGGTATTGTCATCGGACCTTGATCAAAGACCTGAGCTCGCGCAGTCGTTCCTATATCTTACCAGATACATTTTAAAATCGTCGTGTAGTTGCTATAGGACACAGGCACATTACTTTGTCGCTTTGAAAATATCTACTATATACCCTACCTGCACTTGGTTGTAACTGAATTGCGGATGGTGCAGCTCATTACTATTCCGCCAGCGAAAGAATAGTTTGGAATCATCATTGGTTCGCAAAAATCCGCTGAATTCTAAAACAGCAAGTCTGCTGCTTGCGTCCGGCGACAGGACAACGTCCGTGTTTTTTACACCGAGCCAGTTGTTGCCATAGGCTATTTTGAAGCCATATCTCGAATCGGGCGAGAATTCGATACTGGCGTTGATATTGAAAATCCTGCTATGGATAGTGCGCTGATCAGCGGTGCCGATTTTTGTGGCAACGCCATCGACAATTTTCAAAGAGTCAGACACGCTTGTGAGAATAATGCCATAGCCCGAGTTCAAACTCATACTTGTTGCGAAATCGGGGATGCTGTATTTGATAATATTGCTGTAAACACTTATTCCGCTTGATTGGTAACGCAATAGTTCTATCGGTCGTACCTCGAACATTTTTACGTTTTTTGCCAGCTGTCCTTTGTTCAGTTCATCGCTTGTAAGCTGCAGGTATTTATGGTTGTCATCAATTTTGTTCAATGTACCAAGCAAGTCGGACCCGGACACGAAAGCAAAGTTGGTTTTGCCGACCTGTTTATGGTAAGTTATGATATTGGCATGAATACTGGCTTCGAACTGGATCAGGCCGTTGGGTTTATCACCACCCATTCCGTTAAAATCGGTGAATGCCTTTACTGTTAAAATTTTTGATCGCAGTTGTTTTTTTAGCTCTACAGAGGTTTGGAGAGAGGAAAGTCGATATACTTTATCTTCTGGACTGTAATCTTCTTTTTGGGTTTCCAGGAAAAGAACGTACCTGATCACTTCATTCAGCCTGAAATATATATCATCATCCTTAGGATTTGTCCTTCCCTTGAAAGCTGCATGAATTTGCTTCGGGTTTATGGCAAATATTCGGTTTTTGAAGAACTGAGTTGAGGCGAATTTCCCGGATATGCTGATGGGGATTGTATTCTGAAAAAAGAACTTTTGTTGCGGATCGTCTACTTTCGAAAACTGGGCATAAATGTTCTTGATCGTCCCTGATTCAAATTCAAATTGAATGTCATCTATGTTCATCACAATAGGAGGCCTTTTGGATGTTTCGTCATCTTCGGTATAGACGTTAACCTGCTTGGATAGTAATTGCAGGTAAGCTGTAAGGGGCTGATCATCCTTGAATCTGATCCTGGCCTGGATTTCAACAAATTTATCAGTGGCAAGCCTGTTTACCACATCGGCATCTATTTTTAATACGGGGGCGTCGACAAACTTTGCCAGCTGGTTTTTGAAAGCCAGTTTAAATGTCTCAATATCCATATTAGTCACCAGTTGCGGTTTTTGGTCTGAACTGGCCTGCTCGGTAAGCGTCTTTACATCACTGACCGTCTTGATCATGGCTGCCAGCTTATTTGTCTTTGCCGTATCATTCCTGGAATCTAAATTAGTCGCAACAGTTTTCAGGGGCGCAAGGATAGAGTCCAGATGATTAGTTGAGGCCTTGAACATCTTAACGCCCGACTCCAGGAAATAACCTACTGAATCAATGTGTTTATCGTATACGGCCGTGTCAATTTTCAACGAATCGGCATTTGCTTTGAGAAACTCTTTCAACCCTTTCAGTTTAGTTTCAGCCGACTTGATGGTATCAGTATTGATACCCTCGATTTGCTCAATCTGGAAGGAAGCTGACCCGTTTGTGGTTTGTTTATAGGTGTAATTGTAAACATTGTTTTGAAATACAAACGACCCGAGTACATTATATTGATTATTAGCCTGTGCCTTTGCTTTATTGGGTATATAGAACAGGCAAAGAAATAGTAATGCGCCCATCAGCGCGATTGAATGTTTCATATTGGATAAGTTAAGTTGGTTAGAAAAGAGATAAAAAATGGGTCTGAACGCCACCTTGCTCTTAGGCTTTTCCGAGTTTGTGCGCAACCCGGAAACCAAAAAGACGGAGCCCGGTAGTGATCTTTATTGGCTTTGGTTCAGCGTCAGATCCTCAACTGCATAATAATTTTACTATCGATATACGCAGATATTTTTGTTTTTCTAACGATCCAGTGTGTGATAATTCGAAATAAGTAGTTTTTCTTCAAGTGATTGGGGCTATGGTTTTTTTAAAAATAACCATAATGTTCTGAAAAACAGTATTTTATTTTTATTTAATTGTGATATTAAAAAAATTATTTATTCGTAAATTATATTTCGGTTTGTGGATAGAGAAGTGCCTCCCTAACAGGCGCGAGTATTCAGCGCTGGACGTTGTGGGCAGAGTACTCGTGACTTCTCAGTAGATAATTTTAATTAAATGAAATTCAATTGGAATACTATAGATTTACCCTAAATGTCATATTTGGAAATTACTTGATTTGTGGCTAGCCTTAAACGGCACCTGATTGAAATAGCAAATAAGTAATAATGTACATTAATATAGAAGTAAAACACCAATGCAACCCATTTTTTCAAGAAACGAAGATGTCGAAAAAATCGCTTTTTTAAATTGGCGGATCAGTTCGGATGACGCCATACTTAATATGGCGAATATGGCCGAGGGATTCCTTAAGTCCGCTATCAGGCTTGCCAGACTCGATCTTATTTATAACGACCATAAAAGTGCCGATATACTGATATTTCCGATACTCACTAATGCCAATCATGGTATCGAACTTTACCTAAAAGCCATGACCTGGATGCTCAACCGTATCCTGAACAACGGTACCAAGATCGAAGGGAGCCATAATATTCGGCAGATTTATCAGACTGTCAAGGCAAAAATCAAAGCCTATAAAGGAAAAATAAGCCCGAAAGATTTTGCGGAGGCTACCGCTGAGTTGGAGAATTATATTGATGAACTGTTCGCAAAAATCGAAGCTACCGATCAAAAGGATAGAATGGACTTTTCTCGTTACCCTTTCGATACCAAATACGATAATCACTTTTACGTTGATCTGATTGGCAACGTAGAAATCGACTTAGAGAACTTTGTAAAACGTTTTGAAATCATCTCGCAGTCACTGGAAAACTTGTGCGATTTTATGTATCACCAAGAACTTGGGGATGGTGTTTAATACGTCTGATCGGCGCAGGTATGCAGCGCTGGATGTACAGGGCTGGCTTCTCTCCACTCTTTAGCTATATAATTCACAAATACGCCAAACACATCAAACAACTCAATACATCAAAACCACAACATCTAACCCAAACCTCACCTCCCCCCAATTCCACTAACAATCCGCTCAATCTGATTCAGCTGTTCCTTACTCAATTGCTTCAGGTTTTCCTGGCTTAATATGGTGTTGTTTATTTGCAGGTAGTTATTTTGCTCGTTGATAACGGTGTTGGGCCGGCGTTTATTTATAGCGCCAACCGTTTCAAAATAAAGCCGGGCGGCCTTCACATCGCCGTTGCAGGCAAGCTTACAAACGTTGGCCAGTATTTTAGGGACCATATATTTAAACTGCTCCATTTCGGCAAGGTATTGCGGGTGTGTTTTATAGCCTGTAAGGTGTTTGGCAACAGTTTGCCGGCTCAGGCCGCATTCCCGGGCTATTACAAATTTAGGGGGCATGGAGCCATATTGGGCAATCAGCTTTTCGATGGCCCGGCCAATCAATAAGTGGTTTTGTTCCCAGATCTGCTCATTGGTGCATGGCAGCATGACCTCCGCTATTTTATCTATAAACTTGTCCCGTTCTTCATCCGTTAAGCGGTGCAGCATTTCGGTACTAAATTCTTCAAGATAATTGCGTTCAGCAACGTTCAAATCTTCAATATCTGCTAAGGTGATCTTTTGCAGGCCCAATACACGGTCGAGCTTCTCTTTGGAAGGCGTTAAATTTGATAAGGTGTTTTCAGGTTCCATCAGGTTTGGCAATCTTTTAAATAAAGATCGGAAATTTATTATAAAAATGCTAATATTTTTAGTAAAAAAATACTGTGTTAACCCTGTGGTTTTATTTATGTGTTTGATTGTCAGTGCTTTAGTGGTAAATTCGTTTTCTGATTAAAAATAGTGCAACCCCGTTTAATTTTATGTAATTGATTATCAGTTGTTTGTAAGCCGATTTTTGAAATTGTGTTAACCCTGTTAACCCCCCTCCGGTGCAATGGATATACAAGGTAAACTCTCCCTTATGCCATCGCGGGGCAAATTAACTATTGGTTCAGGCCACGTGAAGAGGGCAAGTCCATTAGCCCGAAAACTTAAATTAAATGCAAAAAGCCGGGAGGCCGGCTTTTCGTATTGACAAGACATTAAAATTTGAACTTCAGCTCAATGACTTATTTGCGCTTCGACAGCCTGATCACGTTAACAGAGTAAGGCTGAAAGGTGTGTTTGAATGACCGGCCAAGCCCCGTTATGGTCGACGTAACCGGGACTATTTTCGTTGGCTCCTCAATTGTATTGGTATCTTCCGGTTTATCGCCCTTTAGTACTACCAGGGTGCCATTCGCAGCCACATCTCCGCCTTTGAGGTTGATGGTGATTTCCCGGGCCATATCGTCGGTATTTACCACCTTCAGATATATGTTTTTAGCATCCTGGGTACAAACAAAAAATAACGCCGGACGCTCGGCTTTAGGGCGTCGCGCGTTTGCCGGCCAATGGCTTATACCGGCGGTGTCTTTGGCTGCCGGTTTGCGTAAGGGGGCATTTTCTGCTGTTATTGGCACCACCTTAGTGCCAAGGTAACTGCCGAACATTTTTTGTACGTAATAAGATGGTGAGCCATAACTTTTAAGGGCAGTGTAACCAATCAGATCAGAGTCCCATTGCCATGCTTTAGGCTGGCCATTGCCTGCCTGGTTTACGTTCACAAATAAGGGTGCATAGCATGACCGCTCCACCAGGTCGCTGTTACGTTCCATGCCGGTCATCCAGGCGGCATCTCCGAGGGCCGCATTCAGGTTAGTGGTAGGCGCGCCTTCGCGGGTGGCCCATTCGCCCACAAATATTTTAGGGCTGGTTGCACGGTTATAACTATCATACTTCGCCGCGTCTTCTTCCATCTGCCAGGCCGATTGGTAATAATGCTCGTCAACCATTTCGGGTTTAACACTGGTAACCTTATCGGGCTTATAGCTTTCAATGGTTGAGATACAGCGTAACTGGGGGTATTTGGCTTTTATAGCAGCCTGAAATTGTTTAAAGCGCCCATCATAGCTATGCGACCTGTCGAACCAGTCCTCATTGCCTATCTCTATATCTGTGAGTTTAAAAGGGGCGGGATGACCGTCGGCCGCCCGTTTTGCACCCCAGTAAGTTTTGGTATCGCCAATACAATATTCAATTTCGTCCAGCGCGTCTTTAACATATGGCTCCAATAAAGGCCCCGCATCTATGTGGTCACCACGTAGCGAGTAACCGGCAAAAACGGCTAAAAGCGGTTCCATTTTTAAATCTTCACACCATTCTAAAAATTCCAGCAAACCCATGCCGTCGCTTGCCCGGTAACCCCAGCTGCCTGTATGGCCGGGGCGCTGTTCCAGCGGGCCTAAGGTTGTTTTCCATGGAAAGGCATCGCCCAGGTATGGCCCCTCTAAAAAGTTACCTCCCGGAAAGCGTAGAAAGGTAGGTTTCATATCGGCCATCATCTGCATTAAATCAATGCGATTGCCATTCGGCCTGTTTTTATACGTGGGGGGAAATAAGGAAACGAGGTTAAAATAATAAGTGCCTGTCCGGGTAGATGAAATTACAAAACGCGCGTCGGCAGTAGGTTTAATATTTGCGGCGGTTGTGATGGTTAACTCATGCTTTTTCCAGTAAATGCTTTTTTCGAGGTTGATTGTACCCCCTGCGTAAGTTGTTTTGCCATCGGTGCTTTCCAAGCTAATGTTGATAATACCGGGGCCATCTTCTGTAACAGCCGTTGCAGGGGGAGCAGCGTCGGGCCGGTTACCGCGCGGAAAGCTGATGGTACCGGTTTTGGTATAAAAGGAGCAGCGATAAGTAGTTGACGGTGTAACCGGAATACCCCAAAAGCCACTGTTGGCAATGCCCGCGCGGTTACCATTTGCCTGGCTAACCGTAAGCTTAAGGCAGGTGGTAAGCGCTGCGTTAATAGCATTGCGCCCCTGATCAAAAGGGACATTAGCCGGATCGGCACCAATTAGCTGTATCGATGCCTTGCTATCGCCATCCTGAACAACACTCCAGCCATCGGGCTGGTTTGGGTTATCCTTAAAAACCCGGTTACGGATCAGCTCGGCATATAAACCTCCGTCATACGAATGATTGATCTCCTCGGTCATGAGCCCGTAAAGCTTCGGACTTACGTTCACACCTTTGGTAACATCCAGGTTGAGGCGGGTTTGCGCCTGTAAACCACCGAATGCACTTAAGCATAGCGTGGTTAAGAATAGTAGCTTTTTTGTCATTAGTGGTATTCCTTAATTATTTTGAAATGATGACCAGGTTGCTGCATCATTGTTTTATTGTGCATTGCTGATGTGGAAAAAATCAAAATCAACATAACCGCCAGATTGCCTGGTTGCATAGTTAAACAGGCCAAAGCGATATCCCATAAAATGGGGGAGCGTATAAACCATTTGCAGCGGTGTGCCAATAGGCTCCCATTTGCGCCCGTCGAGGCTATAAAAAAAGTAGGCTTTATCTGCCCGGTTAGTAAAATCGCAGCTTGCTTTAAGGTAAATGGTTGTTTGCTTTAGAGGTATGCTGGCCGCTTCAATGGCCGATCCGGATTGCGCGCTGATCATAACTATTTGTTTGGAGCCATGATCTGATTTGACACCAACGAAGCCGTACTTTTTTTGCAGTAAAACCAAACCTGCAAAGTCTCCATCTTTCATATTGGCGACATCAATTAAAGTTGTTCCCGAACGTTGGGGGCCAATAGTGCGTTGTGTTAAGGTGTTACGTGCCGATAGTACTGTGCTGTCGAGCCGCCCGGTGGTCAATCTCAGATAGCCGGGCCGCTTTTTTAACGACCATAACTGATCGTCTGGATTGTGGTTCCATTGCCATACCAAAGGCAGCACTGGCTCGCCGTTTTTACGGCTAAATTCATCCGGGGATACAAGGCCCGGTATCAGGCTTTTATTCGTGGGTAAATCCAGCGTATCTGGTGCTTTGTGATCAATACCCAATACAGGCCATCCATCTGTCCAGGTAACCGGTACCAGGTAGGGCACCCTACCAACGGCGCCAAAATCACGGAATAAATAGGCATACCAATCGCCTTTCGGGGTATTGATAAGCCCGCCCTGGGCCACACCTTTATCCTGAAGCCCTACCTGGCCTTCGTAAGGGCCGGTCAGCTTGTCGGCCCGGTGGATTAAAACGGTACGCATTCCCCCTTTAGGCCAGCTGATATTGAAAAGGTAATATTTCCCCTTAATTTTGAACAGTTGTGAGCCTTCGGCAGGCAAACCAATATTGGGACCGGCAGCAGCGCTTGCATTCTCGATCAGGATTTGCGGTTTTTTATCAGGGTTGACGCCAGACAGGTCATCATTCAGTTCGGCCAGCATGATCTTGCCGCTCCCATAGATCATATAAGCTTTGCCGTCATCATCAAAAAAAAGCGAGTGGTCATGTAATGCCGGTTTAAAGGACATTTCTTTCCATGGGCCTTTTTCAATGTTTTTTGTGCTGTAGATATAGGTTTTATTGGTAGTGCCCGAAAATGTGGAAACGTAAAAAGTACCGTTATGATAACGCAAGCTGCTTGCCCATGATCCCCTGCCATATGCGTTTGCTCCGTTTGCCAGGTTAAGGGCATCCCCACCATCAAGCGTATTATACGCATAACTCACGATATGCCAGTTCACCAAATTTTTTGATTTCATGATTGGCAGCCCGGGACTAAGATGCATTGTGGTGCTGCTTGCATAATAAGTATCGCCAACCCTGATCATCGATACATCCGGAACGTCTGCATATATGATAGGATTTTGTGCTGTTTGCGCGTTTAAAGGCATAACTGCCAGTCGCCATAAAAGGCAGGTAACTGTCAGTTTAAGAAATGCGATATTTTTTGTTTTCATTCATTTTACGTTAAAATTTAACCACTTCCCAATATGCCTTTTTTCGCTGAAGTTTTTCATCAAACAACAGCCGGTAGGCTTTGATAACTTTGCGAGTTGTGCCCTCGGTCGCAGCTGCGCCTCCGGCAATACCGCCACCACGGAAATCAAGCCAGCTGTACCGGTCTGATACATTCCAAAAAGTAACTCCGGTTATTACCTTTTTGTATTTCCTGAATATTTCAAAAATAGCCTTATACCTTTCGGTTTGCTGAGCCGCCATAGTTTCCGTATAAGCGGAATCCGTTAGCGTTTGATCGCCTGCTTTACGCGGTGGGCCTGTACGTACCGTAACATCCAGCTCCGTGATCTGCAGCTTTAATCTAAGTGCTGCATACTTATCCATAGCTTCAGTTATTTGTTGCAAACTGGGGTCAGTTAATTTCCAGTGGCCCTGCAGGCCTACTCCGGTTACCGGTACACCGGCATCTTTAAGGTTCCTGAGCAATTTACAAATCTTATCCCGTTTGGATGGAACCTCACTGTTGTAATCGTTGTAAAAAAGTTGGGCGTCCGGGTCGGCTTCATGGGCGTATTCAAACGCTTTGGCAATAAAATCCTCGCCGCAGATCTGGTACCATAATGAGTTACGCAGGTAGTTATCGGGTTTATCATCAATGGCTTCGTTAACTACGTCCCACGCGTATATTTTACCTTTAAAATGATTGACTACCGTGGTAATATGATCCTTAAGCCGTTTCAGCAACACATCTTTACTTACCTGTTTACCCGTGCTGTCTTTAAACATCCACGCAGGTGCCTGGGCATGCCAAAGCAAATTGTGGCCCCTGATTTTCATGTGGTGCTCTTGCGCGAATGCTACGATAGCGTCGGCGTTTTTCCAGTTATATTCATTTTCGCGCGGATGAATGGGGCCCATTTTCATGTCGTTTTCCGGTGTTACGCTGTTAAACTCCTTTGCAATCAGTTCTGCTTCAGGTCCGTTTATCGCGGCCATGTTAACAGCTACACCAATAGGGAAGTAACTTCGGTAATAATCTTTCAATCCCTTATCAGCCTTATGTGATGAGGTTGTAGCCCGGCCATAATCTGCGTTATGATGTAGTGCCTGTCGGTTCGTAAAGGATACCAGAGCGGCAAATCCAATTAGTAACAGCGGGAATTTTAATGTTGTAATGGTTTTAAATTTCATGTTGGATCAGTTGCAGGTGTAATTTTAATTTATTTGAAACTTATCCAGTCGATATTAACGCCGGTGCCGCTTTTTAATACTATTACCAGGTTGGCGGTTTTAGATGGGAGAGAAGCGAGGCGGGTTTGTATAACTTGCCAATCGTTCCCTTCGGCAATGTTTGCCGAAGCCAATATACGTCCGTTGGGATCGCCCAGCCGCACTTCTATAGTTGCTTTGCTTGCTGCATTTGCCAGGATCTGCAATTCTTTAAACTTTTTGCCTTCGAAGTCAACACGATTGTAACGGATCCAACTACCTGCATTGTTGAACGTAGTCTTCCAGCCGTCAAATCTTTTTGCGGTATCAAGAAAGGAGATTTTAACGGTACTGTCTTTATCGCTGTACCTGTCTATCTGTATTTTTTCTGAGGCTTTGGTGATCCCCACGCCACGCAGGGTCGGGATAACTTTTTTGATCGTTCCGTCGGCGTTAAAAAACAGGCTGTCGCACCTTATCGACCTGTTTTTGTCGAAATTCGGCGATAGGTCGTCGTCGTGATAAAACAAGTACCACTGATTTTTAAACTGGATGATTGACTGGTGATTGGTCCAGCAGCCGGAAGCCGACTCATCCATAATCACGCCTGCAAATTTAAAAGGCCCCATCGGGTTATTGCCGGTAGCATATTCCAATCGCTCAATCTTATTGGCCACATGCGGGTAGGTGAGATAATAAATGCCATTGCGTTCAAACAGGTAAGGGCCTTCTTTCAGCCCTTTATCAGGCAGTTGGGCTAAAATAATTGGTTCCGAAGCAAGTTCCAGCATGTTTTCTTTAAGTTTTGCAGCATACAGGTTTCCCTGTGCCCAATACAAGTAGGCTTGTCCGTCTTTATCAATAAATACATTAGGATCGATGCCATGCACGCCTTTTATAGGTGCTGGCTGAGGGGTAAACGGTCCATAAGGTTTATCGGCTACGGCAACACCAATGGTAAAGCCGCGACCGTTTTCGCTGCCTTTCATGGTAGTAGGGAAGTACATATAATATTTGCCGTTGCGGAAAATGCAGTCGGGAGCCCACATGCTGTACGAAGCAGGGTCGGCCCAGGGCACTGTTGTTTGACTGATGATCATGCCATGATCAGTCCAGTCGGTGAGGTTTGCTGATGAAAAAACGTGGTAATCTTCCATGCAAAACCAACCAGGGCGGCCATGGCCGGGCGTGGCCTTAATATCATGCGATGGATAAACATATACCCTGTCGCCAAAAACGCGGGCTGAGGGATCGGCCGTAAACTGGTCCCTGATTAATGGATTTTGTGCCATGGATCGCCCGGCGAAGCCCAGTACTGATCCGAATAGCAATAGCCAGAACTTAATATTTTTCATGAACAGAATGTGTTTGATCTGATTTTTTTGATCATTAATTATTTAAACAGGATGGGGGCAAATTTGTAAAGATCATTTCGCCAAACAGGCCAGGTATGACCTCCCGGATACTCGTAATAAGTATGTTTTATCTTCATCTCGTTCAGCTTGCCCAGCATAACCTGGCAGTTTTTATACGCGATATCCTCCTTGCCGCCCATCGCAATCCAGAATGCTTTTAGGTTGCTATTGATTTTGGCAGCATTTTTCTTCATAAAGTCATACTGCGTGTCAGCGATGCTGTTTTGTACAGGTAAAATCCACCCCGAGCTGAATACGCCGAGGTAACTGAATGTATCAGTATTGTAGATACCTGTATATAGCGTGTTGAGCCCGCCCATGGAAAGCCCGGCAAGGGCGCGGCCCTGCGGGGTACGGTTAACCCGGTAATTCTTTTCTATAAAGGGAATTATACATTGTTTTATTTCATTTGCAAAGGTTTTGAGGCCGGCTTCACCAAAACCTCCGCCGAAATTGGCATCGGGCATTACCACTAACATGGGTTTCGCTTGTCCGGCCGCAATCAGGTTATCCATGATCATATTGGTTTTGCCCTGGGTTGCCCAACCGGTTTCGTCCTCGCCGCCGCCATGTAATATATACAGCGCGGGGTATTTAACCTGGCTTGCATCATAACCAGGCGGAGTATAAATAAACAGCCTTCGCCATGATTTGGTGACAGTTGAAAAATAAGTTTTGATGCGGATATCGCCATGCGGAACGTTTTTTAGCGCATAATAATCGCCGCCGTCAAATGGTATTTCTATGCCGCTGGCCATGCGCCCCATGCCGTAAAAGGTTTGACTGGAAGGATCGGTTGTAGCAACGCCATCTATAATTAACGAATAATAATGGAAGCCTTCGCCAATTGAATCTGTTGTAGCTGTCCAATAACCGGCTGTGTCTTTTACCATGTCATATTTCTTGCCCAGGTCAACCTGAACCTTTTGAGCATCCGGCGCCTTGACACGGAAAAGCACCCGGTGGTCGGGTTGGATAAAAGGATATTTTGAGCCTCTGATATTGGTAGATGCAGGGCCGCCCGAGATCATCATGTTATATTTATTGATATCGACAGGTTTGAACAAAAACTGCGAGAACAGGTAAAGATCATTTTTCCAAACTTTAAAGTCGTGGATTCCCGGCTCGACATTAAAGATATGCGGCACATTTTTTTGCTCGAGGTAATCGTGGGTACGTTTACTGAACGACATTAACCCGTCGTGATCGCCGCATGAGATCCATAGCAGCTTAAGTTTGTTTTTGGCTGCATCGGGATCGGGTAACAGCTCTTCAGGTTTTTTGGTATTGGGCGCTGATGAAAAGCCTCCAACCCAGGCAAATTTATCCAGGTTGCCCAGCCCAAAATTAAGTGACTGACCGCCACCCATTGATAATCCAGCCAGGGCCCGGTGTTCGCGATCGGTATAAACAGGATATTTTTTTTGAATATATGGGATCAGGTCATCGAGCAAATCATGCTCGAAAGTTGCAAACGCGGCAACTTTATCCGGAGCCATTATATTGCCGGTGGCACGGTCGTCTTTCATGGCGCGGCCGTTGGGCAACACCACGATCATTGGTTCCAGTTTTTTATCGGCATACAAGTTATCCAATATCACCTGGGGCGTGCCCTGGTTAAGCCATTCAAACTCATCGCCGCCAATACCATGCAGCAGGTACAAAACAGGATATTTTTTTTTAGCGGTATACCCGGGTGGCAGGTAAACTACCGCGCGCCGTTTGGAATCAACTGTTTTTGAGTTGTAGGTAACGGTGTCTAATTTTCCGTGCGCTATACCAGCGCGGTAAGTGTCGAAACCGGCCGGTGAATGTTTAAGAGCCGGCTGTGAAAGGGCCAGCAAGGCAGGCAAAATGCCGATGACGGTTAGGTAGGCTATCTTCTTCATAATTTTGTTGTCAGTTAACCCGGCGAACTGAACGTCCTTCGGATTAAGGACGCTAAAGCGGGTTAAATTGTGTTAGTTTTTGCTCGTTTGAGGAATACCCGAAAGTAGGGCAAGCACTTTGTCGCGGTTAACACAAATCATGATAATGATAGCACGAATGTTTAAACCCTGAAAAATGAATCATCAAACCGGTTTGCGTAAATGAACAGGAAACCGGAAAGCACGCCCGCTATGCTTTTTATGAATCATCAATTGTATTGATAGCCAGTTTGTTTTGGATATCCGGAATGCTTGCTGCGGCGGTTGATTGCACCCGATTGTAACAATCATATAGCATTTTTTGGAACGAAGCCATGCAGATACATTCGTGGTATCAAAATATTGGATTGTGGTAGCAAACCATTTTCTGTACGGATACTTTCGTACGGTCCGTAATCGGTATTCCGATCATAAACTTCTTTAATAAATCTTATAAACCATGCAATTGAAAATTTACTTACCGAAGCCGGTCATGATGGTGATGACATTAATTCTTTGCCTGTCATCCCTGCGGGGCACGGCTCAAAAACTAAAACTAAACAAGTTGGGTTATTTCGAAACACCCGGCGTAAACGTCCTCGTATTCAGTAACCAGTATAATGGGATCTTTCAGGACGAGAAAACAGCTGGTGTTGAGCTGATACACCATGGCGTGCGTACAATTACAGGCGGCGCGGTGCGGCTGCAAAACACACCCGAGCAATGGGACCTTGTGCCCACATTGGTTAACCGTAAGGTTGATAGCGTTAACCACCAAATTAATGTAACCATGCGTTACGCCGATTATGATTTTGATTCCAGGATCACCGTAGCACCCAAAGGCAATGGCGTTGAATTGAATTTATACCTTGATAAACCGGTACCGGAAAAATTAGCAGGCAGGGCGGGGTTCAACCTGGAGATTATACCATCTGCTTATTTTGAGAAAACATTTTTAATTGATGGAAAACCGGGCGAGTTTCCGCTGTACCCGGCAGGTGCAACAAAGATGCTTCCTTCAAGCCAAAAAATCCCGCAGTTTGCCGGCCATAGCACATTTGATGATCGTAGCCGCAACGAATTTATCGAGCCCGCGCCATTGGCTACCGGTAAAACACTGGTGATGGCGCCCGAAGATCCCGAGCGTACCATTAAGATTCAATCGTTTGATGCCGACCTTAAGTTGTTTGACGGCCGAAGCCTTGCACAAAACGGATGGTTTATCGTCCGTAGTTTATTGCCGGCCGGTAAAACGGGGAAGGTATTAACCTGGTATATTGAGCCTAATGCCGTTCCCGGTTGGAAGCGAGCGCCCGTAATTGAGTTTTCGCAGGTAGGTTACCGCCCGGATCAGCAAAAGACTGCGGTAATAGAACTGGATAAAAATGACACGCCATTACAAACCGCCACACTTTTTGAGGTAACTCCCGATGGAAAATACATTGAGCGGCTTAAAACAGCCGTGCAGCGCTGGGGGCAATTTACCCGTTATAATTATTTGAAATTTGATTTCAGCAGTGTGAAAAAGGCCGGGTTATATGTGATAGCCTACGGCGACCAAAAAACTAATGCCTTCCCCATCAATGCAAATGTTTATGAAAATATAGGGCATCCTACAATGGATGTTTGGTTCCCGGTTCAGATGGATCACATGATGGTTAACGAGGCCTACCGCGTATGGCATGGCGCGCCTTTTCTTGATGATGCCTTGCAGGCACCTCCAAACCACCAGCATTTTGATACGTACCAGATGGGGCCAACTACTGATACCAAATATAAACCGCTTGAGCGCATCCCCGGGCTTAATGTTGGCGGCTGGTTTGATGCCGGCGATTTTGATGTTGAAACGCCATCGCACTGCAGCGTTGTGCTGAGTTTTGTTGAAGCCTGGGAGAATTTCAAGATCAACCGCGACGAAACCTATGTGGATTACCCGACCCGGTACGTAGATATACACCGCCCTGACGGTAAGCCTGATCTTTTACAGCAAATTGAACACGGTACGCTCAACCTGGTGGCGCAGGTCGTGAACATTGGCCACCCGGCGCGCGGAATCATAGTGCCTAATTTGCACCAGTATCATCACCTCGGAGACGCCGTTAACGAAACAGATAACCTGCCTTATAACGCCTCGCTCAAGCCCTACCAAACCGACGGTAAATCAAGTGGTACCATGGATGACAGATGGGCGTTCACTACAAGGAATATAGCACTGGATTACCAGGCTACAGCCGCCCTTGCCGCTGCCAGCAGGGCGTTAAAAGGGTACAATGATACGCTGTCTGCTAAAAGTTTGCAAAGTGCCTTGAAACTCTGGCACGAAGACGACAGCCTGAAAATGCACATGGACTCGGCTGCCCGGGCACGTAACAGGTTCCTTGCCGGTAACGAAATGCTTGCCGCGCTTCAATTGTATATCACAACCAAAGATCAGCAGTATGCAGATCATTTCAAAAAGCTGATTATGCCGATGCTTGATCGCTTTCCCGGCTTTGTTATGATAAGCGCGCTCCACGCTTACCCTTATATGGATAAAGATTACCAGGATAAAATCGCAGCCTATATGCAAAAGTACAAAGCTTCATGCGATGAGTACGATAAACAAAATCCCTATGGTGTGCCGGTTACTCCGGGAGGCTGGGGCGGTAGCGGGCAGGTTATTAACTATGCCATTACCAACTATTACGCCAATAAGTATTTCCCTAATATAATCGGTCCGGAATATGTTTACAAAGGGTTGAATTATATCTTCGGGTGCCATCCTTACTCCAACCTTTCGTTTGTATCGGCGGTAGGGGTACGTTCAAAAAAAGTAACCTATGGTAATAACCGGGCCGACTTCAGGTTTATTGCAGGCGGCGTTGTGCCCGGTATCCTGCTGCTTAAACCCGATTTTCCGGAAAACAAGGAAGACTGGCCGTTTTTCTGGGGGGAGAATGAGGTAACAATAGCCGGCTGTGCGCAGTACATTGTTTTGTCAGGAGCTGCTAATCAGTTAGGTCAGCATAATTAACAAGTTAAGTTCAAATTAAACGATCACTTCCCCGATTTCGAATAAAGGGGGGAAGTGGATTTAGGTTGAACTGTTTATACAAAGAAGCCCTGGCCGCAAAATGCCGGCAGGGGGTCTTTGTATATAAACCTGTGAATGTTATTGGTATTTACTCATTAAATAGCAAAGGCGCAAGTTCGTAAAGACTACGGCGCCAGGTCAGGAACTCATGTGCGGTGTTTTCAGAAATGTAAGATACCGCGTCATATCCCGCACCTTTTAAAGCAACTACGGCATTTTTAACGCCATCGGGCCGTTCCTTGCTGCCGCAGCTTATGAATATTAGTTTAGGTTTGGTTTTGTCTTTAAGCTCATCCGGCGAATAAGTTCCGCCGCTAAGCAGGGCATAATAGGCAAAAAGCTCGGGCTTGTTTAGTGTTATCATATGCGTTTCCATACCGCCCATTGATAATCCCCCCATCGCACGGTGAGCCCTGTCTGCACGTGTGCGGAAGCTTGCATCAACGTAGGGGATAAGCTCGTCAGTTAAAACTGTTTGAAAGTGATCAATCTTAAAACTTTTAAATGCGCCAGGGCCGGGCTTCACGTCGTTGGTCATGCCGTAAGTCATTACAATAATGAATGGCTGTATTTTACCGGTTGCAATTAAGTTATCCATAATCAGGTTGGCATGGCCCTGGTTGCTCCACGCGGTTTCATCTTCGCCCCAGCCATGCTGCAGATATAGTACCGGATATTTTTTTGATTTATCCTTTTCGTACCCTGGTGGCGTGTAAACAAAAGCCCTGCGCTGGGTATTGGTGCTTTTTGAAGGAAAAAGGATCTGCTGTACATTGCCATGCGGAACATCTTTAAGCGCATAAAAATCCTGGTCATGCGCGGGGATCTCAATGCCGCTTTCCCAACGTGTGGATCCATAAAAATTTAATGTGCCCGGATCGTTAAATACCCCGCCATCGATGGTTAAGTGGTAGTAATGAAATCCTTCATCCATCGGTCCTTCTGTAGTGCCGGTCCAGAACCCATCAGCTCCTTTTGTGAGTTTGGTGCCCCCGCGCCCGCCAAGGCCAAGGCTAACTTTTATACTGTCGGACTGTGGAGCCTTAATACGAAAGCGCGCATAGCCTTGCGAGTTTACCTGAGGGTACTCTTGTCCCGGCTGGTTAAAAGTTGATGGTTTGAAATCTTCGGCAATTGAAGTTGTTTGTGCCATGCAGAGATTGGAGGCACATGCAACGGCCAACAAGGCAAGTAAACATTTTGGTTTCATAATAGAATATTGAGGTTTATAAATTGTGGATATAGTAAAGTGCCGGGACTGTTTTGATCCGGTAAAACACACGGAATATGATAAATGATTAAATTGTGATTAATTGTTATTGCTACACATATTAAGTAGTTGTTTTGTTTTGACTTTAACCGGAGCCAGTTTTCATTAGTTATGAAAAGTTGATCCGGGATGAAATATTTAAAAATAATTTATAATGGCTATCCTGTTGTTTTACGCGGCTTTTTTTATTATAAAAGTATTTTTATGTTAAAAACAAGGCACGCAGTTTTTAGCATAATTTTACAACATTTGTCGATACCATGTGGAGCGATATCATTGCCGCAAATTCGTCGATATGTACTTTTGTACAATAATTACCTGTGCGATTGAACAAGTGTGTTATTTCTTTGAACAAATGTTTGCCTGTTTCATCATCATAAAATGTAGATTTGGATAATGATGTTTGTTCGAAGACATCAATCACACCAATTTTAAAACCATAGTTCATCAACAATTTTTTCCTGCGGATTACCCGCTCCGGAAAAAAGTAACCAGTTTGTTATGATGCATTCTGTACCCGATTTGTGTATTCGCAAAAAGATCAATACAGTGTTGGCAAGCACTATGCGCGTTATACTCACCTTAGTTGTTTTAGCCAACTTCTGTTTCCTGGCAAATGCTCAAAAGCCTAACCTGAAATTTACCGCATTGACTACCAGGCAGGGGTTAATGGGTAACGCCGTAAACGCCATCGTAAAAGATAATAACGGGATGATGTGGGTAGGCACCTCCGAAAGCCTGAACAGGTATGACGGAAGGAAGTTTAAAGTTTATACATTGGGCGCCAAAAGGCAGGTAGAGCCAGGTTCCTATGAAATAAGCAGTATCAGCATGGACCGTGCCGGTACGCTATGGGTAGGCACTATCGGTTTTGGTTTGTATTATTACGATAAGACAGCGGATGACTTTAAAAGCTTTAGTTCGCCCTTAAAAGGGCAGCGTTTAAGCCAGGGTGTTATTACCGCCGTTTGTGCAAACGATAAAAATGAGATCTGGGTGGGAACGGTAAGCGGCCTTGATGTGATCAGTCCCGATCGTAAGCATATCAGCCATTTTGAAACCGGGACAGGCAAACCAGGGCAGATACCGGTTAAAAGCATGGGCTATATTTTTGAGGATAGTTACGGCAGGATGTGGGTTTGCACCAATTTAGGTTTGTATTTATATGATGATACGCATAAAGGTTTTAAAGCCTTCCGTCATCAAAAAAACGATCCCCGTAGTTTACCCTCGGATGTTGTAATGACAGTTTCACAGGATAAAGTGGGCAATTTGTGGGTAGGTACAGCAAATGGATTAAGCCGCCTGGATAAGGATGGTGAACACTTTGTTAATTACTGCTATAATGATAAAGATGAGCAATCGTTATGTGGTGACATAGTTTACAGCATTGCCGCTGATGATAGAGACCACATTTGGGTTGGTACCGAAGGCGGTTTGAATGTTATGGATATCCACACCGGTAAATCCATCCGTTACCGTCATGATCCGCGAAATCCGTACAGTCTTAACAGTAAATCCATCCGCAGCATTTATATCGACCCTAAAGGTATTTATTGGGTGGGTACCTATATGGGCGGCATCAATAAATACGACAAAAACCTCACATTGTTTAATTATGTGCAACCAACCGAATTAGACCCTTATGGTTTACGCGCGCCAATCGTATCATCTTTCGCGCAAAAAAATGACAATGAACTATACGTGGGAACGGACGGTGGCGGCCTTAGCATTTTTAACAACAAAACCAACCGTTTCACTCATATCACTATTCAGCCTAAAGAAAAAATAAATTCGGCAGGCCTGCCTGTTCTGGCTATGTTATTGGATCATAAAAAACAACTTTGGATAGGAACATTCGGCCACGGGCTTTTTAAACTGAATACCGCAAACAATGGCTATACGCAATTCACGAGCGGTACCGGAAAGTTAAATATTAGTCAAAATAATATTTTCTGCTTCAAGGAAGACCGCTTTGGTAATGTATGGATAGGTACTAACGGCGCGGGTATCGATATTTTTGACGCGAAGGCTGATAGCTTCCGCCGGTTTAAACCCGCCTTAGTGTCCGTAAAAGGTTATAAAATGCCATCGAATGGCTATATCAGGGCTTTTGAAGAGGATAATGACGGTAATATGTGGATCGGGTCGTATGGTACCGGTATCGCTATTTATAACCCGGTTACCAAATTGTTTGATACGCTTAATCCAATCAATACAGGTCTGCCTATAGCAGAAGTGTTGTCTTTAAAACGCGATCCTAACGGCAATATGTGGATAGGTACCAATGGTGATGGCCTGTTCTTTTATGATCATCGGCTTAAAAAAATAACCCCGTTTAGATACAATAACCAGTTACCGAACGGTGTAATTTGTAAAATTTTGCAGGATAAAACCAATAATATATGGTTCAGTACAAACCAGGGTATTGGAAGAATTGACCCGGCTGATCAGAAACTGTATGTTTATTGTAACGATAACGGGCTTCAAAACAATGTTTTTTTAAACGGATCGGGTATTATTGCCGCAGATGGCACGCTTTACTTTGGAGGGGTAGACGGGTTCAATTATTTTAAGGGATCAGATGTAAGGCTTAATAAAAATCTGCCGCCGGTTGTATTAACTACCCTGAGTATAGATAATAAACGTATTTCGCCCAACCGTGATAACCCCTTGCCTGTTAATATCAGTGAGGCAAAAGAAATAACCATCAAGTATAAACAAGATATCTCCATAAACTTTGTGGCGCTTAATTATACACTTCCACAGCAAAATCGATATTCGTACATTTTAGAGGGATTTAGCAATACCTGGAAAAATGCAGGAACATCAACAACGGCCAGTTATACCAACCTTGATCCGGGAGAATACACATTCAGGGTACGGGCATCCAATAATGATGGAAAATGGAATGATACCGGTACATCCTTGAAAATTATAGTGAAACCGCCTTTTTGGATGACCATATACGCTTATGTGCTTTATGTTTTGCTGGCCTTTGGCGTGTTGTTGCTCATCCGCAGGCAGGGTGTTAAAAAGCTTAAAAAGAAATTGCACGATGAGCAGGAACGTAAAGCAGCCGAAGCCCGCCATGAACTGGATGAGATGAAAATTAAGTTTTTAACCAACCTGAGCCATGAATTCCGGACACCTATATCTTTGATAATGGCGCCTGTTGATAAGCTTTTGGAGCAGCCTAACAGCGGGCCTGTTACCGAACAATTGGGCGTTATTAAAAGAAACTCGCGCAGGTTGCTTAACCTGGTTAACCAACTGCTCGATTTTAGGAAACTTGAAGAGAATGAGCTTAAGTTGAATTTGGTTGAGGGAGAGTTTATTTCTTTTGTTCGCGAAGTAGCAGATTCGTTTTATGACCTGGCCAATAGAAAAAAAATTGTTACGGTATTTAAAACTGCCGGGGAAAGGTTATTTGTAAAATTTGATCATGATAAGGTGGAGCGAATATTATTTAACTTGCTATCCAACGCATTTAAATTTACGATGCCTGGCGGGCAAATTACTGTTGAAGTTACCGCCCCTGTTATATCAGAAGACGGCAATTCATACCGCTTGGGTATTTCGGTTGCGGATACAGGTACCGGTATAGCAGCCAATCAGGTTAGGCATGTTTTTGACAGGTTTTATCAGGCAGATGCCCAGCCTGCCATACTTAACCAGGGAAGCGGGATAGGCTTATCGATAACACGCGAGCTTGTGCAGCTGCATGGCGGCGAGATTGGTGTGAAAAGTGAATTAGGCAAAGGCTCAATTTTCTCCTTATCAATTTCATTGCCTGTAATTAATCTATCGGAGACAGCAATGCATGAGCAAAATACGCCTGAGGCTGCCCCAGTCGTTATCGACGATGGCAGTGACAATAAACCGAAGACGGCGATTGCCACAGATGTTAACCGGCTCCATGTTCTTGTCATTGAAGATAATGATGAAATGAGGCAATACTTGTCAGAAAGCCTGGCTGCAACTTACAAAGTTTCGGAGGCGGCTAACGGCCGTGAAGGGTGGCATAAAGCACTTGCCGTACATCCCGACCTGATAGTTAGTGATATCAGTATGCCATATATGGATGGGATCCAGCTAAGTTGTAAACTTAGGGCCGATAAAAGGACCAGCCATATTCCCATTATATTATTAACGGCGATGGCCAGCCAAAAAGAGCAACTTGCAGGGCTGGAATTGGGCGTGAACGATTACCTGACCAAACCTTTCAACTTCGATATCCTGAATATCAAAATTAAAAACCTGCTTCATCTAAATAAGTCGCTTAAAGAAACCTATCAGAAAAAAATAAAAGTTATCCCGGCAGACATGGATATCGAATCCTCGTCAGAACGGTTCATTAAAGATGTGGTGATGTATATTGAGAAAAACATCAACAACCCTAAATTTTCCGTCGAGGAGATCAGCCATCATTTTAGTATGAGCAGGGGATCATTCTATAGCAAGATCACTGAACTAACCGGCGAGCCACCTGTGGAATTTATCCGCTCCATAAAACTGGGCAAAGCAGCTATACTGCTCGAAAAAACCGATTTGACCATTGCGGAAATAGCATACTCCATCGGTTTTTCGACGCCTCATTATTTTACCAAATCATTCAAGGCAAAATATAATGTTCTGCCTTCCGAATATCGGGTGAAAAAAGTAGACGTCAAAAGTGTGGCTTAAGAAAGTTTTCATTTTATCGGATAGAAAAATATCGATGTTACCTGCCGGCATTTCCTGTTGCTTGAACAGGTACAGGATTGGTGATGGCGGGTGCCTTGTAACCCAACAGATTGAGCATTTGTAATCCATATCGGGTGCCTAAAATTCGATAGCCCTCAGCGGTGAAGTGCAGCTTATCTGATGCAGCCGGGCAGCCGCTTGAATTGATCACATATGTGTTGGGGATAACTTCAGGAAGCTTATCAATTATGTGGTTCATAGCAGCGCACTTGCCGCCCTGGTCTTCATTAACAAGCTCGCCAGCCAGCAAGGGAACTTTTTTGGACTTCAGGTGAAGATCTTTTAATAGCATATCATAAATGCCTTTCACTTTCAGTGTCCAAAGCGTATCATTTGGGTTAGATTCGCCCTGGTGCAGCAAGACGCCTTTAATTACACCGGATTTTTGTGCCAGTTTGGCCATCTCGACCAAATGGCCATAGGGATTGCCTCCATATTCGTTGATCATGTTCACCATCCAGGAAGGTGCGGTGGATGCATAGTCCTTATAACTGTCTTTCTGGAACAATTCAATTTTACAACCAGCTACCGATACGTTCACAATACCAACCGTTACATCAGGAGGCAGAGTGGCTATTAGAGTACGGCCAAAGTAGTCGGCAGGGGTGAGGCCGGTATTGCAGCGTGCCAATGGTGGTACGGCGGTGTACCAGTTGCCCTTTGCCCGTTTAAGGTTAGGGCAGTCAACAGTTTCCAGTACTTGTAAACGCGGATCAACTATGGTATCCTGTGGCTGTATGCGGGCGTTACCTTCCATATTTGATTGGCCGAAGCACAAAAAAATATAAAACTTTTTGTTTTGGGCAGATGCATTACCAACAAATAATACAACGATTGCCAACAGGGCAAGAGAAAAGGTCCTTAGATTCATTGATGTTCTTTTAGGTTTCGTGGCAGTCAAAATTGGCGGCCAGCTTGCTGATAAAAATAGGCCAACCTATAATCATACTATTACAACAATTGTTGAAAGTGCTATAACAGTTGTTTAGGACATTGTTGCAACTGCCAGCAAAGAATACAGTAAGTTGGAAATAGAGGAGCGATTGTGCGTTTAGTAAACCAATGTGTTAACCTTTTCAACATGCGTGTCATTTAAAGTTTACAACCCTTAATACATTTGATTGCTCGAGGTGTACTAATTGTGGACTACATAACCTTAATAAAGTTTACCGATATGATCAATAATTATTCGTAGCATTTGCCTTAATGCGCAAATACTTTATCGGCGTACTTACAAGATATAACACCTCGCTCTTATTACTTTTCTTTTTTTAAAATTGGTTATAAGGACAGCGCGAGGCTGTCCTTATTTGTTTCCTGTAAGCAGGTATGCTGTAAATATTTATTATTTCTATCGCTATAAATCAATAAAATTTATTGTTTTAACAATACCTAAATATCGTATTTCGGGCACGCTCCGCAATCGATTGTTGTTGGCGGTATTTTTGCCTTCAAATTAACAAACTGGTACCAGTTTTGGTAAAGAAAGGCACCTGTCTCTAACTCATTTTGGTTTTTATTTTGTATTTATATATCTGACAATCAATATTTTGTAATTTTTGTCGGTCTCAAGAGTCTACATCGGGATAGGTCATATATCATGCGGGAAAACTGTTTTAACATTGAAAGAAGACATTGTTATAAGGAACTTGCTTAAACAAATGTTGTAAGATTAAGATAAATACTGCGCTACCTGCCCAACCGCGAAAGATAATTTTACCCCTGTTATTACAACCTGCTTTTTGCAGGATGTAACAATAAGTACTGTTGGCATTACAACGTACAGATTACCAATTATAAACATGTTGACCAATAAGGGAGCGTTCGTGGCATTTGTTGTTTGCTGCCCGGTTCGGCGTGGGATACCGTTTGAAATTGAAAACTAATAACACCGACATATCAATTATCAATCAATTAACTAACAAGAAAAATTATGGAAAGACAAAAAAGAGATTTTCAGGTCCTGGATAAGTACGGAACAGTTAACAGATAGGTTTCGTCGTTCATTTAAATCTGGTAGTTATCATAAGGTGACACCAGCATAATTTTAGGCATATGCAGCTTAAACGATGCAGGTAAATGTTGTACTGAGCGCAAATCAGGTCAACGTTTTCCTAATCGAATCGAAAATTTAAAACCTTAATAACATGAAGTATTCTTTACAAAAAATTTATAATAACAAGTGGCGTTACGCTACGCTCATCTTAACCGGATGTGCGCTCGCAATGCCATCGGTGTCAATTGCGCATAACCGTGGTTCGGCAGGTTCATTGAACGGTATTACCATTAATGAAAATGGCGCTTTGAAAATAAAGCCTGCATTCAACGTTTCGGGCAAAGTTACTGATGATGATAACCAACCTTTGCCCGGCGTAGCGGTTTCCATAAAAGGCACAACCCAAGGCGTAACAACTGACGCAGGCGGTAATTTTAAAATAACAGTGCCCGGCAATTCAGCGGTGCTCGTGTTCAAGTTAATCGGTTTTGCACAGCAAGAGGTCACGGTTACCAGCGCTGCCGAGCTAAAGGTGCAAATGAAAAAAGATACCAAGAACCTGGAAGAGGTTGTTGTGGTTGGTTACGGATCGCAAAAACGTGCTAAGGTAACGGGAGCCGTTTCCTCCGTTAGCGGTAAAACCCTTGCTTCCGTACCGGTAGGTGGTATTGAAGCTCTGCAAGGCCGTATCTCTGGTCTTACTGTTACCAACAATGGCGGTCCGGGAACAGGGGCTATTATATCGTTGCGAGGTATCAGTTCTGTAAATTTCGGATCTGATCCTTTATACATCGTTGATGGATACCCGGGCAGCCTCACGGGCGTTGATATTAAGGACATTCAAAGTATCGACGTGTTGAAGGATGCCAGCGCCGCTGCGATCTATGGTTCGCGCGGTACCAACGGTGTTATCATTATCACCACTAAAAAAGGTAACAATAATAGCCGTACGGAAATCACTATCGACTCATATTACGGTATACAAAACGTTATCAAGAAGTATGACCTGCTTAACACCCAGCAATACCTGCAATACGAGCGCGCCCTTAACGGTTCTGCTGGAATAGCCTTACCGCCGCGCCTGCAGCCAGATAACTTTAACAAGCCAATTTACGCAGGTAGTTCTCAAACCTTTGCCCAAACCAATACTAACTGGCAGGATGCTTATTTCAGAAGCAATGCGCCGATACAGCAGCATAATGTGGCGTTGAGCGGCGGCAATGCGGTATCCCGATTTTACACCTCGGCCAATTACTTCGATCAGCAGGGTATTGCCCAGGGGCTAAGTGCCTACCACAAGGCTTTCCGTGCCAATTCCGATCATACCATCAGTAAGTTCCTGTCATTTGGCGAAACATTCAACGTTATTGAAAACCATCAGCGCTATGGCGTTGACGCGGGTAACCGTACCGCTATTACCAATGTGGTGAGGATGCAGCCGTATCTGCCTATTTACAATCCCAACAACGCAGGCGGGTTTATGGGGCCGCAAAATAGCTTCGACGGATCGGATCCTACCAATCCAATTGAAGCTGCCAAACTGATCGATAACACCAACCACGGCTTCACTATCCATGGTAACGCTTATGCCACGCTTAAGTTTACCCCCTGGCTTAACTTTAAATCAATTTATGGTATTGACTATAACACCAACCAAAACAATACTTACACGCCTATTTACGATGACGGTGGCACTTCCAAATCCACAACAGCAGTTATTAACTACGGTAGGAGCACCAGCACAACTCAACTGTATTCTCAACAACTTACATTCGATAAAACATTCGGCAACAAGCACCATGTTAATGCCGTTTTAGTTTACGAGGCCCAGAGCTCGCGCGGCGATAACCAGGTATCTTCGGGTAATCAAAATACCAACACGGTTAGAACACTAAATGGCGCGACTAATCTTTACACTAATTATACTTATGGTACAAACCTCCTCGTTTCGGAGGTAGCCCGTGTAGGGTACGACTTTGAGGGTAAATATTTGATATCTGGCTCTATCCGACGTGATGGTTTATCTGTATTTGCGCCGGGACACAAACATGAAAGCTTTCCTGCGGCATCATTAGGCTGGAAGGTAGACCAGGAAAATTTCATGAAGGGAATCAAATCAATATCTTCATTAAAGCTTAGGGCCGGTTATGGTGTAACAGGTATCAATGGTACCGTATTGGGCAACTATCCTTATCTGCAGCCTATATCGTCTAATATCGCTACATATCCGTTCAACGGTTCATTGGCCGATCTTGGAAATGCTTCATTTTACAGTGGTTTAAGTAACCTCGATCTGTCATGGGAGACAACCAAGCAAACAAATATCGGTTTGGATCTGGGTTTATTCCAGGAAGCGTTTACCTTATCTGCCGAGGTTTACAACAGGCAAACCGATAACCTGTTGTTGACAGTACCTACACCTCCCAGCTATGGCTTTGGTGGAGCCGGTACTTTAGCAAACGTAGGTTCGATGCGCAACCGCGGCTTTGAAGTTACTTTAGGCTATCATAAAACAAGTGGTGAGTTTAAATACGATATTAATGGAACCTTTGCCTTGAACCGAAACAAGGTTTTGACACTTAATACTGCAAACGCTTCAATTACCGCCGGTGGCGATGCCGATTATGGCGGTGGTAACCCTATAACCAATACAGTAGTCGGGCAGCCGGTACAATCATTTTATGGCCTTATAGTTGACGGGATTTTTCAAAACGCGGCCGAGGTTTCTAATTCGCCCACGCAAACAGGGGCGGCTCCGGGCGATATTAAATTCAGGGACGTAAACCATGATGGTGTTATCAATGATGCCGATCGTACCTTTATAGGTAGCTATCTGCCCAAATTCACCTATTCATTAAACTACAGTGCATCCTATAAAAATTTCGATGTGGTGGTGTTTTTCCAGGGCGTTTACGGCAATAAAATATTTAATGCCGAAAGGATTATCCTGGAAGGTATGCCAAGGCTTTTCAACGCGGGTACTAATGTTTTAAACGCATGGACGCCTACAAATACCGGTACAAATATTCCGCGTGCTTTTTCCGGCGACCCGAACGGAAACAAAAGGCCTTCAACAAGATGGATTGAAAGTGGCTCATACCTCCGCGTTAAAAACATGCAGCTTGGCTATAATTTCCCCACTGCATGGTTAAGGGCAAAAACAGATAACGCGCTTAACAGGCTCAGGATTTATGTGGCATCAACCAACCTCTTGACATTTACAAAATACAAAGGCCTTGATCCCGAAATAGGCTCACGTAATGGTACCCTCACCAATGGTATTGATTATGGCCAGTATCCGCAGCCAAGAGTAGTTCAGTTGGGTTTGCAGGCAACCTTTTAATGATTAATTTAAAAAGATACAGCGATGAAAAATAAAAAAATATTCGTGTGGTCGGCCCTTACAGCTATTATAGTAACGGCTACGGTTAATTCCTGTAAAAAGGGATCCCTCAACACCAGCGACCCCAATAACGTAACAACCAATCAGTATTATAAAACCAGCGACCAGCTAACCAAAGGCGTGAATGCTATTTATGTTGCTATTCATTCGTTAGGACTGGTATCAAGGGAGTGGTTCTTTATCCACGATCTCAGAAGCGATGAGGTCGCAAGCGGCGGCGGACAGCTCGAAGCCCCCAGGGGGCAGATGCTTAATGGAAATGCCGATCCTGCCAACTCAGTATTAAACTCGGTATGGAATGCCTGGTATACAGCAATATTCAGAGCAAATGTGGTTATTCAAAACGGACCAGCTGTAACCGATAATGGACCATTGCGCGACAGACTGGTTGGAGAAGCTAAATTTCTGCGTGCATGGGCTTACTTTGACCTGGTTTCGCAATGGGGAGGAGTGCCGCTTCTTACGACTCCTGTTAAAACTGCCAGCGATTTTCAACCCCGCGCGTCTGAATCTGAAGTTTATTCATTAATCATAAAGGACCTTCACGACGCGGCAGCCGTTTTGCCTGAAAAATCAGGTACCGACAAGGGAAGGGCGACTGCCTCTGCAGCAAATGCCATGTTGGGCCGTGTACTGATGCAAAACGGCGACTATGCAGGTGCAAAGGCTGCGCTTTTAAAAATTCCTACAACCGGAGTAAACGGCTATACGCTTACCAGCAGATATCTGGATAACTTTGAAGAGGAAACTGAATTCAACAGTGAATCCATCTTCGAAATTGTTTTTGTTGACAAAGGCGACGGCGGATTTAACTGGGGCGGTGACAGTCCTACTGAAGCGCAGTCTACCGTACGCAACCAGGAATACAACCCGATAGCATGGAGAAACCTTATTCCGTCAAACAAATTGATTAACGAATTTGAGAATACTGCTACCGGCGCGGCCAAATCTGATCCCCGTTTTCACTACACCTGTTATCAATCGGGCGACACTTATAATAAAGGCGCATCGGTACTAACTGACGGCGACCAGAACGGCAACTCGTCAGTGATGAACGGCGTAACCAAAAAGATCAGTTTTCGTAAGTTCATGATCATCTACAAGGAAGGTTTGCCGGCAGCGGGTTTCCACCCGGGCGGCAATAATCAACGCATTATCCGTTATGCCGAGGTTTTATTGATGCTGGCCGAATGTGAAAATGAGCTGGGTAATATTCCTGCAGCAGTTAACTACCTCAATATGATTCGTGCGCGTGCGGATGTTGCTATGCCGCCTTATCCAACAGCGCAATTTCCTGTAGCGTCAAAAGCTGATGTGGTAAAAGCCATCATGCACGAAAAAATGGTGGAAATGGGTTGCGAAGAAATAAGAAATATCGACATTCTTCGCTGGAGGAAAAAGCAATACTTTACAACCGATCCATTCCCTTATTTCAAGAAAGGCCGGGATGAATTATTGCCAATTCCTCAGGCCGAACTGGATAATAACCCTAAGGTAAACGGACATCAAAACCCTGGCTATTAATACTTAACTTGCTTATATATAGCAGTTAAAAAGTATAGAGTTTCAGACTTGTTAAAAGAGATAGGTTGCGCATAGCAGCCTATCTTTTCCATATAAACCAATTTATAAATGAAGAAATTTTACCCGGCTTTATTACTCGTTAGTGTTGTTTTTTTTTCGTGCGCTAAAAAGAAAGCAACACTGTTCGAATTGATACCCTCATCGCATTCGGGCGTTACTTTTAATAATTTGATTACCGAGAACGATTCAATCAACCCGATTGATAATGCAAATGTTTATAACGGCGGCGGAGTTGGGATTGGTGATTTTAACAACGATGGCTTACAGGATATTTACTTTTCGGGTAACATGGTATCAAACAGGCTGTACCTAAACCGTGGCGACTTTACGTTTGATGACATTACAGATAAAGCCGGAGTTAATGGTTTAGGAAAATGGGGCAGAGGGGTTGCCGTTATTGATATTAATAATGATGGCTTGCAGGATATTTATGTATGTAATTCGCTGCTGCAGGATAGCGTTAAAAGGCAAAATTTGCTTTACATAAACCAGGGGGCAGATAAAGAGGGGATACCGCACTTTAAAGAAGAAGGCAAAGAATATGGCCTTAATATACAGGCATACTCTACCATGGCAGCCTTTTTTGATTACAATAATGATGGCAAGCTGGACATGTATCTTACCGTTAACCGGCCCGGCGATGGCTATTACGCAAACCAGTTTCGCCCGATAATCGCGGACGGCAGCGGTAAGAGTACAGGGAGGTTATATGAAAGCAAATGGGATGCCCAACTTAAACACCCGGTGTTTAGCGATGTATCCAAAAAAGCCGGTATATCCATTGAAGGCTATGGGCACGCGGCGACCATTGTGGATATAAATAAAGATGGCTGGAAGGATATTTATGTTACCAATGATTTTATATCGCCCAATATCCTCTACATCAATAATGGTGATGGTACATTCACCAACAGATCTAAAGAATACTTTAAGCACACTTCGATGAACTCGATGGGGCAGGACATTGAAGATTTGAATAACGATGGTTTGGCCGATGTATTTGAACTGGACATGTCACCACCGGATAATTACCGGAAAAAAATGATGTCGATGCCGGAAAGCTACCAGTCGTACGAGTTATTTAATCATTATGCATACCAATATCAATATGCACGTAACGCCTTGCAGATAAACCGGGGGCCGGGATTGGGGCAGAATGATTCTATCAAGAACCCCGTATTCAGTGAAACCGGGTTCTTGAGCGGAGTTACAGAGACCGACTGGAGCTGGACTCCTTTGATAACAGATTTCAACAATGATGGTTATCGTGATATCATTGTAACCAATGGATTTCCGAAGGATGTTACTGATCATGACTTTATCGTTTACCGAAACAATCCTTATGCCACAGCCTCAAAAAAAACTGTTATTGACCAGATTCCTACAGTCAAGATCCATAATTATGCTTTTCAAAATAATGGCGACCTAAACTTTGGTGATGTTTACAGCCAATGGGGATTGGATTTACCAACCTTTTCAAACGGCGCTGCTTATGCTGATCTGAACAATGACGGGGCAATGGATCTGGTGATCAATAACATCAATGACGAAGCGCTTATCTATAAGAATAATAGCCGGGTACTTACTTCTAAACCATCAAATTACTTGCAGGTAAAATTGAATGGCAACAACTTTAACAGGGATGGCATTGGTGCCTGGGTAGATATCTATTATGCAGGCAAGCAACACCAGGTATACGAGAACAATCCTTATCGTGGATATTTATCTTCTATCCAAAACGTGGCACACTTTGGCATCGGCAAAGTCAATAAGCTCGATTCTGTAGTAGTGAGATGGTCGAATAATTATAAGCAGGTATTAAAAAATGTAAGCGCTAACCAAACGCTGAAAGTAAATATCAATGATGCGCGTCAGGCTTATAGTTGGGTTATACCCCAAAAAAACAGGGGTGCACTGTTTACACAAGTTACAGGCACGGCAGGTATTAGTTACAGGCACAAGGATGATGATTTTCCGGATTTTACCATCCAGAAATTATTGCCCCATAAATTTTCAGCGTACGCTCCGGCGCTTGCAGCCGAAGATATTGATGGCAACGGGCTTGATGATATCGCTATTGGCGGTAACACGAAATTTCCCGCCCAGGTTTTCCTGCAGCAGGCTAACGGTAAATTTAATCAACGAAATTTAATTGATGGAAAACCGGATAGCGCAAATTATAAAGATGAAAGTTTATTGTTCTTTGATGCCGATGGCGATGGGAAGCCGGACCTGTACATGGCCAGCGGTGGATATGAAAATGCCCCGGGTTCTAAAAATTATGCAGATCGCATCTACCTCAACGATGGCCGCGGGCATTTCAGCGAACAAAAAGGAGCGTTGCCCGATAATTTTGCGAGCAAGCTATGTGTCAGAGCGTTCGATTATAATAAGGATGGCAAGCTCGATTTGCTGGTAACCGGTCGGGTTGATCCCTGGCATTATCCGAACCCGGTATCCTGTTTTGTCTTACGTAACGACAGTAAGCCCGGGAAACTGCAATTTACAAACGTAACGGCATCGGTTGCGCCTTGTTTGAAAAATCTGGGGTTAACCTGCGATGCCCTGGTTACAGATTATGATAATGACGGTTGGCCCGACCTAATTATCGCCGGCGAGTGGATGCCTATAACTTTTATCAAAAATGTTCGTGGCAAATTTGTCAATTCCACGGCGGCATCGGGTATTGCTGATAAAATCGGCTGGTGGAATTCTATTGCGGCCGGCGATTTCAGGCATTGCGGTAAGACAGACTATATTGTTGGCAACCTCGGAAAGAATAGCTTTTTCAAAGCCAGCGATAAAGAGCCCGTATATATCACGGCGGGCGATTTTGATAAACGTAAAACCACCGATGCCTTTCCGTCGCTCTTTCTGCCCGACACAGATGGCGTGAAGCGTGAATTTCCATCTTTTGTTCGCGACGATGCTATTAAGCAAATGATCAGTCTCCGGAAAAAGTTTGTGAATTACCGCTCTTTTGGACATGCAACGTTGCAGGATTTGTTATCGCCCGAACAACTGAAGAACGCCTTGCGGTTAAAAGCCAATACGCTTACTTCATGCTATCTCGAAAATTTAGGAAACGGGAAATTTAAAATGTACCCTCTGCCAAACTATGCGCAGGTTTCTGCCATTAACGGAATGGTGGTTGATGATTTTGACGGTGATGACAATTTAGACGTAGCCATTAACGGGAATGATTACGGCACAAATGTTTCGGTAGGCCGGTACGATGCCTTAAACGGATTGCTTTTGAAAGGTGATGGCAAAGGAGGATTTAAGCCATTAACGATTTTGCAAAGCGGGATCTGCTTTCCCGGTGATGGGAAAGCCCTGGTAAAACTTAAGGGGAAAGATAGCCGTTACTACCTCGCGGCCAGCGAGCATAACGGCAATTTGAAGTTGTTAAAGCTCAACGCACCGGGAAAAACCATAAAGATCGGGCCGCAGGATGCCTATGCGGAAGTATCTGCAAAAGATGGTTCGGTTACCCGGCAGGAGTTTTATTATGGCTCGTCTTTTTTATCACAATCGGCAAGGTTTCTGAAAATAAGCCCGGGCGTGCAGAAAGTTAAGATTGTATCTAACGATGGCCGGGGCAGGGAAATTAAGCTTTAATAATCCGCTTGTGGTATTCAAAATATAACACCTTCAATATTGATCAGGGTCTTAAGAAAGAATAATGTGTAGCTAATTTTACAGAACGAGATGCCGAAGAATGTAATTGTCAATTTTGCTTTGAGTTTAACCAGCGCAAAAACGTCGTTAAATATTTATGCAAAATTTTTGCTATTGATACTTGCCATGTCATTTATTACCTCATGCCGCGAATCATCCGAGAGTAAAATGATCCAGATCATTGCCGGTCTGAACCAAAAGGATTACAACAGCCGCAATCCGTTTTGTCCCGAAGCGAAAGTGGCGCAGTGCGATAGCTTACTTAAACTGCCGGGCAGGGAAAATGATTTTTATCTTTTAAATACCAAGGCTAAGCTTTTATTGGAAACCGGTGACGAAACACAGGCTGTTGCCATCTGCGAAAAGATGGTGAGGGGGACCGATAGCTCAAAACGTGATTTATTTGAACCGGATATGGCACTGGCCTACATGCGGTTAGGCGAGCGAACTAATTGTATGTTGAACCACAACCGGATGTCATGTACCTACCCAATAAGGGATAACGCGATTCATGTAAATCAAACCGGTTCGCGACATGCTATTGCAGTTTATGAAAGCATTTTGAAGAAGCATCCGGCCGACCTGGAATCCCGCTGGATGCTCAATATCGCTTACATGACACTGGGGCATTACCCCGATAGTGTGCCCAAGCTGTTTTTAATTCCAGATCTCAATAAAACGTCCGCGGCAAAAATAAAGCCGTTTACCGATATGGCTGCCGATGTTGGTATTAAGCTGAACAGCAGGGCGGGTGGCGTTATGGCAGATGATTTTAACAACGATGGCTATCTTGACATAGTAACCTCAGGAACTGAACTTGATGATCACATGCATTATTTTCAAAATAATCAGGACGGAACATTTGTTGACAAGTCTGAAACGAGCGGGTTGCGGAAGTTTACCGGAGGGCTGAATATCCAGCAAACTGATTACAACAACGATGGGACGATGGACATTTTTGTGCTGCGGGGTGCATGGAAAAAAAACGGTTTTGGGAACCAGCCGGCCTCCCTGCTACGTAACAATGGCGATGGCACATTCACGGATGTGACGATACCTGCCGGGCTACTTTTTTATCACCCTACCCAGGCGGCAGTCTGGGCCGATTTTAATAACGATGGATGGCTCGATGTATTTGTGGGGGCGGAGGGTTTTAACAACGGCGATAATGTTAATATCCACCGGAGCATGCTTTATATAAATAACCGGAACGGTAGCTTCACCGAAGTTGGCCATAAAGCGCATTGCGATGTAATGTCGTATGTAAAAGGGGTTACATCGGCAGATTTTAACCATGACGGATGGCCGGATATTTTTATTTCAACAATGGACGGGCGCAAATATCTGTTAAAAAATAAAGGTAACAGCGGAAATACCCCCGACTTTGAAGACGTTACCAAACAATCCGGGATATTGGCAAATAGCAACAGCACTTTTACTACCTGGTTTTTTGATTACAACAATGATGGCTGGCAGGATATCCTGATTGCAGATTACAAATTCGAGGCCCCGCTGGGATATTATTCGGCTGCCGAAGCGCTCGGAAAGCCCATACCTAATGCGGGAAACATTTACCTGTATAAAAATAACCATAACGGCACTTTCACCGATGTTACCAAACAAGTGGGTCTTGATAAGGTAGTGTTCAGCATGGGCGCAAACTTTGGTGATATTGATAATGACGGCTTTCCCGACCTGTATTTTGGCACAGGCAACCCCGATTTTGGCTCCCTTATACCCAATAAAATGTTCAGGAACGTGGAGGGGCGGCGGTTTGAGGACGTTACGGGCGTGTCCGGAACGGGAAACCTGCAAAAAGGCCACGGTGTAGCGTTTGCAGATTTCAGGAACCGCGGTTTACAGGATATCTTCATTGAAATGGGCGGGGCTTACGCTGGCGATGCTTATACCAGTGCCTTGTACGTAAACCCTGGTCAAAATGATAATAACTGGATAAGTATAAAGGCAGAAGGGGTAAAAAGTAATAAAGCTGCCATTGGCAGTAAGTTAAAAATAACATTTGTTGACAATGGTGTTAAAAGAAGTGTTTACCGCGACTTAAACTCGGGTGGTAGTTTTGGTTCATCGCCCATACAGGCGGAAATAGGGGTAGGGCATGCCGGGCTTATCGAAGAGCTTGAAATAATGTGGGCTGGCACCCATACTGTTCAACGGTTTCGTAATTTGCAGGTAAACCAGTTCTACCACATTATCGAAGGCAATGGAAAGGCTGTTTCGGTTCAGTTAAAAAAGCTTAATTTCAATGGAATGGCGGGGGTGGCGATGAAAATGTGAGCTATTCACCCAAGATGGTTGATTGATAATAACCCCGGGCAGTGCTGTCAATTTAATTCATCATTTTTACGAAGAGATTGCTTTTGGCCAATTGTTTATTTCTGAGCGATGATTATCATGTTCTGAAAAAGTTGGCAACGCGTTCAGTTGTGGATTGATCATATCCGTACGGTCTGTGTTCGTTTATAGTACAACTGCCTTCTTGGTTTATTATAAGTCGCTTATATTTAAGATCTTACTACATTGGAATGTGGATTGATGTAGTGTGTTGATTTGAGATCAACTATTTTAGATATCAGCCTTACTAACCTGCTTTTTATTGGAGCAGTGTTCGCCGGTTGTACCGTAGCTTTAATTTTATGGTTTGCAAAAAAGGCACACGGCGCTGCAAATCGATATTTAAGTTTAGCCCTGATTGTTGCGGTGTTGCACCTGGGCGGTGTCACACTTTCTATACTATTGGCTTTAGGCCCCTTCATTTATTTTTATATTCTTCAGTTAATCCAGCCAAACAGGCGGTTTAGTTGGAAGGATTTGCTGCATTTTTTTTCTTTGATTTTTATTCCAATTGCACCAAACTGGCTGACGTTGAGCCTAACGACTGCTTATTTAATGCTATCACATCGTGCAATACAACGTTATAACAGGGAGCAACAGCCGATTTTGATGGACAGGCCGCGATTTGCTTTTGGCAGGTTGGACAATGTGCTTAAGTTACTCATATTGTTTACCGCTCTTAGAGCGATAAATGAATTGTTTGGCGTTTGCTTATCAGTAGTGCTGATTATTATGGCGATCAGCGCCATTCTAAAATCAGAAAGGTGCATTTTGCCGGCACCGGTAATTCCTAAATCCGATGGGTTACGCGAAAAAGGCAGGTGGTTGAAAAGAGTTGTTGTTACAGAACGGCTTTATGAGGATGCCGACCTTACTTTAGCTTCGCTGGCGCAAAAATTAGGTCTTCATCCCCACGAGGTGTCGCGTATCATCAACCTGGCACTCAAAAAAAATTTTAATGATTTTATCAATGAGCTGCGGGTGCGGGACGTTATCCGGAAAATGCATGATCCCGATTACGATCGTTACAACCTGCTGGGAATAGCTTACGATTCGGGGTTTAACTCAAAAACCAGCTTCAATCGTGTTTTTAAAGAAATAACAGGCCAAAGCCCGGCCTCATTTAAAGAAACGTCAAAAAAAGAAGTACCAAATGATAAGTTGGTACTTCGGCCCCTGGTAAAGCCTGTAATCTTGCGTAAGAAAAGCCCGTTGGATTGGGCTATCGAAATTTCTAAACGCAGCATCATGATCAAAAATTATTTAAAAATGGCTTTCCGAAGCCTGCTTAAAAACAGGGCATTTACCTTATTGAATGTGTTTGGCCTCTCGGTGGGCCTGGCGACATGCCTGCTTATTGTTTTTTATGTTACTAATGAGCTTGGATACGATAAATATAACGAGCGTGCCGACCGAATATACAGAATAGGCCTTGATGTAAAATTGAATGGTAATGCTAACCAGTATGCTACTTCTGAAGAACCCCTGCCCGCTGCCATTAAAGACGTTTTTCCGGAAATCGAGCAAATGACCCGCATGATAGATGTTCAGGGACTGTTTCTTTCGCCTTTGAAATTCTATATCCGTAAAGGCAATGAAAATATACAGGAAAAAAGGGTGGTGTTTACTGAATCATCAATTTTTAAGGTTTTTACACTGCCGATGATCGATGGTAGCCCTGCCAGGGCACTGGATGCCCCCCATAGTGCCGTAATTACAGAAAGCACAGCGAAGAAGTACTTTAACCGTATTGATGTTGTTGGCCAAATGCTGACCATCAATGACACCAGCACATACAAAATCACCGGGGTTATCAAAGATGTTCCTCAACAATCACATTTTCATTACGATTTTTTCCTGTCGTACAGTTCACGCGCGGAAAGCACCCAACACGGATGGGGTTACGGCGGCATGCATAATTATTTGTTGCTAAAACCCGGCGCTGATGTACATCGGCTGGAGAAAAAGATAGCCGCTATCGAAATCAAAAACTCTTATAATGCAGACGCCTGGACTAGCGGCGACAATTACCTGAAAACAGTTTTAATGCCCGTAACTGATATCCATCTTCGAGATCGTGCAACATACCAGTTGGAAGCGGGTAGCGACATTCAATACATTTACATATTTTCAATGATTGCGGCATTCATCCTGCTCATTGCCTGTGTTAATTTTATGAACCTCAGTACAGCCCGTTCAGCTAACCGGGCTAAAGAAGTAGGGGTTAGAAAAGTATTGGGTTCGGCGCGTAAATTCCTTATAGCCCAATTTCTGGCCGAATCAATGTTGGTGACAATGGTCTCAGCGATCATTGCTGCTTTACTGGCCTGGGGGATGTTGCCATTGTTCAACCAATTGGCGGGAAAACAGTTGATGCTTAGCTGGGACCAGGCAGCCTGGCTTCTGCCTGCGTTGTTCTCGATCACTATAATAGTTGGTCTTTTGGCAGGTGCCTATCCTGCCTTTTTCCTTTCCGGTTTTCAACCCATAGATGTATTGAAAGGAAAGATCGCCAAAGGTTTTAAGAACAGCTTTCTGCGAAGTTTTTTAGTGGTATTTCAATTTTCAATTTCGATTTTCCTCATCATAAGCACCATGGTTATCTTTAAACAGCTAACTTTTATTCGCAACAAAGGCCTGGGTTTTGATCGTAACCAGGTATTGGTTATTAAAAATACCGATGTATTAGGTAACAATGCCGCACTGCTTAAAAACGAATTGAAGCAAATGACCGGGGTGGTAGATGTGAGTATGACTGCTTTCCAGCCTACAGGCGATCTGCGCTTAAAGACAGGGCTTTTCCCTTCCTTACCTATTGACGTCAGAAGTGTATTGCTGACCGAATTCTGGCCTGTGGATGAGGACTATCTGCGCACCATGGGATTGACGCTTTCAACAGGCCGGAATTTTTCAAGAGAAATGGCTACAGATAGCGCGGGTATGATCGTGAATGAAGCGTTTGCCCGTAAGTTTGGCGCAAAAGATCCATTGAATAAAACGCTATACCGTGATTCATATGGCATCCAGCCTTATCATATTATTGGTGTGGTTAAGGATTTTCATTTTGCTACACTGCATGAGGAAGTGATGCCGCTGGCCTTGTATTACGCACCTGACAACGGCGCTATCAACGTACGGCTGCATACCGCGGACATTTCCAGGGCGCTCAGGCAGATTGAAAAGAAATGGAAGCAATTTTCGCCAAACCAGCAGTTTAACTATTCATTTATGGATGCCGATTTTGATGCAAGTTATCGAACAGAGCAGCACGCGGGAACCATCTTTCTGTGTTTTAGTACCCTGGCCATATTAATAGCTTGTCTCGGCCTTTTTGGACTGGCTGCTTACGCTGCCGAACAACGTACGAAAGAAATAGGTATCCGCAAGGCGCTTGGGGCGAGTGTTTCCAGCATTACAGGCATGTTATCTGCGGATTTTGTTAAGCTGGTATTGATTGCCATTTTGATAGCTACCCCGCTTGCCTGGTGGGCTATGCAGAAATGGCTCCAGGATTTCGCTTATCGCACCACAATCGGGTGGTATTTGCCGGTTATAGCGGCGGGGGTAGCAATAGCAATTGCACTGATAACGGTAAGTTTCCAATCTGTTAAAGCTGCTTTTGCGAATCCGGTGGATAGTTTGCGTAACGAATAACCCGCCGACAAATCCCAAAGACGACTTCGCTTATGGACTATTTTCCAGTCGTACGCCGGGCCGCATGACCGCTGTAGTTCATTGATAATAATCCGGAATATAAATTACGCTACGGTCATATGACCGTAGCGGCCAAACCTGGCAGAAACCTATCCAGTTATTGTTTGCCTGGTCCATACGTTAGTGCTAACACACCATTTTCCAGTTCCGAAATTGATTTAAGTTTCAACGGGATATTAGCTCCTTCTTTTAATAGACGGGTGCCGGTACCCATAATATGCGGTTGCACAAGCAGTTTCAGTTCGTCTACCAGGCCTGCCTGCAGCAATGCTGCTACCAGTTGCCCGCTGCCCTGAACAAGTATCGCACCGCCGTCTTGCTGTTTTAAGGCGGTTAGCTGCCCGATAATATTATCGCTAATGATGGTAGTGTTTTGCCAGCCGCCATTTTTCATGGTAGTTGAAACCACATATTTTTTCGCCCGGTTCATTTTGTCGGCTACGCCCATCTCATTGTTCTGAAACTGTGACCAGTAAGGATACAGCATTTCATAAGTATGGCGGCCATAAAGCATAACTTCGCAGTTGTTAATAACTTCCTGTATGTATCCGGCACGGCTATCGCTGTGGTAGGGATTAAACCATTGCTCCATATGCGCCGAATCAAAGACGCCATCTAATGACGTCCATTCTGATACAATTAATTTTCTCATCGTATTGGTTTTTTTATTTGACACAAATCTACCGGCGATAAGCAAGGTAAAATAGAACAGACCCGACAGCCCCTAAAATTTAGGGTTAAAAGGCTTGCTAATGTTGATATATTCCTTAGGGGTAATGCCGGTAAACTCCTTAAAAACCCTGATGTAATGACTTTGATCTGCAAATCCATTACTGTAGGCAAGCCCTGTTAACGAATTGAATTTACCATCAGTAAGTTGTTTAAATGCCCTGTCAAACTGCGAAATACGTTTATACATTTTCGGTGAAATTCCTACGTTGTTTTCAAATAAGCGTTGAAGCGAGCGTTCAGATATGTTTAATTCTGTTTGTAAAGCTGATAAGGCATTAGCATTTGTGTTGATTTTAAGGTATTGCAGGGCAAATAAAACCCTGGGTTAAAATCATCTGCCTGCTTAGCCAGCCATCTGATAAAGCCGTTAAGGATTTCGAGGCGTTCATTAATCTGGGGCTGTGCTAAAAGCCGGTCGATGAGGCCGGTATCCTTTATTGGCTTTATATCGCTTAAGTCGAGATAGTTATCGGTTAATTCACGGGCACTTACACCAAATAGGCTCTGGATGATATGTGGGCGCATAAAAAAGGCAATCAACGTAAAAGACTGCCTGATCATGAGCGTTTCCGGCTGGATTGTTTGTCCATAGAGGTTAAGGTATCCGGTATCCAATCCGGAACGCTTTCCCGCTACAGTTTGAAACACCAGTGTAGGGCAGCCATTGGCATAAAGGGGCAAAATAAAGTCGGCACTGAGGGTTTTGCTTTCAATGATCAGTATACCAGTGACATATTCGTCAAGGTCGGGAGGCGGAAACAACGTAATTATATTCACCGGTTTCTAAATTAGTTCTTTCAATTAATAAAATAAAATTATCTTTGTAACTAAGATAATCAAAGTTATAAAGATATTGTGAAAAGCGAAGCTATTACCCGGATAAGAAAACTAAGCCAGTTGTATGCTTATACATCCATTCAAATGCATGAAAATATTGCGCGAAAAGCCGGGCTATCAGGTACCGATCAGAAATACCTGGGCTTTTTCCTGGTGAAAGGCGCCATGACAGCCGGCGAGCTTATGGAAGTAACCGGGCTTACCAGCGGCGCTGTTACAGGTTTGATTGACCGGTTTGAGAAAAAAGACCTGGTCAAAAGAGAATTTTCGAAAACGGACAGGCGAAAAGTATTGGTAGTGCCGGATACTGAAAAGATAATGCAGCTCATGGCTCCGCTTTACAAGGATTATCGCAGCCATTCGGAACAATTGATCGGTTCTTTCGCTGAAGAAGATTTAAAAATCATCGAAAAATTTTTGGAAGGATCGATAGGGATTATGAGTGAAACAGTCAATCAGTTTAAAGGCAAGTAAAGTATAATGAAAAACAGAAGTTTATACATTGTTGATTTAAGAGAGGCCGATAAAACGGCTATTAAGCTAATTGGGGGCAAGGGCGCAAATCTGGCAGAATTATACACGATTAAGGCGCTTAATGTGCCTGACGGTTTTTGTATAACCACTGAAGCTTTTAAAGAAACTGTTGGGAACGACCAGGAGTTTAAGTCACTGCTGGAACAGTTAGCATTGCTAACCGAAAACCAAAGGAGTGAGATCAATGAGATAAGCAAAAAGATCAGAACGCTGATAGAATCGATAGCTCTTTCTCAGGAACTGAAAAGCCAGGTCGCCGCGCATATAGATCAATATGGTGGTGCTTACGCTTATGCGGTTCGTTCAAGTGCGACAGCGGAGGACTTAGCCACCGCGTCGTTCGCCGGACAACAGGATACCTATCTGAACGTTATCGGCGAAGCCGCCATTTTAAAACACATCAGCAAATGCTGGGCATCTCTTTTTACGGAACGCGCCATAATCTATCGGCTTCAGAATGGCTTTGATCACCGCAAGGTTTACCTGGCTGTTATTGTACAGCAAATGGTAGTTGCAGAGGTAGCCGGCGTACTATTTACGGCCCATCCTGTTAATGGCAACAGGAAAGTGAGCTCGATAGATGCGAGCTTTGGTTTGGGGGAAGCACTGGTTTCTGGTTTGGTTAACGCCGATAATTACCAGGTCCGTGATTCAAAAATTATTGAAAAGAAGATTTCGGAGAAAAGGATCGCTATTGAGATCATTAAAAATGGCGGTACTGAGCAAAAAGAGATAGGGCAGGAGCAACAACGCATGCAAGCATTAACTGACGGACAAATTTTACAACTCGAACAAACCGGCAGGATGATCGAGGCGCATTTTGGCCATCCCCAGGATATTGAATGGTGTTTAAGTGATGACAAATTCTATATTGTACAAAGCCGTCCGATCACCACATTATATCCTGTGCCAGCGGCAGACGACCAGGAGAACCGGGTTTATGTATCTGTAGGACATCAACAAATGATGACTGATGCATTTAAACCACTCGGCATATCCGTTTGGATGTTAACCGGAAACCGCGCGATGTTCAAAATGGCCGGCGGGAGGTTATTTGTAGATATCTCCAAGGGCCTGGCTTCGCCGGCGGGCAGGGAAAATCTGTTGAATGTGTTAGGGCATTCAGATCCGTTGATAAAAGATGCGCTGATGACTGTAATCGATCGAAGCTTTGTAAAAGAGGACCCTGAAGCCAATATTCCCGGACAGGTTAAAGGCCATCACGGGATGTCAGCGTCGGATATACTCGCGGAAGTAGGGAACGACGTGGGAATTGTGGCCGATCTCATCAATAGCAGTGAAAAGTCGGTATCAGCATTGAAAGATAACATCCGGATAAAAACAGGACCGGATGTATTTGATTACATCCTCAATGATATGGAGCAGCGGAGGCAGTTGTCTTTAGAAAAGAAAAATCTGAACGTGATCATGGCGGCCATCCATGCTTCGGCCTGGATCAATGACAAGATGAAAGAGTGGCTTGGTGAAATCAACGCAGCTGATATTCTTTCGCTTTCTGTGCCAAATAACATTACTTCAGAAATGGGCCTTGAACTTTTGGACCTGGCAGATGTGATCCGTCCTTATCCGGAGGTCGTTGCCTATTTGCAGGAGGCAAAACAGGATAACTTATTGAATGGGTTATATCAGTTAGAGGGTGGATGGCAGGTACACGACGCTCTCATTGCTTATCTTAATAAATATGGTATGCGTTGCGCCGGCGAGATCGATATTACCCGTGCCCGATGGAGGGAAAATCCAGGTGCGCTGGTTCCGATGATCCTGAGTAATATCAAAAACCTTGAACCGGGAGAGAGTACCCGAAGATTTGAGCAGGGGGAGCATGCAGCCTTAGAAAAAGAACAAGACTTAATGTTGCGCCTGAAACAATTGCCTGATGGTGAAGAAAAAGCCCGGGAAACGAAGCAGATGATTGATGTGTTGCGGAATTTTATCGGCTACCGCGAATATCCGAAATACGATATCGTGAGCAGGTACTTTATCTACAAGCAGGCTTTGCTTCAGGAAGCCGAACGGTTTGTAAAAACCGGCGTGCTTCATGATGAAAAAGATAGTTACTATCTTTATTTTGAAGAGCTGCAGGAGGTGGCGCATTCCGGAAAAGTAGATCACCAGCTTATTGACAAGCGCAAAGCGGAATATCAACTTTATGAAAAGCTGACGCCGCCGCGAGTTATCACGTCTGAAGGCGAGGTGATAACCGGTCATTACAGGCATGAAAATATCCCGGTAGGGGCCATGGCCGGCCTCGCTGTTTCTTCGGGCATAGTTGAAGGGCGCGCACGGGTGATGCTGAACGTGCAGGGTGCTGATCTGGAAGATGGCGATATCCTGGTTACAACCTTTACCGACCCAAGCTGGACCCCTTTATTCTTAGCCATCAAAGGCCTGGTTACAGAAGTTGGCGGACTAATGACACATGGCGCGGTAATAGCCCGTGAATACGGTTTGCCTGCGGTTGTTGGCGTGGAAAACGCAACCAAACTAATTAAAGATGGCCAACACATTCGTGTGCATGGAACCGCAGGGTATGTGGAGATTATGAGCGAAGCAGATGCATAGTGGAAATAATCTTGTCGCGAATTACCCCGGGGATTGTCGCTTTTGCACACCGCGAAACACCGGCGTGCATCCCATCTTTGTATCGTTGATTAAGTTTATGACCAATTAGGATCGTGTTACGAAAAACAACAAAGTAAACAGGCAACCGTACAAGATTTTTAAATAACAACAATGAGTACATTACAGATCACAAGCTCAAAGCTTTGGAACGCCATCAAACTTTCTCTTAATGGCGAGCAACAAGATTATACCCAAGGCAGTATTCCGAAAGCCATCTTCTTACTGGCTATCCCAATGATCCTGGAATTAAGCCTGGAAAGCGTTTTTGCGGTGGTGGATATGTTCTTTGTTGGCAAACTTGGGCAAAACGCTATAGCCACGGTAGGTTTAACCGAATCGGTGATCACCATTGTCTATTCCATCGCTATTGGCTTAAGCACCGCGGCCACGGCAATTGTAGCGCGAAGGATCGGTGAAAAGAGACCGGAAGCCGCGGCCCATGCAGGAGCTCAGGCGCTGGTAATCTGCCTGATCACAACTATAATGGTAAGCCTGGCCGGTGTTTTATATGCGCCCGAGATATTGAAGTTAATGGGTGCAAGCGAAGAAGTGGTTCGGGATGGAGCTATTTTTACCCGCATCATGCTGGGCAGCAGTCTTGTTATTATCCTGTTGTTTCTGATCAACGGGATTTTTCGGGGCGCGGGTGACGCCGCCATGGCGATGAAAAGCCTTTGGATTGCAAGCATCATCAACATTATTCTCTGCCCGGTTTTCATTCACTTTTTCGGATTGAAGGGCGCTGCAATAGCCACCGTGATTGGAAGGAGTTGCGGGGTGACCTTCCAGGTATACCACCTGTTTAAAGGGAGCGGTATTCTCAAGTTTCGCGGTGCTGACTTTAATTGGGATCCCGCTGTGGTAAAAACCATCATCGCTGTGGCCTGGCCTGCAACTTTTCAATTTATCATTGCAAGCGGCAGCTGGATCATACTTACGCGGCTGGTTGCTGAAACCGGCGGTACAGCAGCTTCTGCCGGTTACCAGATCGCTTTCCGGAATTTTGTTTTCTTTATTTTACCATGCTGGGGGTTAAGTAACGCTGCAGCAACCCTGGTAGGGCAAAACTTAGGTGCAGGTCATGTTGACAGGGCAGCTCAAAGTGTATTGCTTACAGCGCGATATAATGCTGTATTGATGAGTTTCGTTATGCTGCTGTTCCTATTCTTCGCCCGTCCCATCGTCAGCATATTTACAACCGAACCCATTATTTTGAACTTTGGCAGTACGGCACTCCGAATCATCGGTTCCGGATTTATTTTTTATGCTATAGCCATGGTCATGAGCCAGGCCTTAAACGGGGCCGGCGACACCAAAACGCCTACATGGATCAATTTTGGGTGCTTTTGGCTTTTCCAGGTTCCTTTAGCTTACTTACTCGCCAAAGGCTTCGGATTGCATTCCGCAGGAGCCATCGCGGCGGTGCCCGCGGCCGAGGCGCTTTTAGCCCTGGTTTCCTGGTATTACTTCAAAAAAGGGAACTGGAAAAAGGTGAAGGTGTAAGGCCATTCATTGAATTGCTAAAAAACAATTAAATCACATAAAGTAATGAAAAAGAAAATCTTATTTATTGCATGCCTGTTATTCGGGCTGATGTTTATCAATGCAGGCCTGAACAAGTTTTTAAATTACATGCCTGTACCTAAAGACATGCCGCCAAATGCCATGGCCATGTTTGGCGCCATTATGCAGATCAAATGGCTGATGCCACTTATCGGCATTGCCGAAATTATTGGGGGGATCCTGGTGATTATTCCCCGTTTCAGGGCTTTAGGCGCGTTAATCATTTTTCCCGTTATGGTTGGCATATTGTTAACTGTTATTTCTTTATCTTCGGGAATACCGATGGTGCTTGTGCTTTGGGCGGTGCTCATCTGGGTGCTATTTGAAAACAGGGAGAAATATTTTCACATGATCCGGTAGCGGATGGCATAGTCTGGCTATTCCGCAACTAAATAATAACCGTCCGGTGAATTGGAAATTACAAATGATTATAGGCAAGTCGTGTTACGTATTTGAGAGACTTTATTAAAAATCATATGAAACTTTTTGAAAAAGAAACGGGCAAAACAAACTGTGTCGGGGTAACCGGAGCTTCTGCAACCGGGGCATCAGCAATTGCTGTGTTAGCATTGGGATCTATGGCTATTGGCGCGATTGCTATAGGCGCATTGATGATTAGCCGAATCATGGTTAAAAAAGCTGTGATCAGAAGCCTCCATGTCGGTAATCTCAGCGTAGATAACCTTATGATTAAAAATCGGGAAGATTAGAAGTTCCTGGGGATCCGGTTAGTTTGGATTGAGGTGGAGTAAAGTTTTATTGGAGTCGTTTCTGAGTATGCCGTGCTCCCGTGATAAACTTCACCCGGCAGTCGATGCCCAACAACGTAGCTCGCACATATTGACCGGCGCGCATCAGGTCCTTACCGGTCTTAACATCCATCTTTTTGCTGTGTTTTTGAAATAAAACTCGGAACGGCCATCTCAAATTGCGGGAATATGGCAGCCAGGGAGTCCTTGCTGTCATTTTTCTGGGGGGATTATATTTCAAATATAGATCTAAACGAGTTGTGGATGTGATTCTCTGACCAAATCGCGCTGAATCCAACCCATACACCTTTGGTGGCCGTGGCCGGGAAGGTAGATTACGCATTTATAAAATAAATGTTGTTTTTAAGCGTTACATCCATCATTTAGTGCATGAAAAGAGCGTGTTTGGGAATTGTGTTGGCTGCACTGTTATTATTGACGGTCGACGGTTGCGGCATAGTTAAATCTCTGGGTAAAAATCCGGATGGCGAAGAACTTACCCGGTTAGATTCTTTACCAAATTATAAAAATGGAGCTTTTATAAATTTGGCTGAACTTTCCGATTCTACGGTCAAACGTAAATTTCTTTTTTTGAGCAGACGTCCTGAAACCATCAGGCCTTCTCATGCACTTCCGTGGATTAAAACCGATCTGAATTCATTAGCTGCTCCTGCACCTACGATCGTTTGGTTTGGACATTCATCTTTACTAATAAAAAGCGGGCAGTTTAATATGCTCATTGATCCGGTTTTTAGCAATCATGCCGGACCGGTGCCCGGATTGATTACCGCGTTCCCGGGTACAAAGCATTATCACGCCGATGATATGCCTCAAATAGATGCGCTGATCATTTCTCATGATCACTACGATCATCTGGATTATCGGACTTTGAAAAAATTAAAGAACCGTATTAAAATGGCTGTTGTGCCGATGGGAGTAGGCGCTGATCTGGTATACTGGGGGTTTGACCCTAAAAAGATCATTGAACTTAATTGGAACCAATCGATTACGTTGTCCGGTGGTATTCGGATTACCGCCACCCCAGCCCAACATCGCAGCAATCGTACTTATAAGAATGAGAATAAAACATTATGGGCCTCTTACGTTTTTCAGATTGGCAATTATAGGCTGTTTTACAGCGGCGATAGCGGTTACGGTCCGCATTTTAAACAAATAGGCCAGCAATTCGGGCCATTTGATCTGGCGTTTTTGGAATGCGGGCAGTATAGCCCCAATTGGCCATGGACGCACCTGTGGTTAGGGCAACCCGCACAGGCTGCTGCTGACCTGCAAGCCCGTTTGTTACAGCCTATTCACTGGGCTAAGTTTATTGAAGCTAACCAGCCCTGGAACGAACCGATAAAAAGGCTTGTGCCTGCAGCAAAGGAGTTGGGTGTCGAACTAAACGTTCCGCGTATTGGGGAGCCTTACACTTTAGGCAGTCCCTTCAAACAGTCGGCGTGGTGGAATTTTGAATAACTGTTTTTGTGATATAGAACAATTAATAAGAAGGATCATATCGGACGCAGGATGACCATTTGAACAACCGGCAATCAGTATACAAGGCCAGCTTAGCTAATCAATTTTTCAGGTGCCTCCAGATGATATCATGAATGTCGGTCGCTATCAGGTCCTGTTTTTCCAATGGGTTATCGGTAATGATCACGGGCTGATATTCTGGTGGTACATCCACCCGGCCATGAGAGCCTTTAATCAGGGTGGCATCCAGTGGAATAACATCCATTACATACCTGAAACCCGCCTTTTTGCGCAGCAATTTGTAGCCGGCGCGGAGCTTTGAACTCATAAACATCTCAACAGGATCATAACCCGGTTTTTTATGGATGTCAACTACGCGCGCATAATCCGGGGCAAGCGCGTCATCCAGCCAAAAATAATAAGTGAACCAGCTTCTCTCATCAGCGATCAGGACGAGGTCTCCGGCCCGGGGATGATCGATGTGATACGCGGCCTGCTCTTCCCGGGTAAGCACCCTTTCAACACCAGGCACGGCTTCAAGCAGCGCTTTGACTTTTGCCGTTACGCTCGCATCGTTGATGTAGACATGTGCCAGTTGGTGATCAGCTACCGCAAAGGCTTTTGAAGCGCCAGGGTCAAGTATCTCCAGTCCACGCTCAATCCTGATGCCTAACAAGCCGTTTTGCCTCAATACCCGGTTTAAATGAACCGGGCGGTCCACCGGGGAGATACCATATTCGGAAAGGATAATGATCTCGGCATTTTTTTTCCTGTAAAACGAAACCAGATCTTCGATAATTTTATCAATATCATTCAGGTCCTTGGCAATAACTGGTAAATCCGGACCAAATTTTTGCAGGCAATAGTCCAGATGAGGCAGGTATATCAGTGTTAGCGTCGGGTCATGCAACGTATCTGTTTCCATTGCAGCGTCAGCTATCCAACGGCTTGATTTGATATTGGCGCCGGGCCCCCAAAACTGAAAAAGCGGAAACTGCCCCAACTTCGCCTGAAGGTGGTCACGCAGGTCGGCAGGCTCCGAGTAACAATCCGGTATTTTTCGTCCGTCGGCAAGGTAGTTTGGCCTGGGCGTCACGGAGTAATCCGCCGAGGAGTACATATTGTACCACCAAAACATTATCGAGCTCGTGAAAGATGGATCTTCGCTCCTGGCCTTTTCCCATATTTTCTGTCCTTCAACGAGTTTGTTTGACTGCTTCCAGAATTTTACTTCACAATCCGCGCGGTCATACCACCCATTACCTACAATGCCATTGTCAACAGGAAATTTGCCGGTGACGTAGGCGGACTGCATAGCGGTGGTAACAGCAGGCAATACAGGCGTTATATGCGTCAGATGCCTGTCTTTGATATAAGATTTAAGAAATGGCGTATGCTCGCCGATCAGAGACGTGGATAAACCCACTACATCGATAACTACCGTTTTATTCATAATTGGCTTCTTTCTTATGATATTTGCGCTTTAACCCAATCCAATTCCCGGATGATCGATTGCGTTAGGGGAGCCTTCAGCTCATCCGGTAATACACTCCAGGTATATGTTTCCACTTCCAGGTGTTGTGTAAAAGCAGCGTTACTGAATTTGTTGAGCACCCTGACAATATCGTTTTGTGTTGATTGCACCACACCCATATCCTCAACAAAAACAGGCACATGGAAGTGCGCACGCCATTCATTGACTACCGGGTTCCGGCTATCTGCCAGAGCTTCCGGTAAATCGGGATAGCGGATCAATTCTCCATTTGCTGTTTTCGCGATCACCTGGTGCAAATACGTTGGCTCGTTGAATCTGGCAAGCGCGTCGGTTACCTCGTCCCTCATTGCCAGATCCAGCGGAAGATGGGCCTTTAAGGCAGCACTGATTTGTATCTTGCCTACCTGGATACCTTTCGCGGCCAGTTCATCAATAACGCTCTCATGTTCCTCATAGCCGATAGCAAAATGGCAAACGTCATAGCATAGGTTAATATGTTGTTTTACAGCTGCTTCTGCATCGGCCGGAGATAGGCCAAACTGTTCTCGCAGTACTAAAATAGCACGCGGCAACAGGTCGTTTTCAAACCAATCTATAAACTCCCGGCCTGATTCCAGGAAGCCATCCGGCTCGGGTTCGATATCCAGGTGCATAAGGCCCCCGGCCGAGCGGTGTATTTTAAAAAGTGCAGCCGCCACCGTTAAAATATTCTCCGTGGCGATCGCCCTTGCCTTGTTCCTGGCCTCACCGGCCGCATGCCATGGTTTATAGCTTAAGGGCGAGGTTGAAATCCCTCCCTGCAAACCTTCAGGAAGTAATTCGCCCAATATATGAAACAGGCGTAAGGTATAATCCACGCGCTCAACTGTTGTCCAATCCGGCGCATGCACTTCGTCCTTGACTACGGTGTTATGGAAACCGCCATAGGGGAAACCGTTCATCGTGAAAACATAAGCATCATGATCAGACAGCCATTGTTTGAACTCCGCTAAATTATCTTCCTCTGCCAGCAAACCCAGGCTGGCCATATTAGAAAGGCGCAGGCCAATACCCATTCGTTCCTTCCCCGCAAGAGCAGCCCTGATTGCCGGGAAATGGTTTTTCAGAGCCCCGAAAGTTTCCGGCCAGTTCTCCGCGGGATGGATATTGGTACAATAGGTCAGGTGCGCTGCATTTATTTTCATGAGGGCAGATGTTTGTATTGTTTAAATTTGCGTTTGCTGAAGTTCGAATTGCCGATTGTGCAGTTCAATACTCGCTTGTTTCAAAAGCCGGGTATCAATTTCATGTACCTCGGCACCTTCGCCTACAGCATTGAGTAACGTAATGGTGAGTTCCCCGCCCAAATGCTCACGAAACTCCTCCAGGCCCTGCAATAGTGGGCTATCATCTCCGCTGATCCGTAAGAGCCCGTGGCTGATTTCAAAACCTAAGTTTTGGATCAGGCTTATCACGCGCTCACTGTCTGGAGCGGTTAAACGGCCGCAAAGGCAGGAATAAACCGTATCCAGGGCTATCCCCATGGCTACCGCTTCACCATGTCGGATGTCGAAACCGCTGAGATATTCCAGTTTGTGCGCGCTCCAATGCCCGAAATCCAAAGGGCGTGATGAGCCGCTTTCAAAGGGGTCGGCGCCGGCAATGTGCTGCATGTGCAGCTGCGCGCAGCGCCAAATCAGGTAATTCATTGCTGTCGCGTCGCGGCTCACGAGGGCGGGTGCGTTCTGTTCTATCCAGTTGAAAAAAACAGGGTCTTTGATCAGGGCAACTTTGATAGCTTCGGATATTCCGGAACGCCAGTCGCGGTCGGTGAGCGTGGTCAAAAACTGGTCATCATTAAAAGCAGCGGCAGGGGGTGCGAATGTGCCCAGGAAATTCTTTTTCCCAAAATAATTGATGCTGTTCTTCACCCCGATTCCTGAATCGTTCTGAGACAGCACAGTTGTTGGTATGCGGATAAGCTTTACTCCCCGGTGGGCTACTGCAGCAGCATAACCTGCCATATCCAATACGGCCCCGCCACCAATTACGGCGATGTATGAATGCCGGTCTATACCGTAATTATTTACCGCTTCGAGGATCATATCAAAATAGCGTTCATCATTCTTTACGTATTCGCCGCCGGGTATCAGCAAGATCTCGGGCACCAGCTGAACAGCAGTATGCGCCTGAAAATAGGAATTAATATCAGAGCATAAATCCCCATGGGCGTCAGCAACCCCCTGATCGACCACAAACAGGATCTTCCTTAACGCGCCGGAAGTAGCAGCGTTTGCCAGAAAATCGTTCAGAAGGGGATTGTCCTTTGCGAATAAGGCCGAAGTAAAAAAGACGTTGTAACTATATTTTATGCTGAAGTTCTGTTGCAAATGTTCCATCGGGGGAAGATCTATTGTTATTGAAATTAATTAGGTGACTGCAAAGGTTTTTGACAGCCACATCGAGAGCGGTAAGAGGCAGGCGATCATCAGGGCGAATATAAATGAGCTGAATGTGGCAGACCAGGAAGCGTCCATCAATATCAGGGAGATCACCCCGGCCTTTACGGCATTACCAATATTTTTGCCGATCGGTTCTCTTATGGCTATGAGCAGCGGTTTGAATATCATCCAGGTAAAGGGTAAGATGAAAAGCAGTGACCATAGCAGCCGGTTATTAACGTACGAAAAGTAGCTGATAAAGGCGATGACTGCAGCGTACAAAAATGCCGCTATATACAAGTTGTTCCTTTTGCCCCCATGAACTTCGCCACGACTGGTCAGGGTGATCGAGAATATGTAAACCACAGGCACGAATGCTAACATTGACCAATGGTTGAGTGCACCCGGTATTATGCTGACTCCGAGCAGCAGGTTTAATCCCCGGCACATCCCCATATTAAGTGGTCCGAAAAAGGGATGATGCTTGCCAAACTTGTCGTAGAGCAGCGCGCAGAGCGCGATAGCTGCCGCGAGTATACCAGATGCCGCCGAAACGAGAAATGCCAATAAAATGCCTGCGCTTAACAACAACGTGCCGAGCACTGAAGCTTCCGGTAAACTAACCCTGCCTGAGGGGATGGCCCTTTCAGGCCGTTCAATCTTATCAGTCTTCACATCGAAAATATCGTTAAAAACAATACCGCCGCCGTAGAGGCAAGCTGTGGAAAGGCAAAGCAGGAGGGCGGCCGGCCAGGCTGTCTCCGCTAAAGTACCCGGGGCACTGGCAATAGCGATCCCCGCCAGAATATCTGCGACCGAAGTAACAATATTGGCGGGCCGCATGAGCTGAAGATAAATGTACAGTTTCCTCAAGATCACGATTAGCTAATGATGATAGATGATTTATCGATTCTTGGTTGCTGGCCGCCGCGCAATATACTGTTACCTTCAAATTTTACGCTTTGATCAACGTTCCTGACCGTAGCGAAATCAGTTTCATCGAGCTGTCCGCTTTGGGCAAAAGCGGTAATTGCGTTACCGTAGGTGATCAATTGGATATCTTTGTCACTGATACCGCGTATTTTCATTAGTGCAGCGGTTTTTGGCACAGCCAGGGGATCACTGATACCCCAATCGGCAGCCGAATTGACCATGATCCGTTCGGGGCCATATTGCCTGGCGATTTCAACCATGCGTTCATTACCCATTTTGGTGAAGGGGTAAATCGTGAATGCGGCCCAAAAACCCCGGTCAAGGACCTCTTTAACGGTCTCCTCGTTGTTATGGTCAATGATGACCTTGTAAGGATCGATGCCATGTTCTATCGCGATGTCCATACTACGGCGTGTACCATTTTTCTTGTCGCGGTGCGGGGTGTGGACCTGTACCGGCAGGCCGGCTTCCCTGGCCAGTTCCAGTTGCAAGCGGTAATATTTTTCTTCAGCCGCGGTTTGGTCATCGAAACCTATTTCACCAATACCCACAACTCCCTCTTTATAAGCAAACAGCGGAAGTATTTCCATCACCTGTTCTGCAAGGCTTTCATTGTTTGCCTCGCGGGAGTTAAGCCCTATGGTGCAATAATGTTTAATGCCAAACTGTGATGAGCGAAATCTTTCCCAGCCAACCAGGCTGCTGTAATAATCGCGAAAGCTGTCAATGCCTGTCCGGGGCTGTCCCAGCCAAAAAGCCGGTTCTATCAGCCCCACCACGCCCGCATCAGCCATAGCCTGGTAGTCATCTGTTGTACGGGATGTCATATGTACATGTGGGTCAAAAAAACGCATACCTTTTACGGCCGTTATATCAAATGACTCTGGTTTTTCGCCAGGTATTTGCTCTCTGTTTTCAAAATTGCTGCAACACATATCCCCAAATTAATTTTTTGTATTGTTAATAAATTCGTTCCAACTCGTTTTTCTGCCGGTCACCACTTTTAAAGGACCAACTTTCAACAACTCTTTTGCGGGCTGAAAGCTGCTTTCGGCAATAGCTAATGCCACTGCTTCCCTTTCAAGTTCGCTTAAACCCGGTAATCCTTCCTGGATGTCCTGCAGTATCGTGTCATCCACAAAGCGACTTACTAATCGCCAAAGCATAGGATCTGTACTTCGGCCGGCTGACCAGCGCTCTTGCGCGTAATCGATCAATGTATGTGCGAGGCTGACATTGGCACGCTGGTCCAATCCCGTGATCAGCTCCAGCTTTTTTTCGGTGAAAAGTGCCTTTAGCACCATTTGGTTCCAGGCCGGCTCGGGCAGGTTTTCCGCGGGGTAGGGGTTGTGATACATGATTGCTTCGAGCACAACGCCCAGATTACTGCGGTTACCTTCCGTACAGCGTTGTACCCATATCGGGGCGTAAGCAAGCAGAGGCAAAGCCGAATATAAAGCCACTAATTCGTTCATTTCAGCAGCTAAGAATAAGTTTTCGATATTCTGCTGATAACGGTCTTTATCGGTGGTGTCAAGTGTTAACAACAGCCATACCCTGGCAAGCCTGTCAGCCGACCATCCTGCTATCGAAAAATCTTTACGGATAGCCGATAAACCAGCTTCGTTTTCAGTACCGGCATTGACCGGCGCTTTTCCCGTCTTACGCGGCAAGGCGGCGAAGGCAGCGTTAAATGCTGCGGCAGATGCAGCGTGATTCCCCTGGGCCAGCAGCCAGTCTTTTGCATCCTGGCTTACATGTCTTGCAATGAGATCTGTAAGCAGGGGCTTAAATTTTTCTATATCATAAGTGAACATATCTTCAAATCATCAGGGTTGACCGATCCATGTTGCTCAGGCCGCGATATAATTGATGAGCAATGCGCCGGCAATAATCAGCAGGCCAAAGAACTCTCTGGTTTTTTCTATATAAGGCTTGTCTGCCTGCATCGTTTCTACCAAACTTGGCCTGTTATATTTCGTTATCCAGTCGCGTACACCATCTTTAGAAAAATAAATGGTGCCTGCGTGAACAAGGTATATCGCGATCAAGCATAGATACAGCCTCGGATAAACCAGGTGAAAAACTACCAGCCCGCAACATACAGCCGCACTAAGGTAGATTGGTACCCAAAGCCACGGATCGACGTCGTTCAGGTTAAGGTAAGCGAAGACCAGGAAAGAGAGACAGAAAATGATATTTATAATAGCAATCATATTGAACAGATCGGAGCCGGGCAAATTAATAAATGTAATGTAATCTAACGTGCATATAGCAATATATATTTTTTTACGCTTGACAACTTTATTTTTTATTGGAGATGGGCAATGGTTTGCATTTTCACCCAGGTAAAAACGCCTACATATCGGAGGTGATGAGTTTTTGCAGAGCCAGGGAGGGCACCGGTAGAAAGTCGTTTTTGTATAAAATAAAGTCTGGTTTAGGTAATTCTGCGTCGCCGGCTTTAATTAATTTAGCGTGGCGTATACCTTATTATTAAACCGTCCTGAAAAACGTTGATTTTATTATTACACAAAAGGTTTAAACCATTGCTATTTACCTGAATTGTTACTGTATGAAAACCCTAATTATGTTTAACCGAAAGACCACGATCAAGGCAGCTTGTTTGCTGCTAACACTATTGATCCATTCTTTTTTGGTAAAGAGCCAGCAAATGAGCGATGCAGAAAGAAAGTCAATGGAAAAGGGTAAGGTGTACCCCGCATTAAAGGGTGCGGGGCAGGGTATATCGGGTCCTGGCTCTAACCTTCCGCCCGAAAAGATGCAATGGTGGGAAGATCAGAAATTTGGGATGTTTATACATTGGGGCCTATACGCTATACCGGCCACAGGTGAATGGACCATGTTTAATCAAAAGATACCGGCTGAGGAATATGCCAGATTAGCTGATCAGTTTAATCCAAGGCATTTTAGCGCTACAGAATGGGCTAAGGTTGCCAAGGAGGCAGGTATGAAATATATGGTAATGGTTAGCCGCCATCATGATGGCTTTGCCCTTTGGAACAGCCCCTCAAGTTACCGGCATTTTGATAGTTGGGAAACTGCCGCTCACCGTGATTTTGTAAAGGAGTATACTGAAGCGTGCCGTAAAGCAGGCCTTTATGTAGGCATTTATTATTCTCCTCTGGATTGGCGTTTTCCTGGTTATTTCGACCCTAAGGGGCTTCCCGACAATGCTGCCTTGCTCAAGAAACAAACATATGGGCAGGTAGAAGAGCTAATGAAGAATTACGGCAAAATAGATATTTTGTGGTACGATGGCGGCTGGCTGGCGCATAAAGGTACCGATGCCGACGCTGCCTGGTTTTGGGAACCATTAAAACTTAATGCTATGGTACGTAGCTACAACCCGGATGTGGTCATTAATCCAAGATCAGGGATGGTGGGAGATTTCCAGACCGACGAAGGTGGCGCGGATGTTAAAGGACCTATTATTCCCTTTCCATGGGAAAAATGCTTGAACCTTAATGAAACCAGTTGGGGATACAATAAGGCTCAGCGATTGATGCCGCTGAAAAAGATTATAAACATGCTTGTTAATACCGTTGACCGGGGTGGAAATATGTTATTAAATGTTGGGCCGGATCCGGACGGTGTTATTCCTCCTGCTCATGTGGATCGCCTGAAAGAAATTGGGCAGTGGTTAACAAAAAATGGCGAGAGCATATATCAAACGCGTCCGGGACCTTTTCAACCTGTTGATGATTTTTATGGGGCCACAAGCAGCGGGGATAAAATATATATCCACGTGCTGAAAATGCCGGCGGGAGATACTATCATAAAATTACCACCTGTTAAACAAACTATTACACATTGCAGGGTACTGCATGGTAAAAAAGTTAAATTTCATCAGGATTCAACGGGCATTAATCTTGACTTGGCTACAGTAAAGCCGGATTCACTGGTAACCACTTTGGAATTAAAAATAAAAGGTAACTAACTGTTTCAAATATCCTAAAGTTGGGCTAAAAGTGAGTTTGTAAAATAAACTGTGTGAATCCAGGCAGCCATGCTAACTATGGGTTCCCAAATCCGTAGTTAGATTTTTTAACCAATTGTTTAAGATCTTTGATCCAGATCTTTCGGCCGTCGGTTTCCAGTACGCCTTCCTCTTTAAATTCTTTTAATAAGCGAATCACATTTTCCTGCGCGATCCCTGCCATGCCGGCCAGGTCCATTCTCGAGATATTGAGAATAACATCTTTTTCACCTGCCCCGTCCACTTTAAATTTTTCTCTCAAAATGATCAGTGAAATAGCGAGGCGTTCAGACGCTGTTCTCTGAGAGATCACTGAAATACTATTGGCCAATACACTAAATTCATGGCTCAACGATTTCAATAAGCGCCGCATAAAAAGTGGTGATTTATCCAGAATGGTTAAAAAATCCTCTTTAGGGATAAAACTGATCAGGCAGTCTTCCAATGCAGCTGCAGAATCAGGACAACGCTCTTCCGCCAAAATAGCGTGATACCCGATTAATTCGCCTTTATTAGCTACATATATGATCTGCTCCCGGCCATTCCGGTCAACTTTATATTTTTTTATTTTTCCCTGGTGGATAAAATAGATACCGGAAGGTACAATGCCTTCCTTGAAGATGATTTCTCCTTTTTGATATTTCTGAGCACCTTGCCGGGAGATTAAAAAGTCATAATCTTCTTCGGAAAGTGTATTAAGAACGGATTGTGTTGTGAATTCCCACTTATCAATTGGAAAAATTCCGGATAAACTCATATTACAAATATATAAATTTAATGAAGCCCATGCTATTGACTGGTATGCCCTGTATGACCGGAGAAACCCGTAGGGCGTATATTAAGCGCGGGTTTGCCGTCTAAAACTGATAAATATCAGTTTGTTTGCTGATGTCATACCATATCAGGCCTTTATTATAAGCATAGCTTTGTATTAATGGTAAGAACGTCAAAATCATGGGCGATGCTCCATGCAAAATGCCCGCGCTGCCGCAGGGGCAATATGTTCGAAGGAGCAACATACCGTTTGGGTTCCAACAAGATCAACCTGAATTGCCCGCATTGTCAGATGATCTTCGAGATCGAGCCCGGCTATTTTTATGCGGCGATGTATATCAGCTACGCTATGAATGTAGCAGAGGGAGGCATCTTGTGGGTCGCCACTTTCCTGATAACCCAAAATAACGATTCGCCATGGTTATATCTCACTACCATTCTCGGTGGTTTGTTCCTGCTTGCGCCGTTGAATTTCAGGTATTCCCGCGTAATATTGCTTTACTGGTTATCTCCCAAGGTTCATTATCATCCCGAACTTGATGTTGAAATGCCGGTGGACGGGAATAAATTTAAATGGTTTCAATAATGAACGAAATGATGAATTTGTTCAGGCCCAAGCTGATTGACACCCTTAAAGGTTATACTCTTGCACAATTTTATAAAGATGTTGTTGCCGGAGTAATTGTAGGTGTTGTTGCTTTGCCCCTGGCCATAGCTTTTGCCATTGCTTCGGGTGTATCCCCCGAAAAAGGAATTTTTACGGCTATCATTGCGGGAGTAATTATATCTGCTTTGGGAGGCAGCAAGGTGCAGATAGGAGGGCCTACAGGTGCATTTATCGTTGTTGTTTATGGGATCGTTCAGCAGTTCGGTGTCAGCGGATTGGTTATTGCCACATTTATTGCCGGGATCCTTTTGATTATCATGGGGGTAGCTAAGTTGGGTAATACTATCAAATACATTCCCTATCCGCTGGTCATTGGTTTTACCACCGGGATCGCCGTCATTATTTTTTCTTCAGAAGTTAAAGATTTTTTGGGGTTGAAAATGGGTAATGTCCCTGCTGATTTTATCAGTAAATGGACCGACTATAGCCGGCACCTGTCTTCGCTGAACCTTTATGCCTTGCTCATCGGGGTTTTTACCTTACTGGTTATTTTGCTGTGGCCCAGGGTAACCCGGAAAGTTCCCGGTTCGCTGATCGCAATTGTCATAAGCACACTGCTTGTCCGGTATTTCCATCTTCCGGTAGAAACTATTGGCAGCCGTTTCGGAGTGATCACTGCTGCTTTACCGCACCCGGTCATGCCAGATGTAAGCCTGGAAACCATCCGGCAACTGATCAGGCCTGCTTTTACCATCGCTTTGCTGTGCAGTATTGAGTCTTTACTATCAGCGGTTGTAGCAGATGGCATGACCGGCGGAAATCACCGGTCTAATACAGAGCTCATTGCACAGGGACTGGCCAATATCTGTTCATCTGTTTTAGGGGGAATTCCGGCCACCGGCGCAATAGCAAGAACGGCTACCAATATAAAAAATGGCGGAAGTACACCCGTAGCGGGGATCATACATGCCATTACCTTACTTCTTATTATGCTTTTTATAGGCCAATGGGCAGCGCTGATCCCCATGGCAACACTTGCAGGTATATTGGTGGTGGTAGCCTGGAATATGAGCGAACTGGGGAATTTTATAGACGTATTTAAAGGCTCAAAAAGTGATGCTTCCGTTTTGTTGATCACCTTCGGCCTCACCATATTGATAGACCTGACCGTAGCTATTGAAATTGGGATAATTCTTGCCGCTTTCCTTTTTATGCGCAAAATGATGCAGTCCAGTTCGGTACAGCAAACGATTTTGTCTTCGGATCAATTATTTGATGATGAATTTAACCAATCAGTTATCCCCAAAGGGGTTGACGTTTTTGAGATCAATGGGCCTTTGTTCTTTGGTGCGGCCTATAAATTTAAAGACACGATGAAAGTGCTGGAAAAACCCGCCCGGGTATTGATTATCCGGATGAGGAATGTACCAGTCATTGATGCAACCGGTATTAGGGTATTAAGGGATGTTCATCAGGAAATAAAAAAGAAAGGAACTAAACTTATCCTGTCGGAGGCAAACAGCGAACAGGTAACAGGAGCATTAAAAAAGACGCGTTTATTATTTCAAATCGGTAAAGGCAATGTCCGGGATACATTTGAAAAAGCATTAAAACGGGCAGACGAAGTTTTATTGGAAACCGGTTCCTCAAAAAGTCCTATGTAGGTTAATAAAGGCTTTGATCTATTATAATTCCGATATTAAATAGGGTAACGTAAGGTCACCGCTCTGCTTATGGCCAGCACCAATCCCTGATCAAGAGGGCGATCTTTGTCCGGGTCTTTTTCGATCCATAGTTTATTTAAACCCAGAATAAAGGTGTAACTTTTAGAATCTAAAAGAATCTCAAGGGTATGGTTCTTTTTACTCGGGGCAGCGATGATATAATAAATAAAATCTTGCTGCTGATAAGTAACACGTAAAGGAAATCCAATCATATATTAAAAAGAATGATTTATCTGGCTGTTCCTGACAAAATAAACCAGGCCAAAGCTTACCTGGTCTATTTTCCCAAAACAGTTCTTAAACTATTATTTATTGTTTTTCTTTTCTGTTATTTCTTTACGGATATCTGTTGCAATAACTTTTAATTGCTGCATAGCATTTCTAACCCTGGTTCCTGCAGCTTTGTTGCCTTTTTCGTAAAAATTGAACATGTCTTTCTCTATGGCACCTACCAAATCTTTTGCCGCTTTAAATTTTTCCATTGTGTTTTGTGTTAAATAAATGATTTGTTTGATTTTTATTTTTTTATCGTTCAATTATTATTTTGATAAATATTTGCCGCGTTTATTAATCTGAAGTTCAATATGCCTATCGCAAGGTTGAACCAGCTCCTTTACTGCTTGATCCACATTTTGAGCACCCGGCTATAGGAATTGTTCATTAATTGATAACTAACCGGAATCTGTTTTTCGGGTGCATGAAAGGTAACCAGTCTGGTACCGGCCGGTTTTTTGTTCAGCATTTCATAGATGAACAAGGTATAGTAGTTATACAGATCAAACGAGGTATTGACGCTATAATCGATCCGGATGCCTGGTTCTATATTTTCATAAAAGGGATTGAAGAAATAAAAATGATCAAACAGGTCATAATCCAGGTTAGTGAGGTTACCATGCATAAACTGCACATTGGGTACACCTATCTGCGCTTTGGCTGATTCTGCATAATTGAACAGCTCTTCCCGTTGCTCAATACCATAAAAGGTAGCCTCCGGATGATAAACGCCCGATGCGATACAAAATTTACCAACACCGCTGCCAATATCCAGGATTCTGGCCCCCGGGGCTGCGAGGAAATTGCTGGCTTCGAGGGAAATGTCCAATCCAGTCCAGTGCATTTGTGATAGTTCCCGGATATGTATCGGATACAAAGTATCGAAAGCCGCGTCTTTGCGGAAATAAGAAATGCTTATGGTATCACTATACATAAAAAATGGAACTGTTTGTTATTCATGTGTTTAAGTTAAATCGTAATTAATCTTTGACCCACAACTGAAGTAAGGAGTCATAAGCGAGATCTTTCATGCTGTAATCTATCGGAATAATTTCTCCGAAACTCTGATAGGTTACTACTCTGGTACCCGACGGTTTATCATTCAGCATCGATTTTAAATACCGTGAATAATAAGCGTAGAGGCCGTAGGAAGTCTCTATATGATCATCAATAGCGTTCTCCTGGTCTAAATTTTCAAAGAAAGAATTATAGAAATAGAAATGGTCAAATTGGTGAAAGTTAACCTGGGTGATATTGGCATGTATAAAACTGACATTATTAATATCCAGGTATTTTTGTGTGGTTTGGGCGTAATGCACCAGTTCATGCCGCTGTTCAACCCCGAAATAAAAAGAATCAGGATAAAAATGCGCAGCGGTTAAGCAGAATTTTCCTATGCCGCTACCAACATCCAGTACTTTGGCGCCTTTTACTGCTAAATATTCGGCGGCCTTTCTGGCGATGGCAACAGGCGTCCATTGTTTTTGTGATAACGACTGCAAATGCTCCGGGTAGAGCCAGTCAAATTCCGCATCATTGCGAAAAAAACAATCATTGGGATTTTTTTTCTTAAAAAGTGTCGTCGCGCGCTGCTGCTGTTCTTCGGAACGGGCGGGAAATGCTGAAAATGGATATTGTGTGGGCACATGCAAATATACCCGCCATTACAGGCCGCTTTACCTGCAAGAAATCAATGGTAAAGATGATATTTATCAGTTTTAGGTAGCTGGGTTTGGATTATGCGATCGTGGGCTGACAGACAATGATACATTGATTACGGGCATGAATATCCTAATGGCCTGTGCTTGCGCCTGTTTGAGTAAGAGCAAATCATAAATTGTAACTAAAGCAAACTTTACATGCTATTTCCTGCTGCTGCGACAAGGCTACGTGAATGGTGAATTATTTTCCCCGAGTTAAGAAACCACGACTGAATGAACTGGCTATATGGAGGCAAGCCATCCCAAAAGCGAACACCCATATGTTCGGTTGTATTACAGTATATATATAAACATGGAGTTAATTATTTGTATATCAATGTATTGTAAATTTGGAACAGGGATTGCGCCATTTGAAGTAATTGAATACTTACATATTCCATATCAACGCCTACGACCTGGCCTTTTTGGGAGCTATTTTCATCGGGATGGCCTTTGCTTTGCTTCTATGGATCACCAAAAGGATAAGCAACGCTGCTAACCGGCTTTTTGCCCTTGCTCTGATCGTTGTTGTTTTGCATATAGCCCAAATATTAGCCATTGACATTCAACTGGCAGCTTATATTCCTTATTGGAGCCGGTTACCGCTGCAATTTTCGCTTGGGTTTGGCCCCCTGATTTTCTTTTACGTACTTAAAATAACCCGGCCGCAGTATAAATTCAGATTTAGAGATTTGCTGCATTTTATCCCGTTATTGCTCGAACTGTGCACTCAGCTATTGGAAATTAACGATAGTATTAAAACAGGCAAAGCCGCTTATGATACACTGACCTTTCACCGGCTAAACCCCGCATTTCAATTGCTTGTGTTTATTTCCGTTATTATTTATTTGTATGCCTCCCACAGGCTGATAGCAAACTTTTACCAGGCTATTAAATTTAATGGGGGCGACCGGTACAGGTACGAAATGAGATGGCTGCATCGTTCGCTAACCGGTTTCGGCATCTTGTGGCTGTGCTGGATGTTCCTTGCGGCCACAAACCACTTTTATTACCATAATCAATTAGGAAAGCAGGTTTATTACCCCCTGTATCTCATTTTAGTGATATTGACCATCCGGATGGCGGCTATCGCTTTTTTAAAGACGGAGATTGGCTTACCCCTGGTTGCTTCGCGAGGTTTTAAAGCTGCGTTACCCGGAGAGTCAAAGCAAAAGGGTACCTGGCTGAAGAACGTTATGAAAGCCAGCCTGTATTACCAGGATCCGGAGCTTAATTTACGTTCGCTGGCCGAAAAACTCGACCTGCATCCCAATGAATTATCCCGGATCATTAATACGGTGCTCAAAAAAAGCTTTAATGATTTCATTAATGAGTATCGGGTTGCCGGAGTGGCCCGGAAAATGCAGGATCCGGCTTATGATCATTTGACCCTGCTCGGCATAGCCTTCGAATCAGGATTTAATTCAAAAACCACCTTTAACCGCACTTTTAAACAAATGACGGGTAAAAGTCCGGCCGAATATAAACTTGAACTGAAAAAAGAGCGACCATATTATAACTTGGAACGCCAAGCCCGTTTTACGCCGGTAATTTTAAACCAGGAAGCAGCTCCCGGCTGGACCGTTAAGAAACCAAATCGAAACGTTATGTTTAAAAATTACTTCAAAATTGCCTGGCGTAACCTGATACGCAATAAAAGTTATGCTACCATTAATATCACCGGTTTGGCAATAGGGATTGCAGCCTGCCTGCTCATATTCCTAATTGTTCAATACGAAACAAGTTTCGACAGTTTTCATCCCAATAAAGACCGGATCTATCGTATTGTGACGGTGAGCAGCGGCCCTGACGGAACGCATGCCGGCCAAGGTACGCCGCTGCCGCTAATTGAAGGATTGAAGCTTGATTTTCCGCAAATAAAGCTGCTGGCCAACATTATGAAGAATGATGGATCGCATTATACTATAGGTGATGGGCGTAATGGGATTCCATTGAAAAAATTTAAAGAAGATCTGGCTTATTATGCCGATCCGGGTTTTTTCCGGATGTTTGATTTCAAATGGCTGGCAGGAGATAAAAACACCGCCTTAGCTGAGCCTAAAACCATTGCCCTATCCCGTGACGAAGCCGATAAATTTTTCGGCGACTGGCATAGGGCGATGGGAAAAACAATAAGATACGAAAACAAACGCGATCTTAAAGTGACCGGGATCTTTGAGAACACCCCGGTTAATACTGATTTTCCAATGAAGCTTGCCGTTTCCTGGCTAACGCTCATCGAAAAAGGAGGCGACCTTAGCGGCAATGCACAGGATTGGGTAAGTACCTTTGGTGATAGGAATGGCTATGTCATTTTGCCTCCCGGCATGAACGAAAAACAGTTTAATGCCGACCTTGCTGTGTTCGCAAAAAAGCATGTGCCGGCACCTTATAATAAAAATGAGATATTTCAACTACAGGCATTAAAAGACATGCATTATAATACCGAGGTAGGTGTGTACAGCGGCCACCCGTTCAGTAAGCAACTGATCAGTGTTATAAGTTTGATCGGTTTATTTTTGCTCATTATTGCCTGCGTTAACTTTATCAACCTGGCTACTGCCCAGGCTGTAAACCGTTCAAAAGAGGTTGGTATACGTAAGGTTTTGGGTAGTAACCGATATCAATTAGTCCTGCAATTCATCAGCGAAACCTTGATTATTACTTTATTCGCAGTTATACTGGCTGCGATAATCTCGCTTGTGGCATTACCGATGTTGAACAACCTGCTCGAGATCCGGCTGAGCGGGAGTTTCCTGACAGATCCAATTGTGATCTTGTTTTTAGCAGGTGTGGTAATCGGGGTTACTTTTTTAGCCGGGTTCTATCCGGCACTGGTTTTATCAGGATTTAACCCAATAGGGGCATTAAGAAATAAGATTAACGCCGGCCGCGTAAGCGGAATTTCGTTACGCCAGGTGTTAGTGGTGGCGCAATTCTGCATAGCACAGTTCCTGGTAATCGGTACCCTGGTGCTCATTTACCAGATGAATTATTTTAGAAACAAATCGCTTGGGTTTAATAAAGATGCTGTAATTACTGTTCCTTTCCCCGGCGACAGCACCAGTCGTGCAAGAGTAAGTGCGCTAAAAGATCAGCTTTTACAGCAATCGGGTATAAAAGATGTAAGCGTAAGCCTGTACGGCCCGGCTGATAACAGTGGTTGGTTTAGCGATTTTAAATTCAATAATTCACCTAAACAGGTGGACTTTGCCGCCTGCCTGAAATGGGCCGACGCTGATTATTTCAGGTTATATGATATTCAATTTTTGGCCGGTAGTCCATACAAAAAAACAGATACCATATCAGGCTATGTTGTTAATGAAACTTTGATACATAAACTGGGTATTACTGATCCAAAGCAAGCCATAGGCAAATATATTATGCTATGGGATGATAAAAAATTGAATGCGCAGATTACCGGCGTGGTTAAAGATTATAATGTGGCCTCGCTGCGTAACGCCATCCCGCCAGTATTGATGGGCCCGTGGAAGAGGCAATACTCCAAGTTGAATATCAAAATCCAACCTCAAAACGTAAGGCAAACTCTTAACGGTATTGAAAGCCTGTGGAACAAAACTTTCCCGGAGGGTGTATATGAATATCAATTCCTCGACAAAACAATCGCTGATTTTTATAGAAATGAGGACGAATTAGCCACGCTTTATAAAATATTCGCCGGTATAGCCATCTTCATTTCATGCCTTGGCTTATATGGCCTGGTATCGTTTATGGCTTTACAACGCACTAAAGAAGTGGGGATACGTAAAACATTAGGGGCCACTGTAGGCCACATTGTGTACCTGTTTTCAAAAGAATTTACAGTATTAATTGTAATCGCATTTGCTATATCAGCTCCGATAGGTTACTATTTTATGCATAAATGGCTGCAGGATTACACTTATAGAATTACTATCGGCCCGGACATATTTATTGGAGCGATAGCAGCATCGGTGGCCATTGCGTGGACAACTGTAGGCTACAAAGCTGTACAAGCGGCACTGGTTAATCCCGTGAAAAGCCTGAGGAGCGAGTAGCGGCCGGCATCAATTATAACACGGCGGCTTTTAGCATTGGGGTGTAATTCTTCGAACATCAATAACCAAAGACAGTTTATGAGATTTTATCCAGCCGATGACTCGTATATGCGCACAAGGGATAAAACACAGCATATCGGCCATTACTCATCTATTTAGCTTTGACCATATTTTATTGTGATAATCAAATAGTTAGGAATGTAAACAAATTGGCGAAAAGAGATCAGCCAGGATGGTTTTTTTACCAGTTAATCAACAATTTAATAAAAGTTAAAATTGTATAAAGGGCTTAATAAAATGCCTGATTCGTATATAAGAAAGTCGGATTATGTCAATGAAAAATTAAAATACTATTTTAGATTTGAATTCTGGTGCGCTTTTTCGCCCCATAACCAATTTTAAATTTAGTTTCAGCATGAACAATTGGAAAACATTAACCGATGAAGAGTTGGTTGAGCGGTTAAATTTTTCTGACCATGCAGCATTTACAGAAATTTTTTATCGTTATCATGGGGCTTTATATTCGTTTGCACTAAAAAGATGTCGCGAAGCAGAAATAGCAGAAGAGCTTGTACAGGACCTGTTTGTGAATTTATGGATTAAGCGCGGGCAATTGTATATAAAGTCAACACTGAATGGATATCTTTACGTTGCATTACGAAATTTGGTTTTAAACCATATCCATAAGCAATTGCTTCGCGAAAGGGCAACCGAGGTTTTGCGTTTAGCGACGCCTGTTTCGCAAACCGCCCCTGAGGAAATTCTGATAGTTAAAGAGATAGGGCAGGAGGTTGACCGGAATCTTCATTTACTCCCCGAAAAATGCAGAACTGTTTACGAACTCAGCCGGAAGCAGTACAAATCTAATAAGCAGATTGCGGCTGAATTGGGCATTACGGAAAAAACGGTAGAAAATCACATGAACCGGGCGCTTCGTTTTCTGCGATTGTCTCTCCATCAATTGTTTACAATTACTATGATATACTTCTTACTCTGTCTAAGAACTTTTTTTAAATAAAATATCAAATTTTTTTTGGGTGTTACATAGGTTTTAACTGTCTTAGTTATTAAAAGGACAATATTAACACCATGCAACCTATTACACCGGAACTTATTGAGAAATACCTTGCAGGGAAATGTAATACTGACGAAGAGGCCACGGTACTCACGTGGTTTAATGCGCCGGAAAATGAACCGGATGCGTATGATCAGCTTTCGCCGGAGGCTAAACAGGCCTTACAGGACCGATTGATATTGGGAATACGCGAGAAAATACGCTTGTCCGAACCTCCCGTAAAGAAGTTTAATTATTATTGGGCCGGTGCAATAGCAGCCAGCATTTTGATTTTTATTACAATTGGCCTTTTATGGTACAAACAACCGGTGGCAAATAAATCAACGGTTAATAATGATAATATCAGGATTATAAATACAGGACAAAAGATAAAAAAAGTAACGCTGCCCGATGGTAGTACGGCCTGGCTTAGCCCGGGGACTATGGTTGCATATGACCGTTCATTTAATCGTCAATTCCGGACTGTGTCGCTCACCGGCGAGTCGTTTTTTGACGTGAAAAAAGATCATGCACATCCTTTTATCGTCCGGACAGCACACATGTCAACCAAAGTTTGGGGAACCAGTTTTAGTGTAAAGGATAATGAACATGCACTTCGTGCCGAAGTAGCAGTAGTTACCGGAAAAGTATCTGTCGCGATGGCTGATCGAAATAAAGATGTTGCAGATGTTATGCTACATCCTCAGCAAAAGGCAGTTTGGCAGGTAACAGCAAAAAAGACTCATAAACTTGAGGTTAGCCTTGTAGAGAAGCACTCGGCGTTAAAAATTTGGGGGAAAACCAGCCTTTCATTTAATGATGTGGCACTTAGAGAAGCAGTTCGCGTGCTTCAACAACAATTTGATGTAATAATTATGCTGCCTGAAGGGGACCATGATCTTGCGGAAGCAAAATTACAGGCTGATTTTAGTAATCAAAGTTTGCCCGAAATAATGGAAGTACTTGAAAAACTGCTCAATGTTAGCTATGTAACCGATGGGAAGAAGTTTGTGTTACAGAGAGCCATACCAACCAATTAACCAATTATTATTAACCCTAAAGTTAAATTATGAAGAAAGATTAACCTCAGCAAACACCAATATGTAAAATGAAGAAAGCGTGTCGTTACCACGCTTTCTTCGGGCCCCGGCCGTGTAGCATTACACACCTTTCGTAGAGGTGCGGGGGCGTTTTTGTCTCATTTTTTTACCAAATAAAACACTCTAATGTATGAATATTAATTTACTAATATCGATCAACTGGTATAAAATTATGAAATTATCCTGTTGCCAGATTTTGTTGGCCATCATATTTGCAGGTGTATCGGTAGCCGGCACCACGCGTGCACAGGGCGTCCTGGGTCGCCAGGTTGATATCACCGCTGTAGATATGGATATGAAGTCTTTTCTTAATGTGCTTTCAAAAAAAGCGGGCGTTAAGTTTGTCTACTTCAAAGAAACCTTAAACAATCAAAGAAAAGTAACGACTGCCGGAGGGCAGAAAGATTTAAAAACGATATTAGAGCAAGTTTTTCTTGCTAACGGTATTGGTTTTGAACTCGTTAACAATCAAATCATCCTAACAAAACTCCGAACCGCTGCCGACACGGGTTCCGAAAACAGCGAAAATAAAACCGATGAACCGGATGCAGCCCAGGTGAAGATTACCGGACAGGTCACCGATGCCACGGGAGCAGGATTGCCGGGAGTTACCATTAAGGTAAAGGGAAGTAATGTAGCAACGGCAACCGATAGCAAGGGTAACTATACCATAAATGTACCTGATGATAACGCGACGCTAATTGTTACCTACTTGGGTTATATAACCCGTGAAGTAGTGATAAATGGCCAAAAAGTTGTCAATATTCAATTGCAGGAAGATAACAAGGCCCTTAACGAGGTGGTTGTTGTTGGTTACAGTACGCAGAGCAGGCATAAATTGACCAGTGCAGTAGTTACCGTTTCTGGCGATGAGCTTAATAAGCGGGTAGCTACTTCACCCACAACTTTACTGCAGGGTAAGTTGCCGGGTTTACAGGTTGTGCAGGGTTCCGGAGAGCCTGGAAATGAAAATGTTCAATTAACCATAAGGGGCATCGGTACATTCAGCGGGGCGGGGTCCAATCCATTAATTATTGTTGATGGCCTTCCGGGAAGCCTTGATGTATTGAACGCCAATGATATCGAATCGATATCTGTATTAAAGGATGCTTCTTCGGCCGCCATTTACGGTTCAAGGGGGGCTAATGGTGTAATTGTAGTGAAAACCAAAAGAGGTAAGGCCGGTAGCCTGGCTATCCAGTATACGTACAATCTGGGGATCTCCAAGGCTACCAAACTCCCTGATATAATCACCAATTCGGCAACATACATGCAATTGTCAAATGAGGCGCGAACAAACTCCTCGCTCGCGCCCCTGTATACGCAGGCCCAGATAGATCTGTACCAAAACGCGACCGATAGGGTAAAGTATCCCAATCATAACTGGTTGAATGATATATTTCGCACAGCCTATACGCAAAACCATTACCTGAACATGAGCGGGGGCAAGGATAGTACAACGTATAGCATTGGCGTAGGGATCACAAACCAGCCCGGTGTGATGCGGGGATTTGACTATTCAAAATATACGTTTTCACTGGGTTTAAACTCAAAGCTAAATAAACGGATCACTTTTGGCTCGGATATCCAGATGCGGTACGGCAGAAAACTGACCCCTGAAAATGGCGCAAGTGATCAGTTTCTTTCCGCATTAGCCCAATCTCCGTTATATCCTGCCCAAAGTTCAGATGGCAGATGGATAAAAAAAGCATACTCTAATGAGCAGGGTAATAAAAATCCCGCAGCTATTGTAGGCGAGGATATCAGAACGCGGGGTAATGATTATTATTTACAGGGCAACCTATCTCTGGATATTGATCTTTTTAAAGGTTTACGATGGGAAAACAAAGGAGGGTTTAATTATGGCTATTATAAATTCAATGATTTCAGGCCGGTAATTCCTACATATTACTACAGTGATATGTCTCCTGCGGGCAACCTTGATGATGGGTCACCGGGTTTAAACGTGGGCAATTCAGACAATATTTATACGGTATATTATAGTCAGCTGACTTATAAAAAGAGCCTTGGGCTTCATAATTTTTCGGCATTTGCAGGTTATCAGCGGGAAAAAAATAATGCCAGTAACATCAACGCGTCCCGCACCCAATATGTAACAAATTACCTGCGGGAACTGAATGCCGGACCTTCTGACGGGCAAACCAATAACGGCACATCATCCGCATGGGCGATCAGCTCATTTTATGGCAGTGCCAATTACGATTATGCGGACAAATATTTACTGGGTGCCAACATCAGGTATGACGGAACCTCCCGTTTACCTTCAAATTCCAGGTACGGTACGTTTTACTCATTTTCCGGTGGCTGGCGAGTTTCAAAAGAGAATTTCCTGAAGAATGTTCTCTGGTTAAATGATCTCAAAATCCGCGGCTCGTGGGGGCAGTTGGGTAATCAGAATATCGGAACTTATCCATACCAGTCAACTTTGTCAGGGGCAAACTATGCCTTTGGGGGCTCTGTTTCTTCAGGATTTGTCGCAAATACCCTGGTAGATCCAAATCTGACCTGGGAAACAACGCGGGTTGGAGATATTGGCCTCGATATGACCATTTTCAATAATAAGCTTGTTTTTTCAGCCGATTATTTCAACAAGTATACTTTTGATATTTTAAGAAGTTCGCAGGTACCGTTCTATATTGGGCTAAACGCACCTACCATCAATGATGGGGCGCTTCGCAATAAAGGTTTCGAATTTGCTCTTCAATATAATGACCGGATTGGAAAAGATTTCTCCTATACTGTAGGCGTAAATCTTCAAACCTATAAAAACAAGCTTGAAAGGTACGGCTCAAAGGATATCAGCGATCATACCATCAGGCAGGAAGGACATGAACTGGATGCTTACTACATGTATGTGTGGGATGGAATATTTCAAAGTCAGCAGGAGATTGACAATTCTCCAAAACAACCGGTTACACCTACTCCCGGCGACCTGAAGATCAAAGACGTTAACGGCGACGGTAAAATAGATGCCAACGACAGGACTTATGTAGGCGGTAAATTCCCTTCTTATCAGTATTCGGCTAATATCGGTGCGGCTTATAAGGGGTTTGATTTTAGCGCTCAATTATATGGTTCACAAGGACAAAAGGCTTATGTCAATGGCTGGGGAATTGAGCCGTTCAGGCAAGGATCGGTGCCAACAACAAATTGGTTAAACCGCTGGACTCCAACCAACCATACGAATACAATGCCTAAGATTTACGTGGCAGATGGTTATGCGGCGGTTCAAAATTATCCCTCTACTTATTTCTTAAAAGATGCCTCGTTCGTTCGTCTTAAAAGTTTACAGTTGGGCTATAATTTCGCCTTACCAGTGCTTAAAAAGGTGTCGATAAAATCACTAAGGGTTTTCGTAGCTGCCGATAACGTATTTACAATAAGTAAATACCCTGGCCTTGATCCTGAAAGGGTAGGAGACGGAACCTACGTTACTTATCCGCAAAACAGAACGATAACCTTTGGAGCTTCCATTAAACTTTAAATTATTAAAGAAAACGATTATGAAACTTTATAATAAGTATATATACATACTGATGACGGTGGTAGTCATACTGGTATCTTGTAAAAAAAGTTCCCTTGATCTCAATCCGCCGGATAAACTTTCCACTCAAAATTTTTGGAAGTCGGCAAGTGACGCCGACCTGGCATTAACAGGTTGTTACAATTTCTTATATGCACAGGGAGGGAGTTATTCTACATCTCAATATGAGGTGGTTGCATGGGATAATTTTAGTGACAATTCTTACGGGCAATATAACTATGGTGGCGGTACCAGTGCGCTGTCATCTGGTTTATCTCCCGGCGTTTTTGATACCAATAATCTTTATCAGTCTTCTTATTACGTTAATAATTATACAGCTATATCCTCTATTAACTATTTTTTGGCAAACGTATATAAGGTACTTACCGGCGATAAGCTTAAACAATATAAGGCAGAAGCTTATTTTCTGCGTGCGTTTAATTATTACTGGCTTGCTATATTATACGGAAATGTGATCATTACCACGGCCGATCCTTTTACGCTGGATTATAAAAAACACATGGCCAAATCTACCAGGGCCGATGTTTTGAAACAAGTAGAGGCAGATCTTGACCTGGCGATAGCCGGTTTACCGGATGTTGCCTATGGCAACGGGCATGCTGTTAAAGCTACGGCCCAGGGATACAAGGTAAGGGCATTGTTATTTGAGAAAAAATACGCCGATGCGGCCGCTTTGGCCAGTACAATTATAGCCGGCGGAAAATTTTCTTTAAACCCATCTTATCCTTCAAATTTTTATAAACCTGCTCAAAACAGCAGCCCCGAAATCATGTTTTCGGTTAAATACCAGCTGCCAAATCTGTCACATCAGGATAATGGTATAAGTGTTCCTTTACAGCGCTGGAAAGGAGAATTAGCAACCCAGGATTTGGTTAACGAGTACGAAGCTGCTGATGGTAAGGATACAACTTCATCTGCCGTTTATGTAAAGGGAAAACCGTTTGAAAATCGTGATCCACGCATGCGGATGACCTTGTTCTTCCCTGGTGATACCAAAGCGCAGGGATGGCCGTTTACAGGATCATATGCCGTTGCCCAGCCCGGAAAAGATTCATGGATAGTAGGTTACTATGCAGTAAAAAAATGGCTTGATCCAACACTTGTTGATCCGGACTACGGAGCAAAAGGCGATAATGACTTTGTTTTACTACGTTATGCAGATGTATTATTGATGTATGCCGAAGCACAGAATGAATCGACAGGACCCGATGCAAGCGCTTACAATGCAATTAACCTGGTTAGAAAAAGGGTTAATATGCCCGATCTGGCTGCCGGCTTGTCTCAGGCTCAGTTTAGAGAGAAGGTGCGTCATGAAAGAAGGGTTGAATTTGCTTTGGAAGGGATCCGTTATTTTGATTTGAGAAGATGGGGAATTGCTACACAGAAACTGAACGGCTTCGTGCAAAATCCTTTATTCCCGACTGTAAAAACCAAATATGCTGATAACTATGACTTTTGGCCGATTCCGCAACCTGAAATTGACAGGAACTCGCCCGAACTGGTGCAGAATCCGGGCTATTAATAAACGTGTGAATAGCCGGGGCCGTATCAATTTATTTTGATACGGCCTCTTAATATAAGCCCGGTTTTGCCAATAGATCACTATGATTATAATAGCTGTACCTGTGAAATAATTTCAGGGCGGCTCAATTCAGCCTTGGCTAACACAGATCTTTAAATGGCATTTTCAATATAAAGCTTTATATATATCGTTTCAAGTTAAGAATCGACTCATGTTATAGCCGCCTTTGGTGTAATTGACAGGTTTAAGGGTGACCATTATCATTTTTGCATAAGCTCCGGTTCGGTAACTTGTATAACCAAATCAAATTACCGCTATGAATGGAATTATTATTTATCAGGGCAAATATGGTGCAACCAGGCAGTATGGGCATTGGCTTGGAGAGACATTGCAGATGCCAGTATCAAAAGTGGAGAATGTAACACCTGCAGTTTTAGCCCTTTATGATACTATTGTTATAGGCAGCTCAGTTTATATAGGCCGGCTGGTACTACGCGATTGGTTAAAGGAAAATGACATCAGGCTAAAAAATAAAAAGCTTTTCATTTTCATTGTTTGCAGCTTCGCAGTTAATGACATGGCGCAACAACGGCAGGTAATAAAAAATAATCTTGGTGCTAAGGTCAAGGATGTTGCCGAAATATTTTTCATGCCCGGCAGGTGTATCGTTTCCGGGCTGTCGTGGAAAGACCGGCTTATGCTAAAATTGGGAGCCTGGATTGAAAAAGATCCTGAAAAGAAAGCAGTGATGCGTAATGGGTTTGATCATCTTGAGCGGAGTAACCTTGAACCTCTCATCGAAAATGTTCACCGTATGGCCGACGACTGATTTTTACCGGTTTGTATGCATAAAGCAAAGTATTGTAAAAGGATTTATTCAACGATAAAAGCGGCTGTTTATCCTAATCCGCACACATGCCTTCAATTAGCGAAATGTTCATTACATATCACTCATAACCAATACAGCTGCTCCGCTAATTTGGCCTGATCTGAATTGATTTATCGCGTCATTGGCCTCAAACAAGCGGAACAACTTCGTTTGTGTTAATACGTCGATGTTTTTTAAAATAGAAAAGAAATTCAAACCATCCTGACGGGTTAAATTAGCCACCGACTTAACAGACCGTTCTCCCCAGAGCAAGTTATATGGAAATTCGGGTACATTGCTCATATGGATACCACCACAAATTACCTGGCCTCCTTTGCCTACATCTTTTAAAGCTTTGGGAATAAGTTCTCCTGCAGCAGCGAAAATAATAGCCCCATCCAACACTTCCGATGGAACGTCGGAACTTCCGCCAACCCAGTGTGCACCCATGGTCTTTGCAAATCGTTGCGCGTGCTCATCCCCATCTCTGGTGAACGCGAATACTTGTTTACCCTGCGCGATAGCTACCTGGATCAAGATATGAGCAGCAGCGCCAAAGCCATAGAAACCAATATTTTTAGCCGATGGTGCGATCATGCAATAGGACCGAAATCCGATCAAACCTGCACAAAGCAGTGGTGCTGAAGCCGGCTGATTATATCGTTTGTCTAATACAAAACAAAAGCGCGCGTCGGCCACCGTATATTCGGAGTAACCGCCATCAATGGTGTATCCCGTAAATAAGGGGGCATCACAAAGATTCTCCATGCCCGACAGGCAAAATTTACAACGCCCACAGGTATGGCCGAGCCAGGGAACACCCACTAACTTACCGGAAGATAGTTCAGTTACTGCACAGCCCGTTTTAACGACGGTTCCTATAATTTCGTGGCCGGGTATCAGTGGAAGCTTTGGTTTATCCAGTTCGCCATCCAATATATGCAGGTCTGTACGACAGATACCGCAGGCAATTATTTTGATCAGCACTTGATAGTCAGAAGGCTGAGGGATGGAAACCTGCCGATATACCAGTGGCTCGCCGGCTTTTTCAAGCACCATTGCCTGCATGTTACCAGAGTGCTTCATATTATCTTTTATTACGTTTACAATTATCTTAATGTCCTGTTTCAGAAAGATATATAATCATGCGCCACGAGTTCAACCGATTTTCCGCAGGGTGGTTGTAGTTTATTTAAAGTGATGTTTCAAAATCTTAATGTACAATCAACGTACTTTCTATCACAGGTTTTTTACATCATAGTCTTTATGTAACCATCCTTTATAAAGCTCGAACCAGATGACAGAGGTAAATCCTATAACTATACTGGTTATCAGATTACTCATATTTAGTGAGTTGAAACCAAAGAAAACTGCTAAAGGGCGGATGTATATCAATGAAGATGATATAAAAATTGTAAGCCCGATAACCAGGAGTACAAGGTTGTTTTTATATTTAATTGTTGTAAATATAGAATAGTAAAACGAGCGATTAACTAAAGTGAGTAAGACGTTTGCCGATATCAGGCAGGTAAATACCATGGTACGGGTCAGTTGTTCATCTGCTGCTTTGCTTACGGCATATTGGTAGACCGCAAGTGTTCCGATTGTGATGGCTATCCCCTGTACTATGCTGGTCGCCAACTCTTTCCAATTAAAGAACGTGGTGCTGAACGGACGTGGCTTTTGCAACATGGCATTCTTTTCTATAGGCTCGTTTTCATAAATGATCGAACAAGTCGGCCCCATAATCAGTTCCAGGAAAATAATATGCACCGGTGAAAAAATATTCGGATAAATCCAGCCTAAGGCCAGTGGTATAAATACCGTTAATACGATAGGGATATGAATGGAGATAATATACTGTATGGCTTTTTTTAGGTTGGTGTAGATACGCCGGCCCATGGCTACAGCATCAACCATTTTTGAAAGGTCATCCTCCAATAAAATTAATGAGGCAGCCTGCTTCGCTATCTCTGTGCCCTTTTTTCCCATAGCAATGCCTATATGCGCCGCTTTCAGCGCGGGGCCGTCGTTAACTCCGTCTCCAGTCATAGCTACTATCTCATTTTGGGCTTTTAAAGCATTGATGATCTTTAGCTTGGCATCCGGGAACATGCGGGTAAAAATGTTGGCTTTCTTCACATTCTCCCTAAGTTCCGTTTCTGACAATTGCATCAGCATGTCTCCGCTGATACATTGGTCTGCTCCACGGAAGTCAGTTTGCTTCGCGATAGCGCCGGTAGTTTCTGCATTATCGCCTGTGATGATTTTAACCTTGATACCAGCTTTGTAAAAGCCCTGTAGTACAGTAGTGATGTTTTTCTTGGGCGGATCATAAAATGCAACCAGCCCTTTGAATACAAAATGAAACTCTTGCTGTGTAGCAGGGAAATCGCTTCCCACAAAATTTGCTTCTCCCACTGCCAATACCCGGTAACCTTCGATAGCCAAAGCAGCTATTGCAGCAGTCACATATTCTTTCTGGGTTTGATTTAAGTTGCTAACGCCGATCAATGCTTCAGGTGCGCCTTTGGCAGCGATAATGCGATTCCCTTTTCCATTTTCAAAAAGGTGGGTCATCATAGGCGGCTTGCCGCCCAGCGGATATTCGTGGATCATTTTATAATCCGGACGCTCGTCTGCCAGGCCTGTCTGAGTGTAGGCATTGTGCAGGGCAACTTCCATGGGATCAAAAGGGATCGGTTCGCTGGCCCACATAGCAAGCGCGATTAGCTCTGCTGCTGCGCTGTTTAATTGCTGTTCATTAAGATTATAAATGCAATCTTCCTTCAGGACATACGCTTTCGCCAGGCTCATCTTATTTTCGGTTAGCGTACCGGTTTTATCAGTGCATATCACCGATGCGCTGCCCAGGGTCTCCACCGTTTTCATTTGCTTGACAACAATGCCCATTTTCATGAGCCGCCAGGCTCCCAGCGCCATAAAGGTGGTAAATGCAACAGGGATTTCTTCGGGAAGGATACTCATGGCCAGCGTAAGCGCCTTAAGGAGACTGTCTAAGATATTTGCCGAATGAAAATAGTTTATTCCCCACACCGTCAGAAACACAATTACTCCCACGATCACCATTTTCTTTACAAAATTGCTGATCTGTATTTCCAGGGGTGTTTTTTCTTCTGCTATAGATTCCAGGCTCCCGCCAATTTTACCTAATCGTGTTTGATTACCTATTGCAGTTACGGTTGCAATGGCCAATCCGCTTGCTACTGTTGTGCCACTGAAAATCAGATTGTCTGCAGAGGATTTGTCTTTAAAAACAGCCAGGGATTCGCCTGTGAGAATGCTTTCGTTGATTGAGAAATCATTGGAATGTTCAATAACACCATCAGCAGTAATAAAAGTGCCTTCCTCTACCATCAGGCTGTCGCCAATAACAAGCTCTTCTTTTTTTACCTCTAAAACTTCTCCGTGCCTGATCACTTTGCATTTAGGTTGCGAAAAATCCTTCAATTTTTCGAGCGCGTTCCGGCTTCTGGAGTCCTGATATAAAGATATGCCCGCCACGAGTACAATTGCTGAAGCTAAAAAAATACCGTCTCCGGCCTTTCCGCTAATAAAATAAATACATGAGGTAACTAACAATAAGATGACCATCGGTTCTTTTGTCAATCCTATCAACGCATTAACAAACCCGTTTTCTTGCTTGAACGAAAGGCTGTTAGCTCCGTATTTAGATCTCGCCGCAAGTACTTCCTGTTCGCTCAGGCCCTGTATATCGAAATTATTTATTGCCATTTATTTGATCAGCTAATAGTTAGTTAGGAGTTGATCAGACCATTTCAGCCGGAATTACCATCAGAGGTAAATGCTGGTTGTCTAAAGCGGCCGCCGTTGTAGACTTGTCAAACAGCCCCGACAAAAAAGAGTTTTGATAATGAACAAGTGCAAGTATATCCGATCCGTTATCTTTGCATAACCTATTTAATCCTTTGGTCACGTCTTTTCCCCTTATTTCACGATAAGTTATCTTATCCTGTTTGATTGCGTCAATATGGTTAAGTAAAGCCTTTTCTTTTACAGGATCGTCTTCCTCTTCTATGGCGGATACATGGACAATTTCCAGGTGAAAGTTTAACTGTTTTTGTAAGCCGGTTAAGTAATTGATTGCATTGATGTCGGCCAGTTCGAAAGCCGTGGCTAACGTTACTTTTTTAAGTCGGGCTAAATCTGCTGTTGGCGGGATGATCAATACGGGGCATGACGAATGATCTATCACCTGCATCGTATCTCTGCCGAAGATCAAGTGGTCTAAAGAACTGTCTGTACTACTGCCGATTACAACAAGGTCAACGTTATTCTCCTGAATAACCGCCGCTGTATTTCTGCCAAGTGAACCTTCACCAAATTGATAATCAATTTTAGGTTCAACGCCGTCTGTAGTTAGATCTGCAATAATATGCCTTAGTTGAATAGCCAATTGGCCCAGTCGTGCCGCGCTTTCATCTTTACGAAAAACGAATTCTTCTACCACCCAGGGGCCACCGGCATATGTAGGAAGTATGGGGTGGTCATAATAAGTGTTGTAAAGCAATATATCTGCATTTAAATTCCTCAGAGCTTTTGCGGCGGTTTTTGCGGCGTGGTTTGCATTTATCGAAAAGTCAGTGAGCATTAGAATCGTCTTCATGGTGTAATTCTTTAGATTGTAAAGCTATCCGTTCAACACCCGTCAATAAATGATTAAGATCATTTATTGGCTTGATTACTATTATTTAAACAGTGCTATTAGTTGATCACTTTTGATAAAAAAGTCATGAACCAAACGCACATCCACCTGCTGATCACCCACCTGCCTATCGTTGGTACGGCTTTGGGGGCATTTGTCCTGATCCATGGGATATGGAAAAGGAACAAAGGTACACTAATCGCTGCCTATAATGTTTTGATCGTCTCAGCAATTGGTGCCGGTATAGCCTATGCAACCGGCGAGGGTGCTGAAGAAACCATTGAACATTTAAAAGGAATATCTAAATATCTCATTGAAGATCATGAGGAGTCCGCCCTGGTATCCTTGATCGCCTTAATACTTACAGGTGGGGTTTCTCTGATTGGGCTCTTTGCAACATTGAAAAATACATCACAGGTTAGGCGTGTAGCCTTAATAGCGCTCACTGTATCCTTGATAAGCTTTGGACTGATTGCAAGGACAGGCTATTTAGGCGGACAAATCAGGCATTCGGAGGTCAGAACTGATACGATGTACTTATTATTCCGAAATGGGAAACCGATATAAAAGGCTTATATTGGGTAAAAAAAGCGCACTCCCAAAAGTGTAAAACTGCTCCCATGGTAAAAGAAATGCCGGTAACCGTGAAACGGGCCATAGAACTAATTGGCCTGTTTGTTTTAGGAACCATCATCATCGCTGGAAATACGATCATTATGCCTTTGTTGATGGCATTCTTTTTCAGCCTGGTGCTTTTACCCGTCTTTCGTTTTTTTAGGAAGCTAAAAGTGCCGGAGGTTATTGCGGTTTTTTTGCCAATATTGTTATTAACGGTCATCGTGGCGCTGATCATCTGGTTGTTCTCCAGTCAGATAGGTGCTTTGGTAGATGATTTTCCGCAGATTCAACGTACCGTGGCCAAACACCTGGATAACCTAAGCATCTGGATCAGCAAGTCATTTGGATATTCTCCGGCAGAACAAGTGAAGTTCATTAATGTGCAAAGCAAAAAGTTATTCAGTTCCTTAGGCGGAGTTTTAAGCGGCGCGGCCGGATCTTTGTCTGGCATGGTTATATTTATTGGATTATTGCCGATCTATATTTACCTGATCATTCTATACAGAAACCTTTTTTTGAAATTTCTGCTGATGTGGTTTAAAAAAGAGGAGTATCTGAATGTGGAGGAAGCTGTAAGGCAAACTGAAAAAATGGTCAAAAGCTATCTTGTGGGGCTGCTGATACAGATTACCTATATCATTATTCTTTTAGGTAGCATATTATGGTTTTTCGACATTCAGAATGCGCTGCTCATTGGTATTATCTTCGCTTTTCTGAACCTGATCCCGTACCTCGGTGCCCTGATCGGCAATATTCTGGGCGTGCTGTTAACGCTCGCTTCGTCAGATAGTATTGCAGATGTGCTGATTGTATTGGGAGCTATTACAGTAGTACAATTTCTGGATAACAATATTTTAATGCCGCGTATCGTAGGGTCGCAGGTAAAAATTAATCCGCTTGTTTCCATTGTTGGTATTATCATTGGCGGAAGCATGGCGGGGCTTTCGGGCATGTTCCTGGCGATGCCGGTGTTATCTATTTTAAAAATTGTGTTTGACCGTAGCGAAAATTATAAGCAATGGGGTGTGTTACTGGGTGATGAGCGGCCTGTAAAGAGCCAGATGCAGGTTTAACTCCTCCGGTTGTGGCAAAATTATTTGCCATCCTTTTTTTTAAAGGTGAGTAAAGGGACCTTTCCAAAAAAGGAATATTCTTTGGCAGTGGAAGGGAAAAATAGCTTTTCGAGCATAGATCTGGACTGATGAGTGAATAAGACCAAAAGGGACGGTTTGCTGATCTTAACAGCGTGATCTATATCTTCCAGTAAATTATTGTTGACATCTCTTTGCGGGTTTAAAAGGCTAATTTTATAACTATTTTTTTTCTGTAAGGTGGCTTCAGCCAACTCTTTGTCAAAAGCAAATTCATTAGGATAGGAGATATGTACCATCTCGACACTGGCACCAATTGGCCTGGCAAAATCGACAACTTCTTTTAATTCGTTTTCATAGTCGGTCATATCCGAAGCATACAGGATGTGTTTCAATTCTTTTAAATGGTATGCGCTTGGTATGCACATAACAGGCACAGTCGAACAACTGATCAATTTTGCGGTATGCGTGCCGAATATTTTTGCGATAGTGCCCGCGCCACGGGTACTGATGCAGATATAAGAACAACTGTTCCTGCTGGCATAATCCGTGATGCCAGCAACTACATCGATATTGGATACTAAAACTAATTCGTAGTTAATTTCGCGTTCATCGATATCACGATAGATGCCTGCTATAAATGATGACAATTCTTCTTTCGTTTTTTTTCTGAATTCATTTGTATACGCCGCAAAAGCGTGGTCTGTCCATTTGAAGGGTTTTAAAAGATGGTATACATGAAGGATGGTTAATTCCGCTTTACGCTGACTGGCCAGTTTAATCGCAAAACGGATAGCCGCTTTGGAATTAACGGATTGATCTGTTGTAACTAATATCTTTTCCATAATTTATTCGAGGTTTAACTGTTATGATGTTGCTTTATTCATCATGTATGTGCTATCCTGTTTAAGAACTTAAAATAACTTTCAGCGCTTTCTCTTCGGCTGCATTGCCAAATGTATCGTATGCTTCTGCCACCTGATCTAATCTGAAACGATGTGTGATTAGGTTGGCGGGCGCTATTTTCTTTGATTGTATTGTTTTTAACAACATTGGTGAAGTCACTGTGTCCACGAGCCTGGTCGTGATAGTAATGTTTTTCGACCACAGGTCTTCCAGGTGTAAACGGACACTTTTTCCATGAACGCCAATGTTGGCGATACGGCCGCCGGGGGCGATAATCGCCTCACACAGCTCGAATGTATCGGGAATACCGACAGCTTCTATCGCCACATCAACACCGGTTTGGTTGGTGAGTTTCATTACCGCTTCAATTGTATTTTCATTGCGGCTATTAATAATCTGTGTTGCACCGAATTTCCTGGCCACATCAAGCCGGTTATCATCCTGATCGATCATGATAATTTCCGCAGGTGTATAAAATTGTGCGGTAAGTAAAGTGGCAATCCCGATCGGGCCGGCACCTATTATGGCTATGGTATCTCCAGGTTGTACTTTGCCGTTTAATACGCCGCATTCAAAGCCCGTAGGCAGTATATCACTTAACATCACCAATGCTTCTTCGTCAGAACTGCTGGGTACCAGAAAAAGGCTGTTATCGGCGTGGGGGATACGAACATATTCTGCCTGTGTGCCATCAATCAAATGTCCTAATAACCAACCGCCATCTGTACAGTGAGAATACATGCCCTTTTTACAGTAGGTACATTTACCGCAAGAGGTGATACAAGATATAATTACGTGGTCGCCGGGCCTAAAATTACTAACGGTGGTTCCCACTTCTTCGATCACACCTACACCTTCGTGCCCGATGATCCTGCCATCTGCAACTTCAGGAACATCTCCTTTCATAATGTGCAGATCTGTACCGCAAATCGTTGTTTTTAGGATTTTTACAATCGCATCGCTTGTTGACAGCAGTACCGGTTTGGGCTTTTCTTCCCAGGCTTTCTGACCTGGGCTGTGATAAACTAATGCTTTCATATCTTCTGCTTTAAGTACTTATGTTAAGCACAAAATTGCTGTTGTTTTATTTTTTTTATGATGTTGATTGTCAGGTAAATAAATGATATATATCACTATTTAAAGATGACGGATAATTGTGGGGCCTTTGCATATTAAACATGTGAGCGGTATACCTGTAATGGTATCGCACATCAAGGCCTTGAGCGATACTTCAGTGCCCGTACAGGTGAGGCATTCCGGTGATTTTTTTTTCGTATATACATGGTTGAACCGTGCCGGGTGTTTACAATCAATTGAATAAATGACCGTCGTCACCAATTTAACCTGCCAGGCATTGCAATTTTATACCATAAAATTGATGTTATGAAAACAGTTGAAATAAGCTATGCCACCCTTAAAAATACAGTTATTGGGTTGTTTGTTTTGTGCATCTTTTTGTTGCCGGTGAAAGCCAGGTCAGAACACTATACATCCGGAAAAGCCGATGTTTATAATACAGTTGATACTTCGGTCACCACGCAGATCGCCGGGCAATTAAATGATAAGGCATTGAATAATGGCTTGTATTTTCCTGTTTCAACTAAACGGTTTTATGAAAAACGAGCTTTTGCTCCGGTATGGACAGTGGAACAAAAAGATCAAAATAAAACATGGGCTGCCATGCTGCTGATTGATTGTGTGTTGCAATTTGGTTTAAGGCACGAAGATTACCATCCTAAAGAGTTGCAGTACGCTACATTGCATACCATACTCGAGCAACCCGGTAAAGTAAGCAATAAGCAAAAGGCCCGGTTTGAGATATTCCTCACCGACGCTATGCTGGCTTTTATGAATAACCTGCATTTCGGCAAACTTAACCCGTATTATCCGGCAGAGAAAATTGATAGGGCAGCCATTAACGGTTTTAACAGCGAAGAATTATTAACTAATGCGCTCAAACAACCGGCCTTTATGGATGCAGTGGTAAAAGTGCAACCCGTAAACAAAGACTACGCAATATTTCAACATCAGTTACATCTGATTAAAGGGCTTTATGAAGGGGATTGTTATGAAACGCCGGAAGCCGATGTGCGGAAAATCGCCGTAAACATGGAGCGGCTACGTTGGGCTGATATGAATGATAGTACTTATATCCAGATCAATATCCCAACTTACACATTGAAATTTGTACTGCCGGATACAACGTATATTTTCAAGATAGTTGTAGGCGCTCCTGCTACACCGACACCTTTAATGGTAAGCACACTTACAGATTTTGCTACCGGAACAGGCACTGTAAATCCCAAAACTAACCGGAGAGACAAACTGATTCCGTATAATCTGTTTTTTAAACAAAAAACAGGCAATCAAAAAAATGGCAGTCATATCTATTTCATGCCCGGCAATAAGGCAGGTATAGAGTTGTTAGGTTTATCTGATAAGAATTTATTCACAAAGCAAAAAAGAGCGATGAGTAACGGGGCGATAAGAATTGAGCGGGGAGAAGAACTTGCCAAATTATTATTGACTACAGCCGGAAATAAAACAGATATACAATCCATGCACCGAGCCCTGATGGATCGGGAAATTAAATTTTTTCAACTTAAAAAGCCTGTACCAATCAGGATCACTTATATCACTACTGCCATTGTGGATGGCCAGATCGTAAAATATGAAGATATATATAACCATGACAGCAAGGTCGAAAATCAGCTTTATGGCCTCAAACCCATCAGTAAACAAAGTGAGCGGTTTTAATTATGAATTTGAAAAATTATATTCTGTCAACTTGTAACCGGCCTACATCGCTATAAAAAAAATGATATGAATTTGTAAGGTACTTTAACACAGCATATGAACTAAACTATACCCCTGATTAAAAAATAACCTGCAAGGAAGCCTTGCAGGTGTGGCAATGACAAACCGACTACGCAACGCCAATCATCCCGCCGGTTTTTATCCGAGTTAAAACGGGCAGGACATCCCCTTATTCGCGTCTGGACTCCATGCGTTGGCAGGGGGTAACATTCGAGAAATGGTCATCATTAACTTTTAATGTTAACAAGCCATTAAATCTCGACCTATCTCACGGTGGTGGTTCGCCAATGCGCGATATCAACCGAAACTTCGAGCTTACAGGCGTGGCAGGTGGCAAGCGGGTATTTTATTACGATGCCGATACCGTAAGCAAAGTACTTTACTTGCAGGATAAATTGCCTGAGTTTAGTAAGCGCAAAGGCAAGCGTGGTAACCACGGGGGAGATAATGCCGGCGAAAATAAACTGGCAAAATCATTTATTCCTGCCGAAGCAAGAGCTAATATCCGCAATGAGGTAACAGCCATTGATAGGGCGGCGCAATCAACCCGCAGTGAGCGCGGTGTGTCCGAAGAATTGAAAGACAAACGTAAATGTGCACACATGGTGCTCAATTATGTGGCTGAGGCAGATGGATCGCACATTGTGTTAACCGGTAAGGACGACAACAAAAATGATGTGTATATTGTGCTTGACCGCGTACATCGCCAATATGCGCTTACTGATAGTAAATTAGTGGCGGGCAAATACTAAAACAGATACCAGATGAAACCGGAAAAACGTGATTATGATGCAGTAATAGTAGGTTCGGGACCAAACGGCCTTGCAGCGGCCATATTATTGCAGCAGCACGGGCTTTCGGTTTTAGTGCTGGAAGGTAAAGACAAAATAGGCGGCGGTTTACGCACCGAAGAGCTTACCCTGCCCGGTTTTAAGCATGACGTTTGCTCGGCCATTCATCCGCTGGCCGCGGGATCACCGTTTTTTGAAACGCTGCCCCTGCATGAGCATGGCCTGGAATATATTTATCCGGAAGTTGCCGCTGCACATCCCTTTGATAACGGAACGGCGGCGGTACTTAAAAAGTCGATCATTGAAACTGCCGATTTACTTGATGAGGACAGAGATGTCTACATCAAGTTAATGGCGCACCTGGTAAAGTCATGGCCCGGTTTGGCTGCTGATGTATTAGGCCCGCTTACCTTTCCGAAACATCCGGTTGATCTGGCAGTTTTTGGTTTGGATGCCCTAACTTCATCAACCCATTTGGCCAAACGGTTTAAAACCGAGCAAGCTAAAGGGCTTTTGGCTGGGATGGCCGCGCATAGCATACAGCCATTAACTAATCTTGCTACATCGGCCATTGCTTTGGTGCTGATGGCCAACGGGCATTTAAAAGGCTGGCCTGTACCCAAAGGCGGTTCAATCAAAATAGCCGATGCGCTGGCGTCGTATTTTACATCAATAGGTGGTAAAATAGAGACCAATACCTACATCACCGCTTTCGATCAATTACCATCAGCCAATGCGGTATTGTTTGACGTTACGCCGAAACAACTGCTGCAAATTGCAGGGCATAAGTTTTCATCGCTGTATAAATGGCAACTGGAACGGTACCGCTACGGTATGGGCGTTTTTAAGGTGGACTGGGCACTCGATGACGCTGTGCCATTTAAGGCTGAAGGCGCGAGGAAAGCCGGGACAGTGCATATCGGCGGTACGTTAAAGGAAATCGCCGCCGGTGAGCAACAGATCTGGCAGGGACATCACCCTGAAAATTCCTTTGTTTTATTAGCCCAGCAAAGCCTTTTTGACAATACCCGTGCCCCCGAAGGCAAGTATACAGCCTGGGCTTATTGCCATGTACCTAACGGATCAAATAAAGACATGACCGAGATTATCGAGAAACAGGTGGAGCGTTTTGCCCCCGGTTTCCGCGAGCGTATCATCGGCAGGTATACTTTTAATACCCGGCAGTTGGAAAACTATAATCCAAATTACATCGGCGGAGATATCAATGGCGGCGTTATCGATATTGGTCAGTTGTTTACCAGGCCCGTTATACGGCGCTCACCTTACCGCACATCGGCAAAGGGTATTTATATCTGTTCGTCATCCACACCGCCGGGAGGCGGGGTACATGGCATGTGCGGCTACCATTCTGCCAAACGCGCACTAAAAGATGTGTTTAACATCAGCATAAAATCATAACATATTATCACACTATAAAAATTCAATTATGTCAACCACCACTACTAAACTAACCCTGCACGAAGACTGGCAGCAGTTATTTTAGGTTCATTGATCATTGTCCTGTCGCTGGCAGGCCTGCTTTTACCTGTGCCAACTTTCGGCTGGAAAATCGGTGCCGTTCTTGGTTCGGCCAATCTTACTAAAGTGCTTATTCAGTTTGTATTTGTTATCATTATTGGTGGTATATGTGGCGACGAACGTTAAAATATCATCACTTTTTTTGGGGGGGGGCAGTGATTAATGGCTTTAAATTTCATTTTTTCATAGCGTTAGAAGTCCGAACTTTAAGGTAATGAAGGAGATAAGCTCGGGAATTCTATCCAGCGGCCTTTCGGGGCGCTGGATAGTTTGTCGGCTTTTTTTAGTACCCGGCGCGGAGGATACGATGACTTACATTATTATAGGAGCAATCTTAAAGATCAACCGGCTCATCATCACCAGTTGGGGAAATGACCATTTGTTTTTTTGATGCCTGGAAACAACAAAATACAAAGTTCTGAATTGTATCAAACGGTGTAACGTGGTTATGCCGCTCACAAAACAATGGCTGGAATGTTTTCATAAATGTATTCCGCAGGCCAGATTCGTCATAACGAGCTACAGGTAATCCACTACATTTTTCGGGCCCGAGATCAGAAAAAGTACCGACAATCAAATAACCGCTAACATGATTTGACACAAGCTTCAGGTAGCGTTGTATATCACGTTTTTCGGTAAGGAAATGAAAAACTGCGCGGTCATGCCACAGATCGAAATTTTCATCGGGTTCGAAATCTAAAATATCGGTAACGATCCAATTGACTTTCGAAGCCTTTTTGCCTAAGCGTTTTTGAGCTTTTTCAAGGCTGGCACCTGCTATGTCAAGCACTGTAATATTTTCATAGCCGGCGGCTAACAGGTGATCGGCCAGAGTGCTATCGCCGCCACCGCAATCAATAATGCGGGCACTTTTCGGCAGATTCAACGCGGCGATTAAGTCAAGTGACGGCTGAGGTTCATGTTGTGTCCAGCTTACTTGGTCCGGCCCCTTTGTTTCATAAGAATTTTGCCAGTGTGAGGCTTTTTCATTAATCATATTACAAAGGAACAAAATATTTGAATGTCTATCTTTGTTGCATGAGGTATCTATTGATTATTACATTATTGACTTTTGGTTTATCAACCGCGAATGCACAACTCAGTAATGCTGTAAAAATGCCCGACTTAGGGCTGCCCTGGAAAAGTTCTGAATTGTTGGAGCCTGCTAAACTGAATGAGGTTATCAACACAGGTAAATTTCCGCAGATCCTTAACATTGGTGTGGTTGAGGATATAAAAGGCGCGCGGCACATTGGTCCTTTAAAGGATGAGGCAAATTTGAAAAACCTGAAAGCAGTTTTAGTAAATGTTCCCCGTAATACAGAACTTGTGATCTATTGCGGATGCTGCCCGTTTTCCAAATGTCCTAATATCCAGCCCGCATATCACTTACTAAAAGACATGGGCTATAGTCATGTCGAGGTGCTAAATCTACCGGTGAATTTAAAGACCAACTGGATAGCACGCGGATATCCGGTTGAAAAGACTGAAATCTGATTTTTTACGGTGCAGACCGCTTTTAAATTAAAACTTTTGCCATGTTTTACATCTTTGTGTAAAAACAATTTCAGGTGTAAGTTAGGTAAAACCAACTTGTGTACCTTTACCTCGTAATCGACACACATGATACTCCATATTAAAAATATGGTTTGTGAACGGTGTATTATGGCCATACGTCCACAACTGGAAAACTTAGGTTATACCGTAAAGCAGATTGTTTTAGGGCAGGCCGAAATTACACCCGAACCGAATGAAGAGCAATTGCAGGCGATAGCTGCCGCGTTAAAAACACCGGGCTTTGAGTTGCTTAACAAAGAGACAGATAAAACGGTGGCGGCTATCAGGAAGGTGGTTATCGAATTGGTACATCACGCTGATCTTTCTGACCTTAAAATTTCTTTCCCCGAATTGATTGCGGCAAAACTTGGCAAAGATTATAATCAATTGAGCCGTTTGTTTTCCAATTTGCAGGGTACAACTATCGAAAAGTTTATCATTGAACAAAAGGTAGAAAAGATCAAAGAACTGCTTGAATATGGGGAATTGAACCTTAATGAAATATCTTTTAGAATGGGGTACAGCAGCAGCGCACATTTATCGTCGCAATTCAAAAGCGTTACCGGCATATCGCCAAGCCGGTTTAAAACATCAGGCAACGAATTTCGTAAACCAATAGATAAGATCTGATGTTATAGCTTATCATGGCACAACGCAATAGGATGTAAATTAAAAACGGAATTATATAAAAAAAGGCTTAATAACTTTTTTACTTTAGCACCGTGAAACGAATAGCAGTCATATTACTTCTCCTGGTTTACTCAGTATCTGTTTTTGGGCTTACCATAAACAGGTTTTACTGCTGTGGTAAACTGGCCGATGTATCGATGTCTGCTTCGGTTGTGTGCAAAATGGAGCATAAAGCCGGTGATTTATCCTGCTGTAAAAATGTTAAAACAACGTTCAAGGTAAAGGATAACCACCTTTCAACACGTACCGTACAGTCATTCAAAAATACCTTTGCAATTGCTACTCCGGTGTTTTTTCTTCCGGCTTCGTCAGAAATTATAACGCTGAATGCGCTGCATGCCTATAACAGCCAGGCACCCCCCTCCGGGCAACAGCCGCTTTATATTCTTTACGCCAACTACAGAATTTGATCTTTCCCGGTATTCCCACCGTATAGCCTGACAGGCCCTTGCCAATCTTTGTTCGGGTGAAATCTCTCATTAATTATTTTTTTACCGCTTTATTGCCGATTACTTTTCGGTAATGAGCATCAACATATTTTCAAAAATGAAACCTATCAAATTTTCAATCATTTTGGTTGTTCTGTTTCTTTCCGCGTCATTGGGTCAGGCGAAAAGTTTTAATACAAAAAACATTTTTTCTGTACAGGATTCGCCGGTTGCAATTAAAAACCTTCGCGTATCTGATTATAAAATACTCGAAAACGGCCCCATCATCATTTATCAGCGTAGCCGCCCCGGCGATAAGCTCAATCTTTTTAAACCAATTATTACGCACTATTTTAGTGTAAAGGGAACAGATAAAGTTTACCTGCTTACCCTGGATAATTTAAAAAAGATATACCACAGCGGCCTTCATTTTGAGATACTGGATACCCGTTTCAAAACAGATGGCGATCTGCTGGCTTATGACAGCCTACACAGGCAGTATAGCGTCAATTATTACCTGTCAAAAGCAGATGCGGCCCAACTTTAAAATTTGCAATTAATCATCAAATCAATAACAAATCAAACTCATGAAAAAAGTAATGTTAATGGCTGTTGCCATCCTTTTCTCTGTTACCGCCGCATTTGCTGCTCACAATAGCACAATGTTGACTGATACAGCCAAAACCAAAAAGGTTAAGCCGGTAAAAGTGCAGTACACCTGTACCATGCACCCCGAAGTGCTAAGCGACAAACCTGGTAAATGCCCTAAATGCGGTATGACCCTGGTTAAAAAGGAGCCTGCAAAAAAGAAAGCGGATTCCATGAAGATGAAAATGTAATGAGCTAAACCCGGAGCAACTGCTCCGGGTTTAAAAAACTATTGCGATGATTAATAAACTCATTTCCCTGTCACTAAAAAACAGGTATATCGTATTGTTACTGGCTATTGGCCTATTTGCGTGGGGAACATGGTCTGTTACCCAAAATCCTATTGATGCTATTCCCGACCTGTCGGATAACCAGGTGATTGTATTTACCGAATGGCAGGGCAGGAGCCCGCAACTGATAGAAGACCAGGTAACTTATCCGCTGGTGAGCAACCTGCAGGGCATCCCTAAAGTAAAGGCTATTCGGGGTACTTCCATGTTCGGGATGAGCTTTGTGTACATTGTTTTTGAAGATAAGGCCGATGTGTACTGGGCCCGTAGCCGTGTACTGGAACGCCTTAATTATGCCCAGCGTTTAATGCCGCAAGGGGTTACGCCAACTTTAGGCCCTGACGGAACCGGTGTTGGCCACGTATTGTGGTACACACTGGATAGCAAAGGTATGAACCTTGGCGAGCAGCGTGCACTACAGGACTGGTACATTAAGCTTGGCCTGCAAACAGTTCCGGGGGTAAGTGAAGTAGCTTCGTTCGGCGGCTTTGAGAAGCAGTACCAGGTCAATATCGACCCTCATAAACTTAATTATTACCGCATTCCTTTATCGCAGGTGCTTAAATCCATCAAAAGCAATAACAATGATGTTGGCGGCCGTAAGTTTGAGATGAATGGCACCGGCTATATTGTTCGTGGGCTGGGTTATATCAAAACCCTTCAGGATGTAGAAAACATTCCGGTAGGTATTAATAATACCGTAGCGGTAACCCTTAAAGATATTGCCACGGTACAAATGGGAGGCGATGAGCGCCTCGGTATTTTTGACCGCAATGGCGATGGTGAAGCAGTGGGCGGTATCGTAGTGATGCGCTACGGTGAAAATGCCGATGAAGTGATCCGAAATGTAAAAGCTAAAATGGCCGACTTGCAAAAAGGACTACCGGCAGGCGTGAAATTTCATATTGCTTATGACCGCAGCGAGTTGATTGAAAGTGCAGTCGGTTCGGTAAAGCATACACTTATCGAGGAGATGATCACTGTATCGCTTATTGTCATCCTGTTTTTGTTTAGCTGGCGCAGTGCGCTGAGTATCATTATCCAGATACCAATAACAGTAGCGGCCAGTTTTATCCTACTTAATGCTTTTGGCATCAGCTCCAACATCATGTCATTAACCGGGATTGCACTGGCTATCGGGGTAATTGTTGATAATGGAATTGTGATGGTTGAGAACGCACATCGCAACCTGTCGCTGGCCGGGGTGGTTGATCGTGAATCTCGCATTGGTATCATTGAGCGCTCCTGTAAACAGGTAGGCCGCGGTGTGTTCTTTTCAACGCTTATTATCGTCACCTCATTTTTGCCGGTATTTTTACTGCACGGGCAGGAAGGCAAGCTTTTTGGTCCGTTGGCATGGACAAAAACATTTATCCTCGCCATTGATGCCATACTGGCCGTTACGCTGGCCCCGGTGCTTATCTCTTTTTTCCTGAAAGGCAAGCTGCGTAACGATGAGCATAATCCGCTCAATCGCGGACTGGAACGCTTGTATCGCCCTGTACTTAACTGGTGCATGCGCTGGCGTAAAACAACGCTTGCCGTCAATATTATGGCGCTGTTGATCAGTATTCCGTTGCTCATTAGTTTGGGCAGCGAGTTTATGCCCCCGTTAGATGAAGGTATCATTTTGTTTATGCCAGTTACACAGCCCGATGTATCAAATACCCAGGCAAAACAGTTGCTGCAGGTGCAGGACAAGATCATTAAAAGTGTACCTGAAGTAGCCGACGTTTTAGGTAAAGCAGGCAGGGCAAGTACTGCAACCGATAATTCGCCCCTCAGCATGACCGAAACCATTGTGCTGCTCAAGCCTAAAGATCAATGGCGCAAAGGGGTTACCAAAGCCGATATCATCAACGAGCTGAACGCCAAACTGCAAATACCCGGTGTGGTAAACGGATGGACACAGCCCATCATTAACCGCATCAATATGCTATCGACAGGGATCCGTACCGATGTTGGGCTGAAAATATACGGCCAAAACCTGGATACCCTTGATGTGCTCGCTAACCAAATGAAACAGGCCTTGCAGGGGATTAATGGTGTAAAAGACCTGTATGTAGATCCGATTACAGGTGGTAAATACCTCGATGTGCAGGTAAACAAGGAAGCTATTGGCCGTTACGGTTTGAGCATTGATGATGTGAACGAAGTAGTACAGAGCGCCCTTGGAGGCACCAATCTGACCACCACGGTTGAAGGCCGCCAGCGCTTCAGTATTAACGCGCGATTGGCGCAAGACTATCGCAGCAGCTTGGATGAAATTAAACGTACCCTGGTACAAACACCCTCGTTTGGCCCGATACCCTTATCGTCGGTTGCTGATATCAGGTTTAACGACGGGCCGGCCATGATCCAGTCTGAAAATGCCCTGCTGCGCGGAACGGTTTTATTCAATGTACGCGGACGCGATTTGGGCAGTACTGTGAAGGAAGCGCAGGATAAGTTAAATACGCTGGTTAACGTATTACCCAAAGGCTATTACATTGAGTGGAGCGGGCAGTATGAAAACCTGATCCGTGCCGAAGGTACTTTGAAGCTAATATTACCTATTGTGCTCATCATCATCTTCGGCTGTCTGTATTTCGCTTTTAAATCTGCAAGGGAAGCATTCTTCAGTTTGATCTCTATTCCTTTTGCGCTTATCGGCGGGGCTTATATGGTTTATTTCTTTGGCGTGCATTTATCGGTGGCTGTGGCGGTAGGTTTTATAGCCCTGTTTGGCATCGCGGTAGAAACGGGGATTGTAATGGTGATTTACCTGAATGATGCCATGCAGCAACTCGTAGCTGCAAAAGGTAATTCTAAAGATACCATCACCCGGAAAGACCTGCATGATTATGTGATGAACGGTGCCGTAAAGCGCCTTCGCCCCAAATTAATGACTGTTTGCGTTGCCTTGTTTGGCCTGGTGCCGGTATTGTGGGCAACGGGCACCGGCAGCGATGTAATGCGGCCTATTGTATTACCTATGATTGGCGGCGTACTCACTTCATCAACGCACATACTGCTGGTTACGCCGCTCATCTTTTTAATGGTGAAGGAATATGAACTTAAAAAGCATGGTAAGCTGGATATTCTGGAAGTAAAAGAATAATAAAATGAAAACGAAAATATTCATCCTATATATTTTGCTGCTATGGGTGGGTGCCGCAAAGGCGCAGGTAATGCCATTGGATAGTGTGCTGGCTAAAATAAGCCGCAACCCTGCCTTAATAGCTTATGATGCCAAAGCAGCTGCCCAGCAGGCTTATGCTGCAGGTGCAAAAAGCCTGGATGCGCCAAAGATCAGTGCCGGGCAATATCAAACACCCTATTCGGTTAATCCTAATGCGGGCTCATTTATGATACAGGCCGAACAAACTTTTACAAATCCGGCCAAGCTGCGTGCAAAACAAGATTATGAACAAGCGTTGGCTAAAGTTACTGCAGAAGATAAAAGCTACCTGAAAAACCAGCTTTGGGCACAGGCCCGTCAGGCTTATTACGAAAGGGTAGTGCTTGAAAAGAAGCTGGCCCTGCTGCAAAATACACGCAAATTATTGGAGTATACGCTTAAAGATGCCAATATCAAACTTACATACGGCAAGGAGAAATTAAGTAATATCTATAAAACCAAAGCTCAATTATACGAACTGGATAATACCCGGGAAGAATTGCAAAATGAGACCAATCAGCGCAATATCATGTTAAACACGCTGATGAACCGCGATAAGCTGGCTGGGTTTTCGGTAGATACCAATGTTGTAATTAAAAATTATGCAGCTGCTGTAAAAGATACATCCGGCTTAGCTGAAACCCGCAGCGATATTCGTGGTATTGACCGGAATATTGAGTTGCAGCAACTGAATGCCAAAATGGAATACAGCAAACGCAAGCCCGATTTTGGTTTGCAGGCAGGCCATATGCTTAGCTATGGAGGGTATTCAAACCAGTATATATTAATGGCTTCCGTTACCATACCTATTGTGCCATGGGCATCAAAAGAATACAAGGCTAACTTAAAAGGCATCCGTTATGAAACAGAAGCCCTTCAGCAAAGGCGGCAGGATGTGCTTAATCAGGCAGCAGGGCAACTGACCTCATTGAGCGCACAAATGAGCAGCCAACAAAAACAGGCCGAAAATTACAGCCGTAATATTATTCCCGCATTTCAAAATAGCTATAAAACAGCGTTGTTGGCCTATGATCAAAACACGGGCGATTTAACAACAGTGCTTAACAGCATAAATGACTTGCAGGCTGCGCGTATGGCTGCATTAGAACGTTTACAGAATTTATTAACCCTACAGGTAGCATATGAAAAAGAACTGGAAAAGTATTAGTGCGTTGCTGCTGATTTTGCTGCTTGCCGCCTGTTCTCAACCTCCAAAGCAGAATGCAATAAGGCAGGAAAAGCAACAGGTTGTATACACCTGCCCGATGCACCCTCAGGTGCACGAAGATAATCCAGGCAATTGTCCCATTTGCGGAATGACACTGGTGAAAAAATCAGGGCAGCCGGCTGAGCAGGCTGGCATCAGTTTGCAAACAGTTTTACAACCCGCCAACGGATCGGTAATAACCGGTGTGCCGCTTGTGTCGCCGGTAGAGAGAACTGTGTCCGATACCATTTATGCAGATGGATATCTTGATTTTGATACACGCACTTTTAATAACATCGCCGCGCGGTTTTCGGGCCGTATCGAAAAGCTTTATATCAAATATGCTTTTCAGGAAATCCATCGCGGGCAGCGTATCATGGATATTTATAGTCCCGAATTGGTAACAGCCCAACAGGACCTGCTTTTTTTAACCCAAAATTCCCCCGACGAGAAAAACCTGATCAACGCATCCCGTCAGAAAATGCTTTTACTCGGGATGACGCAGGCCCAAATAGATCACGTGGTTAAAATAGGGAAAGCTTATTATAGTTTGCCCGTTTACAGCCCCTATGAAGGCCATGTACATGATGTTGCACACAGTCAAACGCCGGGTGCAAACAATTCTGTTGCCGACTTTGCACAGAATATGCCATTGGCTGTAAAGGAAGGGATGTATGTAACAACCGGGCAAACACTGTTTAATGTGGTTGATCCGCACCGGCTTTGGGCAGTGCTAAAGATTAAGCCAGCAGATGCTGCCGGTTTGCGGCAGGGACAACCGGTTAGCCTTAATATCCCCGATCAGGAGATGACCATGCAGGAGAAAATCAATTTCATTGAGCCGGTACTACAGCAAGGAGACCGAAGTATCAGCGCACGTGTTTATCTGGATAATCATCAACATGGCATGAAAGTAGGAAGCCTGGTGAAGGCATCTATTGTGGCTGGCGAAAGAACTGGCTTATGGTTACCACAAACAGCTGTAACTAATCTTGGCCAAACACATATCGTTTGGCTCAAACACGGTGCAGCCCTTAAAGCAAAAGAAATAAAAACAGGTGTTTATAAAAGTGGCCTTGTACAGGTTACAGGGGAGCTTGGACGGCAAGATACTGTTGCAGCCAACGCGCAGTACCTCATTGATAGCGATAGCTTTATTAAAACTAACGATCATGATTAAAATATTCAATAAACGTGCAGGCATTTTATTACTGTGTTTTATAACAGCTATAGTATCAGCAGGGTGTAAGCAGAAAGGAAAAGATAAGCCTGTAACTATCCAGGCGGCTAAAAAGAGCGCATATTATACCTGTTCCATGCACCCGCAGATACATGAAGACCATCCGGGAGATTGTCCCATCTGCGGAATGAAGCTGATAAAGGTTGAAGCCAGCAGCCCTTCAATGGATGACGGGATCAAGCTAACGGCCATACAATTGCAATTGGCCGGCATCCGTACCGATACCGTTAGGGAAGAAAATACCGGGGCGTTAAAAACCATTAGTGGTACGGTAAGTACAGACGAAAATGCATCAGCAGAATTAAGTGCCCGGTTACCTGGCCGTGTTCAGCAACTGTTTATCCGTACCATTGGCGATAAGGTGAGCGTTGGTCAGCCGGTTTACAGCGTTTATAGCGAAGATTTGCAGGAGGCCGAAAAGGAATACCTGCTGGCAAAGGAGCAGCAGCAGACGCTAAGTAACCCGGATATAGATTACAAATCCCTTGTAAATGCCGCCGAAAATAAGTTAAAGCTATGGGGATTGAGTGCTGCGCAGATTAATAACCTGGCACATTCAAAAAAAGTTTCGGTAACAACAACTATTTTGAGCACAGTTGCCGGTACAATTAGTGAACTGAATGTACATGAAGGGGACTACCTAACCGAGGGAATGACCGTTTTAAAAACCCAGAGGCTGGGGAGTTTATGGGTAGAGGCACAGCGCTATGCAAGCGAATCTGGTTTGCTGAAGGCCGGCCAGCAGGTAACCGTCTTATTTCCGGATCTCGGGCTTACCGTAAAGGGAAAGGTTGCCTTCATGAATCCCGAACTTTCTGATCAAAGTAAGGTTGATTTGGTGCGTATCAGTGTAGATAACCCGGCTGGACAGATCAGACCGGGAATGCAGGCTTATGTTTCTGTTGGTGGGGGCGAACGTAATTTGGCGGTTCCGGCAATGGCAGTTTTAACAGATGGCAAAGGCAGCCATGTTTGGGTAAAAAATAAGGATAACAGCTTTTCGCCACGGATGGTTGAACTGGGAAACGGCAATCAGCAATTTGTAAAAATAATTTCGGGCCTCACTTCAGGCGAACGTGTGGTTACCAATGGGGCTTATTTGCTCAATAGTGAGGCCATCTTTAAAAATGGACAGGCCATGGCCGGTATGAAAATGTAATCTTTGAGTTTATTTTAGCCTTTACGCAAATAGCGCCATAACGGAACTGCGGCAGCCGCTCCAACTGATGGTGCCAACAAATAAACCCAGGCGTTTTGCAAGTGCCCGGATACTATAGCCGGCGCTATAGACCGGGCCGGGTTCATTGATGCGCGGCATATCGGGCCTGCAAACATTGCTTCAAGCCCTACAACCGAGCCAATAGCTATGCCTGCAAACAAGTCCTGCTCTTTACTGCCATAAGCTACATTTAATATCACCAGCATTAAAAATAAAGTAAGCAGCAGTTCAAGCACGAAGGATTGCATGGCAGTGCCTGTGGGCAATGTTGCTCCCAAGGTGGGACTTGCTGAAAAAAAAGTTTCAATATGAGGCTTGCCATTATAGCACCGGTTAACTGGCTAATGATATAAGGAGGTAGCAGTTTAAGCTCAAAACGATCTGCAATGGCAAAGGCAATGCTCACCGCAGGGTTCATATGCGCACCGGATATATCGCCGAGCGAATAGATCAGGCTCATCACAATCAGCTCCAGGTGATGGCTACGCCAACATGCGTAACTGCACCTCCTGTTTGCTGGTCTATGATCATCGCCCCGGTACCGCAAAATACCATGATGAAAGTGCCTGTCAATTCGCTGACGTACTTTCTCATTTCAGGTGTTGTTGTACAAAATTTACCGAATATGTTTTGATCATGTCCCGAACACGGCGAAATTAGTTCATGATCTCATCGGGAGTACCGGTAGCTTTGGGCGGATCGGGAGAGTTTTGATGAAACCGCTGTACATTACCCGGAAAGAAAGGACAAGCTTCATTGACGTTATCGCAAACGGTAATCACCATATCGAAAGCGATACGGTTGTATCCATCTACATGATTGGAAGTATGCTTGCTGATATCGATATGGTCTTCGGCCATCACTTCAATGGCTTTGGGCTTAACACCGTGGGTTTTGAAACCGGCGCTGTAAACGGTGGCCTTATCACGGGCAAAATCGCAGGTAACCTTCGGCCATTTGGCTGCGGCAGCTATTATCGGTGCAAACTATTAAAAATCGCTAATTATCAAAGATTTATCCTTCTACAGATGAATATAAGTGCAATTTTTGGAAAAGATGGATTCGAACCCTCGTGCGCCGTGTTTTGTTTTCAAGGTATTAATAATCAACAAGTTGTGATATTTTAAATAGCATAAAAAAACCGAACTTTAGGTTCGGTTTCTTCAAGTGGAGCCGGAGGGATTTTCACTTTCTGCGATTCTGGCGTTCTAAGCGCGTTTTTTGCATGTTTTTCAAAATACTGCCACTATTTTGCCACAAATATCCCTGTATCTTTAAAAGCTTCCTGCAGGAAGCTTCTTAACTTAAGAACGATGTAATCCGGTTGATTACTTATACAAAGATAAGAAAAAAGGTGCAGTAGACGGAATCACGATACCGAATATCACCCTTAGCAATTTAAAAAAATCCAGTTCAAGTATGGACAGCTATATTATCAACACCATTACTACGTGCCTGAATTCTATTCTATGGAACGTGTCATTTGATTAAAGTATACTACTTCGTTGCCGATTCGAAAATATCAATAGCGGCCTTTTCAATGTCTAAATACGATTCTGGAAATAAAACAACTCTTAGTTTTGCTGTCTCTTTATTCCAGTCTATAGTCATTCCATCTTTGTTTTTTCTTATTAATTTAGTCCCTGCACCGGAGTTCATTGAGAAAAAATCTAAGAAGCGCCTCGCGCCCACACCTATAAAAGGCTCAAATAAGACCAACTCTGATGAATTACTTTCTGTTGTGATAGACTCGTTATGAAACTCAAACGCCTTACTCTTGGCATATGGCTCTACATACACAACTCTTTTAATTCCCGCAGCTATTAAATGCTTAGCGCAATTATGACAAGGGAAGGTCGTACAATATAAAGTGCCATCTAAACAACTAATTCCCTCCTTTGCGCAAGATAAAATAGCTTGCATTTCCGCATGGACCACTCTGCCAAACTCGGTAAGATCATTGATTCTACTGTTGTTCAATTTCAGAGCTATCTGAGAGAGAATTTCATCATTGATACCTTCAATATTTTTAATACTGTTCTCTAAGGATGAAATAATTTCATTCTGTTCCACCTTATTGGAATCTTGTTGGCGCATATAGTCTTTTCCGTCAGGCACATCATGTACCTCGCCTGTATCATTATCGATTTCAGCCCAATAATGTCCACCACCGGATTTAGGAACTTCATTCGCCCCCGTTGCTATGATTTGTTGATTTTTAGCAATCACAGCTCCAACTTGACGACTTAAATCACCAGAACGAACTGAGCTTGAAAATGCCATATACATGGCAAATTCATCGAACGTTGGGTTCTTGTAAGGCTGTGAGAATATCAGTTCTAAAAATCGTTGAATAGTGTTTTTTACTTGATCGTCGTTCTTCCCTAGATTTAAATAAAAGTCAGATAGATGAAAAGTATCTCTGGTCTTTTGGCCATTTTTTATTTTTTCATCTTCATCTATTGAAACTAGTTCGTTCGCTTCTGCTTGCTTCAAGCCTTTATCCTTTGTCAAATATTCAATTCTTCTCTTTTTATCAGAATGTATACCTATTAGATAAAAACCTTGACCATATATTTTGCGAAGGGAAGAAACCTCGTCAGGGTGTTTTAGTGAATTGACTATGTACGCGACCTTTCCCTTGGTCCGAGGTCGGTTTTCAGATATTAGTTTCGATGAACCATAAGCCAATATACCATTGTTGCCTGAAGTCCCTCTTATATGATCGCCTTCTGTCATGTAATGTTTAATCCGCTGGTATTCGCTATTTTGAGGTGCAGGCGGAGGCAGCAATGACGATACTCGAATATCAACAACACTATATCCAAATCCCGATAATCTGTCTTTTAGCGGATTAGCAATCCTTGATACTTCTGTTCCCACTGCACTAACTAAACCAATAATTATTTCTGAATTTTCAAACTCATCATCTAAAAATTGATTGGAAATATTTTTGTCTTCAGTTATTTTAATTTCTTCAGTCTTCTGTTCTGCCAAGGTGCCACCTTCAGTCGCTGACTTTTCGGGTTGTGAAAACTCTTCCGGATAAAGCAGGTGTTTTACAGCCTCTTCTAATTGTAAGCTTTGTTGAGGTTTTCCTTGAAATTGAATCGTTCCGGTTGTCTCGTACCAATTCATAACGGCACCAAGTGCTCTTAATGCTTTCTTATTGGGTTGATTTACATCCCAATCACCTTCTAAAGAGGCTAATTTTTCTTGTAAACTGGTGTAATCACCAGTAAAAGTGATTTTCATAAATAAATTGTGATTTTGGTTTAATAGGGTGAGGCAAGTGTATCTTTTACATAGCAATAAATGTAATGAATAAGATACGTCACATATATAATAGCGTTTCTTTCTTTTTATACAAAATCTAAATAATTTGCCATCATATTTGAATTTAAATATCTTTCGATTGTCTTCCTTATGATAAGAAAATGGACTATCTACAATCTTTATCTAAGTATTTCATCTTTAAAAAAGCTATCATAGATAAAGTCTCGATGATATGCTAAAGATGTTGCACTTATCTCGTATCTTAAAGGTAAAATGATGGTTTTACCCCTTATTGAATCTAGCCAATTTTGAGTCTGTGAACTAAGATTATCAAATTTTGTTGTTATAATTACTGTGAGATTATCAGTTAAAGAAAAAAAGCCTTTATCAAAAAGATTGTCATATAAAGCTGTTAAGCAGAGTCCATTATGAGGAGAAAGTCGGGTCTCAAGTTTTGCAGACCAAGGTATTATATGACTTGCTACTAATAGTTCTTTTTCTTTAACACCAGTCAAGCAACATTGATAGTTAAAGTTTTCAAGTACTTTTTTTCTAAAAGTCGACTGTTTTATTCTTATTTGAATTTCTCTTTTTGCATTTTCTATAGCATAATCATTTTTGTTGTTTTTTTGTAAAACAGGTGAATCATTTGAAGTTTGTGGCAAACTGTAAAATTCAGATATATTTCTTTCTATAGTTGAATTCCTGAATTTTAAAATATGATGGTGAATATCACCAACCCATCGTTTACCAACGTCAAATGAATACAAGGTATCTTCGGTCAATAAATCCTGGATTGACGAATATGGTATAACGTAGAAGTCTCCGTCGATATCTTCACTGCCAAATAAAATTATATTAAAATCCGAATTAAATCTGGCTGAGTAACTATTAAGTTTTTTATACCATATTCCAAACCAATAGCCTGAATTTGTATTAGCTTTTAAAACATAGTTATGTTGATTTAAATGCTCCCTATTAACTTTAACCCAATTCATTTGTGATCATATTGATTTGAAAGCTTCTAAAACAATTGTCTTAATACGAGAGTCTAAAAAGGGTAATACAATTCTTTCGAAGTTATTTGGCGATGCTACTATGTATCTCCTTAGATAGGTATGCGTTTTATCTTGATGTAAACTTCGTTGTTTTAAAAGCTCCAGATTGTGTATAATACGATCGGCAAATTGCTCATCATTGATTTCTTGATTATCTAGTTGTATAAAAAGAGCATTAACGGCATCCTTAAAATCATCAATAACACGTTCTACACGATCCAATTTAACCTCTAATCTGTTGAGCAGACATATTCCGATAGTGCTTTCACCTCTGCCATCTACATCTTTTCCAACAATTCTGATACCTTCTCCATGGGGATCTATTTCAAAATCAAAATAATCATCGGGATGATCTACTTCAGGGTGAAGCAGATAAGGTTTTTCGTCTTGCAACGGTGATACCAAGGCCTTAAATAAATTTAGATCCGGCTCGCCGCTAGGGAGAAAGCTTGGTCCAGTAACCCTCGCCCCAATTATTGGAAATTTATTATGTTTGGCCCCCTCTCTATTACAAGTAATACACGAAGGGATCAAATTACTCCACTCATAACAAAGCCAGTAATATCCCAAATGTAAAGCGTCTTCAACCACACCCTTCTTTGGCCGATAATGTTCAATATCAGCTTTACATATTCTTTCACAATAAGCACATTTGTTCTTATATGCTAGTGAAAGTTGATCTTCAACTCTGGATCTTTTTCCGTCAATAGTGTCATAACTTTCCCTGTAAATGAGATCAGAAATCAACGATTTATCTCCGGTTTGAATAATATTTAATAAAGCTTGATAGGTTTCTGCGGATGCCAATTTAATAGTTCTGTCTTCATCCTTTTTAACTACGAATCTCACTGGCGCCTCGATTTAAATAAATTGATTAATTGTTGTTCTTTTTCGTCTGTAAGAAATGAAGATATTTTTTCCAGAACCCTATCATTAAAATCGATATCAGAATACGTTAATTCTGTACGAATTATTTTCTTCTGGTCATGACTCTCTGGAATAATGTCTTCCAAACCAAATATTGGCGACGTTAAAATTGTATTCGGTAGTAAATCACCCAATTCTAAAAGTTCATCTAATCTTTTTATTTTGACACCATCGGCAGATGTTCTTTCAACTTTAAATATCTGACTATTTTTTGGGGCACCCAAAAACGGAATAGGACTATGAGTAGAAGCTATAAATTGAACTTTAGGAAATGTTTTTGTAAGCTGCTGCACAATTTGCCTTTGTAATTTAGGATGTAAGTGAATGTCAATTTCATCAATTAACACTATACCTGTAAATTCTGAAGGATCATTTATATTCGTTTGCTGCTCATATAATCGGACTAGAATATCACCAATCATGGAAATCATGCTTTTCAGTCCTGACGCAAGTCTTTTAAAAGTTACTTTCCTAAACTCAGCTCCTTCATGATCTTTTTCAATGTAGGTGGTTGCCGGAATGTCCCCAATTATATCATCAAAATTTATATCATATAGATTGGGGAGGATATCTATTAAAATCTCTTTAATGTATTCCTTTCTATTCCTTAATAGATTATTGTTTCGCCAAATATCAAATTGGCGTTGTAAATCAATTAAATAAGATTCCTCATCAAAGATTGATGATGTTAAATCATCGGTAGAAATAGATCTTAAAATATCCGAACTCAAACCAGAGTGATCGGTTTTTAATCGAGATTGTCCATAAGCCGCAAAACCAGCCATCAAAGGATAATTACTCTCTGAGGTAGCGGCATGATGTTGATGAGATAATATTTCTTCATTATTTAAAAACAGTCGAAGATGAACTACTGCATTTCGATAGTCTAAATCGTTTAAGGTACTTTTTCTTCCACAAACTGCCGTAGTAATAGATCTTAAAATCGAAGTTTTTCCGGTGCCATTTTCTCCAGTAAAAAATATCCATTGGGAAGAGAATGGTATATCGGTTATTCTTACATCCCTAATAGGGCCAAAATTCTCAATTATAATTTCGTTTATTTTAACAGGCTTTGCTACTGTCCCTTGAGGAACTATATTTTCATCTCGATATTGATTGATTTTTTCATTCTGATTTTCAAAATCAATATCATCGATGAAGTAAATTCCATTATCGATTACTTCGAAGAAAGATTGTGCATATGCCGATAAAACATTATCAATAACTACCTTATCACCAGTGATAAAATTCTCTAACGATTGTATATAGGTGCCCTCGTAGCTTTTTCTATACCTTTTACCAATGGCCTCAAGTGCAAGAGCGTCAACCAAATATTGATTTATAAAGCGACGCTTTTCATCAGAATCGGAAGTGTTTATCTCTAAGTATGTTTCGCCTGATTCAAAAAGAATTACAAAAATGATGTTAGGAGTTTTATTTTTCCAATCCATTCCTGTCCAAAATGAAACGGCTAGATAATACTCGTTACCGTAAAACCAATACCCTTTACTTAATCTTCCTTCGCGATTGCTTTTTCTTAAGGTAAAATGAAAAGATAAATCATTTTGCCGACATTTGGTCAGTAAATCATATACTTCATTATGTACTGTATTTGCATTAAGCATTTCTAAATGATTTTTAAATAGGCAGTAGTACTGCCTGCTTTAGTTTTGCTTGGACGCCTTTCTACCATCCATTTTTTTTCGCCAAATTGTTCATTCATAAAACGTGTTACACATTCTTGTGCCAAATCGGTTTTATTTTGTAAGTCATTCGGAAGTCCATCGGCTATTTCCGTTTTTAACCACATCCAATGCACATTATTTTCCTTAAGTTTTTGCATCAGCGTTGCATTTGCTCTAACTCTTTTAAATGCACTTTGAATGTACATTTCTAAAACGTCCTCTTGAGGTTTTTCAGGATTAAAGCCGTCTTCATCTTCGATGTCAATTTCAAGACTTCCAACATCTTGTCGAACTACCTCAAGCTTTTGATTATATTTCTCTTGCAAACCGATGCTGTAAGTTTTCCCAGCTGGTAAAATGTATTTAGGATCCAGAGCATTAAACAATTTTTCAAAACTTAGTACCCGTACGGATATTGGATATGGTTTACCTCCTGAACTACTCCAAAATACACCATTACCAGGTATGGGCTCATTTAATAATGAACTTAATAAATCATTACTGAAATGTGCATTAGCTTTACGTAGGGCACCTAAATCTGAAGCCGAAAGCAAGTGAAATATGAACCAATTATCCCCCTGACTTAAGATTTCATCAGATATACTGCCCGGCTGTTGAGTGATTAGAACCGTCCCTAAACCAAATTTTCTCCCTTCTTTAACCCAAGCTATGTACGGGCTTTCTGCCCCACCTGAACTTCCTAAAACAGACTGGGCTTCTTCAATAACGGCAATTGTAGGAATACTTTCGGGCTCGGCTTTGGTGAATTCAGTCTGATTATGCTCAAAGATTTGCTGAAGAATAATCCCTGACAAAATTAGCCCATTTGCACCACGCATTTGTGAAATATCAACTACACACAATTTGCCATTGCGGAGTGAATCAAAAAGCTTATCTAACATTTGACTACTCGGATCATGAATAAGACGAATAATTGTCGTAATATTTGAACGAATTGCAATTATCTCCGCATCTTGTCGTTCATTTTGTCTATCTCCCAGTATTATATCTCGCAGGTCCTCAAGCGGTGTTGTATTACCATGGCTATGAACAATATCTATAAGTCTTTTCCAACTTGCCGGATTAAGCCCTTTCAATTTTTGAACGTTTTGTTGACTTTGTCTGTCAGCAGGAAGGGCAATCGAAATAACTTCTGCGGGTCTTAATCTCCTAATATCTAGCTTAATTGTACCTGCTACAAATGATTGATAGTATGGACTAGTCGACTTTCTGTTTGTAAATACAACAACTTTGTCTTCTAAATGTGGTACATCACATAGTCCAGGTCTGCCATTATCGTCTGGCCAAAAGTACTCACCATCGGGATCAAAAATAATTGTTCCTACTGGAGATTGTGCTCCTGTTTTTCTATTTATTGTAGGTGGATGTTCATAAAGGTTACTAAATAATAATTTAACTAGATTTGACTTTCCAAAACCCGCTCGGGCAAACACAAAGGACCGCCTTGAGACTAGTTGTTCTATTTTAAACTTGGTGATAACTTCCGGCTTTTTTGCAATCATCCACGGTTCCAGTATGACTTGGGTATCACTTGTACTACCATTATAAATAAATTCGCCATAAGCGAGATATCCAAATGCAGGAGCAGGTTTTCCATCCTCCGCTTTGATATTATGTCCCGCGACCTCCTGTAAAAGCTCATCCGATAAAAATGCAACCTTGCTTCCAACATGCGGAAGGCGTCGATGTGAAGGAGCGAAAACTAATTGTGAATCATTTATCCTAATGACTCCAAGTACGCGTATGTCAACTTTATACTTTAAATAACCTTCTCTCAAATCTTCTGATACCTCGCGTCCCTCCGAAATTGCTCTTATAGCATAATCCTCACCAGCAGAGCCAGCAAGTCTACCCAACGCTGCAACCGATGTGATTCTCCCTAGTACAGCCTCATTATCGCCCTCTAAAGCGACAACAAGAAATTGACCATGCATTGGTATATTCTGAAAGATATTATCATATTTCAATACTATATCTGCGTGAAATTCAAGGCCGCCCTCGCTAAAGCCTTTGAAAATCCCAACAATTTTATCGTCAGGGAATAGTTTAATCATTGTCTATTAGTAATTGAATTGCTACTCAGGTTTTGGTAATCTATAATATCTTTTTTGTCAGATGGTAGAAGGTCACGCACCGCTTTAACAACTTCATCTTGAAGTATATCAAGGTCAAAATCTACTACCTGCGCGTATTCTAAAGCTTTTTGCAGGCACGCCGGATAATGTGGCGTAGGAAAACCATCTAAGGTATCCATATACAAGTAGCCAAAAATTTCAGCCTCTGCTGATACTTGGCTATTTAAAAGATCAATTGCCCATACCGGATCACCACTTTTTTTTCCAAATCGCACCAAGTATAAGCTACCCATTGAATATTTATTGATCTCTCCGTCTTGTTCTTCTTCTTCGTTATCTTTTCTCTCCATATATTCTTTCCATACATAGGAATTCCGTTCCATTTGTTCTGGAACCTTGGCGTAACGCGGCTCCTCTGGTGGAAGAATATTCTCTAATTGCATAGCTAATGAGTATCGAGAAAGTACTTGACTATGCTTAGCTAGGCCTACAAAGTATATTTTAACCTTCCGCTTTTTGAAGGCTTCTTCGATTGCAAAATTGATCTTTTGCATCATCTCTATAAAAAGTGCTCGCTTATTTAAGGCATCGTATTTAAAGATTTTGCTTCTCAATAATCCATCTTTTAATACAACCGTATGGTTAGTAAATCCTTGGTAACAAATTGTATCATATAGCACAGCCCATTCACATAAATCCCGATAAGTTAGCACCCACGATTTAGAAATTTCAGTTGGATGTTCTCTCATCTTTTTTCCAGAAGGAATCATTGGACTTAGATCATTCAAAGTTTTACAATTCAAATCTTTCATTAACACTCCAAGTGCTGTTTTAGGATTTCCTATCTCATCAAATTGTCTTTGACTTAGTAAATCGGTATCAGTAGTTGGTGTAATTGTATCAAGGCAAAGATTATTACCATTAGAGTCTACCACTCGAATTAACTGGAAATAAAAAGGATTGTATATAAGCTTATTATTAGTTCCATCAGTTGCAACCAAAGAAAATGTCGTTATAGAACGAGGTTTAATCACTCGAACGAAAGGACGCATTTCATTCACTTCAGAGCGTAAATTATCTAATAGACCTCTATCTATTATTGCACATTCGCGGATCGATGCCTTTATTTGTGGTATTTCATCGGGGTCAAACATTACTATATATTTAAAGTTGCATATACATCGATTTCTTCAATATAATTCCCCGTCTTACCTTTAAATTGGTTTGCTTGTCGAGTAGCAGAGTGTGGCTCTCCTGCAGAACGAATAATGTTTACTTTCCAACCGCAATCAGCGCTTTCCAAAGATTCCTTAATCAGCTGTCGAGGTGTTCTATCTGATCTGCTAGGTAAAGCTCCAAAACGAATCACCAATTTTGTGTTTGGCTCACATTTGGATGCAGTATTAGACCATACCTTGGACAAATCATTTATAAAAACAGATTCTGAACCATGTTTTAGTTGAGCCGTGTTTGTGTAATCAACTTGATTATTGCCACCCAAAAACCAGTTCCTAAGCCACTGATCCTGTTCGTAGGTTGACATTCCAAAATAAGGCGGCGATGTAATTACTTTATTTATTTTGTTTTCAAAAGGGGCATTGATAGACCTACTATCACCTAACACAATGTTTCCTTTGACCTTACTGGGTAAGTGCTCATTAAATATGTATTGCGATTTTCGTTGTACAAGATTAAGTAAATCTATTCTATCAGCTAGGAGCTCTTTTTGCTTCCAATACTTGATTGAATAATTGGGTTTAGTTGAGAATGTTCTTGGCATTTGATTGGATAAGTATGAAGGCTGAGTTTTCATTTTTGGGCCATGCAATATCCCTAATATTATTGCACGTAACGAAATATCAACATCATCTAACAGATCTTTAGAAAGAAAATAACTTCTTAATTTACAGATGTCTACAAGAGTATCATAATGATATGCTAGTTCCCAAAATTCTCCGTTTGGCAAGCTTACATCAGATATACTATTAATAACTTCTAAACACCTATTATAAATATCGTTTTGCTCTACATGAAGAAGTTTTGATTGCGCGATAGCTTGTGCAATTGGATTGCTATCAACTCCATAAGATTCAATTCCTAGAAGCCTGGCTGCAAAATTTGTTGTTCCTCTTCCACAAAAGGGGTCGTAAACACGGTCTGTCTTTTTTGCAGATTGTAAAACTTTGTAAGGAAATGACAATGGGAACATAGTAAAATAAGGGCATATCGTATTAAGCCTTACTTTAGGATGTGTTTTATTATTAAGTATAATAAGTTCTTTCTTCATTTACCTGATAGGAAATATAGCTAAAAATGATGGCGCTGGTATATATCGACTTGGAATGATTCGTTATCCACTGATAGAGGATGCCACGCAATACACGGGGAAATTAGTTTATGAAACGATTTGTGTAAGTGGCTATATTCATCATGCCGTGCTAATTAAACTCATAAATTGTTATTGGTTAGGTAATATAAACTTAAAAAAGTTTTTGTAATGCTAATGATTTTTTTTATGATTTAATTCTTTTATAGCTGTCAACTAATAATTATATTTTAAGGCTTCAATCATACCCAGAAATTTTCTGTTGTAAGAATCTTTGTATCGGCTTTCAAAAGCCTGAACATGTCTAGTATTATTTAAGTTCCAGTAATAATATAAGTGACTATGGCCTCTCCGCTGGAGAAATTGATTGTTCATCAATTGTGTAATTTGATCTTCTTCCATTCCTTGTAAAAGGATCCTACATTGGCCAGGCTCAATTTTAGGCTTGCCATTAGCATTATCTAAATATGCATTTAAATATGCATCTCCATAAATTGGATTTTTATCAATTCCCTGAAATTCTAATTTGCTTGTATAACTGAAATGACCATAACAGATAGATGTCGTAAGCATAATGTCGTGCGCAAGCATTCTTCTATTAATGTGCTTAATTGCGAGAAGAAGTTCGTGCATTTGGATAGTCGAATCATGGTGGTCGCTAAATAAAATACCGCAGTCGGATACAAAAAAACCTTGAACGGAACCATTTTCATCTAAAGCATCATAGCCAGCTTGGTAAAATTGTGTTAGCGCTTGCAACGCAATTTCATTATTGTTCATCATTAATTTGAATCCTGATATATCGATGAAAGCAACAAAAGTGTTTCCAGAGAAAGGTCGTATTGGCATGTTGAGGATAAGTTAGGTTACGTGAGTAAAAATAATATTTAATTGGATATTAAATTCGATTATATGTCAGTATTTATAACCGTCAACGACATGATTAGAGTTTTGCATCCGGCATCCCTTGGTGCCGCCTGATATTTTGAAAAGATTGCTCCATCCATGTCATCATTTTTTTCAACTGAATAAAATCTACAAAAACTTCATCTTGATTTATATTACCACCATATCGAAAAGCTGTTCCCCCTGGATCAAAATCGTTAAATACATGTATAATATCTTGAAACCATTGAGGTATTATAGTATTGTAATCCGTTGAGAGCAATTTTTTGAAGCGATCAAACAGTGGGACAAGATTGTGAGTTTGAATATTGTGATTTGTTATGGCTTTTAGATAAAGTTCTGTGGCGTGACGGTAGTTATAGATAGCTGGGCAATACAACTTGTATCCATCTTCATTTTCAAGTGCAGAATCAATTAATTTGTCGCCAGCAATTTTATACGAATTTGCTAGGTAAAATGTATCAGCAAATTGTGATAGGCCAGTCAGCACTACACCGTGTTTCCAGCTTTCGTCAATATTCTCAGGCACATCTATAAAGATTGGAGTTAGACCGATTAACATATTATCAATTAGATCATTTTCAAAATGACTATTTGAGTTTAGCCCCATTTTAATGTATTCCACATCTGCATCTTCTTCCCAATAATAAAATACATAAGCCATAACACGGATATCCTCAAGCTGAAATGATCTCTGTACGCCTTTTGGAGGATTAGAGGTCTTACTTAAATATTCGGAAAAATAATAAATCCAATCTCTAACTACTTTTTTATCTACTGCAAAGATCTTCGCAACCTCGGCTAGGGAAAATCTCAACTTATAATTTACCATTGTCTAATTTATTTCATAGCTTATAATAGCACTTACCTCAACCAACTTGGAAATTTGCACGCATTGCTCTTGCAAACTGAATCCTATAATGATTTTCTAATTATTAAAATTAATATATATAATGCTATCTATTAATTTTGACATCTAAACATTATCACCTAAATGCTTATTTATCACTATACAAAACTGGCTACACTCATTGAGTACATTTTACCGTCAAAAACACTTCGTTCAAATAATTTCAGTCAAATGAATGACCCAAGGGAATCTCATCCATGGACGATGGGTAGTGTCAATCTTCCTTTTGAGACGCTGTTTCCTGGCTACTATAATGATAGTACTCATATAGATTGTCAATATAAATTTGGTCAGATGATCAAAGAACGCTTTCAGGTCATTTGCTTTTCAGGAGCTCAAAAAAAGGGTTGGAACAATGAGATGATGTGGGCTCATTATGCTGATAACCAACGTGGCGTATGTTTAGAATTTGATGGTGATGTTTTGTTAAAAGCAGCAAATGAAAAATTTCCACAAACTGAATGTATGCTGCAAAATGTAAACTACTCTAAAAGCAGCAAGAAAAAACCTTGGATTAATTGGGATGTGCGGCTTACTATTGAAGAAAATTTAAATAACTACTTGTCTGTCTTATCCCACGAGGTTGTTTTCCATAAATCTCACTTTTGGGAGAAAGAGGATGAAAAACGTTTACTATTTCTTAATCATAAAGAAAACTTGTATTTACCCTATGGCACCTCTTTAAACGCAATTCATCTCGGACTTGGTTTTCCCCGCCATTATATTCCTGCAATTGAAACGTTAATCAAAAATACTCCAATCAAACTATATACTTTAATTTATGAAAATGATGAATATAAAAGATGGCGATTAAGTTGGAAAGACGGGAAGCTTTGGACTTCAAACGATGATTGATAGTAAATATGAGCGTTAGATCTGGTAGCTAAACCAGCCGATCTTTTTGTAACTGTTTTAAAATTACAGAAGTTTAGCACATATATCTGATGAATTTGTGGCAGTTTTTAAACTACAAAAAACTGCCACTATTCTGCCACAAAAATTCTGAGCGCTTTTGAAAGATTTGTGAATGTCTCCACCCCAAAACTATTAAAAATAGCTAATTATCAAAGGTTTATCTCTTCTGCAGATGAAGATAAGTTCAATTTTTAGAAAAGATGGATTCGAACCCTCGAGCCCTGCATCGCAATTACAATACCTTAATTATCAATGTGTTACAATATTTATAATTGTATAAAAAAACCGAACTTTAGGTTCGGTTTTTTTCAAGTGGAGCCGGAGGGATTCGAACCCTCGTCCAAACATGGTATAAGGTAAGCTTTCTACATGCTTAGCTTCTGTTTAATTGTAGGGAAGGGGAAGGTCAGCCGCTTACCTGTACCGTCTTCCTTAGGTGCTTTATCTTACCCGCTTATCACACCCTAAGCAGGCCAGTTTCATCTTTCGATGCCCCGATTGCCGATCCGATGAAACGGAAAACCGGCGGGACAAAAGCTATGCTAATTCTAAATTAGGCAGCTAAGGCGTAGTTATTTTCGCCATTTGTAAGTTTGAGCGTTCAGATTAAAGCGCTAATTCACCCAACGCGCTGCATGCTTACCTACTTATCTCCATCCTGTCAATTCCGGTCGACCCCATTTTTTGAGTTTGCAGTAGCCGGCGGGCAGTTTGCAGTTACAAATATACGGAAATAGTTTGCAGTTTTAGCAGGCAATTTATATAACATGTATAAACGGCCTGCTGTTATTAGTTAATTACTTAAACGCTTTCAGCCTTTTGCTTTAAGCTTTCAGCTACCACGCGGCCCGGATAAACTTTCAATGCTTCATCCAAACAAATCATCGCTTTTTTAAGGTCGTTATTATTTAAAACGTATGCCATACGTACTTCATTTAATCCCACGCCCGGTGTGCTGTAAAAGCCGGTGGCGGGGGCCATCATCACAGTTTCATTGTTGAGGCTGAAGCATTCAAGCATCCATTGGCAAAACTTGTCGGCATCGTCAATAGGTAATTTGGCAACCACATAAAAAGCACCGCCGGGATTAGGGCAATAAACGCCATCCATTTTGTTTAATGCACTAACAAGTGTGTTTCGCCTGCTGGTATATTCTTTATTTACGGCTTCAAAATAGCTATCCGGAGTATCAATGGCAGCTTCGCCTGCAATTTGTTCAACCATGCCTGCGCTTAAACGGGCCTGGGCAAATTTTAAAGCTGTGGCACGCAACTCTTTATTTTTAGTGATCAGGCAGCCTAACCGGGCGCCGCACGCGCTGTAACGTTTGCTTACCGTATCCAGTATTACAACGTTTTCTTCAAGCCCATCCATGTGCACCGGTGATATAAATGAACGGCCATCATAGCAAAACTCGCGGTAAGCTTCATCCGAAAAAAGGTAAAGGTCATGCTTTAAAACCAGTTGCTTCAATGCTTCCATCTCTTCTTTTGAGTATAAATACCCGGTAGGATTGTTAGGATTGCATATGATGATGGCCCTGGTTTTATCTGTTATCAGTTTTTCAAATTCGCTGATAGGAGGGAGCGCGAAACCATTATCAATGTATGACAATATAGGCTTAACCACAACATCGCCCTGGCTTGCAAATCCATTATAATTGGCATAAAAAGGCTCAGGGATGATCACTTCATCGCCCGAATCAAGGCAGGCCATCATAGCAATGGTAATCGCTTCCGAACCTCCTGTGGTAACAATAATATCTTCGGGAGTAATATTATAATCCAACTTGTTATAATATTCAGTAAGCTTTTTTCGATAGCTTAATGTGCCTTCGCTCGGGGTATAGGCCCAAACCTTAAAATCAATATTTTTTATGGCATTCAGCATGCCATCGGGCGTAGCAATATCGGGTTGGCCGATGTTGAGATGATACACCTTTTTCCCATCCTGCTTAGCTTTATCAGCGTAAGGTGTTAATTTTCTTATCGGTGATGCGGGCATCCGTTGCCCTTTTTCAGATATTTTTGGCATCCTGCAAAATTACTAAAAATCAAAATACTGTTTTGTAAAACCTTTGTAAACGAAAAAAGACCCGAAACCGGGTCTTTTAAATATATTTTTAAATATCCCGGTTGATATACGGGATATATCAAACATGCAATCAGTTATTTGCTCGCCGCGGGTTTAGCTACTACTTCACCAACAATGTTCAAATATTTTTCGGGAGTTACTGCGTTTGATTTAACTACAATAGTTTTATTAAACGGAGCAGCAGCAGCAGCATTGTAGGTTATCTTAATTGTTCCTTTATCACCGCTTTTTACAGGGGTTTTAGTATAATCGGCAATGGTACAGCCGCAGGTCGGTCTTACTTCTGTTAAAATAAGCGGTTCTTTACCAATATTGGTAAATTCAAACACGGTAGTAACCGGAGTGCCTTGTGGTATTTTACCGAAGTCATGCTTTTCTTCGTTAAATTTAAACTCAGCTTTTCCGCTATCTTGTGCTGATGCGGTGAAGGCAAAGCCTAATATTACCGCGCAAATCATTAATATCTTTTTCATACGTTATATTTGATTATTACAAATATAAAAGGTTTAATGTAATTACAAAACTATTACTCAAACTCCGGGTTTTATCTGTTAGTTTGCTTAATACAGAATAGAATTTTATACTTTTACCGTCTAAACAAAATTTTATATGCCTGAAACTACAACACGCGCTACCAGTAAATTTAATACTGCCGAGCTCAGTTTTGATGATTTCAAGAAGATTGTTATTGATGATTACCGCATTGGTTATGAGAGCCGTCAGGCCAGTTTAATAGGCCGCAGGGAAGTACTAACGGGCAAGGCAAAGTTCGGTATTTTTGGCGACGGTAAAGAGCTTGCACAACTGGCCATGGCCAAGGCTTTCCGCGCCGGCGACTGGCGCGCGGGCTACTACCGCGATCAAACTTTTATGTTTGCTACAGGCATGAGCAATATGAAAGAGTTTTTTGCCCAGTTATATGCTAACCCCGATATTGAAAAAGATCCTGCATCAGGCGGCAGGCAAATGAACTGTCATTACGCTACACGTTTTGTAAATACTGATGGCAGCTGGGTTAATCAGGCCGAAACAATGAACAGTTCGTCGGATATATCAACCACCGCCGGACAAATTCCCCGCTTATTAGGTTTAGCTTACGCATCAAAGCTATATCGCCAAAATAAAGAACTGGATTATCTGAAACAATTTTCCGTTAATGGTAATGAGGTTGCTTTTGGCAGTGTTGGCAATGGTGCTACCTCCGAAGGTTCGTTTTTTGAGACTTTCAATGCAGGGGGGGTACTACAGGTGCCTATGGCCATCTCTATTTGGGATGACGCTTATGCTATTTCGGTACCAGCGAACCTGCAAACTACAAAAGAAGATATTTCTGAAATATTAAAAGGCTTTCAACGCGAAAATGGAAGCAACGGTTACGAGATCTTTAAAGTTCGCGGTTGGGATTATATCGCCCTTTGTGAAACTTACGAGCGTGCCATTAATATTTGCCGTGAGGAACATGTACCTGTGCTGATTCACGTTACCGAAATGACCCAACCACAGGGCCACTCCACTTCGGGCTCACACGAGCGTTATAAAAGCAGGGAACGCCTTATTTGGGAAGATGAGCACGATTGTTTGTTAAAAATGCGCGAATGGATGATCACATCGGCTATCTCGACCGAAATTGAACTGGAAGAGCTTGAAGCTGAAGCGAAAAGGTATGTACGCGAATGTCAGCGTGAGGCGGCTAATGAATTGGCTGTCGTAATAAAAAGCGAAATAGAAGAAGCTGCAGCATTGATCGATGCCTTTGCCGAAACAATGCCGGATAAAAAAGAAGCAATATCAGCATTATCAGCTGGTTTACGCTCCAGTATTGATGCCGGGCGCCGCGAAATCTTTTCAGCTATCCGCAAAACATTACGTTTAACCACTACCGAAAATAATATTGAACGCCAGCTTTTAACAGAATGGTTAAAAGTTGAGAAAGTAAAAAATACAGAACGTTACAACTCAAAGTTGTTTACCGGGACTCCTGAATCCCCTCTGTATGTGCCTGTTGTGCCCGCTATTTATAGTGATGATGCAAAGTTAATTGACGGAAGGGAAGTATTGAATGCCGCTTTCGATGCCAATTTTGCACGTGATAAAAGCATTGTTGCATTTGGTGAAGATTTGGGTGCGATAGGCGATGTTAACCAGGGTTTTGCCGGTTTACAGGCAAAATATGGGGAAATCCGCATTACAGATACGGGCATTCGCGAAACAAGTATCATAGGGCAGGGTATGGGCCTTGCTATGCGCGGCCTAAGGCCGATTGCAGAGATCCAATATCTTGACTACCTGATCTATGCCATAACCATCATCAGTGATGATATAGCCAGTTTAAGTTACCGTACCATGGGCGGGCAAAAAGCTCCGCTGATTATTCGTACCCGTGGCCATCGTTTAGAAGGAATCTGGCATTCAGGTTCGCCAATGAGTGTTATTTTAGGGTCAATGCGCGGCTTTCATATTTGTGTACCCCGTAACATGACCCAGGCAGCAGGTATGTACAATACGCTATTAAGGGGTGATGAACCTGCGCTGGTAATAGAATGCCTGAACGGTTATCGCCTGAAAGAAAAGTTACCTGTCAATGTCGGCGAATTTACTGTACCGCTTGGTAAGGCCGAGGTTTTGCGCGAAGGCAACGATATTACCGTTGTATCTTATGGTTCAACTCTACGTATTGTGCAAGAGGCATCGGAAGAGCTTGCAGTAATGGGTATCAATATCGAAATTATCGATCCGCAAACTTTATATCCTTTTGATACAGAGGGTATTTGTGGTATTTCGTTAAAGAAAACCAGCAAGTTGCTTGTTGTTGATGAGGATTTACCGGGTGCAGGTTCAGCCTATATTCTGCAAAAGATAATGGAGGGTCAAAATGGCTATTATGCACTTGATGCCCAGCCAAAAACGCTTACTGCAAAAGAACACAGGCCGCCTTATGGTTCGGACGGTGATTACTTCAGTAAGCCATCTGTTGATGATGTTGTTGAAGCCGTTTACGCTATGATGAATGAGGCTAACCCTTCAAAATACCCAGCTATTTATTAATAACATAACTACAGGTTGTTGAAATCAGTGATTCATAATCCTGATTTCAACAACCTTTTTATCTGAAATGGACAATACTTTTTTAACTGTTGCCGAGAATATCAAAACCCGCCGTACCGTAAAACCAGCCATGATGAATGGCCATAAGGCACCAAACGGTCATATAGCCGCCCTGCTGGAACTTGCCGACTGGGCGCCAACCCATGGTTTCACCGAGCCCTGGCGCTTTGTTGTTTATGAAAACCCGGAGCAGTTTTGTGCCGAGCATGCCGAAATTTATAAACAGAGTGTATCTGCCGAAGAATTTAATGAGGCTGCATACAATAATCTTAAAACCCTTGGCAACAAGGTTTCGCATGTAATTATTACGGTAATGCGGCGCGGCAATTTGCCTAAAATACCGCCGTTCGAGGAAGTTGCAGCTGTATCGAGCGCTATTCAGAATATTCTTTTAGGAGCCACCGCCTTAAATATGGCCTCATTCTGGAGCACAGGCGGTGCTATCCTGAAACCTGCTTTTAAAGAATTTTTGAATTTGCGGGACGAGGATAATGTAATGGGGGTATTATATCTTGGTTATGCCGACCAGTATCCCGAAGGTAAACGCACTATTCCTCTTGAAAATAAAATTAAATGGGTTAAATAAATTTGATCTATAACCTTTCCTTTTTTCGCTCCGTATAACAGTTTAAAATGTTGCTTATTTTTAAATTTATTTTCATTTTAGTAAAAAAATATCATATTGCTGATTTGGATTTTAAGTTTTAAAGCATATTTTTGTATTAATCTGTTAATAGCAGGTTAACCTTTTATCCAAACCCTGTTACTATACCCTAATTAATTAAAATTAAATTAAACTCAGGCAAGCGTATGAGGAAACATTTTTTGTGGGTTACTATGGCGATCTTTTTCCTTTCGGCAACAATTTTAAGCTGGAGATCGGATGGTGCAAACAGATCAGTGAGTGTAAAGAAAAGAAATGTATCGTTTACAACAAAGGAACTATTTGAGCAATACGTTAACAATTTATACGAGGCAGCGCGCCTTAAGGAGGCCGGTTTAGCTTTTAACGTGTTTGAAAAAGCTGTAACAGGCTATACCAATCTGAAGCTTTCGCGCCAGGTACCTCAAAGCAGCGAGGTGCTCACTGTGGTCGATTTCACCAAATCGAGCCGTGAAAAACGCATGTGGATTATAAATTTGTTAAACAAACAATTGGTCCTTAACACCTGGGTAGCACACGGATCGGGTAGCGGTGAAGAGATGGCCAGTCGTTTTTCAGATACTAACGACTCGCATCAAAGCAGCGTTGGGTTTTATGTTACCGATAAGGTTTATATAGGTAAACATGGCCGTTCATTGTATCTTGACGGTATGGATCCCGGTTTTAATGGCAGTGCGCGGATGCGCAGCATTGTTATACATGGTGCCAATTATGTTGGCCAGGCTGCCATAAATGAGCAGGGATACATCGGCAGAAGCTTTGGCTGCCCCGCGGTATCGCCAAAAGTGGTTAATAAAGTTATCAATACCATTGCCGGCAAAACCGTTTTATTTATTAATGGAAACGATGAGTCGTACTATTCAAAATACCTGGATGAAACGGGGCCGCTTAACTTAATGGTAAGCGCTGATACTTCATTCAATTTTACAAAGTTTTAAATCCAACCCAACTATTAAACCAAATCATGAAGCCCGGCTTACCTAAAGGTTTGCCGGGCTCTTTTTTATTTGGCTAAAAAGCTTTGCAGGTGTGCATAAAGCACTATATCTAAACCATAAACATCGGGACGGTATTGGATGGTGCCATTGTCATCTGCCCAGCAGGTTACATAGGTGATGTAAATAGGCGTTTTCTTTGGCAAGCCTATATTGGTTGGGTTCGGTTTATCTTCAACCATATCTTTCGAAATGGTGTCGAGGTCTGCACCTTCTCCAAACAGGTTTTGTGCCAGGCCAAGCGGATTACCTAATCGTACACAGCCGTGACTTACTGCACGCATAGTATGCCTGAATGCTTCTTTATTAGGTGTATCGTGAAGGTAAACACTGCTGCGGTTTTTAAACAGAAACTTTATTTTACCCAGCGAGTTGTCTTCACCCGGTCGTTGTTTGAACTCGTATTCCAGGTTGTCGGGCGTAACCTGCGACCAGTCGATAGTTTCCGGGTCTTCAATCCTTTTACCGTCCTTAAAAACATCTATATTTTTGTTGGAGAGGTAGTAACGGTCTTCGGCTGCCTCAACAATGATCTCTTTTGTGGCAATACTGCGGGGAATATTCCAAATAGGATTTACCTCAACGCTATGGATCAGGCTGTTCAGTATCGGCGTTTCCCGGGGAAAAGGTTTATCGGCCCTCGCTGTATCATCAAAATGTTCAAGCGTGTTTTGGTTTTTCATGTTTCGTCCCTGGCCTACACAAACTTTCATATTTAAAACCGATTTGCCATCTTCCATAACGTCGAGCCTGAAATCGGGGATATTTACAATAACGTATTTGGGTTCGAACGGTTTATTTCGCCAACGCAGCCGCTCCAGGCTAACCAATAAGTAGCGTTTGCTCTCCTCGCGGGAAAGGCCTTCTATAGTTGCACTATCCCTGTATGCTTTTTGCAACGTTAAATATTGAGGGCTTTTAGGTTGGATACTGTCAAGGAATGTTTTAAAGTCCGCCCGGTTTAAGGTGGCAATCATCGTTGTGCTATCAGGCCGGCGGGTGGCCATAAAATATCTCGAGTAGATCTTTTTAGGATTGATCACACCGTATTGCAGGGCATTGGAATATTTTATCAGAGCCCCCGCTGTTAACACCTCAAGTTTCGCAACAGTTTCATAGGCTTCGTCAATTGTTTTTATAGCCTTTTTGTCTTTGAGTTTGGCTACAAGTGCTTTGATCTCTGCCGATGGATATACCGTTGGATCAAGACCGTGTTCATTGATCTTATCAAGATACTCTGGTAAAGCTTCGAGATCGCCATTGTTTAAATGGTTTATAACTAAAAGTGGTTGGTATTCGTTCTTTTTGAAAAATGATTCGATAACCAGCGGATTGGCAGTCTTAGACCGGTATTTTCTGAATACTCTTTTAAAAACAGGGATGTATCCTTCAGTATCAGCCTTTTTGAAAATTTCATTTTGTGTGATCCTGAACATATCTTCAGCAATCATTTCATGCTTTTTCTTGCAGCTTTGTAATGCAGCAGGCAAAACCAAACACGTGGAAAGTATAATCGGGATAAAGTGTTTCCTAAAGGGAATAGGTATCATATAGACGAAAGATAGTTAAATATTGCTTATGAATAGCAATAGCCATACCATAAACGGCTGTGCTTTTTATTTATTTTTGAACAAAACCCTGTTATTGCCTTTAACCCGAATAGCCTGTTTAATTAAAATGAAAAAACTACTCCCGCTTGCTCTAATCATATCATTGCCTTTCATGGCATTAGCACAAAGTTTTAAACCGGTAAATAAAGAAGCATCGCCTGAGGTAAATAAATTGCTTAGCTTCCTTTATAGTATAAAAGGTAAACATATTTTATCAGGGCAGCAAAATTATAACAGTGATCGTGACGTTTTTTCAGACAGTGCCAAAGCAATTACAGGACAATATCCTGCCGTTTGGGGTTCTGATTTCATGCTTTGGGGAGACAAAGATCTGGGGCAGGATCTGGTTAACGAAGCTAAACAGAAATGGCAGGACGGTTATCTCGTAACATTGATGTGGCACCAGGGCAGGCCAATTGATAACCCTCCCTATGATTGGAAGCAAAGCATCCAGGGGAAATTGACCGATGCGCAATGGAAGGAGTTAATTACTCCCAATACCGAATTGAATAAAAAATGGTTGGCGCAGATTGACGTTGTAGCCGGTTACCTGAAACAGTTAAGGAATGCCCATGTGCCTGTCTTGTGGCGCCCATACCATGAAATGAACGGCGTATGGTTTTGGTGGGGAAACAAAAAAGGTAATGACGGTATTATCAAACTTTGGAAAATGATGTACGACCGGTACACAAATTATCATCATTTAAACAACCTGATTTGGGTATGGGGCCCTAATGGTTTGCGCGACCTGCCTTTAGATGAAGCACATGATTATAAAGATTTTTATCCCGGAGCCGATTACGTAGATATTTTAGGTGCTGATATCTATCATTTCGATTATGAACAACGGGATTATAACGATTTGCTTAAGGTTGCTAATGGCAAGATCATTGCGCTGACAGAAACCGGCGAACTGCCAAAACCCGAAATTCTGGCAGCCCAGCCCGACTGGGCCTGGTTTATGGTGTGGACAAGCTGGCTTTGGACTGATAATACACATGAGCGTGTAAGAACCATTTATGGTCTGCCTCAAACCTTGAATCATGAACAAGTGAAAACACTGTTAAATAAAAACTAATGTCTGCTCAAAAATTACCTGAAGTTTGGCTCCGCGGTGCGCTGAATGACATGCCGGCCATGCTTCAGCCTGTTGCACATGCTCTTTTACAGGCGAGGGAAGAACTTAATGAATTGATGATTGATTTTCCGGAAAAACTGCTGTGGGAGAAGCTTGCCGGCATGGCTTCGCCGGGTTTTCATTTGCAACACCTCACCGGGGTACTTAACCGGCTTTTTACTTACGCAAAAGGAGAGGGGCTTAGCGAAACTCAGCTAAATTATCTTGCAGCCGAAGGTAAACCTGGCGAGCATACCATTAGGGTAGCTGATTTGATAAATGCGTTTAATGTTCAGGTAGATAGTGCTATTGATCAGCTTAGGGCAACCGACGCCAGTACTTTAACCAACCGGCGGGGAGTAGGGCGGGTGCAATTACCATCAACAGTTATCGGCTTGTACACGCATTCGGCGGAGCATACCATGCGTCATCTCGGGCAGCTTTTGGTTACGGTAAAGGTGCTTAAGCAACAATAGCGGCCGCGTCTTTAAGATTTTGTGAACGATAGGTTACCCGGGCATTGGGATGTTTATTTTCGGGATCGTATAGAAAAGTATCGATACCCAATTCGCTTGCTGCTTTTATTTCAGATTCTGGATCATCCCCAATAACGAGTACATCTTCGGGTTTGTAATCATATTTCTCCAAGATCGACGCGAAAATGTCTTTCTTGGTGAGGGGCGAAAGTTCAGGGTCTACAATGTGGATAGCTTCAAAATCGGCCTCGATATTCAGCATTTTCACTTTGCTCCACTGCAGCTTGGTAAAACCCGTGGTAACCAAAAATTTGGTGACCTCTGCTTCGCGGATCTGTTTATAATCATCAAAAGGCTGCATTGGCCGGTTGTATTCGATGTTATTCAATAGTTCGAGCCCTTTATTTTTAACCAGTTCGCTAAACTGATATTTGTCCGCTACCTTTTGATAGGGAATCCTCTTTAAATCCTCCTTTGCGTTATTGATATGCTCAATGCCTTCGCCCGCGATATGCTGATCAAGAAAGTTGAACAGTTCATTAAACAAATGATCGGCAATGGAACTTACCGGGTATATAGTATTATCAAGATCTAATATGATGGCTTTTTTCATGATAGCAAATTAAGGTAAAACAGGCACTCGTTTAGTGGTATGTATTGACCGTTTCATGATCAAATAGCCGCAAGCCACAATCAGACAAACGCCACCCAATAGCCACCAAAGCATTTCAAACCCTCCGTAGGCGATAACCTGGCTACCCAAAAATGGAGCAATGATTTGTGCACCAGCCCATGACATGCTGTATAACGCAGCATACTCACCACGGTTGCGCACATTTGAACGGCTTATCCAAAACGTGTTCATAAATGGCATGGAAAGCATTTCGCCTAAAGTAATCATGCAGACAATTAATACAGCTACCAAAGGCACATGTGGCATCAGGTTAAGCAAAACAAAACCGGCTCCGGTAACCAGGATTCCCGAGATAATATAGGTGAGTGCATGGCGCTTGCCTTCAAGCCAGTTAATTAATATCATTTCAATCAAAACGATAAGTATCCCGTTTAGCGCCAGCAGGAAGCCGATAAAACGCTCGTTAAAATGCCATTGTATTTTATAAAATACGGGCTGCATAATAAAGAACTGGAAAAAACAAGTTGCGAACAGGGTTGCCAATAAGATAAACAGCAGGTAAACCCCATCTTTATAAGCCGATGAAACCACTTCATCAAAACCGGCCACTGCTTCTTTGATTGTTTTTGCCACTTTTGAACGGGGCATCAAAGTGAGCAATAGTATACCTGCCGCGATATTGGTACAACCATCTACCCAAAAAAGTAAATGATAATTTATAGACGCCAATAATCCCCCTAAACCGCCGCCAAAGGCCCAGCCTAAGTTTGTAGCTAACCGGTTAAGCGAGTAGGAGCGCGTTTTGTTTTCTTCAGTACTGTAGTGCGCTATAGCAGTTGAGTTTGCGGGTCGGAATGATTCATTGCAAATGCTCAAAACCAATGTGAAAATAGCCATACTGATGAAACTTGTTTGATAGCCCAGCACCAGGAACAGTAAGCCGCCGGTAAGCAATGCCCCAACCTGCAAATCATAAAATCCTATTTTATTGATCAGCTTACCACCGATGAAGCCGCCGGAAACAGCACCCACGCCAAAAATAGCCATTATATATCCCGACTGTTCAATGGTAAAATGCAGCTGCCTGATGGTATAAATGGTCATGAAAGGTACAACCATGGTACCGCTGCGGTTAATGAGCATTACGATGCTCAGGTACCAGCTGTTTTTTGAAAGTCCGCTATAGGCTTGTTTGTATAATTGGATAATTGACATAGGCATGACTTTATAAAGGTAGGTTATTGAGCGGAAAGCTTAAAGCAGAAAGCCCAAAGCAAAGAAAATATGATAAATAATAAGCCGAAAGCTCAAAGCTTTTCAGTAGAACGCTTTAAGCTTTCGGCCTTTTGCTTTGAGCTAAAAAAATACTTTCAACTTAACTTAGCGTTTCTGTTTCTGAGCCAGTGATCGGCTAATACAAGCGCTGCCATGGCTTCAACAATAGGTACGGCGCGCGGAACCACACAAGGATCGTGACGGCCTTTGCCTGATATTTCAGCAGCATTGCCATGGCTGTCGATGGTTGCCTGGTTTTTCATGATGGTGGCTACGGGTTTAAAGGCTACCTTAAATTCGATAGGCATACCATTGCTGATACCACCCTGGATGCCACCCGAAAAGTTAGTGATGGTTTGTATATCACCTAAATGCGATTTTACAAAAATGTCGTTATGTTCAGATCCGCGCATTTCGCTGCCTTCAAAGCCTGAACCAAACTCAAAACCATGAACGGCGTTGATGCTTAGCATCGCTTTGCCTAAATCAGCATGCAGTTTATCAAATACAGGGTCGCCAAGGCCAACCGGGCAGTTTTTTACATAGCAGCTGATTTTGCCACCAACTGTATCTCCATCTTTACGCACACTATCAATAAATTCGATCATCTCTTCCGCAGTGGCAGGGTCGGCACAACGTACAATATTTTTTTCGCGCTCTGCAATAAACTCAATCGGATCGTTTATAAATACATTAGGCGCATTGATCTTACCTACACTGCTTACATGGGCAACAATTTCTATACTCTGTGTTTTAAGTAGCAGCTTAGCTAAAGCACCGGCAGCAACACGGGCCGCAGTTTCTCGGGCAGAGGAACGGCCACCACCACGATGGTCGCGGATACCATATTTAGCTTCATAGGTATAGTCTGCATGCGATGGACGGAAGACATCCACGTTATGGCTGTAATCTTTCGAACGCTGATCTTCATTGGGGATCAGCATAGCAATAGGGGTTCCCGTAGTTTTATCTTCAAATACACCTGAAAGGATTCTTACCGTGTCGCTTTCTTTACGTTGAGTAGTGATCTTTGACTGGCCTGGTTTGCGTTTATCCAGTTCGCCCTGGATATAATCAAGATCAACCTGTAAGCCGGCCGGGCATCCGTCAATAATTACGCCGATGGCTTCGCCATGTGATTCGCCAAAAGTGGTTATCCTGAATAATTGCCCGAATGAATTGCCTGCCATAGTTTTAGATATGAGATGTTAGATATAAGATATGAGAAAACCCTATCTGAATATCTTTAATTGGTTTATTTATAAAAATCATTGCAAAATCCAGACTTACGAAGTTTTCAAAACTTCGTAAGTCTTAATCCTTTTTATACTGTCATTGCGAGGTACGAAGCAATCGCGAACTTTACAGGGCACACCTGCTAACAGGGGATTGCTTCGTACCTCGCATTGACGTGGTTTTGTGTTGTTGGTGTTGCCTTTCAGCTTTCGCCTTTATCCCTTCGCCTCAATTTCTTCCACTTCAAACCCCTGCCTTTCCAGGTCATTCCAAAAAGCGGGATATGATTTATCAACCACCGGACCGTTCTCAAATTCCATTTGCGGAAGGATGAGGGCCAGCGGCGCGAAGGCCATTGCCATGCGGTGATCATGATAAGTATTGATGAAGATACTATCAGGGATAAATTTCCCGCTGCAATCAAGCGTGTAAACTTCATCTTTTTCAATCAGCTTAACACCCATTTTGCCAAGCTCTGTTTGCAGGGCCAGGATGCGGTCGGTTTCCTTGATCTTTAAAGTTTCCAGGCCGGTAAAAGATGCTTCATGATTAAGTGCCGCGCAAACAACAATTACTGTTTGCGCCAGATCCGGGCATTCTTTCAGGTCAAACTCGCGGCGGGAGATAGGCTTGTTCTCTTTTTTCAGCTGAACGCCACCATCTCTGAACTGCGAAGTAATACCAAAGTTAGCCATGATCTCGGTGATCACGCTGTCACCCTGTAGGCTGTAAGGAGTAAGTCCTGTTAGAAACAGTTCAGCCTCATCTGCAAGCGCAGCAATAGCGTACCAGTAGGAAGCGGCACTCCAGTCCGGTTCAACGTACAGTGATGTTGTTGTAAATTCCTGGTTTGTAATTGCGATAACATTACCATCCCACGTGTGCTTGATACCAGAAGTTTCCAGCATAGCCAGGGTCATTTCAACATAAGGGCGCGAGGTTAATTCGCCTTCAACATGCAATTCCAAACCCAAAGGTAATGCAGGAGCGATGAGTAACAATGCGGTAATGTATTGACTACTGATGTTACCCTTTATACTGATCTTATCGGTTTGCTGCCTGAAGCCTCCTTTTAATTTGACGGGAGGATAGCCATCATTCTCTTCATAATCAATATTGGCGCCCAGCACCCGCAATGCATCAACCAATATACCTATTGGCCGTTCCTTCATGCGTTTACTACCGGTTAAGATCACTTCATCTTCCTGTATAGCATAGTAAGCCGTCAAAAAACGCATAGCCGTACCCGCCGGACCGATGTCTACGATTTCGGATTTGCAATTTTCGATTTCGGAATTATCAGGAGAAGCGTTTCCTGCCGGAACCTCCTGGCTCTTAGCTCTTGACTCTTGGTTCTCCCTTAAAATACCTGCCAGTAAAACAGCGTCAGCAGCGTCAGATACGTTTTCAACCCTCACTTTACCTTTGCTTAACGCTTCGATAATCAGGGCGCGGTTACACTCACTTTTTGAACCGGTGAGGTTAACCGTGCCGTTAATGAACTTGTTATTTCTTTTCAGAATGATGTTATGCATCATCAAAAATATTAGGCGTGTGTAAGTTTTTCTGCTGCCTGGCCCTGAGCGGCGTCGGCGTTCATTACTTCTGTTTGCCTGCGGATAGATTCGTTGTGAACCAGTTCAAGCAATTTTTCAGTAAACTCGGCGCTTAATTTTAATGCTTTACCATATGTAGTACGTTTTTGCAGGATCTCATCCCAGCGGCCAACTTGTAAAATGGTAATGTTGTTATCTTTTTTGTACTGGCCGATTTTTTCTGCAATCTGCATACGCTCAGCAATTTTCTGGATTAACAGGTCGTCGATCTTGTCGATCTGGTTACGTAGTTCAGCCAGTTTATCGTTTACTTCAGAATTTCTAACTTCCGCTTTACGCAAAGTTAAGTGGTCGATGATATCGGCAAGAGCTGCAGGAGTAACTTGTTGTTTAGCATCCGTCCAGGCTACGCTTGGATCGATATGTGATTCGATCATTAAGCCTTGCATATCAAGGTCTAAAGCTTTTTGTGAAACGTAGCCGATCAGATCGCGGTTACCCGAAATATGGCTTGGGTCATTAATAAGAGGTAATTCAGGAGCCAGGGTTTTTAAGGCGATAGCAACATCCCACATCGGTTCATTACGGAAAGCAGATTTTTCGTAAGATGAGAAACCACGGTGGATGGCAGCTAATTTAGTAATACCTGCATTATTGATACGCTCTAAAGCGCCAACCCATAATGAAAGATCAGGATTTACCGGGTTTTTAACCATTACAGGCACATCAACACCTTTTAAAGCATCGGCGATTTCCTGAACTGTGAACGGATTGGCAGTTGAACGTGCACCTACCCAAAGGATATCAACACCGGCTTTTAAAGCTTCTTCAACGTGTTTTGCAGTAGCAACCTCAACGGCTGTTGGTAAGCCTGTTTCTTCTTTGGCGCGTTTTAACCACTCCAAACCAATGCTGCCAATACCTTCAAACTCACCCGGACGGGTACGTGGTTTCCAGATACCTGCACGCAAAGCTGAGATTTTACCTGTTTGGGCTAATAAATGAGCTGTGGCTACTAATTGTTCCTCTGTTTCAGCGCTGCAAGGGCCTGAAATAACCAAGGGCTCCTTACCTGTTTTAATCCAGGTGTTAAGCGGCTGTATGTTTAAATTTAGTTTCATCGTTTTTTTGTTTGTCCGGCGATAGCCGGGAATGTTAGTTAATAATTTAAATTATGTTAGTTTTTTGGGTTTCTGCTTGTTAATGGTCTTTATTTATTTATACATTACGCCTGATATTGATATACTTGCGGATGCTCCGTTCGGCCCGGCGAGGTTTTGGGCTCACCGCATGCTCATCATCGTGCCTTTCGTACTCGCCAAGGATATTGAAGTTATGGGTGTACTTAAGGATTTGCCTTATGGAAGCGTCATATTGTTTTTGCTCTTCCCATTCTATATCTACATAAAAATTGTACTCGTTGCGCTTGCCCAAAATCGGCATCGACTGAATTTTGCTCATATTTACACCTTCTTCGGCAAAAATATTAAGCACTTTAGCCAACGCACCAACTTTGTTACTCACCTGGAAGCATAAAGAAGCTTTGTTAGCCGGTTTCTTCTCGATATTATCATGATGGGTAAGGATCAGAAAACGGGTAAAGTTTCTTTTGTTCGATTCGATGCGACGTTCCAAAACATCCAGACCGTAAAGCTTAGCGGCTAAGGAGTTTGCAATAGCAACCGTATCTGTTAGCTGTTCGTCCCTGATGCGTTTAGCACAGGCCGCGGTATCACTGCTCTCCACAATTTTAAGGTGCGGATATTCGTCAAAAAAATCAACACACTGGCGTAAGGCAATGGGGTGGGAGGTTACATATTTAATATCCTCGAATTTTACCCCGGGCAAAGCCATCAGGTGCAGCTGGATGGGCAGGTAAATTTCACCAACTACGGGAAAGCCATAATCAAGCAGCAAGGTATAGTTTGGCAGGATGCTGCCGGCAATGCTGTTTTCGATAGCCATTACCACATAATCGGCCTCACGGTTCTTTAAACTTTCAAATGTTTGTTTGAAAGAGTTGCATTCAATGGTCTCGGTGTTTTCGCCGAAGTATTTCAATGCAGCTTCTTCGTGAAAAGAGGCCCGGATACCCTGAATTGCGACTTTTGGTTGTTCTATTTTCATAAACCTGCTTAAAGCAAAAAGTCCCGGCTGGTAGGCCGGGACTTTTTAGTTTCTTTATATGTTTGTTTTGTACATATTAGTCCCGGCTCTCACTGGTAAAGTAAAAGTAGTAACCAAAGAAGTATGCACCTGTTAATTTCATTTGTTGTTTTTTTATTGCGACGTAAATGTACGGTAAAAAAAGAGTTTGTCAATAGAAAATTTTATTTTTTGTTAAAAAATAAAATTGAACCAAATTTAATTTGGAAAAGGATAACTCTTGATAGAAACGTAATATCCAAGTTAATCATTTTTTTTTATTTCTTGAATAATTCCAGATCCTATTATCTTTTCCCCCTCATGGATTGTAAATGAATCTCCTTTTTTAAGCGTGCTACGTATATTTTTTGAAGGAAGTAGTTTGACCTGAACTTGCGCTGTTTTCCCAGGATGTAATTCTGTCATGTCGACGAAAGAGATTTCACCAGTAAAAAGGTTCAGAGAATTAAATGCAAATGATGGACGATAATTGTTGTAAATAGGCTTTTTTCTCCCCCCTAAATCAGTTGGCAACAGAGAAAATAAGGCCTTGAAGTTATATGTTATAAATTGAGTTTTCATAGCGCATCACAATTAATAAAGTTAGTAAATTGGCTAAATAATGTCAAGTCATCCTCATCAATAGTCACCGCTTCGAAACCGTCGAGAATTTGTGTTTTTATTATTTGAGGGTTCTGTAATGCATTTGTAACTTCAATCGTAATCAAATATAAATAAGGAGGATCGTAATTTTGGTCGATAGCGCGTCTGACGAAGTCTTTTACAGATTCTTCCTTTTTAAAAAATTGCTTTGCTTCTAACGTTCTTGTAGTAGTTCTAAATATGTTATCCCGCTGATAATCGTTCCATTCTAATTCGGAAACTGCACGATATAATCTCATTATAATGGATTAGGTTTTATTTGAACTGTATATTTTGTTATGCGGCAGTTTCGTGTTTTTTATGAGCCTCTTCCATTTTCTTATATTCACGTTGCAGCACACGCGCAGTTTGTGTACTGCCATCGTGGCTCCAGCCCGGTGGATTTATGAGATAGCCGATCTTTGATTTAAGATCGGGAGCATTTTTTACATCATGCAATAAAGCCTTCCATTCATGGAATAGAACATTCACAGGCCCCATATCTTCAGGCTGTTTGGTTAAGCCATATTTAACCGGCTCTGGTAAATCTTCATTGCGGAAAGTACCAAATATTCTGTCCCAGATAATCAATACCATGCCCATGTTTTTATCCAGGTAAGGAATGTTTGATGCATGGTGTACACGGTGATGGGCGGGTGTCACAAAGATCCACCCGTACCATTTTGGCAATGGGATATTATATTGAGTATGCACCAGGTTGCCGTATAGCTGTGTAATTAAATAAGCATACAAGATATCTAAAGCAGTAAAGCCCATTACAGCCAATGGTAAATAAAAGAACACCCTGTAAAGGGGTTCAAAAACTGTAGATCTAAAGCCTGTTGTAAAATTAAAATGCTCGGACGAGTGGTGGGTAACATGCATCGCCCAAAACAGGCGGCAGTAATGCCCGGTGTAATGCAAAACCCAATATAAAAAATCCTGCACTACGACAAGGGTAAACCAATACAGAAATATATTATGAATCTGGAATATCCTAAAATGCAGGTATGTATAATCTAAAATAAAAAAAGTAAAAAACTTAACGCAAAGGTTGATTACAACAGCCAGGGAAGTAAGATAGATATTGGTCAGCGTATCGCGGGTTTCATAGTACTTGCGATCTTCCCAATAGCTCAGGGCCATTTCAACAAGCGTTAAAACAACAAGCAAGCCCATCAAAACCAAGGCTGCCTTATTTCGCGGATCTATCGGCTGCAACATTTTACAGATTAATGTAGTATCTTAAGCTTTCACAAAGTTCGTGGGCAGTGCACACATTATCAATACTAAACTCACCTATATGTGTTAATAAGGTGCAATTAATCTCATCACCAACGTTCTTTTTGTCTTTTTTCATATTCAACAGCAGTTCGTCAAAACTGTCTTCGTTGATGGTATATCTGGGATAAAGATCGGTCAATACCTTTACAATTTCATGAAGTTCTTCTGAAGGCAACCCTGTTTTTTTGTGGGCGAGGTATGATTCGCAAATCATGCCGATAGCTACGGCTTCACCGTGCGAAAGACTATCTTCATCATGCAATAAAGAGTAAGTTTCGACAGCGTGGCCGATAGTATGCCCAAAGTTAAGCGCCTTACGGATGCCTTTTTCATGCGGATCTTCGATAGTAATTTCGTTTTTAATCTCTACCGAACGATGTACCAATTCAACCGATGGGTTTTTCAGGTCGCTGTTTTTAAGTTGATTCCAATAATTGGCATCAACAATTAAACCATGTTTGAGCATTTCGGCCAAACCTGAAAGGATCTGGCGCGGCGGGAGGCTTTGTAAAAATTCATGTGCTATAAACACAGCTTTAGGCATAGTAAATGTACCGATGATGTTTTTAATCCCATCAACATCGATACCTGTTTTGCCTCCAACCGAGGCATCAACCTGCGAAAGCAGGGTAGTGGGCACCTGTACAAAATCTATCCCTCTTTTATAGGTAGAAGCGGCAAAGCCCCCCATATCTGTTATAACACCGCCACCTAAATTGATCATCAGGCTCTTGCGGTCAGCACCAAAGTCAATCAGCATTTTCCAAACACCAACGCAAAAATCAATGTTTTTGCTTTCCTCGCCTGATGAAATCTCGATCAGGTCGTAATTATTAAAGTCTGTAAGTTTGCTGGTAAGTAAGGGCAGGCAATGTGCACCTGTGTTTTCGTCGGTTAAAATAAAAAATTTTGAATAGTTGCCTTTTTTGATAAAATCAACTAACTCATCAAGGCTATTATCGAAATAAACCGAGTAATTATCGCTTAAAATAGTGTTCATTATTATATTACTATGATTTTATTTCCATCGAACTCAACCGTGTCTCCTCTTTTTACTTTGAGTCGTTTTCGGTAGTCAACCGCGCCGTTGTACTTCACGAAGCCTTCAGTTACAACTATTTGCGCCTCGCCGCCGGTTTGCACTAAGTTCGCAGCCTTGAGTAGCTGGATCATTGGGATAAAGTCCCCTTCTAACTTAAATTCGATCATGGGATGGCAAAAATAAACTATTCATGCAATTATGAGTTATCATTTTATAATTTTGCAGATGACCTCTAACGAAACTAACAATAATCAAGGACGAACTACGCCCTCGTTCGAAAATACAGAAATAGCTTTTCGCCATTCATCCAATGCCGATCTTAACCGGGCCTACTGGCTGTTCAGGATGATCAATGTCAACTTTTTAGTGAGGATTGGCCCGCCGATTACCAATTTTGCCATGAAGATTGGTTTGCCGATAAAGAGTATTATCAAAGCTACCATATTTAAACATTTTTGCGGCGGTGAAACTATTGCCGAATGTGATAATACCATCAAAAATCTTTATAGCGGCAGGGTAGGTACTATCCTGGATTATTCGGTAGAGGGAGAGGAAGAAGAAACCGTATTTGATAATACCCGCGATGAGATTATCCGTACTATTGACCGCGCTGCCAAAGACAAAGCTATTCCGCTTACTGTATTTAAAATAACAGGCGTAGGCCGCTTTGGCCTGCTTGAGAAGCTTGATGCGCGCCTTAAACTAAACGATACTGAAGAAGAGGAGTGGAGAAGGGTACAAGCCCGGGTGTTGGCGATATGTGATAACGCATATAAAAACAATGTACCGGTAATGATAGATGCAGAGGAAAGCTGGATCCAGGATACCATCGATCTTTTGGCACTTACAATGATGACTCAGTTTAACAAGCAAAAACCGATAGTATATAATACCTATCAAATGTACAGACATGATAAACTGGCCTCGATGTTAAACGATCATGCTATTGCACAAAGCGAAGGCTTTATATTGGGAGCGAAAATAGTACGCGGTGCGTATATGGAGAAAGAGCGCAAACGTGCCGAAGAAAGAGGTTATCCTTCGCCGATTCAGCCCGATAAAAAATCTGCTGATCTTGATTATGATTCGGCGCTTGATTATTGTACCAGTCATATCAATGAAATAGCTTTTATAGCAGGCACACATAATGAAGAAAGCTGCCGTTTGCTGGCCGAATTGCTGGATAATAAAAGTATCGATCATAAACATCCGCATGTTTATTTTTCGCAATTGCTTGGCATGAGCGATAACTTAAGCTTTAACCTCGCCCATGCCGATTATAATGTAGCCAAATACGTGCCTTATGGACCGGTAAAGGCTGTATTGCCATATTTATTTCGCCGTGCACAGGAAAATACGGCGATAGCCGGGCAAATGAGCCGCGAGTTAAGTTTAATTACAAAAGAAAGAAAGCGCCGAAGCGCTTAACTTATAAAACTACCATACAAGAGAGCATTTATTAAATTAGTTGCTCTCTTTTTGCAAAGGACTGTATAGTATCCGGAGCCGTCATAAGAAAGGTCTGGATGCCCAACTTTTTTGCGGCCTCCAGGTGCTGCGGACTATCGTCAATAAATAAGGTTTCTTCGGGCTTTAACTTATTTTCCTTAAGTACCTGCTCAAAAATGGCAGGCTCTGGCTTACGTTTGCCCGTAAGGTGCGAGTAATATGTTTTTTCGAATAGGTGATCGTTCCCCTCAAGGCCGAAATCGGTTTTAAGATAGTTCATGATATAATCATAATGGATAGCGTTAATATTGCTAAGCAAAAAAGTACGGTATTTGTCTTTCAACTTTAACAGCAATTCGTGATTCCCTTCGGCAATTCCGACCAATATACTGTTCCATGCAGCATCAATCTGATGATCAGTAAGGGAAGAGTCGTTGGTTTTTTCTCTTACGTAATCCCTGAATTGTGCTGCGGTGACTTCGCCACGATCAAATTTATCAAAAATTTCATCTTGGGTTTTGTGGCCAAAAAACGTGTCAGGGTTACTTATACCTAACTGATTCCATGATTGTTGAACCCGGAGAAAGTCGATACTGAAAATAACGTTGCCATAATCGAAGATGATATTTTTAATATTTTCCATAAAAAGAATTTGAGATATGGCCGCAAATATGTAAAATTGCACCCGCAAACAAAAACAAAATAACCGCGCCTATAGCTCAGTCGGTTAGAGTAGAAGACTCATAATCTTTTGGTCCCTGGTTCGAGCCCAGGTGGGCGCACAAAATGAAGTTTCAGAGCTTCTTTAAACCCTGTAAGTCGTTGATTTACAGGGTTTTTTATTTTATTCCAATCCTTTTCAATCCTTTCGAATACACCGTTTTGGTGGACACTCCGGCGGACAAAAATCGTTTTTTAGATTTGTCCGCTTTTATGAGCTAATTGATTGCAATACAGTTATTTAAGTTCGTTAAATATGAACTCAAAAGCACTCAGAAAGACTGTTAAAAATCGCAATCCGGCGGACAAAAGCGGCCTGAAAATGACGGTTTCAGGATGTAATTAATCATTTATTCATAAACAAACAATTACAAAAATGAAAACATCGCAGTCGTTTGGTGTGCATTTCAGCATCAAAAAAGGAAGGGAAAAAGAAAATGGCCAAACCAAGGTTTACGCCTTTATTACCATTAACAAGGAGAAAGTCATCATCGCCTTGCCGCATTTCGTGAACGTAGAAAGCTGGGACAAAGGGCGCGGCTGTGTAAAGGTCAGGCTGCCGGAAGCCAAAGAATCCAACACCTACCTGGAGCAGGTCAAATTCACCATTACCACCTATTACAAGCAATTACAGATCGCCGGAAAAGAGATCACTCCCGCTTTACTCAAAGCCTGCTTCCTCGGTGAAGTAACCGAGGAAACTTACTTACTCAGCAGGCTGATGGACTATCATTATGAGGTGGCTTCTGCGGCATTGACCTGGAGTACCCTCAAACACTACGCGGTAACCCAGCGCTACCTGGAAAGGTTCCTGAAAGAGAAACGCAACACGACCGATATCCGCATCCATGAGATCGACTACAAATTCATCATTGATTTTGAAACCTATCTGCGCAACTACAAGTCAGCCGATCATTACCAGCCGTTGAATAACAATGGTGTCATGAAGCACCTGATCCGCCTGCGCAAAATGACTACGCTGGCTTTCAAATTGCAATGGATAACAAAAGATCCTTTTAAAAATTACAAGTTCCGTTACAAAAAGGTAGAGACCGCCTTTCTGTCTACCGCTGAATTGCAGGCGCTGCAAAACCGTGAACTGGCCAATGAATCCCTGGAAACGATCCGTGATTATTTCCTGTTCGCGTGCTATACCGGGCTTTCGTTCATTGACCTGATGAACCTGACGGGGAGCAATGTGGTGACCGGGGAAGATAAAGGACAATGGCTGAAGCTGTTCCGTCAAAAAAGCAATGAACCGACCAATATCCCGCTATTGGAACCGGCGCTCACCATCATGGACAAATATAAAGAGCATCCGCGTTCCGTTATTTTAGGCAGGATATTTCCGACGATCACCAATCAAAAAGTCAATGTCTACCTGAAAGAGATCGCCAAACTCATCGGCATCAAAAAGAAACTGACTTTCGGGGTAGCACGGCACACTTTCGCAACTACGATCACACTTTCCAACAACGTCCCCATCGAAACCGTGAGCAAAATGATGGGGCACACTAAAATTGCCACAACACAGATCTACGCACGCGTACTTCTTAAAAAAATCAGCGAGGATATGGGGCAACTCCGGAAAACAATAGAGCAATCTAAACCAGCAACAAACGATTAACGCTGTTCAGTCACTCCAAATTTTAATTATGTCAACACCATCAAACAAAAGTTACTTTCACAACTGACCAATGGGACAAAGTATCCCTTTCATAAAGCTGCACCCATACTTCGCCTGTCATCGTATTGGCAGGTGCCCGTTGTCTTTGTGGAGGAGGAGATGAAGATTTAACATCGTTTTTGCTACTGGCTGATTTTACTGAAACCGGACTATTGCAAGCTACCACCGACGCCACAATAACAGCGCTCAATAAATAATTAAATGTTTTCTTCACTTTGTATCCGTTTATGTAATTGCTTCGATTGTTTGTACTACCATGGCAATTCTTGACGGTCTCTGGTGAAGCTTCCTGTAGGGCCATTATCAGGAAGGGTTGCAGCCCACACAATACCATCAACGCTTTCGCTTACCGGACGCGCGCCCCATTCTGCCGATCCTGGACGTGTTGCCGTAAAGCCAGGGCAAACCGCATTAACCAAAACTTTATCTGCTTTAAATTCCTTCGCCATTTTAATCGTTAACCCGTTCAAAGCAAGTTTGGTCAGATTATATGCGGGTAACGGATATTCACCTAACTTGCTCAGTGCGGGGCCAGGGAAGTTAATGATGCCAAAATCCGGGTCACCATATGAGCCAGCGCCGCTGGAAACATTAACTATTCTTCCATGACCGCTGACGGCAATTAAAGGATAAAATTGCTGGGTAACATACCAGGTGCCGGTAATATTGGTCCCAAATTCTTCGTTGAGTTCATCCATGTCCTTTTCCAGGATGGTTGCTGAACCGTCTAACATCAGGGCTGCATTGTTGATCAACACATCCAATGTCTGGAATTTTTCTTTAACGTATTTTGCAGCAGATGCTATGCTGGCCCTATTCAACAGGTCTATGCGCACAGCCGAGGCTTTTATACCTTTCCCGGTCAGCTCCTGAGCCAAAGCCTCAGCTTGCGCTAATTGCCTTGCCGATATGACCACCTGAAAGCCCAACCGTCCTAATTGCTCTGCCACCGCATAGCCTATGCCTTCTTTGCGACTAACGCCGGTTACTAATGCTGTTTTCATTTTTAAATGATTTTGATTTTAAATTTTATACGTTAGGTTTTACTTTTTTAAAAGTGAAAATGCGTGTGTCCAACTGTTGTTTTTGAAGGCATAACGTATCCATAACAAAGCAAAAGCTTCCATATAAAATGCTTCTGAAATGTCTCCCAAATCAACTATGTCCTTCCAGCCCCAGCTTTTAGCGATGTCCACAACTTTATCTTTAGCACTTGCATCATTGCCTGCCAACATCAAGACAGGTTCGCCTTCTTCCTTTTGAGGGTTTACCACGATGTGCATACTTAATGTATTGAAAGCCTTAACCACTTTTGCCTTTGGCAAATGGTTCTGGATCTGTTCGCCAAGAGAATTGCCAACCGATCCGGAAAAGCCCGGAGGAATACCATTTGAAAGATCAAGCGGATTGGTAACATCGATAACGACTTTATCATCGAGGTTTTCCTTGTCTGCCAGGTCAATGGCATTTATAGCGACATCGCCAAAGGTTGAAATGAAAACTACTTCTCCAAACTTAGCAGCATCAGCAAAGGTTCCCAACTTAACTGAAGTATTTTTATTCTGCCATTCTTTATAGGGTGGTGTTCCTATCACATCCGGTTGCGTGTTAGCAAGTGTTTTATCAATATTCCTTGTTCCGATCATCACTTCATGCCCGTCGGCAATAAATCTTTCTGCGAGAGTCCTGCCAACCATTCCCGTCCCAAATATTCCTACTTTCATATTCTTTTTATTTATTCTTGTTATTAATTAAAGTTTTCTTTAATGAACTGACGTGATACATTAAACGCCTGCACCACCATTTACGCCATAATCCGAGCCTGTTACAAAACTTGCTTCATCTGATGCCAAGAATGCTACGACTGCCGCAACTTCTTCCGGTGTACCAAAACGGCCAAGAGGAACTATCCGCAATACATTTTCCCTGTGCTTTTGTGCTTCTTCCCAGGATAATTCCGTCTTATTGTAAATCGGTGTTTCGATAGGGCCAACACCTACTGAATTAACACGGATACCATCTTTGGCCAGTTCTTTTGCCCAAACTTTGGTAAGCATATTTACAGCGGCTTTACTCCCGGCGTAGGTAGACATATTTGCCAGCGGCCTAAATACGATGGATGTGGAAATATTAACCACATTCCCTTTGGTTTCTTTGAGCAGCTGTATTGCCTGTCTGGTCAGATCAAATAACCCACGAACGTTGATATCAAATACAGTATCATACTCGTCCATGTCCAACTCAGTAAACGGTGTTACAGGAGCCACACCCGCGTTATTGACCAAAATGTCAAGCTTGCCAAAACGTTGCTTTATTTCTGACAGGATGCGTTCATCATCCGTTGTATGCACAATGTCTGCGACTATATGGGAAATATTGTTATTCTGCTTTGATGCATCTATCAGCGTTTCTTCTGTACGGCCAACGATGATCACTTTTGCACTTTCGTCTGCAAGACGTTTGGCGATGGCTCGACCAATTCCTGTCCCGCCGCCGGTAACCAGTGCTATTTTATTTGCTAATCTATTGCTCATTTCAATTCGCTTTTATTTGTGAATATTTCCTTTAAAGCAGCTTTTAATGATATTTTTGAACGCTTAGGTATTCCACCTTGTCCGCATATTGCACAAGGGGTAATAAGGGAATAAGTTCTTTTGCCTTATCTACAGTAATATCCTTGAAGACAAGTATGGCACCTTGATCTCCATTCAGAAACAAATGTTCTTGTATGCCTTCTTCTTTCCATTTTGCGACTACAGCCTGTTCTTTGGGAAGAAGTTCCTGCAGGTTGGGGACTTTATTCAGATCTATGGTAATATTTACGATTACTCTTTCCATTTTTTACAACTTTGCGATTGATTATTTACTCCATTGGCTTCTCTAACGAGCCAACTCGGCGGATCAGGAGATCATGTCGCAAATTTCCTAAGTGTTTCTTTCTCTGATATTACACAGGATACAGATTAATCTACCAGTTTTGCTGATTTCGCGTAATCGGTGTATTAGGGAGGAATGGAATGAATAAATTTGTATTGTAATTTTCAGCGGATGGAAGAAATAAGAAGAATTGATAGTGTTTACCAGTACAACAATTATGTAGGGGTTGATACGTCGCATCCCTTAGTTAGTGTTGTAAATCTGAATGAGGTAGAAAATGTATATCGGTTCCGTCAGTATATGAATGTGTACGCTGTGTTTCTTAAGGACAAGCATTGCGGCGTAATGAATTATGGTGGACAATCATACGATTATCATGATGGGACGATGGTTTTCGTGTCACCAGGCCAGGTTTATGGTGTGAACAGCGACATCGAAATAAAACCATCCGGCCATGCTTTGATTTTTCATCCGGATTTGATCAAAGGAACACAACTTGAAAAAAATATCAGAGACTATACCTTCTTTTCTTATGAGGTGCGTGAGGCTTTGCACCTTTCAAAAAAAGAACAAAAGATTATTGTAGAATGTCTTGACATAATCTCGGCCGAAATAGAACAAAATATTGATAAGCATAGTAAGACACTTGTAATATCTTATATCGAGTTGCTTCTGAATTATTGCACTCGGTTTTATGACCGGCAATTCATTACCAGAAGCAACTCTAATAAAGATATTTTGATTAGGTTTGAAAATTTACTGAGCGATTATTTCAAATCAGGCAAAGCTCAATATTCTGGTCTGCCTTCTGTAACCTGGTGTGCCGAACAGCTATTCCTTTCTCCTCACTACTTTGGCGACCTTATTAAGAAGGAAACCGGTAGCACCGCATTGGATTATATACAATCAAAAGTGATCGACGAAGCTAAAACAAAAATATTCGATGTCACAAAAACCATTGGTGATGTGGCAACAGAATTAGGATTTAAATACCCGCACCATTTTACAAGATTGTTTAAACAGAAAGTAGGTGTAACCCCTAATGAGTATAGGCATTTGAATTAATAAGAGTTGCAAATCAACCTAAATCGCAATTTCTTCAAGTATTTAAAATTGAGTTTAAACCTACAACGCATGGCAAGTTTCATATTACTAATACAAAAAGCTGGTAATAATATAGCGCAATATCAGTTCATTAATTCGTTTAGGAACTGCAATTACTACTGTAAAGCTGCTCGGTAAGAAACAGCCTTCATCCGGATGTAAATCATACTTACAATTTCTTCTACGAATAATCTTTGTAAACGGTAAGATAAATTCAGGATAAGAGCTTATAAATTAACACAATAAAAAAGAGGATTTCTTTATTCATTGCCCCCAAAAAGTCAGACACTATTTGGGGGCTTCGGACAAAAAGCTGCAAAATCCTTGATTCAGTGGCTTCCGTCTAAATCGTGTAACTAAATCCATTCGAAGGTGCATTTACTATTCAAAACAAAAAAAAGGTGGAAACCTCAGGTATCAAAAATCATAATTTCTCAATTCAACAGAACGAAAACTCTCGTAAAATAATCTTTATCGGCGCACTAATAGTTTGTCTGTTCCCGGTAATGTCGCCGCCATTCGCATTATTACTGGGTTTGATAATAGCACAGTTAAATAGACAATCCATACGCTCTGTTAAGTCATAAAGCAACGCATTGGTTGTTGCAGGCATCTGTAGTTGGAATTCCGTGAGTAACTGTATTAAAGCATATTAACGTAATAACATATCGACTGAAATGAACTCAAACAGACTGCTTTTGGCGATATTGCCGGAACCATAGCAAAAAATATGCGAAAAGCAGCTATTCAGCCTAATGCTTTATGGCAGTGTAAATACTGATATCCGGGGGATATTTTTTGTTGCCATAAGGAATCCAAGCTAATTATTCGGTAACATTGTTAATATTTAATCACTGATTTTTGATTTTGTTTGCGTTAAGGAAAATATTGTTTAGCTTAGCACTGAGTTTAAATAATGAAATTACCTAAATTGAGATCACAAAGACGCCTTCCTGCGTATACACTTACCGAGATTCTGGTTGTACTGGTAATCATCGGTATCCTTATTTTACTGATCCTGCCTAACCTGCTGCCGTTAATTACGAAAGCCAAAACTACAGAAGCTAAATTACAGCTTAATCATTTGCAGTTGTTGGAAAAGACCTATTTCTATGAACATTCCAAATACTCGAAGGATTTGGCGGAGTTGGGTTTTATCCAGGAAAAGTTGAGCACAGAAGGCAAGGATGCCAAAGCTAATTACCGGATCGAGATCGTCAATGTTTCCAGTTCCGGTTTTACGGCGAGGGCGACTTCTGTAGTGGATTTTAACGGTAATGGTACGTTCAATGTCTGGGAGATTGACCAGGACAAGAACCTAAAGGAGGTAACCCCCGATTGACGTGGTGCTGTTTTTAAAGTTGATGATCCTGACGATGCTCGGAGTTTTTGCTGCCCAGGATTTTAAGGAACGTGCGGTGTTCTGGTTTCTGCCGCCGCTTTTAGCAATCGCTTTTGCCGGCTTGGCTTATTCCAGGCTGCGGGATTGGGGAGGGTATTGGCTGCCAGTGTTTTTTAATCTTGAATTTATTGCTTTGGTGCTCCTGATGACAACCATGTATTGCTCAATCAGGAAGCGACGGTTTGTGAATATCATAAGGTTTTTGGGGTTGGGGGATATTTTGTTCCTGGTGGCCATCGCGTTCTATTTGTCTGAGCTGAATTTTGCGTTTTTTTTTGTGGCTTCCTCTATAATGGTGCTGTTTTGCTGGAGGCTTTGGCGTTGGGCTTCAGGAAGGGTGGCTTTATTTATTCCACTGGGTGGCTTTTACGCGGTTTTTTTATTGTTGATGCTGAGCTGTGATTGGTTCCTGTTCCATTTTAATGTAACAAACAATTTCTGGTTATGGCGCCTGATGTTTTATTAATGGAACAGGAAGAAATTTTTTTATTGACGGAGAATATCCATTTTTTGAGCAAGGAGCAGGCCTGGCATTACCGGGTGTTGCCTAAGGGGGGGAACGGTTTACGGATAGAGTTGTATTGCGAAGCGGGCGTTGATGAGAACTACCTGGCTGCAGAACTGGAAGTACTCCTGGGAAAAGAGGTGATTTTGGAACCTGTGCCCGTTACAATGATTGCCAGATTACTGTCCAAGTATTACCTCCGGGAAAATGTGGCCGAGGGAACTGGGCAAATCCAGGTTGGGAAACAGGGTGATGATTTCCTTGAAGACCTGATCTCGGAAGCGAAGAATTTGAAAAGCAGTGATATTCATATCGAAAGATATGAACAGAAATGTAGGGTGAGGATCCGGATTGACGGGAATATGGTGGAGCGGTACCTGCTCAAAAATGACGATTACCCGGCATTGATTAATAAGATTAAGATTAGTGCGAACTTGGATATCGCTGAAAAGCGCCTGCCGCAGGACGGTAGGATCAATTTTAAAAGCGGCGTGCATCAATTCGATATCCGGGTGTCGGTATTGCCCACATTGTACGGGGAAAAGGTGGTGCTCAGGTTGCTGAACAATGATGCTACCAATATTGATCTGAACAGTCTTGGCTTTTCGGATTTCGATCTGGAAAATTACCTGCAGGGCGTTAAGCGCCCGAATGGGATCCTGCTAATCAGCGGGCCTACGGGTTCGGGAAAAACGACGACGCTTTATGCCACGCTGAAATTACTGAACAAGGAGACCCGGAATATCCTGACGATTGAGGATCCGGTAGAATATACGCTGGAAGGCGTCAATCAGGTACAGCTAAAGGAATCAATCGGCCTGGGTTTTGCGGCAGCGCTGCGGACTTTCCTTAGACAGGATCCGGATGTAATCATGGTAGGAGAGATCAGGGATCCCGAAACGGCGAATATGGCAATTCGTGCGGCGTTGACCGGGCACCTGGTGTTGTCAACCATCCATACCAACTCCGCCTGGGGGACGGTATCACGTTTGATCGATATGGGCATTCCACCTTTTCTGGTGGCGAATACGCTTAGTACAACGGTGGCACAACGGTTGATCAGGCTGTTGTGCCCGCATTGCAAGACAGTGCATGATTTTGATCCGGCGATGTACCCGCGTCAGTACCGTCCCTCAAAAGAGGTAAAACTTCATTACCAGCCGCATGGTTGTGAGCAATGCTATTATACGGGATATAAAGGACGGAAAGCGGTTTATGAAGTGATCCCGGTAGACCTTGACCTGGCGGAGGAGATCAAAAAGGGGAATGCGAATGTACATGCGCTGCTGGCAGAGCGTGGTATCCATACTTTGGCAGAGAATGCTTTTGATATTTTTAGCATGGGACTAACATCGATCGACGAAATATATCCGCTTTTATTTAATTACTAAGAAGAGATATGGGGAAAAGACTTTTACTTTTTTTATTTTTTGTTTTAGGGATGGCTTTTAGCTTTTCTGCCCTGGCACAGGAGACAGAGCGTATCCAGGGGATTCACCAAAAACTGGATGATCTGGGAGTCCGGGTGCCGGGGCTGGGGCAGCGGGTGCAGTTGCGGGTTAGCGGGGTTTCAATCCGGGAGTACCTCAACACACTCGCACTGGCCAATAACCTGAACATTAGTGTGGATCCAGCATTGAATATAGTTGTTTATGACAATTTCAATAATGCCACAGCTGCCAATATCCTGATGCTCATGGCACAGAAGTATAACCTGGATATTACTGTGGTGGGTACGATCATCTATATTACCCCTTTTCAGGATCCCAATCGTTTTGTGAAGCCATTGGTAAAAGATATCAATGTAAAGTATATACAGGCAGGCAATGCGCTTTCGCTGGAACTGCAGAACGACAGTCTTCCTGCGGTAGCTAAAAAGATAAGCCAGGTTTCGGGTAAAAATGTGATTGTGCCGGGCTCACTGCAGGGTAAATTGGTAACGGCCTTTATTGAAAGCGCTCCTTTTGACGGCGCGCTGGAAAAGCTGGCGTATACCAATGAATTGAAAATGGTGAAAACGGGCGATGGTTTTTACCTGTTCCAGCCTTTGGGAGAAAATGAAGAATTATATATAAACGGCGACAAGAATACTTCGGTACGTAAAAATTTCAGGCCGGTCGGTACTGTTGCGGGCGGGGCAACGGGGTTATATGTCAGGATGGTGAACGGCCAGAAGCTGATCTCTGCTGACGCTGTCGGCGCGCCGATCAGCGATTTGGTAAAGCAGGCTTCGCAAGAAACAGGGAAGAGCTACTCGATCTATTCCGAGATTAAAGGTAATATCACCCTGCATGTAAATGATGTCAGTTACGATACTTTTCTCAATTTGCTTTTTAAAAGTACGGAATATACATTTCATTCGGAGGGCGGGATCTATATTATTGGTGACCGCAAACAGGAAGGTTTAAGGTCGGTCAGGGCGATCCATCTTCAAAACCGGGCGATAGATACCGTGATGATGATGATCCCGGCAGATTGGAAACGGGGGATCGAGCTGAAAGAATTCAGGGAGCAGAACACACTCCTGGTCTCAGGCTCAGACGCACAGATCAACGAGGTGGAAGCACTGATCAGGCAACTGGATGTCCTGGTACCGAGCGTGTTGGTAGAGGTGACCCTGATCGATATCCATAAGTCGCGTACGGTATCTACGGGGATTACGGCTGGTGTTTCGGATAGTGTGAAAACTGGAGGAACGGTGTTATCGGGCCTGGACTATACGTTCGGGGCCAAATCGATCAACAGTTTCCTGAGCAGCCTCAGCAAAAATAGTTCGATTAACCTGGGACACGTGACCCCTAATTTTTATATCAGCCTGAAGGCATTGGAGGAAAGTAACAACGTTGATGTCCGCTCAGTCCCCAAGTTGGTTGCCTTGAACGGCCACACGGCAAAGATGAGCATAGGAAGTAAAAGGTATTATAAAAATACAACCCAGAACGTTATCACGACAACGGCTACCCAGTCTATTTTTTCGAATGTTTATGAGGCGGTAAACGCTGACTTGTCCATTGGGATCAAGCCGTTGGTATCCGGAAATGATGAGGTTACGTTGGGTATCAGTGTAAATATTTCTGATTTTACGTCCATACCTACAGATGGTTCACCTCCGCCCCAGGCAATCAGTAAGTTTGAAACCAGCTTGCGCGTGCATAGCGAGGATACTATCGTGCTGGGGGGAATCGAACGGACGGAAAGCGACGAAAGCGGTTCGGGTATCCCGATCCTTTCTCGTATCCCTGTGCTGAAGTGGATTTTTAGCAGCAGGACAAAATCTAAATCCAAGGTGGTCAGCGTGTTATTTATTAAATCTACTATAATCCGATAAGGGACATGGCAATACTGGACCGGTTTTACGGAATTAAACAGGCAGGGGGACTGGGGATTACGATTCTGAAGGACAGCAGTGCTGCGTTTAATTACTGTCAGGTTGCGCTGGATGGCCATAACCTGAGTTTTGAAAAGAAGCTTAAAGAACTTGATTTGCAGAAATTGAGTAAGCATATCGGCCATGCTGTGCCCTTAAGTATCAATATTTCGGGCCGGGGTGTATTGTATAAACAGCTCGAGCGGGTGGAGGAGATCAGCCCTGCGAATTTTTCAGCAGTGCTACCCAATGTTGCCATGGAAGATTTTTATGTGCAGCATTTTCCTTCCGGAAAATACTCTTTCGTGTCGGTGATCCGTAAGGCTGAGGCTGATAAATGGCTGGATTTGCTCATGGAACGGGGGCTTTTGCCGGTCATGTTAAGCCTGGGGCCTTTTCCGGTAGAGCATATCCTGCCCCAATTAAACATCTATAATGAGGAATTAATATTCGGTGGTATTAAGATTGAGCGGTCGGCGGATAAACATTGGGAAAAACTCACTTTCAATGAGGGTTTTCAGGCCGTTTACACTATGAAGGTTGAAAACGAGGTGCTGGATGAGTCGCTTATCGTGGCTTATGCATCGGCTTTTCAATTATTGTTATCAGGGAAAGTAATACCGGTTAATGCGGAAGTGCCAAATCTGGGGGCGGCACTGACCAACTTGATCAGTAACCATAAATTCAGAGTTAATGGGATGCTTATCCTCGTACTCTTTTTTGTGCTGCTGCTGGGTAATTTTATATGGCTTTCCGGCCTGAATGCGGAGAATGTCCGTTTGGCGGATGAGGTCAGTACTTCGGCCAGGACAAGTACGGATGTTCGGGCACTGGCTGACCAGATCCGGCAAAAAGAATCTTTGTTAACCGCGCTTGGTTGGGAAGAGGGCATTAACAAAAGCGGCCTGGTGGACCAGGCGGCGGCCTTAATGCCCGCCGGGATTATACTTAAGCAAATCGATATTGACCCTGTTGATGCCGCAGCTGACCGGAGTTTGGGCGGTGTGAAATTCACAGATCGGAAATTACTGATCCGCGGAGAATCTTCCCAGATCATCCCGGTTAATGAATGGGTGGCCCGATTGAAATCAAAGAAATGGGTAAAAAGTGCGGAACTCGAAAGTTATAATTTCAATAATGAACTGAACACCGGGTTGTTTACGATAATTTTAGGCTATTAATATGCTGAAATACTGGCCTTTTAAGAAAAATTACTTACTGGTACTGGCAGCTGTGGTGATGGCTGTAGCTTGCTATGAACTGGCTATTAAACATACACTTGAGGCCAGAGCCCTGAACAAACAGTACAAAGAGCAGCTCATGCAACAACATAGCGTAACGGAGCAGCCGGGCTATACGGACAGGAAGAATGCAAACCTGGACAGGATTATCGGGCTTTACCGTGCAGATACATTGAATTACAGGAGTAATGCGATCGGCTCGATAGCCCTGCTGGCGGAAAAGAATAATGTCAGACTGGTCGGTGCGCCCGTACCAGATAAAAGTTACCGTACCGAAAAGTATTTACTTCAGAAACTGACCTTTTCGGGAGATTTTTTTTCGTTACTGAAATTGCTGCACCAGTTGCCATCTGCAAATGGTGCAGGTATGATCCGGTCTTGTTCTTTCAGGGCTCCGTCGCGGAGAGAATCGCCGGAGACCGCCAAAAGCATTTTATTAGACGTCGTTTTTGAGGTGGTAGTAAAGTAATTCGTTTTTGTCTGAAACTGAAGCGAACGTTGCCTTACCTGCTTTGTATTCATTTTTTTACTTATTCTGAATAACTAATTACGTGGTTACCAAGTGTTCAGGACATGATATTTTACGCGTTTTAATATAAGCCTGATCACATAGCCTGCATGTGTTAGCCAGGGCTCGCTAATCATTTTATCTTTAGCGGCAACCTGGCTAATTATCTCGATAGGCTGTTTAAAAGAATGTATCCAATGTCAGATAAAGCTACTGAAAGCTATTACTCATCTGGAACATCGGAAGGTACATGGCGATCAGGATAACACCAACAATCAGGCCCAGGAAAATAATGATCAGCGGCTCCATCATGCTGCTGATGGTGGAGGTTTTATATTCTACTTCATCGATGTATTGTTCGGAGATTTTTGCGAAGAAATAATCAAGCTGATTAGTTTCCTCGCCGACTTTCAGCAACTGGATCATTTTGGCAGGGTATATCTTAAATTGCTGCAGGCTCTGGTGCAGGGATTGTCCTTTGAGGATATCGTCTTCTACCTTTTGTAGAGAAGTCTCGATAGGATAGTAGCCGATCATCTGGCGGCTCAGTGCTATTGCTCTTAGCAGGGGGAGCTTGGCGTTGATGAGCAGGCGCATGGAATTACAGAAGCGGGCAAGATAGATTTTTTGAACGATATTGCCAGCCAGGGGTAGGCGCAGCACCAGTCCGGATACGAACTGCCGGTAGCGCTCGGTTTTACGGCTGTACCAGGTCAGGCCGGCCAGAATGGCGACAAGGGTGATAAATCCGTAAAAGTTATTCTCCATGGCTTGCGATACACTGATGATCTTTTCGGTGATCCAGGGTAGCTGTCCTCCGAAACGCTTAAATACGTCGCCAAACATGGGTACCACAAATTTCAGCATGAAAAATACAGCGCCGAGGGAGGTGCTTAATACAACACACGGATAGGTAAGCGCCGATACGATTTTCCGACGCTGTTTGATCTTGTTCTGGTAAAATTTGGCGAGGTCTTCAAGTACTTCGGTAAGCTTGCCTGTTTCTTCCCCAATCTGGAGACTGTAAACCTCGTAAAGGGAAAATTTACCGGTCTGTTCCAGAGCCCGGGAAAATGGTGCCCCTTTCAGTACAGATTCTTGTATGGTGTTGAATAATTGCTTGTCCTTCTCTTTTTCCTGGTCAGCTGTCACCAGCTCGAAACTGCTCTTGAGGTTGATACCGGCCAGGAGCAACGAGCTTAACTCAAGGTAAAGGGCTTCCTTCTTTTTATCACTCAATTCCTGGCTCCCAAAACTGATATCCTTGTTAAGCAGAGCAGATAGGCTGTTTTCGCCGCTTTTTTTTGGCGATTTTGGATCTTCTTTAGGAGTATATTTGCTCAGGTCAATGGATGGCATCGTTCAAAGGCTGGAAAAGGTTAACAGAACTATATATTTTATGATAATGATAAGGGATTTTCTGCCCATCCAGTACCAGGGTTACCTGCAAGTCGTCTATCCTTTCTTCTTTCCCCTGCGAAGGATCGGCTTCAACTGGCGATGATTCAAAGAAAGTATTAAAATTTTCGGAGGTTACCTTAAAAGTGTCGGCCAGGGCCTTTTTACGAATAATTTTATCTGCCAGGAATTGATAGCTGACGGTATCGTGATTGCTCTTCAGGATAATGGTATTGCTGTATCTCGATATGCTTTCGGCTTTAATGATATCACGGTTGAGGCGCTGGTCGAGGAGGGACAGCGTTGCGGTGCCGCCATTCCGGTCGATAAAAGACTGGTAGGAATGATTGATGATTGCGTAGGCGCTGTACATCATACCAATCACGATGGCTGAAATTAGCATGGCTATGGTTAGCTCCATGATTGTGAATGCCTGTATTTTATGGTTGAGCTTCATGGATGAGGATTATTTTTTTTAATTGCGCTATCTGTTCGTGGCTGATATCAAATGCAGTCAGCGTAATGACGGACAGGTTCGGTTCATTTCCAAAGGGGATAAGCACCTGCCTGACGGTCATATCATCAATAGTCGTTGTCTGATCAGTTGGGCTGCCTGCCTGTTCGGTACGGAACAGGCTTTCCTGTAAAATTGCCTCGGCTTTCAACTTTTTGGCCGACAGGGAGAGGCGGCCAATATTGGTGAAGATCATCATGGCGATACCAAACACGACGATAATGATGATCATCGAAACGATCACTTCCAGTATCGAAGATGCCCTGACCTTGTGGAGTATATTTAGTTTGCTTCCAGCCATTGTAAGATCTTTTTGGAGCTGCCCGCAACAGGAGCGAGGTCGCTGCTTAAATAATATGGTGAAAGTGAATGCGAATCGATGGATAGGTTGATCAGGTAGTTTTCATATCGTGTAAATTCGCTCTGGTACAAAAAACGTTTAGTGAAAACACTGCCAAATATGCTGACGCCTTTTCTCAGGTTTAAAATCCCCTGAGAATAAATCTGGCCGTGAACGGTCGTCTTTTTTCCGAGTGAAATAACCGGCGGGAGCTGCTGCTCATCTTCCTGGTAACTGAAAACGATGCCTTCACACACCGAATTTTCCCCGATGTTCAGTTTGGCAGGAACCCCTACGGTATTGCCAGTGGTAAGGCGAAGCACGCCGAGGCAGGATGGGTAACCGAAAAAACAACGGTTTCCCGTGCTCACGGAGTCCGAGGCAAAAAGCTGACAGTTGCCCCGAAAACCTGCGCTAACATATATTCCTTTTGCGAATACGAGGATGTTATTCAGCCGGGCCGTGCTGTCAATGTTGATGGTGGTGTCAGAATACAAAATAATGTTGCCGCTGAGGCTGATATGGCTAATGGTTTTTACCTTTTTGCCAAAGCTGTAGGTAAGGGCCGGCTTAAGGAAAGACCGGTTGAGGCTGTCCGTGACTGCCGGAAGATCGCTTTCTGGCGGTGCCAATGCCAATGCCTTTTTAAGCATTTCAAGTCCGGAGGCAGAAAGGGGCGGTAGTTTTCTTTCACTATCCGAAGTTTTGCCCCTGATGATGTCAGGATCTCCGGTATAGGCTTCGTTGTCTACATAAGCTGTCCTGATACCCGCTTTAGGGATCGCTACATTGCCGTGAATGAGCGTGTTGCCGCTAACAGAGAGGGGGCGGTCTTCATCGATAAGGTACAAAGCCTTCCATTTATTGGAGTCAATGGCATTTGCAATCGAAAACACTTTGTACAGTGTATCCCGGCCGGCGAAAGAGCTGATACTGCACACCTCAATAACGCCCCAGCGTATTTTTTTTAGCATTACGGAATCCGCGTCACTGTTGAACAGGCTGAAAGTTCGCCCACCGTTGTAAGAACTGTCGCGACTATTAAGCAGTATCGTAATGCCGGAATTTAGGTTGTTTTGCAGATGATCGGAGCGGAATTTTGCCTGGTACCGGGCTTTATACAGGTATGCCGCGGCAATTAGCGCAGAACAGATCAGGCCTATCACGAGCGTGACCACAATGACCATATACAGGGCGGAGGCTTTGAGCATATTATGGCTTTGGTGCTTGCGCAACTTTTTCCTTTTTTTCTTTTTTGAAAATATTGATCCTTTTCAGGAAATTGCCTTTTCGGGCAGGAATGATTTTTCCGTTTTTGTAAACAACGGTTTTGGCGGAATCGGTACCCCGATAGTAAATGATTTTGCCATCCATCTGGCCGAGGTCATACATCCCGGATTGAATTTCGGTACCGTTATTGTCGAAATAGGTGAACTTTCCTGTTTTTATGCCTGCTTCCCAGGTAATGATGCTGGTTAACCGTCCGGATTCGGCCCATGTTTTCCAGATGCCATCCTTTAGGCCATTCCTGAATGTGCCTTGTTGCAGGAGATGATGGTTTTTATCAGATTCTTCGTAAATGCCGTTAAGCAGTTTCCCGCTGTAACCTCCCTGCTGCTCGTGGACGCTGTTGTTGCCAAACCAATAATAAAGCAACCCTGCCCTGGGGTGTATTGTGCCGGAAAAAGGAATTACCTGCGTGCGGACATTTTTTCCGGAGTCGGTAATATGGATATTGTAAAGCCCATAGTCGGGCATTTGGGCTATAGAACGGGAGAACGGGAAAAGTAGTATAAAGATCAATATTTGCTTCATGGGGTTGCCGGTTTTAAGGGGATGAATTTTGTTTTGCCCTGATAGCTGACCCTGATTGAGTCCCGGTAGTTTTTAATCAGTTTCAGACTACCGTTCAAATCACCTTCGCTCATCATCAGTTCAGTTCCGTTAAGATGTACCATGGCTACCAGTTTTTTTGAATCGGGGTTGCGGATATAACCGACGTATCGGATAAAATCCCAACTCATGGCGGGAACGGTTGTATGTGGTTTAATTTGTACCGGGGGCCGGGGTTCATGCAAATGACGGATTGTATCTACCTGCTGAATACTACCAAAAGGATCAGGGTAGTTTGCCAATAAGTGCGTAGTATCAGGGGGGAGGGCATAATCGTTATATGCTTCCTTTTTTGCAGGAGCAGTCATGACAGGTTCATCCGATCCGTTGTCATTTACGGCGCTGAATACACGGTAAATGATCAGGCTCCAAACAATCAGGACAGCCGCGCCAAGGAGATATGTGGACTTTTTATTCTTCATAAATCCTGTTATTGGAGCACAAAGCTTTGCAATGCAGAAAGGACGCTTTCATTACCCGCGGCATCTAATGCGGAGACCTGCCAGTAAATCCGTTCCCCGGAGGTTCCGAAGGAAAAACTGTAGGAATTGTTGTTCAACAGCACCGGAAAAGCAGTACTGTAAAGGGTGGTGGAATCCGCCTTGTATACATATAGTTTATAATTCGAAGCACCGGAGGATTTGCTCCATTGCAGGCTCACTGGTTTGGCAACCACTGCATTGTTTTGAGGCGCAGACAACGTGACGCCCCCAGGCGGGGTAGAATCGAAGCCAATATTATTTACCGTAGACCATTTGGATTGTTCGGTAGCGTTCTCAGCCCTGACACGCCATTGATAATTCTGGTCCTTTGGAAATTTATAATTGTATTGCTGGCCAGGAATGGTTTGATCAGTCAGGATATTATTCGCATCGGCAAAATTGTTGGTATCCACCTGCAGATGATAAACCGTAGCGTTGAAAAGTGCTCCCCATTTAAAATTAGCGCTGGTTTGGTTAGTGATGGTGTTGTTCGCCGGGGAACTGAGCGTCACCGTTTGGGCAGCCAGCGTTGAAGGAATAACAGTAAGCCGGTTGGCAGTACTGAACGCTGTTTGAGAACTGCCGTTTTCTGCCCTTACGCGCCATTCATATTCTCCCGGATCCAATGTAAACGTAAAATGGTTTCCTTTAATGAGAGTGTCTGCAACAAGCCCGCCGATAGTATCGAAGCCCGGAGAAACGACCTGGAGCCTGTAAGACAAGGCATCTTCGACTTCATTCCACCAAAAATTAATATTGTAGCTGGTACTTTGATATTTATCTGAAGGGGCTTGGAGGGTCACCGCACGTTTGTCAATATTCGGCTCGATAAAATCCTTACAGGAAGACAGGAAAATCAGCGGTATAGCAAAAAGTGTAAAAAAGATGTGTGCGGGTTTAAGTTTCATTGGGACTAAATTAAAAAAAATATATGAAACTGGGACGGCTTTTCGTTTTGTGAAAACAGGTACGCAACGCCCATACCCGATTCTGTTAACTTGGGTCTCAAATAACAGTCGTAAATCTTGAGCAATCCTAAAATTGACCGGGAAAAAGGTTGAATACGTACGGACAAGGACTTAATTTCTAAGTTACCAGTCATATACAACATCGTCGCTTGGCACAGCGGGCATAAGCGATTTATAGTCTTATTATGAATTTGACGCATCAGCTGATTGTGTTAGTAGTAGCAAAAGCACATGTGTATATCAACTCACCAGTTTCCTTATCCAATACCTGCTTAAACAATCCCATATTCACCAATTTACTTTATCTTTAATGGATACCGTGTGAGGATATGCATCGGTAGCTTTTAGTCGCTCTTTTTTTTCAATCTTACCAGGTTATGTTGAACAGCCTGATCATTGGCAATTACGATCAGTCGTAAGACATTTACAAATACCCACTGTCTAAGTTTACGCAGAAATATGGTGCGTGATATCGATCCGCGATTGATTGGTTTATTTTGGTGAGGATTAAAAACAGAAAGCGCCGTAAATAATTCATTTACAGCGCTTTTGATCCTAATTGAATAATACTTGGCGGAGAGTTAGGGATTTGTATTTATCCTAATTTTCCCGTTTATATGATATTTTAAATGGTTTTTCAATTTCGTACTCACCGAATTACTCACCACGTTATTTTAACTAGCTGCAAATGCTATTTTCAAATTTACTAAAATAAATCCTGAATATCAAACTAAAGGAATAGATGAACACTAACAGAATTATAAAGGTCAAGTTTTTCAATGAAATGGCTTGAGTAAGTAATTAATAGTGCTGATTGGTGCAATCTATACTGAAATATATAATTTCCGGAGGGAACGTGAAAAATTACATAAGGGGCTCACTTTCAATATCAATTTCTTGGTTTTTGACACTGCTCACTGTGCGCTCACCAAATGGCCACTAATTGACCTTAATTATGCTACTTAGTATATGCTAAATTAAATAATAATAATTGCATGTAAAAATAGGATCGTTTTGAATTTAGTAGAAGCCTTTTTTAAGGTGCCTTGTTGTCTAATAAATATATAGCTGTGTTATGTCGACCAAATTGAAAAGTTGCTCTAAGTCGGCCTTCGTAAAATTGAACAGCGATTGCGACTGTAATAGAATGCGGTACAATACAAAAGTCATGATCTTTGGTCCTTGGTTCGAGTTAGGTGTGCGCAAAATGAACTCTAAGATATCGGGAAGGTCGTTTTTAGTTTTATGATTTGGAAAAGTATTATTAAGGAGTCCGGAGGAGAACAAGCAGATTTAAGAAGAAACCTAAAGCGGTTAACTATCTTGATGGGCTTCTTAAAAAACTCGGAGAACATAATTAAATAGCTAATCCATCCAAACAGGTACTTATCACCATACATAGCGTAGTTTCCGCACAAACCAGCGGGCAAAATGGGGGTTGTTTTTGTATAACTGTAATGCTATGAAAACAACAACTGCGCAGGCTACTGATATTCAAACACTGGCCGAAAAAGCTGCACTGGTGCGTAAATGGTGCCTCATTTCTACCACCGAGGCCGGTTCGGGGCATCCAACATCATGTTTATCGGCAGCAGATATTACAACCGTACTTTTTGACCAGTTTTTTACTTGTGATATTACGCAGCCGCTTAATTTAAATAACGACCGGTTTGTGTTATCAAAAGGACATGCCGCTCCGCTGCTTTATACTCTGTTTAGCGTAGCCGGCGCTTATCCGCCGAAAGATCTGAAAACCTTACGGCAGTTTGGCAGCCGGTTTGAAGGACACCCGACTCCGAATTTTGCTTATGCGGAAGCGGCAACAGGGTCACTTGGGCAGGGATTGTCGGTTGGTGCAGGTTTGGCCCTGGTGGGCAAACGAGAAAAATTACCATATCGAACTTTTATACTTACCGGTGATGGTGAACTGGCTGAGGGACAAATTTGGGAGGCGGTAAATTTTGCATCTCACGAGCAATTGGATAATCTGGTGGTGATTGCAGATATTAATCGCCTGGCGCAAAGCGGGGAAACCATGTTTGGGCATGATATTGATCAATACGCCCGGCGTTTTGAAGCATTCGGTTTCATGACTATTCTTATTGATGGGCATAACCTTGAGCAGATAGCTGGTGCTTTATTTGAGGCGACGAATAATAATAACGGCCATCCAACGGCTATCATCGCTTCAACCATTAAGGGTAAAGGCGTATCGTTCCTGGAAAATAAGAATGGCTGGCACGGCAAGGCGTTGAGTAACGATGAATTGCAAAAAGCACTGGCAGAACTGGGCGATCCGGACGACGCACTCTGCTTTACCATGCGTAAGCCAAATGCCATTGAGCTACCTGCAGAACCCATTGGGGTACTGCAGGTTGAACCAGAGTTTGAGCCCGATAAAAGTTATGCAACGCGCGAGGTATTTGGCAAAACACTTACTAAATTGGGGCGGCTGCTCCCTGACGTTTACGTGTTGGACGGTGATGTTAAAAATTCAACATTTACTGAACCTTTTATGGATGCATTCCCTGAGCGGTTTATTGAATGTTTTATTGCCGAACAAAACATGGTTTCGGTTGCGGCAGGGTTGTCCCGATTGGGTAAAGTGCCAGTGGTGGCTACTTTCGGCGCTTTTCTTTCCCGGGCTGCCGATCAGATACGTATGGCAAGGGTATCCAATGCCAATATCAAGTTTGTTGGCTCGCATGTGGGCGTTTCAATAGGGGAGGACGGCCCTTCACAAATGGGCCTGGAAGATATTGCCTTTTTTGGTGCAACACCTGATACCGTTATACTGCAACCATCCGATGTGGTATCTGCGGCGTACCTAACTGCCGAAATGCTTGGCAACGAGGGCATGATTTATATGCGTACCCTAAGACCCAAAACGCCCGTACTGTATAAAAAAACCGAGCATTTCCCTATAGGCGGCTCTAAAGTACTGCGCTGGTCGGAAGCTGATGAACTGACCATACTGGCTACAGGTATAACTGTTCCCGAAGCCCTCAAGGCAGCGGATGAGCTTGCCAAACAAGCGGTGCACGTTAAAGTAGTAGATATTTATTCAATTAATCCAATTGATGTTGATATGCTTACTGCTTCGCTTAATGAAACCAACCAGAAATTGTTTATTACTGTTGAAGATCATTTTACGCACGGTGGCATGGGGGATTTTGTGCTGGCAGCATTAGCCGGTATTACTCAACCTCACCGTGTAGCTAAACTTGCGGTTGAAGGTATTTCCCGTTCAGGAAAAAGCGGGGAGTTAATGGATAGTGCCGGCATAAGTGCCTCGCGCATTGTATTAAAAGTGAAAGAATTACTTAATCTATAAGCTATGACAACCAATTTGCAAACAGGACAAAAAGTGATTAGCCCAGATGGCAGCGGTCTTATAGAACAGATCATCGGGGAAGAGGTGATCGTAAAACTGGATAAAGGCGGTTCGCGGGTATACCATCCCGATCAACTGGAAGACGATTCATCGGCAGGATAGTATTTATATCCGTTAAAATCAGTAGATTTTGGGTGTTGAACAGGTAGTTTACTGCCAAACTGTTTTATGTGGGCTTTGTTCTCCCAATAAAAAAAACTTATGAGAAATTACCTGTGTATAATTGGCCTCGCAATATTGCTGACAATGGGCCTGAATGCCTGTAAAGGCAATAATAAATCAAATAACGCTGATTCTGTAGCCGCGCCGGCCGATTCAGGCAGCATGAATTCAATGCCGGATACGGCGCGTACCGACACTTCCAATATGGATAGTTCACGTATGGATTCGGCTGCTAAACGGCCGTTGTAAAAAACAGGAGGGAATATTTGCCGTCTGGTATAAATGTTAAATCAGGTAGCGATGTGGTAAATCCCCATCGCTGCCATAAATACCTGTTTTTTAGATGTATTCATTTCGGTTAATACTCTAAATTTAATAAATAATATAAATATTCCCCTTTGGATAAAACATTCCTTGTCATTGTGACTGTTAATCTTATACATAGTTGCAATGAAGGAACCGATCAAAATCATATTGGCAGATGACCATGCTGTAGTGCTTGACGGCATGCGGTCTTTTTTAGAAAAAGATCAGGAACTGGAAATTGTTGGTACTGCTGCCAACGGCGAGGAGGTACTGAAATTGATTGGGAACGGGGTGCCGGTTGATATTGTACTAACCGATATTGATATGCCAGTTATGAGTGGCACAGAGTTGGTAAAGCAACTTCGGACGCTGATGAATCCCCCCAAAGTCATTATGTTAACCATGCATGACAATGATCAGTATGTTTCGCAGGCCTTTCAGGCAGGGGCGGATGGTTACGTTTACAAGCAAGCTGCAATGGAAGAAATGGTATTTGCCCTGAAACGCATTCGCAAGGACGGCAGCTATATTTGCCAGGCCCTTGCCCGTAGGTTTGTAGGCAAAATGTTAAATGACATTAAGCCAATGATCCCGACGCATACTGAAGAATTTTCGGACCGGGAGCTTGAGATCCTTGCGCTTATTGCCGATGGCTACACCAATCAGGAAATTGCCGACCGGATCTTTACCAGCCGCAGAACAGTTGAAGGTCACCGTTTATCACTTATTGATAAAACAGGAGCCCGTAATACCGCAGCGCTGGTCAAATATGCAATGCAGCATGGCATGATCAGGTAAGGTGAAAAATCATTTTGATGATCCCCTATTTTTAAATAAACCGGTTACTTTTTGTTTCAACCGCCGCCATTTATCAAGCGCTTCGGCCTGTAAACATTTCATGTTTGCAATGGCCTTACCTTGTTCATCCTTTTCACTAAGCGGACCTTCGGTTTCAAGATTAACCTGTGGTTTCGGGTTGTCCATAGCAGTAAATATTAATAGATAGATAATAGTTTCTGTGACCTCTTGGTCAGCAAGCAGGAGCGGGGAGTGAAAACACGCCTGCCGACAAATTTCGGCAGGCGCTTGACCAAATCGTGCCAAAAGGCTCCTGGGTCGAATTGACCGTTCAAGGTCAATGGCCTTTGGGAGAAGGCATCCTCCTGGAAGTATCCTTCCTGAACGTATCCCTTTTTACGGTGTCTGTTTTTCTTTTCCTGGGATAATTTTTGTGTTTTCGTGTTGTATCCTGTTGCGCAGCTACGCCGAGGCTGAAACAGCAAAGCAGGATAATTGCCATAATCTTTTTCATAAGCTTTTGATTTTACATTTATTACGATTGCTGATCGCCAGATTCAAGCTCGAAGCTTAATTTGCCGGTTACCCGGTACTCCGTGATGTTATCGTTATTAACTACGGTACTAAATTCTTTTACATAAAATGAGCGCACATTCCGTAGCGTTCGGGCGGCCTCGCTTACCGCTTGTTGTGCCGCATCCTCCCAACTGCTGGGCGAACTCGACATCACTTCTACAACTTTAATTATTGCCATGATTTATTTGCTTTTTAAAGTATAACCAACGGCTCTCCCTCACGGATTTCAATTTTTAAAAAAAGGGTAGTTGATGCAAAATGTAATTCTACTGGTACGATTAATGCTAATTAATAATGCGCCAAAACCTGAACCAGTGCTACACCGGGCCATCTGCAATACGAAATAATAATTTAAGGTGATCCTGCCTGTCGGAGAATTGGCTATTAATTACTTTCAACACCTGTAAGTAGATTTGGCCGAGATTATATTCAAAATTGTTCCGGCTCATTGTAAGTACATTATTAGCTATACCATAATCATCCAGGCCGGTTTGTAAAACTGCTTCAATTTGATGTATGAGTAAATCCGCTACCATATTTCCGTCAACGGCCTTAATTTGCAGACGGTTTGTTGGATAACTACTCGTTTTTAATAGGAAGTACGCTGATTGCGGTTGAAAAGTTATAAAGAACGAAACCCGGCTTGCACGGTTTCGAGCACATGTTGCCGCAGGGCAGCATTGCCCTTATTGGCCTTGTTGAGCAGGTTCAGGGATTCGATGAGGAACAGGGGACCAAAATTTGGATCATGATTAATGATATCTTGGCAGTTATCCAAAATATCGGCATATTTAATAGTTTGGGCGGTAGGGCTGATACGTGCAATTCGCTCTGCTTCCATCGCTTTACGTTTTTTCCTATTCCACTGTGGGTAGGCTTTTTTTATATACACGTCCGTTAGTTCATCTACCAGCTGAAATGTACGCGAGGCAGCCCGCGTATCCATAACTCCAAACAAAAATTCCAGGATTTCGTCCTTGTTTACCGTAGTATCTTCCAGTACATCATGAAGTAAGGCAGCGGCCAGTACGGGTAAATCGGCAGTATAGCCCCGGCAAATGTTCATTACCCGTATAGGGTGAATGATATAGCGTCCGCCAGTATATTTTCGCTGTTGCCCGTCGTGGGCATTATCGGTAAATTCAATGATCTTATCCAAAATAGTATCCATTTATCATTTCCTGAAATTGATCCAAAAAAACCACCAGTGCTGCTATACACCATACAATGCCCAAAATCATAACAATTGTTGCACCCGCATTCAAGCTGAATGACAGCCGGATCAGCAGGCTACCAATAGCAATGAAGGCCAGGCTGTACCAAAGGCTTTTTCTATTCGGGACCATACGGGTTAAACATCAATAGTAATGCGACGTTTGGGATAGATCACGGAAAGCGTATTTGTTCTGGTAAAACAGGTAGTTTCCGGTGAAACCGGAACTTATGCAATACTGTTGATCTTATAACATTTAAAACAATCAATATGCTTTTACCATTTGCAATATTTTTTGCCCTGGCTTTTGTAGCAGGGGCGCTTTGGCTTATTATCAGGCAGGCACGCGGAAAAGATAAAACGCCTCGCAGGCCATGAATGGTCAATTATTTCGTTATAATACGAAATATAAAACAAACGAAAAGTTCCATTGCGGCCGCTCTTTGAACTTTATCAGGGTGGCCCGGCGGGATTTTTATGCTGGTTATTTAAGGTAGGATAATTGCCGGTTTTAACAAGCTGCATTCAGCCGGGTTAATTCATCAATGTTTCTTAACAATGTCCAAAGATCAAATGGCTTGGAGATGAAAGCATTGCAATCGCCGTCCTCTATGTTGATCAAGGACTCGGGCCAGGCCGAAAGCATTAGCACAGGAAGGTTGCAATACTCCTTCAATTGTTTAATATGATGAATAAGTTTACTGCCACTCGTATGCGGAAGCAGGTAGTCTATAAGCAACAAATCAGGACGATAACGCGCAAGCAGATTTTCGATATCCGGTGCATCGGTCACCGTAGTAACCCGGTAACCTTCCATGGTCAGCAGCTCATTAAGCAGTTTCAACAGCTCGGTATCATCGTCGATTATCAGGATATGTTTTCTCATATCTCAATATACGTTAATAAATGCATGAAGTTAAGTTGTAAAGTACCTGATATTTAATGTATTAATACTTCTTTTCAACGCGATTCGCCGCAAAAAATAAAGGATAACTAAGGAATTACCGTAAAAAATGATTCGCCGGCACAAGTACGCCGGATTGCCGAAAGCAGGGTAGCAGGTTCCACTTGTTTAATAATATAGGCACAGGCACCCGCATGTTCAGCTTTTTGAGTAAAAGACGCCCTAATATGCATTGTCAGGATTATGACCTTTATGGTAGGGTAATTGCGGCAAATTGTTTCGGGTAATTCAAAACCGTCCATTTCCGGCATATTGAGGTCGGCCAGTAAAATGTCGGTATGCGTGCCTTTATCCAGCTGCTTTAATACCTCCAGGCCGTTTTCGGCGAGGCCGGTAACCTGCATGCCGGCCTGTCTGTTTGATGATGTGAAAACCCTGTTCCATTTGCTCGAACAGTTGACGATACTGTTCACTGGGAAGTATTGCAGACTCTTTTTTACTGCTTTTTTACTTATTGGCTCAGAACTTAGCCGGCTTGAAGGGTAAGTGTCAGGCTTCGGCAGGATGGGTTGAGATTTACAAGTATATTCCTGAAATGTTTGAAGGTAGATACTCAATATATTCAAAGTAAAAAGCTTGGCACAGGCCTTTGAACGCGTTTAACTAAAGAGGCGTTGCTGAGATTGCTTTAACGTTGTTTAGTATATCGTAATGCGGACGGCTTAGGTTCATCATGAACTGTGAACTTTAATTTGCTTTAGCACCATTGATTTTAAGCCTTTGTCAATACTTTGGTCAGACACCAGCTTACATGATTTAAGGTCGTTCAAAAACCAGTACTGCTGGTGGTTGATGATCAGCCTTACCACTTTATAACCATTTACGTATGCTGTTTCCTTAACAACAATATTTACAACTTTACCATGATAGCGAAAATGGGCTTTCTTAGGTTTTTTAATATCCATATGTATTTTAGGTAGATTCGCCCAAACATACATGTTGTAAAAGATAAGATATTGAGTATTAATACGCTGAAAATCAGAAATAAATACGCTTTTTAACAGCGCTTTTAACGTAAAAATATCTGTCGAAAATTCACCTGTTGCATTGATGGTATCTCCGGGGCAGTAATCTTAAAATCCTGAAATAACTCAACTGTACAGGTACCTTTTTAAGCGGGCTGTTGCGTTAATTACGTAGTTGTCGTGATAACTACCTGATTCTCTATTAAAAGAAACTTAGCAGCTAAAGGCCTGTTCTTTAATGAAATCAAATTAATTACTTATGGAAACCAACAATTTTAACCCGGATGAAGACATCGATGATGCAGCTAACCAGGAAGATTATCCTGAAAATGGGAATTTAGGCCAAAGCCAAACCTGGAATGACAATAATCCCGGCCCTGACCTTTCAGATGATGAAGGAGACGACTTGTTTGACGACGAAGAAGAAGACCTCGGGGATACAGAGGATGCGGGTAAGGATGGATCGGCTAATGATGCCGACGGCAATGGCGGCTATCCGGATGATGCAGGAGTGATCGGTAACAAACCATGAACAAAAGGGCCGTTACTGAGGCCCTTTTTAATTGTACTGTTGATGTAATGTAATCAAAACCAATAACTCATCGATTATAGAAACCATATTTCATATTTTACTAAACACACCATGAAAAATATTATCCGGATATCACTGATCGGCGCCTCTGTATTTGCATTCGGTGCATGCGGTCAGCATAAAGACAGTAAAGAAAAGGCTGATAGCGTTAACACTGCGCAGGACTCCATCCACAACAAACAAGCTGGTACCGGCGATTGGGCAATTAGCGCTCCTGATGCCAAATTTGCCGTTGAAGCTGCAAACGGGGGCATGACCGAAGTGGAACTTGGCAAGCTGGCACAAATCAAAGCCAGTAGTCCGGCTGTAAGGGATTTTGGCAAGATGATGGTAGACGACCATTCGATGGCCAATATGGAAATGAAGGAGCTGGCAAAAAGTAAAAGGATAGTGTTGCCGGATTCTATAGGCAAAGAAGAAAAAGCATTAAAAGAAGAACTTGCCGGCAAAACCGGAGCCGCTTTCGACAAAGCTTATGTAGATGCCATGGTAGAAGACCATGAACATGATATTGCCGAATTTCAGGAAGCAGCCCATAAAGTGAAATATCCCGAAATGAAAGCGATGATTGATAAAAGCCTGCCCATGCTCAGAAAACACCTTGCTGCTATTGAGAAAATTAAGGCACAAATGAAGTAGGAGGAGAGATCTTACCTATTTATATTTGCTCCGAAACGACTATTTAGTGTTGCGATCACTTGATTAATAATGTATTGAAGTTTTTTAAATCAGGCAATGATCAACTTCGTCGGTTCTGGCCCCTGAAAATCAATGCGGCTGCTATAAGCGCAATTAAAATAGCTGCACCTATGTTAAAATATTTATTATTTGACGTTCTGTCGCCAGTGCGGCTAACGGTAGATTGACGGGCTGTGTCGGGCGTGTCAACTTTTCCTACAGTTCCGCTGTTTCCGCCTGTATCTTCTATTGTTCTGCCTGTTTTATCAGATGGGCTTGGGTTGTAAGGGGTAGGCTTTCCCTGTGCAGTATCAGTTTGCTTCCGTGTAGTATCCGGCGCACGGGTAGAAGCAATAGCTGATGTTTCGGCCGGCCGGGCCATCGTCAATAATAACGTACCCAATAATATAATTATAAATTTGGGCAGGATAGTAAACTGTTGGGGTACCGGGTGAGGTTTAGAGGTTGGCTTTATATTATTAAGTGCTTTCATGGTCAGTTTTATCAAGTTTTTTAATTGCTAACATATAATTAATGAATCATTTCACTTTTTAGGCGCATGACCAGACGGATCAACGTTACCTTTATAAGTGGTGTCTCCGCTTAAAGAATCATTCGCTTGTTGCTTCTTTTCCTGATTTATTGTGGTCGTATCTTTAATTGGGGGGCCGCCACCTCGGTTAACGCTACCGGTATCAGTTGACCGCCCAGTTTTCTATTCCGGTCGGTGGTATTGCAACTGCTTGCGAAATAAAGCAGTGTGGCGGCCACTGTCAATATTTTAAAAGTTTTCATAGTTGAATAGGTATTCGTTTTTGATGTTAATTAAATTACCGGATCAAAGCTTACAGAAGTAATTTAACTGTTGATTTAAGTAGTGTTAATTATTTGTTTTTGAACTGCTTATCAATCGCTGTAATTTGCATTAAATGCGCTTTTAAGGTTGGCAGCATTAGCCTTGCGAATGCCTTAATAGCAGGGTTCCTGCCATTCGTGGCGTAAGTCTCAAAAGTTGCAACTGTGTTCCGGTGTCCGCTTACCATGGCATGCACATACAGTTGATCAAAATTATCTGCTGCATTTTTTAAAGCCGGGTCCGGCTGTATGCCGCCGGTAGCCGCAGCAGGCAAAATGATTTGCTGTTGCCTTGCCAGCTCCTTTAGCTGCTGCTGGGCCCCGCCATGATCTTTAACCATTATTTGCCCAAATGAGCGAACCTCCGTGCGTTTAGCTTTTTGAACAGCAAGCTGGCCTGCACTTACTTCCTGCAGGTTGCCTATGCTGGCAACTATGAGGAAATGTTTGGCCGTGGTGTCCGGATCAGGTTGCGGGATTTGAGCTGATGCTGCTAAGCAAAAACCGACAGCAAGAATTATCAGGATTAGTTTTTTCATGATTAAGTTTGCTTAAGGTTGTCCTACACCTCCTGATGAACCATATACCTGCCCGCTTGCAAAACTGGCGTCGGCAGCGGCAAGCTGCACATAAATAGAAGCCAGTTCGACCGGCTGCCCGGGACGGCCCAGCATGGTCCAGCTGCCAAACATTTGCTGTTTTTCGGGTTGTGCGCCACCGCTGATCTGTAGCGCTGTCCATATTGGTCCGGGGGCTACGCCATTTACCCTGATGCCTTTAGGTCCTAATTGCTTAGCCAGGGATTTTACATAGTTCATCGTAGCCGCCTTGGTTTGCGCGTAGGCATACAAATCAGGTGAGGGGTCATAGGCTTGCTCGGATGTTGTGCCAATAATGGCTGAGCCCGGCGGCAAATGCGGCAATGCCTCACGGATAATCCAGAATGGTGCATAAATATTAGTTTTCATGGTGGCATCAAACTCTTCGGTAGTAACGTCGGTGATGGAATTGATGGACTGCTGCCTGCCTGCATTATTAACGATAATGTCCAGACCTCCAAGTTCATTAACGGCTTTCTGAACCAGTTGCTTGCAAAAAGCCTCATCGCGCAGATCGCCGGGAATAGCCACGACTTTCCGGCCTTCCTTTTTAATCAGCGCGATAACTTCGCGCGCATCGGGCTCTTCGGTTGGGAAATAATTGATAGCCACATCTGCACCCTCCCGGGCATAGGCAATAGCAGCAGCGCGGCCCATGCCAGAATCTCCGCCGGTAATAAGCGCCTTGCGTCCCATCAACCTTCCCGAACCTTTGTAACTGGTTTCACCGCAATCGGGTACCGGATCCATTTTACTTTGGAGGCCGGGCCAGGGTTGAGGTTGGCTTTTAAATGGCGGTTTGGGGTATAATGTTGTGGGATCACTGATCTTCGCTGAACCGTCAACCGGTTTTTCCTGCGAGTTTGTTGTCGCAAAAGCAGGCGCCACTGCTACTGCAGCAAGGGTGGTGCCAAGGCCGGCAAGTATCTGCCTGCGGGTCATTTTATCATTGCTACTCATTATAATATAAATAGTGTTATCGGTTAATAATAAGGTGGTTGTATTTGGTTGATGTTTTTGTTGGAGAGATGCTATTTTATAGGTTTTTGCTGCTCGTTAAGCTGATGTGCTACTGTGCTATCGGGCATCAGGTTTGCGGTGCCAATCTGCACCTTGTTTTTTATTCCTGATATTACCCTGTCGTCGCCATCCATCAGGGCTTCGTAGCCGTCTTTAGCTACCTTAGCCGGATCGGCCATGGCTTCTTTGTCCTGTACGGCTTTACTTTCGTTCATGCCGGCTTTGTTAAAGAAATCGGTATCTGTAACGCCGGGTAAAAGTGCCGTGATGGTAACGCCGCTGTCCTTCAGTTCTTCGCGGATTGCGCTTGTAAATGAAAGTACAAAAGCTTTGGTAGCGTGATAAACGGCCTGCCATGGTCCGGGTAATTTGCCTGCTATTGAACCGAGGTTCAGAACCTTGCCCGATCCACGTACCGCCATTTCCGTTACAAAATGTTTGGTTAATATTATTGTAGCGCAAATGTTGAGATGAATGATATCCAGTTCGCGCTCAAGGTCATTATCTTTAAACAATCCATAAAGTCCCTGCCCGGCGTCGTTTACCAATATTTCAACCGGTACATCAACCTCGTTGCATAAAGCTTTCGCCTCCTCCATTTTGGACAGATCTTTGGCAATTGTTTTTACTTCGATGCCTGAAATGCGTAATTCGGCAGCTGTGCTGCTTAATTCCTGCTCGTCTCGTGCTACCAGTATAAGATTATATTTGTCGTTAGCGAAGAGATTTGCCAGTTCTTTACCGATACCGCTTGTACCGCCGGTGATCAGCGCCCATTTTGCTGTATTTTCCATAATTATATGTTTAGTTTAGTTAGATTTTAATTACCCGTTCACTACTTCACCTCCATTAACATGGATTTCCGCCCGCTCAATTAATCATGCTGTTAAAGCATCATGTGCTACCGGCAATTGAACTGGCTTATCCGCCTTTGTGAGCATCTCTTTCCAGCTTTTTCGTTTTGTTATGGTATGTTTCATGGTCTGAGTACAACTTTTACACAGTCGTCTTCTTTTTCGTCGAATATTTTATAAGCGTGCGTAACGTCACTTAGTGGTAATGTGTGGGTGATGATATCATCCAATACTACTTTCCCGTCCTGAACAAGGTTAACCAGGTGATCGATATAGTTCAATACCGGTGCCTGGCCCATTTTAAGTGTAATACCCTTATCGAAAATGCGGTGGAGCGGGAAGTTGTCATATGGTGAACCATATACGCCCATAATGGATACGGTACCCATCCTTCTTACTGCTTTAAAAGCCATCTCCAATACCTTGATACTTCCTTTTTCAAAATTTATGGTTGCTTTCACTTTATCTAAAAAAGATCTTTCAGGTTCAAAACCAACGGCATCAACGCAAACATCTGCTCCTCTGCCGCCTGTCATTTCCCGAATAGCCTCTACAACATTCACCTCATGCGGGTTAAGCGTATCAACGCGGTTAACGGCTTTCGCTTTCTCTAACCGGTAATTTAAAGGGTCGATGGCGATAACACGGCTTGCGCCGTTAATCCAGGCCGCCTTTTGAGCCATCAGGCCTACCGGCCCTGAACCAAAAATAGCAACCACCTCACCTCCCTTTAATTGCGCCCAATCAATTGCCGACCAGCCGGTAGGAAAAATGTCTGTCAGAAACAGTACCTGTTCATCGGTGAGATTGTGGGGTATTATGCGCGGACTGATATCGCCGTAAGGCACACGCACATACTCGGCCTGCCCGCCGGAATATCCGCCGTAGAGATCTGTATAGCCAAAAAGCGCAGCTCCCTTACTGTCCAGGAGATCACCGTCAGGGCCGTAGTGTTTGTAGTTGGAGTTTTCGCAGGCAGGCGAAGCGTCATGCCGGCAAAAAAAGCAATGCCCGCAGGCAATGGGGAAGGGGACAACCACACGGTCGCCTCTCTTCAGATTTTTTACTTCTGCGCCAACTTCCTCAACTATGCCCATAAATTCGTGACCCATGATCATGGGCTCTTTTTGAGGCACCGCACCGCTCAGGATATGAAGATCTGAGCCGCATATGGCTGTTGAGGTAACGCGAAGGATTACATCTGTCGCTAATTCAATTTTGGGATCGGGCACGGTATCATAACGGATATCGCCCGGTTTGTGAAATACTGCTGCTTTCATAGGTTTGTATAAATTAGTATTTGTTTGTTGCGATTTTTGCACTTAGCCCGCAGTTTTTCGGATAGCATCATCCCTCGTTTTTAATAAATTATAGCGCATAGCATACTTTACCAGCGCGGGTGTGTTGCGCACCCCGGCTTTATTGATCATAGCCTGGCGATGTCCTTCAACAGTTCTTCGACTGGTAAATAACTGGTTAGCAATTTCCTGGTTGGTACAACCATCGGCTATAAGCTGTAAAACTTCCATTTCCCTTGCCGAAAACTCAATCTCCGGCTCAATAGTCAATGCAGACATTTCGGTTCCCCTGAGGAAGAGCCTGGTGAGCCTGGATGCCAGTAGGGTGCACACATAATATTTGCCCTGGTGCACCTGCCTGATCGCGAAAATCAATTCTTCCCGCCCTACAGATTTTGACATATAACTTTTAATGCCGGATTTAAAGGCATCTATGAGGTAATGTTCCTGATCTTCCATGGTGAATACCATAGTTTGAATGAACGGGAAATTACGATGGAGGTAATCAGCAAGCAGGATGCCATTAAATCTGGGTAAATGCACGTCGGTTATCACTACATCGGGGATGTTGCCTGCCGTTATCAGCTCCAGTACAGCCTCCCCATGCGCTGCATGTGCCATCACCTCTATGCCAGGCTCGTTTTTCAATAGGCTGATTATTCCGGACAAAGTATGCTCATTCCCGTCTGCTATCAATACACGTATCATAGGTTCTTAATTAAAAACGTTCGCTGTTTAATCGGCTAGAAGGAAACCGGCAAGCCGGCAGGTATCGGAAATCTATTTAATTAAATAATGATTTTTTTTCTTAAATGTTTATAATAATTAAAAAAATAAGAATATTGCAAAACCGCCTCGTCTAAGGATAGTACCCTTAAGAAAATGCTGTCTGCGCGCTTAAATGCAATTCCCCCAAATTGTGGAGCGCTTCCTCGGCACAAATTCCACACTTGTAATGCGTTTGTTGATTTTAATTGTCAGTTAAAATTAAAATTAAAGCTGAAAGCTGTTTAAATGTAACCTTAAGACACTATGGCCACGTATTTGCAGTTATAACAACGGCTTTGCCTCCTGATTAAATTTTTTATTGATTAAACTTAAAACGGGCGCCTGTTTGGCGCAGCATAAATGAACATACGTCCTTCAACGACTATTACAGAACAACAGTTAAACCGGGGCCTTAGCAATGTTACGGCAGATGGTCTTTCGGCCGAGGCAATGGTGGTATTTACAAGCGGTACTTTTTTAACAGCTCTTGCTATTCATATGGGTGCATCCAATTTTCAATTGGGTTTATTTGCCGCATTACCCACGTTCACAACCATTTTTCAGCTGGCTTCCATATGGCTGGTACGCAAATTCAATAACCGGCGGCTTATTTCGGTTGTGTTTAACTTTTTGGCAAGGCTGCCCCTAATCGCCATAGGTATTATGCCGTTGCTTTTTTCCGGCTCAACAACCATTGCCGTTTTGCTTTTACTGTTATTTTTTCAGCACATATTTGGTGATATAGCCGGTGCCAGCTGGAACGCCTGGATGAAAGACCTGATTCCGCAGGAACGCTTGGGAGGTTTCTTTTCACGCAGAACGCGGATGGCGCAAACGCTTAATGTTACGCTTAGCCTGGCAACCGCAATCGGGCTCGATTTTATTAAACGCCATTATCCGGCACAGGAAATTACAGCCTATACTACCTTGTTTTTAGCAGGCGGTGCATTGGGCATGATTTCCGTTTACCTATTGTTGTGCACGCCTGAACCGGTGGCCGAACCGATTGAAGAAAAAGTATTACCATTATTCTGGAAATCGCTTAAAAATACCAATTTCAGGAAATTGCTGATGTTCAACTCGCTGTGGGCATTTTCTTTGAATCTTGCAACGCCGTTTTTTGCGGTGTTTATGATGAAATCATTGGGTTTACCGGTTGCTTATCTGATCGGTTTAGGGATCCTGAGCCAGTTGAGTGGTATTTTATCATTGAATTTATGGGGGCGTTATTCGGACAGGTTTAGCAATAAAACGGTGATAAGTTTATGCGCACCCCTTTATATTTTATGCATCATGGCCTTCGCATTTGCGGGTTTACCTTCATCGAAATTGGTAACGCTGGGTATATTAGCCTTGATCCATATTATCAGCGGCTTTTCTACTGCCGGCATCAATCTTTCCTTAAGTAATATCGGCATCAAGCTTGCACCAAAAAATGAGGCCATCGTTTACCTGTCGGCAAAAAATATGTTTGTGGCATTTTTCTCAACCATAGCACCACTTGTTGGTGGCTTACTGGCTGATTTGTTTGCAAACAATACCGTCGGCCTAAGTTTACAACTGAGCGGAAGCAGGCATTTGCAGGTAAACTTATTACAATTGCAAGGCTGGAATTATTTCTTCATCATAGGTGGTTTGCTGGCCTTATTATCGCTCAGGCTGCTGACCAATGTTAAGGAAGAAGGCGAAACGGAAAAATCGATGGTAGTTGTACATATGAGAACATCATTGAAACGCCGTTTACGCATACCACATTTAAAAGGAAATATGCGCAGGGGATGGCCTTTGCGTAACCGTGAAGATGTTGATGCTGTGGTTGTAAAAAAAACGGCTTAATATGGGTCTTTTTCGATAAAAGTTAACATATCAGGTAGTTTACACGATTCTTTCGCGTAGATTCCGTACAAACAGCATTCGCTTCTGTCATGTTGTCATTGAAGCGTTTCAAAGAAACGCTTCTGACAATATACGACATGAAGATATTCACCTGGCATATACACGGCAGTTACCTGTTTTACCTGGCACAGGGTAACTACGATATTTGTATCCCAACTAAGCCCGAAAAAGGCGAAGGCTATTACGGTCGTGGGCAAACTTTTCCGTTTGGCAAAAATGTTATCGAGATACCTTATGAGAAGGTAAAGAATTACCAGTTTGATTGTATCCTGTTTCAAACCAATCAGAATTATCTCGTCGATCAATACGAGATCTTATCGGAAGAGCAGCGTGAGTTGCCCAAAATTTACCTCGAGCACGATCCTCCGCGCCAACACCCTACAGATACACCCCATATCATCAACGATCCGGAGATTACCCTGGTGCATGTAACTCATTTTAACAGGTTGATGTGGGATAATGGCAATACGCCAACCGTGGTAATTGAGCATGGCGTGATGGATCACGGCCCGATTTATGAGGGAAACCTGGCCAAAGGTATTGTGGTGATTAATAATCTTCCGGCCCGCGGCAGGTTATTGGGTTTTGATATTTTCAAAACCGTAAGGGAACAGGTGCCTATTGATCTGGTAGGTATGGGTACCGGCGGCTGGGGGCTTGGTGAAGTACTCCATCCGCAGTTGCCGGCATTTCAATCTCATTATCGTTTCTTTTTTAATCCAATCCGTTACACCAGTCTCGGTCTTGCCATATGCGAAGCCATGATGATGGGGATTCCTGTTGTAGGCCTTGCCACTACAGAGTTATCGGCCGTGATAAAGGATGGCGAAAATGGCTTTATACACACCAATGTTAACTATCTGATTCAGAAGATGCAGGAACTCTTAGCTGATCCCGAGTTGGCCGAAGCTATCGGAGCAAAGGGGAGGGAGACGGTCAAAGCCCGGTTTAATATCAGCCGTTTTACTGCCGAATGGGAACAATTATTTCAAAAAGTTACCGGTAATGCTCAGTTGATAAATCACGACGAAAAATTGATCTACCATGAATAATCACTCGAAAAGAATTGCATTTATAAGCGAGCATGCCTCGCCGCTAGCACACCTGGGAGGTGTGGATACCGGCGGCCAAAATGTGTACGTGGCACAGCTTGCAAAACACCTGGCCGATAAGGGTCATACCGTCGACATCTATACCAGGAAAGAAGATATCGTTATGGAAAATGTAGTAGAATGGATGCCTAATATACGGGTGATCCATATCCAGGCGGGGCCGGTAAGGCCTGTTCCTAAGGAGGAGTTATTGGATTTCATGCCCGAGTTTGATGAGCGCATGCAAGATTTCATCCACTATGAAAAATTGCAGTATGATCTGATTCATGCAAACTTTTTCATGTCGGGCCTTATTGCGATGAGCCTTAAGTTAAAAATGGGCACACCATTCGTAATCACTTTTCATGCGCTTGGGCATGTCCGTAAGCTGTATCAAAAAGAAGATGACAAGTTTCCGGAAGAAAGATTGGATATAGAAGCATTGATCTGCCAGGAAGCCGACCAGATCATAGCCGAATGCCCGCAGGATAGGGATGATCTCATTGAATATTACCACGCCAATCCGGATAAGATTGTGATAGTGCCCTGTGGTTTCAGCCAAACAGAGTTTTACCCGGTTAATAAAACTATAGCACGTAAAATATTGCGGATTGATCCTGATGAAACAATACTGTTGCAGCTTGGGCGCATGGTTCCACGCAAAGGAATTGATAATGTGATCCGCTCGGTAGCAGCGCTCAGGAAAAAAAGCGTCAAAAAGATTAAGGTATTAATTGTTGGCGGTAACAAAGAGAATATGGCCGAATCGTCATGCCCTGAGTATAAGCGCTTGTCTGATCTGGCAGAATCCTTGGGTATTGCCGATCGCGTACAGTTTGCAGGGAAGAAAGGACGGGAGCACCTCAAGTTTTATTATGCTGCTGCTGATATATTCATTACTACGCCTTGGTACGAACCCTTTGGGATAACCCCGCTTGAAGCTATGGCCTGCGGCACACCTGTTATCGGCTCAAATGTAGGCGGTATTAAGTACAGTGTTGTAGACGGTGTTACCGGCGCGCTCGTACCACCTGATAACGCCGGTGCTTTGGCCTCAAAGATAAATGAGCTTATTAGCAACGAACTTGTTTTGAACCAGATGGGGCAAAATGCGCTGAGGCACGTAAATGAAAATTTTACATGGAAAAAGGTAGCTGCTGAAATTGAACAGGTTTACAAAGCGGTATTGAGAAAAACAGCCAATCCTTTTGCCTGTAAAAATGTTAGCCGCACTGAAGCTGCCTGATATGGATAAAGCAATTTTTTTAGATAAGGATGGTACGTTAATACCGGATATTCCCTATAATGTGGATCCCGAAAAAATCCGTTTGTCGGAAAATTGCATTGAAGGTTTAAGACTGCTTGCTGATTCGGGTTATAAACTCATTGTGATATCCAACCAATCGGGGATAGCACAAGGATATTTTACCGAAGTTCAGTTTTTTGCAGTGATCAAACGCGTGCATGAACTTCTGTTGGCGAAGGGTATAACCCTTGATGGATTTTATTATTGTCCGCATCATCCCGAAGGCTCAATCCCTGCTTATGCCATTGATTGCGATTGCCGCAAGCCGTTACCTGGAATGTTAAATAAAGCAGCAGACGACTACGAGTTGGATCTTGCACAGTGCTGGATGATCGGCGATATCTTAAATGATGCGGAAGCTGGAAATCGCGCAGGCTGCAGCACGGTGTTGATCGATAATGGGAATGAAACCGAATGGCTGCCCGGTGCTTACAGGAAGCCTGAATTCACTTGCAGCAACATCAATGAGGCTGCAGTCTACATTTATAATCACAGTTTTTCTGATGTCGGATTGGAGCAACGTTAAAAATATCCTGTGCATACGGCCCGATAATATGGGCGACCTGGTGATGAGCGGCCCGGCGTTGCGCACCTTGAAGCGAGGCTTGAATGCCCGTATCACGGCGTTAACATCATCAATGTCTGCAATCGTAGCACCCTTTATACCTGAAATTGATGAAACGATTGTTTTCGATCTGCCGTGGGTAAAAACAATAAATAATTCCGGCCCGGAAGCTTTGGACGGATTGATCGATAAACTCAAAACTTATCGTTTTGATGCTGCGGTTATTTTTACAGTTTATAGCCAAAACCCCTTGCCTTCGGCTATGATAGCTTACCAGGCTGGCATAACCAAGGTATTGGCTTATTGCAGGGAAAACCCATATGGTTTAATTTCGGATTGGGTGGCAGAGGAGGAGCCTTTCCACTATATAGTGCACCAGGTTGAGCGCGATCTAAAACTGGTTAACAGCATTTGTGCGCCTGTCGCAGACAGCGGCTTAAAACTCATCACCAACGAATCCGAATGGCCCGCAATTACAACTAAGTTAAGGCATACCGGATTTAACCCTGATAAGCCCTGGTTGATATTACATGCAGGGGTAAGCGAAGTAAAACGGCAGTTTCCGCAAGACCTATGGATTGAAACGGCCTGCCGGTTAGTAAATGAGGGATTTCAGCTGTTATTAACCGGTTCGGCCAAAGAAGGGCCAATGGTGGCAGATCTGCAAAAGCACATAGGGTCCGGTACTTTCAACGCGGCCGGCTTTTTTTCCATCGAACAATTAATTACCCTGATAAGTCATGCTCCTTTACTGCTATCGGTAAACACCGGTACCGTTCATCTGGCAGCTGCGGTCGGGACGCCTGTGGTGGTTTTGTATGCCCAAACTAATCCGCAGCATACACCGTGGATGGTGCCCAATGAAGTAATCGAGTTTCCGGTACCGGAAGACTTGAAAAGTAAAAATGGCATCATCCGTTATGTGGACGATACCATTTATGCCACCCCGGCTCAGATGCCTGACCCGGAGTTGATCGTACAATCAGTGATAAGCCTTGTTAAACCACCTGTTGTATCAGATCTACCGTTTCACGAAATACAACATGGAAGTCAGGGATTTCCAACCAATTGATGGTGCGGTGACGATAGGTGTCAATCGGGCCCCAGCGGTGCGGTTCGCCATCCATACTGATCACAACGCTTGGAGTTTTAAAGGCAGCGGCGATATGTGAAACACCGGTACAATTAGAGATCAGCAACGCTGCATCGCGGATTAATGCGCCCACTGCGCCTAACGAAGTTTTTCCGGTGGCGTTGGTGGCTGTATTTTTCATCTGGCTGATCACTGCGTTAGTTATATCTGCTTCGTCCTTAGTTCCGGTGATTACCGCCTGATAGCCCTGTTCAATGCAAAAATCGGCAAGTGCCGCAAAATAGTTAACCGGCCATTGTCGCCATGTGCCACGCGAACCGGGGTGAATACATACATACTTTTGAGTTTCTATAGGGAGTTGCAACTGACGTAGTTCTTCTTCATCGGCTTCCAATACCGGGAACTCAAGATCATTACCTAAAGGTTCGATGCCTAAAAAGCTCATCAACGCGAGGTGCCGGTCGATCTCCGAACCATGATCTGGGTAGTCGAAAAATAAGCCATTATCGGGTGCATAGTGCCCTGCTGTTTTAAAGCCTGCAACATGCCTTGCATTAAATAGTTCGAGCATCGGATTTACTAAAGATCCGTTACCCTGCATCTGCAGTAAAAGGTCAAATTGTTCCTGCTGCATTTGCCCGGTAAACTCATGGAAAGCTTTTGAGTCAAAGCTCTGTTCGGGCAGTCCCGGATAACCCGGAAAATGGATGAAGCCGTCAAAATAATGATCAAAGCGTTCGGTAAAGCTTCTTTCCCATGGCAAGCCCAATAAAATAATTTTTGCCTGCGGATAAGCGCTGCGCAATGCGCGGATAGCAGGTACGGCGCATAGCATATCCCCCAATTGTAACGCCCTGAAAATTCCGATTTTTTTGATATCCTGAACTGGTAATTTCATAGTTAAATAAATAAAACGCGGTATTTAAAAGCTCCGTACCATTGCCAGTAAATAGAACAGAATGGTATAAACACAGAGGTAAAGATCATTTCAAAAACATGCCTGCCTGAATGGCTGGTATGGTTCAGGCGTCTTGTGATAAAATAAGCAGTGAGCAATAGCCAGCCGATTCCCCCGGTTTGTGTAAGCAGCGAAACTCCCGAAAGCAAGCCTGCTATAAAAACTATAAAGAAGGCAATGATCAGGTAATATAAAACAGGTGGCTGTGCCTGGATTTTAGCGCGATATAATGCCGGAAATTTCCTGTAAAGCAAGGCATTAAACAGTGTTTTCTTTTGCTCTTTGATACTGATGCCCCAGCGTGCTGCGCGCACAGGGTGAACAACGATTGCTTCATCAATACGTACTACGGGTATTTGATGCAGAAGTAGCTTAAATTCAAGATCGCTGTCTTCACGCCAGGCCATGCTGAACCGTTCATCAAAGCCTCCGGTAATGTATAATGCAAGTTTAGTGCAGGCACAGTTGGCAGTTACAAAATCCGCAGTTTCCAAACCGGCGGTATTCAATTCATAATCCGTTGGGTGAATGTTCCTTGGCACAATAACCCGGCCCGTAAAAGCCTGCGCCATACCCGGATCTGCTAATGCCAGTATCGATGTAAGCCAATTAATATCCGGCTGGCAGTCATCGTCGGTAAACGCGATAACGGCAGCCCTGGCATTTAGCCAACCAAGGTTCCGGGCTGCGGCGGGGCCTCTTTTTTCGTCGAGGGCATAGTACCGGACGTTCATTAACCTGCTGAAGTGCTCTGCTGCAATAGCGGTTTCCTCGTCGGGCCCGTCGCTTACTACTATTACTTCAAACTCGTTTTTATTCAGCAACTGTAGCCGCAGCGCCTTCAGGCAATTCCTGAGCAATTGCGGCCGTTGATACGTGGGTATGACGACGGATATTTGCATTTTTTTCAATTATAAATGAACCAATGATCAAAGCATCAAAAGGAGAACTCCAAAAACATTCAATAGCATCGCGGGGCGTACAAACAATAGGTTTACCAAGTGTATTAAAGGAGGTATTGATCAGTACCGGAACGCCTGTTTTGCGGTGGAATGCCTTCAGAAGATCATAATATTTTTTGTTTTGATGCTCATTAACCGTTTGGATCCGTGCCGTACCATCGGTATGTCGTACGGCAGGAATGCGATCAGCCTTATCCGCTTTTACATCATACACAAACAACATAAACGGCGAATAATCCGCACCTTCAAACCAGTTGGCGGCTTCCTCTTCCAGCACCACAGGCGCCACGGGACGGAAGTCTTCGCGGTCTTTGACCTCGTTTAACCGGGCCTGCATTTCGGAATTAATAGGAGAGGCCAGTATAGAACGGCTTCCCAGGGCCCTCGGCCCAAACTCCATCCGACCCTGGTACCAGCCTATAATTTTATCCTGTGCTAGTATTTCAGCAGTTTCTTCAGCTACGTTATCCATACGGCGATAAGGCACTTTACACCATTGCATAAACTTTTCAATTTCGGCATCTCTGTATTCCGGCCCCCAGTAAGCATGGTTCATCACGAACTCACGTTGCTGGCCTTTGCGTTGCTGCGCATCAATCCATAAGGCAGCACCCAGGGCTGTACCATCATCGCCGGAGGCCGGTTGTACCCAGATATCTTGAAATGCCCGTGCATCCCTGATGCGGGCGTTTGCTACACAATTGAGTGCAACGCCACCGGCCATGCAAAGATTAACTGAGCCGGTTTCTTTTTGAAGCCAGCCGGTCAGTTCAAGCAATGTTTCTTCCAACACCAGTTGCAGCGAGTGCGCTATATTAAAATGATGCGCATTAAATTCCTGGTGGCGTAACCTTTGCGGGCCAAAACGTTCGGTAAAGTTTTGGTTGCTAATAGTATATTGACCGTTTGTTCCTAATTGGATTATCTCGCGGAAGTCTTTCACGAAATCGGTATTTCCGTATGATGCGAGAGCCATTACCTTGTATTCATCAGATGAGTGCAAAAACCCTAAATGGGTAGTGACCTGTTCATATAGTAAACCCAGCGAGTGTGGCATGTTTACCTGGCCAAGGCGTTGCAATTGCTGACCGGTGCCAAAATTGTAGGTTGTTGTAGCCAGTTCGCCACGGCCATCGGCAGTCATCACAGCAGCGTCGTTAAATGGCGAACAGTTAAACGCGCTGGCGGCATGTGCTACGTGATGTTCAACGTAATGCCATTGTTCGGGCTGTATGTTGGCGCCGATAAAGCGTTTTTGCAGGTGATGAGGGTAACCATCATTAAGCTGTGAACGGGCGTTGATAATTGAAGACAGGAACAAAGGGTCCCACACGTTTCGCCAATCATTGTTAATGGAGGCCCTGTTGTTTTCAAAAGGAATTTCTATGGTAGGTTTATCGCGGTATTGTTCTCCAATAAGCAGATATGGGTCAAAGGAATAGGCTACATGATCTATGTCATTAATATGGATATCGGCTACTCTTAAACAATAATCAATAGCATGAAAAGGCAGCTCCCAGGTTGAGAACGGTACCGGTCTCTTGCCATGTTTAAAATGCGTGAACCTTTCTTCCTCTGCAGCTGCGATAAGCTGTCCGTCTTTTATTAAACATGCTGCAGAGTCGTGAAAAACAGCGTTTATCCCTAATGTATACATAATTTCTATCGTCTGAATGTGTTTACTTTCAGGTAAATAACAGAGGCTTTGGTGGTGCAGTTTGAGATTGGAACCGGCCAGCTTATCGCTACAATAGTTAAGTATAGTTTTGGTTTAAATTAGTTGGCTGTAAATCAGTTTTTTACGATTGTGTCATGGCGGTGAATTTGGCAAAAACAGGTAGATTACACATATAATTAGCGTAGTTATCACGATAATCAATATGCGACTATTATTCAGTAAACGATATGTGCTTTTTCTTCGCATAAGTATTGTTTGTATTTATTTGCGTTAAATACTTATTAATAAACAGGTATTTGCCGTATTGATTTTGCTTATTTAATCATCAATTTTTACAGGCTGTTATAATTAGTTGACCGCCTGTTCATGATTAAAATATTACTGGCCGACGATCACAGTATCGTCAGAAACGGTGTCAAAAATTTGCTGGAAAAAGAAAAGAATATTCAAATTATCAGCGAGGCAGAAAATGCAAGCGAGATATTTAAATTATTAAAATCTGTTACACCTGATATTATCCTCGCCGATATAAATATGGCGGGTATGAACGGAATTGAGCTTGCCGAAAAACTCAAAAACGATAATAGCGGCATTAAGATAATTCTATTGACCATGCATGATAACCAGCCTTATATCAACAGTGCTTTCAGGGCTGGTGTGTCGGCATATTTGTTTAAAAATATCAGTGCCGGTGAACTACTATTTGCTATTCAACAGGTTTATTCGGGGCGGCGGTATTTATCGGCCGAGCTGTCATTACGTTTGCTTGATCAATTTATGAACGCAACGAACCACAACTCTGTGAGCGATAACACTGTGGAATTTTCGGAACGGGAGATCACTATATTAAAATTGATAGCTGACGGACATACCAACCATGAAATTGCCGATCTTATTTTTACCAGCAAGCGGACCGTGGAAGGTCACCGCCAGGCCATGATAGACAGGGCGAAGGTACGCAATACAGCATCCTTAATCAGGTTTGCAATGCGGCAGGGCGTACTTTAAAAGCTTAACTGTTCAACAGAATTAGCGATAATGACGGTTTTGTATCGTTTAATAGCCCGCTCATCTGTAAACTGGCTTGTTTGCAAACACCCCTGTACACAAACGGGTGTTCCTTTGGCGAAAAGTTCGCCGCCAATTATATGTTCGGCAACCTGTACCTGGTGATACTCATTAAGGAATTCGAATGCCCCGTTACGTCTTATTTTTTCAGTAGTTACGAGCGAAAAATTCAAAATTCTTTGGCCGTTTTTTAAATGCAGGCGTGGTTCTTTATCAACTCTGCCTGCCAGGATCACTTTATTAATGGTGGAATGTGTAAGCATAAATTAGGCCCGGGCGTTTTCGGTAGTTAATTCTTTTATACAGTTAAGGATGTGATCAAGATCAAACGGTTTAGGAATAAACACGTTGCATCCGTAATCGCCAAGGGACTGAAGTACTTTAGGATAGGCCGACATAATAACTACAGGTAACTGTGCGGTGTAACGGTTCACTTTTATCTGGTGGCAAAGCTCGCCACCATTAATGCCATCGAGGATGTAATCCAGTATAACAATATCTGGCCGATAGGTCATTATCTTGGGGAAAATGTTATCAACCTCAAGTAAGCCGTTTACCTCGTAACCTTCATAGGTTAACGCTTCATTCATTACATCTAAAATATCATTGTCATTATCGACAATAAGTACTTTAATGTTTTTTGCAGTAGGGATCATAGCCTTATTGATTAATAACCAGCAACATATTACTAAGTTATTATCAATATTTTTTCTCTGCTTGTTGTTTATACGCTAACTCCGCTTCGGTAAATACGCTATTTTTAATTTGAAGTTAATTAATGATAAAATAAGGGAGGAAAATAGCGTTTTATTTAATTTATCAATCCATGCTGTATGGCATAACGGATAAGCGAGGCTGTATTTTTAGTTTCAGTTTTTTCAATCAGGGCCTGCCTGTAATTTTCAATGGTACGTTTACTTGTAAAAAGCCGGTCGGCAATTTCCTGGTTAGTTAAACCGTCGGCAACAAGCATCAGTACTTCAATCTCCCGTGTTGAGTATTCAATACCTGTTTCATGTTCATGTTGCGACCGGTCGGGCTGTTGTATCAGCCTGTCGAGGAAACGAAGGGAGAGTTCTGAACAAATATATCTTCCGTCCATGTGAATATGCCTTATGGCAAATATCAATTCGTCGGCACTTATATTTTTTAGCAAATAGCCATTTGCTCCCGCTTTAAAAGCCTGCAACACATAGCGCTCGTGATCAAGCATGCTCAACACTATTATTTTAGCGTTTAAGTTTAGTTCCCGCAGGCGCTCCGACATTTCTATTCCATTCATTACAGGCATGTTGATATCTGCCAAAATAATGTCGGTAGTGATGCCGCTTTGAAGCAGATCAATTACTTCCTGGCCGTTAAGGGCTTCACCTGCTATTTTAAAATCTTTCTCTTTTTCTAAAAGGTTGCGAATACCATCACGAACAATATTATGATCTTCCGCCAATACAATCCTGATCATGACACACGTTTTTATTACAACGCTAAAATAGAGGAATAATGTTTGATACCGGTGTTAATTTAAAACGACCGCGAATGATATATTCAGGTTTAGTCGGATCATTTAATCCGTGGAGATATCACCAATATAAATATTTATGAGTCGATCACATTTTGCTTCGGTTTTTGTACCGCAATTTTTTTACCGTTTAAGTTTACATTTTCCATAAATAACCGGAGATCTATCATCAGGCATATAAAAAGTTTTAACAAGGTGAGTTGGAATAACAGCGAACACGGAAATCCCCATGATATTTGCCAAAAAAGGGGTATCTCAATGACAAAATTTATAAGTGAATTTCCCTGGGAAAATATTGGAGAGTAACTACATCATGGCAAGCATCAGTAATCCTCAAGTTAAGTTGCTCCCAAAGCGGATCGGCTATAAAAGAATTCGAATATAAGGAAAGTTTAGGTTCTCTGAAAAAATGGAATACAACTTAGAAGTTGTTTTTACAAGTTTAACGGTAGTTGTAATCAGGGATTTATTTTGGTGTGCCTTTAGCCTTATTCATAAAACGGTAAACAAATACAGAATAAAACGCTTATTATTAAATAAGTTGTTCACCGCCCACGGGGCGTTCCTTTTAAGCCGATCTGTTTATTCCTCAAGTTCATTTAAGGCAGTCTGAAATATCAACAGGTGGCAACGTTATAATAGTTAGTGTCTATTTAGCTGGTAAGGAAATCTGCAGGGGCTTTCTTTACAAAGTGATCTTAAAAGAGCCGTTTGGAAATTTAAATATGAAAAAAAGAAATATCATTGTCATAGGTGCTTCGTCTGGCGGATTAGAAGCATTAAAAAAAATAGTGCAAAATCTTCCCCGTAATCTGGACGCTTCAATCTTCATTGTTTGGCATATGAGCCCTGATGTTCGCGGTATCCTCCCGGATATGCTGAATAAACTGAACACGATCCATGCAGCTAACGCTTACGACAAAGAGCCGATAAAACCGAACCGCATTTATATAGCACCGCCCAATCATCATTTATTGATTGAAGAGAATCAGGTAAGAATAACACGTGGCCCTAAAGAGAACCGTTTTCGCCCGGCGGTTGACCCCTTGTTCCGATCTGCGGCCTATGTTTATGGAAACAGGGTGATTGGCGTGATTTTGTCCGGTGCGTTAGATGATGGTGTCGCCGGACTTTGGCGTATCAAACATAACGGCGGCCTGGCCATTGTTCAGGATCCGGCTGACGCCGAAGTGCCTTCCATGCCTCAAAATGCATTGCAGGAAGTTTCGGTTGATCATATTTTGCCCGCCGGCAATATCGCGTCATTATTAGTTCAATTAGCTGCAGAAACGGTAACTGAAAATACAGCCATAATGAAAGACGAAAAAACAAGGATCGAAATCGATATTGCCGCTGAAGAAAACGCGCTGCAAAAAGGTGCCCTGGATTTAGGGTTGTTGTCTCCTTATACTTGTCCTGAGTGTCACGGGGTGTTAACAAGAATCAATGACGGTAATCTTAACCGTTATCGCTGTCATACTGGTCATGCCTATTCAGCAGACACGCTGCTGACAGTACTGACCGAAAAAATTGAAGACAGTTTATATAGTGCCATTCGCGGAATTGATGAAAGTGTGTTGCTGCTTAACCACATCGGCGATCATTATGCGGAGGTCAATCAGCCAAAACAAGCCGCGATATATTTTAAGAAAGCAAAAGAAGCCTCCGAACGCTCAGAACTTGTACGAAAAACCGTACATGATCATGAGCAATTGAGTAAAGATAGTTTAAACAATGATGCGGATGAAACTCAATAGTTGCTTATTTAACAACAGGCTCTATCTTTACTTATTAAAGTTATGAAAAAAAAAGGTGCCCCCAATAAAGAGAAGTTAAAGCCAGAAGCGCAGTTAAAGGAAAAAAAAGATGATTTTTTGATCGTCGGCATAGGTGCCTCTGCAGGCGGGATACAGGCATTGCAGAAGTTTTTCAGCCAGGTGTCTCAAAATTCAGGGATGGCATATGTAGTGATCCTACATCTTTCTCCCGATCATGACAGCCAGTTAGCATCAGTGTTGCAACACGAAACCGTTGTGCCGGTAACACAAGTCACCGAGAGAACCCTGATCAAACCCGATCATGTTTACGTTATCCCGCCCGACCGGCATCTTATTATGGAAGATGGTTATATTGCGGTGTCGCCTAATCTGCATGTGGAAGATCGTCGCGCTCCGGTTGATATTTTTTTCCGTACGCTTGCTGAACAGCATGGCTCCAGGGCCGTTTGTGTTATCTTGTCGGGGACTGGGGCGAACGGCAGCATGGGACTTAAACGCGTAAAAGAGCGCGGAGGGGCCACCTTCGTACAAAATCCGCGGGAAGCAGACTTTAACGAAATGCCCCGGAATGCAATTGCTACCGACTTGGTAGACGAAGTGTTGAACGTAGAAGATATTCCGGAAAAGATCACCACGTATAGAAACAGTACCGGAAAAGTACAGATCACAGTTGAAGCCGAACAGCGCCCGGAAGATCAGCAGCAAGCATTACGCGAGATATTCACACTATTGCGTCATCGCACCGGCCATGATTTTTCTAATTATAAAAGGCCTACACTACTGCGGCGTATCGAGCGGCGCATTAGCGTGCGTAACCTGCCCGACCTGCCTGCCTATGCCCGGTTTCTTCAGAATAACGGGGACGAACCAACTGCACTGTTAAAGGACTTGCTGATTTCGGTAACCAACTTTTTCAGGGATAAAAAAGCTTTCGAAGCTCTTGAGCAGGAGATTATACCACAATTATTAAATGGTAAAAATGCCGACAATCAATTAAGAATATGGGTGGCCGGCTGTGCCACCGGCGAAGAAGCTTATTCGATAGCTATTCTTTGCCTTGAAAAAACAATGGGCCTGATAGATGCGCCCAAGGTACAGATCTTTGCTACAGATATTGATGAAGCTGCCATTGCCCATGCAAGAGAGGGGTTTTATACGATCAATGACCTTGCAGATGTGTCCCAGGAAAGGCTGCAACGCTTTTTTAACAAGGAAGCAGATGGTTACCGGATACGGCGCGAAGTTCGCGAGACAGTGATGTTCGCCTCGCATAACTTTTTAAAAGATCCGCCTTTTTCCCATCTTGACCTGGTTAGCTGCCGGAACGTAATGATCTACCTGAACCAGGTGGCTCAGGAACGTGTGGTGGAAACTTTCCATTTCGCCCTTAAGCCAGGTGGCTACCTGTTTCTTGGTAACTCTGAATCTGTTGATGGCGCCAGTGATCTGTATGCTACTTTCAACCGGGAGTATCACATTTTTCAAAGCAGGCAGGTTAGTCCCAGGGCGTATCCCGTTCCCGAATCAACACCGGCCTTGTATTTCGATAAGTTCAAAAAAGATACATCAACCCAGGAGCAGGAAAACAAGATATTGGAACGTATCTCTTTTGGCGATCTGCACCAGCAGTTGCTGGAAGAGTATGCGCCGCCTTCACTAGTAGTGAATGAAGAGTATGATATCCTTCATTTGACTGAACGCGCTGGAAAATACCTGCAGATTGGTGGCGGCGAACTTTCACAAAATTTGCTTAAACTGGTAAAACCGGAACTGCGGCTGGAACTTCGCTCTGCCTTGTACCAGGCGGTTCAGCGGCAGTCGGCCGTGGAAGCCCGGGGGCTGAAAGCGACCATCGGAGATAAAACAGAAACTTTTAATATCCAGGTTCGGCCGGTACTACGTTCAGGAAGTACAGCGAAAGGTTTTATTTTGGTGGTTTTCGAGCCAACTGCTGATGACAGTGCAAAAGAAGTAGTTTTAGCATCGGACGAACCGGTGGCCAGGCAACTGGAAGAAGAACTGATCAAAGTGAAAGCTCAATTGCGCGCAGCCAACGAGCAACACGACTTTCAGGCCGAAGAAATGAAAGCCTCTAACGAGGAGTTGCAGGCCATGAACGAAGAACTGCGTTCAGCTGCCGAAGAACTGGAAACGAGCAAGGAAGAGCTGCAATCTATCAACGAAGAATTGCGCACTGTTAACCAGGAGTTGAAAGTGAAGATCGAAGAAACCAGTATTTCCAGTAACAACCTGCAAAACCTCATCAATTCCACTAATATCGGTACCATCTTCCTCGACCGCAGTTTCAGGGTAGTACTATTTACACCGGCTGTTCGGGAAATATTTAATCTCAGGTCTACAGATCACGGACGGCCGCTGTCTGACATTACCGGCAGCCTTGAATACGAGGATTTAATAGAAGATGCTGAAAACGTGCTTGAAAAATTGGTAGAGTTTGAAACAGAGGTTAGTACCAAAACCGGCGGCATTTATTTGATGCGTATCACACCTTACCGTACCGATGAAGACCGGATCAGGGGCGTAGTGATCACTTTTGTTGATATTATAGCAAGGAAAAAAGCGGAACAACTTTTGCAGCAAAACATGGATGAGTTGACGCGATTTAACAGCGCCATGGTCAGCCGCGAAACAAGAATGGTCGACCTGAAAAAAGAAGTGAATAGCTTGTGTGAGCGTTTAAACGAAGAACCCCGCTATCCGCTGGATTTTGAAGAGGACTAAATTGAATAATGATGTCTGAAACGGGCCAGGAAAAACATACGAAAAAAGATGCATCCAGAGATGAACTGGAAAGCCTGCGCCTGGCGAATAAAAGCCTTGAACAGTTACTCCGTAATGAGCAGTTACTGCGTAAAAGCCAGGAAACTGCTTTAATTAAAGCGAACCGGGAATTGGCCGACAAAGTGGCCAAACTGGAGAAGGCGGGAGAAGAGGCCCGTACCAGCCGTCGGGCTGCGCTTAATTTAATGGAAGATGCCATTGCTTCGAAGGAGGCCTTGCGGGTGAACGAAGAACGCATGCGCCGGCAGAAAGAAGCCTTCCAGGCTGCGGTTAGAGGGGCACCGCTTCATGAATCGCTCGACATCATAGCATCATTAGTCAATGAAGAAACAGGAGGCGACGCGCGAACAGCATTTTACCTGGCCGATAAGGAAGGAAAGCGCTTACATCCTGTTTTTGGAGCAGGAAACATGTCTGAAGATTATTTAAAAGAAATTGATGGTTTTCTTATCGGCAAGGATTCGTTGGCTTGTGGTCTTGCTGTACCAACAGGGCGTCCTGTTTTAACTGCTGATGTTCTTGAAGACCCTTTATGGAAGCCGTGGACTTTTATCGCTGAAAAGTATCATTATCGCGGCTGTTGGTCATTCCCAATAAAAACCTACGAAGATAAAGCCGTCGGAACTTTTGCCATGTATTTTAGGGAGCCACGGGAAGCGAAACCGGTTGACCTTATACTTGCCGATATAGTTACACAAACCGCAGCAGTTATTATCTCCGGTTACCTGGATACGCAAAAGCGCATCTATGTCGAAAAAGAATTACGTGAAAGCGAAGAAAAATACCGTATAAAACTTGAACAGGATGTGAGCGTCAGGACCGCCGAACTGAGCGCAAGCAAAAAACTCCTGCAGGCTACTATGGATGCCTCTATGGACATGGTACAGGTGTTTGAAGCGGTAAGAAATGAAGAGGAGGAGATAGTTGATTTCAAGTATTTACTGGTGAACCACGAGGCTGAAAAACGGATGCCCAATGCTATCGGTAAAAGTTTGCTTGAGCTGCAGCCAGGTGTGGTGACGGAAGGCATTTTCGATGCCTTTAAACATGTTGTTGAAACAGGCATTTCTGACCAGAGTGAAAGGCATTATGTACATGAGCAATTTGATGGTTGGTTTTATCAGTCAGCTGTAAAACTGGGCGATGGTGTGGCTACTACTACTACAGACATCAGCGCCCGTAAAGCCGCCGAAGAAAAATTGCGAAAAATGGAAGCGGAACAGCAGTTAGAAATTTTTCGTGTATCGCTTAGCACATTAGAGGAAGAGCGATATCGCATATCGGAAAGCTTGCACAATGGCATCGGCCAGATCCTGTATGGGGTAAAGATCGCCCTTGCTTCCTTCTCGCATGAGTTATCGGAAGAGGAATTTGAGCACGCTAATAGTTACGTTAATAAATTGCTAACTGACGCAATCAAAGAAACACGTCGTGTTTCTCATGAACTTATGCCAACTACCCTGGAACAATTCGGTCTCAAAAGTGCTATTAATGACATTTGCGACCAACTGGCCAATGGCACCCGATTCAATTGTAATGTAGTTGGGCTTCACGGTCGCCTGGCAAAATACCTCGAACTGGCCATATTTCGTACAGTACAGGAACTTATGAATAATGTGATTAAACATGCAAAGGCTACTCAAGCATCTGTTGATATAAAAGTAGAAAAGAAACAGATCGACATCCGCGTTAGCGACAACGGTATCGGAATCCAAAACTGTGAAAATTCTAAGCCCGGTATCGGGCTTGCTTCGATCCGTAGCAAGATCAAATTGCTGAACGGCGATATGCACATCGACAGTGAAACGGGGCAAGGTACTACAGTTACCGTGAAGATTCCGATGTAGCGGTAAATAAATCATAGAACTAAATCGTTTCCCTTAAATTCAAAGCATGTTCAGGATATTCAAACCTATTATAGCGCGTTTAACGGGATATTCGATTAAAATAGCGTATTTATCCAGAAAAAAAACAGGTATTTTCCGCTTGCGCATAATAGTGGCATAAGTGTTTATTCGCATGCGAACCCGGCATGAGTCCCGGGTGGGATTTTTATACCAGATTAATATGTTTGATACAACTTCAGCAGAACAGAGGCAGGCTTTATTGGTGGCAATTGTTGCCTTCTCGGATGATGCCATTATCAGTAAGACTTTAGGCGGAATCATCACCATCTGGAATCCTGATGCCGAAAGGGCTTTCGGATATGCCGAAACTGAAACTATCAGCCAGCATATTTCCATAATTATCCCGCCTGATCGCCTTCATGAAGAGGAATACATCACCAGCCAGGTATCTGCCGGAAAACGTGTTGAGCATTTCGAGACTATACGTTATGCTAAGGACGGAAGGCAGGGGGGCATATCGGTTACGATATCGCCGGTGATCGATCTGCATGGAAGGATCATTGGCGCGTCTAAGATCGCACGTGATATTTCCACACACCGGCAGCTTGTTAAACGCCTGGAAGATAGTGAACAACGTTCAAGAGCTCCAGGGCCGGCATTTTATCGCCTGACGACAGTATCGTAATAACCGAATCCTGGTTCAGCGGATATTGTTGTTCGACATAGTTAAGTTTGAATTTTCTTGCTTTATAAGTTATCTGTATCTCATTGCCATCAATCGTTTCAGCGAGCGTTTTGCCTAAAAACGGAACCATCAATTATCCGTTGAATACGAGAGCATTCTAACTGATATGGAAGAAATTTGCGTAACGGGAAGCTTTCCCTTTTGCCAGCACATCCATCAGGCATGCCGTATTATTCCGTTTTCGAAATGCGAATTTTGCTTAAATTGTTAACTTTAGGTTAAAGTCTTACTTATGCGAGAACAATACTTCAAACACCGTACACCATTCGATTTTAACAAAGATTCCAATGATATAGGCCGCCCATTTTTTTGGAATAAAAAAGTTGAAGATAATCACTATCTTAACCTGCTTTACCGCAAGAGTGAACAACAATTCGATGAGCTGTATAAATACCATCTACAATTCTTTCTATCTGAATACGATGATGCAACTGAGCAGGAATTCTTCAGGTATGTGTGGGAAGTCATACAAGATGCTATTGCACAGTTAAGGCAAAAAGACAGGTATACTTCAAGTCATGCCCAAAATTTCCGATACAAGTTTCACCTTAACCGTTTTATCGAATATCTTCAAAGCGTCGATGAGTGGAACCTTGGCCGTACCCAGGCTGAGATCATTGCAGAGAAGGAAGGCCAGATCAAAATACTCAAAGAACAAGTACAACGCCTGATGGATGAGCGCAGGGAGGCTGAGAAGTTGGATACCGACTACCCGATCAACATTGCCAGCGGTCATTTCCTTACTGTTGTTGACCTTTTCAAAAAGATCGAGGCATTAAAAGTAGGCGATAAGGAACTGGTATTTTCGCAGATGCCCATCACCTGGGCCAAACTGATCTGCCGGTACTTTCAGGAAGATGGTGAGCCTATTAAATTAGACCGCGTGCGGCGTTATTACCCGCGTGACGCAAGTAACCCGAGTGGCAGGTCATCCGCGATTCCTTCCGAAAATCAGCATTTCAACATCGTTCCGGCAAAACGCAGGGCAAGTTAAGATCGGATTTTCCGTCCACTTTTCTTTTGCAGGCAAACATTAACAATTGCTTCAAAACTATTCAGTACACTCTTTTTCAGCACTATGCTTTGACTGCCGTTACCATATCTTGGCTTATGGTAATGAACAATATCACTGTGCCCACATCTTTGCTAGGTATCCGGTATGGGCGGTACAAGCATTAAGTATTGATTTAACGAAGGAGGCGATTATGCAAGCAAGTGAACTGATCACTAAAGGAGATCTGAATGAATTTAAAAGCGAACTGTTAACGGAAATCAAAAAACTGGTTCAATTGGACGGCCAGGGCCAGTCCCAAAAATGGCTCAAAAGTAACGAGGTACGAAAGCTGCTGAAAATATCCCCGGGTACCTTACAGAACCTGCGCATCAACGGGACATTGAGTTATACCCGTATCGGCAGCATCATGTATTACAAACTCGATGACATCAATAAGCTACTGGAAGGAGGCCTGCAATGAGTGATCTTAAAATTTCGGCAAGTGAACTCGCCGGTTACAGTAAGCTGCTCAAACGCATGAGCACGGATGGGCGGCTGAATACGACACACATCAGCTTGTTCAGCGCTTTGTTTGTCCAATGGCAGCGCGCTGGTTTCAAAAGCCCATTTTCTGTCACCCGAAAAACGCTGATGGCTTTTAGCCGGATCGCATCTATTGCAACATATCACAAGTGCATCAAAGAACTCGATGAATATGGTTACATCCGTTATCAGCCGTCATACCATCCTAAACTCGGTAGCCAGGTTTACTGGCCTGCCGGTTGAGAAGTGTAGCCCGGTATTTTATATCAGCTATGTAATACACAAAAGCGGTTGTCGCTTCGCGAAAGCGGAGGGAGCGAGCGGAAGTCGGGCACACCCGACTTTTCCGCTCGCCCTGCGGGGCTAACGCGGTTTTGCGTATACCTGCGGTATACTTTCCCCCCGCTTTTATGCTTCAGAAAAAGAAAACAGTATACCTGGCGGTATACTCAATATTGAAATATGAAAGAACTTATGAGCAAGGATGAAAATATAAAAACGATCCGGTTCCCGGTAAAGACAGATGAAAAGCTGGTAACCATGGCTAATAAATGCGGTCTTTCAAAGCTTGACCTGTTCGTGTTCATGGTGGACTATTTTTATAAGACAAAGAAAGATCCGAGGGATTTGAATGATGAGTTATTGAAAAATGCGATCAACAGGAAGACGGACAATATCGTTGCGTTTATCAGGACACAGGAGCAGGAACTTTTGATGCCCTTAAAAAAAGATTCGGAGCGTATGATCAATTCACAATTGAAGATCGTGGATTATTTTAACCAATATGTCATTGCGCATAACAAAGAGCAGAAAGAAGCTTATTCAGCCCAAAGAAGAGCGATTGAAGAGATCGTGAAATACCTGCAAACTATCGACAGGCTGCAATTGGAAAAAAGAAATCTGAAAGCCCGTTTCAAATCAATCCTGGACCATTACGTTTCCCAGCGGGAGAACTTAAATGTATTTGCGAAGCAGGCAGATAAGGATGAACTGGTACGTTTTGCAAGGGAGCAGTTAGAAAACCTGTGACAGCGATCATGAAGCAGCCTGAAAACGGGCATGGTATTTACACTTAACCAAGAGAAAATGCACATCAATATCACGACCAATGAAACCGGGAACAATAAAGGCAGTAGCAGCCAGTTGGTAGCCTACCTCGAAAAAGAGAACCGTATCGCCGAAGCTCAGGATAAACAATATAAGCCGGAGTATTGGTTCAACCACGAACGGAATAATATCCAGCCCTATGAAGTAAGGTCAGGCATCGATAATAATATAGCGAAGCTTTCAAAGGACGATGCCAAGTTTTTCCTGGTGAACATCAGCCCTAGTGAAAAAGAGTTATTGTACCTGAAAGAGAAGTTTGGAAAGGAGGGTGCGAAAGGATATTTAAAAGCTTATGTCAATGAGGTAATGGATGCTTATGCTAAAAACTTTAAGCGCGACCGGGTGGATGGTAACCATGACCTGGTTTATTATGCCAAGCTGGAAAACAATAGGTATTATACTTACAAAGACCTGGAGGTGAGAAAAGGCAAGGCCAGCAGAGGGGATGTCAAACCGGGGGAGCAGATGCATGTTCAGGTCATTGTCAGCAGGAAGGATGCCGGTAATACGATCAAGTTAAGCCCTTTGAATAATTCGAAAGGGACGAATGCTGAACATAGTAAGATCGTTGGGCAGTTTGACCGGGTAGCTTTTAAGCAGTCGGCGGAGCAGATCTTTGACCGGATGTTTAATTATGAAAGGGAGGTCAAAGAATCGTTTGGATACGCGAATGCTATGAAACATGGAAGCTATGAACAAAAACTTGAATTCAGGGAAAAACAAAATGTGCAGGAGTCCGTTAAGCTATTCCAGCAAAGCAAAGTAAAAGGGATTATGGATGTATTGCTTGATGGCGCTGCCGGGAACTATGGGCCGCCTACGGTGGATGATGGCAGGAGGCGCAAAAAGAAAAGAAGACCTGGACAGGATCATGATCGGGGACAACAGCTAGCACGCTAAGTAAAGGCCATTCGGCTGCGGCAGGCGGCTCCATTACACCACGCGCTTCGCTACGCGTTCCATTACCCCGCCAGCCTCGCCGCCGCGCGTGCAGGAGTGTATTCGTCCCTCATACACACCTGCCTGTTCCGCCCGCTGAATATTAATTAGTCACAGCACCGCAGTCACAAAGTTAGCTACGCAGGAAAACAGTCAAGGCTATATAAATCCCGATGATAGGATCGGGACCCTTGACAGTTTTCCTGCTAACAGCTCCGGTTGTTTAAGCGGTGATATGACTGGGTGTGCGCAAATGCATATAGGTACTTGGCACCTGTTACGGTTACCAATTACCTGCACGAATTAAAGCTTGAAGCCACCACTACCCAATGAACGCCCAAGATTTTGACCCTGATCTGGTTTTATTATATGCTGTTGAAATTGCGTTTGCTCTAAGGATGTTCTCATGTCTTGTGCAATGCGGTTTACCCATTCTGGTAAATTAGGCGCCTGTTCGACAAGATTACCACCCGCATATTTCAGATATACTGAAAGACTTTGCCCTTTTTCCTTAGATGCGGCTTTCATTAAGATAACCTGGTCAAAAGCACGATAATGTTTTTGCAGGTTAACTAAAGACTGCTCATAATTTGCTTTGATGTTATCTGCTGATACATCGTGTCCCCCTTTAGCCACTCTTAAACGTACGCGCTCAAAAGAAATAGCAATTTCATCCAGGCCAAAGAAAAATAATCGGGTACTGTAGCCCTTAACCTTAAATTCATTGACTGATTTCATGATATCCTCTGTCCGAAAGTTAGTCTCGAAAGCACAGGTTGCATTTTTGGCTTGCATGGTCTCTTTCCAGTCCGAAAATACATGCCCGTTAACTGCGTTATATAGATTACCGCTGTCTAAGCCTGGAAATTGCTTTTTAAGCAGCATAAATTCTTTATCGCCATCAAAAATAGGGGTTCCAGGTGGTACCATTGAGGATGATAGCGTGCTTTTACCGGCGCCATTTGGTCCGGCAAAAACAAACAGTTCCAGCTGTTCCATTAAAATCTTCTGCTGATTATTTGGCTTTCACCTGTAGAGGCGTTTACTTTAACCAACTCGCGATGGTCTTGATATTCACGGATAACGTGATTTCTACGCTCTTGATTCCCGGTTGGCTCGTAAACGTTATAGAGACCCAAATGCGTGTTTTCGGCTTCTACGTTTTGGATTTCAGGATGCAACCGTTCTTCAAGCTCTTTTAAAGAACATTCAAAAACTGGTATGTAAGTTAGTTGCTCCATTAGATTTTGTAATTCCGTGGCTTTTGCCGGATGCCAATGGCTTACAGGAATAACAACGGCGGTTGCTTTCTCTTGTTCGTCGTAAACAATATTAAATGTATCCTGGCTGACGAACTCTTTCAAATTTAGTATTTTATACATGCTTTTACAAATTATTGTTTAACAATTGCGTGATGATAATGCGCTCTTTTGTGTCCATTTGGTCTAATGGCGGGCCTTATATTATTGGATTGAGATTGGATAGGCGTCGGTTTACTTATGTTTTCTGGTCGTTCGTGGAGTAAGCCTATTAACGCATTGACCTGTATTTTTAAAGCTAATGCAAAACCGAAGGAAATTCCTGTTGCGATAACCAGGCCGAAATAAACAAGCAGCATTTTTATTTTTATTTGTTCCGGAGAGGATTTAATTGCTTTATCAACTTTTTTCTCCAAACGGTCTATGGCAAATTCTAATTTGTTTTCCGGTTGAAGGTTAACCAGGTTATCCAGTTGCGCACCGATTTCTTCAAGTTGTGAAGCGTAATCCGGTAAATAAACTTTTGGATAGTTATTAATATTTTTTTCGGTGTTAGCCATTCGGTCATTATATGTTTTGCTATGTACGATTGACCTGTGGGTAAGTTCCTCCAGTGTATCAATTCTATCATTGCTGTGATTGCTCATTTTCGTTAAGTGTTTAATTCTGTAAAAGCTAATGGCCAAGGAACATGATTAATCTTGTTTCCCCTTTTGTGTTAGTTAAGAATATAATGAATAACCTTGAAGCTTCAGGCAGCTTCAAGGTTATTGAATAGGTGCTTTTAATAAAGCTGTCTTAGCTTAGACATGTCCTGCGCCACTTTCATATCAAGGATCTTAGCGTAATGCTGGGTTGTTTTAATGTTAGTGTGCCCAAGCATCTTAGACACGCTTTCAATGGGCACGCCGTTGGATAGCGTTACAGTAGTCGCAAACGTGTGCCTGGCAATATGGTAAGTCAACTTTTTTGATATGCCGCAAAGGTCAGCTATTTCTTTTAAATAAGCATTCATCTTTTGATTGGTTGATACAGGCAGAGCTTTACCGGAATGTTCGCATATCGGATAATCACTGTATTTGTTGAGTATAGCAACAGCAGGAGGAAGCAACGGCACACGCGTGGAGGTAGCCGTTTTTTGTCTTTTGGTGTTTATCCATTTCTCACCGTCAGGGCCGGTAATGATCTCCACTGCTTTTAGTTTTTGAACGTCGGCATAAGCAAGCCCGGTAAAACAGCTGAACAGAAAAATATCCCTGATCTGTCCCAGGCGTTCTGTACCAAAAACTTTCGCAGCCATTCGCCGTAATTCCTCATCATTAAGGAATAACCTGTCAATCACTTTTACCTTGGCTTTATAATTTACGAACGGATCATTAACCATCCAGCCACTTGCGATACAAATGCGAATGATCTTCTTGAAATTCTTTAAATATTTTACCGCCGAATTATTAGCACATTTCCTTACTGATCGCAGGTAGAAATCATAGCTCACTATGAAGTCATGATCAATTTCCTTAACATCAATGTCATTTACGTTATATTTCCATTTGATGAAATCCTGAGTGTGTTTGAGGGACGTTTTATAACGTTCTAAAGTTCCTTTAGCGAAATCAGACCCCACGAGTGCAGCGACTTGGTTGTTATGCTCTTTAAAAACGTCAATAATGGTATAGAGCTTTTCCGGCTTACCATTTAATAGGTTTTTTAAGCGGTCAGCAGTGATCGCTACTTTTTGGGCTGTCAGGCTTTCGTGAGCCGCATAAACCATTGCCTGCAATGTGTCCAGGTAGGCGTTGAATGCCCGGACAAATTCCTTTGTGCCTTTTAAACGGCCTGCTTTACTGTTCCATTGCGTGGGTTCACAGGTTCTTGATGTGGTAGTTTCCGCCCGTTTTCCGTTTACTGTAATACGTAAATACACGGGTACGGGGCCTTCATTGTAGTTCTTTGGCTTCTTTAAATAGAAGAGCAAGCTGAAATTAGTTTTCATGTTAAATAACATTAAAAGGTGAAACAAAACTAAGCTTGCAGCTAATAGAAATCAAGATGTTTAAGTGCTGAACATGCTGATAATCAAAGCAATATGTTCAATTCGGTGAGTCGTTAAAATCTCAAAATTACTCACCTTATCGCTCTCTTTTTTGATGCGAATCGATGGCGATTTTGAGTATTTGACATAAAAACAAAAGCCTGCAATCATTTAATTTGCAGGCTTTTAAATAATTTGATATCAAAATCAGCGGAGAGTTAGGGATTCGAACCCCAGGAACCTTTCACAGTTCAACAGTTTTCAAGACTGCCGCAATCGACCACTCTGCCAACTCTCCGGGGACAAAAGTACAAATCCGGGGCGAATTGCCAAATTTGAATTTCACTTTTTTTCATTTAATTAAATAATCTATATAAATTATTGATTAATAATAAGTTAATTTTTTGATTGATCGGTTTTTTTTGCCCGAAAAGTGTTAAATCGGGGTTTTACAATTCGAATTGTACGCTTGGAAAGCTCTACGGACGCATTTAATTCGAACCCGATTATTAAAATTAATGAGTTTATATACATCCAGATCATCACAACGATGAGCGTACCAATGGACCCGTAAACTTTATTGTACGACGAGAAATTGTTGATATAATAAGAAAAGCCCAGTGAGGTTAAAACTGCCAGTGCAGTAGCCAGTATGGAACCAGGATTAATAAAATTCCATTTCTTTTTATGTGCAGGAGCGTAGCGGTATAAACAGCCTATGGTCACAAAAATAATCACCACAATAATTACCCACCTGAACAGCATAACCGGGTAAACCCAAAAATGATTTTCAGACGCTACATGCGATTGGATAAACCGGATAATAGATTGACCCAGGATGAGTATGGAAATGGCCAGCAATAACGCAAAGCTTATAGCTACGGTAATCCCTGTTGCTACCAGGCGCCTTTTGAGCCAGGTCCGCTTATCCTCAATTAATGAGGATTTATTAAAGGCTTTCATGAGATTGATAACGCCATTCGTAGCAAAATACAAGGTTGTTAGGAAACCGAACGAAAGGAGCTTGCCGTTTTGATTGCTTACGATATCAAAAAGGGTTTCCCTGAATGCCATATAGGCATTTGTAGGCATTACAGAGGCCAGCACCATCATCAGGTTGCCTTTAAAATGTTTTATGGGCACGTAGGGGATAAGGGTAAACAAAAAAATGGTGGCGGGAAAAACGGCCAGCATAAAACTATATGCTAATGCGTAAGCCCTGTTAATGAGCGAGTTATTGGTAATTTCTTTTACAAAAAAGTCTATAACTGTATAAAGGGGCAATGGCCTGAAACCTGGAATAATGACAGACTTCGTCCACTCGATGATGTACCTGTAGAACCTAAACCGGAGTAAAAAGCGGTGCAGCCATTTCATTTAAACCAAAGCTACTTAAAAAAGGGCATTAATCTGTCGGTAAAATCCTGTGGGGGTAGGCATGGGCGATTGGTTTTCATGTTAATGAATACGAGTAGTGTTTCGCCGGTATTAATAAGCTCGCCTTTGGGATTTGTAAGCTCATACCTGAAATGGATGCGAATACCGGGTAGCTTATCCATGATCACTCTGATGCTGATCTCTTCGTCATATAAAGCAGGCTTCAGGTATTTGCATTGAAGCTCGAGCACAGGCATCATAACGCCCGATTCTTCCATGCCTTTATAGGTAAGGCCAAGGCTGCGGAGCATTTCTACCCGGCCAACTTCATAAAATTCGGCATAGTTACCGTAGTACATATAGCCCATCTGATCGGTTTCGCCGTAGCGCACCCGGATTTTGGTGGTATGTTCAAACATTACCTGCGGATGTTACGTTCGTTAAGGGCTTGCTGGAATTTATGCGCATTAACCAAATGATCAGCCACGTTGGTGGCAAAGGCATGGTAGCCGGAAAAATCAGCCTTAGCACACATGTAAATATAATCGCTCTTTTGATAGTTTAACACTGCTTTAACCGCGTTTACCGACGGCATCATGATAGGGCCCGGAGGTAAACCTGTATGCAGGTAAGTATTATATGGCGAGTTATATGAAAGGTAGCGGGTAAGCACACGTTTTATAGTAAAATCGTTCAGCGCGAAGATTACGGTAGGGTCGGCTTCCAGCTTCATGCCTTTTTTTAAGCGGTTGAGATATAAGCCTGCTACGGCGGGCATTTCATCATCATGCAACGCTTCCGCATCAACTATTGATGCCAGGACAGATACTTCCTGTGGAGTGAGATTTATCGCGGCAGCCAGTTCTTTACGTTCAGGTGTCCAAAAAGCCTGATAATGGTCATGCATCCGTTTAAAGAACTTTTCCGGGGTAGTATTCCAGTACATCTGGTATGAATCGGGCATGATCACCGTATATACATTATCAGTAGTAAATCCATATTTACCTACAAAACTTGCCGAATCGAGCAACCTGATGATTGACATTGAATCGGGTTCGATTTTTTTAGAGATAAAGCCTGCAAACTGTTCTTTAAGCCTTAAACCATGAAATTCAACCTTAACAGGTTCTTGCGTACCTGAGGCCAGCATATTGATGAGCTTGCGGTTTCCCATACCCTCATGCAGGCGATATTTACCTGGTTTTACACGGGTAATATAATTCATATTACGGGCAGCCCAGCCAAATGAAGCAGTATCTTTTACAATGCCCTCATCCTGTATGGTTTTAAAAACGTCGCCAAATGTAGCGCCGGTATGAATGTATAAGTACTCCTGTTTATCGGTAACGTTAGGGCCAAAGTATTTAAGGTAATAATTGAAACCCGTAAAGCCTAAAAGCACAACGATAATGATTACCAGCGCTATAATAAATTTTTTCAGTATGCCTGATCCTTGTTTTTCCGCGGTCATGATATTGAATAGATGGTGTTTGTTGTAATTATTTAAATTTTTGAATGGCAACTAATCCGCCGCTTAAGTTACGCACGTTGTTATAGCCATACCGCTCCAATATATTTTGTGCTGTTTCGCTCCTTAAACCAACTTTGCACATAACGATTATCTCATCTGTTTTGTTGTAGGGTAAACTGTTAAGCGCATTCTCCAAATTTGAAAGAGGTATATTATCACCGCCTATATTATACGTATGGAATTCAATAACCTCGCGCACGTCAAGCAGGTTAAGGCTTTCACCTTTGCTTAAACGCTCAAGCAGTTCGGAAGCTTTAATTTGCCGGCGGAGTTGCATCGGTTTTGGTACCTTGTGAAACAGTAAGATTTATACGCGTGCCAATACTTGTTTTGCTTAACGAATCAGTTTTCATTGGGTATTGCGAAACGACAACTACGTTGGTCGAATCAGTAATAGTACCCTGGTAAGTAATAATGCCAACCGTTAGCCCTGCGCCTTTTATAGCAAATCGGGCGGCATCAAGGTCAAGATTTACCAGTTCGGGTATTTCCACTTCGCTTGCACCTTCACCATCACCCAAAACCAAATCTATTCTTGAGCCTTTGGGTATTTTGGTGCCTGTTTTTATCACCTGTCCGCCAAAACGTACCTCCAGGATCCGGTCACGGGCAATATCTGATCGGTAAGTTGTATCGCCCACTTTTAAGCCATAATTTGATATGGTAGCTATAGCTTCGCGATAATTGCTTTGTTCAAGGTCGGGCAGGGCTACATTTGGTGCCTGCAGGGTTACCATGGTAAGGTAAATTACCCGGCTTTCCTTAACGTTGGTCCCGGGATCCGGGTCTTGCTCAACGATAGTACCCGGGGCCACATCCTGTACATAAACAGAGTCAATTTTATAGCCAAATCCCTGCTCTTTTAAAATATCCATGGCCTTATCAATGGTAAGGCCTTTAAGCTTTGGTACAGGTATGCCCGAACCATGACGGGTATAATAACCAAGGCTAAAAAAAGCTATTAAAACAACGGCTATCACGGTCACAATAGCCATTAATAAGTTATTCCGAAATGATTTTGATTTTAAGTAAGCCCCAAATTTGCTCATCAGTATATGTAAGGGTAAACCTTTTAATTAAGTATCAAACATAGGAATTATTTTGTTAGTCGTAAAGTTTTAAGTTGTCCGTAAGTCGGGAAAGTCCGTAAGTCGGGAAGTTAATTTCTGACTTGTTTTATTGGCAAGATCTCAAGAAAAAATTATGACCGCACCATCTAATTACTAAATTTGAGGCAGCTTCCGGCTTTCGGACTTTACCGACTTACGGACTTTCAGACTCAATTATGAAAAATATTGCCCTTTTGGCCGGAGGCTTTACCGGCGAATATGAAGTATCCCTTAACAGTGCAAAAAATATTGCGGCTAACCTGGCATCAAACAGCAACTATAAGGTTTATACTATATTAATTACCCGCGACAGGTGGTTTTTTGAAGCAGATGACGCGACAGTCGATGTTGACAAGAATGATTTTACCATCACCCTTAACCAGGAAAAAATAAAGTTCGACTTTGCTTTCATCACCATTCATGGCACTCCCGGCGAGGATGGAAAGCTGCAGGGCTATTTTGATATGCTTGGCATCCCTTATAATACCTGCGACGCTACAACATCGGCCATTACCATGAACAAGGCTTATACCAAAGCTATTGTAAATGGCATCCATGGTTTACACACCGCTCATTCCATGCGCTTATTTGAGCGCGATGTGCATGATGTTGCCACCATAGCAGCTAATTTGAAATTTCCGTTATTTGTTAAACCTAATAATGGTGGCAGCAGCGTGGGTATGAGCAAGGTGCAAAACATAGCCGGCCTGCCGGAAGCATTGAACAGGGCATTTCAGGAAGATGCCCAGGTGTTGGTTGAAGAATTTATTAAAGGCCGCGAGTTCAGTATTGGTATAGCACGCCTGCACGGTAAAATAAAGGTATTGCCTGCTACAGAAATTATAACCTCAAAAGATTTTTTTGATTACGAGGCGAAATATACTTCTGGTGTAACACAAGAGATAACTCCCGCCAACCTTTCGGCTGAAAAGGTTAAAGAAATTGCTGGCATAGTTACCGAGGTATATACCCGCCTCAACTGCCGCGGCATGGCCAGGATCGACTTTATTTTGCTGGAAGGCAGTAATGATTTTTATTTTATTGAGATCAACACCACACCAGGCCAGTCTGCTGCCAGTTTAATTCCGCAACAGGTACGTGCGGCAGGTATGGATGTAGGCGAGTTTTATAGTGCTTTGATTGAGGGAGCCGCGTTATAATTTCGGAATTGAGAATTTCGATTTCGGATTTACTTAGATAATTACTTTCAGAGACGCGTTACAAGCGTCTCTTTTAGTGTAACAACAGGATCATTCTACCGTCAAAAACCAACGATGCTGCAGTTTCAAAATTTCACAAAATCATATGGTAATTACCCTGCTTTAAAAATTGAAAATCTTAGCTTTGAAACCGGCATTTACTGGATAAAAGGAGTAAACGGATCGGGTAAAAGCACTCTATTAAAATCCATCGCCGGTATATTGGCATTTGATGGCGACATCATGCTTGAAGAAAGTATCAGCATAAAAAAGCAACCGGTGGCCTACCGCAAACTCGTAAACTTTGCAGAGGCCGAACCTGTATTTCCGGATTTTTTAACGGGTACAGAAATGATCGCCCTGTTTACTGCTGCTAAAGGCGCGCCGGCCCGACAGGAGGAGCAGTATATTAAAAACATGGGTATGCAAAGCTTCATCGACCGCCCGGTTGGCACTTATAGCAGCGGCATGATGAAAAAGCTTTCGCTGTTACTCGCCTTTTTAGGTAATCCCAAACTAATCCTGCTCGACGAACCTTTGATTACCATTGATACGGCCTCGTTGGCAATATTAAATACATGGATAAGGGAGAGGTATGAGCAGGAGGGAACCAGTTTTTTATTGTCATCGCACCAAATATTGGAAGACGGCTCACTACCCGTATCAGGCGAATTATTGGTTGAAGAGCAAACCCTAAAGTTTATCAGCTAATGAAACCACTAACCAATGTGTTGTTAAAGATTTTTGCAACTGGTTTTTTTCGGGTGCATGCCGGGATTTTGTTATTTGTATTTTTGGCAATGGTTGGCGTAGTGCCTCCCCAATATTTAATAGGCTATCACAAAGCACTGATGCTGGCTATGGACAGCAGTTCGGTTGTAATGATCCTGGTGTTCATAAGCTGGTTTGTTTATGCCGTTAAAAGCTGGCATTACGTATCCGGTCAAATCTTTGCCTCCGGTCAACATTTTTTATTTTATAGCAGCAATGCCCTGAGCAAAGGGGAGCAAATAAAAAGCTGGTTTTGGGCGCAGACCGCTATACTATTGCCGGTAATATTGTACGCACTTATTGCTGTGGGTGTGGGTTTTTCCAATCATTATTATTTATTTCCGGTTTGCATTTTACTATATTTAATCGCCTTAACTTATTTAAGCGCAGTTATTTATACAAAGCAAGTTAACAGACTTGTTGATGGCAGTGATCGATCCATATTATTAAAACTAAGCAGTAAATGGCGCAAACCTTATTTCAGCCTTTACATTTACCATCTGTTAGATAAGCGTAAGGTTCCATACCTCATTACCAAGGCGCTTTCCTGGCTTATCATCACCGGGGTGTTTTACGTGTTTGCTGATGTTAAAACTGATGTTCGTGTTGCCGGTATAGCAATCCTTGCTGTTATAACGGCACATATTGTATTGATATTTGAGGAAAGGAAATTTGAAGAGAACGGCCTTGGCTTTTCCCGCAATTTACCCTATAGCAGGCCACAGCTATTTCTGAATTTTATAGGCGTCTATTTCCTTTTGCTCATCCCCGAGAGTATCTGGCTGTTCAGCAGGTTTAACTCGCTGATGGCTGTTGAATTGCTGCTTGTTGGCTTGAGCGCAGCGATGCTGTTTCATTGTCTGCTTTACTGGTTCGGCCTTAACATGGATAAGTACCTGCAATGGATCCTGGGGTTATTTATTGTATTGTTCTGGATCATTATGTTCAAGCTGCTTTGGGTGCTCATTCCTTTAAACTTAGGTATAGCATACCGGCTGTTTTATAGTAATTATTACAAGTTTGAGGGCGTGGTAAGCGATAAGCTGTAATCATTTAAAGCTGTGCTTTCACCATCCTATCCCTGCCGGTCATATCTTTTCTTAACTCAATGTTTTTAAATCCTTTACCGGTTAATAGTTCAATAGTTTCATTACCTAAATTTTCATTGATCTCGAAGAAAAGCAAGCCGCCGGCAATCAAATTACGCTGAGCAAAATCAGCTATGGCCCGGTAAAATATCAGCGGATCATGTTCGGGTACGAACAAAGCGGTATGTGGTTCAAAATCAGTGACATTCCTATGCATCTGCTTTTTATCATCAAGCGTAACATAAGGAGGGTTGCTTATAATGATATTATATTGAGCCTCTTCTTTATTATGCTCAATATTTAAAATATCAGCCAGAATAAAATTAACCTCAACTTCATTTAATAAAGCATTTTCCTTGGCGGTTTCCAAAGCTCCTTCGGATATATCTATCGCAGAAACGTCCGCATTTGCCAAATTCTTTTTCAGGCTGATGGCGATACACCCACTACCGGTACCTATATCCAGCACAGAAAACTTTTCACCTTTCGCCTTTAACCTTTCGCCTTCTAAAATCCATTCCACCAGTTCCTCGGTTTCCGGGCGCGGGATCAGCACATATGGGTTTACTTTAAATAGCAAGCCAAAAAACTCGGTGACACCAAAAATGTATTGAATGGGTTTGCCGGTTTTTAGTTCGGCAAGGATGTTTTTCGCCCGTTCCGACTGTTCAGTAGTTAACGCTCTTTCGGGGAATGCCTTAACAGATGCCCTTGATAAACCGGTAACTTCGGCAATAACAAACAGCGTAATAGCTTCGGTTTCATTAGTATCATAAATGCCATTTATCTGCTGCCTGTAATCTTCAAAAACATCCTTAATCGTAATCATGCAACAAAGTAACATAAAAGCTACTTTTGCAGCATGCTTGAACATGAAAAATATATGCGCCGTTGTTTGGAGCTTGCCCGGCTTGGGGCGGGCTATGTGAGTCCGAACCCTATGGTCGGCGCGGTAGTAGTTCACGATGGCAAAATAATAGGAGAGGGCTATCATCAGAAATACGGCCATGTCCATGCCGAAGTTAATGCCATTGCACAGGTTACGCAAAAGTTTGATGACCATGCCGAATTGCTCAAAAATTCGGTAATATATGTTTCGTTGGAGCCTTGTGCGCATTATGGTAAAACACCTCCCTGCGCCGATCTGATCATCAAACACCAAATCCCTAAAGTGATTGTTGGTTGCCGCGACCCATTTGCTCAGGTCGATGGAAAAGGTATCGAAAAACTTCGGGCTGCCGGCGTTGAAGTAATAACCGGCGTATTGGAACAGGAATGCCAATGGCTTAACCGCCGCTTTTTTACCAAAGTACAAAAGCACAGGCCGTACATTATTCTGAAATGGGCACAAACCCAGGATGGCTTTTTTGCCCCGGCAGATGGCGGCCAGTTCTGGATCACCGGCCCCGAATCGCGCAGGCTGGTGCACAAGTGGCGTAGCGAAGAGGATGCCATACTGGTAGGCAAAAACACGGTACTAAGTGACAATCCGCAATTAAATACCCGTTACTGGGATGGCCCAGCACCCAAACGTGTGGTGATAGATCGAAGGCTGGAATTAAATAAAGGGTTGAATGTATTTGATCAGTCGGCCGATACGTTAATATTTAACGAGCTTAAGTTTGATGTCGATGGTAAAAACAGGTATATAGCACTGGAAGATTTTGAGCGCTTTGTGCCTCAATATATTTTATACCAGTTATACCTGCAGGATATCCAATCGGTTATTATTGAAGGCGGCGCGCATACACTTAATGCTTTTATTGAGGCTGGCCTTTGGGATGAGGCACGGATATTTACCGGTGATAAAGTTTTGAACAAAGGCATAAAAGCACCGCAAATAACAGGTATACTTGCCGATGAATATCCTGTAGGCGCCGATCGCCTCCAATTGTTATACAATAAGCCGGTTATATAAATGCTGTTCGTTTTTTTAAGTATTTGCTGTAGTGTTATCGTTTCCATTTTGCTGAAACTGGCAAAACGCTACCATGTAGATGTTTACCAGGCCATTACCTGGAATTACTCTATGGCTATTTTGCTTACCTGGTTCTTTTTTAAACCACAGCTGAGCATTATTCAAAACGGGCCGGTTTATAATTACGTGGCCTTAGGGATCCTGTTCCCGGCAATATTTGTAATTATGGCAATGTCGGTGCGTAAGGCCGGTATTGTTCGTACAGATGTGGCACAACGTTTATCCCTGTTTATACCCATACTGGCAGCATTTATTTTATTTGGCGAAGTCACGGGCACAATTAAAGCAATTGGCATTATACTGGCCTTCATTGCTATCATTTGCTCTATACCCTGGCAAAAATCTGCCGGTAACAAAGCTGAAAAGGGCTCATGGATTTACCTTTTAATCGTTTTCCTGGGTTTTGGTGTAATTGATGTATTGTTAAAACAACTAACCAAGGTAAATAATGTGCCTTTTACCACAGCCATTTTTGTCATCTTCATTATTGCCTTTGTATTAACCCTTGCCGGTTTGATTTACCAGGTATCCACAAAAAAAATGAAATTTTCATTGCCGCATATCCTCATAGGCTGGGTATTGGGGATAGCTAACTTTGGTAATATCCTGTTTTACTTAAAGGCGCACCAGGCGCTGGCCAATAGCCCATCAGCAGTATTTTCGTCGGTAAATATTGGCGTTATTGTGGTTGGTACGCTGGTTGGCATCTTTGTATTTAAAGAGAAGCTGAGCCTGCTTAATAAAATCGGCATAGCTATAGCGGTGCTGGCTATTATCATTATTTATTTCCCGCAAACATTGGGCTTCCTGCATCTGTAATATTTTTGAATGCTTTTTGACGATACTTATAAAACCATAGAAAACCCTGCCGAAGGTGTTTTTCGCGACCGCGGCAGCAAGTTCCTGGCCTACGCTTATCCCATCAATTCTGAAAATGACATCAAGGGAATAGTTGCCCGACTAAAATCAGAATATCCCAAAGCCAATCACCATTGCTGGGCTATGCGTTTAACCATCGACCGCTCGGTGTTCAGGGTTAATGATGACGGGGAGCCTTCAGGCACTGCCGGCAGACCAATCCTGAATACACTGCTGTCAAAAGATCTTACCAATATTTTGGTTGTGGTAGTTCGATATTTCGGCGGCACCTTATTAGGGGTTCCGGGTTTGATTAATGCTTATAAAGCAGCCACCGAGAATGCCTTAAACCAATCGGTTATCATTTCGAAAACAGTAAATGACGTATACACCATCTCGTTTGATTATCTGCAGATGAACGATATAATGCGGATCATTAAGGAAGAGAACCTCATCGTACTTAACCAGCAATTTGACAATGATTGCAATATCCAGCTTTCAATTCGTAAAACGCAGGTTGAGCAATCACTTTTTAAATTAAATAAAGTGAGCGGTACAAAGGTTAAGTATAACCACAGCATCTAACGTTTCCATTACAATAGCCACTTTAGGCACTCTTTTTGTGTCCATTTAATTCCTTAATTGTGGTGTAATTGTTTTAATTTAGTCGGGTATGCAATCTTTTGATTTAGATAAAACCGACCTGCTCCGCATTAAAACAGCGCTCGAAGCCGATGATGCTGAGTTAGAGAATGTTCTGAAGGAATACCACGCCTCGGAGATTGCTATACTATTTGAAAAACTTCAGCAGGAAGAAAAAGAAAGGATCATCAATATCCTCCCGGCCGACGTTGCTTCGGAAGTTTTATCCGAAATGGACGAAGAGCACGGCCCTGCAGAATTGCTTGTAAACCTCGATCCCGAAAAACGTACGGAGATAGTTGAAGAGCTTGACTATGATGATGCTACCGACATCATTTCCCAGTTGGATGAAGAACACCAGGAAGAGATCTTAGAAGACCTTGATCATGAAGATGCCAGCAGCATCCGGGCATTGATGACCTACGCCGAAGATACTGCCGGTGGTTTGATGAACTCCGAGATCATCAAGGTAAATATCAACATGGATAAAAAGGATGCGCTTGATGAGATCATCCGACAATCGGAAGAGATGGAAGAGTTTTATACCATCTGCGTGGTTGATAATGACGACATACTGAAAGGGATCCTCTCCATCAAAACAGTTATCAAAGCCCGCGCCGATGCCCGCATCAGCGATTTGGTAACTACCGATTTTGTTTACGTAAAAGCCGAGCTCGACCAGGAAGAGGTAGCCCGCCTGATCAAGCAATATAACCTTACCAGTATCCCTGTTGTTGATGACCACATGAAACTGCTTGGACGCGTTACGGTGGATGATATCATCGACGTAATGGAAGAGGAAAACACCGAGGACATCCTGAAGATCTCCGGTGTATCTGAAGATGAAGAGTTGAGCGGTAACTGGCTGGAGGCAGTAAAAAGCCGTTTGCCATGGCTGGTGATCAACCTGGGCACAGCATTCCTTGCTGCATCCATTATCCGGACATTTGATTCGACAGTTGCCAAGCTTTCCATTATCTCGGCTTATATGACCATTATTGCAGGTATGGGTGGCAATGCCGCCACACAGGCATTGGCGGTAACTGTAAGGCGTATTTCGTTAAGCGATCTTTCCGACAAACAAGCTTATAACACCGTATTAAAAGAGTTTTTAGTAGGCCTGATCAACGGCGCGGCCAATGGGCTCATCGTGTTTATAGTAGCATTCTTTTACGATGCCAATCCGCTGCTTGGCCTGGTGTTGTTCTTAGCCATGACAGGCAACCTGATCATAGCAGGCTTAACAGGCGCTTCCATTCCATTGATATTGAAAAGGGTAGGGATTGACCCCGCAGTAGCATCATCCATCATCATCACCACTTTTACCGATTGTATAGGGTTTTTACTACCGCTGTGGTTAGCTACCAAGCTTTTATTGAAGTAGTATATCCGCCGGTTGTCCCTGTCCCACGGCAATTTATAAGCAGTTAGCGTGGACGCGAACCCCGGAAGGGCTAAGCTGCCAAATATTTAAAACCTTGTGATATAGCAAGTTTCTTTTTGAGGGCTGTCAAAATGTTATATTTATAAATAATCTTTGAATATTTGCGTGTTTACAATAACTTAATAACATTGTTGGGACGAATTTAATCTGAAACTGATGACAGAAGTTAGACATAACTGGACTAAAGACGAAATAGCCGAAATATACCACACACCATTGCTTGATCTTGTATACAAGGCCGCTACGATCCACCGCGAGAATAAAGATTATGCAGAAGTGCAGATCAGTTCATTGATATCGATAAAAACAGGCGGATGTTCTGAAGATTGTGCTTACTGCCCGCAAGCTGCCCGTTATAATACTGGTGTAAATGTACATGCCATAATGCCGAAAGATGAAGTAATCGCTGCTGCCGAAAAGGCAAAAGCCGGTGGCGCATCACGTTTATGCATGGGTGCAGCATGGCGTGAGGTTCGCGATAACCGCGATTTTGATAAGGTAATTGATATGGTTAAAGCGGTGAATAGCCTTGATATGGAAGTGTGCTGTACCCTTGGCATGCTTACCGAAAGCCAGGCACAACGTTTGGCAGATGCCGGTTTGTATGCCTACAATCATAACCTTGATACATCCGAAGAAGATTACAAACGGATCATCACCACCCGTACCTACGATGAGCGCCTTAAAACGCTTGAACATGTGCGCAAAGCTAAGATCACCGTATGCAGTGGCGGCATCATTGGCCTGGGTGAAACGGTGGAGGACAGGGTATCCATGCTCAAAACATTGTCGAACCTACCCAAACACCCCGAATCAGTGCCTATTAATGCTTTAGTTCCGGTAGCAGGAACTCCGTTAGCCGATCAGCCCCGTGTTTCTGTTTGGGACATGGTTAGGATGGTGGCCACAACAAGGATCATTATGCCTAAAACCGTAGTGCGTTTATCTGCCGGTCGTACGGAGATGAGTACGGTTGAACAGGCTTTCTGTTTTATGGCAGGAGCTAATTCAATTTTTGCCGGCGAAAAGCTGCTTACCACGCCAAACCCATCATTTGATACCGATATGGCTATGTTTGAATTGCTTGGATTATCGCCGCGTAAAGCTTTCAAAAATGGCCGGCCTAATGAAGTTAATAAAGAAGAAGTTGAAGTTGCAGGCTAATATTGCTTTCAGATAAAAACAAAAGAAGCCGTAACAAATTGCACGGCTTCTTTTGTTTTAAGAGGATGTCTTAAATTTTTATCAGAGATTTCCATTAGTCTCTCATGTTGATGTATTGCAGCGGCTGGCCAAAATCCTCGGCGCGGCAAAGGCTGATAACAGATTGCAAATCGTCAATCTTTTTTCCTTGCACCCGCACCTGATCGTCCATGATGGAGGCTTGCACTTTAAGGCCGCTATCTTTAATTTTCTTTACTATCTTTTTAGCAGCTTCCTTATCTATACCTTCCCTGATCTTGATTTCCTTGCGGATCATATTGCCCGATGCATATTGCTCTTTGCCAAAATCCAGCGCTTTGGGATCAAGATGTTGTTTAACCATCCGGCTTATAATGCTGTCCTGTATGGCTTTAAGGCGCATATCGTTTTCAGTAACTATGGTAACCTGGTTTGTTTTTTTATCAAGGTCAATAGTGCTTTTTGAATCGTTAAAGTCGTAACGGTTCAGGATCTCTTTTTTGGCGGTATTTATCGCGTTGTCAAGCGTTTGCCCGTCTATTTTACTAACTATATCAAATGTTGGCATAAGTAGTGTGTTGGTTATAAATGTTTTGCAAAACTAATGTATTGTTAACATACAGCGCAATATTGCAACAAATTGTTTAATTTCTGCAATAAATAATGATGAATGAAAACAGGTTAATTCCTCATGAGTTAATATTAAGTTAACAAATAAATAAGCAGATTTGTAACATCTGGCTGTAAAGCGAGAAATTTTTATGGATAAACAGGTTCCCTTAATTAACAGAGAAATAAGCTGGCTATATTTTAACGATAGGGTTTTGCAGGAAGCGGCCGACCCAACCGTTCCCCTGATAGACCGGATTAAGTTCTTAGCTATATTTTCATCTAACCTCGACGAGTTTTACAGGGTGAGAGTTGCTACACTAAGCCGTTTAGCCGCACTTAACGAAAAATCGAAAGAGATACTTGGTTATAACCCTAAAAAGATACTTAACCAGATCAAGAATATTGTAGTAAGACAGGAACGTAAATTCAACAACCTGTACGAAAATATCATTGTTAAACAACTGGCCGAAGAAAAGATCTTCATCCTGAATGATAAACAGCTTAACGTAACCCGCGGTACTTTCGTGAAAAACTATTTCAGAGAGAAGCTGTTGGCTACGTTGGTGCCTATTATGCTCAATGACACCTTACCGCTGCCCGAGCTTAGGGACAGGGCTGTTTACTTTTTTGTAAAGCTTACCACCAATAAAAAAACAAGGTTCGCCCTTATTGAGTTTCCGGATAACCTTTCGCGTTTTGTTAAACTGCCCGATACCAATAACCTGAAGTTCATTATTTTGCTTGATGATATTATCAGGTACAGTTTGGAGGATATCTTTTTCATTTTTGAACATGACAGCATTGAAGCATACTCCATTCAGCTTACCCGCGACGCGGAGCTTGACCTGGATAAAGAAGTAAGTGAAAAATTTGTCGACTCACTGGCAAAGAGCCTCCAAAAGCGCAAAAAAGGTAAACCGATGCGTTTGTTGTATGACTCGGAGATGCCTATGGATATGCTGAAATACCTGGTGGGTAAAATGGGCCTGCATGGCGAAAGCCTGATCCCGGGTAACAGGTACCATAATTTCAAGAATTTTATTTCGTTCCCTAATGTTGGCGGGCCTGAGTTGGAATACAGCAAATATGCGCCCTTGCCTGTCGCTGATCTTTCGTTTGGTAAAAGTCTTATCGAACTTATAGCTAAAAAGGATTACTTAGTAAGCACACCATATCAATCATATGATTATATAATCCACTTTTTGCGCGAAGCGGCTATAGACCCGAAAGTAAAAGAGATCAATATTTCCGTATATCGCTTAGCCGAAAATTCAAGGGTTATTCACGCGTTGATCAATGCCGCTAAAAATGGCAAAAAGGTAAACTGCCTTGTAGAGTTAAGGGCCCGTTTTGATGAGCAAAATAATATTCACTGGAGTAACAGGCTTGAAGAGGAGGGGGTAACCGTACTCTATGGTGTTCCGGGTTATAAAGTACATTCAAAAATTTGCTTGGTAAGCCGTACCGAAAAAGGCAAACAGGCTTATTACGCCTGCCTTTCAACCGGAAATTTTAACGAAAAAACAGCGCAGATCTACGCCGATCATACCTTGTTTACAGCTAATAAAAAAATCACTGATGACCTGGTGAACGTTTTCAAAGCTATCAACAAGGGATTATTACCCAAGGGGCTCAAAAGCCTCATCGTATCGCCAATTGATTCGCGGCCTGCAATTTACAGGCTAATAGATAACGAGATCAAAAACGCGAAAGCCGGCAAGCAGGCATATATGATCCTGAAGATGAACAGTCTTGCTGATGAAGATATGATCAACAAACTTTACCAGGCCAGCAATGCTGGGGTAAAGATCAAGATGATCATAAGGGGAATGTGCTGCTTAATTGCCGGGGTGAAGGGCTATAGCGAAAATATAGAGGTGATTAGTATTGTAGATAAATATCTTGAGCACGCCCGGGTGCATATTTATTGCAATGGCGGCAAGGAGCTCATCTACCTTACATCGGCCGATTTCATGACCCGAAATATTGACAACCGTGTTGAAGTTGGCTTCCCGATATATGATGAAAAGCTGCAGGAGGAGATCAGGGATATTATTGATATCCAGCTTGATGATAACACCAAAGCCCGTGAGATCAACAGTCAGAATACCAATAAATACCACAAAACAAATTCGCCCGAAAGCCACAGGGCGCAAATTGAAATATATAATTATTTAAAAAATAAAACGAAATTGCTTTGAGATACGCTGCCATTGACATAGGTTCAAACGCCGTGAGGCTGTTAATTGCCGACATAATTCAAAACACCGGATCGGTGTCGTTCAAAAAAAATACCTTGATCCGTGTTCCGTTGCGCTTGGGAGACGATGCTTTTATACAGCAGCATATATCTGAGAAAAAAACGACAGAGCTGGTTAAATCAATGGTTGCTTTTCGTAACCTCATGGATGTATATAAAGTTACCGATTATTTAGCCTGTGCAACATCGGCCATGCGCGAGGCCAAAAACGGGGAAGATGTTGTGAAGCTGATTAGGGATGAGGCTAATATCGATATTGAAATTGTACATGGATCTAAAGAAGCCAGTATCATTTATGCCAGTCATGCCGAGCAAAACATCGATAAAAGCAAAAACTACCTTTATATTGATGTAGGCGGCGGCAGTACAGAGCTTTCGCTGTTTTCGGCAGGGGAGCTGATCGTTTCGCGTTCGTTTAACATTGGCACCATCCGCATTCTGGATAACCAGGACACCGAAGAAACCTGGAACGAAATGAAGGATTTTGTGCGCGATAATACCCGTAACTTTAAGCAATTATCGGGTATAGGTACCGGCGGCAACATTAATAAACTGTTCAGGCTATCCGAAGAAAAAGAAGATATGCCGCTAACTTTTGCTAAACTAAGATCGTTATATACCTACCTAAGTTCGTTTTCATTAAAAGACAGGATCAACGTGCTTGGCCTAAACCAGGATAGGGCCGATGTTATTATTCCTGCCTGTGAAATTTACCTTACGGTAATGAAAAATGCTAACATCAAAAACATATATGTACCCAGGGTAGGTATGGTTGATGGAATTATCCAAACTTTAATAGAAAAAAATATTCAATAAACAGGTTAAAATTATTTTAACAAATTGTTTAATAATTTAAAAAGTGTTATTATATTTGTAGTGCCCTCTCAAGGGCATGTTTTTCATAGGTAGATGTAGGGTCGGGTACAAGTTATTCGACCCTTTTTTGGGCCCCTAACTTTTTGTGTGTTTGGGTTGTTGAAGGAGTAATTATGAAGAAAAAGATAGTTGTTGCTATTACGGGCGCCAGTGGTTCAATATATGCCAGTCTGCTGCTAAAAAAACTAACCCAATTACAGGATCAAATTGCCGAAGTAGGCGTTGTTATGTCAGATAATGCCAAAGATGTTTGGAAATTTGAACTCGACAACGAGGATTACACTCAGCTTCCCTTTAAATTTTATGCTAAAAATGATTTCATGGCACCCTTTGCTTCGGGTTCGGCAAAGTTTGATACCATGATAATTGTTCCATGCTCTATGGGGACGCTTGGAAGGATAGCAGGAGGAATTTCCGACGACCTGATCACCCGTGCGGCCGATGTAATTTTGAAAGAGCGCCGAAAACTGGTTTTGGTGGCGCGAGATACCCCGCTTAACCTGATCCATATCCGTAATATGGCTACGGTTACCGAAGCCGGCGGCATCATCTGCCCGGCAATACCGTCTTATTACAGCAAACCGCAAACTATTGAAGAACTGGCCATGACAGTAGTAAACCGGGTTATTGATTTGATAGGGCTGGAAAGTAAAAGCTATGAGTGGAAGGGAATCTGATCCCACATAACTAACTTTTAGGTGATGAATTATTTGTTAAATTCATATCATGAACTTTAAATACATTCTCACTGCAATTATCAGCTTTATTTTTATATCAGGCAATAGCCCTGCACAGGTAGCCAAAGCTAAAATTAGTCAACTGGCTTTCATGACCGGTACATGGATGCAAAAACATGCCTGGGGAGATATGGAGGAATTTTGGGGCGAGCCGATGGGCGACAGCATGATCAGCAGTTTCAGAGTGGTTAAAGATGGTAAAGTCGCATTTTATGAGTTTGTTGTTATTGAAGAACAAAACCAGGTACCGGTTTTTAAGATGCGCCATTTTAACCGTGGCAGCATTGGTTGGGAAGAGAAAGATAAGCCACTTTTATTTTACCTGGTTAATATCGAAAAAAATAAAGCTGATTTTGAGCTAAAAGATAAATCTGTCCATATCACTTACCAGTTAATTGCACCCGATAAACTGGATGTAATCCTTATTGAAAAGGATAAAGAAGGCAAATTGAAAAAAGATATATTTAACTATTCGCGAAAGAAGTAATAATACTTGTTTCAGCAAGAGAATACTAATTCTGTTTAAACCAATCCCAACACTTTGCTCGTCCTTGCCCTGGTCTCGTCGCTCAAAGCCTCGTTACTGGCCAATGACACACCGTATGAAGGGATCATCTGTTTGAATTTTTGCTGCCAGGCCTCCGTTTTGACATGGTTTTTAAAACAGCGTTCGATAAGCTGGATCATAATAGGTACCGAAGTAGATGCGCCTGGTGAGGCGCCTAACAAGGCTGAGATGCTGCCATCAGCAGAAGTAACCACCTCTGTGCCAAACTCCAGCACACCGGTGTGTTTGGCGTCCTTTTTTATAACTTGTACACGCTGACCGGCTATGTCCAGATCCCAATCTTCGGCTTTGGCCGTCGGCATGTAATCTTTAAGGGCGCTAAGCCTGTCGGCAGGCGATTGCATAACCTGAGAGATGAGGTACTTGGTTAAAGGCCAGTTATCGCGCCCTACAGCAAGCAGGGGAAGTATATTGTTTAACTTAATAGAGGCAAAAAGATCAAGCAATGATCCTTTTTTCAGGAAGCGGGTTGAAAAACCTGCGTAAGGGCCAAAAAGCAAAGCCCGTTTGCCATCAATCATCCGGGTATCCAGGTGAGGAACCGACATTGGCGGCGAACCAACCGATGCTTTACCATAAACTTTGGCTTCGTGTTGTTTTACCACATCGGGGTTGTTACATACCAGCCACTGACCGCTTACCGGGAAACCGCCAAAGCCCTTACTTTCAGGGATTCCTGATTTTTGCAACAGGGGTAAAGCACCACCACCGGCACCAACAAAAACAAATTTGGCATTCAGTCTTCTTTTATTGCCTGTGTTTTTATCTTTTACAGTAATTTTCCAGGTACCGTCAGCATTGCGTTTAATATCCCTGACATCATGGTTAAGGCTTATGTTTACGCCTCCTTTTTGTTTAAGCTCGTCTATAAGGGCACTGGTAAGGCTGCCAAAGTTTACATCGGTGCCGATATCCATAAACGTTGCCGATACTTTTTCATCAGGATCGCGGCCCTCCATCACCAGCGGAATCCATTTCTTTATTTGAGCTTTATCCTCCGAGTATTCCATCCCTTTAAAAAAGTGATGTTTGGTAAGGGCCTGCTGACGTTTTTTTAGATATTCAACATTTTCTTCGCCCCAAACAAAGCTCATATGTGGCACCTTACGGATAAAACTTTGCGGGTTATTTAAAAGGCCCTGTTCAATAAGATAAGCCCAAAACTCTTTACTGGTTTCAAACTGCTCGGCAATTTTAATGGCTTTTTTTATTTCAACGCTACCATCGGGAAGTTGAGGGGTATAATTTAATTCACAAAATGCCGAGTGGCCGGTACCCGCATTGTTCATCGGGGCCGAGCTTTCGGCAGCGATAACATCCAGGCGTTCAAAAATTTCAATCGTCAGATCGGGCTGCAGCTCTTTAAGCATTACACCAAGGGTGGCGCTCATAATACCTGCGCCAATTAAAACCACATCAACTGTTAAATTTGAACCTGTACCGCTATTAGTCATTTTATTATGATATCCTGCATATGCCGCAGTGTTATTTATAACAAGGTAAACCTCGTTTTTTTAAAATTGTTATGATGGTTTAAGTGCTGCCGCTAATTAACCGGCCCGGCAAAATAAATCAGGCAATTTTAAGAAATTTTTATAGAAAAACTGTCCTTTACCTGTCCATTAAATGCAATAAAATCTATGTTTAAATTGTTTAAACTCAATTTATGGATTAATACTGCATTTGGTATATCAAAACACGATAACACAAAACGGCTAAAATGATGTATATAAGTTAAGAGCTAATTTATAAACCATGATCCCGTTTAAACCATGTATTTATTTTTGCGCCTTGGCGATGACCATATTTGCCTGCAAACAAAATAAACCAAAACCTGTATCAAATGATATTTCAAAAACAACAGTTACCGTAGCCGGTAAAAAAGACAGCGTGATCAATAATCCGCGCAAAAAATATGGGGAGGCAACGGTGGGCGATCCATGCGTAAAATGTTTGCTTGAAGTTATTCAGGATAGTAAAAGCTACAAAGAAAATACCAATGGTATTTCGCCGCAAAGCATAAATTATACCATTAACTGGGTAAAAGCGTCGGCCCCGGCATTAACGCCCGACACGAGTAACAAAACCAACGGTATAAGGGTTGATGTAAAGAAGGACGAAGATGGTGAAGACACACGTTTATGCTCATATATTTATAATAATACCAGCGGTACCATGTACGTGCTCAATAACCAAAATAAATATCAGCATGAAGTGTCAAGCATAACACCTGCCATTCTTAAAAAAATCCGCAATAGTTGTTACTGGGGCGTGGCATCCCAATAATTAGCTTTTGCTTTCAACAGCTAAACATACTTGCCCTTTGCATTTTTTATCATTTTGTAAGCGCTCTTTAAAACATTGATCAGTGCTTCGGTTTTCATAGGTTTGGCAATATAATCGTCCATGCCTTCACTTATACACATGTCCCGGTCATCGGGGCCGGCATTAGCGGTCATAGCAATAATGAAAGGCTGCTTAAAAGCATATTGACGAATGTGGCTTGTTGCCTCAAAGCCGTCCATCTCAGGCATTTGTACATCCATAAAAATTACGTCGAAGGTTGGATCGGCCTTTAACTTATCGAGCGTTTGATACCCATTATGGGCCAGTTCAAAACTGTAGCCAAGCTTCTCCAACATGCGGCTAATGAGCTTTTGATTAACCGTGTTATCTTCTGCTACAAGTATGCTGAGAGGGTGCTCTTTTGCAAAATTTACATCAAGCAATTTATCCGGCTTTGCTTCAGGAGCCGGCGCCTGTCTTTTTCCCTGGAACTCGGCCTGTAAGCTTTTACCCAATTGCGATTGTTTTACAGGTTTGGTTAAAATAGTTGAAAATAAGCCCGGATATTTTTTCTTTGAACCATCACCTATGGAACTGAGCATAATTACCGGCAGTTCTGTATAATTGCTCTTGATTTCCCGGGCTAATCCTACACCATCCATCTCCGGCATTTCCATATCGGTTATAACCAGGTTAAACCCATTATTGGCAGTAAGGATCTCAAGCGCCTGCCTGCCCGAGGCCGCCGCCACCGTTTGGATTCCCCATTGTTCGAGCTGTGTTTGCAGGATAAAGCGGTTCGTTTTATTATCATCAATAATAAGCACCTTTTTGCCCTCAAGCTCTTCGGCATTAAAAACAATAGGTACATGTTTCGACTGTTTGTTGCTGATAGTTGTTTTTATGGTGAATACAAAAACAGATCCCTCTCCATAAACACTTTCAGCCCATATTTCGCCCCCCATTAAGTTTACCAGGCGCTGGCTGATCACAAGGCCAAGCCCGGTGCCTCCATATTTGCGCGTGGTTGATGAATCAACCTGCGAAAAAGCATTAAACAAGGTTGTCAATTTATCCTCCGGGATCCCTATACCGGTATCCATCACACTAAAACCAATCTCAATTTCCTTATCGACAATATTCTTGGATAAAAATACTTTAATAAATACTTCGCCGCGCTCGGTAAACTTAAGTGCATTGCCGGTTAAATTAGTGAGCACCTGTTTTAATCTCAAACTATCACCAATAACCTGCCGGGGCAGGGCAGGGTCAATCTGGTAAACCAACTCCAGTTCGCGTTTGGCTGCATTTTGTGAAAAGATATCCATCACCTCTTCAATACATTGGCGCAGGTCAAAATCTTCCTGCTCCATTTCCATCTTCCCTGATTCGATTTTGGAGAAATCAAGGATATCATTGATCACATTTACCAAACTATCTCCGCAGGAAATAATGGTATCTGTATAATCACGCTGCTCGGCATTCAGTTCGGTTTCACCCAGCAGCGAGGCCATGCCAATAACACCGTTCATGGGCGTCCTGATCTCATGGCTCATGGTAGCTAAAAATATGCTTTTGGCCTGGTTAGCTTTATCGGCTTCCTCCCGGGCCTCACGTTCCTGTTCTTTTTGCACTTGCAGCTCTTCCGACTGGGAAAGTAGTTCTTCGTTCAACGCCTGTAACTCTTCTGATTGATTTTGGAGTTCGATATTTAAGGTCTGCAGGTTTTCGGACTGGGTCTTCAACTCTTCCGATTGTTGCATAACCTCGGCTGTACGTTCGCTAACCTGCTTTTCAAGTAGGTTCTTTTGTTTCACTATAGCATTTACTTTATATCGATAAAATGCATAAATGACCGTTACAATCAGCAGGATCAGCAAACTGATAAACCACCAGGTAAGCCAGAAAGGCGGAAGCATAGTAACATTCAGGCTTACCTGCCTGATGGACCATTTTCCATCGGCACTGCGGCTTTTCACCCTGAACACATAATTACCGGCTGGCAGGTTGGTATAAGTGGCCGTGTTTTTATTACCCACATAATTCCAGGTTTTATCAAAGCCTTCGAGTAAATAAGCATACGTTTCTTTATTGCTCAGGGCAAAATCCATCGATACATATTCAAACGATATAACCGATTGGTCATGCGTTAAGGTTATTGATTTAGTTTCGGAAATATCTTCTTTCAGGGGCGATGGATCATCGCTGTTTTGAGCTACGCGGATAGATTTGTTATAAATCTGAAAATCGGTAAGCACCAGCGGAGGGTTATATATATTTTCACGGATGTTTTCGGGATTGAACATGTTAAACCCGTTGACCCCGCCAAAGTACATGGTGCCGTCATGACTTTTTACAGCCGAGTGAGGTTTAAACTCGTCGGCCTGTAAACCATCCTCAATGGTAAAATTCCTGAATTGGTTATTTTTAGGATTGTATTTGGAAAGGCCCTTATTGGTACTGATCCATAAATTACCGCTGTTATCTTCTTCAATCGCATAAGCGTAATCATTGGCAAGGCCATCCTTTGCTTTAAAGTTTGTAACCTTACCGGTAGCAGGGTTTAAGCGATAGATACCGCCGTAAGTGCAGATCCAGATATTACCCAGGTGATCTTCAAAAAGGTCGAGCGCGGTGTTGTTGCCCACGGCACTGTTCAGTTTTTCGTATTGTACCGGTTTAAATGAATCAGTTGCAGCATCATACAAGTTTACCCCTCCATCATTAGTACCTACCCAAAGGTTACCTTTCGAATCGCCAAGCAGCGAATTGATGTTATCGCTGCTTATGCTTTTGGGATTATTGGCTTTATGGCGGTAATGAATAAATTTGTTGGTTTTAGGGTCAAATAAATCCAGCCCTGTCCCAAGGGTGCCAAACCATAGTTTTCCATCAAGTGTTTTGGTTATGGCATAAATGTTATTGCCGCCTATACTTGTACTGTCATCCGGATTATGTTTAAATGACCTGAACCTGCGGGTTTGCGGGTTCATCATGCTTACCCCATCGCCCCAGGTGCCAATCCACAGGTTATTTTTGGCATCTTCCTGTATAGCCAAAACATAATTGCCGCAAATACTGGCATTATCATTTTTGTTGTTTTTATAAACCTTAAACTCACCCTTTTCCGGGTTGAAAAGATTAAGGCCGCCGCCATCCGTCCCTTGCCATACGTTATTATTTTTGTCTTCGTAAATACTTAATACAAAGTTGTTTGATAAACTATTTGGCTGCGCACTATGCTTGTAGTGTATAAAGTTTTCGCTTGTTTTTTTATAGAAGTTAAGTCCTGATGCAAACGCAGCGATCCATATATTCCCACTCTTATCTTTCAGGATCACATCTACCGAGTTATTAGCAATGCTGCTGTTATCTACATCATCCTCAAAGTGGTTGTTGAATTTTCCTTCGGCATAGTTAAAAATACTTAACCCGCCGTTTTCCGTACCTATCCATAAGTTATGATTACTGTCTTCAACCAGGCATTGTACCGTGTTGTACGAAAGTGAATTATTATTGCGCGGATCATTCTTATAATGAGTAAAAGTTTGGGTTGCCGGATTAAACAAGTTAAGGCCCCCGTCACTCACGCCAACCCATAAACGATGATCGCTATCTTCCAAAATAACATTGACCCTATTGGCTGACAGAGAAGAAGAGATGCTTTCATCATAAACAAAGCGGGTAAAATTATTGCTTTGAGGTTTATAAAGATTTAGTCCGCCGTAGGTTGTACCCACCCATACCTTATTTTGACTGTCTACATAAACTGTACGGACATTATTATCACTTAAACTGGTTGCATCAGCTGCATTATACCGGTAATGGGTAAACTTTTTTTTCGCGATATTAAACTGATCAAGACCTTCTTTTTGATTCGAGATCCACAGGTTGCCGCTTTTATCAAGCGCTATTTTAACCAAAATATCGCTCGCAATTGAATTGGTATTGTTTCGATTATGGCGATAATGGATAAAACGATCAAGTTTTCGGTCGTACATGTTTAATCCCCCGCCGCTGGTCGAGATCCACAGGTTCCCGTTTTTGTCTTCAAGTACATCCTGAACAAAGCTGTTGCTGATACTGTTAGTATCGGTAATGATGTTTTTAAAAACTTTGAATTTGTTACCGTCATAACGGTTAAGACCGTCGCGCGTGCCCACCCATATAAAGCCGCGGCTATCCTGTATAATGCAATTGATATTTAACTCGGAAAGCCCCTCACGGCTGCCGATATGCTGAAAATGAATGGGGCGGTTTTGTGAGAACACGCATAACGAAATAGCTTGCAACAATAAAACAAGATAACACTTATAGCTATTCATTAAAATATTTTTGGGCAAATTGAAGAAGTGGTTTAACCGTGCATGATTGGCAGCATGAAATTTAATAAAATTTACCTTTTATTAAAAATCAGCTAATATCATTTACTATTTAAACGGGAGGGCAACAAATTTTGTTATACCATTTTAACAAAACAAACATTTACTTTTGCCATATGCAGCAACAGCCTAATAACCCATTACATGGCAAAACACTTGAGATGATCCTTAATGAACTGGTAGCTCACTTTGGCTGGAAAGAACTGGGCAAACGGATCCGGATCAATTGTTTTAACGATGATCCAAGTATAAAATCAAGCCTCAAGTTTTTGAGAAAAACCGATTGGGCAAGGAAAAAGGTAGAAGAGTTGTATTTGGAGATAGTGTGACATCACAGCAAAATGTCATGTTGAACTTGTTTCAACATCCCACTCACCGGGCAACCATGCTAAGCAAGTCGTCTGCCGTGCCGAAACAAATCACTCATGAGATGTTTAAAACGGGTGTCATGCTGAGCCCAGTCGAAGCATGGTGGGCAGGCCTCTGCGCGCGACTCTTCGACAGGCTCAGGGTGACAGCCCCTCTTTTTGTTTGATGTCATTTTACCTTCGCAGATTCCAACTTTTTATTACTCAGCATGATGTAAGGGCGATGGTGATGCCATGGTACAGCCTTTTATCCGTGCTTTTTCTTCTTGTTCATTTTGGCCTTGGTACTGGCGCTTAAATTATAAGTTTTGGCATTCGACGCTTTCTTTTCATGAAAAGCTTCGCCAACGCCTGGTTTAACATCTTCCTTAGCATCCGCTTTTTTAGGCTTCGACTCGGTTACTATCACCAGTTCATCCGGCAGCTCGGCTACAGGAATTTTATTCCCTATCATCTGCTCAATCTTTTTCACCTGGCTCAACTCAATATCGGTAGCAAAGATCATTGCCAGCGTTTCTTCCTTATCGTCGGGATTAGGATTTACCACGCGGCTAATAAACAGTTCATTATCTGCAGGCAAATCAAAATGGATCAGGAAGGGGATACCGCTCAGGTTAAGGTTTTCGTCATTTTCGTTAGTCACGATCAGAATCCTTGCGCCTGCTTCGGCTTTAAACTCTTCAATGGTTTTGAACCCTTTTGAGTCGAAAAACTTAGGATTTAAATATGCTACGCCGGTACGTAAACGGCTTTTAAGGCTTTGAAAAAGCTTTTCGGCAGTTGTTTGGGTATTTACAAATACAATGGTTTTAGTAAACAGCTCTTCATCATACATGAACAAATTAAGCAGGTTTAGCTTCGTGCCAAAGTTTGGTACGTTATATAAAAGCTGCTCATGGGTTTCAATAGCCGTTTCGCCCAGTTCATCAACCTCAATTGTAGCCGGTTGCCTCATGAACGGATCAAGCATTTTTTCGAGTTTGGCGTGCATCACCTCGGTAAACACCAGGTGCTGGCCCTTGTCAATACTGTTAGCCAGTTCAACAACCGGCAATTGCAAACCTTTTTTTACTATCTGGTCGGCATCATCTATCACCAGCAAATCAACCTTATTTAAATTTAAGGCCAGTTTAAGATAGATAGCCCTTGCCCTGTCGGGAGTGGCTACAACAATGTCGGCACCTTCGGCAAGCTCATCCATCTGGCTTTCAAAGCCCGGGGTAACATATAAACCAACTATGCGGATAGATTTATTTTTATTAAGTCTGTCAAACTGTTCTATAACAGCAAACACCTGTTCTTTTTCGGGTACAAGCACCAATACACGCGGAACACCTTCCGGAGCATAGTTAAAGCGGTTTAATACGCCTAATACATAAGCGGTGGTTTTTCCGCTGCCTTCAGGACCAATGGCGATAATATCCTGCCCGCCAATAATGCGGTTGATGGTTTTAAGCTGGAGCTCTTTAGGGTTTGCAAAACCGGCTTCATTTACCGAACGCAATAATTGTTTGTTAAGCTTCAATTTATCAGACCACGCCATCAGGATGCTATTAAAATTTAAAATGAGGGTGCAAAAGTACCAAATTAACGCGTTATATTTTTAAAAATCAGCAGATAAGGTAGGGGAACTGCATCTAAATATTTAGCGGCGACGATTTGTTGCAAGATTGCTAACAAAAAAAGGTTATGATGTTGGCGAGCAATCAGTATTAATTGATACTTGTTTTATGGCCTGATCGCGGTTAATGTTCCTGGTTTCATGTGTACCTGCTTTTGCCGATAACGGCCACAAACATTCGGACATGTTTAAGTGCTCAAAAATATCAGTTTAGTGTAACCCTTGCTTTGATTTAAATATCTTAATATTAGTTATTTAAGAGTTTTTTATTTAAAAAGTGTTAACCCTGTTAACCCCCATTTGTGTGCGTTTGCCATGGCGGATAAATGTTATAGGGGGTACCAGTCTGTACTGTCGAGCAGTGAAAATGCCGACCGCGGTTCAAGATCAAGGTAACGATAAGTTACTTTTGAAAGATACAAGCCCTGAGGGTGAGCAGGGATAATGATTTTTGGTGTTTGTTTGTTGGCAATATAAAACTCAAATTCATCTGTGCTCATCTGTCCTTTGCCAATTTCAAGCAGGCGACCAACAGTGATCCTGATCATCTTATATAAAAAACGATTGGCAGTAATGTTAAATCTGAGCTTGCTTCCATTGCCGTCGATATACAGCCCTGCAGATTTTACGTGGCAAATAGTGTGCTCAATCCTGTCGGGCGTTTTGCACAAGGCGCGGAAGTCGGTGTAATGAGGCAGGATGGAAACAGCCTTTTTCATTGCATCCAAGTCAAGATCCTGATCCGGATAAAGTGAACTGAAGTTACTAAGAAATGGGTCTTTATAATTATGGATGAAATAATCATAGGTACGGATCACGCCATCAAAACGGGCATGCGGATCGCCCTGCATTGGGATAATATCAAATACAGCAATATCATCCGGCAGCAGTTTGTTAAGACGGAATAACAGGTCGAAATCTAAACTGTCAGGAATATCTGCGTGAAAAAAATACTGACTTGCATGCACCTTAGCATCTGTACGGCCGCAACCATTAATGGCAACAGGTTGTTTCAGTATTTTAGAGAGGGCCGTTTCAATTACCTCCTGCACTGTAATTGCTTTTGAAAGTTTTTGCCAGCCCGAATACCTTGCGCCGTGATAAGCTATATGAAAAAAGTGCCGTCTTGTTGATTTAAGCATAGTTTTCAAAAATGCAGATTATTTTAAAAATCGTGCACAAAACAAAAGCCCAATGTAATTAAACACCGGGCTTTATGTATATTAAAACAATTGTTTACACTTTTTTGGGCGGAAGATCAAAGGCGATGGCGTTATGTTCAAAATGACCTTTGTGCGAACCGTCGCAAAATGGTTTGTTTGCTGATAAGCCGCAACGGCAAATAGAAACTACAGTACGACCCTGTAGACCGTAAGCGTTGCCCTGCATATCAACAATTTCAAAATCGCCTTCTATTTTAACCGAACCGTTATTATTAATGGTAAGTTTAGTTTTCTCCATGTGTTAAATTTTGGCCAAAGTTAAAACTTGGCAAGCCGTCAAAATTGTTTATTTGTTATTTAGAAGTGTTCCTGATTGGACGAAACCAGAGTGCGGATTAATTAGTTGAATGACTGGTTAAACGCTACGAGTACCTGCAAAAACACATCCCTCTCGAGTGCAAAGAAGGAAGGCTGTTCGGGTTTTAACGGTCTGCCATTTTTTATTTTTAGCGGGAATAAGGCAATAAAATCGCGAATGCTGATCTCATACCTCAGCATAGGATGGCGGCGATGGATTTCTTCCAGCCTCATCTCAAAAAGGGAAACGCTTAGCGGGTCTGCAATCATTACTCAAAACTAATATTTGTTTATTTATCTGCCATGAAACATCGGCCATAAATGACAAACTTATGATCTGAAAAAATCCCTGCCGGTAACCATTCCGCATAAATTTGTGACACAGGCTACCGCCTGCTACATCATAAAACATTAAACTATGGAATACAGACAATTAGGCGCATCCGGTTTAAGGGTACCGGTATTAAGTTTCGGCACGGCCACATTTGGCGGTGGTAATGAGTTTTTTAAAGCATGGGGCAATACCCAGGTTGACGAGGCAAAGAAGCTAATAAATATTTGCCTTGACACTGGTGTTAATTTATTTGATACCGCAAACGTTTATTCGCATGGCATTTCTGAAGAAATATTAGGTAAGGCCCTGGAAGGCATCCGCAATGAAGTACTGATTTCAACCAAAGCCACGTTTACTATGGGGCAGGGCGTTAATGATTATGGTTCGTCTCGCTATCACCTGATCAAATCGGCCGAAGACAGTCTTCGTCGTTTAAATACCGATAGAATAGATATTTATCATATGCACGGCTTTGATGCCAATACCCCGGTTGAACAAACACTAAGGGCTTTGGACGATCTGGTTACCAGCGGTAAAGTGCGTTATATAGCCTGCTCCAATTTTTCGGGCTGGCATTTAATGAAATCACTATCTGTATCTGAAAGATATGGATGGAGCCGTTATGTAGCCCATCAGGCATATTATTCGTTGCTTAACCGCGAGTTTGAATGGGAGCTGATGCCATTAGGTATCGATCAAAAAGTAAGCACTATTGTTTGGAGTCCGCTATCATCAGGCCAGCTGAGCGGAAAATTCAGAAGAGGAGAACCAATTCCTGAAAACTCAAGAACAGTACAGGGCGGCGCCCATGGACCGGCTACAAATTTTGATCATTTATACAATATTGTTGACGTGCTTGACGAAGTTGCTGAAGAAACCGGTAAATCTGTGGCACAGGTAGCATTGAATTGGTTACTGCAAAGGCCTACTATTGCCAACCTGGTAATTGGCGCACGTAACGAAGAACAGCTTAAGCAAAACCTCGGTGCCATAGGATGGAATTTGACGGTTGAGCAGGTTAAAAAATTGGATGCCTCCAGCGAGGTAGACCCGATATATCCATACTGGCATCAGCGCCAGAACTTAAAGCTGGTACCGCTGCCAATACAATATTAAAAGCATTAACAGGAAAGCTTACGTAAAACTACGTAAGCTTTCCTGTTAAATCCCGTAACAGTACGCTGTTATAGTTGTAATGATTGCTTTAGCTTTGCTTTTGAAGGTAATGAAATATCCATTATTACGATATCTAAACCTTATCACTATTAAACCTTTCCTTTATGATCAAAAAACAATACCTCAAAGAAATAGCTATATCGGCTACCCAACAAAAAGGCGGCGCCTCAAACAATCAAAAAGAAGTAACTAAAATTCAAAGCTGGCTTAACCTGTATGCGGTTACCAATCCTTCAGCAGGTACAGCAACAGGCATTGACGGCAGCTTTGGCCCGGGCACCGAAACAGCGGTTAAGAATTTCCAAAAGGCAAAAAACCTGCCGCAAACCGGCATTGTCGACAGCAGTGTTTTCGGTGAGTTATGCCAACCAATGATAAAAGCATTTAAAAGCCCGGTAGCAGGTACCGGCTTAAGGGAATTGGTTGTGAATACAGCTATACAGCATTTAAGTAACGCGCCATTTGAACTTACTGTTAAGGGGCAAAGTAATTGCGGTCCCTGGGTACGGGCCTATATGGATAATAATGAAGGAACGGAGTGGTTTTGGTGTATGGGGTTTGTACAAACCATCATTGACCAGGCCGCAAGCCAATTAGGAAAAGATTTTCGTACACTTATGCCGCTAACCTACAGTTGCGATACTGTGGGTACTACCGGCATTAATAAAGGTTTGTTAAGCCGTGTAGCAACGGTGAGGGCTAATCCTGCTGTGGTAAGGCCCGGCGATATTTTCCTGGTTCAGAAAACGCCTAACGACTGGGTACATACCGGTATTGTTATTGGCGTGCATGGCGATTTATTTGATACCATTGAGGGAAATACCAATACCGATGGAAGCAGCAACGGCAACGGTGTGTACAAACGTGTACGTAATTTTCAAACCTCAAAGCTTGATGTATTTTCGATACAGCCTCTTGTTTAAAGCATGTCCTGCAAATTAATACTCCCGGAGCCCCTGTATAGGGGCTTTCTGCTTTAAAAGCTAAAAGCACAATGCATAAGGTTGAAAGCGTAGTCTTCGCTTTCAGCCTTATGCTTTCCGCTTTCAGCTCAATTAAGTAACAGCTAAATTACAATTGCTTCATAAAAAAATGGCTGGATAGCTTTAGCCCTTTCCAAAACTTAGCTAATTTGCGCGCAGTCCGCCGGGGCGCGCTTATCAACCCAATTAACCTGTTTTGAATATGATCAATCGTAGAAAGTTTATTCAATCCACTGCCGTAGCTGGTACAAGTTTCCTGCTTGCGCCGCAACTATCAAAAGCCACTGGATTTTTTAAAGGATCACCCAACGAAAAAGTAATATTGGGGATGATGGGCACTAATAGCCGAGGCCTATACCTTGCTCAGAGCTTCGCCAAATTACCCAATGTGGAGATAGGTTATATCTGCGATGTTGACGCAAACGTAGTTGCTAAAACGATTGATGCCATCTATAAGCAAACAGGCAAAAAGCCGCAGGGATTAACAGATATCCGCAAAATGCTGGAGATAAAGGATCTCGATGCAGTAGTGGTTGCACCGCCCGATCATTGGCATGCTCCAGCAACTATCATGGCCTGCCAGGCCGGCAAACATGTGTATGTGGAAAAGCCTTGCAGTCATAATCCGCACGAGGGAGAGATGGCTGTTGAAGCAGCAAATAAATATAAACGATTGGTGCAAATGGGCAGCCAGCGTCGCTCGTTCTCCAATGTGCAGGCCATGGTGAAGGAATTGCATGACGGGGTAATCGGTCGTACTTATTATGCAAAGGGCTGGTATACCAATCATCGTGCAAGCATAGGCAAAGGCAAACAGGTGCCGGTGCCAGCCAACTTAAATTATGATTTGTGGCAAGGCCCGGCGCCAAGAAGGCCTTACCAGGATAACCTGATCCATTATAACTGGCACTGGTTTTGGAACTGGGGCACAGGTGAGGCGCTGAATAATGGTACGCATGAGCTGGATGTAATAAGATGGGGGCTTGATGTTGACTACCCGAATAAGGTAGTTTCGACAGGCGGCCGCTTCCATTTTAATGACGACTGGCAAACGCCGGATACACAAAATATCCTTTACAATTTCCCCAATAATACGGCCGCCGAATGGGAATGCCGCAGTTGCAACGGCTTTGATATTGAAAAATTAAGCAGGGGAGTAGTATTTTATGGCGATAAAGGCACATTGTTTTATGACAGTGGTAACAGCTATCGCGTTTATGACGGTGATAATAAACTGGTAAAAGAGGTCAAAGACGACACCAAAGTTGACGGTACCAATAAAGTAAGCCCAACCGAAGCCCTGGATGGCTTCCACATGAAAAATTTTGCCGATTCGATCCGGGGGACAGATAAACTGAACTGCCCGATTGAGATAGGATTTAAATCAACCCTGTTGCCTCAATTGGGCAATATATCGTACCGCGTTGACCGGGTGTTGCGTATTGATCCTGCTAACGGTCATATTTTAAATGACTCCGAAGCTCAAAAGCTTTGGAACAGGGAGTATGAAAAAGGATGGGAGGTAAAGGTATAAGCCTCACCCAACCCTCTCCAGAAGAGAGGGCTTTAAAAACTTTTGAAGTCTCGCCTTTTGGGGGGAGATTTAGAGGGGGCCCATTTAGTTTAATCAAACAAGAAAATATCAAATATGAAAAAAATAATCTACCCTGCAATGATGCTTTTGGCGTCAACGGCATTTAGCCCAGTAAGCGCGCAAACCAAACTGTTTGATGGTAAAACCCTTAAAGGCTGGAAAAAACTTGCCGGCAATGCCGATTATAAAGTGGAAGACGGAGCCATAGTAGGCACAACCGTACTCAACTCGGGCAATTCATTTTTAGTTACCGAAAAGGAATACGGTAATTTTATATTAGAGTTGGATGCAAAAATTGAAAGTGAGTTGAGTAATTCGGGCGTGCAAACCCGCAGCCACTACGACCCGGCCGGTAATAAGGGCAAAGGAAAAGTCTATGGCAGGCAATTTGAAATAGACCCATCTTCACGCAAATGGACCGGTGGCATTTATGACGAAGGCCGTCGCGACTGGCTATACCCGCTTGATCTGAACCCAAAAGCCAAGGCTGCATTTAAAGTAGGTGAATACAATCACATTAAAATTGAATGTATCGGCAACGAGATGAAGACATGGGTAAACGGTGTTCCCGCAAGTGATGTTGTCGACACTATCGACAGTAAAGGCTTCATAGCTTTACAGGTACATGCTGTAAGCGAAGAAAAGCAGGCTAACAAAAAGGTGTATTTCAAAAATATCAACCTGAAGACCTCCAATTTAAAAGCTACTCCGTTTCCAAAGGATGTGTATGTGGTTAACCTTACGCCAAACAGCATAACTGCCGCCGAAAAAGCAAATGGCTGGAAACTTTTATACGATGGTAAAACCAATGCCGGATGGCGTGGCGCAACCCTCAAAGGTTTTCCGGATAAAGGCTGGGAATATGCTAACGGTACCATGCACGTGCTGCCCTCTGCCGGACAGGAAGAATCTGGCGGTGGTGATATCGTGACTAATGATAACTACAGTGCTTTTGATCTCTCGTTTGAATTTAAGCTTACGCCGGGAGCTAATAGCGGTGTCAAATATTTTGTCACCCTGTCTGAAGTTACCAAAGGGTCGGCTATTGGCCTGGAGTACCAGGTACTTGATGATAAACTGCACCCCGATGCCAAACTTGGCCGTGATGGCGACCGTACATTAGCTTCATTATATGACCTTATCAAAGCCAACAAGCAGGACCGTTTTGTGCATCCGATAGGTGCATGGAATACTGGTCGTGTGGTAGTATATCCAAACAACCATGTTGAGCACTACCTGAATGGCGTTAAAGTACTGGAATACGAACGAGGTTCAAAAGCTTTCCGCGACCTGGTAACAATCAGTAAGTACAAAATCTGGAAAAACTTTGGCGAAGCCGCTGAAGGACATTTATTACTACAAGATCATGGCAATGAGGTATTTTTCAGAAGCATTAAGGTTAGGGAGTTGAAGTAAAATACCTGCGCTCGTTTTTTAACCTACCGTGTACCCACATCTTATTAAACCTTTTGATTAAACAAAAATACTTGTCATTTCGAGCGAACCTTGGGCAGGGTTGTGCGCCGGTGGTGAGGAGAAATCTTCTACAAGCAGCCATTCCGCCTTGAAAGGCGTATAAGATTTCTCCTCGCGCCCTGTTTTTCCCTGCGCTTGCTCGTTCGAAATGACATTTTTCTCTAATAAAAAGATGTGGGTACACGGTAGGTTTTTTAACGACTGCTTAATATGGTTGGCGATTGTATCGCCAGTTGCGTTGTAAACGCAAACCCACGTTAAGCACTCGTTAAAAACGAGCGCAAGTTGAGTCTTCAATCATTGTTACTTTTAAACCATCATTCCCCTTTAGGGGGGTAGGGGGCTACAATGAGCTTCTCAATCTCACTGTAAACGGCACCGCAAAATACTCGTGGCAGTTATTCAACGCAAACTCGGCGGTTTTGCTGCCCATCAATTTAAAGTCGGTTGAGATGGTGGTGATGCCGTCAAGAATGATCTCTTTAAGCGCCGTTTCGTTATAGGATATCACACCAACGTCCTTAGCCACTTTTAAATCAGAGGCGATGATCTTTTTAATGAGCTCAACCAGGTCATCCTCTGTAAGGCTAATATATACCGTGTTTTTCTGGATAGTTTCTGTCGATAGCGTTTCAACAATATCATACTCAAAAGCATACTGCCTGCAAAAATTCAGGAAGCCCTTCATGATCTCTTTAGAGTGATAGGTTTTGCCGGGGAAAATCAGCTTAAGCGTATGATATTTACTGAGATTATCCAGCATGCTCTTTAGCGCCTCATAAACATCCGTAGCAAAGTTTTCATATATTGCTGCAAACTTACCGTTTACACCAGGCACAAGGTTATCCAATAAAATCAATTTATCTTTAGGGATGGTATTGATGATTTCATGAGCCTTGGTTTCATTATCTAAAAAATGTGGGATAATGATGTATTTGGCATAATCGCTCTGGATACTTTCGGTAATGATCTTTTTAAAAAAGTAAAAATCGTTGTTATAGATATAAAAATCGATAGCAGCCTGCTCGCCGATGGTAGCTACAAAGGCATCATAGATGATCTTCTTATGTGCGCTGAGTTTGTTGAATAACAAGAAGATTTTAAGCGGCTTTTGAAAATCGGTATTGGAAATAAAAAAACCTTTGCCCGGCACCGAGCTTACTATGCCTTTCTCCTTCAATTCCTTATAAACGCGCTCAATGGTATTCCGTGAAGTATCCAGTGCATAGCTGAGATCATTGATCGAAGGGAGCATATCATCCTTTACAATCTGCCCGCTTTCAATGGCCCTGATAATGGCGTTGGAGAGCTGCAGGTACTTAGGCGTAATGGAGTATTCGTCGATTGATAAAATCTTTAGATAATTCTTCACAACACAAATGTAATATTTGAAAGCAGATCTTTACCGTTTAAAACCATGATGCGCCTGATTTTAAGATTTCATGATATTATACTTTAATTCAAGCTAATCCTAAAATCGAGCGTATCATGGTTAAGTTCTCTTCTTAAACGCGTAATACAAATAACCCAGCGCCGGTAATATAAATAAACTACCAACCAGTAACCCAACCCCCAGGTCATCGATACTGTTGCTGTTGGCATGTTCCGTAAGTAACGACATGGAACTGCCATCCTTAAAAATAACAAACCTTGGGAAGCGCGAAAATCCAACCGAAATTAGTATCATGCAAACCTGGAAGGCCGCCAGTACCCTAATCCATTGCCGGTTTCGGCGATGGGATATAATCAGATAAAGTACTGCCAATGAAATTGTTGCAGCTATTACTGCAACTAAGCTTACAGGGTTGCCAAAAATCCAGTTTGCCAGGCGAACATGCTCAAAATGAGAAGCTAAGAACACTAATGAGCCACATATTACGGCGGCGATGTTCATAATCTTTGCCTTGCGGATGTAGCGTTTGATTTCGTCAACATCTTCTGTTTCGCCAACTATGTAGATGGCTGCAAGGAAGCCGCATAAAGCCACGGTAAAAAAGCCTACAGACACCGAAAACCAGTTGAACCAGCTAAAGATATAGGCACGTACAAAATCAGTAGCTTTTGGATCAATTTGGCCAGATAAAGCGCTGCCAGCAATAATGCCTAAGAACAACGGCGTAACAAAGCTTGAATAAACGAATATATGGGTGTAAAAGGCCTGCGTTTTTTCGTCCTTGATAGCATCATAGTTGCGGAACGAAAATGCGGTACCCCGGGCTATAACGCCAAGCAACATCACCAGTAGCGGAATATGCAAATAGATGCACATTTCGCTGTAAATAACCGGAAAGCCCACAAACAATATCACCACGGTAATGATAAGCCACATGTGATTGGCCTCCCAAATAGGGCCGATAGCCTGGTACATGATTTTACGTGTACGGTGTTTATTGTCGGTTGAAGTAAAAAGTTCGATTATTCCTGCGCCAAAATCGGCCCCTCCTAATAAAAAGTAAAGGGTGATAGCCGCAAAAAGAAAAAGGATTACAATATATAGCATCATGACTGGGCGGTTTTACGGTCATACAATTCAGGCACCATCTGGATTTGCCTTTTTAATAAAAATATAACAGCTACACTCAGCGTAAAATAAATAAAGCTGAACAGGTAAAAAGAATACTGAATACCCGGCATTGGTGTAACTGCTTCGCTGGTGCGCATAACACCCTGTATAATCCATGGCTGTCGACCAACTTCGGTAACCGTCCAACCGGCTTCAAGGGCTATAAAACCAAGTGGTGTTGCCCAGATAAAAGTTTTCAGAAACCATGGTTTGGAAAGCAGGTCTTTCTTTTTCCAGAGTTCATAAAAATAGATGATCCCGATCAGCATCATCAAAACGCCTATACCCACCATAATCTGGAAAGCATAATGCGTAATAGCTACCGGCGGCTGGTTTTTAACAGGGATCTTGTCCAACCCGTTTACCTGTGTTTTAAAATTGTCATGTACTAAAAAGCTTAACAGGCCGGGGATCTCTAAACCGTAATTCACTTTTTTTGCAGCGGTATCAGGAATACCACCGATAACCAGCGGTGCATATTCCTGGGTGTGGAAGTAGGCTTCCATTGCGGCCAGTTTTGCAGGCTGGCGTTTAGCTGCGTTTTTGGCTGATAAGTCGCCGCTGAAAGGTTGTAAAATAGCTGCGGCTGCCCCAAAGATGATAGCTATTTTAAACGCCTTAGTATGGAAAGCGATATTCTTTTTACGGTGGATCATGAGCGCATGGATCCCGGCCACTGCAAAGCCTGTGGCCGAAAAGGCGGCTATAATCATATGCAATGACTCGGAAAACCACGCTTTGTTAAACATGGCTTTTACAGGGTCGATATTGATATACTGTCCGTTCACAAAATCAAACCCGGATGGACTATTCATCCATGAATTGGCTGACACTACGAGGATACCTGATGCAACGCCGCTTATACCGACAATAACCCCGGCTGTCCAATGTACCCAGTTATTTAATTTGTTCCAGCCATAAAGGAATAAGCCAAGTGCTATAGCTTCGATGAAAAAGGCGACGCCTTCTAACGAAAACGGCATCCCGAAGATCGGTCCGGCGTGTTTCATGAAGCCGGGCCAAAGCAACCCGAGTTCAAAAGAGAGCATGGTGCCGGATACCGCACCGGTAGCAAAAAATATAGCCACGCCTTTACTCCAGGCAACAGTGATGTTTTTATAAACCGGGTCCTGGGTTTTGATCCATTTATAATGCGATATAGCCATGAAAACCGGCATTACCATACCGATACAGGAGTATATGATATGAAAACCTAACGATAAGGCCATTTGAGATCTGGCGGCTAAAAAATCATCCATACGTGTTATACTTAAACAATGGTTGAAATTAAAGCTTAATGTAACAAATCTGTAACTAAATGCTTATCGATATTGAATTTAAAATATGTTTTTTATCGGGAAAGAGTTGGATTTGTGGTGGAATTTTAGTAAAAATTACGAATAAAAAAATGTCATTGAGGCACGAAGCAATCGCACGGAAGCATGGCCGCTCTGTATAGCATGCGATTGCCGCGCTACGCAATGACATTTATTTTAATCTTTATAAATCATCAATCTTATAAGGAGCTAACTTATCCCTTCTTTGCTGTTGATCCTCTTATAATCAATTCAGGCTTAATACTGATGATCTTGGGTTTAACTGAAACTTCGGTACTGGCAATCTCCTGGAAAAACAGGTTACCAATGGTTTTGCCCATATAAACACTAAACTGATCTATAGTAGTTATCGATGGACTGGTAATCTCCGTAAAAGCTTCATTAGAGTAACCGCAAATACCCAATTCTGAAGGTACCTTGATATTCATGACATTAGCTACCTCCAAAACACCTAAAGCCGAAAAGTCAGATGTAGAGGCAAATATCGCATCCGGCGGGTGGGGGAGGTTAAGCAGTTTACGGGTAGCTTCGGCACCAAGTTCTTTTGTCCATGCATTTTCAACCACCAGTTCATCACTAACTTTCACCTTATGTGTTTCTAATGCCCTTAGATATCCATTTTTACGCTGGCGAAAAATATTGAGATTTTGTGGGCCCTCAAGCAGAGCGATACGTTTATAGCCGTTTTCTATCAAGTGCGATACCGCTTCAAATGAAGCCTGTTCGTTATCGTTGATCACTTTAAGCGTTTCCAGCTCTTCGGCAACACGGTCAAACTGGATCAGCTGAATGCCATGGTCAAGCACATTTTGCAGGTGCTGGTAATCATAGCTATCGGCCGATACCGAGATCACTATACAATCCACATGCTGATTAATGAGCGTATTTACACATTGAATTTCCTTATCATGCACCTCGCCCGACTGGCATATGATGAGGTTATAACCTTTTTGATAAGTTGTTTCCTCAATGCCGGCTATCACGTTACTGAAAAAGTTCTGGTTTATCCGAGGCACCACTACGCCAATAGTTTTTGAATGCCCTTTGCGCAGGTTGGAGGCGAGGGTGTTGCGTTTATAATTGAGCTCATCGGCGGTTTTGATAATCAGCTCCCTGGTTTTTTCGTTCACCTGGCTGCTGTTATTCAGCGCTCTTGATACGGAAGACGCGGTTATGCCGAGCTTAGCGGCAATGTCATAAATGGTGGTGCGTTTAACTTTCTTCATTATAGCGTGCAAGTTGGAAAAAATATTTTACGCAATCGATTGCAATTTTTATTTATTTCTTTATTTTCGTTGCGTTAAGTTACCAATTAATAAATACAACCAAAAAATCATACAAAAATCTGAATAGGCTATGCTGTTATTAGGGATCGATATAGGTACTTCGTCGGTAAAAGTAAGTGTTGTTGACGCCGCAACGCAAAATACAATCGCTTCGGCACAATATCCCGACCAGGAGTCGCCAATTAAGGCATTGCATCCCGGCTGGGCCGAACAATCCCCCTCAATGTGGTGGGAGCAGGCGCAAAAAGCATTGGAGCGCTGTCATGCAAAAGGTGCTTACAATTCAAAAGATATAGCTGCCATTGGTATCGCTTACCAAATGCACGGCCTGGTATTGGTTGATAAAAATCAAAACGTACTTCGTGATAGTATTATATGGTGCGATAGCCGCGCTGTTGAAATTGGCGATAAAGCTTTTGCCACCATTGGCGAAGAGCATTGCTTATCGCACCTGCTCAATTCGCCGGGAAACTTTACGGCCTCAAAACTGGCATGGGTAAAAGAGAACGAACCGGAGATCTACAGTAAAATAGATAAGATTATGCTGCCCGGTGATTATATCGCCATGAAACTTACCGGCGAGATCACCACATCGGTATCTGCATTATCTGAAGGTGTATTTTTCGACTTCAAAACCAATAGCATCTCCAAAGAGATCATCAATTATTTCGGTTTCGATGAAAACCTGTTCCCGGTTATCAATCCTGTTTTTTCTTCGCACGGAACCTTGCAGGCATCCGTTGCCGAAAAACTGAATTTAAAGGCAGGTATTCCGGTTACTTATAAATCCGGCGACCAACCCAACAACGCTTTATCATTAAATGTACTTAACCCCGGCGAGGTAGCTGCCACTGCAGGTACCTCAGGCGTGATATATGGTGTGGATGATCAGCTGGTTTATGATCAGCAATCCCGCATTAATACCTTTGCTCACGTTAATTATGCCGACGAGCAAAAAAGACTTGGCGTGCTGCTTTGCATTAACGGAACCGGCAGTTTGTATCGCTGGGTAAAAAACACTTTCGGTACAGGCTATAGCTATAACCAAATGAACGCCGAAGCTGAAAAAGCACCTTTGGGCAGCGAAGGCCTACAGGTACTGCCTTTTGGCAATGGTGCCGAGCGTATGTTAAATAATAAGCAGGTAGGCGCGCATTTTCAAAATATCGACCTTAACCTGCATACACCGGCACATATTTTCAGGGCTGTGCAGGAGGGGATAGCCTCGTCGTTCCGTTATGGCTTTGACATTATGCGCGGCAATGGTATGAACCCAACTGTGATCCGTGCCGGCAAAAGCAACCTTTTCCTGAGCGATCTGTTTACCCAAACTTTTGTAAATGCTACAGGTGTTCCTGTCGAGCTCTATAATAACGACGGCAGTGTAGGTGCGGCCTTAGGCGCAGGTATAGGTGCCGGAATTTTCAAATCACCATCCGAAGCGTTCAGCAATATCAAAGCTATCAAATTGGTTGAACCAACAACAGATGCGTTTGAACCGGTTTACCAGGAGTGGAAAGCGCTTTTAGAAGCGAAACTGAGGTGAAAGGGAAAAGGTTAAAGGCGAAAGGTGTTGTCCGTGTATCCAATAAATAATTCAACAATTACCCAATAAAAAAATCACTAATTCACTAATTCAATAATTAAATAATTAAAATGATAGTAACAGGCGAAAAAGAATTTTTCAAAGAAATAGGCCAGATAAAATTTGAAGGCCTTGAATCAGATAACCCGCTGGCGTTTCGCTGGTATGACGCGGACAGGGTAGTGGCCGGCAAGACCATGAAAGATCATTTGCGTTTTGCGGGTGCATACTGGCACTCGTTCTGCGGTAACGGTGCCGATCCGTTTGGTGGCGCTACACACGTTTTCCCGTGGGATGAAAAAGCTGACGCTGTTGAGCGTGCTAAAGACAAAATGGATGCAGCGTTTGAGTTCCTGACCAAAATGAACCTGCCTTACTACTGTTTCCACGACGTTGACGTGGTTGACTATGGCAATGATGTTGTCGAAAATGACCGCCGTTTGCAGGCTTTGGTTGATTATGCCAAACAAAAACAGGCTGCCAGCGGTGTAAAACTACTTTGGGGCACTGCAAACCTGTTCAGCCACAAACGTTATATGAACGGTGCATCAACCAATCCTGATTTTCATGTATTGGCTCATGCCGGTGCGCAGGTAAAAGCGGCACTTGACGCAACGATTGCATTAGGCGGCGAAAATTATGTTTTCTGGGGTGGTCGTGAAGGTTATATGAGCCTGCTGAACACCAATATGAAACGCGAGCAGGAGCATTTAGCTCAGTTTTTACACACGTCTAAAGATTATGCGCGCAAGCAGGGTTTTAAAGGCACTTTCTTCATCGAACCAAAACCATGTGAGCCAACCAAACACCAGTATGATTATGATGCGGCCACCGTATTAGGGTTTTTACAGAAACACGACCTGATCAACGATTTTAAGCTGAACCTTGAAGTTAACCACGCTACTTTAGCAGGTCATACTTTCCAGCACGAACTACAGGTTGCTGCCGATTCGGGTTTATTAGGCTCCATAGATGCTAACCGTGGTGATTCACAAAACGGCTGGGATACAGATCAGTTCCCGAACGATATCAATGAAGTAACTGAGTGCATGCTGATCATCCTTGAAGCAGGTGGCTTCCAGGGCGGTGGTATTAACTTTGATGCCAAGATCCGCCGTAACTCAACCGATCCGGCTGATTTGTTCTACGCTCACATTGGTGGCATGGACCTTTTCGCAAGGGCTTTGGTTACTGCTGACAACATTTTGCAAAAATCAGAGTATAAAAAATTACGTACCGACAGGTATGCCTCATTTGATGCCGGCACCGGAAAAGATTTTGAAGAGGGTAAGGTTTCTTTGGAAGATTTGCGTAACTATGCGATCGCTAATGGCGAACCTAAAGTGACAAGCGGTAAACAAGAATACATCGAAAATTTGATAAATCGATATATATAGTTTATAATTGTCAATCATACATATTAAACCCAAAGACAAACCAAAACAATGAACCTCAAAACCCTTTCGAATGGCGATTATGCTGTTTTCTTTATCTACTTTATAATTGTTGCCGGTTACGGCTGGTGGGTGTATAAGCGTAAACACAACGCCGATGCCACCTCAAAAGACTATTTTTTGGCCGAAGGATCATTAACATGGTGGGCTATCGGTGCATCACTTATCGCATCAAATATCTCTGCCGAACAATTTATAGGTACAAGTGGTTCTGCGTTTAAAATGGGCCTGGCAATATCTACTTACGAGTGGATGGCTGCCATCACCCTCATCATTGTGGCGGTTTTCTTTATCCCGGTATATCTTAAAAATAAGATTTTTACCATGCCGCAGTTCCTGCACCAGCGGTATAACGGAACGGTAGCTATGATCATGGCCATCTTTTGGCTGTTGTTGTACATTGTGGTTAACTTAATGTCAATCCTTTATCTCGGTGCATTAGCTGTCAGTGGTATATCAGGCCTGGATATTCACCTGTGTATCTGGTTGCTTGCTATATTCTCGGCGGTTATTACGTTGGGTGGCATGAAGGTTATCGGCTACACCGACGTTATACAGGTGGCGGTATTGATATTGGGCGGTTTAATGGCGTCTTACCTTGCACTTACTTTGTTAAGTGAAAAAGAAGGCACCACAGGCTTATTAAACGGTTTCAAGATCCTGCACAGTGAAGCAACCGATCACTTCCATATGATCTTTAAAAAGGATAATCCAAATTACATGGACCTTCCGGGTTTATCTGTGCTAATTGGCGGTATGTGGATCACTAACCTTAACTATTGGGGTTGTAATCAATATATCACGCAAAGGGCTTTGGGCGCAAACCTTAAAACTGCCCGTGGTGGTATCCTGTTTGCAGCTTTCCTTAAGTTGCTGATGCCTGTTATCGTAGTGCTGCCTGGTATTGCGGCTTACCTTTTATATCAAAAAGGTATGTTCCACCAGGAGATGGCGAGTTCATCCGGAGTTTTGGATCCTAACAAAGCGTATCCATCATTGTTAAACTTATTGCCAAGCGGCTTAAAAGGCCTTTCATTCGCTGCGTTAACAGCTGCTATCGTAGCATCGTTAGCAGGTAAAGCGAACAGTATCGCTACCATTTTTACGTTAGATATTTACAAAAAAGCAATCAATCCTGAAGCTACCGATAAGAAACTGGTTAACCTGGGTAAAATATCGGTGCTTGTTGCCTTGTTGTTAGGTATCCTGTTATCTGAGCTTATCGGTAAAGCATTGATGGGCGAAGGTAAGCAGGGCTTCCAGTACATCCAGGAATATACAGGCTTCGTATCTCCGGGTATCTTTGCTATGTTTATCCTCGGTTTCTTCTGGAAAAAAGCGACTTCAAATGCTGCATTATTTGCAACCGTTGGCGGGTTTATATTCTCGTGCTTCTTTAAACTTTGCCCAAGGTTTATTGACCTGAGCTTCTTATCACCGTATGGATTCTCAAAATTAGCTTTGCAGGACGATAAGGTGACTAAGTTATATGAAATCCCTTTCCTTGACCGTATGGGTTTTGTATTTATCCTGTGCGTTATCGGTATGTACATTATTTCAAAAATTGACCAGGCCAGGGGCGTTACAACAAACGGCCTCGAAATTGATGGCTCAATGTTTAAAACTTCGAGAGGATTTTTAGCAGGCGCCTTAATTGTAACAGGTATTGTGGTTGCATTGTACTCAATTTTCTGGTAGCAGAAATTTGACCAATAGATAAAAAAGGCGATGGGGTGATAACCTCATCGCCTTTTTGCTTCATAGTAGTTGTTTTTACCTCTCAACGAAAACGTTTGCGTGGATTGTTTAGGCTTATTACTTCCAACTTGCCCTTATGATGTGTAATTTGCCGCTTACAAGTATAAACTACCATACCGTTAACTCTGGTATATATCTGTTAATAACCAATGAAGAATTTTTTAGATCAGGATTTTTTACTTCAAACAAAAACGGCGCAGCGCTTATATCATGAGTTCGCCAGCCATCAGCCTATTATTGATTATCATTGCCACCTGCCGCCAGATCAGATTGCTGATGATATCAATTTTAAAAACATAACCCAGATCTGGCTTTATGGTGATCATTACAAATGGCGCGCTATGCGGGCAAATGGTGTTAATGAAGCCTATATCACCGGTAATAAAACCGACGAGGAAAAGTTTATGCAATGGGCCGCTACGGTTCCTTACACTTTGAGAAACCCGCTATACCATTGGACACACCTTGAATTGCAGCGATATTTTGGCATCAATGAGTTGCTTTCACCAGCATCGGCACAAAAAATATATGCCCAGTGCAACGAAAAACTGCAATCGCCGGAGTTTAGCATCCGTAATATCCTCAAAAGTAAAAACGTAGAGGTTGTGGGTACTACTGATGATCCGTTGGATAACCTTAGCCATCATCAGAAACTGAAACAGGACGGGTACAGTGTGAAAGTATTGCCAGCCTACCGCCCCGATAAAGCTATGAACGCCGATGACATTGCCGGGCTCAACAAATACATTGACCAACTGGAATCAGTGGCAAATGTATCTATATCTAACATTGATGAATATCTTTCGGCCTTAAAAGCAAGACACGATTACTTCGCCGAAAACGGCTGCAAATTATCAGATCACGGGCTGGAGCAAATTTATTCCGAAGATTATACTGACGCAGAGATAGCTACCATCTTTACCAAAATAAGGAACAGCGAAGTGTTGTTGCCTTTGGAAATCCTGAAATTTAAATCGGCCATGTTGCATTACTTTGCCATTTGGGACCATGAAAAAGGCTGGGTACAACAATTCCACCTTGGTGCATTGCGTAATAACAATGCGCGTGCTTTAACCAATTTAGGTCCTGATACCGGCTGGGATTCTATCGGCGATTTTGCACAGGGTAGGGCGCTATCCAAATTTTTGAATAGATTGGATACCACTAACCAGTTAGCCAAAACCATTATTTATAATCTTAACCCTGCCGATAACGAGTTGTTTGCTACTATGGTGGGCAACTATAATGACGGTTCGGTAGCCGGCAAAATGCAGTTTGGATCGGCCTGGTGGTTTTTGGATCAAAAGGATGGCATGATTAAGCAACTAAACGCTTTATCAAATATGGGTTTACTGAGCCGCTTGGTTGGAATGCTTACCGACTCAAGGAGCTTTATGTCGTTCCCAAGGCATGAATATTTCCGCAGGTTGCTTTGTAACCTGTTAGGCGATGATATTGAAAACGGTGAATTGCCAAACGATATTGAATGGACGGGTAAGATCGTGAGTGATATTTGCTATTTTAACGCCAAAAACTATTTCAATTTTTAAATGAGCAATATCGAAAATACCAAAGGGAGCATCCTATCGTTCGGCGAACTGTTATTACGCATGTGTCCCGATGGCGAGGGGCAATGGCTTGCAGAAAACAAGCTGCCATTTTTCATGGGTGGTGCCGAACTTAATGTGGCCAACGCTTTAGCTTTATGGAAGCAGCCGATAAAATATTTTACCGCTTTACCTGACAATGCACTGTCAGAACAGGTCATCAGCTACCTGGAAGGCAAAAAGATTGATACCTCAGCTATTCACAAAAGTGGGAACAGGATTGGACTTTACTACCTTACCCGTGGTAAAGATGTAAAGAATAACGCCATTGTATATGACCGTGCAGGCTCATCCTTTGCCGATCTCAAACCGGGTATGGTTAACTGGGATGTTGTTTTGGAGGGTGTAAGCTGGTTTCATTTCAGTGCGATTTGCCCGGCCTTGAACCAGCTTGCGGCCGATGTTTGCGAAGAGGTTTTGCAGGCGGCAAGCAAAAAACAAATTACCATTTCTGTCGATCTTAATTACCGCCCCAAATTATGGCAATACGGTAAAAAACCGGTGGAGATCATGCCTAAGCTGGTACAATACGCCGATATCATTATGGGCAATGTTTGGGCCGAAGAAACCATGCTGGGTATTCCGGTTACGCCAGATATGCATGAATCAGGCCAGCAAAGTATTTACCTGAAAGAAGGGCTTTATTCGTCTGAAAGGATCATGGATGCTTATCCGCGCTGCCGGGCTGTTGCCAATACCTTCCGCTTTGATGCAGGCAAAGGCGTTGAATATTATACTTCGCTTTATACAGGTAACCGCTTCTATTATTCGCCAACCTATACTACCGAAACCGTGGTTGAAAAGGTAGGCAGCGGCGATTGCTTTATGGCAGGGCTTATCTACGGCTTTTATAACAAGCAGGATCCGCAGCAATTGCTGGACTTTGCAACGGCAGCCGCATTCGAAAAGCTATTTATTGAAGGCGATGCGACCACGAAAACAGTTGATCAAATTTACAACACAATGAAACAATGAGTAAAAAAAATATAGTACTTGACGCGATATTAAAGCAGGGTACATTACCGCTGTTCTTTTACAAAGACCCGGAGGTGAGCCTGCAAATAACCCGTACGCTTTACAAAGCCGGGATACGGGTATTTGAATATACCAACCGCGGCGCAGCCGCTCTCGAAAATTTCAAGGTTTTAAAACAAGCATTGGCCAGCGGCGAAATGCCTGGTTTGGAATTAGGCATCGGTACCATCAAAAGCCTTCAGGAAGCTGAAGCTTTTATTGAAGCCGGAGCTGATTTTATCGTTTCGCCAATTGTTAATCCGGAGGTTGGAAAACTGGCAGCGCAGCACAACCTGTTATGGATTCCCGGTTGTATGACACCAACCGAAATTTACACAGCTCAACAAAACGAGGCTGCGCTGATAAAAATATTCCCGGCCAATATATTGGGGCCGGAGTTTGTATCTTCGATCAGGGATTTGTTTGCCGGTCAGTTGTTCATACCAACAGGTGGGGTTGATTTGAACCATGACAGCATCAATACCTGGTTTAAAGCTGGGGTATGTGCGGTGGGTATGGGCAGCAAGCTTATCAGCAAAAACGTATTGGAAAACCAGGAGTACGATAAGCTTTATCATGATACTTTGAAGCTGCTGGAGATAGTACAAACCATTAAATAGCCAGTTAACCTAAATTATAATGAGAGAAGAAAAAGTTGGAAACTACCGCTGGGTGATCTGCTCGCTGGTGTTTTTCGCAACAACCGTTAATTACCTTGACCGGGCAGTAATCAGTTTGCTTAAATCAGACCTTACCAAGGAGTTTAAGTGGAATGATGGCGATTATGCCAATATTGAGATTGCTTTTAAAATAGCTTATTCAATAGGTTTGCTGGCTGCCGGACGGATCATTGATAAGATAGGCACCAAACTCGGCTATTTCCTTTCAACACTACTATGGAGTATTTCGGCGGTGTGCCACGCTTTTGTTGGCGGCACCTTTGGTTTCGGCGTAGTGCGTTCTGCATTGGGCCTTAGTGAAGCGGGAAATTTTCCTGCAGCTATTAAAACCGTGGCCGAGTGGTTTCCTAAAAAGGAACGTGCATTTGCTACGGGGATCTTTAACTCGGGTGCAAATATAGGTGCTATTGTTGCTCCTTTAACAGTGCCCTTTATAGCGGCGGCCTGGGGATGGCGATGGGCCTTTATTATTACAGGTTCCATTGGTTTTATATGGCTGGTGCTTTGGCAGGTTATTTATCGCGCACCTTCAAAGCATAGCAAGGTATCAAAAGCCGAACTTGATTACATCAATAGTGATCATGACAGTCAAACTGAAGCCTTACAGCCAGTTGAGCAAAAGAAAATATCATGGGGCAAGCTGCTTTCGTTTAAGCAAACCTGGGCCTTTGTTATAGGTAAATTCCTTACCGACCCGATATGGTGGTTTTACCTGTTCTGGCTCCCCGATTTTTTGGAAAGCCAGTATCATTTAAAAGGCACAGAAATAGCCATTCCTGTTGCGTTGGTTTATACCATGTCTACCTTTGGGAGTGTTGGCGGCGGTTGGTTGCCTATGAACCTTATTAAAAAGGATTGGCCTGTATTTAAAGCCCGTAAAACATCTATGTTTATTTACGCACTGGCGGTAATACCAATCATATTTGCGCAAATTCTGGGTGGTGTTAATATGTGGCTTGCGGTTATAGTGATAGGGATAGCAGCATCGGCGCACCAGGCATGGAGCGCTAATATATTCACCACAGTTTCGGATATGTTCCCAAAACGCACTATTGGCTCGGTAACAGGCTTAGGTGGTATGTTCGGTTCCATTGGCGGGGTATTCCTGTCGCTCGCCGTGCAAAAAAACCTGTTTGTGTATTATCGGTCAATAGGTAAAATTGAGATAGCCTATTATATTATGTTTTTTGTTTGCGGAAGTGCTTACATTTTGGCCTGGCTCATTATGCATTTCCTGGTGCCTAAAATGAAACCAATTGAATTGGACTAAGCATATGAATTGTTATGAAGAAAGCCGGGTCATTTGACCCAGCTTTCTTGTTATAAAGAATGGCTTACCGCCTGGTCGGCCAGCTCATCAATCCAGCTCGACAGATAAGGCTCCGTACCATCAATCCTGATCCATTCGCCGTCCTCATCTTTGGCAATCACTAAATGTAACGTGCCATCTATCGATGTAAATTCATAAGCGTTTATGTGCCCCGCGTGGGTTACCTGTTGCGTTGTGCCTTCAATAATACTATCGGTTCCCGTAAGTGTGGCATCAAATTGTTGTTTCATGGTGTTTATAGTTTATTAACCTAACATAGTTCGGGCAATTTCTGTTTGCGCCGGTATTAAGCCTGTGGCCATGTTATTTGTTTTTAGACTGATAAAATTGTGTTTAAATTTAAGGCAGCTAAAACTTTTAATACACGAGTTACGTTTTGTTAACAATTATAAACCATGAACAGAAGGCTCAGTACAAAATATTTCCAGGTATCGCAAAGGGTATGGGGAACTAAACTATTATTTGTTAACGTTTACATGATCGCTAACCGTCCCGGTGCTGCCAAAGGCTGGGTTTTGGTGGATACGGGGTTAAAAGGTTCGGCCAAAAAAATCATTGCTATGGCCGAGGAACTTTTTGGTCCGGGAACCAGACCTGCGGCTATTGTGCTTACACACGGGCATGCCGACCACGCAGGAGGCCTGGCAGAGCTTTTGGAAACCTGGAATGTTCCGGTTTATGCCCATGCACTTGAATTACCTTACTTAACGGGTCTGTCATCATACCCGCCGGCCGATCCATCACTAACCGATGGGCTGATGAGCCTTTTGTCGGTATTTTTCCCTACATCCCCCATAAACCTCGGTACTAAAGTCAAAACCATCGATATGGAGGAAGGGATTCCAGAACTGCCAGAATGGAAAATCATTCACACACCGGGACATACGCCGGGTCATATTTCACTGTTTTTGCCAATAAATTCGACCTTAATAGCCGGGGATGCGTTTTCAACTACAAAGGCCGAATCAGCTTTATATTCATTTAGCTCGCTTAAAAAGTTAACCGGACCGCCGAGGTATTTCACTACCGACTGGGAAGCCGCTGCTCAATCGGTACGCCGGCTTGCCGCGCTTGAACCACGCACTGTGGCGGCCGGCCATGGCCCTATAATGCGCGGCCGTGAGCTGCATGATCAACTACATGAACTGGCCGATAACTTTGAGCAGGTTGCAATACCTGCAAAAGGCCGTTATGTAGGGCACCCGGCTGTTGCCGATGAAATGGGCGTAAAATATATCCCGCCTTATGTAAGCAGCGGCATTTTAAAAGCAAGTGTTGGCATCGCAGCTGCACTCGCTACATTTTTTATTATAAAAGGATTACAGGAATAGGAACAAAATCCCACCGGTTTGTGATTACCTTTACCGTGTGGAAAATTTAAAACCAGATCCTAAAGTCCTCATCGATATTGTACAAACCAAAATGCCTTACGGTAAATATAAAGGCACTATTATAGCTGATATCCCGGTATCATACCTGGAATGGATGGCGGGCAAGGGTTTTAGTAAAGATAAAATGGGGATGCTGCTTTCAACCACATTTGAGATCAAAACAAATGGCCTGGGTGAAATCTTGTATATGGTGAAGAAACAAGTTCAAGCCCAAGCCCCCCGGCCCCCTAAAGGGGGAGGGCTATAACCTGTTAAACCAACCCTTCTTCCAAAATACAAACACCTGTATTATGGCTATCAAAAACATAAATACGATAGCGTAAATGTATCCATGATGCCAATATAGTTCGGGCATGTTATCCGGCAAAAGATGGCCTTTATCGTCCTGGCGGGAAAAATTCATGCCGTAGATGCCCGCAATAAAAGTAAGCGGTATAAAGATCACGGAAATGATAGTAAGCACTTTCATGATCTCGTTCATGCGGTTACTTACCATGGATAGGTACAGGTCGATGATACTTGATGTTACCTCTTTATAATTTTCAATAAGGTCCATGGCCTGGATACAATGGTCGTAAGCGTCGCGTAAAAACAATTTAACTTCAGACGTTATCAACGGGCTTTCAGACCTGATCATGTCGTTGATCTTATCCCGCTCGGGCCAGCTGGCACGGCGTACAACAATGAGTGTACGTTTTAGCTGCTGTGCATTAAACATGATGGTTTTATCGGCACTGAGATAAAGCTTATCTTCAAGGGCATCCAAGTGATCGCCAATCTCCGCAAGCAACACAAAGTAGGTATCAATTATAGTGTCAGTAAGCGCATAACACATATATCCGGGGCCAGCGGTACGGATAGCGCCTTTTCCGGCTTTTAAGCGGGCTTTTACAGCATCAAAACGTTCGGTGTGATCCTCCTCAAAGCTAATGATGATATTATCTTTTATAATAGCCGAAAACTGGCAGTTAATGATCTCGTTATCTTTATTGAATTGAACGATGCGGCTGGTACAAAAGGCATAATCCTCATATTCATCAAATTTGGGGCGCTGGTGGGTATTAGCAATATCTTCCAATACCAGCGAATTGATATTGCAATGCTCCCCAATTTGCTCAATCAGCGAGGCATCGCCCAAGCCATTAATCTTGACCCAATGGGTATGATTATCGCATTTGTTCAGTTGTTTTAATGCTGTTTTGATATCCTTGCCTTCGCAGGTTACCAACTCATCCTTATTGTATGAGTAAACGGATATAATGGGTTTCAGTGCATCCTCGGCTACCCTGATAGTACCCGGTCTGTCACCTACATTGCCCGCTTGTTTGTGTTTTTTAAGGCGCAGGCGTTTAAAGTTGCCATTCATCTACAAATAGTTTATGGTTTGCGGGCCCTGGTTAAACAGCAGATCAATGATACTCAGGTTTTTCACAAAGCCCCGTCGGTCTTCAAATACTTGGAAATAGGGTTTCTGCTGCATCTCGCTTTCTTTTTTAGGATGGATAGAAAATCGAAAATCATGCAGGGTAGGATATTCGGGCTGGTATTCATCCGTGTAATTTAATTCTGTTTTTATTTTGGTGAGCTTAAGCAGCAGGTTCAAAAGCTCCTGATTATAATCAAATAAGTAGGTAATTTGTTTTTCATAAAAAGGAGCAAAATCATCTTCATAAAACTCAAAATAAGCCGAACGGCGGTAACAGGCCTGCAGGCTTTGCCAGTGCAGGCGCTGCCACATAAAATCATAACTGATTTTTACATCTTTAACTTTAGTGTGATTTTTTGAACCTTTAATTACCGGCACCACCAATGCCAGCACACCATCGGGCGAGTAGATATTAGCCCGGTTGCGATAAGTTTGTTTGGGGAAATGTTCTTCTTTTTCTATCAGTATATCAGGCTTATACGTATTTAATTGTACAAAATAATCTACCGGCGGAAGATAAAACATGGGTAACACAGCGCCTTTTTCAATCATATATTTTATGTTTGTGCTCAAAATTGGCTAAAATAATGATAAAAAAGGGTTTTACTAAGTTAGGGATATTAATTTTATACCTTATATCGCTGCTTCCCTTTTGGTTTTTATACATTTTATCCGATATCGCGTTTGTTATAATTTACTACATTGTTCATTACCGCCGTGATGTAGTGCAGCAAAACCTGCGCAATTCCTTTCCCGAAAAAACAGACCGGGAGCGCCAAGATATTGAACGAAAATACTATCGCTACCTGGCCGACCTGATAGTGGAAACCATTAAAATGATCACCGTATCAGAAAAACAGATCAAGAAAAGGGTAGTGGCTACCAATTCCGACCTGGTGTTTGAATACTTTGCTAAAGGTAAGAGTATTATTGCAGTTGCCGGCCATTATTGCAACTGGGAAATGGCCGCCCTCAATTTCAACTTTGTTACCGATAAAAGGTTCATGATTATTTACAAAAACCTGTCGAACAAAACATTTGATAATTTTTTTATTAAGATCCGGTCGAGGTTTGGTGGGCAGCCGGTTGCTATGAAGCAAACACTGCGTAAAATGATTGAATACCGTAAGGAACTTACCGTTAGTGTGCTTGTTGGCGATCAAACCCCTGTGATGCATGAAGTAAACTATTTTACCAATTTTTTAAATCAGCCAACCGCAGTATTTTTGGGTATTGAAAAGATTGCCAAAACAATTGACGCCGCTGTTGTTTTTTACGACATGAAACGGATAAAACGCGGATATTATGAATATACCCTAATCCCGCTTACCGAAACACCAAAAGAAACTGCCGAACACGAGATAACAGATATGCACGTGAAATACCTTGAGGGGATGATCAGGAGAGAACCGCAATACTGGTTATGGTCGCACCGGAGATGGAAGTTTAAGCCGGAGGATTTACATAGATGACCCATACCCCTAAAGTTGCTGTAGTTATTTTAAACTGGAACGGCATAACGTACCTTAAACAATTTCTTCCTTCGGTATTATCCTCAACGTGGCCCAACCTGGAGATCGTAATGGGTGATAACGCCTCTGCTGATGATTCGGTGGCATTTATGCTTGAGCATTATCCATCGGTAAGGATCGTCCAAAATGATAAAAACTACGGCTTTACAGGTGGCTATAACCGGGTGCTGGCGCAGGTTGATGCTGATTATTATATCCTGCTTAATTCGGATGTGGAGGTAATCCCCGGTTGGATTGAACCCGTTATCGAATTAATGGAAAGCGATAGCTTAATTGCTGCTGCTGCTCCAAAGGTCCGGTCGTATGCTCAAAAAGATTCTTTTGAGCATGCCGGTGCTGCCGGTGGCTTTATTGATAAGCACGGCTATCCTTTTTGCCGCGGCAGGATCTTTTACGAGCTGGAAAAGGATAACGGTCAATATGAGCAATCGGGCGAAGTGTTTTGGGCATCGGGGGCATCGCTGTTTATCAAAAAAAGCATCTGGGATGAAGCTGGTGGCTTTGATGAAAGCTTTTTTGCCCACATGGAAGAGATTGACCTTTGCTGGCGTTTAAAAAACATGGGCTATAAAGTAATGTACTGCGCGCAATCAATTATATATCACGTTGGCGGCGGTACATTAAATGCCGAAAATCCGTTTAAGACCTATCTCAATTTCAGGAACAACTTATTGCTTATAAAAAAGAACCTTCCATTTTGGCGGGCATTTTGGGTGATCAGCATCCGCTTTATAATGGATCTCCTGGCTTTGTTCAGGTTTTTGATGGAAGGTAAACGCAAAGATGCCTGGGCAGTAAGCAGGGCCCATCAAAGCTTTGTGTTAAGCCTGTTTAAGAAGGTTAAAGGCGAAAGGCTAAAGGCGAAAGGTAACGCGGTACAAAACACAAAAGGCATATACAGGGGTAGTATTGTTTGGGATTTCTTTGTGAAAAAGAAAACGCATTTTACTGATCTCGATCCTTCGGAGCTTTAACGTCATCTGCACCCTGTTCCGGTTCTTTAATTTCTGTTATTCCCGGTGCCTCTACTTTAATGGGAGGTAAGCCTTTTGGCCATATTACACGCACATCCTGCTGGCGGAATGGTATGTCGATACCTGCTTTATTAAAAGCATCATAGATATCGGCTAATACGCGGCTTTTAAGCCCAAGCCAGGTATTGATGTCAGCCGCCCAGAAAAATACCCTGAAATCAACCGAGCTTTCATTTAAGTTATGCAGAAATACTGAAGGCGAAGGCTCTGTCATGATGTCTTCATGATCGCGGAGCAAGCTGATGAGCACCTCTTTTACCTGTTCAATATTTGATCCATATGCTACCCCAATTATCAGTTCAACCCGGCGGTTATTATTGCTTAAGGTCCAGTTGATTACATGGTGAGATATTAAGTCGCCGTTAGGGATAATTACCTCCGCGCCATCGGCAGTAGCAATCTTGCTGGCGCGAATGCCGATATCCATAATGGTGCCCGAACGGCTGTCTACCTCAATAATATCCCCAACCTGGATCGGTTTCTCGAAAGCCAGTATCAAACCCGATACCAGATTATTAACTATATTCTGTAAACCAAAACCGATACCTATACCAAAGGCGCTGATAATAATGGTGATTTTATCAATAGGCACACCTGAAGCGGCAACGGCCAGGAAGAAGCCTAAAGCTATCACCCCGATGCGGATAAGCAGGGTAGAGGTGCGGTTCTTTTTCTTGGCAACGTCAATATCATTGGCATGCTTGGCCGCAATGTCATAAAGATAACTGATGATCTTAGAGGCTATAGACGACAGCCAGATCACAGCCACAAATATGATCACGCTTTGAAACGTGAACTGGGTATTGGTACCCCCGATGCTGCGATTTTTAGTCAGAAAATCGCCCAGGTAATCAAATACAGTATCTTCAACGTTCAGGTTTTGGGTAAGCATTACCAGCCACAACAAAGTAGCCAATATGCTCAGCACACTCCTGAACTTATTTTGCATTAACTTATAATCTATAAAAGAAGTAAGATTATTGCTCTTTTTACCGGCTTCCAGTTGCAGGAACAATGCCTCCATAATGATGTGCACTATATAATACATAGCAAGGGCAAGCCACAGGTTATATACCACACTAACACCGATGATCTTAGCCAAACTCACCCTGCCAAAAACATTGCATAAAAAAGATGAGCCCTGCAGAAATATAAAAACTTTCAATATAAAGCCGGTATAAGGCAGGTAATCAGCCCTGGCCTTGCGTACTTCTGATAAAAACCTGAAACTTATCACCGACGCAGCCAGACCTAAAATCAAAATAACTACCCTGTCGATATTGGTTACCTGGATATAAAGATTGCTCAGGCTGTAAATAATAGTGATGCCAAATAGCTGTAGCATGTAACGGAACATGCTTGCAGGGCATGCCTTTTTTACGAGGTAAAGCAGGGCGATCATCAGCACCAATAAAAACATCTCCAATACAATCACGGGCGGGTGATCGTAAACGTTAGGCAGCAGCGTAAAAGTTAAAATAATTGAGGATACGAAGGGATAATTTACCACGTAATTGGCCTGGTTAAACACGCTTTCAGGCGTATCATTATCACGCAAAATCCTTCGGCGACTGGCACGAACCCAGGCGAAAAACACTAATAACAGTACTAAACCCGCAAGGTGGATCAGAATACCCCTGCCAATGAAAAAGTTAAAAAGCTTGGCGTTCATATTGGCAGTAGCTTTTGTGGCCATACCAAAATCGTTGCCTTCGTCGGCGTCCATGCTCCAGATGTTGTTATATTCCTGCGACATGGCCCTGATACTGAAATCCCTGATCTTGGTATCAATCTGATCTTTAAGGTCGAGTATCGTAATGTAAACAGCCGAGGTGCGGTTTTGCAGCAGGCCTACCTTCACCATTACCTTTTTGTTGGTAGTGTCCAGGCGGTGATATTTGCTGTCGATAGCTATTTTTTGGATAAGATAAGTTGTAGCCAAAGAACTATCGGCAGGCAGGATCTTTAAAACACTGTCGCGCGATATGGCATCCAGATCGTTTTGATTTTGAACAAGTTTACTGTTGATATCGGCAAGCTGCTCCTGCCAAAGGTCAAGCTGGTCATCACTGCGGGTAAGCACATCCCTGATAGTATACAGGTACCTTAACGTACTTGATTTATCATTATCAATAAGCGATTTGATGAGCGTAATCCGCCTTTCGAATGATGGCAGCTTAGCGCTGATCTCTGCCGTGTCTAATTTTTTTGATAGGTTGCTTTTGATCTGGTTAAAGGCAGAGGTATAATATTCAACCTTTTGCAGCAGGTTATTGACCGATGTATCCGAGCGTTTGAGCGCCCGCATCATCGAATCGCGCGAAAGGATGGAGGCGCGAAGCGAGTCTCTTACCGATCTTGGCTTCTTCTTTTTGGTTTGGGCAAAAGTATTAACACTGCTTAACAGTGTAACAAAAAGCAAACTTAGCGCGGCAACTCTGGATATTTTAAGCATCTGGAACAATAAGCTGAAAGCAATGTTTAAACGCTTTTACACCAAAAGCGTTTTATTTTTTTTTAAGATTACGCTGATTATATATAATTCTACCGATTTAGTTAGTTAAAGCTTTAAATCACCATTTAAAATCACTGAGGATTTCGGTGAACCTGCGTCAGTCAGCACTAAATCGATAAAATCCTTTCATCTGCGAAATCGCAAAAAATCGGTGGAATCTGATATAATCATTTAAATCTCAAAGTTTATTTAAGCGACAGGTTTTCAATGGCCAGGCGATAGCTATCCATCCCGAAACCCGCAATTACACCACGACAACTGGCCGCGATCATTGATTTATGCCTGAACTCCTCGCGCTTGTGTACGTTGGAGATATGGACTTCAATAACCGGTGTGTTGATGGCCGCAATGGCATCGGCAATGGCAATGGAAGTATGGGTATACGCTCCGGCATTCATCACAATACCATCATAACTAAACCCAATTTCATGCAGTTTATTTATAATTTCGCCCTCAATGTTGCTTTGATAATAATCAATGGTGATGTTTGCATAACGTTGGCGCAAAGTTTCAAGGTAGGTTTCAAAACTGGCATCGCCATAAATTGATTTTTCGCGAACGCCTAACAGGTTCAAATTGGGGCCGTTTATAATTTGTATCTTCATCAGTTCAAACTTAGCTATAAATCATCAAAACTAAAATCAATTGGATTGGCGTTCGGCAATAAAAGGTTTCCAGGCTTATTTAAAATTAGAGAAGTCGCTATCCGACAACTCTATCGAAGCTTACAGCAGGGATATAGAAAAGTTATATCAATATTCAGATTTACAGTTAGTTAAGTTAAAACCAGAATTAATTACTTTAACTAATTTACGGGAGTTCATCAACTGGATAAACGAGTTGGGGATGATCCCTTCATCCCAGGCCAGGATCCTTTCGGGGATCAAAGCGTTTTATAAATACCTGCTGACGGAGGATATTATTAAATCCGATCCGTCAGAACTGCTCGAATCGCCCAAGGTCAGGCGTAAACTGCCGGATACATTGAGCTATGAAGAGATCAATAAAATTATAGCTGCCTTAGACCTTTCCAAACCTGAAGGCATGCGAAACAAAGCTATCCTGGAAACCCTATACGGTTCAGGCCTGCGTGTATCCGAGCTTACCGAACTGAAACTCTCTAACCTGTACCTTGACATTGAATTTATAAAAGTAACAGGTAAAGGTAACAAAGAGCGGTTGGTGCCTATAGGCAGCGAAGCTATAAAAGCGCTGAAGATCTGGATAGAAAATGTAAGGGTACATAACCCCATAAAAAGAGGTGAGGAGGACTATGTTTTTCTGAACAGGCGCGGTACAAGGTTAAGCCGGCAGATTATTTTTTTAACCATCAAAGGGTTGGCTGAAACCATCGGATTGAAGAAAAAGATAAGTCCACATACCTTTCGGCATTCCTTTGCCACACATCTGGTTGAAGGCGGCGCTGATTTACGGGCGGTACAGGAGATGCTGGGACATGAAAGTATTACTACAACAGAGATCTATACCCATTTAGACAGGGAGTATTTAAAAAGCACCATCAGCCAATTCCATCCGCGGAGCTAAAACGGGCGATCAGATGAGGTACTGATCAATTACATCCTGAGGGATCTTTGCACCGCGTCCGGTAGCCATGTCAATCATCACATAATCAAACCAGCCGTCGCAGCAGATCTTTTTAGTGGCTTTATTGGTGATGGTAAACTTTACACGACAGCCTTTGTCGTCAATACTTTCAATACCGGTTTTCACAATAAAGTAATCGCCCATGGTTAAAGCACGTTTATAATCCACATGGGCGGTACGTACCACCCACCCGAAGCCGCGTTCCATAAATTTTTCCATCGCCATTCCATAGCAACGCTCCATCTGATCATAGCGGGCAGCCAGCACATAGTCAAAATACTTGCTGTTGTGCACGTGCTGAAACATGTCAATATCATCAGGGCGTACGCGAAACTCAGATTCAAAAGTGGAAAGTTGGAGTGGTGTATCCATGCAGCAAATATAGTAAACCTATTTAAGCGAAAGGAAAGCCTCCAGTTTCTCATTAAAAGTGTTCCCGTGATCGCAATTGGTAAAAAATACATAGCCGGACTGCCGGGCCTTATCCATCATGAAAGCTGATTGAAAATTGCCGTTATTGCCCGAATGCAGGTAAAACGTACCCACCGGGCTTTGTGCAACTGCTATGCCCAGCCCCCAAGTGGAATAACCGGCCTTACGAAAATCTTCGGCAAGTGGGGCAGTCAACTGCGGGCGGAACATTTCCTGAATGCTTTTCCGGCTCAGCCCCTTGTCTTTCATCAGGGCAATGATGAAAGCTGCATAATCCAAAGCATTGGTATGCAAGGTTGCTGCCGGATTAAAAGTATTTGAATCTATCTGCAAAGATGGTAACACCGGCCAGTTTGGCCCACCAACAGGATCTACATGCCCCTCCTGGTGACCCGAGACCTTATGCTTCAGGATATAGGGGTTAGCGGTGAATGAACTGTGGGCCATGTGTAGCGGAACGGTCACTTCTTTTTCAAATACCGGCTCTATATTTTGCAATGAACGGTTAAGCAAATGTGCTACCACTTTGCCGAGGTAAAGAAACCCCTCACCCGAATAATTAAATGATGTACCAGGTTTAAAATTCAAATAAAGGTCACCTTGTTTCACGTGTATAGAGGAATCGGCCATGAAGAAGCGCCAGTTTGGAAGTCCAGATTGATGAGAAAGCACCATCCGGGCTGTGATTAGCTTATATCTCTCATCCTGCGCAATATCGGGATAAGGGAGATACTTATACAAAGGGGTGTCGAGGCTCAATAGTCCGCGATCTGTCATTTTCAAAACCCAATAGGCAAATATTGGTTTAGAAAGTGAGGCTGCTTCAAAAATCGACTGCTCGTCTACAGGCTCTTTTGTTTTAATATCTTTTATACCTAAAGCGCGGTGATAAACTACTTTACCCTTATTTATAAATGCAATGGATAGGCCCGGGAGCTGCAGCGAATCCATCTGTTTTTGCAAAAAAGCATCCATGGTGGCGTTGCTGATAAGTTTGCCGGCAGGGCTTATGATCTGGGCCTGTACGTTGCAGATGAGCCGGGACAAAACTAAACAGGTGAGTATAAGCAACCGGGTAGATTTATTGTGTATGTGAGAAGAGCGCATGTTTTGCATAGGGCAAGTTTTTAAATGGGACGCGAATATTAAAGATTTCGTTACAGGTTATTTTACATTTTAAGCGCCACACCTTATTGCCGGATTTCTGCCTGCCTGTTAAAACATCTAAAAACAAAAAGCGGGCGATCTTGTGGATCGTCCGCTTTTCGATGAAGATACAGAATCTATTTTATGACCACCACTTAAGCGGAAAAACTATCTTATCAACCGAGCTTGCTACCATATCAGGCTTAAACGCGTAATGGCTCAGCTGGTCTTTACTGGAGATACCGGATAGTACCAGGATGGTTTTATATCCCATTTGTACGCCGCCCTGGATATCAGTTTCCATCGTATCGCCAATTACAGTTGTTTCGGCGGTTTCAAGGCCCAGAAATTTCCTTGCCGAGCGCATCATCACCGGGCTTGGTTTGCCGGTTACAAAAGCTTTACGGCCGGTAGCTTCCTCAATCATGGCTGTTGTAGCTGCTATACCTAAATTGTTCCAGCCTGGTTTTTTAGGAGATGGGTCCCTGTTGGTGGTTATAAACTTGGCGCCTGCCAGGATCATGTCGACCGCACGCTGCACCATTTCCAATGTAAAGTTGCGGCCTTCGCCCAAAACAACAAACTCCGGGTCGGAATCAACAAGTGTGATCCCGTTTTCGTGCAAACTGCTCAATAAGCCGCCTTCGCCAAGCACAAAAGCGGTACCATTGGGACTTTGATCGCCCAGGAATTTCCCGGTAGCCATGGCGCTTGTATAAATATGTTTTGTTTCTACAGTTATTCCCAATCTTTTAAGTTTCCGCACAACCTCCAGGCTGGTGCGCTGGCTGTTGTTGGTCATAAAGGCAAAGGGTATATCGTTATCAATAAGGTGTTTGATGAATTTATCAGCGCCCTGTATCAGTTCTTCGCCGCTGTAAATTACACCATCCATATCAATTAAAAGACCTTGTTTCATGCGTATAAATTATAAATGTTTTGTTTTATTAAAGAGGTGATGTTGAATAACCGGCGTTTTAAGCTCCCTCAAAAAAATCGATCAGGCCGCCAAAGTAACTCTCGTTCCACCCGTCAACAATATCATTATAATCATCATCGGGAATGTTGGTGTGCCTTAACTCGGCCGAAGTGCCTTGCTTATCAGCATGTAATTTGATGGTAACGATAGAATTATCGCTTTGTCCTTCAAAATACCATTGCTGAACCACTTTCTTATTGGGTTCAAACTCAATGTTTTTACCTACGATACTGCCATCCCACATAGAAAATTCGGTACCGGGTTCTGTCGACATTTCGGCGACTTCGCCAGTCCACAATTCAATGGTAACCGGGTTGGTGATGGCCATGTAGATCTCTTCGGGAGTGGCCGGTATGTTGTAATATTTTTTATAATCTTTCACCCGCGCAATTTAGCTCAAATAATTTAAACCTTCACCGGGCCAATCGGCAAAACGGTTTTTCCGTAAATCTCATTCAAAACGTTAGCAATACCGGTGTAGATGGCCGACGCCCCGCAAATAATACCTTCATAACCGGCCAGGTGCTTAATGCCGGCATTGCCGGTAGCATCGCCAGCTACTAACAGGAAAAATAATATAGTTAACGATGCAAAAACAAATTGCAGCGCACGGTTAAGCCGTAACGTACCAAAAAACAACAGCAGGGTAAATACACCCCAGACGCTTAGGTATGCGATCATGGCTCCTTCAGATGGCGCAGCCCCCCAGCCAAATTTAGGCATTACCAACAGGCCCACTAATGAAAGCCAGAAAAATCCGTAAGAAGTGAACGCTGTCAGCCCGAAAGTATTGTTCTTTTTAGCTTCGATGACACCGGCAATAACTTGCGCCAAACCGCCATAAAATATGCCCATGGCTAATATCATGGTATTCATTTCAAAAAAACCGGCATTGTGAATGTTTAATAAAACGGTGGTCATTCCGAAAGCGCAAAGGCCAAGTGGCGCCGGGTTGGCAATGCCATCCTTCACTGGTACTGGTGTGGTAGGGATCATAATAGGTTTTAGTTTATATGGTTTGTACCGCAAGCTAACTGATTTATAAATATTAAGCAAGTTTTTCACACCCTTAACCTACTTTTGTATGGCCCCACCCAAAGATAAAGTCTCCCCTTCCGGGGGAGATTTAGAGGGGGCTTTTAAATAAAAAAAAAGAAAATTTCCCCCGCCGGGAGAAATTAGAGAGGCCTACCTATGCAAAAATTAGTATTAATACGCCACGGCGAGAGTACCTGGAACCAGGAAAACAGATTTACGGGCTGGGAAGACATCGACCTGTCAGAAAAAGGTCACGAACAGGCCCATCATGCCGGAAAGATCCTTAATAAGAATGGCTACAACTTTGATATCGGCTTTACATCCTATTTAAAGCGGTCAATCAAAACATTGCATTACATACTGGAGGAGCTCGACCACCTATGGATCCCCGTTGAAAAGTCATGGCGGTTGAACGAACGGTTTTATGGTGCCTTGCAGGGGTTAAATAAAGATGAAACCATTGCCCGATACGGCGAAGAGCAGGTATTAAAATGGCGGCGCGACCCCAATGAACACCCGCCCGCTATAACCAAAGATGATGCGCGCTATCCGGGGCATGATCTCAGGTACAAAGATCTGACCGAGCGTGAGCTCCCGCTGACCGAAAACCTGAGCGAAACTATGGACAGGGTGTTGCCATTTTGGAACGAAAGAATTATCAGGGCCTTGCGCCGCAATCAGAAGGTTATTGTAGTGGCACATGGTAACAGCCTGCGTTCGCTTATAAAATATATAGATAATTTAAATGATGAGGAAGTAACTACGTTGGAAATCCCCACCGCCACCCCCTGGGTTTATGAGCTTGATGGGGATTTAAACAGGATAAGGCATTATTACCTGGAATAATTTGCCCCCCGGATCTTCATTTCTCTTTTACTTGTAGTGCAATTGTTTATCTTGTAAGCCATAAACCAATTAATCCCTAATTAAGACGAATGAAAAAATCCGACATCTATGAGGTCGCCATTAAAATACTGGGTATATACCTGCTGGTGGCCGATATCTCTAAACTTCCCGGCCTGATCACTTTTATCGGTAACCATGCAAGTTCCCCTCTCGAACAGCAACCTGCCGATCAGGGAAACCTTTTAATGGTAAACGGGTTAAACTTTATTTTCCTGATCATATTGGCGGTGCTGTTAATTGCCGGTACAAAAAGAATCACCCGCTGGATCACCAATGAAAGTGATTACCAGGAAAACGCGAAACTTTTTGCCGAACGAAAAGTCATCTACGAAATATCCCTGGTAATAATAGGAGGGTTATTATTGGTTAGCACTATCCCTGATTTTTTATATCACCTGTATACGCTTGCTAACGTTAATGAACAAAGCAGTGTAATATCGGCAGGGGCAAAAATATTTATCGGCATAATTACCGTGGCATTTGCAAAAAGGATAGGGGCTTATTTTGCCAAATAAATTTGATTGATTTTTTAATAGTGAAAGCAGGCTGTATCAAATAACGATCAGCCTCTTTTTTTGACTTATTCAGCTCCTTAAGCAAATATACTTTGGGGCTGGATTGCCCCTATTAACAAAGGGGGTTAACAGGGTTAACAAAATTCAGGGTTAACATTTACTTATATATTTAATAATCAGATAGTTGTGTGATTTTTATGTGGAAAATGTGTTAACCCCCTTTTTGTATAAATTATTATCGGCTAAATTTCAATTCACAAGCGACGCAACACCAAGGGAGGGCGATTTGATTTATAATACAGCCTCTCATTTGCTGATAGCTGCCTCAGTGAGGGTTTTTAATTAAATTACTGATAGTCAATGTAATTTGAGTTTTTTAATAATTGATAATCGGTGTTTGACAAAATTGTGCAGTGTTCCATAATATTCCTCTCTTGAATTGGTGCACTTAACCTGAAATGTAAAATCCGGATTACAAGGTTTACTTAACAATAAGTTAATGAAATAGCAATGATTAGGAATTAACTTTTGTACAGTTTTACCGTATAATTTAACATTATTAACTTATACATTAAAACCTAAAAAATCATTATGCTAAAACTTACTAATCTACGTATGTGGGTATTGGCCGCTGCCGCAACCGGCATGCTGGCAAGTTGTCAGAAAAATGGCCAGATGCCTGCATTGAAAGATGCTGATCAAACTGCAACCAGTACAAAAACAATTAAAACCTTAGCTGTATCCTTAACACAGGGTTTTGAAGTTGGCGCAACCAGTCCGAAAACTGCTTATGATGTATCGCCAACCGGTTCATCAAGCGGCGACAATGTTACCCTCTCCGGCAATTCATGGAATATGTACGATGCCCTGATCGGCAATCTCTCTGCCGACCAAAAAGCAGGCTCATGGAGTGCCCGCGTACGTAACACAGGTAAAATTACTATGCTGTTTGATGTTACTACCGGTATCAGCACAGTTACCATTAAAAGTGCTACCTACGGCGGCGATACTCCAAGCACTTGGGGATTGTTTTATTCGGTTAACGGCGGTTCATCCTGGACGCAATCCGGTTCGGCAATTACTACTACTGCAACCCTTACTACATCAACATTTACTGTTACACAAACCGGTAATGTACGTTTAGAGATCCGTAAGTTGTCCGGTGGCACCAACCGTATCAATATTGATGATATCACCATTAATGATAATAGCGGCGGCGGTACAGGCGGCGGTACTGTACTTACCGGCAAAAAATTCCTGTTTGATGCAAGTCACCTTGAAAACGCAGGCAGCGCCGACTGGCAGATAGATGCCGATGGCACTGAGCAGGTTGCTATTTACACAGGCGGTACCACTACCGAAACTAAAGCACAACGCATTCCTACTCCATCATACACAGGTATCACTTCATCTACCACCGAAACTTATTGGAAAGGCGCCCTTTCAGCATGGGCTGTAGAACTGGTAAAACGCGGCGAGCTGGTTGAATCGCTTCCTGTAGGTACTGCTATCACTTATGGTGGCGGTGGCGCACAGGATTTGAGCAATTACGATGTATTTGTTGTTTGCGAACCTAACCGCTTATTTACTGCTGCCGAGAAAACTGCTTTGATGAACTTTGTAGCTAACGGTGGCGGTTTATTCATGATAGCTGATCATACGGCGGCAACAACCGCGGGTACCGATGCTAATGGCTACAATCCGTCAGACCGTGATGGCGATGGCTATGATTCGCCAAGGGTTTGGAATGACTTGATGACCAACAATGGTATCAATAACAACAACCCATTCGGCTTTAGCGTAAATTATGTTGATATCAGCGAAAGCCCATCAACCAATGTATATACCGGCTCTAATGCTGATGCGCAAAAAGTGCTGAACGGTGCGGCAGGTACTGCTTCAAAAATGGCTTTCTACGATGGTTCAACAGCAACCCTGTTCCCGGCCAACAACTCAAGCGTACAGGGATTATTCTGGCGTAACAGCGCTACCAATGGTGGCAATGCTAATGCTATGGCATTATTGGCAACCTATGGAAGCGGTCGTGTAGTTTGGATCGGCGACAGCTCAGATGCTGATGACGGCACAGGTGATACAGGCGATAACCTATTTAATGGCTGGTCGGGCGATGCACCATCAGGATATACTTCGCATTCGTCATTTCATTTAAATGCTTCATTCTGGCTGGCCAAAGCTCAGTAAACATAGAATAACCGTTCCCCGAAAGGGAGAATTTTCATTTGTTAGTTTAAGTCCGGTTGCCTGTGGCAACCGGACTTTTTTATTCTCCCGCTTCAAACAAGTTAGTTGCTTTTGCAGTTATATATTATACGAAGGTGATCAATGAACTCATCTTCTGTTTTACCTATACAAAAACATCACCATGAAAAATTATGAAACCTTAGTGGATGCCACTAATGACCTCATGAAGAGGGGATATACGGCCAACCTTAGCCTTGATGGCGATACAATTGATGATAAAGAAAAAGATATCAGGATGACCGCCGATGATTTTGAGATTGATGAGTTTTACCGCTTTGAAGGTCCAAGTAATCCATCGGATATGTCGATAGTATACGCTGTATCATCATCAAAATATAACTTAAAAGGAGTGCTGGTAAATGCTTATGGTACTTATGCCGATGATAGCTCATCAGCGTTAGCTGCCAAATTGCATCATGGCCAGGTGAGTCATAATCTGCACGGCGACGACAGGCCAACGGCGTAAGTAAGTCGAAAGTCTTAAGTCAAAAATCTTAAGTTAAAAGTCGGTGACAAATATTTCTGTAGGGACAGCGGGATATTTGTTGGCGGCTTTTGGCTTTAATATAATAGCCCACTTTTAAAAGTCTGCTTTAGGAGAGATTTAAAGGGGTTTTAGCTTTAATTCTTTCATCATTTTTCTCCCGGCAGATTGTATAGCCGCGGAACCATTACGCATTAAAAATTCAAGCTGGGCCGGTAGCTCATCGGCCACCCAGGGGTAATGGTGCTGTAAATTAAACAAAGCCCAACCAGCAAATACTTTCACTGCTATTTTAACTTTTGGATCTATCATCCAGTCAAAAAGCTGCTCAACAGCGGGTTCAAGATCAAGGCTGTTGAGTTTTTGCTTAACCGGGGAGTGTTCCTTTTCTTCGGTGGCGTGCATCAGTATTTTAGCATAATGCCTCTGGCAGCCGGGATTGGTAACCTGTGGCAATCGTTCAATAAAATATTGCAGGTTGCCGGTAAAAACATTAGCATCCTTCAAAAACATATTTTCAAGCAGCCAGGCCGCGCGGAAGGCGAGAGGCTTATCGGGGTGAAAGGTAATGTCAATCAGATCATGCAAATTAAATTGCTGCCCGGTTAAAATACGGCTCAATTCAAGTACCTTAAGCTTGCCAATGGTGTTCGCTATTTTTTTTGTGAGTTCGTCGCGGGTCATTATAGCTTAAAAGTAAATAAATGCCGATACTTAACCTAAAACACCTGTTCATTTCTGGCATTCACTTTCAATGTCACCAAAAGTTATACATTTGCTATCCGTATTAACAATTTAATAGATACATGGTTAAATTCAACCGATTTACACTTGACAATGGCCTTAGGGTTATTGTGCATGAAGATAATACAACGCCAATGGCGGTGCTTAACATTTTATATGATGTTGGTGCACGCGATGAAGATCCCGAACAAACCGGCTTTGCCCATTTGTTTGAGCACCTCATGTTTGGCGGATCAGTCAATATCCCTGTTTATGACGAACCACTGCAAAGGGTAGGAGGTGAAAATAATGCCTTTACCAGCAACGATATCACCAACTATTATATTACCTTGCCATCTGCCAACCTGGAAACCGCATTTTGGTTGGAGAGTGACCGGATGCTGAGCCTTGCCTTTAGCGAAAAAAGCCTTGAGGTGCAGCGTAACGTAGTTATAGAGGAGTTTAAACAGCGTTACTTAAATCAGCCCTACGGCGATGTTTGGCTAAAGCTTCGTCCGCTGGTTTACAAAAAACACCCTTATCGTTGGGCGACTATTGGCAAAACCATCAAACATATCGAGGATGCACAAATCGAAGATGTAAAAGCTTTCTTCAAAAAACATTACAATCCTCAAAACGCTATTGTGGTGGTAGGCGGTAATGTGACTACCGAGCAAGTAAAAGAGCTTTCCGAAAAATGGTTTGCCCCGATCCCGGCCGGCGAAAAATATCACCGCAACCTTCCCCGGGAACCAGAACAGCAGGAAGCCCGCCGCGAAACGGTTACCGCGAAAGTACCACTCAATGATGTGTATATCGCTTTTCAGATGGGGACCCGCACAGATCAAGATTACTATGCGGTTGAGTTACTCTCGGATATTCTTTCCCGGGGTAATTCATCACGGCTATATAAATCGCTGATCAAGGAAAAGCAGGTTTTTAGCGAGGTGCATGCCTATATTACCGGCAGTTTGGATAAAGGCATGTTTGTATTAGAAGGCAAGCCGCTTGAAGGCATCAGCATTGAACAAGCGGAAGCAGCATTATGGGAAGAGCTGGAGAAAATAAAAGCTGAGGAGATTCCGGCGGATGAGCTTACTAAAGTTCAGAACAAAACCGAATCAACCATGATCTTTTCAGAAATGTCACTATTGGATAAGGCCATGAACCTGGCCTCATTTGAATTGCTTGGGGACGCTGACCTGATTAACCATGAAACAGCAAAATATCTTGCTGTAAGCGCTGCCCAGGTAAAAGCACAAGCCAATAAACTGTTCAGAAAAGATAATTCATCAACACTTATTTATTTGGCAGAGAAATAAATCGTCTTGAATCTGAATTTACAGAATTTAAGAATTTGCTGAATTTGAAATTACATTCTGAAAATTAAAAAATTCTGCAAATTCTGATTCAGACTAACAATATACATATGATCAACAGAAAATTAGCCCCCGAATTCAGGGCTATCGATAATATTAATCTGATAAGGCCGGAGCACAGGAAACTCAGCAATGGTTGCAACATTTTTTGCTTTAACTCCGGCGATCAGGAGCTGGTGCGTATTGAGTGGATCTTCGGTAACCTAAGCTTTGATCCGGCGAAGCCATTGCTTAATATGGCCGTAAACTCCATGCTTACCGATGGCACTACAACTTTAACAGCTGCGCAAATTGCCGACAAAATTGACTTTTACGGCGCCTTTTTACAGGTTGACTATGGATACGAAAACTCGCAGGTAACACTGTATAGCTTAAACAAACACCTGCACCATACTTTACCGGTTATCGCCGACATTCTGAATAATTCCATTTTTCCGGAAAAGGAACTGGAAACTTTTAAGCGCAACCAACAACAAAAATTGCAGGTTAGCCTGCAAAAAAATGATGTGGTGGCCCGCAGGGCATTTAACAGGGCTGTTTATGGAACTACCATTTTTGGATATGCTGCCGAGATGACCGACTATCAAACCCTCCAGCGTGATGATATGCTGGTACATTACAAAAAAATGTATCAGCCTTCTAATTGCACTATCGTTATAGCGGGTAAGGTTGAGCCGGAAACGCTAACATTGCTTACTGATACATTTGATAAAAACTGGGAAAACAGCCCAACCGCGGCTGTTACAACCCAGCCCGATATTAAAGCCGCCGCCGACCTTTTTTATTTTACAGAGAAACCGGAAGCATTGCAATCGGCAATCCGGATAGGTACGCCTATCATCAACCGTTCGCATGAGGATTTCCAGGCGTTACAGGTTTTAAATACAGTATTCGGTGGTTATTTTGGATCGCGGTTAATGGCTAATATCCGCGAGGATAAAGGATATACCTATGGTATAGGATCAGGGCTGGCGTCATTTAAGCAGGGCGGATCATTTTTTATAGCGACAGAGGTTGGTGCAGATGTTTGTAAGCCGGCGGTTGCCGAGATTGAAAAAGAAATGAACCTGTTGAAAACCGAACTGGTACCGGAAGAGGAACTTTCCCTGGTGCGCAATTACATGTTAGGCTCATTATTAGGAAGCTTGGAAAATGTATTTTCGCATGCTGACAAGTTCAAAACCATCTATTTTGCAGGTTTGGATTACGATTATTATGATAGGTACACGGTGACCGTAAAAAACATAACTTCAGATAAGCTGATCCAACTGGCCAATACTTATTTCAACTTCGATCACTTTTATAAAGTGATTGTAGGGAAATATTAATTTGATTTCGGAATTGGGATGTTCGATTTCGGATTACTTTGATTTCGGAATTTCGATTTTGGATTTGTATAACGGCGGATCAGAAAGCGAACATCCCAAATTCTTGAATGGATTTGAGCAGAAAAAATAAAATAAATCCGAAATCGAATATTCAAAATCTCAAATCCGGAATTATCATCCCAAGGCAATTTTAAATAAATCCGAAATCGAAATTCCAAAGTCCGAAATATTTTATTACCTTTGCCCGGCAAATAATAACTCCAAAATAATTATTTGCTATGCAGTTAGACCCATCAAAATTTGTTGCCGAAGGATTAACTTACGACGACGTTTTACTACTCCCGGCTTATTCAGAAGTGTTACCGCGTGAAGTGAATACCGGCACTTACTTAACTAAAAGCATCCGGTTAAACATTCCTATCATTTCAGCAGCCATGGATACCGTTACTGAGGCTGATCTGGCTATTGCCATTGCACAGGCAGGCGGTATAGGCATGTTGCACAAAAATATGACCATACAGGCACAGGCCGACGAGGTGCGCAAGGTTAAACGCTCAGAAAGCGGTATGATCCAGGATCCGGTAACTTTACTGGAAGACGCCTTGCTTGCAGACGCTTTCCAGATCATGAGGGAATTTAGCATTGGCGGTATCCCGGTTATTGATGCCGATCATAATCTGAAAGGCATTATCACCAATCGTGATCTTCGTTTCCAAAAAGATATGAGCGTTCCCGTGAGCGAAGTAATGACCAAAACCAACCTGATCACCGCACCTGCAGGTACCACCCTTGTTGACGCTGCCAACATACTGCAAAGCAATAAAATTGAGAAACTACCGGTTGTGAATAAAGATGGGAAACTGGTAGGCCTCATCACTTATAAAGATATTCAGAAAGTTAAAAACTTCCCTAACGCTTGTAAAGACGAATACGGCCGTTTACGAGTAGGAGCGGCAGTTGGCGTAGCAGCCGACAATATTGACCGTGTAACCGCCCTGGTTAATGCCGGCGTCGACGTAATTACGGTTGATACAGCTCATGGCCATTCAAAAGGAGTTATTGATATGGTTAAGGCAGTTAAAAAACTCTATCCTAACCTACAGGTAATTGCCGGCAACATTGCAACAGGCGATGCTGCTATCGCACTTGCTGATGCCGGTGCAGATGCGGTTAAAGTAGGTATTGGCCCGGGATCTATTTGTACCACACGTATCATTGCCGGTGTAGGTGTACCACAGTTATATGCAGTATATGAGTGCGCCAAAGCCCTTGAAGGCCGTGGCGTTCCGGTAATTGCCGATGGCGGTATTAAACAAACCGGAGATATTGTTAAAGCTATAGCTGCCGGTGCAAGCTCGATCATGGCAGGTTCATTATTTGCAGGTGTTGAAGAATCACCCGGCGAAACTATTATATACGAAGGCCGTAAATTTAAATCATACCGTGGTATGGGCTCAGTTGAAGCCATGGCTAAAGGTTCAAAAGACCGTTATTTCCAGGACGAAACCGATGTGGTAACCAAACTTGTTCCTGAAGGTATTGTTGGTCGTGTACCATTTAAAGGCAGCATGGCCGAAGTGATATTCCAATACATCGGCGGTTTGCGTGCCGGCATGCACTATTGCGGTGCTGCCAATATCGAAGACCTGCAACGTGCAAAATTTGTACGTATCACCGCAGCCGGTATGCGCGAAAGCCATCCGCACGATATTACTATTACTAAAGAAGCGCCTAACTATACCAGTAGGTAGCGATTAGCGGTTAGAGATTGGAGGTTAGTTTGAAACGCTGATTTGCAATTTCTAATACTTATTATCTGCAAATCTTTCTAATCTCCAGCCCCTCATCACTAATCCAAAATGAAATCTATCTGCGTATTCTGCGGCGCCAATTTTAATGGCGACCCTATATTGAAACAAGCTATTGAACAACTGGCGGAAGTAATGGTAAGCCGTGATATCACCCTTGTCTTCGGTGGTGGCAAAGTTGGTGTTATGGGTTTGGTAGCCGATGCTGTTTTAAGTCGGGGAGGTAAGGCCATAGGCATTATCCCGCAATTTTTAATGGATAAGGAAGTTGGGCATACCGGTTTAACAGAGTTGCATATTGTTGAGAATATGCACCAGCGCAAGCAAATGATGAATGAACTTTGTGACGGTATCATCACACTTCCCGGAGGTTTAGGCACCCTTGAAGAATTTTTCGAGGTATTAACCTGGTTGCAATTGGGTTTGCATAATCACCCTATCGGCTTGCTCAACGTTAATGGCTTTTACGACCTGTTACTTAAACAAATGGATGTAATGGTTGAAAAACGTTTTCTGAAGTCGACCAATCGCGAACTGATTCTTACTTCAGGTGATCCGATAGAGTTGGTAAACCTGATGAATAATTTCAACGCCAAACCAGATGATGTATGGTTTAAAGATAGAAACCTTACTTAGTCTTAAGTTCGAAGGTTTAAGTCGAAAGTCTTAGTTTGTAACATAGTTTTATCAGCTGATTAAACTGTCTGCTGCCAGCTTTATACTGCAAACTGATACAGGTTTTATCTCTTTAAAACAAAACCGTTTGCAATTCCCTTTTTAGATAGGAAATTTTCTAAATTACCTGTCCTATCTAAAACCAATTATGAATATCGAATTCAATAAAAATGAAGATATTAATAAGCAGCTTGTTTATGAGCTAAACACCCGGCTTAACAAAGTATACCAGGGCGGTGGTGAAAAAGCCGCAGCCAAACAAAAAGAAAAAGGAAAAATGCTGGCCCGCGAACGGGTGGCTTCCCTTATTGATAAAGATAAACCATGGCTGGAGATCGGCGCTTTTGTGGCCGATGGGATGTATGCCGAACATGGCGGCTGCCCATCCGGAGGTGTTGTCTGTGGTATCGGGTATATATCGGGCAGACAATGTGTTGTTGTGGCTAATGACGCCACCGTAAAAGCAGGGGCCTGGTTCCCGATAACAGCAAAAAAGAACCTCCGTGCCCAGGAAATAGCCATCGAAAACAAATTACCTATCATTTACCTCGTCGATTCAGCAGGAGTTTATCTGCCCTTGCAGGACGAGATCTTTCCGGATAAAGAACACTTTGGCCGCATTTTTCGCAATAATGCTATCATGAGCAGTATGGGAATTATCCAGATAGCTGCCATTATGGGTTCATGCGTAGCAGGAGGGGCATACCTGCCAATCATGAGCGATGAGGCCATGATAGTAGAAGGTACAGGCTCGGTTTTCCTGGCGGGGTCATATCTCGTAAAATCGGCCATTGGCGAGGATGTGGATAATGAAACACTTGGCGGTGCCACCACCCATTGCGAAATTTCAGGCGTTACCGATTATAAGCAGCCTAATGATCAAACCGCTCTTGATTCCATCCGCAATATCATGAGTATGACGGGCGATTATACCAAAGCCGGTTTCGATAGGATCCAGCCATCAGCTCCAAAACTCAGTGAAAAAGAAATTTATGGCATACTGCCCGATAACCGGGAAAAGGCCTATGATATGAAGGAGATCATACTCCGTTTGTTGGATAACTCAGCATTTGAACCCTATAAAGATGGCTACGGACAATCTATCATTTGCGGCTTAGGCCGTATTGACGGATGGGCTGTAGGGATTGTAGCTAATCAGCGCAAAGTGATCAAATCAAAAAAGGGAGAAATGCAGTTTGGTGGGGTGATCTATTCTGATTCGGCAGATAAGGCTACCCGTTTTATCATGAACTGTAATCAAAAGAAGATCCCATTGGTGTTTTTGCAGGATGTTACCGGTTTTATGGTAGGCAGCCGGTCGGAGCAGGGAGGTATTATTAAAGATGGCGCCAAAATGGTGAATGCAGTAGCAAATTCAGTAGTACCAAAGTTTACCATTGTTATTGGCAATAGCTATGGAGCAGGCAATTACGCCATGTGTGGCAAAGCCTATGATCCAAGACTGATCTACGCGTGGCCATCGGCCAAAATTGCGGTAATGGGCGGTGGACAAGCAGCGAAAACCCTATTACAGATTCAGGAAGCAAGCCTCAAAGCCAAAGGTGAAGAGATTGACGCGGCAAAAGAAGCTGAATTATTGAAACAGATAACAGATAAATACAATTCTCAAACAACTCCATATTATGCCGCTGCCCGGCTTTGGATTGATGGGATCATTGATCCGCTCGAAACCCGTAAAGTAATATCCATGGGTATTGAAGCCGCTAATCACGCGCCTATTGAAAGGGCATTTAATGTAGGGGTGATACAGACGTGACCTTAGTGATTAGAGGCTGGAGATTAGTGATTAGTTAAAAACGCCATGATGAGTAACCGTCATGGCGTTTTGTTTTTATTGGCTTTGCGCTCGTTTGGAACGAGTGCTTAACCAGGTTTGCGTTTGTAACGCAAACTAAATTACCCTCTGTGCCTTTTATGTTTTTTCTTAGATGATTTTGAAGAAGATGATGAGCTTTGTTTATCCGATGATTTTTTTTCTTCAGTTTTGGAGGGTTGATTGTCCGGCTGCTTTACATCAGTCGAATCTTTACTCAGCTGTTTTACGGTAAACTCATTTCCGCGTAAACCATATTCCAACTGGCGTTTAGCTCCTGAAGGCTTGGCCTCTTTGCCAGTGCCACTAAATATCGGGAATTCCCGCATCAGCTTACCATCCCTGATATAGAAATTATCGTCACCACGGTAGCCTTTGCGCTGTGAACTGGTTAATCTTGGAAAATCGAGCTTATTAGGCTTGCTGTTATTGTCGTTAAATTCAAAAGCGTAGATGGATGTATAATTGGTTGTATCTTTTGATTTTGCCTGGATCAGGATCTCCGGGTTGCCATCCACATCCATATCTGAATTGTAAACGTCAATAATAGCGCCATCCAAATCACCGGTTGTTGTGGTATATTTTATGGCCGATGAATCTGAATGTAATATCATGAAGGCCCCGGCTTCTTCAGAACCACGACCCCAGCTCAAAACATCATAGCTTTGCCCTGGCGATACCTCTATCAGTTTGTGAAACCTGAAAGGTGCCATCAATTCCGGCTTTTTAGGTGCCGGGGAAGCGGCAGGCTTTTTGTTATCCGCCCCGCCGCATCCTGCCATTAATGCGCTTATCGCAAGCACAAAAAGGTAAAACCTGTTAGTCATATTTTTTTATGATTCAACTTTTAATTATACAATGTATCTGGTGTCAACTCGGCTTTTGTTTTGCCCGGTGCGGTAATAAATACCTTTAACGCCACAGACCCGGTTCCCTGGTCAAAATATTTTACAGTTACTTTATGGTAGCCTTTTAATAACGGCACGGCACCCATCTCTTCGGTCATGGTATGTTTTCCGTCATTGTCAACTACCGGCTGGTCATCAATCAATAATACCGAACCACCTGCCGATGATGTTGCAAAGCTATAAACGCCATCGGTATCAATATTAATAAATCCTGAATAAATAACACCGTATTTACCTTTATTTTTTCTCAGATCGGCCGTATTGAAAGTTTTGCTTACACCGCTATCGGCCGGCATAATACCAAGCTGGTTAGTGCTGGTATAAAGTCCCGGATAAACCTGGTATTTAACACCGGTTGCTGTACCTGTATAATTAACGGCGGCCATTGGCGCTTTATTATAAACCAGTGTACGGGTTACATTGCTTCGCTTGCCCGAAGGGGTTATTACAATGGTTTGCAACTCCCGGTATTGGTCAAGGGGTACATCCAAATTTAAAGGAATAGTATAAATCAGGTCTGTTTCGCGTGGCGTATAACCATCAATAGTATAATGAACTTTAGCTCCTTCAACTGACGGTTTCAATACGGCGGTCAACTTATTGCCTATCATTACAGTATCTTTTGCGCCGATAGTTGTTGGTACATGGTAATCAAAACCATTTTTATCCAGCCATGCCAAATGGCCTGGTAAACGTGTATCGGCAAAATCAGTATAATTTTTGTTAGCCAACGGCGACCATGCTACTTCCGATAAAGCCAGGAGTCTCGGCAATAGCATAAATTCAACTTTGGCATCCGTGGCGACATACTCCGTCCATAAATTGGCCTGTACACCTTTGATATATTTTTGTTCCTCGGGCGATAATACAGCTGGGGTTGGGTTGTAGCTATAAATTTTCGAAAGTGGTTCGTTGCCGCCAATGCTTAATGGTTCCTGGCTTGGTTTGCCCTGACCGTGGTCGATATATAAACCGTTGCTTCCGGGTGTCATGATCACATCATGTTTTTGTTGCGCGGCAGCAATACCACCGTCTTCACCGCGCCAGCTCATTACTGTGGCGTTAGGAGCAAGGCCGCCCTCTAAAATCTCATCCCAGCCTATGATACTGCGGCCTTTGGAATTTACAAACTTTTCAATCCGTTGTATAAAATAGCTTTGCAACGCATGCTCGTCTTTTAGTTTTAACTTTTTGATCAATTGTTGGCAAAAAGCCGATTTTTTCCAGGCATCCTTCGGTGCTTCGTCACCGCCAATATGAATATACTTGCTCGGAAACAACTCCATTACCTCGGTTAAAACATCCTGTAAAAAAGCAAAGGTTTTTTCGTTAGGACAATAAATGTCCTGGAAAACACCCCAGGTTTCGGCAGGCTTATAGGTTTTGCCTGGATCGCAGCTTAATTCCGGATAAGCAGCAAGCGCCGCTTGCGAGTGGCCAGGCATTTCAATTTCAGGTACTATATTAACAAACCTGTCCGCGGCATATTTTACTACCTCGCGGACCTGGTCTTGTGTATAAAAGCCGCCATATGGGGTATTGTCAAACTGCTGCGGGGTACGGTCGCGATAACCACCGATCAGTGTTTGTGCGCGCACACTGCTGATTTGGGTGAGTTTTGGATACTTCTTTATCTCAATACGCCAGCCCTGGTCTTCAGTAAGGTGCCAGTGAAAGGTATTGAGTTTATAGGCAGCTAACAGGTCAATGTATTTTTTAACCATCTCCACTCCAAAAAAATGGCGGCCAACATCAAGCATGGCCCCCCTGTAGCCAAAACGCGGATAATCTTCAACCTGCACACATGGCAGCTTAATGGCAGCAGCATGTTCGGCAGGCATTAACTGAAGCAGGGTTTGTACGCCATAAAATAATCCAGCACCTTTGCCTGCTACAATAACCTGTTGCGGTGTAATTGTTAAACGATAACCTTCGGCAGGTAAACCATCGGTGCCGGCAGCTGTAAGGGTTATAATGTTTGTCGCTGTGCCGCTTTTAGCAACAACGGGTTTATTATAAGCCTGGTTATTGGCAAGGTAATCTTTAAAAAATACTACTGCTTTGTTTGAAGGTGTATCCGCCTGAATAGTAGTTTCCTGGCTCAAAATAAATTGGCCTGGAACTTTTTTTAACGAAACAGGAGCGGGGATAATACCCAGGTTTGGGTCGGTATCCTGCGCGTTCACAGTAGTGGTGCACACTGCAAGCATGGCAAGCAGTACCAAAGAAGCCTTTTTATACATAATTTATCTAACAGGTTAGTGTGAGCCCGTAAGATAAAACTTTTTTAAAAAATTTAAAAAGTTTTTATATGTAAAAATCTTAGTTCAGTAGCAGGGATGTCTGAACCCGAATTTGTGGAATTAAGCGAATTAATAGGATGGGATGCTAAGCAAATTCAAAAGAATCTTATTGTTCGTTAATTCGGGTTAGAATACAGTGTGTATATAAAATCCTGTTCATCCGAAAAATCTCCCCAAATCCCGGTTCAGAAATAAAAAAAGCGACAGGGGATACCTATCGCTTTTTATGAGCGTAAGAAATTTCTGATCTCCAATCTCTAATCACTTAACTCAAGCTGTCACCACATGCTCTTTAGCGGCCAGGTAACGCTCGGCGTCGATGGCGGCCATGCAGCCAGTGCCTGCTGCTGTTACAGCCTGGCGGTAAATATGGTCCTGTGCATCACCGGCACAGAATACGCCTTCAACATTGGTTTCGGTTGAACCGGGACGAGTGATGATATAACCGGTTTCATCCATATGTAACCATCCTTTAAAAATATCAGTGTTTGGGTGGTGGCCGATTGCCACGAAGAACCCGGTAACGTCAAGATCGGTTTCGGCATTGGTTTGGTTGTTGATCACCTTAATACCGGTAACACTTTGACCATCGCCTAAAATTTCTTTGGTTTCGGTATTATATAAAATTTCAATATTCGGCGTATTCAATACGCGGTGAACCATTGCTTTTGAAGCGCGGAACTCATCCCTGCGAACGATCATGTATACCTTACGGGCCAGTTTAGCTAAATAAGTAGCTTCTTCGGCAGCAGTATCACCGGCACCAACAATAGCCACATCCTGACCTTTAAAAAAGAAGCCATCGCAAACAGCACAGGCCGAAACACCAAAGCCGCTGTATTTTTGTTCAGACTCCAGACCAAGCCATTTAGCCGAAGCACCGGTTGAGATAATAACAGTATCAGCAGTAATGGTTTTTACATCATCAACTACTACTTTATGTGGTAAACTTGAAAAATCAACAGAACTAACATATCCGAAGCGAATTTCAGTACCCAGGCGCTCGGCCTGCTTGCGGAAATCTTCCATCAGTTCGGGGCCCATAATGCCTTGTGGATAGCCCGGAAAGTTTTCAACTTCGGTAGTTTGAGTAAGTTGTCCGCCTGCTAATAAGCCGGTATACATAACTGGTTTAAGATCAGCGCGGGAAGCATATATAGCTGCAGTATAACCTGCGGGACCTGATCCTATGATCAGGCATTTTACGTGTTCAGTTTCTTGAGACATTTTATTATAAATGAGTTGCGAATTTACGATTTTAGGCGCATAAGGCAAAGCGCATTTCGTCAACAAAGTGACATCATTTGCCCGTATTGGCAGCAAGTACCCGCATCACATTTCCCCCCAATATTTTATCAATATCTTTTTGGCTGTAACCTAATTTCAATAATTCTCCGGTTATTTTTGGATAATCAGCAACGCTATCCAAACCAAGAGGGTATGATTCGGCACCATCAAAATCCGAGCCTATACCCACATAATCAACACCTATCAGTTTCACAATATAATCGATATGCTTGATCAGCAGCTCAAGCGATGGTCTGAGCTTGTCTGATTCCGATTTATACAAGGCGTTTATCCTGATATTGGCCAGATCGACGTCATGATAAACTTTGGTCAATGAATCGAGCTCTGTTTTATGCAGCGCCAAGAACTTAAGCACTTTGGGTGTATAGGTACTATCTACAAAGCCACTATAAAAATTAATGCATACCACACCGCCGTTTTTTGCCAGCGCCTTTAGTTGGTCATCCTTTAAGTTACGGCGAAATGGATCGATACTATAGGCGCAGCTATGTGAAGCGATAACCGGTTTTGTGGTAATAGCCAGCACATCATAAAAAGTACGCTCACCTACGTGCGATACGTCAACCATAACACCAAGCTCGTTCAGGTGCTTTACTATTTGTTTGCCATAATCGGTAAGCCCTAAATGCTTCAAACTATCCTTTTTTGTAACCTCGTCACGTGCCGAAGTTGCCCATGAAGTGCTATTATTCCAGGTGAGGGTAAGATAGCGCATCCCCCGTTTGGCCAGGCTGTCGATGTAATCCATCCTATCTTCGATCATATGCCCGCCTTCAACACCAATCAACGCTGCCAGCTTTTTACCGGCCACAGCTTTTTTAAGTTCTTTGGTATTGCGCACTAAAGCTATTTTATCAGGATTACGTTTGATGAGCGCGTACAACGAATCTATTTCGCGATTGGCAAAAGCAAAAGCAGTCCCTTTACCATACCTCTCACCACACCAAATAGAAAAGATCTGCGCATCAAGCCCACCTTCTTTAGCACGAACAAGGTCGAAATTACCTTCGCTTTGATGTTTGCCTAAATCAACTTTGGTAATCAGCTCGTTTGAAATAACATCGTTATGCGTATCTATTAGAATTGCCTTTTGATGGATTTGTTGGGCGTTTTGTGCAGATAATCTTAACGTCAGTATTAAAGGGAAGAATAGCAACGATTTTTTCATAATGGAAGATAGGGAAATCCTTGATCTTAATCTACAATCACTAAATCACTTAACTGGTTATTGATAAACTCCATTTCCTCGCCATTGATATGGATGTTGATAGCCTTTGCATTTTGAATAGACTGCTCTGCATTACGGGCGCCAACCAATGCAACGGTTATACCCGGATGATTGATTGTCCATCTGATAACTAATTGCCCCAGAGTTGCACCTTTTTCATCGGCCAATGGTTTTATTTTGGCAAGGAAGGCGTTGGTACGCTCAATATTTTGATCCTTAAAGTACTTAACACCCGTACGGTGATCGCCTTCGCCGAAATTTTGGCCGGGTTTCATTTTACCGGTTAGTAAACCACGCTCAAGCGGACTATAGGCCAGAATCGCCTTCCTGTTCTCGATACAGTACGGGATCAGCTCATCCTCAATAGCACGGTTCACCATGCTAAACGGAACCTGGTTTGCAGCGAGTTTAATAGTTTTGGCAGCGATTTGCATTTGACTTACATCATAATTACAAACGCCTGCCTCGCGGATTTTCCCCTGCTCCCGTAAGCGCAGGATGGCCTCCATAGTTTCGTCAATGGGCGTTGTTTTGTCCGACCAATGGATCTGGTATAAATCGATATAATCGGTACCAAGACGCTTGAGACTGCTTTCGCACTCGGCAATAATGCTGTCTTTGCCGGCATGTCGATAAACATCAATATCATTCCCGTTGTTATCTTTGCTTTTAAAAAAGAATTCGCCTTTAGCCAAGTCCCAGCGCAAGCCATATTTAGTCAGGATCTGCACTTTATCACGCGGCAGGTCCTTGATGGCCCGGCCAACCAGTTCTTCGCTTTTACCCTGGCCATAAACCGGAGCGGTATCAATTGATGTTATCCCAAGGTCATAAGCCGCACGCATGGCTTCAATAGCTTCCTGGTCATCATTGCCGCCCCACATCCAGCCGCCCGCTGCCCATGCCCCAAAGGTTATTGCCGATACGCTTAGTTTACTTTCGCCTAATCTTCTGTATTCCATTTTAAAAGTAGATTGATGTATGCACCAAATATATTTAATTAAACATGATTTGAAAGGAGACGTCCATAGATGTAAGAATAAACCTGGCTAAACCTGTACATCTGAAATTTGCACATCTGCATATTTAAAAAATTACCACATTTGTAAATAGCACAACCACCTATATAAAATATGTATTTTTTATATCCTGCTTTTTTATTCGCGTTGCTAAGCCTGGTCATCCCGGTTGTGATTCATCTGTTCAATTTTCGCAGATACAGGAAGGTTTATTTTAGCAATGTCCAGTTTTTAAAAGAAGTGCAGGAGCAGCAGGCATCGCGTCGTAATTTAAAGGAGCGATTGATATTGGCTTCGCGCCTGCTTGCTTTGTTGTTCCTGATACTGGCGTTTTCCCGCCCGTTTATCCCCGGCGCTCAAAATGCAAATGCAGGTAAACAGCAGGTGATCAGTATTTTTGTGGATAATTCCTACTCCATGGAAACCCTTAACCGCGAGGGCTCATTACTTGATGAAGCTAAACGCCGCGCTAAGGAAATTGCTTCGGCCTATAATATAAACGACCGTTTTCAACTACTCACACAGGATTTTGAGGGTAAACATCAACGACTGCTTAGTCGCGATGAGTTTAATGATGCTGTTGATGCGGTCAAGGTAAGTCCGCAAAGCCGGAACCTGCAGCAGGTGATCAGCAGGCAGGAAAACTTGTTGGGAAATCAAGCAGGGGCCATTAAGTCGGTATTCATTATTTCAGATTTTCAAAAAAATAAAAATGATAAACCGGTTAAGGCTGATAGCAATATTTCCATTAACCTTGTTCAGCTTAAGGCCGGAAACCTGCCCAATGTGGCGGTTGATTCGGTTTGGCTGCTTAGTGCTGTGCACCGCCCGGGCGAAAGTGAAAAGCTGGTTGTACGCCTGCATAATTACGCATCAGAAAAGGCTGAGAAAATCCCGCTCAAAATCCTGATCAATGGCGAACAAAAGGCGCTTGCCAGTGTCAGCATTAATGCCCGTGAAATCCAAAACGATACCTTATCATTTTCGGGTTTAAAAGCCGGATGGCAACGAGGCGAGGTTCAGCTACAGGATAACCCGGTTACATTTGATAACCAGTTTTACTTCAGCTTTAATGTAAAACAGCAAATGCCTGTTTTACTAATTGACGGAGGTACGCCTAATCTTTACTTAAAAGCTGTTTTTGCGTCTGATACTTTTATTCGCGCAACCCGGGTAGCCGATGGCAATGTTGATTACGCAGCACTTAATACCTATCCCATAATTATTATCAGTGATGTTAAAACTATAGCTACCGGCCTGGCACAACAGCTGAAAACTTATGTGGCAAAAGGAGGGACACTGGTTGTATTCCCGTCGGCCGATGCAGATCTGGCTAATTATAAGTCAGTGTTATTAGCCTTAAATACCGGATATCCTGAAAAGCTAATAACCCAGGATGTAAAAGTAGCCTCCATTAACAAACAGAGCGCAGTATTTAAAAATGTATTTGAGAGCTTTCCTCAAAATCCTGATTTGCCCTCCGTAAAAAAATATTATCATCTGAGTAAAAGCGGTGCTAAGCAGGAAAGTCTCATGAGCCTTGCTACCGGCGAACCTTTTTGGGAGGGTTATAGTAAGGGAAGAGGAAAGGTTTATGTATGTGCCGTGCCCCTTAACGAGGATTTCAGTAACCTGCCAAGGCATGCGTTGTTTGTGCCGGTACTTTTGAGGATGGCATTATTAAGCGGGCATGATCAACCCTTGTTTTATACCCTTGGGACCGACGAAACTTTTGAGGTACCGCCAGTACAAACCACCGAAAAACAATTGTTGAAACTTACCAAAGGCAGTCAAAGCATCATTCCTGATGTAAGGCAGCAGGAGGGCAATACACTGTTATATGTTTCTGATCAATTGAATGAGCCAGGAATTTATTCGTTCCGGAAGCAGGACAGTACGCTGGCAACACTTGCTTTTAATGATAACCGTGCCGAATCAGATATGAGTTATTTTACAGCAGCTGAGCTCGAAAAAATACTACCAAATGCAAAGCCCTTATTAACAGCAGGAAACAGTTCATTAAAAAGCGTTGTTGCCGAATCAAATTTTGGCACACAATTATGGAAACTTTGTATAATTTTGGCGTTGATCTTCCTGCTTGCAGAAATATTGTTAATCAGATTTTATAAACCTGATCAACAGGCTGTTATTCAGGCGGGATAGATCGACACAAATCCACACATAAAGCAGTGCTAATGAATTTGCTTATCAAATCAGCCACTATTCTTGATCCCGGATCATCCTTTCATCAACAAGTTGTCGATATTTTAATTGAAAATGGCGTTATTACCCGCATAGCCGACGATATTGATGCCGCCGCCGAACTGTTTGATGCAGAAGGTAAATATGTTTCGCCCGGCTTTTTCGATCTTAACTGCAACATAGGCGAATTGGGTATGGAAACTAAAGAAGACCTTCGGTCTGGCACCATCGCTGCCGCCGCCGGTGGTTTTACCGGCATAGCGCTGATGCCTAACAGCCAGCCGCCTGTACACTCCAAATCAGAGGTGGAGTACTTGCTTAACCGGTCGAAAAGTAACTTGGTTGATGTTTATCCTTTAGGTACCATATCGCAAAAACGCGAAGGAAAGGATCTTGCCGAAATGTACGATATGTATCAAAGCGGCGCTAAAGCCTTTACAGACGGCAACCGGCCCGTACAGGATGCCGGTTTAATGGAAAGAGCTTTATTATATGCACAAGGCTTTGACGCGCTGGTTTTCTCATATCCCGAGGATACAGCTATAGCCGGTAAAGCAAAGGTTAATGAAGGCGAGATCAGTACGCTACTGGGCATGAAGGGAATTCCATCTCTCGCCGAAGAACTGATGGTTGCGCGCGATCTTTATCTTGCGGAGTACACTGTATCACGCATCCATTTTACAACCATATCTACCGCCCGTTCAGTCGAGCTGATCCGAGAGGCCAAGCGTAAAGGTATTGAAGTTACCTGCGATGTTGCCGCACACCATTTGGTGCTAACTGATGAAGCTCTTTTAGGCTTCGACAGCCTATATAAAGTGAAACCACCGCTGCGCACTGCCGACGATGTTGCCGCCTTGATAAAAGGCTTAAAAGACGGTACTATTGATGCTATAGTTTCACAGCATACCCCGCACGAAATCGAATTTAAAGATGTGGAGTTTGAAGTTGCCGAATATGGCATGGTGGGTTTGCAAACGGCATTCTCCCTGGCTTTAAAAGCCGGTTTACCTGCTGAGCTCATAGTTGAAAAACTGGCCATCAATCCCCGGGAAATACTTGGTGTTGAACTGCCGGTTATCGCTGAAGATGAAAATGCTAACCTCGTAATTTTTGATACGGATGCTGAATGGGAATATACCGCAGCTAATAATAAATCTAAATCTGCAAACTCTCCTTATATCGGGCAGGGTTTAAAAGGTAAAGTATTGTTAACTTACAACAATAAACAAATCTTTAAATAACATACCTATGATCGATCCAAAAATAGAAACCGCCTTTATAGCAGCGCTTGAGGCCTTCTCCAAATATAATAGCTTTGATGCAACCCAGTTAACCGATGAGTTTGCTAATGTTTTTGCGTCCGACGAAGATTTTTTATCTAAAGTAGATGAACTTGATGCGGTTTTTGATGAAAACCCGGAGGTTGAAGAGCTTCGCGAGATCTTTTTCGACCTGTTGATGATCAATTTCTTCAGCGCCGATGTTAAAAAACTGGAAGAGGACTACCTTGACACTCCGGAATGGGAGAGTATTGAAGAAGAAACCCTTGACCGTGGTACCGAGCTCCTAAATCTTTTACTTTACCTTAACGAGTGCGAAGACGAAGATATTGAACCCGAGCTTCAAGACTACCTGAAGGAGTTTTTACTGGTTGATGAAGATGAGTTTCAGGACGAATACCGCATTTATGAACCGGTTATTGCCAATCAAATCCTGATTGAAAGCCCGGTATCTGAGATCAGCAAGGTTGCTGCTACGCTTCCTGAGGATTCAGAGCTTAAAGAACTGTTTTACCCCATGATGTGCTTTTTCCAGAATATCGATCCTTCTGATGAGGAGAAAAAAGAAATTGCCGACAATGCCATTAACAAGGAATTTGATATGGCAGTTTTAGAAATTTTAGTTAGTTTTCAATAGCCTTTTTGATGAGCGCACAATTAGAAAGAACCATAAAAATACAAGGACTTATCAAAGGATTGATTTTAGGTGCAGTATTGGCTGTGGTAAGTATTATTTATTTTTATTTTATGGTAAGTGTAGCATCGGCTGTCGCAATAACAGTTGGTGCAATACTTTTCACGTACATATTTCCGATAGCTATTGCTGCTTTGTTTTGCATAAATCTGAGGAGCAAAGTCGGCGGGTATTGGACAATGAGGCAGGCCGCCACCGGAATTTTCATTATGTTTTTCATTTCAAACCTGACCATATTTATACTACGTGACCAGATATTTGCAAACGCTATAGAACCGCAAATGGCTCAGAAGACTAAGACAGCTATGGTTACAGCTTTGACTAAACTGAAAGAAAGCACTGCCAAACCGGAAGAAAAGAAGGAAGCTGACGCCAAGATTCAGGAGATGGAGAAAAGCTTTCAAACCGGAAAAAGCATTACTATAGGTCAGCAAATCCAGTCATTAGGCATAAGCATTATATTTTTGTTTGTTTTATCGATAATTTTCGCAGCCTTCTTTAAACGGGAGCCGGCGGGATCCATTTCCTGAATAAAAGATTAATCGTATAACAAAACGGGCTTTTCAAATTTGAAAGGCCTGTTTTGTTATAGCAAATTTGAGGAGTTAAAACCAGGACAAACGCATCTAAATAGGGTTAACATGGATTAACATATTTTAAATATCTATAATGCAAATATTTAATAATCAATATTTTATATTTTTACGTGGTTGACAATGATTGATTTTGTTGAGTAATTAAACAACCTCCGAATGCTTGTGCCTGTTATTTGCAAAAGTAGGTGCCGAGGAGGTTTGGGCGTTAACCTGCTTCAGACCATAAAACAAGTGTCTAATGACTCATCTTCATCATAACCTTTCCTTAAAAAATATTTAACAACGAAGATCGGCGATAAATATCTGAAAAGCGTTTGCCTGGTAAAAAAATAAAGATATACATGATATAAGATAATTAGTTAATTTTAACCAAACACTAAATAACCTATATCATGGAAGTAAAAAAAGCGAGCCCGTCGCAACCAGCCCTGAAGTGGGCGTTAATAAACCTGGTAACTTCAATAGTTATAACTTACGCATTTCAGTTTCTGGATCTTGACCCCAACTCATCCCTTAAATACCTGAGCTTTTTGCCCTTTATCGCTTTTTTGCTGTTAACGCAAAAAGAATACAAAGATCAACTGGGCGGATATATTACCTATGGGGAGGGCTTTTTATCCGGTTTTTTATATGCGATTTTTACAGGAGTTTTCGTTGCGGTATTCACTTATGTGTATTATGCGATATTAAGTCCGGAAATGGTTAATAAAGCCCTAACTGCCTCACGCGCTCAAATGGAAGCAAAAGGAAACCTGTCGCAAGACCAAATAGACAATGCCTTAAGTATGGTGAGTAAATATTTTGCGGTTATCGCCACAGTAAGTGTAATGTTTATATACGCTATTTTCGGCGCTATCGTGAGCCTGATCTCGGCAGCGGTATTCAAAAATGAAAGGTCACCCTTTGACACCGCTTCCGATAATTACGAAGGCCCGAAACCAACTGATCCGGCGGTATAAAAACAAGCTGAAAGCAGAATGCTCAAAGCTTAAAGCTAATTCTAATTTGTACAGCTATTCAATTGATTGATAAATTCATATAAAACAAGAAAGGCCTTTCAGTTGTTGAAAGGCCTTCTTGTTTTATATGCTTGGGAGGCAACTCCAACCTCCAACCTCCAATCACTAATCTCTAAATCACTTCTTCATTACCAGCTTCACAATATCGTTACCAAAAACAAATACCATCAGGGTAACTAAAATTACAAAGCCTACAATTTGCGCACGTTCAAGGAACTTATCGCTCAATGGTTTGCCTTTAATCATTTCAATGATCAGGAATACCGCGTGACCGCCGTCAAGGGCTGGAATAGGCAAAAGGTTCATTAATGCCAATACCATCGAAAGGAAGCCTACCAGCGTCCAAAAGTGAACCCAATCAACAGTACCGCCAAACAGGTTGGCTATAGCTACCGGTCCGCTTACCGCTTTGCCCGGGTTAACATCGCCCCTGAATATTTTACCAATACCTTTTGCGTTGTCCCTGAAAGTTCCCCAGGCTCTTTGCGCTCCAATCGGGAAGGCTTCAAAAAAGCCATACTTTATTGTTTTGATATCCGGGAAATCAGTTTTTGCACGGTAAAAGCCCAGCTTGCCTTCTGGCGTAACCTGTGCTTTCAAGGTAACCAGTTCATGGTTGCGTTTTATACCTAATTCAACCTGTTTACCTTTATTAGCAGATAGTTGAGCCTGCAGCTCGTCCCAAAATACAACAGGATGATTGTTGGCCATCACAATGCTGTCGCCCTTTTTCAAACCTGCTTTTACAGCATTGCTGCCCGGCTCCAATGAATCAACAATGAACTTTGCACGGGGCAGGCGGCTGATGAAGCCTTCTATGTCATGATCGTTCAAATCATTAAGGATCGTACGCGGAATACTGATCTGCAAAGTTTGAGTGCCGCGTAATACGGTGAATACAGTGTTATCCAATAGCACCTGCGGGCTTGTAAGGTCATCAAAGCGCTCAAAGGGCTTACCATTGATGGCAACTACCTTATCGCCAATTTGAAGCCCTATCTTTTTACCAACTTCGCCTGGTACAATACCATATTTGGCAGCCGAATTAGGGATATAACTATCACCAAAACGCATCGTTAACACCCAGAATATTAAAATACCCAATATGATATTCACCGTAACTCCACCAAGCATCACAATAAGACGTTGCCAGGCTGGTTTTGAACGAAATTCCCATGGTTGCGGCGGACCAGCCATTTGCTCGGTATCCATCGACTCATCAATCATGCCGGCTATTTTAACATAGCCACCCAGCGGTAACCAGCCAATACCGTACTCAACGCCTTTATATGTAAATTTAAACAGGCTCACGTTCCAGGCATCAAAAAACAGGTAGAATTTTTCTACCTTAATGCCAAAGGCGCGTGCTGCCAGGAAATGGCCCAGTTCATGCAGGATTATTAAAATTGAAAGGCCCAGTATAAGCTGGCCTACCATGATCACTATACTCATTATCTATATTTATGTAATATTAAAATTGTAATGCCTTTGAGGGCAATTGCTGTATATAATTTTGCGCAAAGATGCGTGTTTCTTTGTCAGTATTCAAATAGTCGGTTAGGGTAGGATTTGCAATGAAATTTATTTTCTGCATGGACTCCTCAATGATGTTGCTCATGGTTAAAAAGCCAATTTTTCGATCAAGGAACCCTGCAACTGCTATTTCGTTTGCCGCGTTAATGATACAAGGCATATTACCTCCCTGTTTTAAAGCAGCATACGCCAGGTTTAGATTACGGAAAGTTTCCAGGTCCGGTTTTTCAAAAGTGAGGTTAGCGTAGTCGGTAAAGCTGAAGCGCTTGAAATCGGTTTGTACCCGTTCAGGATAAGTAAGGGCGTACTGTATCGGCAGCTTCATATCCGGCAAGCCTAATTGTGCCTTAATTGATCCATCCCTGAACTGCACCAGCGAATGGATAATGGACTGCGGATGAACCACAACCTCAATTTGGTCGGCATCAACATCAAACAGCCACTTGGCTTCAATAACCTCAAGCCCCTTGTTCATTAATGATGCCGAGTCGATCGTGATTTTGGCACCCATTACCCAGTTGGGATGTTTGAGCGCGTCTTCGCGTGTAACGTTGGCTAAAAAGTCCAAGCTACGGCCGCGAAACGGTCCGCCTGAAGCGGTAATGATTAGTTTTTCAACAGCGTTGTTATCCTCCCCAACCAGGCATTGAAAAATAGCCGAATGTTCGGAATCAACAGGTAATATTTTAATGTCATGCTGTTTAGCCAGTGCCGTTACAATGTCTCCCGCAACGACCAGTGTTTCTTTGTTGGCCAGGGCAATGTCTTTACCTGCTTTAATTGCCGCTATGGTAGGTTCTAAGCCGGCAAAGCCCACCATGGCCGTTAGCACAACCTCAATTTCGGGATGGGTTACTGTGTCAATGATGGCCTGGTGACCGGCAAGTACTTGTATAGGCAGATGCGCTAAGGCATTCTTGACTTCCTGGTATTTGCCTTGATCGCATATAATAACATATTCAGGAACAAACTCGATAGCCTGGCTAATGAGCAATTCGGCATTAGAGTGTGCGGTGAGCAAAAATGCCCTGAATAAATTGCTGTTCCACCTTATAACATCAAGTGTTTGTGTACCGATGCTGCCTGTTGAGCCAAGGATGGCAATGTTTTTTATATTGTTCACCAATAAAGCCCCTCTCTAAATCTCTCCCTGGCAGGGAGAGACTTTATATATCTTAATTCAATTACGATCATTATAACTTCGTTCTTTTATGTCCTTTCCCTTCCGGGGAAAGGGTAGGGATAGGGGCTAATAAAACTCTTTAATCCTTCGGCAATCTTCCTGTCGTTTGATAGCCTTGGCACTTTGTTTTGCCCGCCAAGTTTGCCTTCTGCCCTCATGTAATTAATAAAGGCATCTTTTTGCAGGCTTTGGATTACCAAAGGTTGCAAAATGTTACCTTCAATCAGGTCAAAATAGTAAATATTTTTATTCTGTAATGCCTTATCCACTTTTATGGCGAAAGCCTGAAGATCGGCCGGGGCTGTTCCGAATTCGATAAACCACTCGTGGTAAGGTAATTGCCCTGCCGGAGGGTTAACCTGCGGGGCAACTGTAAATTCAACCACGTCAATATCTTCTTCTTTAGCCACGCTCATTAATGCATGCTCCACTTCTTCACCTATAACATGTTCGCCAAAGGCTGAAATATAATGTTTGATACGGCCGGTTACGATAATACGATACGGATCTTTTGAAACAAATTTAATAGTATCACCTATGCTATAACCCCATAAACCAGCGCTGGTGTTCATGATGAGCGCGTAGTTTCTATTCAGCTCTACGTCTTTAATATTAATGCGGGTTGGGCTTTCATTAAAATACTCTTCGGATGGGATGAATTCGTAGAAGATCCCAGAATCAACTAATAATAAAAGGCCTTTTTCTTTTTGCGAATCCTGGAACGCGATGAAGCCTTCGGATGCCGGGTAGGTTTCTATCGAATCGATCTTAAAGCCGATACTCTCTTCAATGCGGGCACGGTAAGGCTCATAATTGACACCGCCATAAACGTAAAGCTTAAAGTTTGGGAAAATGTCTTTTATCTTTTTACCACCTGCTTTAGCCGAAAGCCTGTCGAAATACATCTGGCACCAGGGAGGGATCCCGCTGATGAGGCGCATATCTTCATTAAAAGTTTCGTCTACAATGGCGTCAACTTTTTGTTCCCAGTCTTCTATGCAGTTGATTTCGTAGCTCGGCAGGCGATTTTTTTGCAGATAAGCCGGAACATGATGCGCAACTATACCCGAAAGCCTGCCCGTTGAAATGCCATGTTTTTCGGCTAAAATGGGGCTGCCCTGCAGAAATATTAATTTGCCATCAACAAAATCGGCATTACCGGTTTCGTGAATATAGCTCAACAATGCATTTCGCGCCGCTTTGATATGCTCGGGCATACTTTCTTTGGAGATGGGGATATATTTTACGCCAGATGTAGTACCTGATGTTTTGGCAAGATAAGCAGGCTTGCCTGGCCATAGTACATCTTCCTCGCCATTTACTACCCGGTCAATATAGGGACGGAGGTCTTCATAATCATGTACAGGCACCAATCGTTTAAAGTCCTCGTAGTTGCTGATCTTTTCAAACTGATGATCTTTGCCGAAACCGGTGTTTTTAGCCGCATGTACCAGGTCAGTAAAAGCCTTTTGTTGAAATGAAACCGCGTTTTTACGAACCTTATTTAATTCCCGATTAACAAAGGCAGCAAATACTTTACTTAATGCAGATTTTAGTCCCATTTTAATTGGTTTCAGATAGGTCATCGTCCACATCAAGGTGGCTATAAACCAGTTTGCGGTAAGTAACCATAATTATCACTTGTGTAAAAGGAAATACAATTACAAACCAAAAATAAAATGCAAGTCTGAAAACCAGCCCTTCTTTATTTTCATCAAAGCCAAGTAAGCTTATGAAGGCTATTACAGGAATAAGTACAATAGCCATAATGAATATAATAAAGGCAAATACTCCCAGGGTTTTAAAGAAATTGTCTTTGGTAATCTCAAAACTTTGACGCAACGATTCGATGGGCGAGGAATCGTCATCCACAATAAAACAGATACAAAAAATACTGCGTAAGCTAATGTAGAGCACAAGGAGCAGTTCTATTGTTTCAATAAGGCTATCGAAACCAATAGTCCGTTTACCCAAAACATAAAAGAAAACGAGAATGGCCACCAAAATACCGGTTAAAAAGCCTATGATCACAAAGTTTAAGGTCATTTTAAATGATGGCAGGATATCCTTAAACTCAAATTCGTAATACTCCCTATCCATTAACGTTAGGATCAGTTTATAAAAACTTAATCCTATGAAACACTGTACGATCATCTGCAATACCAAAAAAATGAATTGGGTAAGCATATCATCTGAGAAGAAGATGAACGTTTTTAAAAACTCAAGAAATTCGTTTACGAATAGTGATATAGCTGAATAAACCACCAACGGCACAAAATTCTTCTTTAAAATATTCCATGCGGTTTTAATGGTCTCCGCTACAGAAAAAGGGTGGTACATATTGCTTATGATCTACTTAAAACTTTCCGCTTCCAAAAATCCTGTATAAATCCTAACCCGTAGGCAATAAGTTGTGTGAAGGCAGCTATAATGCTCAAAAATGCGATTTTTAACGATTTATTTTTCCACCAGGCATGGAAAAATATTAACAAAGTGAAAATCAAGAGTATAAAATTACCTACAGGTGCTAATACAGAGCCAAATAGGTTTAGAATAATAGTAAGGATAACACCTACTGTAAAAGCAGCCGGGAAAAAATGAACCAGCTTTAACTCCTGCGGGAAAAATTTAGAAATATTGATGCGCGCCCTTCCGAAAAAGTGCAGCTGCTTATAAAACTGATAAAAGTTGGTTCGTCGTTTATGATAGACTATTGCATCTGGAATCAACCCAATTTTAAAGCCCAGCGAATGGATCCTAATGCTGTATTCTATATCCTCACCAAGACGGGTGATAATAAATCCGCCGGCTTTTTCCCAGGCCTGCCTTGAAACACCCATGTTAAAACTACGCGGGTGAAACTGCCCTATACCTTTTTTATTACCACGAATACCTCCGGTAGTAAAAGGGGAGGTCATTGAATAGCTTATGGCTTTTTGTGTAGGGGTAAAAGATTCATGTGCGCCATCGGGGCCACCATAGGCATCAAGGTAATTTGTCGCTAACGAATCATTAACAATTTGTAGGTAAGCGGGAGGGATCAGGCAGTCCGAATCAAAAATTACAAAATAATCGCCTTTGGCACGCTCAAAACCAAAGTTACGTGCAAAACCTTGGCCTTCATTCTGTTTTTTAAAATAACGCAGGTTAAGCCTATCGGTAAAGGCATTTACTATAGCTTCAGCATCATTTACAGAACCATCTTCAATAACCAAAACCTCAAAATTGCGATAGGTTTGCAAGGTGAGGCTTTCCAGCAGTTCTTTAATTTCCTGCGGTCGGTTATATAAAGGAATGATGATGGAAAAAAACATGTTTTTAGAATAGATGTGAGATTTGAGATGTTAGATATGAGACAGGAGGCAAGTATTCAAAAAGTCTCAAATCTCATATCTAACATCTCAAATCTGATTAAATTGTTTCCTCAATTTGGTAATGGTTACGTTCGCTTGCGCTGCGTGAAACAAGCTCGGCAACAAAGCCTGTTAAAAACAATTGTGAACCTAATATAATAGCTACCAATGCTATATAAAACAGCGGACTCGTGGTTACATCCCTGTATTTTAGGTTGTGTGCTATATTGTAAAGCTTTTCCCAAATTATCCAGATGGCCATAACCAAACCCGTAAAAAAGCTCAATGTGCCCATCGTACCAAAAAAGTGCATCGGACGCTTGCCAAACTTCCCTACAAAGAATATCGAAAGCAGATCGAGAAAGCCATTGATAAACCGGCTTAAGCCAAACTTGGTTTTTCCATATTTGCGGGGGCGGTGCTCAACAACCTGCTCTCCAATTTTGGTAAAACCTGCCCACTTGGCCAGCACCGGGATATAACGGTGCATCTCGCCATAAATTTCAATATTTTTAACTACAACATTCCGATAGGCTTTTAAACCGCAATTAAAATCATGCAGGTTATGGATGCCACTCATACGGCGGGTTGCCGCGTTGAATAGTTTGGTAGGTATAGTTTTGCTCAGCGGGTCGTGCCTTTTTGCTTTCCAGCCCGAAACAAGGTCGTATTTCTCTTCAGTTATCTGGCGGTAAAGTTCCGGGATCTCATCCGGACTATCCTGCAAATCGGCATCCATGGTGATCACCACATTCCCTTTGGCAGCAATAAAACCGGTGTTAAGGGCTGCGGATTTACCATAATTACGCCTGAATTTAATGCCTTTGATAAAGGGATTACCGGTTTGCAGTTTCCTGATCATTTCCCATGATCCGTCCTTGCTGCCATCGTCAACCAAAATTATCTCGTAAGTAAAACGGTTTTCATCCATCACCCGGCTAATCCATGAGGTTAATTCGGGTAATGATTCTACTTCATCGTAAAGAGGTACTACAACTGATATATTCATTTATAGAGCTGTGATAAACGGCTGTATATGCCGCAAATCATCCGCAAAAATATAAAAAATAGGGAATGGTTTGCAATAATGAGGCAAATCAAAATCGCCGCCGGCCCACCCAGCCCTCCCCGGATGGCAGGGTCTTAACAAGTCTCCCCTTCCGGGGGAGATTTAGAGGGGACTACCATAAAAAAATGAACCTGATACTACGTAACCAAGCAATTACGTTTCAAGTCAAATATATTTTAATATCTTTCCCTCACAATTAAAACACTGTTAATGAAATTCTACAAAACCGCGTTATTATTGGTTTTAGGCATTTATGCCGGTGAAGTAAAAGCGCAAAATGCAGATCAGGCAGCACCCAAGTATGATCAGCACAAAGTATTTAACCCTATATTTTACCCCGAAAGGGGCGGTGAGTTCAGGACGGCCAGTGGTGCTCCAGGTCCAAAATACTGGCAAAACCGGGCCGATTATAAGCTTGATGTTACGCTTGATACCGCTAAACACCGGATAGAGGGCAGTACTTTAATTACTTACACCAATAACAGCCCGGATGCCCTTGGCTTTTTATGGCTCCAGGTAGATCAGAATATCTATAAAGAGGATTCACGTGCCGAAGCTACAAGCAATGTTTCGGGTGGAAGGTTTGCAAATAAATCATATACAAAGGGTGCCGAAATAAAATCGGTTTATATCATCAACAAAGGCAAAACGCTGAAAGCTGATTACCTGATCACTGATACCCGTATGCAGATCAAGCTTAAAGATTCATTACGGGCAGCCGGGAGCAAATTGCAGATCAAAATAGATTATGGTTTTGATATTCCCGAATATGGTACCGACAGAATGGGCCGTCAGCATACTAAAAATGGCTGGATCTATGAAATTGCGCAGTGGTACCCACGCATGGAAGTTTACGACGATGTAACCGGATGGAACACCATACCATATCTTGGTGCAAGCGAGTTTTACCTGGAGTACGGCAATTTTGATTATACTATTACCGCTCCTGCAAGTTTGGTTGTAGCAGGATCGGGCGAACTGCTTAACCCTGCTGAAGTATTATCACCTACCTCGATAAACCGTTTGGCCGAAGCCCGTAAGAGTGATAAAACAGTTATCATTAAAGATTCAACTGATATTTTACGTAATAACGATTACCCGAAAAAGCCGACGCTTACCTGGCATTTTATGTGTAAAAACGCCCGCGATGTGGCCTGGGCTGCGTCAAAAGCATTTATCTGGGACGCCGCACGCATCAATTTGCCGAGTGGTAAAAAAGCTCTTGCACAATCAGTTTATCCAGTTGAGGCTAAAGGGAATAATTCGTACGGCCGCTCAACCGAATATGTTAAAGCCGCAATTGAACTATATAGTGATAAATGGTTTGAATATACCTATCCTGTAGCTACCAACGTGGCCGGAATAGTAGGAGGGATGGAGTACCCGGGTATAGTATTTTGTGGTTCAAATAATCAAAACGGAGGTTTATGGGAAGTTACCAATCATGAATTCGGCCATAACTGGTTCCCGATGATCGTCGGTTCAAATGAGCGTAAATACGCCTGGATGGACGAGGGTTTTAACACCTTTTTAAATAATGTTGATACCAAGGTATTTAACAAGGGTGAATACTATGAAAAGCCCGATCAGCAAAAAAGTGCCGCTTATTTATTTAGTCCAGGTGCTGAGGCTATTATGAATACGCCCGATGTGATACAGGAGGATTTTTTAGCGGTTGCTGCTTATGAAAAGCCGGCGTTAGGATTAACTATTTTACGCGAACAGATCTTAGGCGAAGAACGTTTTGATTATGCATTTAAAACCTATATCAAACGCTGGGCTTTTAAACATCCAACCCCCTGGGATTTTTTCCATACGATGGATAATGCCGCAGGTGAGGACCTGAGCTGGTTTTGGAACGAATGGTTTTTCACTACCTGGAAAGTTGATCAGGGTATCAAGGATATTTCATATCCTGATAATGATGCCACCAAAGGTGCTATGATCACCATTGTAAACCTGGAAGAAATGGCATTGCCGGTTACCATATCAATTAAAGAAGAGAACGGAAAAACCGTCATTGTAAAACTTCCGGCTGAGATCTGGCAGCGCGGCGATACCTGGACCTTCCCGTACAAATCGACCTCGAAAATTGCTTATGCAACCATCGATCCTGATCATAATTTACCTGATGTTAACCCCGAAAATAACTCATATAGCGGGCTGCCGATTCCACAAGGCACAACTGCAAGTACTGTGATCAAGGCTTATTTAGATGCCATTGGCGGTGCCGACAAACTCAAGAATATTCGCGACCTGCAAACATCGGCAGTTGGTAATATACAAGGCGCTGATGTGCAATTGGTAACCCGGTATAAAATGCCTGATAAGTACTACCAGGAAGCTATAGTACCTTCATATAATAACCTTGTTGTGTCGCATATAACACTTAATGGCGATAGCATAAAAGCACGGCAGGTTAACAGGGATGTACCGCTTGATGATGCAGCTAAAAAAATGATCAAACTTAAAAGCCGCCCGTTTCCTGAACTTGATTATGAGCGGATAAACCAAAATATAACACTGCAACCTATTTTAAGAGTGGTAAATAACGAACTTGCCTACGAGGTTGATATCAATATAGGTACCGAGATTCATATCCATAATTATTACAGCCAAAAAACAGGACTGAAGCTTAAACAAACCATTGAAGGGGCAAATGACCTGACTGTTGAGTTTGGTAACTATGAAGGTATAAACGGAGGTATTAAAATTCCATTCTCTGTAAAGGCCATCCTGGTTGGGCAACCAATTGAATTTAAGATTAAAGAGACATCTGTTAATTCCAATCCGTCGAACGAGGCTTTCAAGTAGGTTCAATACATAAACTGATGGGGCGTCTTCATTTTCAATTTATATGAAAATGAAGACGCCCCATTTTTTTTGCTACGAGCCTGAAAAATCCCCATCAACCAAAAAATTGAAACTGCTTTGATGTTAAATGCTATTTAAAATTCTATTTTTGTACCCACAAAATGAGGGTCACTTTGTAGATGACCGTTTAAACGTAATTTTATAAAAATTAAATCATAGTTGTAGATGATTAATATTACACTTCCCGACGGATCCGTTCGTCAGTATGACAAAGGGATCTCTTCCATGCAAATCGCTCAGTCGATTTCTGAAGGCTTAGCGCGTAACGTATTAGCAGCAGAGGTTGACGGCCAGGTTTGGGACGCAAGTCGCCCCATTGAGCAGGATGCCCATGTTAAATTATTAACCTGGAATGATGCCGATGGCAAATCAACTTTTTGGCATTCATCGGCCCACTTGATGGCCGAGGCTTTGGAAGCACTTTACCCGGGTACCAAGTTTGGTATCGGTCCGGCAATTGAAACAGGCTTTTATTATGATGTTGATTTTGGCGACAAGGTTTTATCTTCTGACGAGTTTAAGCAGATAGAGGATAAAATGATTGAGCTTGCTAAAACCAAAGAGGAGTACATCCGCAAACCGGTGAGCAAGGCTGATGCTATTGAGTATTTTACTGAAAAAGGCGATGAGTATAAGCTTGACCTGATCAAAGACCTGCCCGACGGCTCGATTACCTTTTATACACAAGGTAACTTTACCGACTTGTGCCGCGGGCCGCACATCCCTAATACAGGCTTTATAAAGGCGGTTAAACTTATGAGTGTTGCCGGGGCCTACTGGCGCGGCGATGAAACCCGTAAGCAGTTAACCCGTATTTATGGTGTTACTTTCCCTAAAGCCAGCGAGCTTACCGAATATCTGCACATGATCGAAGAAGCCAAAAAGCGCGATCACCGCAAATTGGGTAAGGAACTCGAGCTGTTTGCCTTTTCGGAAAAAGTAGGCATGGGGCTACCATTGTGGTTACCTAAAGGAACTGCTTTGCGCGAACGCCTTGTGAACTTTTTACAAAAAGCACAGGTAAAGGCAGGTTATGAGCAGGTAATCACTCCGCATATTGGTCATAAAAATCTGTATGTAACATCGGGTCACTATGAAAAATACGGTGCCGATTCATTCCAGCCGATAAAGACCCCGCAGGAAGGAGAGGAGTTTTTCTTAAAACCGATGAACTGCCCTCACCATTGCGAAATCTACAAAACAAAACCGCGTTCATACAAAGACCTGCCGGTTCGTTTTGCTGAGTTTGGTACTGTGTACCGTTATGAGCAGAGCGGCGAGTTGCACGGTTTAACCCGTGTTCGTGGTTTTACTCAGGATGATGCCCACTTATTTTGCCGTCCGGACCAGGTGAAGGATGAATTTAAAAAAGTAATTGACCTTGTATTGTATGTGTTTAAAGTTTTGGGCTTTGATAACTACATTGCACAGGTATCATTGCGCGATCCTGAAAACCGTGCTAAATATATTGGCAGTGACGAAAACTGGGCATTGGCCGAGAATGCCATCATTGAGGCAGCAGCCGAAAAAGGTTTGCCTACCGTTGTTGAATACGGTGAGGCTGCGTTTTATGGCCCTAAGCTTGATTTTATGGTAAAAGATGCCCTTGGCCGTAAGTGGCAATTGGGTACTATTCAGGTTGATTATAACCTGCCGGAGCGCTTTGAACTGGAATATACCGGAAGCGATAACCAAAAACACCGCCCGGTAATGATTCACAGGGCTCCGTTTGGTTCGATGGAACGCTTTATAGCGGTATTAATTGAGCATTGCGCCGGTAATTTCCCGCTGTGGTTATCGCCCGAACAGTTCATTATACTTCCCATATCAGAAAAATATGAAGAATATGCAAAAAAAGTTTCTGATATATTAAAAGATTCCGATATTTGCGGGCTAATCGACTTCAGGGACGAGAAAATAGGCAGAAAGATACGTGATGCTGAAGTCAAAAAAATCCCTTACATGCTGGTTGTGGGCGAAAAAGAAGCTGCCGAAGGCTTGGTTTCTGTACGTAAACATGGTACCGGTGATTTGGGAAGTATGAGCATAGAAGATTTTAAAGAACAGATAACTAAAGAAATAACAGTATAACTTGGCATTAAACAAACCTTTCAATAGAGGACCAAGGCTTCCTTTTAAGAAAAAAGAAGCCGAACATAACATAAACCAATTCATTAGGGCTCAGGAAGTTCGCCTTGTAGGTGACAACGTTGAGCAGGGAGTTTACTCATTAAGAGATGCCCTTGCAATAGCGCAGGAGCAAGAACTGGATTTGGTTGAAATATCTCCTAACGCCGTACCGCCGGTTTGTAAAGTAACGGACTATAACAAGTTCATTTACGAACAAAAGAAAAAGCTTAAAGAGATAAAAAGCAATGCCAAGCAAACGGTTATTAAGGAGATCCGTTTCGGACCGAATACTGATGACCATGACTTTGAGTTTAAATTAAAGCATGCCATTAAGTTTTTGGAATCTGGCGAAAAGGTAAGGGCTTACGTACACTTTAAAGGTCGTGCCATTGTTTACAAAGAACAAGGCGAGATCTTACTACTTCGTTTTGCCCAGGCATTGGAAGAAGTAGGCAAAGTGGAGCAGTTGCCAAAGCTTGAAGGAAAAAGGATGTTTTTAACCCTTGCACCAAAGGCAGCTAAAAAGTAATTAAATAACCTCGGTCTCAGGATCGGGGTTTGAAAATAAAACGTTGAGAAACGTTAATATCTAACACAAATAAATAGAGTTATGCCAAAAATGAAAACCAATTCCAGTGCTAAAAAGCGCTTCAAGCTTACTGGAACAGGTAAAATCGCAAGAAAAAACGCATACAAAAGCCACATCTTAACCAAGATGTCGACAAAACGTAAGCGTGCCCTTGGTCAAACCAGCTTAGTATCTGATGCCGACATGGGTAACGTAAAACGTATGCTTTGTATCGGAAAGTAATTCACAAATTTTAAAACCAGGTATTAGAGTTTTAAGTCCGGCACACGAGATGCAGGCACTCACTACCAAAAAACACACAAGATGCCACGTTCAGTTAACGCAGTAGCGTCGAGAAGACGCAGGAAAAGGATCATGAACCTCGCCAAAGGTTATTGGGGTTCACGTAGCAAGGTATACACCATTGCAAAAAACACAGTTGAAAAAGGTTTACAATACGCTTACCGCGACCGTAAAACCAAAAAGAGAGAATTCAGAGCTTTATGGATCCAACGTATCAACGCTGGTGCCCGTCAGCACGGAATTTCTTACTCTCAGTTAATGGGTAAATTAGCCGCTAAAGAAATCGGTTTAAACCGTAAAGTATTGGCTGACTTAGCAATGAACAACCCAGACGCTTTCAAAGCAGTTGTTGATGCAGTAAAATAATATCGCATTATAAATGCATAAGAGAGGCCGCAATTTGCGGCCTTTTTTGTTTTAATTATTTGAGTGTCTATTTTTACGGTATGACATCAAACAAGGAGGGACTGCTTGTCTTATCCAACTTATTGCGCAGTAACTATTATTACTCTTTAAATGGATTTCGCGGCATTTCAATTATCCTGGTTGTATTTTACCACCTTCAGTTATCTGATAATTATTTTTATACTACAATATTCAATGGTGGGTTGGGGGTAAACATTTTCTTTGTAATAAGTGGTTTTTTAATTATGAGCCTATGTTTAAAAGAAAAAGAAGTAACAGGTGGCTTATCGCTAAAAAAATTTTATGTCAGGCGTTTTTTGCGAATATTTCCTTTAGCCCATTTATATATTGGCGTGGTGTTTTTATTAAACCATTTCTATAGTTTAAACATTTCCTGGATTCAATTTTTGGGCTCTGCATTATATCTAATGGATTTTAGCTATTTCCGCAGCCATGATTTCACTTATTACTTCAGTCATTATTGGTCATTATCGGTTGAAGAACAATTTTATCTCCTTTTTCCTTTTATTTTAAAGATCAACAGAACTGCATTTTATTATGTCATTATCAGCATTGTATTCGCATTGCCGCTATTGTGTACAGTGCAACAGTTTGTTCCGGGTTTGAATCGCGGCATTATTTACGGTTTTACTCATTATTTTATAAAGTTTCAATCAATTGGTGTCGGCTGTTTTTTTGCGTTGATGGCGTCCAAAGAAACTTTGAATGTAATTTGGCTCAAACAAACAAAGGTAGCCGGCAATATTTTGGCTATAATATTGATGTTTGGATTACACTTTGACGAATTTTATACCTTAAAATCACTGTACGTAAACCTGGCGATTTCGGTAATTACCGGCTATTTAATTTTAAGCAATATCATACCCGCAAACGATTGGATTTTTAAGGTGTTAAACAATAAATTTCTATCATTTATTGGTATTCTATCATACGGCATATACATGTGGCAACAGTTATTTACCGGCCGGGATAGTAAAATGCCATTAAGTATGTTTCCTTACAATTTATTGGGTTTGATTACTGTCCCTTTATTATCATATTACCTTTACGAACGGCATTTCCTAAAACTTAAATCAAAATTCAGAAGGAAATGATAGCTATTGTTGTAAGATATAAGGACGTCCGCATTATCTGAGCGCCCTGGGATAAAGATGTTAATTTTTTATTTAACAACAATTACTTCAACAAACTCATCCGGATCGTTATTAATATCCATATACTGTTTGAAATTCTGAATATCCTTATCAACCATATTTTTGAATACCGGGTTTAGTATTTTGGCTATGCCTGCGCCTACGCCGCCCGCGGGGGGCTGATAGCTGATCACTACATCAACAATAGTACCTTCCCCGTCAACAGTATCCTGGAAACGAATTTTGCCGGCATTGTTGATCATTGAATCAGGCAGGGAGCTCCAGCCAATCACTTCATTAGGTTCGTCATGAACAATCTCGGCATGCCAGCTAACGGTAGCAACATTTTTAGGTAATTTGAGCACCCAATGCGAGTATTTTGAGTCGATGATCTCCACACTTTCCAGGTGTTTCATAAAAAGGGGTAGGTTATCAAGCTTACGCCAAAATTCATAAACCTTTTGCCGGGGTTTATTTACAATAAACGACGAGCGGATATTTACGTTTATGGGATTGGTTGATAGTTTACCAATACGCTTGTAAAGCTCACAATGCCCGGTGATGCCCCTATTCAACAGGTAGCCACCTGCGCCTATCTTTACAATGCTTGCAAACGGATTTTTGAAAATGTTTTTAAAGCCTGAGAAACCGAGCTTCATACCGCCCGCGATGGACGTAAAACGCTCGGGCCAGTTCAGGTTTATGCGGTCATCGCCATAAAGCACGGGAAAGTTGTCGGTATATTTTACTATTGTAGTTGCCATAGGTTTTTAAATAGTTATCGTTTTTAAAACACCTTTAGGGCTACTAAGTTTTTCAGAAGTGAATTTTATTACTTTTTGCTATAAATAAATTTAAATTTAGTTAAACGGGGCAGGTGCTTTTTAGGGCGTTTTAGTTCATATTGATATATCACCTGGCCAAGGTTTTTTAGGAAAGGCAGGCATACCGTTGCGTACTCATATTTATTATCGTTCAGTATCCCATCTTCATTTGATTGCACAACGGCACTGAGCATAAACTCAACATTGTTTTTAAAATCTACGATATATGCATTATCAATATCATAACCATAACTATCACCAACTTTATTAAAGATCCTGATATCAGGGTTAATAACTGCTGTACTGTCTCCGCCATAGAACAAAAACTTGCAATAAGCCGGGAAATATTCGGGGCGGCGATAGGTGGGTTTGGTGTTTTCGGTGGGGAAGGTACTCATATAACGGTAAATGAAGCGATAGTCATCTATCGTTAAATTAAAGCGTTGCTTTTTAGGGAAAGTTTCAGGAAACAACAACCTTTTAAGCACCATTTGCTGATCGGCGAGAGAGTAAACATTCTTTTCAGAAAAGTCAAGAGGCTTGTTAACCAGCCGTTCGCTGCTATCTAAATAAGCTTTGCCCTGCAGCATGTTTTCCAGGTGCATCGGATAGTTTGAAGCATCATATAATACAGGTTTATGATAAACCAATGTATCGCCGTTATAAAAATTGATTGGATTGGTATGCCGGGTACTTTCTCCCGCATCGCCAATAGCCAGCCTGCCTACAATACGGGTGTTATTAAGGTGATATTTTTTTAGCTTTTGATTGATCTCTGCCCGGCCGACAAATTCGTAGAGGCGGTTATATGCGTCATTATCGCTTACCAGCAAGATCTTCTTAATATAGTTTTCGATGCTCGGCAAACCTGTTGAGGATGATGTATCTATTTTAACTTTAGTCTGGCCGGCAAATGAGCTATCAGTAATCATCACCGACTTACGGGTTAAACCTTGCACTTTCAGTTCGTTCAACTTTTCGAGCGCAAAAATGGCTGTCGGAAGCTTTACCGTGCTTGCCGGGTAAAAATAATGATGGGCATTAAGATGATAGCTGTATGAAGTAAAGTGCGGAACATTGTTTTTATCCCTGTCGATCCGGGTATATAAGATCTGTATTTCGTTTTGTGCAGGATGGTTCAAAATGCCTGAAAATAGTTCGGGATGACTATATAGTAAACTTTTCAGAAAAACGGTATCGGGTTGTTGGGCAAAGCCGCAAAACGCGCCCATCATCAATAATAAAATGCAGCAATGTTTCATCATGATAAATATAGTTATGTAGTTTGAGGTTAACAGATACTTATTGTACTTTTGCAGCGCCTTAGGTTTCATTAAACTATTTTTAATGAATTAAAAGGGAATACGGTGTAAATCCGTAACTGTCCCGCAGCTGTAAGCTCCGTAACCGTTGCCAAGTCTATAAAGCCACTTTCTGTAAACAGGAGGGAAGGCCAGGCAAAAGGGGAGTAAGTCAGAAGACCTGCCAAGGCGTTATATGTTATTCATAGCTTTCGGGGATTGAAGCTTGAATGTGAATACTCTCTTCGTTTGGCGTGTTTTCATTTTATTCATTTCCGTGTATGCTATTAAGGCTGCATTATTATTTTATACATATCAATCATACATGGAAAAAAAGTACGCTAAAATTACTTTGGGATTCGGTTTGTTAGCTGTTTGTTTATCTACCTCAGCGGCATATGCACAGGATACCACACGCACACTCAATACGGTGGTAGTAACTGCAAGCCGTTCGCCTAAAAAACTGTCAGACATCGGCCGCGTTGTTACCATCATTTCTGCCAATGAGATCAATAAATCGCAGGGCAAATCATTACCTCAATTATTAAATACGGTTGCCGGGATAACTTTTTCAGGTGCAAATAATGCCCCCGGTATCAGCACATCGGTTTTCCTGCGCGGAGCTTCATCTGGCAATACCCTTATCCTGGTTGATGGTTTTCCGGTAAACAACGCTTCAGGCATTGATGGTAGCTACGATCTTAACGCCTTTTCGCTGGATCTGATAGATCATATCGAGATTTTGAAAGGAAGTGGTTCAACGCTTTATGGTTCTGATGCTGTAGCAGGCGTTATTAATATCATCACAAAAAAAGCTAAACAACAGGGATTGACCGGTGGCCTGCAGTTAATAGGCGGCAGCTATAATACGTTAAAAGAGTCGGCCTCATTAATTGGACAGGTGAAAAATACAGGCATAGCCATTAACCTGTCAAATACCGATTCAAAAGGCTTTGCCGCGGCTACAGATACCACTGGCAAAGGCGATTTTAAAAAAGATGGTTTTCACCAACGTTCGGCCAGTGTGAACCTGAGCCAAAATGTCTCATCTAAATTTATTCTTAATGGAAACCTGCAGGTAAGCCACAATACTGGTGATCTGCCTTACGGTGCTTTTATAAACGACAATGATTACACTTATAAAAACACATTTTTATTTGGTGGCGTAGGTGCAAAATTGATTTTACCAAAAGGTAGCCTCAACGTGAACCTGTCGCAAAATACGGTTCAAAATGATTTCACCAACCTTCCGTCTGACAATGGCGGAACCCACCAGGTTACAAAAAATACAGGTCGTATAACCAATGCCGAAGCTGTGTTTAATTATGAACTGGATAAGTATTTGGACATTACCAGCGGTGCAGGTTTTAAATACAGCAATACAAGCCAGTATAGTCTGTATGAGTCAACAGCTTACCAGGCACCAGCAAGTATTATCAAAGCCGGTGATGCTGCTAATAACATATTCAGCGCTTATACATCGTTATTCTTTAAGTACGATATCTTCCACATGGAACTGGGTGGCAGGTATAATAATCACAGCAAATACGGTGACAAGTTTACCTACACCATTAATCCATCGTTGTTCCTTGCCGATCAGTTTAAAGTTTTCGGTACAATAGCTTCAGCATTCAGGTCGCCTTCGCTATATCAATTGTTTTCAGAATATGGCAATGCTAAATTAAACCCTGAAATCACTACATCATATGAAGCAGGTTTTGATTGGGAGATTGTTAAGAATACCCTTTCATTTAATACCCAGTTTTTCAAGCGCAATACCAAAGATGTTATCTATTTTAAAAACCTGTCTGGCCCTCCTTATAGTCAATATGCAAACGGGCAACAGCAAAAAGATAAAGGCTTTGAAACCGAATTAAAATATCACGATAATAAAATTCATGCATCTGCATATTACGCTTATGTAACAGGTAAACTAACCGACGAAGCCGGTACACAAACCGGCAACCTTTACCGCAGGCCTAAAAGTACTTTCGGCGCTAATATTAGCTATGATGTTTTAAGTGATTTTGAGGTAGGTGTTAACTACAAATATACAGGTAACCGTACTGATTTGACTTTTACAAACACTGGATCAGAAGTGATTACACTGAAGCACTATAACCTGGTAGATTTGCATTTGGAATACAAGGCAACCAAAAATCTAAATGTTTTTGGTGACCTGAACAACGTTTTGAATACTAAGTACGTAGACTGGTTAGGATATAACACACGCGGTATCAACTTCATGCTTGGTGCCAGGTATCAAATTAAATAGCGTTTGCTTATTGTTCAGATTATTAAGTAATTTTACGCCATATATAAAATCATGACCGCAAAAGATAACACCAACCGCAACCTGTTCCTGATCCTGATGATCCTGGTTGCTGCCGCCTTCAGGCTTTTAGCATTTAAGTATAAAGAATTGAGTAATTTCAATCCGGTAGGTGCTATAGCATTATTTGGCGGTGCTTATTTCACCTCAAAGTGGAAGGGGTATGCAACTGTATTGCTTACATTGTTTACAACAGATATCGTGATTAATTACCTGTATACATCAAAGTTAACTTTATGGTATGGTGGGGCTGCATGGGTCTACCTGTGTTTTGCATTAATGGTGCTGATTGGAAATATGCTTGAAAAGGTAAATGTAGTTAGTGTGCTTTTAGGCTCAATTGCAGCAGTTTTGATCCACTGGTTAATTACTGATCTACCATGGTTATATGGTGCAGCTTATCCGCATACTTTGGCTGGATATGGCGAATCATTGGTTAAGGCTATTCCGTTTGAGAAAAATATGGCATTGGGTACACTGGTATTTAGTGCAATACTTTTTGGTGGTTTTGAATTGGCTAAGAATAAGTACACTTTTCTTCGGGACAAAAAGCAATTGGCTTTATAATATAAAGCATTTAAATTTAAAGCGGATTGTTGAAAGGCAGTCCGCTTTTTTTATGGCCTAATCAATTATCATCTGTTTATATTAAAATGAAAAACTTAGTAGTGTTAACCGGCGCAGGTATCAGCGCCGAAAGTGGTTTAAAAACCTTCAGGGATAGCGATGGGCTTTGGGAAGGGTATAATATTGAAGACGTAGCCACGCCCGAAGCTTGGGAGCATAATCCGGTTATGGTACAGCAATTTTATAACGAACGCCGTAAAACAGTATTGGAAGCAAAGCCCAATGCTGCTCACTACGCGCTTGCTGCGCTCGAAGAAAAATATACTGTAACCATCATTACTCAAAATATTGACGACCTGCATGAACGGGCAGGTTCAACCAATATGGTGCATTTACACGGCATTATCACCCGTTCACAATCAAGTATCAAACCGGAACTTACTTATCCTATTGATGGCTGGGAAATAAAAATGGGCGAGCTTTGCGAATTAGGTTCACAATTGCGTGCACATGTTGTTTGGTTTGGTGAGCCTGTGCCAATGATAGAACACGCAGCCGCGATATGCGTAGGAGCTGATATATTTATGCTTATAGGTTCATCTCTTGCTGTTTACCCGGCCGCAGGGCTTATTGGTTATGTTGACCGCGAGGTGCCAAAGTATATTATCGATCCTAATATTCCTTCGGTAAATGTGAAAGGGCCTGTAATTAAAATCCAGGAAAAAGCTACAGTTGGCGTACCTGAATTAGTGAACCAATTATTAAAAGATTAAATCACCAATTCGCTAACTCACTAAATCACCAATTAAATATGAAGTGTATCTTCAATTGGAGCGGCGGTAAAGACAGCGCCCTCGCCTTATATTATTGTCTGCAAAATCCGGATCTGGAAATCGTTTATCTTATAACTACGATTAACGATGCAGCCAACAGGATATCCATGCACGGTGTAAGGACGGAATTGTTGGTTAAACAGGCTGAAGCTATCGGCATTCCTTTATATCAGATCCGCCTGCCCGAAATGCCGGGTATGCAGGAATATGACGATGTAATGCGACACCATTTAACACGTTTGAAAAACGAAGGTGTAACCCATTCCATTTTTGGCGATATATTTTTGCAGGACCTGAAAGATTACCGTGACGCACGGCTAAATGAGGTTGGGCTGAAAGGTATTTACCCATTGTGGAAAAGGGATACATCCGAATTGATAAATGAATTTTTGAACCTTGGTTTCGGAACGGTGATAGCCTGTACCCAGCAACGTTTGGAACGCATTGTTGGTAATGAGATCAGTCGAGAGTTGATTGATGCTTTACCCGATGATGTTGATGCGTGCGGCGAAAACGGGGAGTTCCACACCTTCACTTTTAAAGGGCCGATATTTAAAAACCCAATTGAATACAAAACAGGTGTGAAAATTTTTAAGGAATACGCAGCGCCTAAAAACGCTGATGATTCCTGCGTGTCTGCTACCGATGCCAAGCCTTCCGGTTTTTGGTATTGTGACCTGCTATTGGCATAACCCATCATTTATTCTGTCAAAATCGACACAAAATAAAATTCTGTTATGTTATATAAATACATTAATTATCAATGTATTAAGCTTATTGTATTCAATTTTTTGTTTAGATGCATTGTAAAATAAAGGCAAGCGGAACTTAAAAAGCATTTGTTTTGCCAAATTAAATTCTGTTTGCAATAGTGTTTATTTATAACTATCTGTATATCAGTAGCCATAATGATCTTATTTCAATAGTTGTATCTAAAATAAGCGTCTTTATAATCGTTACGCATGTCGATAAACCGGGCGGCTATCTTTTTTAAAAACTCTTCATCAAGTAATTCAAAAACACTGTTAACCCCGTCGGTTAAATCCATTTCCGGAATCTTGTAACTTTGCTCAAGAGAGCCTTGCTCTACCTTTACAATAAATTTATTGTTCATATTAAGGATAGAGATTTTAAAATCGGGATGGGGGAGTTCTGCAATAATTCTCATGTCTTTTTATTTATTCAATAAGCCCTTTAATGGGTCCTTTCCGTTAATGGTACCGAAACTGGCAATAGGTTTAAACCGTGCAAAAAGTTCCTCGCTATACCAGCCTTCGCTTCTTGTCTTTTTAATTACTTCGGCATGTTCAGGGCTTTTATATGCAAAAGCTTTGACGTGTTCCAGGCTTTCCCAAACAGAAAATGTAGCTTGTCTGTATACAGGCGATTCGCCAACGCCAAATGAATTTATATACCCCGGGGCGGATGCCATTATATTTGCAACAGTATCAACGTTGGCCCAAAAATTCTTAAGCCTGTTAAACCGGATAGTAGCACGCGTAAGCACTGCAACGGGCCCACTTGTATCGTTGGCTTCGGGCTTGCCGAAAGGCTCTTTGCCGTCCCAATTGCCATGACTTTGCAAGGGCTGGCAAAGCATTGTCCAGCTTTCGGCACCTAACAGCTTCCACCAGGAGGATACGAATGACCGGTTATAGAACACGTCAAAGTCCTCCCGGCTATCCCAACAAGCTAATAAACCCCACTGCTGCCAGTCTGGTTCAAGATCGAAAGTGCCATTTTTACCTGAGCCAAGAAGCTTGTAAAAACTACATCCTTTTTGCATTAGCAGGGGGAGGCGATGGATAACCATTGCCAGCAGGGCAAAAGGAATAAATAGTTTGCGATAGCGAATTATAGTGAGGCTAACGATCATGCAAATGCTAAATAAAAGATTAAATATGATATTTACCTTATTTACTTTCAACGCGGCATCCTTACTTTTACATCATGGCAGAAGATCTAACAATAAATACATCGACCGATAAAGCAGAGCAATACGCAACACTTGTTCCTCAAATAGAAGCATTACTTTATGGTGAGCCCGACCTCGTAGCCAATATGGCAAACGCTGCGGCAGCCTTAAAAGAGCAGTTTAAATGGTTTTGGGTAGGCTTTTACTTGGTTAAAGAAAACGAATTGGTTTTAGGACCGTTTCAGGGGCCGGTTGCCTGTACCCGTATCGGACTTGGAAAAGGTGTTTGCGGAGCTGCATGGCAGCAAGCTAAAACCCTGGTTGTGCCGGATGTTGAGGCATTTCCCGGTCATATTGCCTGTAGCTCGCTTTCCCGTTCGGAAATTGTGGTACCGGTGTTTAAAGACGATAAGGTAGTGGCTGTACTTGACGTAGATAGTGAGTTGCTTGATCAGTTTAATGAAACGGATGCGCAATATCTTGAACAAATAGTAAAGCTTATTAATTTTTAATGAGCAGGATCTATCTTATTGCCGGTCTCGGTGCTGATACCCGCGTTTACAATAATATCAACCTCAGTGACGAGCATGAGGTCATTACCGTGGACTGGATAGAGCCGGCTTTTAATGAAACTTTAGTTACATACGCGCAAAGACTTATCTATCAATATAATATAAAGCCAAATTCTGTATTGATCGGCAACTCATTAGGAGGGGTTATTGCTGTAGAAATGGCTAAATTTATTCCGGTGGAGAAAGTTATCCTCATCTCCAGTATCAAAACCAGCAACGAAGCTCCATGGTATTTTAAACTCTTTCGTGCGCTGCCTGTTTACAAACTTATTCCCGGAAAAGCATTTAATTCGATGGGGGGCATGGTAAAACCTTTGTTTGGCCACATGAGCAAGGAAGATGCGTGGTTGTTTGGCGATATGCTTAAAAAATCATCGCCGGTATTTATGAAGTGGGCCATGTACGCCATTTTGCACTGGAAGAACGAAGTCATCCCGCCAAACCTCTATCACATCACCGGTGATAAGGACCTGGTGTTTGATTACAAAAGAATAAAAAACGTAACCATTGTTAAAGGAGGTACGCATATCATGATCTTTGATAAGGCAAAAGAGATTAATAAATTATTGAAGGGAATCCTGAAAAAATGAAGTTACCTGAAAGTTACTACCTGGGGAATGATGTTGTAAGTATCAGTAAAAACCTGTTAGGCAAGTATTTATTTACTTGCATTGATGGTGTAATAACAGGCGGCTATATTGTTGAAACAGAAGCTTATAATGGCGTTGTAGATAGGGCGTCTCACGCTTTTGGTAATCGTCTTACGCCCCGTACTAAGACCATGTTTATGCAGGGGGGCATTGCCTATGTTTACCTGTGTTATGGTATTCATGAAATGTTCAATATTGTTACTTCTGTTGAAGGGCATCCCCAGGCTATACTTATCAGGGCTATTCAACCTACCGATGGGATTGAAGCAATGCAGGTACGGCGCAATATGCCGGTTCTTAAGCCAACCATCACTGCCGGCCCGGGATCGGTAGCCAAAGCTTTGGGGATTTCGCGCAATATCAATGCTTTTAGTTTGCAGGGCGACACCATCTGGCTTGAAGACCGCGGTCTTCATTTTCCGGATGATCAGATCAAAGCCGGCCCGCGAATAGGGGTGGCTTATGCTGCGGAGGATGCCTTACTGCCTTATCGTTTCTACGTAAAAGGCAATATTTACGTAAGTAAGCCCAATAAATAAGTTCTCAATTTTGTAATATTGGCAAATGAACTATCAAAATGACCTGGCATTTGCCCAACAACAAGATGAACAGGATCCGTTAAAAAATTTCCGAAGTCGTTTTTTAATTCCTCAACACAAAGGTGACGATGCGGTTTATCTTTGCGGTAATTCGCTCGGCCTGCAGCCTGTATCGGCGCAGCAATATCTTGCAGATCAATTAGACACCTGGAAAAGTCTTGCTGTTGAAGGCTGGTTTCAGGGAGATGCCCCCTGGCTTGATTATCACAAATCTATTACCGGTTCAATTGCCGGCATTGTAGGCGCCCGGGAAAATGAAGTTACCGTAATGAATTCACTTACAGTAAATCTTCACTTGTTGATGGTAAGTTTTTATAGGCCAGATAATAAACGATTTAAAATTATTATGGAAGGAGGGGCTTTTCCTTCCGATCAATACGCAATAGAAAGTCAGGTAAAATTCCATCGGCTTGATCCTAAAGAGGCAATAATCGAGATTTTCCCCCGGGAAGGCGAGGTTACTTTACGAACTGAAGATATTATCCAAGTCATCGATCAAAACAAAAACGAACTTGCCTTAGTGCTGTTCGGCGGAATCAATTATTATACCGGGCAGTTTTTTGATCTTAAGGCGATAGCTGATGCTGCGCATACAGCAGGCGCTTATGCAGGCTTTGATCTGGCTCATGCTGCGGGCAATGTCCCTTTGCAGCTAAATAGCTGGGGAGCCGATTTCGCTTGCTGGTGTTCGTACAAATACATGAACTCCGGGCCCGGCGGCATAAGCGGCATTTTTGTACACGAAAAACACTTTACTAATAAGGAACTGAACAGGTTTGCCGGCTGGTGGGGCTATCGCCGCGACAAGCAGTTTTTGATGGCGCCGGGCTTCGATCCTGAGATGGGGGCAGCAGGCTGGCAGGTGAGCACAAGTCCGATATTGCTTCTCGCTTTGTTTAAAGCCTCTATGGCTATCTTTGATGATGCGGGCGGGTTAGATACCCTTCGAGAAAAAAGCATTCATTTAACGGGATATTTAGAGTTTTTGATTCAGGGCATTAATAAACAGCAGGGCGAAGGGGTTTACAGGATCATTACGCCTGCCGATCCGGCTGCCCGCGGCTGCCAACTTTCGGTAGTTTGCAAACGAAATGCCAGGGCTATTTTCAACTATCTTGCGCAAAACGGTGTTATAGGCGATTGGCGCGAACCGGATGTGATCCGCCTGAGCCCTGTGCCACTTTACAATACATTTGAGGATGTTTACAAAGCAGCCGGGTTGATGGCTGATGCACTAAAAGCTGTTTAAATTTTCAGAGAGATATATGGTTTATTACAATCCCAAAGAATGGTTTTCATTCATTTTTAAAATAAATAAGGCCGAAACGCTGCGCGAGTTATTCCCACTTATGCTTGCCGTAGGTGCATATGCAGGTGTTGTTACTTATTTCTTGATTGATTTTTGGCAGCTGCCCGATACAAGCATACTCAAGAAGGTGATCTTTATTCATCAAACAATAGGTTTCGTATTTTCCTTATTGCTGGCATTCCGTATCAACTCGGCTTATGACCGCTGGTGGGAAGGGCGTAAGATCTGGGGGAGCCTGGTTAACAATAGCCGCAATCTTGCTATTAAACTAAAACACCTGATTAACGAAGATGAACTGGCTTTTTTCAACTATGCTATTCCCCGTTACGCAAGGGCCCTGAGAGATCATTTGCGGGATGAATATGTTCAGGAGGAGCAGTCGTTCATCAGTGTTGATGCACAAAAACATGTACCCAACCAGGTAGCTTCCGACATGATTAAAAACATTTACAGGTTAAATAAAGAAGGTGCTATCAACCCGGAGCAATTGTTTAGCATAACAGCCGAAATAACTTCTTTCACAGATATTTGCGGCGCTTGTGAGCGCATTAAGAAAACACCTATTCCGTTTTCGTACAATGTATTTATTAAGAAATTTATCTTTACCTACATCATGACCCTGCCGTTTACCTGGGCCTTTGACCTCAAATATTTTATTATCCCGATAATCTGCTTTGTACTTTTTGTTTTTGCGAGTATTGAGTTATTAGCCGAAGAAATCGAGGATCCGTTTGGTCGTGATGCTAATGATCTACCATTGGATAGCATTTGCGAAAATATCCAAAAACATGTAGGGGAGCTGATAGGATAGAAGGTATGCTCAAAATAGCTTACGATCCGATATACGCCCACCCTCTGCCTGAAGGTCACCGCTTTCCGATGCTGAAGTACGAGCTGATCCCGGCCCAGTTATTACATGAAGGTGTGATAAGGAACGATAACCTTTTTTCGCCGGCGCTGCTGGAAGAAGATATCATTATCCGTACCCACGATGCAAATTACTGGCACCAGCTGCGCGATCTCACGCTCCCGCCAAAGGAACAACGCCGCACAGGATTCCCTTTATCGGCGCGATTGGTTGAACGGGAGATCAGGATAGCAAAAGGCACAATTGATGGCTGCCGGTACGCTTTTGACGATGGCGTTGCGTTCAATGTAGCAGGTGGTACCCATCATGCGGGCAGTAACTGGGGCGAAGGATTTTGTTTATTAAACGACCAGGCAATTGCAGCTAATTATTTATTAGATAATAAGTTAGCTAAATCTATCTTAATAATTGATTTAGATGTGCACCAGGGCAATGGCACTGCCGAAATCTTCGAAAATGAATCCAGGGTTTTCACTTTTTCTATGCATGGAGCCAATAACTTCCCCTACAGAAAAGAACGTTCGGACCTGGACATTCCTTTACAGGATGGCGTAAGCGATGATGAATTTCTCGACATACTTAAAACAACGCTGCCGCGATTGATTGAGCAACATAAGCCCGACTTTATCTTTTACCTTTCGGGTGTTGATATTTTGGCTACTGATAAGCTGGGTAAGCTTGCACTAAGTAAAGACGCATGTAAAGCCCGTGATCAGTTTGTTTTTGAACAATGCATCAAACACGATGTCCCCGTGCAGGTAAGTATGGGAGGCGGGTATTCACCACAAATTAAAGATATTGTGGAAGCGCACTGTAATACGTTCAAGGCGGCTATCGACCTCTATTTTTAATCCTTTGCTATTACTGGTATTGCCGGCTTTTGCTTGCGGCTTTTGCTCAACAGGTTAAACCGTACAAATAAAAGTACCGATGCGGTTCCCAGGCCCAGCACAAGGCCATACCAAACCCCATAAACCCCAAGATTAAATATAATGCCAAGCAGATAACCAATAGGTAAACCAATTACCCAGTAAGCCAGAAAAGTAATGGCAGTTGGGATATTTACATCGCCCATGCCTCTTAGTACCCCAAGCCCGACAACTTGCGCGCCATCAAATAACTGAAAAAATGCTGCAATGATAAGTAGTTGTGATGCAATAGTTATTACCTCTTTATCCGAAGTAATTATCCATGGTAAAAGATGTCTGCCTAAAGCAAATACTACTGCGGTAAAGGTCATGAACACCAATACAATGTGATAGTTGGAGATAGCCGCAAGCCTTAAATTACGATGATCACTTACACCAAAATAGTTACCCGATTTAATTGCTGCAGCCGCACCGATGCCGCTGGCCATCATATAGGTCATGGATGCCATGGTTATGGTTACCTGGTGTGCGGCCTGCGCAACCACGCCGATGGTGCCAACCAATAATGCGGCGCCGCCAAATGCGCTGATCTCGAATGTATACTGCATTGCCACAGGCGCCCCGATTTTCATGATTTGGATGCCCCGAAGCCTATCAATATTCTTAAGGGCAAAACCTGTTAAATAAGTTTTAAAGTTTTTTGACCGGAAAACATAGATACCCATAACAGTGGCCATTAAGCAACGATCAATCAGTGTACTGTAGCCAACGCCTCTGATACCCATTGGTTGGATGCCAAACAGGCCCTTAACAAAAATTATCCCGAACAAAATATTAATAAGGTTGCCCCATATGGATATCATCATGGCTTGTTTAGTAAAACCCAAACCTTCGGCAAATTGCTTAAACGTATTAAAAATGAGCAGGGGGATCAGGGACAAGCTGAGCAAAAATAAATATGGCTTAGCTTCCTTCACAACCTCGGGCGACTGGTCAAGGTGACCGATAAGCAACATGGTGCCAAAGTAAATTCCGCAAAACATGATGATTCCGCTCAGTATATTTAGGAATAAACTATTGGATAATAACAAGCCGCATTCTTTGTGATTTTTACGGCCATTATTTTGGGCGATAAGTGGCGTTAAACCATAAGAAATCCCCATACCAATCACCAGCGGAACCATGAACAAACTGTTTACGGTTGATACAGCAGCCAAAGAAACAGTACCCGCAAAATGACCAACAATGATCGTATCAGACATTTGAACGAGCGTATGCCCAACGTTTGATATAATTACCGGGATAGCCAATTTAAGGCTTTCAAGATAATAAGGTTTGTATTTTTGGTAAACGGCTCTCATAATTACTCAGGCGACAGGAGCGCAAAAGTAACAATTCGGGCAAACAGAAAAGTCAGCAGGCTGTATAATATTCTTCCTTTTCGGTTGTGTTGATCTTGATCAGGCCTGATAATATCAGGTCAACAAGTACATTCTGAGCACGCCGGCGCCCTACTTTAAGCAGTTCGCTGCATTCTTTTATGGTGATGCGGCCAACCTTCTCCAAATGGCCAAGTAATGTGCTTTCGTTTTCAGAATACTCAATTAAAACACCCTGATCATTTGACGAACGTTTTAAAACTTCAAGCACAATTTTACTGGCTAATACGCTTTTATCTTTAACACGTACATAAGCCCACCATTTACCATCTTCGGCGAGAGCATAATGAGGTTTTAGCTCGCTTGAGGCGATTTCTACAACGAGTACCAATTTATCATCAAAATACACCTCTTCAAAAACAGGTTCAAGTGCCGGCCTCGAAAAGAAATGAGCTGCTTTTGTTATCATGTACCGTTCTTCGTCGTCAGATTTCACACCTTTTATCGTTCCGTCATCAGTAACGCCAATAAGTAATTTACCGCCTTTGTTGTTAGCAAATGATACCATAGTCCGTGCTATTTTTTCGCAACTGGTTATCGTTTTCTTGAAATCGACAGTAACCCCTTCACCTTCAAAAATCAGCTTCTTAACGTTTGTTTTGTTCATAGCCTTTGGGTTATTATTGGGGCTTAATATATGGTGTAAAAATTTCCATCCAGTTTTCGGGACGGGAGAGTGGCGAAAAACCAAATTGATTATACAAGTTATGCGCATCCAATGTAGCTAACGACCATCTTCTTAAACCTTTCAAATCCGGATGCTTAACAATTGTTTGTATCAACCATTTAGACAGGCCGTTACCACGATAAACAGGCAGGACAAATACATCGCAGATATAAGCAAACGTGGCATTATCGGTAACAACACGCGCAAAGCCAACCTGTTCATGGTTTAGATAAATACCAAAACACATGGAGTTTTCTATGGCTTTTGCCATTTTTTGCCGGGGGATGCCTTTGGCCCAGTACGATTCATTATTCAGATAATCATAAATAACATCAACGTTAAGCAGGTTTTTATCGGTTGAGATTTTAAAGCCTTTTTTTTCAAAAGCTTCGTCATTCATAATTACAGTCATCAGTATAAATTATTTAGTAGCGTCAATAAAGTTTAAGTTTCGTACATAAACCTCTATCATGAGGGATACGCATATTTCGCCATCTTTATTGTAAATGTCAATAGGGAAGAAGCGAATAAATTTACCAGTGGTATTTAAAATATGTTCGGCATTAGCTATGTCGCTATCAGTCAGATTAATATGAAAAAATAAATTTGTTGCTGCCGGCTTTGCATATTTAACCGTTGCTGATTTTGACCAAACCATTAGTTTATAGCCTTTGTGACTAAATATTTGATAAAAGAGTATAGGATAAAAAGGATCGGCAGCCGAAAAAAGTGTACCGCCGAAAATCGAGTTATTATAGTTTTTATTAAGGAAACTTTTCCTGATCCTTACTTCAACGCCGCGGTACCCTTTGTTGAATTTAACTACCCAAACGCGCTGGAAAAGGAGGGGAGGATAGAAACGCATTACCCACTTTAATAATCCTTCGGATACTACCATAGCGTTTAAATATCGGAAAAAATTAAACAATGGACAGTAAATGTGGATCAAATGAGGCTATGTTAAAAAATAAAAAGATGATACAATTCCCGTTACCGGTAAACAATAAACCCAAAGTTTGGTTTATAGTATGGTTCAACATACATTGATCATTTAATCAAAAGCAATAACTATGAAAAAGCAATTTTTAAGTTTCGCCCTTGTCGCGGCAATGATCGGCGCCATTGCAACCAGCTGCAGCTCAGAAAAAAAAGCAAGCGATGGATCTGACAGTACAAAGATGGATTCGACAAGTGCACCGGCACCGGCAGCTACAGACACGGCTAAAACCGATACAGCCAAAAAAGATACTACCAAGAACTTGTAATTTAGTAAAGCATAAAAAATCCCGGTTTGGGTATTTCACCAAACCGGGATTTTTTATGCTTTTTCTTTAAAATTTTAGAATGCCGTTTTTATGACACCGCCATCGGCCCGTAAAGTTGCGCCGTTGGTTGCTGCCGATAACGGACTCGCAATATAAGTAACCATACTTGCAATTTCATCTGTTGTAATAAAACGCTTTATTAACGATGTGCCACGCATATTGGTAAAAAATTCTTTTTCTACCTCTGTATTAGTTAAGCCCTGCTCTTTGGCCAAAGCCCCTATAAAGTCGCCGACACCTTCAGATAAAGTTGGCCCCGGTAAAACAGTATTAACCGTAACACCGGTACTTTTAGTAAGTTCGGCCAGGCCGCGTGCTACTGCAATTTGAGCCGTTTTAGTCGTGCCATAATGGATCATTTCTTCGGGGATCTGATATGCCGATTCGCTGGATATAAAAATGATACGTCCCCAATTTTTACTGATCATTTTGTCAAAATAGGCCCTCGACAAACGTACCCCGCTTAACACATTAACTTCAAAAAAATTCAGCCAGTCGGCATCAGTAATTTCAGCAAATGGCCTGGGCTCAAAAATACCAACATTGTTTACCAGGATATCAACTTCAGGCAGTTGGGTTATGAGTGCTTCAATTTGCCGGACATTTGAAAAGTCAGCAGCAAGGCCGCAAATTTTATTATTGCCGGTTTCGGCAATCAGTTTTTTTACAACTTCGTCAACTTTGGTTTGGTTTCGGCCGTTTAGGTATACCGTAGAGCCCTCGTTGGCTAATGCTTTTGCAATAGCATGGCCAATGCCGGCTGTTGATCCGGTTACAAGCGCTGTTTTATCATTAAGTTTAAGATCCATGATTTTAATTTTTACTTTAATAACACAAGTGTAACACTGTTGTTAGCTTAAGCAGATTTTAAAATCAAAGATTAAACAGCATTGACAATAGATGCCAAATTTTGAATTTAACCCTGACCAGGTTGGTACATTCTTTTTTCAACGGGCTGATAATATTCGTTTAAGTTTTCCGGCACCCGGGATTTATAACCCAAAACTTGCTTCAGGTCATCACTTAGTCCTTCACCAAATTCATATCCCAAAAATCTTGGATAATCAAGCTGTTGTTTAAAAAAGGGCTTAGTAAAAGCCATGGTCAACGTCCGCCTTGTTGCATCAGTGTAATTTTTACCGGCCGCATGCCACAAATTGGAGTCGAACAAAATAATACTGCCCCTTTTTGCATTGGCGCGATCTGCATTTTTATAAAAAAAGTCACTCTCTGGTTTTTCCTCACTTTTATGCGAACCTGACAAAAAATAAGTTGACCCGTTTTCAAGAGTAAAATCATCCAATGTTATCATCATCTGGATCATTACTTTAAAATCGCCGGTAAAACTTCTTATATCACGATGGATATTTTGAACATATGGCTTTTCATCTTTTAAGTTGATGACCGCGCCCAGCGAGTTTATAATATAATTTCCTTTTAAAAAATGCGTTATCTGATCTGCACAATATTTTCGTTCAAGAAACTTCAGTGAAAATCTTTCCCGTTCAACAAGATGGTGCAGCGTTCCGTTCATGTTATCGCCTATGCCATTTGCAATTTGAATTTTACGCCTGACATCGTACGCGGGTATCAACGAATCTGTTATTTCGTTAATGAAGGCATCATCCAGGGCATTTTCGTATATAATCCATCCATATTCATCCATTATCCGGTCAAATACGGCAAGGTCAGCATCGGGATAGTTAAACTTGTTGTTCATTTTTGTAATTAATTAAGGTTTTCAATTGTGGTGGTTTCTGGTTCAGAGGTAGCTGCCTGTGTTTTTTTGTTGGGATGACGATATAAAGGGAAGAATTTAATTTCAGGGTTAGGATCCAAACCCGATTTTAAAACAAGCTCGTTATATGCAGATTCATCATTGATATAGCACCAGATCCGGTCTTTTATCTGTAAGTTGGAGAAAAGCTTTTTGAAATTAAAAAGCGAGTCTTCCTTTCCGCCAACGCCGCCTCCAAGGTGAAAGATCTTTTTTCCTAATCTTCTGCCTATCATGCTTATTTCATCCGTTAATAATTTACTCGGAGAGATGTTCAGGTAATCTGGTGATGTAGCCGAAAGATGATTCCGGACAATGTTATCAGATAATAAAATGAGCGCTCCACACATGAGGTTAGGCCCATCGTATATTAAAATGAGTTTGTTTTTCATGTACTCTTCATTAAGAAGATTGGTGAAATACTGGACATCAAAATAGTAATTGGATGAAGCTTTCAACCGATCCATATTTTTATAATACATTTCGGCAAAATCTTCAATTTCCTGAACCGTACCTGCCTCCCTGATAACAAAGCCCATTCTCCGAAGGCTTCTTATTTGGCGACCAAGCCTTTTATCATACCCGTTTTGCTGGTCTTCCACGGATATAGAGAGGTCAACGTATAATGTTGTTCCATTATCCTTTATACCGCCAATGTTCTCTAACAAATAATGCTGATTAAGAAATGGGTGCAATCTTGAAAAAATGCAAATGGCCGACTCTTCCTTCATGAAATTTATAAATGCATTTTTAAACTGCATGATGGTTGAGACCGACAAATTGGTAAGGTGAATGTTGGATATGGGTCCTGAATAACCATATACGCAGGTCATATCAAAGTATTCGGAGTTTTCGATTTTTCTTTTAATTACCGGTAACGCAATGAAGAGTTCCTTTTCTTCATAAACAAACAAAAGTGGTTCTCCCTCGGTATTTAAAGAATGATAGTACCAGGTATGAAACCCCTCGTGTGCATATGACCGGCTTATATATTCGTCCCAATCTTTTCTGTTACGTATGGTGACACTTCGATAATTCATAAGTGAATCTCTTTATTATATACAATGATTATTGATTACATGCCGGGGAGGGCAGGAGTTACAGAACAATCAACAATACCTATTGGACACAGTTGACGCGTTAAAAAACATTCAGGTGCTGTGATAAAAGCACAAATTAAGGTGTATCAGGGAGATAAAACTATGAATTTAGTTTAAAGCAGGTATTTTACTGTATCAAAAGCTTTACGTAACCTAAACCGGCCCAACTCAAATAGTATATATCTTTTAATATACAACAGCAAGAGCCTTTTCTTTTGTATGCCGCGATAGTGAAAACGCCTGATGATCAGGTTAAAATCGCTGATAACCATTTCCATACGGGCTTCATTCCTTATCATGCTCCAAACACCTCCAACATGATTCCGATAACAGCTCATAACTTCGGGCATTACATATATTTTACGCCGTGTATTAAAGGTTGCGAAGATCTTAAAAAATTTATCGGCAGCATAACAGCTCATATACCATGGTTTTTCAAATAATTCGTGTACTTCAGGAATATTATGATAAACAACTGTAGCGGTTTTGGTTTCTACCTGCTTGCCAACTAACAAATCGTGATAGGTATATTCAAGCGGTACCGGGTTAGGATCAATATTCAGTGTATTATTATGGATGTCAATTACGCGCGTGTAATGACAGCAAATAATATATTCCGGGTTATTTTCCAAAAAGTCCACTTGCTTTTGCAGCTTTTTGGGGTTCGTCCAATAGTCGTCTCCATCACAAAGCGCAATGTATTTTCCTTCACAAGCTTTGATCGTATTAATTGTGTTTAAATGAGCGCCACGGTTTTTTTCCGGATAAACAATCTTGATTTTATCCGGGTATTTTTCCTTGTATGATCTCAATATTTCAGTTGTTCCGTCGGTTGAGCAATCATCGCCAATAACAATTTCATATCGAAAATTAGTTTTCTGCATCAGGAAGCTTTCAATAGTTTGACTGATAAAATCTTTATGGTTATAAGTAGTACAGCAAACGCTAACCATCAAGTTCTGATCTGTTATCATATAAAGAGTAAAATTTATTTATAGGCTTATTTAGTAGACTCCTGATGAAATGGTATTTCAATATGAAATGGTATTTCAATAAAATACCCAACCAGGCATAAGTTTGGAGGTTGCGCAATGCTTCGCCATATGACTCACATTATTTATTTAATCGAAAAAGTCTATTGTGTCAAATAGCTCTTAATTTTCAATTGAGTTCGATCAAAAGATTAAATATTCAGAGTCGGCTAATACAGCATTTTTGCTATGTCAAATATATTTATTTCACATGCAATAGCAGCCGGCCTCGTTTTATTGGCTCTCAAATTGTAAACTACTTTTCATTTAGTTTACATTCATGTGAATGGCTGTAAATATCATGTGTGCATCCGTGCAATCCGGCATAGGTTCGGGTACTTCAGCGCGTCAAAACTGCTTCGTAAATAATTCTCATAATTAACATTATGTTAAATAAAACTTTTAAAAGAAAGGCCTTTTTCAAGGCCCCTCTTTTTTATATTGTATTATCTAATTATTGATTGGCTGGTAATGCATCAATCTGGGCTTTTAATTTTGAAGCATTCGCGTCATCTTTAACGCCTAAATAATAGGTTCTTAAATTTTGCAACGCGTCAATTGATTTTGGCTGAAGTTCAACAGCTTTTACCAAATAAGGTTTAGCTTGTTCAAACTGAGCTTTAGCTTTGGCAATAGCAGCATCGTATTCTTTTTGTTTGTTAGCAGGCAATTTATTAGCTGCGTTATAAGCATCGATAGCCGGGTTAAGTATTACGTAGCCATAGTTTAAATTAGCCTCAAAATAATTAGGATCAATTTCTAAAGCTTTTTTATACATTTCACCAGCTTTAACATAAGCTTCGGCTTTTGATGCCTGTAGTTTCGCTTTTGCAGCGGCATCTTTAGTTGCACCCGCTTCTTTTGCGTAATTATCGGCTGTTTGTGAATAAGTTAAACCTGCATAGTAATACAAAGTTTTGTTTTTAGGATCATTGGCTAAAGCTGCCTGAATCTTATCGGTAACTTCTTTCTCTTTTCCGGTTTGCAGGCTAATTTCGATCTCGCGTTTACGCAGGTCGCTGTTTGCAGGATATTTACTCACACCTTCAGATACTGCTTTAAGTGCACCCGCGGTATCTTTATTGGCAAGGTACAATGAAGAAAGATCAAGGTAAACCCCGGCATTTTTTGAATATTTTGTAGTAACCAGTTTACTGTAGTTTGAAATCGCTGCCGGATAATTTTTTCCGTTTGCAGCTGCAAGACCGGTGTAATAAATGGCATTGGTATCTTCAGGCAATACGGTACGGTAAAAGTCAAATGATTTGTAGGCAAGGTCATATTTACCTGACGAATATTCTTTTACACCTTTAGTCAATTGATATTGAGCCAGGTTTAAGTATGCCTCATCAATCATTTTTTTATTTTCGCCTTTGGCGTCGGCTTCTTTAGCTTTTTTCAAGGCTTCTTCGGCTGTGGTAAACAAAGGCAATGAAGTAGCAGGTACAGTATCCTGAACAGCTAACGCTGAATAAATTGAACCTTTTACAGCGTAAGTAAGCGGTAAAGTAGCGGTTTTTTCATTGGCTGAAGCTTTGTCAATTGATTCTTTTGCAGTAGTGAGGCTTTTGCCTGCCATTGCTGCCATTGCCGGCTGGCCCCTTAAGCCCGAATATTTTTCATATTCTTCTTTTGCGGTATTTAACTCGCCTTTTTGTGCAAAAGCTGTTGCTGAAACCAAGCCTAACAGGCCCGCCATCAAAAGTTTGATTTTCATGATTATTATTGATTGGTTAACTGTTTTAGTTTATTGTTTATTTTGTCTAACTGATCCTGGTTATTGGTTTTTGCGTATGCCAACTGCAAAGCCTGCAGGCTGTTTACGTTATTCGGTGATATTTCATTTGCCTTTTCAAGCCATTGTATAGCCCGCCCAAGGTCCTGAATGCTCCTCTCCCCTTTCGAAGTTGTGCTTTGTTTTAAATATAATAACCCTAAATTAAATACCGGATCAAAATAAGTTCCGCTTAATTCAATGGCGTGCAAGTAAAGAGATTCTGCCTGGTCAAATTTATCTAAATGATCGTAGCAATTAGCTGCGACAAATGCAATATCGGCGTTATTTGCATTAATATCAAGCAGGGGGCCAATTAGAGGCTCTAAGGCTTTATAATTTTTTTTATTGTTATAGATATTGGCTTCATCAAGTAATAAAAATCTGTCATTAGGCAAGATTTTCCTTCCTTTTTGAAGAATCTGCAAAGCCTTAGCGGTATCCCCTAATGATTTGTAGATATTTGATGCCGTTTCAATATATTCAGTACGCGCACTGTCAACCTTGAGCATATTACTATAATACACAGCCGCATCCTGCAAATTACCGGCTTTATTGTTTGCGAAAGCGATATAAGTATTAATCTGATTCATTCCAGGTGCGTACTTTTTCGCGTTTTCAAACGAAGTTTTGGCAACGGCGAAATCTGAATTATTTACCGCATCAAACCCCTTTCGGATATAAACATTTGCCAGGCAGCGTTTGGTATAATCAAGCTCAGACTGGTATTTGAAAACTTTGTTCATACCCGATAGCCGGTCAACCAGTTTGGTTGTTTTGTCGAGCATATCTGCAGGCATCCCGAGCTTGTTTAACGAATCAATATACAGGATGCTTGAATTTACAATAGCCCGGTAAAGGTTTTTTTCGATATCAGCCGTATCCGACTTGGTAATAATCAAACTATCTGCAGATTTTTTGGCCGCGGCCAAATATTTCAGGTCGTTTTTCTGTTTATAAAAAGCCAGGTTATTTACTACAACTTTCAGCGCTTCTTTTTGTGCGAAGGCAAAAGTTGTAGTAAAGCTTGTAATTAAAACCGATAAAATGATCTTGCGGTAGTGCATATTTATTATTCTGTTGTATCGTCAGTTGATGGTTCTGCGTCATTTTCAGCTGTATCACTGTCGCCTGTATTTTTGGCTGTGGTATCAGAGCCTTCTGCATTTTCATCACCTTCTTTTACTTCCTCATCCTCATCATGCTCAATTTTGGCTACTGAAGCTATCTCATCGTTGTTTTTAAGCGTTATCAGCCTTACACCCTGTGTAGCACGGCCCATCACTCTTAATTCGCTTACAGCTATACGGATAATAATACCTGACTTGTTAATGATCATCAGGTCTTCCTTATCTGTAACACCTTTTATGGCAACAAGGTTTCCGGTTTTTTCAGTAATATTTAATGTTTTTACACCTTTACCACCACGGTTTGTAACACGATAGTCTTCAATGTCGGTACGTTTACCGTATCCCTTTTCTGATACCACCAATACTGTTGTTTCAGCGTCATCAATTGCTATCATACCAACTACCTCATCGTTCTCGTCATCAAGCGTAATACCACGAACACCGGTAGCTGTACGTCCCATAGGCCTTACTGTTGATTCATTGAAACGAATAGCACGGCCAGATTTAAGTGCCATCACAATTTCGCTGCTGCCACTGGTTAAGCTTGCCTCAAGTAATGAATCGCCCTCGTTAATATTGATAGCATTGATACCATTTGAACGCGGACGTGAATAAGCCTCGAGTGAGGTTTTCTTGATGGTACCCTTCCTGGTACACATGATAATGAAGTTATTTTCAAGGTAGTTCTGATCTTTAAGCGAAATCAGTTTAATATAGGCCTTGATATTCTCTTCTTTCGGAATATTGATGATATTCTGGATGGCGCGGCCTTTTGAGGTACGTGTGCCTTCCGGTATTTCAAACACCCGGAGCCAGAAACATTGTCCAGATTCGGTAAAGAAGAGCATATAGTTGTGATTTGAGGCAATAAGCAGGTGCTCAATGAAATCCTCATCACGGCTGTTACTACCAATAGCGCCTTTACCTCCCCTGCTTTGCCTGCGGTATTCAGTCAGCGGGGTGCGTTTAATATAGCCTTCGCGCGAGATGGTGATTACTACATCCTCGTCTTCAATGAAATCTTCAGTTTGCATTTCTGCAGATGAGTGAACCATTTCGGTACGGCGCTCATCACCATATTTCTCCTTAACTTCTAATAACTCATCCTTAATGATCTGCATCCTTAAGCCTTCGTCGCTCAGGATGTTTTTTAAGTGTTCAATGAGTTTCATTAAAGCAGCATATTCATCTTTGATCTTGTCACGCTCAAGTCCTGTTAACCTCCTTAAGGTCATATCAAGGATTGCACGTGCCTGGATATCGGTTAAACCAAAGCTGGTCATCAAGCCTTCCCTTGCCTCATCAGGAGTTTGTGAAGCACGGATCAGGCGGATAACTTCATCAAGGTGATCTAAAGCGATCAATAAACCTTCAAGGATATGCGCACGCTTTTCGGCCTCATTAAGTTCAAATTTAGTACGGCGTACAACAACCTCATGACGGTGCTCAACAAAGTGATGAATCAGGTCCTTCAGGTTAAGCAGCATTGGCCGGCCATTAACCAGCGCGATGTTGTTTACGCTGAACGATGTTTGGAGGGCCGTATATTTAAACAGGTTGTTTAATACAATAGCCGCATTGGCGTCACGTTTGATCTCATAAACGATGCGGATCCCTTCGCGGCTCGATTCGTCACGAATAGCCGAAATGCCTTCCAGTTTCTTTTCGTTAACCAGTTCGGCGGTACGCTCAATCATCAAAGCTTTATTTACCTGGTAAGGTATTTCGCTAACCACAATACGTTCACGTTCGCCATTATAGGTTTCAATCTCCGCACGTGCGCGGATCACAACCCTGCCGCGACCGGTTTCCAGTGCTTCGCGAGGGCCATCGTAGCCGTAAATAATACCGCCGGTAGGGAAATCAGGGCCTTTTACATATTTCATTAACTCGGCAACCTCTATCTGGCGGTTATCAATTAATGCCATAGTGGCATCGATAACCTCCGAAAGGTTGTGCGGAGCCATATTGGTAGCCATACCTACAGCAATGCCCGAAGCTCCGTTAACCAACAGGTTAGGGAATTTAGATGGCAGTACAGTTGGTTCCTGCAGCGAGTCGTCAAAGTTTAATTGAAAATCAATGGTATCTTTGTTGATATCGGCCAGCATCTCTTCAGCAAGTTTTTGTAAGCGTGCTTCTGTATAACGCATTGCCGCAGGTTCGTCACCGTCAACAGAACCATAGTTGCCCTGGCCTTCAACCAGCAGGTAGCGTAAGCTCCACTCCTGGGCCATACGTACCATCGTATCATATACCGATTTATCACCGTGAGGGTGATATTTACCCATTACCTCACCCACAATACGGGCAGACTTTTTATAGGGTTTGTTGTTGGTTAAACCCAGGTCAAGCATACCGTAAAGTACGCGCCTGTGTACCGGTTTCAGTCCGTCGCGGACATCGGGCAGCGCCCTGGAAACAATCACCGACATTGAATAATCAATGTACGCCGATCGCATTTCCTCATCAATATTTATCGAAATTATCCTGTCTTCTGCGTGTGAATTATCGTTTTCTGTTCCTTCAGCCATTTTTAATTATTTGTAGAACCTTCTCTTATAATTGCGTGTTAAAATTGATTTTTCAACGACCTGCGAAGTTAAAAAAATACTTGGGATTGCGCCAACTTAGTAACAATAAACCGGGGGAACATATTGCCCCGGTTTAACAATTTTGTTACTTTAATACAGGTTTATTTCACCTTTACCCAGTAATCTTCAACCTTGTTGCCGTTAGGCAAAACCGAAAGCAGTTTAAGTGTATCGTTACTGATTATGTAGTTGTATTTTATGGTTTTGTTAAGCAGTTTTGACTCCTGCATACAATAGGTTTGGGTTTCAAAGCAGGTGTCAGCTTTTAACTGGTAATCGCCTTTTTCATATACCTGGGTTTTTTCCCCTTCTTCTATTACCCTCGCTTTGTAGTGCTCGTTGTCATAATCCCGTTGTAGTTTATAAGCTGTGGGGGCAGCATCAAGTTTGCCGTTAATTATTCCGCCGCGATACTCCCAGATGCCTTTCAGCGGACTATCATCAAAACGGAAAGCACATAACAGTAAAATACCGATAACCGGCACAATAGATCTTTTCATTGGTGATGTTATTAGCTAAAAGCGCAAAGCATAATGCTGAAAGCTTTTTTCAGGGGCTTTGCTTTTAGCTTTTAGCGTTATGCTTTCAGCTTTGCCCTATGCCCAGTTAATTCCTTTTTTTAATAAAGATAGTGTTTTTTCCTCTTCGCTGCCAGCTAACGGGTGATAGTCATAAACCCATTTGGCTGTAGGCGGCAGGCTCATTAATATTGATTCGATGCGGCCGTTGGTTTCCAGCCCGAATTTGGTGCCGGCATCATAAACCAGGTTAAATTCGGCATAACGGCTGCGGCGCTGGTATTGGAAAAGCTGCTGCGCTTCGGTAAATGATTTATCGCGATTGCGGTTAACCAGCTCAGTATATAATGGTGCAAATGATCGTCCAACAGATTTTGAAAACTCGAAGATATCTTCCCAGCTTAACTCATCGTTAGCGGTAAGCCTGTCGTAAAATATGCCTCCTATTCCACGGGTTTCATTACGGTGTTTGATGAAGAAGTAATCATCAGCCCATTTTTTGAAGCGGGGATAAAAATCAGAATAGTATTGATCACAAACAGCTTTTAGGCCGGCATGAAAAAAACGGGCGTCATCTTCAGTTACATAGTGAGGCGTTAGATCTATGCCCCCGCCAAACCAGCGAACCGGTTTCTGACTGTCGCCCATGGTTGATGGCATTTCAAAGTAACGGATGTTCATGTGGATGATAGGTACCAGCGGGTGATTGGGATGGATCACAATTGATACGCCGGTGGCAAAAAAATCATCCTGCTCAACCTGCAGGGCCCGCTTCATGGTATCGGGCAAATGACCGTGAACTGCCGAAAAGTTAACCCCACCCTTTTCAAGGATGTTTCCGTTTTGGATAACCCGGGTACGGCCTCCGCCTCCACCCTCGCGCTCCCAAAGCTCCTCCTCAAATTTTGCAGCGCCATCTAATTGCTCAAGTGCAGTGCAGATCTCATCCTGTATTTGTTTATAATCTTCGGCTATTTGTTCTTTGCTGATCATAGGCTGTAAAAGTAATGAATTTTGGGAATTGCAGCGGAAGGCCTTTTTTCAACGCTGTCCCCCATAGCTACCCGCATTTATAGCCGATAATGGAAAGTGTTCAACTTTTTTAGGTGTGAACACCCCGTAAAAATAAATCAATTGATAATCAACGATTTAGATGTTCATTATTTTAACACCAAAAACATAAACAACTGATAATCAATGCCTGTGTTTTTAACATTAGGCTAAACGGAACATTTTTGAACACCTGTTTTTTTAAAAATTGAACACCTGGCCGATTTTAGCTTATCTCTACGTAATTCAAATCCTTGCCGAAGGTTTCCTTTAACTGGCTTAAGGATAACAGGGCTACTGCAGTAAGTATCCCCATCATGATATATCCCGATTTGATATACCCATACTTTGCATTGAAAGCATTAAATGCTACAGTTATCGGGATCAGTGAACCACGCACAAAGTTGGGTACCGTAGTGGTAACTGTTGAGCGGATATTGGTACCAAACTGCTCGGATGCTATCGTAACAAAAGTTGCCCAGTAGCCTACAGTACAACCCATAAAAAAGCTTAATACTGCAAAGCGTTCGGGGGTAATGCCATTATCGCTTAAATAAAAATGAACGCTTACCAATGAAAGTATTAAAAATACAGCCATCGTTAGTTTGCGCGATTTGGTAACCTGGGCCAGTAAGCCGGCCACAATATCACCAATGGCGATGCCAATGTAGCTGTAAAAAATGCCGTCGCCCGGTTTGATCAGGGTTTTAGCCCCTAAAGCAGCACCAAACTTATCCGAAAAACTGATCAATACACCCACTACGTACCAAAGCGGTGCGCCTATCAGGATGCAAAACAGGTATTTTTTTAAACGTTCCCAGTTGGTAAACAATATGAGCATGTTGCCTTTGGATACATCGCTGTTCTCAACATTCTTAAACATGCCCGATTCAAAAGTACCAACACGAAGCAGCAACAATAAAATTCCTAAGCCGCCGCCTACAAAGTAGGCATTACGCCAGCCAAATTTTGCTACTGCATAAGCAGCAGTAGCGCCAAACAAGCCAATAACAGCTACCATCATGGTTCCGTAACCCCGGTTTTCCTTGCTTAATGTTTCGCTAACCAAGGTAATACCAGCGCCAAGTTCGCCTGCAAGCCCCAGGCCTGCAATAAACCTTACTATCGCATAAGTATTTACATCATGAACAAGGCCGTTGGCAAAATTGGCAATGGAGTAAAGTAATATCGAACCAAAAAGCACCTTTATACGGCCCAGTTTGTCACCGACAATGCCCCATATGATGCCTCCAAGCAATAGTCCGAACATTTGAACACTGATGATAAACTGGCCCTTATCGGTTATTTCCTGCGTGTTTAAGCCAATATCTTTGAGACTGGGGATCCGTACTATCGAAAAAACCAAAAGGTCATATATATCAACAAAATAGCCCAGGGAAGCAACAAGTACTAAGAAAATGGCGTTCCTTGTAGCTTTGGCGTTGGTAACATCGGTCATAGCTTGTGAAAATTGGTTGGCTAATGTAGGGGATTTATGCAGATAAAAACAAAAAAAACGGCACAAAAAAACCCCTGTTATAACAGAGGTTTTGTAAGTAAATCTTGCTCAATAATTTTATATATTTTATGCTTTTTTAACGTTTACTGCCTGTAATCCTTTTCTTCCTTCTTCCACATCATACGTGACGCTGTCATTATCTTTAATAGCATTTACACCGCCTTGCACGTCTTTAAAGTGTACAAAAAGATCCTTACCTTCTTCGGTAATAATAAAGCCGTAGCCTTTTTGTGTGTTAAACCATTTTACTTTTCCAGTTTTCATAATTATAATAATCGTAATAAAAAATTCGTGTTAAGATCAACTAAAACCAAACTGAAAACAAAATAGGCTTATTGGTTCAGAAGGAATAGATACCCTGCTTCCCTCAAATATATAAAATTATTAAATAAACCAAATAAAATTATTTATTTGGTTGTGGTGTCAGGCGCAAATAGGGCTTAACTGCGGTAAAACCCTTTGGAAATTTGGCAGGGATATCTTCAGTTTTAATTGCCGGCACTACCACCACGTCCTCCCCTTCTTTCCAGTCGGCTGGTGTTGCCACGCTGTAATTGGCAGTTAACTGCAATGAGTCAATAACCCTTAAAATTTCCTGGAAGTTACGGCCGGTTGATGCAGGGTAAGTGATGATGAGCTTAACCAGCTTATCAGGACCTATAATAAATAATGAGCGCACTGTGGCATTTACCGAAGCATTTGGATGGATCATATCATAAGCTTCAGAAATTTTGCGGTCTTCATCGGCAATGATCGGAAAGTTAACTTCAACACCCTGTGTTTCGTTAATGTCCCGGATCCAGCCGTGGTGCGATTCGACCGAGTCAACACTAAGCGCCAATACTTTAACATTGCGTTTAGTGAACTCATCTTTTAACGCGGCAGTTTTGCCAAGTTCAGTGGTACATACAGGTGTATAATCGCCAGGGTGCGAGAATAGCACGCCCCAGCTATCCCCTAAATATTCGTAAAAGTCAATTTCGCCTTCTGATGTTTTTGCTTTGAAGTTTGGCGCTTTATCGCCCAGTCTTAAACTCATGATGATAGATTTTTGATGGTAATTTAATACGACTAAGTTACTATACATTCATAAACAAATGCAAACAAACTTTAAATAATCGCATTATTTACGCCAACATTACAAAGGCTGTGTTGTTGAAGCTTGAAATCAATAACAGCTATCTATGAGTAAACACACCTATGATACCGGTATAATTGGCAATTGCGCCTTTTTAGCCCATATTAATAAAAACACCAATGTCGACTGGCTGTGCTGGCCCCGGTTTGACAGTACGTTTATTTTTGGCGGCCTGCTTGATAAAGATAAGGGCGGCGAATTCTCGATCCGTCCGGAAGGGGGATACACTACCAATCAACATTACCTGGAAAATACCAATATTTTAATTACTGAAATATGCCCTGCAAGCGGCGGCAAATATCGCATAACCGATTTTGCACCAAGGTTTTACCAGCATCAGCGTTATTATAAACCATTAATGCTGATCAGGAAAATTGAGGTTATTGAGGGCTCACCTCGCATCATTGTCAAATGCGCGCCGGTGTCTGAATATGGAGCTGTTAAATTGAGTGTAAACCGTGGCAGCAATCATATCCAATATCTGGGCGGCGAAGAAAACATCCGCCTTACCACCAATATCCCCATAAGTTATGTTTTTGATGGACAGGCTTTTGTACTCAATGAAACCAAGTACCTGGCCATGACCTACGGCGAACCGCTTGAAGCGCCGCTCATCAGCACAGTTGATCGGTTTTTGGCCGAAACCGTGCAATACTGGCGTACATGGATCAAACACTCATCAATTGCTACTTATTTTCAGCCCTTTGTAATCCGCTCTGCTTTGGCCCTTAAAATACACCAGTATGAGGATACCGGTGCAATTATCGCCGCAAGCACCACAAGCCTGCCCGAATCGCCGGGAAGCGGCCGTAACTGGGATTATCGTTATTGCTGGCTGCGCGATACTTATTACGTAATAACCGCGCTAAACCACATTGGCCATTTTGAGGAGATGGAGAAGTATTTCGGCTATGTTACTGATATCACCTTTTCGGAAATGGAACGTTACCAGCCGCTTTATGGCATTACCGGTAAAAAAGACCTTGTAGAGCATATTTTAACTGATTTAGCAGGCTATATGGGCAACCAGCCGGTGCGGGTTGGCAACCAGGCGTCTGAACACATTCAGAATGACATCTACGGCCAGGTATTGATCTCCCTGCTCCCATTATACACCGATCATCGTTTTGTTTTTTCGGAGCGAAAAGATTCGGTTCACTGGATAGCGTTTCTGTTGAGTAAGATAGAGCATACCATTGATGAAAAAGATGCCGGCATTTGGGAGTTCAGGAATATGGCCAACATTCATTGTTACAGCAACCTGTTTCAATGGGCCGGCGCATCAGCAGCCGAAAAAATGGCGCGTACCATCCAAAACCAGGAGCTGATTGATAAGGCCATTTCTCTTAAAGAACGTGCGGCCGCGCATATCGAGAGCTGCTATGACCCGGTGCGCAAAGTTTACACCAACTCGGCCGGGAGCAGTAACCTTGACGCCAGCACTTTGCAATTGATTATGATGAACTATCTCGATCCAAATTCGCAGAAAGCGAAAGATCATTTAGTTGCATTAGAAAAAGAACTAAAGACACCTAACGGATTATTTTACAGGTATTTATATACCGACGATTTTGGTAAGCCTAAAACTACTTTCCTGATCTGCGCATTTTGGTATGTAGAAGCGCTGGCTGCTGTTGGCCGTTTGGATGATGCCCAGCGTGAGTTTGGCAACCTGCTGCAATACTCCAATCACCTGTTGCTCTTTAGCGAGGATGTTGACGAGCGCGATGGAAGCCAGTGGGGCAATTTCCCCCAGGCTTACAGCCATGTGGGGTTGATGAACGCTGCGTACCGGATTGCTATGAAACTGGACAGGCCGATATTTTTGTAGGATTAATCTTCTCTTGCATAAATTGTTAGCAGATAAGACTTACGAAGTTTTAGAAACTTCGTAAGTCTCAAGCTCGTGCTCGTTTGTAACGGGCGCAACCTGGTTGGCGTTTATAACGTAACTGGCGATGCAATCGCCAAGCCATATTAAGCGCTCGTTGCAAACGAGCGCAAGATTAAGAAGTTTTTTACCTGATCTCTACTACCCCATCTGCTACTTTTGGGAAAATCTCAAGCTGCCTGCCATCATGCCCGGGAATAATAAATTTAACATCACTGGCAAGTGTTTTCATGCGTTTCATTGCCTTGACATAGCCTGCCGGATCGAGCGTACCACCTTGTGAAGGTGGAACTAAATGTTCAAGGCTGTAATAAATCCAGATATTATCAGATGCTATTACTACCCTGTTTTTCCCGGTTTGTACCAGCACATATTGCGAATTGTAGGTATGCTTTGAACCGGTATAAACTTTTATACCTTTAATGATCTCTTTATCGTCGCCGTCTATCAGTTTGAGCCTGCCCGCCAAATTTAAATTAACGGTATTGATAACATCGCGCTTAGCATAACCACCTGCCTCTCCCGCTTTTTGCCATGCTGCGCCTGCAAAAAACTCATAATCCAGTTTTTGCATCCAAACCTTAGCTTTAGAGAAAAGGCTTAAACCATCTATATGATCCCAATGAGGGTGGCTCAAAATAATATCGGTTATATCCTGGGGCTTTACACCAAGCTTTAAAAGCGCCGAGTCCGGGCGTTGATAGGTTTTAAGTTTAAATTCTTTGGCATCTTCAATATCGGGCAAAAAGCCGGCATCAACCAAAATGTTTTTGCCATTGCTGCCTTTGATAAGCCATACCATAAAATCAATTTTAACCGGTTCATTTTTGGGACCGTTCAGTGCCCAGTCGCTCACTTTAAATGGATATCCGGATTCGGCGAATTTTACGGCATAAATTTTATAGACCGGGGTTTGCGCATAAATGATATGGCAACGAAGCATTAATGCAAAAACAAGCAGGCTGATTTTTTTCATAAAGGTTACATTATCGCGAACCGAATATAAAAAATGCCCGCGGCTAAACCGCAGGCATAAATAATTTTTAAACTAAACTAATAAAACCTATTTGTCATCTCGCGCTCGTTTGCAACGAGTGCGTAACCTGGGTTTGCGTTTATAACGCCACTGGCGATGCAATCGCTAAGCCATATTAAGCGCTCGTTGCAAACGAGTGCAAGATTAAAACTGCTAAACCTACTTATCTGCCGGTTCCTCAACCGGTGTATACTTAGCAAAACTGGTAAGCAATTTCCTAACCTCTGATGGGTTTCGCAGGTAAAACTTAGCTGCCGAAAGATTACTGCCAACTTTAATGGTAATAGCACTTTCGGGCAGGGCTTTAAAGATATCTTCGTCGGTATAATCATCGCCGAAAGCTATAATGAAATCATAATCACGGCCTTCGGTAAGTGTTAAAGCGGCTTTACCCTTATTAATATCCATATTCTTCACTTCCAGCACCTTATCCCCTGCCAGTAACTGTAACCCTTTATCGCTTGCAAGATATTTAAGATTGTTCATCAACTCGTTGGCCCTCAGCTCGCCCAGGCCGGCCTGGGCTTTGCGGTAATGCCAAACCAGCGAGTATGTTTTCTCTTCAATGAACGAGCCCGGTGTACGGTCGACATAGGTTTCCAATATCGGATAAATATCATGTTTCCATTGGTCGGTTAACCCGCTTATTTTATGCCATAAAGTGCCGGGTTGCTTAAACCATGAACCATGTTCGGCAATAAGATAGATGTCGTTCTCCTTAAACCAATCATCGAGGTTTTCATGTTTTCGCCCGCTAATCAAAACCAATTGATTTGCAGGGTCTTCTGCGAGTTTATTGATGACATTGTACAACTCCTTATCGGGAGTGGCCTGATCGATATTTGATTTGAAATTCACCAGTGTGCCGTCATAATCCAAAAATATAATCCGCTTTTTAGTTTTGATATAACGGTTAATAATGCTTTGTTCGGTAGTGTTGCTTACATGTCTGGCCTGCATGGAGCGCTGCATGAGTTTTACTTCTTTCAGCCTGTCCATAAAAATTTTAACCCAATGCGATGTATTGAACTTTGCTACAAGCTGCCGCATCGGGATCATGCGCCGGCGCTGTTCTTCAAGCGGCATATTGATAGCCTGTAAAATGGCCCGGCAAACTTCCCCGGTATTATTAGGGTTAACAATTATAGCGTCTATAAGCTCTTTAGATGATCCTGCCATCTCGCTCATAATCAACACGCCGTCATTATTTATCCGACTGGCGACATACTCTTTACTTACCAGGTTCATACCGTCGCGCATGGGAGTAACCAAACAAACATCGGCCGAGTAGTAGAGTGCCGACAGGGTTTCGATGGGGAATGAGCGATAGTAATAGTGCACGGGGCTCCAGTCCATAGTGCGATACAAGGCATTGATCTTTCCTACTTTTTTATCTATTTCATCCCGAAGGTGAGCGTATTGCGGTACCGTATCCCGGGATGGAACCACAATCATGTAAAGCGTAATGTGCTCAATACATTCCGGGCATTGTTCAAGCAGCAGCTCAAAAGCTTCCAGCCTTTGCAGGATTCCCTTGCTGTAATCAAGCCTGTCTATAGAAAGGATGAGCTTTTTGTTCTGGAAGTTCTCTTTAATAAGGTCAATCTGCTGTTTCACATCGTCCTGCAGCGGTAACGATGAATACCTTTTTTCATCAATACCCATCGGGAACGACTCGATAACAACCGAGCGCTCGCCATTGCTGATAATATTGGCACTGGATGTTACCGGAAGCAGGCGTGTAGCCGCACCTAAAAAGTGGCGCACATCATCAAATGTATGTAAACCGATCAGATCGGCGCCAAGCATTCCATCCAACAGTTCCGAACGCCACGGGATCAACCTGAACATTTCATTTGACGGGAAAGGAATATGCAGGAAAAAGCCGATAGAAACATCAGGCAACTCCTGCCTGACCAGGGCGGGTAACAAGAGCAACTGGTAATCGTGGATCCAGATCACATCGCCGGGCCCGGCGATGCTCAGGATCATATCCCTGAACTTTTTATTTACCGCTTTATAGTAATCCCAGTTTGATTGTTTGTATGCTGCATACGTTGATGCATAATAATGAAAAACGGGCCATAAAACCTCGTTACTGAAACCTTCGTAGTATTGGTTGATCTCTTCCTGATCTAAAAAAACAGGGATCAGGCTTAACTCTTTTAATTCTTTTGTAACCTGGTTTTTATCTTCCTGTTCGGCAACTTCTATTCCGGGCCAGCCTATCCATACGTTATCGCCCTGTTTATATATTGAACCTAAACCGGTAGCTAATCCTCCCTCGCTTGGTGATGAATGGTATGCACCATCAGTTTTGGAAATTTTAACAGGCAAACGGTTTGATACAATTATTGTTTTCGACATATGAAGTAAATATTAATTAATATTTAAAAGACGAAAACACCCTTTTTGTTTTATAAAATGAGGCTTTATGACATAAAAGTGTGATTTATAATCATAAAAAAAGCCGTCCTGATATTCGGGACGGCTTTCCATTGTTATAATTTTTCGGAGTTATTTTACTTGTTGGAAAAACTCGATGTTAGCTTGTTGAGTAATCCTTACCAAAACTTCGTGTTTGTCGTTTTTCAAGTCAACAAAATATGAAGTTGGCTCGATAGCGTCATTGATTGAAGTGTTAGCCTGGTAAACGATAACTTCGCCTACTTCGTAACCTTTGTAATCGCTGTTAATTTGCTTAAGGGCTTTTGCAGGGATAGCTTTGTTGTCAACACGTTGAGTTGTACCTAAAAACTCACCTTGCAGGTTGTAGAAAGCAGTTTTTTGAACGCCATCAACAGTGAAAGTAGCTTTTTGAACGTTTTTGGTTACAGTCCAGTTAACGTTGGTAGCTTCAGCGAAGTCAGCAGTAAAGCCGTGTAATGCTACGTAAGAAACGTTGGTACCACCATCTGATTTTTTGCCACCATCAGCGAAAGCGTTAACGGTAAATAAGGCTGCAGTTGCTATTGTTAAAAATATCTTTTTCATGTTCGTTTAAATTTTAAATCCTGCAACAAAAATACACTACACTTGTCAATATTTAAAATTTTCTTGAACTTTTATGAATATTTAATAATTATAGCCTTTTATAGCCACAAAATTTAAATTTTATCAATAACCTTAGTGTATATTTTACAATATCTAAAAGAAAAAACGCCAATTAATGGCGTTTTTAGTTTGCTAAACCGATTTATGTTGTCATTGAATTGTCATTTAGCCATTATCTGCAAAGCCCGGGTACAAAGTCATGCCCCCATCTGCAAAAATTGTGACCCCGGTAATGTAATCCGACTCATCTGAAGCCAGCCAAACTGCCAGTTTTCCGATGTCAGCCGGCTGTCCTATCCGGTTGTAAGGGATGAGCGTCAATAATTTATCAAGAGCTTCCGGGGTTTCCCAGGCTTCCTTATTAATAGGTGTTTGTATAGCGCCTGGCCCTATCCCATTCACCCTGATCTTATGCGGGGCGAGCTCCTGTGCTATACTTTTCATAAACATCATAATACCGCCTTTGCTGGCCGCATAGTTTACATGCCCCGCCCAGGGAATTACTTCATGCACGCTGCTCATACAGATAATTTTGCCCGCAGCTTTGCTTCCTTCTTCAACAACCCCGCGTTTTATAAACTCCCTGGCAGCCTCCCGGGCACAAAGAAACTGGCCGGTTAAGTTAATACTGATCACTTTATTCCAGTCGTCGAGCGTCATATCAACAAATTTGGAATCTTTTTGCAGACCTGCATTATTTACCAAAATGTCGATCGTGCCATATTGCTTAAAGATTTCGGCAAACATGGCTTTCACCTCTTCCTCATGGCTTACATCGGCCTGAAATGCAAATGCCTCGCCGCCTGTGGCTTTGATCTGGCTTACAACATCATCGGCTGCGGTTTTATTATGTGCATAGTTAATGAGGAGTTTGGCGCCGGCTGCAGCCATTGCCAATGCAACACCTTTACCAATGCCGCTATCGGCGCCGGTTACGAGGGCAGCTTGTCCTTTTAATAGTTGGGGAGTATTGCTCATAGATAAACGTTTTTGTGTTTAAGATAAGCAATTGAATTGAGAGGGGAATTGTTTTTGTCTGAACCTGGATTTGGGAGGATTTATGGGATTACCGGATTAGATCGTCTGCTTTATAAATCAGGCCATCCTTTAATCCCATAAATCACGGTTCAGAATCTACAACGCTTTTATATAATCATGAAACATGTACAAGGCTTTCTTCTTATCCGCTGTTAAATCATAATCTATTTTAACCATCAAATAATCAACCAAATCAAAGTCTTCGCGCATGGTTAATTCTTTAAACAGCTCTTCGCGGTGATCAAGGCCGTATTTCAATGAGGCATTGAACTCGTCCATAAAATCCTGAGGGATAGGTTTATTGGCTATCCAGGCCGCAAATGTAAAAGGCAGACCGGTCATTTTTTGCCATTCTTCGGCCAGATCGTAAACGTATTTATATTGTTGTTTTTTGCCGAAGGTGCGGTCGCCTATTTGTACAAAGGCAGTTTTCTCATCTGCAGATTGGGCATAATCCGGCGCATTAATAACTTGCTCCGGATTTACCTGCCAGTGGTTTTTCAGCAGCACCCGGGCCAGGTTATTTGATGAGCGCGACTGCGGATCAAGCTGGATAGTAGTTATGTCCTTAATATCACTATTGCTGAAAATGAAGACTGAATTTACCGCGCCTACGGCACCAATACAATAGTCAGAAACAATTTCCCATTGAGGTAAATTCAGGGCTGCTGCAACCGGGATCAGGCCGATATCAACCACATCGTCGATGAGTTTTTGGGCACAATCTGCCGGGATGTCAAGGCTCAGGTCGATTTTATTAATGATGTCGGTATGTTGAATGCCGTATAAAAAGGGTTTGGTATTAGTGTAGCTTACTGCTGATATTCTGATCTTGTTCACAAATTCGCTATTTCTATTCTTCGGAATGTTTGAGATGTTCGGCATTGTTAAAGTCGATGATTTCGAATCTTTCGCCATTGTACGTTACCTTGTATAATACCAGGTTTTGGTGCGGAAAGGTATCCATTTCGGATAAGGGCTTACCGGTAAGGATACAAAGCAAAAGGCGCAAAGCACGGCCATGCATACAAATAAGCACCGTTTTTTCTTCGGGGTGGCTCATGATCACCTCCATGGCCTCACGCTGGCGCACCTCAACCTCAAGCGGACTTTCGCCCCCTTCAAATTTACTGTCGAGCTTACCATCCAGCCAATCACGCATAATCTGCAGGAAAGCGGCCTTATTATCAATAGTTGGCGACTGGCCTTCGTGAATGCCCCAGGCCAGCTCATCCAGCCCCGGAAGCTTTTCATAAGGTATCCCGAGATCAATAAAAGGCTGGATACTTTGCTGTGTGCGCTTTAATGCCGAAATATAAATTTTATCGAACGGAACCGTTTTATAAGCCTCAAAAAACTGGCAGGCCTGTTTACGACCTTCGTCATTTAAATCGGTATCCACACCGCGGCCCTGTATAATACCAAGTTTGTTATACTCAGTTTGGCCGTGGCGTACTATATATAAGGTTTTTTGTACCATTTTTTGAGCTTAAAGCTAAAAGCCGAAGGCTAAAAGCTTTCTTGCGTTTTGAATTATTTTTTTGCTTTGAGCTTTCAGCCTTAGGCTTTTGGCTAATTAATAACCGGTAATTTGTAATACTGTGGTTTCGGTTCGTCGCCGAACACAAAGTTGGTATAATCCGTTACTACATTATATAATGTGTCACGTTCAATAGGTTGGCGGCCCACATGTTTAATTAATTCTACCACTTGTTTGGTGCTCATGCCGGGATGCTGCTCTTCGGCGCCGGCCATTGAGTAGATTTTAGTGGTATCATCTAATGTTCCATCAATATCATCTACGCCAAAATTAAGCGAAAGTTGCGCGGTAGTACGGCTAATCATAGCCCAGTAAGCTTTAATATGATCAAAGTTATCCAGGTAGATGCGGGCTACGGCGTAGTTTCGCAAGTCTTCAATTACCGAAACCTCGGGTACGTGCGACATCTGGTTATCCTTATTACGGAACTTCAGTGGAATAAACGTTTGAAATCCACCTGTTTTATCCTGCAACTGGCGTAAACGCTCCATATGGTCGACACGGTGTTTATATTGCTCAATGTGCCCGTAAAGCATGGTAGCGTTTGAACGACCGCCAAGCTTGTGCCATTCTTCATGAATAGCCAGCCACTGATCGGCAGTACATTTATCTTTCGAGATCTGATCTCTTATTTCAGGATCAAAAATTTCGGCACCACCTCCGGGGATAGAATCCAGGCCTGCTTCCTGCATCAGGCGCATGCCTGTGGCGTAATCAATTTTGGCTTTTTTGAAGATGTAGTGATATTCAACCGGGGTTAATGCCTTGATGTGAAGTTCCGGGCGATGCGCGCGGATACGGGCAAAAAGCTCCTGGTAAAAAGGCACATCGTACTGCGGCAATACACCGCCTACAATGTGCACTTCAGTAACCGGTTCGCCATCATACTTGGTAACCATGTTGAACATTTCATCCATGGTGTACTCCCATCCTTCCGCCTTTTGTTTCAACAGGCGCGAGTATGAACAAAATTTGCAGTCGTAAACGCAAAGATTGGTGGGCTCAATATGAAAATTACGGTTGAAATAAGTTTTATCGCCGTGGCGTTCCTCGCGGATGTAATTGGCTAAAGTGCCAAGATAGCCAAGTTCGCCCTGCTCATAAAGCAAAACGCCTTCATCAAAAGTGATGCGTTGTTTGTCAAGAACTTTTTGAGCAATATGCTTTAAATCAGCAGATAAATTCGGATCGTTAAGTAAAAACTGTAAATTATCTGAATTATGCATCAATTAAAAATTTGGTCAAAGGTACTAAAAAGCATAAAAGTAATATGCGTTATGACACATATCGGCCAAATTTCACAGTAAATTACAATAAAGTTACAGTGCTTTGATCTCGCTTATGGAAATCCCTGTTGAGCAATCATCCTGACAGCCATTGGGTACATAGCTGGCGTTTGAGATCATGCCGTTGTTGTTGGTTTCAAAATAAATGGTGTTCTTTTTCTTATCGGCAGCGAGCCATTCGTTTTTGGCCTTTTGATAAATCACCTCAAGGGTTATTGATGCAGCACCTGAGCTGTGCTGGTTTAATGAAACCTTATCTTCATGCCATTGCTCCTTTATAGTTTTAACAGGTGGCGTATTCGCAGTTTTATATTCCAAAACGTATGATAAAAAATCCCTTGCTACTACAACACCATTTTGAACAGTGATCGTAGTTTCGGAGCCATAGCCGAAAACTGAACCGGCGTTAACGGTATACGTATAGGAGTTTTTGCTTTCGGTCTTAAAGTTTTGCCATGCTTTATAGCTTTTGTCGTAAGCGGTATCATTGGCATCTTTTTTACAGGCGGATAGCCCTACAATAATAAACAGGAAGATAAGGCACTTTTTCATGTGGTTTGGTTTTTAAACCTATTCGGCAAAAAATATAAAAACGCTACAGCTAATAACAAATATTCTTGTTTATTTTGGGCGATAACACATTATACCATGAAAATTGAAACTATAGCCATACATGCCGGCAACCATGTTGATGAAGCAACAAGGGCCGTTATACAACCCATTATTATGTCAACCACGTTTGAGCGTGGTGAAGATGGCGGTTTTCCGGCAGGTTATATTTACAGCCGTTCATCAAATCCTAATCGTCATGCGCTGGAGCATGTGCTGGCTAAGTTAGAAGGCGGCGTTGAAGCAGCTTCCTTTTCATCGGGTAATGCGGCCGGGATGTCGGTATTTCAATCATTGGAGCCGGGCACACACATTATCGCTCCTGATGATATGTATCATGGCCTGCGCAACCAGCTTAAAACCCTTTTCGTTGGCATCCTTACGTTTGATTTTATTGATGTAAACGATACCGGGGTTTTGCAACAGCATATTAAGCCCGAAACAGGTTTGATCTGGATTGAAACACCTTCAAACCCCCTGCTTAAAATAACCGATATTAAAAAGGTGGTTGCTATTGCCAAATCAAAGGGCATTAAAGTTTTGTGCGATAATACGTTTGCCACCCCTATGTGCCAGCGACCACTTGAGTTGGGCGCGGATATGGTTATGCACTCAGCCACCAAATATTTTGGCGGACATAGCGACCTGATGGGCGGCGTTTTGATTACTGCAGAGAAGAACGATTGGTGGACAAAAATCCGCCAGGTGCAGGAAATGGGTGGCGCTATCCCCTCGCCTATGGATTGTTATTATTTAGTGCGCAGTATTAAAACCTTACCATACCGTGTAAAAGGCCATGTACAAAACGCACAGTTATTAGCCGAATATCTTGAACAGCACCCTCATGTTGAACAGGTAATGTACCCCGGTTTGCCCTCGCACCCGCAGCATGAGATAGCTAAAGATCAAATGCTGGCTTTTGGCGGTATGTTATCTTTTACTATTAAAGGTGATGAGAACGACACGCATAACATCATCAACAAGCTGAAATTATTTATCAAAGCTACCAGCCTTGGTGGTGTTGAAAGCCTGATAGAACACCGCGCTACTGTTGAAGGCCCTGATACTAAAACGCCACGTAACCTGCTAAGGGTTTCGATTGGGCTGGAACATATTGATGATCTGATTGCAGATATGGAGCAAGCTTTGTTGAGGTAAAAGGAGAAAGGTAAAAGGTGAAAGGTAGCTGCAATTGTTAAGTTTAAAGTTGTTCTCGAATGAACCTTTAACCTTTCGCCTTTGACCTTTCACCCTAAAAAGAAATAAAATTTGGCATATTCCCAAATAACCCCTTATATTTGGAACATTATTTGGTAGCGATACCAAGGTCGATCAATCCTCCGCACATAGTTCGGGTTTTGATTTATAAAGAAGCGGCGAGAGATCAGGCTCAATGACCCGCTGGCAACCCTTCAATGTTGAAGAAGGTGCCAATTCCTGTCCCGGCAAATAACACCGGGGAATATAAATTTATAACCATGAAAAGTTTAATTAAATTTACGCAACGCAACACTTTTTACACCTTAAACGGTAACGTACAACATATTAGCTCCCCTATTGGCTGTATTTGTATGTGTTGCTGCTGTTGATGCTTAGCACGCTCCTGTTTTTCATTCTCTGAAAAGCGTGTTGTTAAACCGGTTGTTTTTAAACCGGCTTTCCAAATCCATCTAAACATTCAAAATCTAAATTAAACACATTAAAAAATTACAACTATGTCTGCCTTAAAATTCGAAACCTTACAATTACATGCCGGCCAGGAAGTTGATCCAACCACCGGTTCACGCGCTGTGCCCATTTATCAAACCACTTCATACGTATTTAACAGTGCCGAACATGGTGCCAACCTGTTTGCGCTGAAAGAGTTTGGTAACATCTATACCCGCATCATGAACCCTACTACCGATGTGTTTGAAAAACGCATCGCAGCGTTAGAGGGTGGTGTGGCTGCGCTGGCAACAGCCTCTGGCCAGGCATCCCAATTCCTTGCCCTTAATAATATTTTACAGGTTGGCGACAACTTTGTTACTTCTCCTTTCCTGTATGGTGGTACTTATAACCAGTTTAAAGTTGCATTTAAACGCCTGGGCGTTGAGGTACGCTTTGCCAAAGATGATACAGCAGCCAATATCGAAGCGCTTATTGATGACAAAACAAAAGCTATCTTTTTGGAAACAATAGGTAACCCGGGCTTTACCATTGCCGATTTCGAAAAGGTGAGCGAAGTTGCCAAAAGGCATGACCTGCCATTAATTGTTGATAATACTTTTGGTGCCGGTGGTTACCTCTTCCGTCCTATTGAACATGGCGCTAACGTGGTTGTGGAGTCAACAACCAAATGGATTGGCGGGCACGGTACCAGTATTGGTGGTGTTATTATTGATGCAGGCAATTATAACTGGGGTAACGGCAAGTTTCCGCAATTTACTGAACCATCTGAAGGCTACCACGGATTGATATTTAACGACGTATTCGGCATCGGCGGCCCGTTTGGCAATATCCAGTTTATTATTCGTGCCCGTGTGGAAGGCTTGAGGGATTTCGGCCCGTCGCAGGCTCCATTTAATTCGTGGTTGAATATTCAGGGATTGGAAACGCTTTCGTTGCGTGTACAACGTCATGTTGACAATGCCCTGCAGTTGGCTAAATGGTTGGAGCAGCACCCTCAGGTGGCAAGCGTAAATTACCCCGGACTGGAATCATCACCATACCATGACCTGGCTAAAAAATATTTAAAGAATGGTTTTGGCGGCGTATTGTCGTTCGAAATTAAGGGGAGCAAAGAACAGGCCAGCCGCTTGATCAACAACCTGAAACTGGTAAGTCATTTAGCCAATGTTGGCGATGCAAAAACATTAATCATTCAGCCATCGGCAACCACGCATCAGCAATTATCTGATGAAGAGCAATTATCTGCCGGTGTTACGCCGGCATCATTGCGCGTGGCTGTTGGTATTGAGCATATTGACGATATTAAAGCAGATTTTGAGCAGGCTTTTGCAAAAATTAAGCAAGGTGAGAGTGAGTTAGTTTAACAATGTATAGTTTTTTTAAGTGATATAGTAAACGTTACTTGTAGTTAAGTCTTAAGTTCTAAGTATTTAGTCTTAAGCCGGCAAATTGAAGCTTCGACTTAAGACTTTGTACTAAAGACTTTCGACTTAACACAATGTGACAAATAACAGAATGAACGCAGAGATATTTAAATACACTGATACTTTTGAGTTTGAATCGGGCCGTACAATTGAAGGTTTAGAGATAGGCTTTCACACTTACGGGCGATTAAATAAGGAAAAAAATAACGTAGTTTGGGTTTGCCATGCGCTTACCGCCAATAGCGATGTGTTTGACTGGTGGAAAGGGCTTATTGGCGAGGGCTACTTTTTTAACCCGGAAGAGCATTTTATAGTTTGCGCCAATATTTTGGGTTCACCTTACGGCACTACAAGTCCGTTGAGCATTAATCCAGCTACCGGGCAGCCTTATTATCTTTCCTATCCCCAGTTTACTACAAGGGATATGGTTAAAGCACACCAGTTGCTTGCCCAACATTTAAACATCAATAATATCAGTGTATTAATTGGTGGTTCGTTAGGTGGCCAGCAGGCTATGGAATGGGCTATCATTGAGCCGGAGCGGATCAAAAATCTGATCCTGATAGCTACCAACGCTAAACACTCGCCATGGGGTATAGCTTTTAACGAGTCGCAACGTTTAGCTATCACAACCGACCGCACCTTTTACAGTAATACGCCCGAAGGCGGTCAGAAAGGCTTAAAAGCCGCACGCAGTATTGCGCTTTTAAGTTATCGTACTTATAAAACTTACGGCATTACCCAGCAGGAAGAAGCTGACGATGTGCAGGACAATTTCCGTTCTTCATCGTACCAAAACTACCAGGGACAGAAGCTGGTGAACCGCTTTAACGCTTATAGTTATTGGTACCTGACCAAAGTGATGGACTCACACAATGTGGGCCGCGGCCGTCACGGTGTAGATAAAGCATTGAGCCTCATCAAGGCAAAAACATTAGTTATCGGAATTTCGTCGGATGTTTTATTCCCTGTTGAAGAACAGCAATATCTGTTCAGGCATATCCCAAAAGCAGCCTTTTCCGAACTGGATTCGTTTTATGGGCACGACGGATTTTTAATTGAAACAGAAGCATTAACAAAAATATTCACATCATTTTTTAAAACCGATGTGAAAGGAAAAATTATAGAACTGCAACGTACAGCGTAATGAGTAAAAAGTTAAATATCGGCCTCTTCGGATTTGGAGTTGTGGGCCAGGGTTTATATGATATCATCAAAACAAAGCATTTAAATATCGAGATAGTAAAATTTGCTATTAAAGACCCTAATAAAAAACGTTCCCTGCCGTCCCACCTGTTCACTACTGATAAGGAAGAACTGCTTAATAACCCCGAGATCAACACCATTGTTGAGCTGATCAATGATACCGAAGCTGCTTTTGAAATTGTTTCAAGAGCTTTAAAATCTGGCAAAAACGTAGTATCTGCCAGTAAAAAAATGATCGCCCTGCATTTGGATGAGTTGATCGAGATCCAGCATCAATACGGCACATCCTTATTATATGAAGGTGCAGTTTGCGGCAGTATCCCAATCATCCGCAATCTGGAAGAATATTATGATAATGAACTACTGCATTCGATAAGCGGTATTTTCAATGGCTCATCAAACTACATCCTTTCGAAAGGTTTTATTGAAGGGCTCGATTATGATAGCGCTTTGAAACAAGCCCAGGATCTGGGTTTCGCCGAAACCGACCCCACCAGCGATGTTGGCGGTTTTGACGCTAAATACAAACTGGTTATTGCCGCAGCCCATGCTTATGGCGTAGTTGTACAGCCCGATGAGGTATTTAACCTGGGCATCCAGAACCTTGCAGCAGCTGATTTGCAGTATGCCCGCGAAAAAAACCTTAAAATTAAACTGGTGCCTGTAGCTAAAGAGCTTGACGACCGTAACGTTGCCCTGTTTGTATTACCTAAATTTGTAAACGACAAAGAATTTTTATACAACGTTGAGTATGAATATAATGGCGTAACTGTACAAGCTGCCTTTGCCGATCAGCAATTCTTTTTCGGGAAAGGCGCGGGCGGCCATCCTACCGGTTCGGCAGTATTATCTGATATAGCAGCTTTGCGTTATAACTATCAATACGAATACAAAAAGGCTAAAGAGAAAACAGACCTTAATTTTACCAATAACATTGAATTAACCGTTTACCTGCGTTATGATGACGAGGAACTGGTTGAAGCGCTGAACTTTGAACACATCAATGAGCGCTACTATTCAGGTAGTTATAAATTCGTGATAGGAAAAATCAATTTGCAAAATCTGATCGCTAATCAACTTCGTATATCTGAGAGTAAGGCTTTCGTAGCCTTTGCCGATCAGCTTACGGGGGTCAGCTTAGCATCGGTAACTAAACAAGCGGCCGAAGTGTTTTAATAGACTCTCCGGTTGTTATTAATAGAAAAAGGCTTCTCAATTGGGAAGCCTTTTTCTATTATACCAATACTTAGCTTTAAGCCTTATGCGTTTTGCTTTTAGCTTTCATAAGTCTTACAGCTTATTTAGCCGGTTCCGTAGCTTCTTTGGCCGAGTTCAGGAACACGAACTGGTTATCAAACATATCTATTTTAATAACACTGTCTTTGTCAACTGTACCAGCCAGGATCTGTTTACTCAGCTCGTTCAGGATCTTTTTCTGGATAACACGTTTTAACGGACGTGCACCAAATTGAGGATCATAACCTAATTGAGCCAACCAATCCAAAGCTTCGTCGGATGCTTCGATAGTTACACCCATTTCGGCAAGGGTTTGTTGTACATGTTTAAATTGCAGCTTAACGATATCATGAATTTCATCGCGGTTAAGCGGAGTAAACATGATGATCTCATCTATCCTGTTCAAAAACTCCGGACGGATAGTTGCCCTTAACAAATTAAACAGCTCGTTCTTGGTTTTTGCCACCAGTTCATCGCGGTTCTCATCCTCCAGGTTTTGGAAGTTTTCCTGGATGATGTTGGAACCGATGTTGGAGGTCATGATGATGATGGTATTCTTAAAATTCACCACACGGCCTTTATTATCTGTTAAACGGCCATCATCCAGTACCTGCAGCAGGATGTTAAATACATCGGGATGGGCTTTTTCAATTTCGTCCAGTAAAACCACACTGTAAGGCTTACGACGAACAGCTTCTGTTAACTGCCCGCCTTCATCATACCCAACATAGCCCGGAGGCGCTCCTATCAGCCTTGATACAGCATGGCGCTCCTGGTATTCACTCATATCTATCCTCACAAGCGCGCCTTCATCATTAAACAGGTATTCGGCCAAAGCCTTTGCCAATTCGGTTTTACCCACACCGGTTGTACCTAAAAATATGAACGACCCTATTGGCCTGCGCTTGTCCTGCAAACCTGCGCGGCTGCGGCGGATGGCGTCACTTATTGCTTCAATAGCTTCTTCTTGTCCTGCCACACGTTTGTGTAGCTCATCTTCAAGATTAAGGAGCTTTTCACGCTCGCTTTGGATCATTTTGCTCACCGGGATACCTGTCCAGCGGCTAACTACACCCGCAATATCATCGGCAGTAACCTCTTCCTTCAGCATGCGGCTGTCGCTTTGATTTTCAAGCAGGGCAGCTTTCAGCTTTTCAACTTCGGCCTGGGCCTCTACTATAGTACCGTAGCGCAGTTCGGCAACCTTGCCATAATCGCCCGCACGTTCGGCCTGTTCAGCTTCCAGTTTATAATTTTCAATCAGTTCAACCTTAGTGTTGATGCCGTCCACAAGGTCTTTCTCCCCTTTCCATTTGGCACGTAATGAATCACGCTGTTGCGACAGGTTGGCTATTTCTTCACTTAGTTCGGCAACCTTACGGTCGTCTTTTTCACGTTTGATGGCTTCACGCTCAATTTCAAGCTGCATGATGCGGCGTTCCAGTTCGTCAACCACTTCCGGCACCGAATCCATTTCCAGGCGAAGTTTTGATGCAGCCTCGTCCATCAGGTCGATAGCTTTATCCGGTAAAAACCTGTCGGAAATATAGCGTTGTGACATTTCGACAGAGGCGATGATCGCTTCGTCTTTGATCCTCACTTTGTGGTGGGTTTCATATCGTTCTTTCAGTCCACGTAAAATAGATATGGCATCAGCAGCATCAGGTTCTTCAACCATCACTTTCTGGAAACGGCGTTCCAAAGCTTTATCTTTTTCAAGGTACTTTTGGTATTCGTTAAGGGTTGTAGCACCAATTGAACGAAGCTCACCACGGGCCAGGGCCGGTTTCAGGATATTGGCCGCATCCATAGCGCCTTCTCCCCCGCCTGCACCTACCAGCGTATGGATCTCATCTATAAAAAGGATGATTTCCCCGTCGCTTTGGGTAACCTCTTTTACAACGGCTTTCAATCGTTCTTCAAACTCTCCCTTATATTTGGCGCCTGCAATGAGTGCGCCCATATCCAACGAGTATACGACTTTGGTTTTCAGGCTCTCAGGTACATCACCTTTGATGATCCTGAAGGCAATACCTTCGGCAATGGCAGTTTTACCAACACCAGGTTCACCAACCAAAATCGGGTTGTTTTTGGTACGGCGCGAAAGGATCTGGATAACCCGGCGAATTTCATCGTCGCGGCCTATAACCGGGTCGAGCTTGCCCGAACCGGCGTATTCATTCAGGTTACGGGCGTATTTGTTGAGGGCATTATAAGTGGCTTCGGCATTTTGATCAGTTACTTTGCTATCGCCGCGGAGTTCAACAATGGCTTTTTTTAGGTCCTTTTCATTAACGCCCGAATCTTTCAGAATGCTGCTTACCGCACCACCGGCGGCTAAAATGCCTAACAGCACATGCTCAACGGATACAAATTCGTCTTTAAATTCTTTTAAATATCCCGATGCTTTTTGCAAAGCCGAATTTGCTTCGGACGAAAGATATACGTTGCTGCCGCTTACCTTGGGGAACGATGCAATCTGCGCATCTAACGTATCGTTTAACCTGTTCAGGTTAACATTTAGTTTTTTTAGTAAGTAGGTAATTACGTTTTCATCAACCAGTAACAAGCCTTTAAGCAGATGTGCGGTCTCAATTGCTTGCTGTTGGTTACCAACAGCAATTTCAGAAGCCTTCTGCACGGCTTCCTGAGCTTTTATGGTAAAGTTGTTAAAATTCATAGTATTCATTGTTGATCAATTTATCGGCCATAGTATCCATAGTGAAAAATTGTCATTTAAAATTAAATCGCAATGACACTTTGCCATAATTATTAGCAATTTAGGCATTACTATTAATAATAGTACGGGGCAATTTGTCGTTTAATACGTTAAAACAATAATAAAAGTATACGTCAAATGGAGATGTTTAAGGACGCTAAATAGATCAAATGAACTTAACAAACACGTCACTAATAGGCAAGCGTGGGCTTGCCTGTTAGTGAAATACTGTTCATGGATAAAAACAATTACGGGTGTATAATTCTTGTTGTCTATAAATGGAGGGCTTATATTGTGATGAGGGCTTAGTAAGCCAGCCGCGGGTTTAATTATCCAGTTTATCAACTTTAACTAAATTGCAGGTCCAGGCAAGTCCTTTTCCGCCATTTCTTCCGTCAACCACGCCACTTGTCTTCATCGTTTTTCTATCGCTGCTTAACGTGTAATAATTGGCATACTGCCTTCCTTTGAGATCATATGTAGCGTTGGGCCTCGCGTCTGTAATCGTCAATACATAAATACTGTCGGATAAGACTTTAAAAGTACCACTGTGCGTAACGATCTGCACATTATTTTCTTTTGCAATGTTATAAAAGCTGCCGTCTGACCTGAATACGACTTGAGATCCCGGATTGGTTGTATCCTTCCAGAAGCCTACAAACGGTTTAATTTCTTTCTGATTAACCCTTTCAACAGTTCTGCAGGAAAAAGTTGTTAATACAATAATGGGAATTGCGATAAATTTAAGAGATTTCATTAACATGTGATTTTGGTTTTATGATGTGTAAATTATACTTATCCCTTTTTTAGAAACAATCAAGGTTCATCAAAATAGGCTCATATTTTAATTGACCGAATATTTAGTAAAAGGGTTAGTCATGCCTTGTCACATTTCTGTTACATTATTTGAAAATATTTTTATAATTTTGTTTAACCCATAAAATTTAATTGAACACCCATTTCTTTTTTAACAGTCTCCCGGCAAAATACCGGTCGCAATACCGTTTGCATTATACTTACCAAAACCTGGTAGCCATAAGGGGTGCCAGTATGATATTTTTATTACTTAATGTAATTATCAGGATCCTTTATCTTGTATTCCCCATTAGCTTAACCAAAGCTCAAAACTTTCCCGAGTTTAATTTCAGTAACTGGGTTTTCATTATTATAACTCCCGTTTTCCTGATAGCCAGTAACCTTTTTATCGTTAGTTTCAAAAGCCATAAAAAGGCTACAACAGGCATGTCATTGCTTGTATTTTTGTTTGCGCTTTATATTATTGTTTGCGGCATGTATTCCAGCTTTATAGCCACCTCCAATCCGAGTAATGCCCTCACCTTATATCTTGTCGCATTAAGCTTGATCAGCGTGATAATTGTTTTTGAATACTATGAAACCGTATTGCTGCTTATTGCCATTGAGCTTTTTTTTACTTCCCTGCTATTTTACAGTGAAACGCCGGCTACGGATATGTTGTATAACCAGTTGATCTCAGCTATCTTACTTTCCGGCTTTTATTTTATCTCAAGGTACTTTTTTTCCTACAAGGCCAACTATTATTTTCAGCTGATAGAAATCCGCGAAAAAAACTCGGAAATTGAAAAAGCAAGCGAGTTTAAAAACCAGGTGCTGGGTATGGTTGCACATGACCTGCGTAACCCGATAGCTGCTGTTGAATCAATTGCCATGATGATGGAACTTGATGAAGTTAATGAAGAAACACAGGACAACATCAATATGATGAAGGCATCCTGCGTAAAAGCGCGGAGTATTATTGATGATTTACTGGAGGCAGCCCGAAACGAGAACATAGCGGTTATTGAAACTCAAAACATCGAGCTTAACCAATGGCTTAACAACATAGTAGGCGAATGGAAATTACAGCTGGGCAATAAAGTTAATGTGCTGTTCAGCAGTTCGGTAAGTGTTGCCCATGCGCTCATAAATCACGAAAAATTTCACCGGGTTATTGATAACCTGATCAGCAATGCGGTGAAATTTTCAAAAGACCGGGATAATGTGGATGTGCGCCTGCTTAAACTAAACGATACGGTAGTTATTGAAGTTCAGGATTACGGCTTGGGCATCCCTGCCGGTATGCTGCCGGAGATCTTTAACCAATTTTCAAAAGCCGGCCGAGCTGGTTTACGCGGCGAAAAGTCGACCGGGCTTGGGTTGAGCATTGTACGCCAGATCATTGAAAAGCATAAAGGCACCATCAGCGTTACCAGCACCGAGGGACAGGGTTCAACGTTCAGGATCACCTTGCCGGCAGTTAATTCGTTTTAGGATATTAAATAAATCTTTGTTTACTTAAAAAGGGTGTCATACTGAGCCCGTCGAAGTATAGCGGGCTGGGCTCTGCACACGAGTCTTTGACGGGCTCAGACTGACAGTCCCTCTTTGTCATCTAACCTTCATAGTCCATGGATTTTAATCACTAACCATGACAACTTAAAAAAGGGTGTCATACTGAGCCCGTCGAAGTATGGCGGGCTGGCCTCTGCACACGAGTCTTTGACGGGCTCAGACTGACAGTCCCTCTTTGTCATCTAATCTTCATAGTCCATGGATTTTAATCACTCAGCATGACGGCGTAGATGCGTCATTTCACCTTCAAGCATTTATAATTTGCTATATTAAACAACCTCAATGGTCACGGTACCTCCTGCCTTGAGGGCCTCAAAAATCTTTGTATTGAGTTTAGCTGTAGCCATTGTACTGTGCAGAACAGCATCAACGCCTTTATCTTCACCGGGGAGGAGGCAGCCGTCGGTGTCCTTGGCAAAATTGCCAACATGAATCTCAATTCCGGCGAAACCGGGTACATTCTCTAATAATGGCAGGTTTTCGTTGTGCTTTGGGCTGAAAAATTTGACTATATTATAAGTTCCTGTAGGGATGGCTGTTTGCGTTTTAATTTTTATTGATGCAATTTGGGCAAGGCTCATACCGCTATTTAGCCCTCTGTCTACGTCCTCCAGTATAAAACATTCAAACACGCCGTTTATTGATAGTTCGCCAATGGTTGATTGCTTGGTTTTGATTTTTCTTTCGAGTTTTAAGTTTAGGTTCATGATACCGGTTTTTAATTGCTAATATTAGTAATTAAAAATCTAACTATCAATAGCTTATATTGATAAAGGCAAATCTATCTTTGTAGCTTATTCTTCCTTTAATTTATAAAACCTGTTATCAAAATTAACCAAAAATAATTCGGTGGTAGCTCGGGTGAGCGCGGTATAAAACCATCGCAGAAAATCCATATTGATCATTTCATCGGTTACATACCCCTGATCAACAAAAACTGCATCCCATTGGCCACCCTGTGCTTTATGGCAGGTAATGGCATAGGCAAATTTTATTTGCAAGGCATTGTAATATGGGTTGAGCTTCAGCTCATTGTGCATGGCCCTTTTATTAGGTAAATGTTCATAATCCTTCATTACTTCCTGGTAAAACCGTTTCTGATCGTCCTGACTTAACGCGGGTGAATCGGCATAGAGCGTATCAAGCAAAACCTTACAATCGAGGGTTGGATCTTCGGCATAGTCAATAAATTCGAGCTGCACATCGGCAAAACGAAAACCATACAACTCTTCGGTGCGGCGTACTTTTACTATGCGGGCAATATCGCCGTTGGCAATAAACGCGGTACTATTTTCATCTTTATCCTGCAGCCAAAAGTAATTATTCTTTACTATCATGATCTGATCGCCGCCGGTAAGCTCTTCCTCCCGGTATAAAATGCGGTTTCGAATTTGTCCGTTGTACAAATTGGCATTTTTGTTTGAGCGGCAAATGATAAGTGTACGGTCATAGCCGTATTTGCGATAGGCATATTCCAAACCTTCGGGCAATCGTTCGCCGGTCATCCTGAAAACATCTTTAAAGCCTTTGGTTACAATTTGGGGTATCTCTATAACCTCTTCGCGTATCAGATCGCGGATATTGGTGGCGTTATATAAAATGCCCGAACTCTTTTGCTGGCGCAAAACCTCGGTAAGTTCATAACTGAATATCGAGAGGCCAAATTTATCACCCATAAGCTGCACGTCGAGCGCGGGGCTCTCGTCGGCCCCCACAGGCGGTAACTGTGCGGTATCGCCTACCAATATCAGCTTGCAGTTTTTATCATTATAAACATATCTCAGCAAATCAAACAATAACGACACGTGATTGCTGCCCATAGCCTCATCCGAGATCATGGAGGCCTCATCAACAATAAAAAGCGTATCGCTGGCCAGGTTATCGGCAAGGGCAAAACCATCATGGATAGTCAAGGCCGATTTTTTACGGTAAATGCGTTTATGGATAGTAAAAGCTTTGCGCCCGGAGTAATTGGTAATGACCTTGGCGGCACGTCCGGTTGGGGCAAGCAGCACGGCTTTATAGTTATAATGCCTCAGTGCCTTTACCAGCGCGCCCACGATAGTTGTTTTCCCGGTGCCGGCATAGCCTTTCAGAATAAAGCATTCGTCGCCTTCGGTACTTTTTAAAAAGGCATGCAGCTTGCTAAAAAGTTCCGTTTGCTGGCCTGTTGGCTCATGCGGAAATGACTGGCGGATATGATCGGGAGTTGACACCCTGCAAAAATGATGATAAGTAATTTAATTCAGTAAGATTAGTTTTACATTTGAGCCATGGAATTTGACGAAAACAAAGAGGAAGAAAAATACAGCGAAGACGATTATGTAGATATTTACTCCAAAAGGGCGATATTTTGGTTTTCGTTTTTCAACCTGATATTTGGCGGGGTGCTGCTGGTTATCAATTTATACAATGCAGGTTACAGAAAGGCAGTTCCGGCGGTGCTGGCCTTTGTATTGTTTTTTTCCTATCTCTCCTACTTTGTTATCATGCATTCGGGTGTTAACCTGCAACAGGTTGTTGATGCTATGAATGTAATGGCTAAAGGCGGCCGGCCAACACCAGCGCAGGTTACAGCAATGCTTTCTGTATCGGGCCTTGACATAGGTTTTAGGCTGATTGGCGCTTTAATTCTTAGCCAGTTTTTTTTCAGGAGATATTTTCCGGATAATGATTATTATCCTAAACCGGTGGGCTTACCAATTTTGATATTTATTATCCTGATGATATTAACCCGCATTTTATAACAGCATACCAATTTGGGCTGCGGTAATTATTGTATCTGCCAAAAAATATTACTTTTGTTAAAACCGGTATGAACGAACACAATTATACTTACCACGATGATAACTTTAGTTTGGATAAAACTGAAGATTATACTTTATTAATACAGGTTGAAGACAAATCGTTTTCGTATGCCATAAGTAATAATGGCAAGCTAATAGCCTGGGCCGAAAATTACCCATTTGATGAGCTAAGCGATCCGCAGGAATTGCTTGACCTGCTGTCGGCCAAATACGGGCAAATGATTATCGGTTTACCTGCTCACAGCTTTACGCTGGTGCCGGCAGAATTGTTTAGCGGCGAGCGCCTGCCGAACCTGGCCCGTTTCCTGGATGTGAAAGCCGACAGCAAAGTTATAGCCCAGGCATTAGACAAAGAAAATATCATCGTATACAATACCAGCGAAACCATTGTGAGTGCCGCGGAAGAATTTGGCATCCGTAATACCGTTTTTACATCAAAAGGCTGGTTAACCGCCATTGCCCAAAACAATCCCGGCAACGACTGCCTTTACCTCAATATTGAAAAAGAAAAGGTGGAGATAGTTCATTTTGCATCCGGCAAACTGCGTTTCTATAACTCATTTGATTTTAATGGCGATGATGAACTGGTTTACTTTACCGTGCTGGTTGCCAATGAACTTAACCTCGAAGCTAAATATACCAACTTGTATGTAAGCGGTAACATTGATGCCGACAGTAAAGGACTAAGTCGCCTGGCCGAATTTTTTAAGGCGGCCGAAGTCAATAATTTACAGGTATTACAATTACCCGCGGAGGTTGTTGCTCACAGGGTGTTATCAATAGCGGCTCTTTCATTATGCGCATTATCGGAGGCAGTTTAAAAGGCTTAAGGCTTAATCCGCCAAAAAATCTTCCTGTTCGTCCTACAACCGATTTGGCAAAAGAAGCTTTATTTAATATCCTGCTTAACCAAATAGAATTTGAAGGCATTAAAGTACTTGACCTGTTTAGCGGAACCGGCAACATCTCGCTTGAATTTGCTTCACGCGGCGCTTCGGAAGTTATATCTGTCGACAGGAGTATTCATTGCGTTAATTATCTTAGAGATACCTCGCGGCAGCATAAGCTTACACAAATAAAAACTTACCGCGAAGATGTATTCAAATACCTGAATATTGAAACGGAACAATACGACCTGATATTTGCCGACCCGCCGTATGACCTGAACAGGATCCCCGATTTGCCAAAAGTTATTTTTGAAAAGAACCTGCTTAAACCTGATGGCCTGTTGATTGTTGAACACCAATCGCTTCAGAACTTGAGCAATCATCCCGCTTTTGTTGAACAAAGAAAATACGGGCATTCGTCATTTTCGTTTTTCAGACCGGTTTAGATACCTGCCTTTAAAATAACTATCCCGCTTTCTTTAAAGCCCTTTAACCGCTTAGGATCTGCATCGGTAATGATCGCGTTGATGATATTCAAGCCTGCAAAATTAAGGTATGTTTCCTTGTTTATTTTGCTGGCATCACACAGAATATAAGTAAATGCGCTGTTTGCGGCGAAAGCTGTTGTAATGGATGCTTCATGTTCACTATTGGCAAACAGTCCTGCTTCCGAGATACCGTCGACACCTAAAAAAGCCTTAGTGGCACGGTATTTTTGGATATGCTCAATAGCTGTAGTTCCATGTACAGCCTGTCGCTCCTTATCCAGCTCCCCTCCTATTATGTTAACACTCACGGCACAATCCTGCAACTCATACACTACAGGTAATGAATTTGTTATCACCTTTATCTTCTTGTTTTTAATGAACTGGCATAACCTAAAAACTGTACTCCCGCAATCCATAAAAATAACATCCCCGTCAGTGATCTGCGATGCGGCCCTGCGGCAAATGGCATCTTTAACAGCTGCGTTTTGAGCGCTTTTATTCGCAAAGCTATGTGGCTTTTCGTGGGGATTAACTTTTGTTGCTCCTCCATGAGTACGGTAAAGCAATCCATCGGCTGCTAACTGGTTCAGGTCGCGGCGTGCTGTAATTTCTGAAATGTTCAGTTCGGCAGCCAATTGCTTTATATCAACCTCTCCGCTTTGACTAAGCTGCTCAATTATTTTTTGTTTTCTTTTTGGAAAGTTCATGTTATTAATCCTATTTTCGTTCAAAAATAATCATTATTAATCATAATCGATCAAATAAAAATGAATCCAATCAAAATTCTTAATACCGATATTTTATCAGATAACTGGTACATCCTTAAAAAAGTAACTTACGAGGTTACGGAAAAAGACGGTAATACCGCTGTGCAAAGCCGTGAAGCTTATGACCGCGGCAACGGCGCAACCATTTTGCTTTATAACAAAGCACAGTCATCTGTAATATTAACCAGGCAATTCAGGCTGCCAACCTATATCAACGGCAACCCCGATGGAATGCTGATTGAATGTTGTGCCGGCTTGCTTGATAAGGATAATCCGGAAGATTGCATCCGTAAGGAAACTGAGGAAGAAACCGGTTATAAAATAACGGATGTTAAAAAGGTTTTTGAAGCTTATATGTCGCCGGGCTCTGTTACCGAAATCCTTTACTTTTTTGTTGCCGAATATGCCAAAGAAATGAAAGTTAGCGACGGCGGGGGGCTCGCCCACGAAAATGAAAATATTGAAGTTTTAGAGCTGCCATTCAGCGAAGCCCTTCAAATGGTAAAAACCGGCGAAATAAAAGATGCCAAAACCATTATGCTTTTGCAGTATGCTCAATTAGCTTCGCTGGTTTAGGGGTGTTTTAGTGATCAAATGAACGGTTCAACTTGTCAGATATAAAGTCGCTCATTAAATAATGCCGATAAAAGGCAAAAAAATAGCTTTTTACTTAAGCAACCCAATCAACTAATCGCTAATTTTACTCCATGAAGATAGCCCTTTTTCCAGGTTCATTTGATCCGCTTACTAAAGCTCATGTTGATATTGTGAAACGATCTGTTGAGCTTTTTGATAAGCTTTACATAGGTATCGGCGTGAACAGCAGCAAAAAAGGGTTGCTGAGTGTTGAACAGCGCGAACAAATGATCAGGGCGGTTTTTGAGCATGATGAACGGATCCACGTGATAGCCTATGAAGGCCTTACTGTCGATTTTTGCAAGAGCATAGGCGCCGCTTACATGATCAGGGGGATCCGTACCGTATCAGACTTTGAGTATGAAAAAGCGATAGCCCAGATGAACCATTCGCTGGCACCCGACATCGAAAGCATCTTTATTGTAAGCAAGCCCGGTTATTCATCCATCAGTTCAACCATTGTGCGGGAAATCATCCGCTATAACGGCGATGTAAGCCAGTTTATTCCGAAAGAGGCATTACCTTATTTGTAACCAGCTTTTCCTTGTGCAATACATCCATAATAGATGGAAAGGTGTTTTCAACTATTGGTTCAATATGCTCGTGCTCAAACCAGCGCACGTCAGTAATACCCTCTTCTTTTTGAGGTTTTAGCTTTTCTTTACCCTTACTTGTCATGGCAAACCAATGCGTTTTCTTAAGCACTACCTCGCCACGGTTCACATATACATGATATGTTTTACAAATTTTTTCTCCCAGTTCGCTCACTTTTATACCGCACTCCTCCTCTACTTCGCGCACTGCCGCTTCTTTTACCTTTTCGTCTTTTTCTATTTTGCCTTTGGGCAGGTCCCATTTATCATTACGATAAATGAATAAATATTGCCCCTTAGTGTTCATAACCAGGCCGCCTGCCGCTTCAATAAGTGTAATATTCCTTTTAACAGCTTTAAAATACACCTTAGCATTGGCTGTTTTTATGTAGAACAATTTATTAGGATTAGCGAGGATCCAGGTATATATAATTTTAAGGTCAAAGGTCTCTGCATCAAGTCTTTCGAAATTATCTGCATGCTTTGGTTCAGATTCTGTGAGCAGGATAACCTTTTCGTTAATATAAATTCTGTATTTTTGAGCCATGTTTACTAATAATGAGATCGAACAACAAGTAGCCGAATTCCTGCTGCAAATTAAAGCAATTAAATTACAACCCAATAATCCTTTTACATGGGCATCGGGCTGGAAATCTCCAATTTACTGCGATAACCGTGTTACACTTTCTCATCCAACTATCCGCACTTACATCAGGCAGCAATTAGTGGCAGCCATACAGGATAAATTCGGGTCGGTTGGCTGCATTGCAGGTGTAGCAACTGCAGGTATTCCGCAAGGTGCGTTAGTAGCCCAGGAATTAGGCCTTCCATTTATCTATGTACGTTCAAAACCTAAGGAGCATGGTACAGGCAGCATGATTGAGGGCGATGCCGCTACTACATCAGGCAAGCGGGTTGTGGTTATTGAAGATCTGCTTTCAACCGGTAAAAGCAGCCTGCAGGCCGTTGAAGCGTTGCGTGCAGCAGGTTATGACGTTGCGGGCCTGGCAGCTATATTTACTTATGGCTTTGATATTGCCGACGAAAACTTTAAGCAGGCCAACTGCCCGTACGTAACCCTGTCAAACTATAACGCGCTTATTAAATACGCTGAAGAACATCAGTTCATTAACGAAAAAGATGTAAACCTGCTCAGGCAGTGGCGCGAAAACCCATCAACCTGGGGCGAAATGGCTGCAAGTTAAGACCGTTGATTTTTTTGATTTCGATGATTGCGCTGATTTTTAGATTGTTCGTCAGCGTAATTTGTCTCAAATCTCAAATCTAATATCTCAAATCTATCCATGAATACATTCACCAGTACGATAAGCATTAACAAGCCTCTAACAGAGGTTTACGACTTCCTGGCCGATTTTAACAATCACCGGCAACTGATGCCCGATAATATCCAGGAATGGACATCCACCCGGGATGAAGCCCGTTTCAGTATCCAGAATATGGCCAAACTTGCTTTGAAAATTGAGGAGCGTGTGCCCGGTCAGCTGATAAGGATTATACCTGCCGAGAAACCACCATTTAACCTGGAACTAAAATGGTCGTTATCTTTCAATAACGACCATACTGATATTTTATTCACCATTGGCGCAGAACTTAGCATGATGATGAAAATGCTGGCATCAGGTCCGCTTCAAAAATTGGCCGACCATGAAACACAAAGCTTATTTAATATTTTAAACCAAGCTTAGGGCGTTGCCTTAAAGCTTATATATTAATATATTTTTAATATACTTTGCGTTTTTGTGTATTGTTGATGGCTATTACCACATTGATGATAATTAAACCTATAATTAATGCTCCCATGACCATTGTTAAATAATTTAAATAAATTGTTATACTGTATGTTAGTCAAAGGCTGTACCATTATATTATAATTGGTTAGATATAGCAATTAAACGTATTAAATATACTTTTAGTTTACATTCCATTATCATTTCTGTGTAATTGTATACCCATGCATTTAATTTGTGGGGAAAAATTGCTGCTCAAAAAATCCCCATCCATAATATCAGCACCATATGTCGTTAAAATGAAGATTTTACCGTACTTTTGCGCCAAATTAGAGGTGCAGCATGATCACGGTATCCAATCTTTCTTTACGTTACGGTAAGCGTACTTTGTTTGAAGACGTAAACCTGAAATTTACACAAGGCAACTGTTATGGTATTATTGGCGCCAATGGCGCGGGTAAGTCAACATTCCTGAAAATTCTTTCGGGCGATATTGACCCAACCAGCGGCTCGGTGAGCTTTACGCCCGGCGAACGTATGGCTGTTTTGAGCCAAAACCACTATGCTTTTGACGAATTCACAGTTATCGAAACGGTGATGATGGGCCATAAGGAAATGTACGCCGTAATGAAGGAAAAAGATGCTATTTATCTTAAAGAAGATTTTAGCGATGCCGATGGCGAACGCGCGGGTGAACTGGAAAACCTTTTTGCCGAAATGGACGGCTGGAATGCCGAAAGCAATGCCGCTACCCTGCTCAGCAACCTTGGTATTAAAGAAGAATTTCACTATCAACTGGTTAAAGATCTTGATAACACTCAAAAAGTACGCGTGTTATTAGCCCAGGCGCTTTTTGGCAAACCAGATATCCTGCTGCTGGATGAGCCTACCAACGATTTGGACATCCATACCATTAGCTGGCTGGAAGATTTCCTTGCATCATATGAAGCTATCGTACTGGTGGTATCGCACGACAGGCACTTCCTGGATACTGTGTGTACCCACGTGGTAGATATTGATTTTGGTAAAATGACTATTTATACCGGTAACTACACCTTCTGGTATGAATCGAGCCAGTTGGCCCTTAAACAACGTGCCGAACAAAACAAGAAAGCCGAAGATAAGGTTAAAGAGCTCCAGGAGTTTATCCGCAGGTTTAGTGCCAACGCCTCAAAATCAAAACAGGCAACCAGCCGTAAAAAAGCACTGGATAAAATCAATCTGGATGAAATTCAGCCATCAAACCGTAAATATCCGGGTATCATATTCAACAACCTGGGTCGTGAAGCCGGCGATCAGATCCTGACCGTTGAAAACCTGGGCAAAGCCCTTAATGGAGAGGTGCTGTTTAACAATATCACCTTCACTGTAAACAAAGGCGATAAAATTTCTATCCTGTCGCAAAACAGTTTGGCAACTACTGCTTTCTATAATATTTTAACAGGCCGCGATAAAGATTTTACAGGCACCTTTAAATGGGGCGTAACCATTAATGCAGCTGATATCCCTAACGACAGCAGCGAATACTTCGACGGTAAAAATGATAACCTGATTGACTGGCTGCGCGAATATTCGCCGGGTGAAAAAGACGATCAGTTTATCCGCGGATTTTTAGGACGGATGCTGTTCTCGGGTGAGGAAGTTATGAAAAAATGCAGTGTCTTATCTGGTGGCGAAAAAATGCGCTGCATGTTTAGCCGCATGATGTTGCAGCAAGCCAACCTGCTGATGTTTGATGAACCAACCAACCACCTCGACCTGGAATCGATCACAGCGCTTAATAATGGTATGAAAGATTTCCGTGGCACAATCCTGTTCACCTCACGGGATCATGAATTGGTTGAAACAGTAGCCAATCGGATTATTGAATTAACACCGGGCGGCTATATAGACAAGCTGATGACTTATGATGAATACATCAACAGCCCTGTGGTACAAAAACAACAGGAAGATTTGTACGCTGCTGTTTAATAAAAAGTAAATATTGAAAAGTTCCGATAGTATCACACTACCGGACTTTTCTATTTTTCACTTATTTATAAGTTTACGCCAATAGCCTGTTTTTCGAGCTGATTGATTGTCGATTCGTCGCTATAAAGGTAAAAATGATCTTTGGTATAAGAGTATTGAACATTTAAACCATTTTGGGAGATAAAATCTTTAACAACGCTTTCATACTGCAGCTTGTTAATTTTGAGTAATTTTCTTTTTTTCATAAGGAGTAGATGTTAAGTTTTACAATTTAAGCAGCTTTTGTTGAAATTACAACAAAAAAATCAATATTTTGTTGTGAGTTTTTTACTAAATCTATTTAGCAAAGCACATTATTAATAGAACTACCGGATAACATCTGCAAAAAAGTTTAAGCCGATGTCAACGATTTTTCAATTGGTTAATCAAAATAATTGTTTACGAAAGGTATTTTTCACATCTTAAAAGAAAATAATTTGCATATTTGCAACCCGACAAAAAATCGGGATATGACTCCGTAGCTCAGCTGGTAGAGCAAATGACTCTTAATCATTGGGTCGAGAGTTCGAATCTCTCCGGGGTCACAAAACGAAAGCACAGTAATACTTCATATTACTGTGCTTTTTTAATTCGTCGATTTTTCACCATTATCGCTGATCAGCTTTTAGTCAGGTGTCGCCATTTGCTCCTTATAAATTCCAAAAGTATGAATTGCCACACAGGCTTTTCCGGATGTTATCCTCAATCGTACTTTTGACGCTGTTACCGGCTTAAATTTGACAAGCCATTTATAGCCTATGGCTTGTTTTTCGGTTGCTTCCGGAATAGGTGTCCAGTTTGTTCCGTTAGATGAATAATCAACAGACCAACCTGTTGTACGATGTCCCAGTTCAATAACCTCCTGTAACATCAATACGTCAAATGTTTTCTTTTTACCAAGGTTAAAAGTTATGGTATCCGTAACTGCATTATCAGTTGTCGCATAATAAGTACTTTCGCTGTTATCAACCATGCTGGCTGCCTTGTAGTTACCGCCGCGCGGATGTAACGACTTGATAGTAGCGCCTGCTGCAAGGTTGTTTTTAAATGTGCCATTGATTAAACGGTGTAAGTTATCCGCTCTTACCGAATCAATTGCAGGGATCAGCCCCCGCTTATCAGGTGGAAAGTTTAATAACAGCACACTGTTATGACCTACTGAATTGAAATAAAGGTCCCACAAAGCGGCAACGCTTTTAACGTGAGCATCTTCCTCCTTATGGTAAAACCAGCTTGGGCGAATAGAGACATCTGTTTCGGCTGGTGTATACGCCGTGCCGTCAATTTCCCCCTGGTTCAATTGCGTAATATGCGTTGCTTCTTCCTTAATAGAAACCGGGTTGATAGTTGACCAACACGGATCACCCGATAATCCCGATTCATTGCCCATCCAGCGGCAGTCCGCATAGCGATATGAATTTTTGGTGCCAAAAACCACGCAATTGGGCTGCAATTTGCGCACGGTATCAGCCCAGCGATCATAAAAAGCTGACGTAATTTGATCGGCACCTGCTCCATCCCACCATATTTCCCAGATGGGGCCGTAGTTTCTTAAAAGCTCCGATAACTGATTTGCATAATAGTCGCTGTAATCAGGTGTTCCATATCTTGAATCGTGCCTGTCATGCGGCCCCAGATAGATTGCCGCTTTTATTCCCGCAGCTTTGCAGGCATCTGTAAATTCTCTTACAACATCGCCCTTGCCATTTTTCCACGGGCTATTTTTTACCGAATAATTAGTATGCGCGGTTGGCCAGTTGCAAAAACCATCGGCGTGCTTGGCAACAAAAATAGCTGTTGTAATCCCTGCACCTTTAAGTACACTTGTCCATTGGTTGCAGTTTAATGCCGTAGGATTAAATAGCTGAGGATTTGCGGTACCATCGCCTTCATTAACATTGGCAAACGTATTCATGCCAAAATGAAAAAAAGCTATTATTTCGCGATGGTACCATTCAATCTGCCGGGCATTGGGTACCGGGCCTACGGGAACCGGGGCTGTTTGTGCATTAGCCGCCGGGGGGATTAAAACGAAGACCATAGCAATTAAGCTAAAAGACCTTCTTATTTGAGTAACTAATTGTTTGAAATTCATATAAATAAGATTAAACAAGCTTGTATTTATTATATGTCGACAAATGATATTTCTTGCTTTATCAATGAGCTTTAAACGCTGATTTTGCAACTGTATAAATCGCATGGAATGTTTATGGTTTAATTAACAAGTTATCAAACTGCGCCCTGCGCCATGAGCTTACATAAAGACCGGTCTGGCCCCCGCTTGATTGACTGTCATTTAGCGATGCCAGTCGTTTTTTATCAACAAACACTTCAATATGATTATTCCTGAAGCTTAATGCCAGGTTGTGCCATTTATTACCCCTGAAGTTCAGGGAGCCGGATGCCAGTATTTTATTAACCGGTGGCATATTAACTGCCGAATCCTTGGGATCAGGTTTTTGATAATAAAACACCCACTTGCCAGAGCTCTGAACTTTGAGGTGATAGCCCCGTGCACTAATATACCTCCAATTCATCGGTTGTTGATTGATACGACCTAATAATTCGACCGAACCGGATTTCCCTATCCATACATCAATAGATACTTTGTAATTTTCCCACTTCGGGTCCCCCATAACAGTAAAGGGTTCCATGGGTTTATTAAGCCAGGGGATTGGCGGTTGTATAACCTGCTGCTGCAAACATTTTCCTTTTCGGCCGCCGCCGGCATCAGCTATTTCAAAGGCCCCGTTAAGTGTCGAAAAGTATTTGGGTATAACGTCATTGGCGTAATTATTAAAATTATCCGCATAAGGAAGCTTAAACATAGCTTTCGGCCGTTGAATAATGACGCCCTTATGCTGCCCTGTAGTAGTAGTAAATGTATAAATGTTACCGGGTTCAAGTTTTATCGTAAATACCCCGTTTAGCGGGTGTATGTCCTGTTGTTTAACGAAATAGTCCTTTTCATCTGTTGAATTAAGGTGGGTACGCCATACATGTATTGTTCCATTAAACAAGCCACCAACAGGTTTAAAGGTAATGGTCTGACTGTTATTAGCATCCATTGTTTCGGCAATAATACTGTAATCAGCCCCGTTTTTCAGCGTTACATAAGTACCGTTGCCTTTTAAATAACCGCAGGCGTTATCAATATACTGCCACCCGGGCTTAGCAAACTGTGCTGTATGGGCTACAGCCCAAATGCTTTTACCAACTGTAAAACGGCCGCTCCAGGGCTCGTCGGCCAGCATCAATCCTTCACCTGCATGAGGTAAGGTTGAATACCATGCAGCTATAACAGCCCAGTTAATATAAGCGGTCATTTTACCTTCCATATATCCGCGGTTGTAGCTCCTGGCAATGGCAATAGCGCCTTCGTTATAATTATTTGTCCCGTGTTCGCTGGCCCAAAGTGGTTTATTCAGGTTTTGGGCTTCGGTACTACTGGTACATCCTGTACCTTTTCCATTATCATTACAGGGATAATGCTGGCCGACAATGGATACTGCAGAACTGAATGCAGAATCAGTTGCCAAATCCTTTGCAACGCTCCAGCCGCCACCGTCGTCGGCCACTATCATTGTTTGCAATCCGTTTTTATCCAGCGCCGCTTTTAGCTTCCGGTACCATTCTTTATTATAGCCACGTTCATTCCATCCACCTAAATAGTCGATAGTAAGTCCATGATCAGTTTTGGCGTGTATAAGCCAATTAATAATATAGTTTATGTTATCATCAGACCAAAATCCTTCTTTAAACCAGCCCGGCGCTCCCCATTCAAGGGCATACAGTTTTATTTGAGGGTTACGCATTTTTGCCTGTTTCATCAACCACCATTCATACCCCCTGTTATAATTCTGGTCGCCGGACGTACGCATATGGCTGGCTTCAGCACCATTAGTGGTATTTACATCGCTGCCTATCTCAACTTTCAAAATATGTAAGGATGCTCCAAAATTAGGTTTGAATAGAAAATCAAGGATCTGATTTTGCTGCTGTAAGGGATAGTCTATTAACAGGCGCGATGTTCCGCCTCCGCCGCTAACTCCGCCAATACCGTCAAAGATTCGGCCTTTATCATTTCCGTTAATATTAATTATTGTTTCGGCTGTCTGGGCTACCAGCCTCGCGCTGAAGATAAAACACAGAGCAATAGCTATCCATAGTCTGGCGTATGCCAGCTTTTTCATGTTATTAGTTATCATATTTATTTTTTTGTCATCCAGCCAGTACAACTATCTGGATGTTAACTGTGCAACAGGCAGTACTTGTCCGTGTGTGATAACGGACAAGTACATTTGACAGCATTAATTATTACAAGGCATATATTTCGGCTATGTTGGTACTGTTACTCCCCCAAACGTCGGTAACTGTTATCCTGAAATATCGTGCCTGAAGAAATTGCGGCAGGAAAAAACGGATCTCAGCCTGCGGTTCAACAATGGGCACCTGGAAAGTTCCGTTATCTGTCCAGTTGGTACCGTCAGTACTTACAGACACGGTCATAGCCTTAGGCTGGCCATGACCATTAACCGCCCAATCGCCGCTGAAATCTCTGTCGACTATAGAAATAGCGTGTACATCTTTCATCTCCCCCATATCTACGGAGATGTAATGCGGTGGCCCCGGCTCGCCGCCCGACCATTTGGATTGCCAGTAAGAACTCAAATCGCCGTCAATCGCATCTATACCAAGCCCATTTCCACTGCCTTCAGCGGGTTCCTGGGTTGAGAAGCCGGCAATACTCCATTTTGATCTGCCAAATGGCACCAGGTTTGCCAGTGATGGCGAACGGGTAACCACAAAGTAAGTTACCTTTTGTACATTACTTATACTGCCGCCATTTGCCTGATCGATACGGATAGGTAAAAGGAAACTTGAAAAAGCACCCAACTTATCACCATTTTTAATGATAAGCTTTAAGGGGCCGGTTGCAGACTGCCCCTTGGCAATAGTTGCTGTAGCGTCAAAGCTAAAATTGTCGGTCGGCAAAGCGCTGTAATTAGTATGATTAGCTGCATTAAAAGCCGCTATTAATGAAAGATCGGCCTTAAAGGTTACATTTATATTATTAGCCGCCATTGTTGTGAGTGTTGGGTAATCTGCCCCTACCAAACTTGCCGAATACGGGATCGTATCGGTTATATCAAATGTTTGACTGACTATTGCCTTACCAGCGGGCATGTAAACCGTTGTGGACAATGCTTTTTCTTTTTTACAGGCGGAAACAAATATTATTAAAACCAGCCCAAAGTAAATATGGTATTTGATTAATCTTTTCATAATCTACGTCTTAAGATTTTTAAAATTTTCGACAAATCATTGTTTAGTAACCCGGATTTTGCCCGTTAACCCAGTTATCAGGGCCTCCATTCTGGGCTTTCATTTTTGGGTTTTTATCAATAGCAACCTGCGGTACCGGCATAAAGTACATCTTATCGTTCCACTGCTTTGTAACCACAACTGCGGTAGGGTCATAGTTCCAGACACCATTTTTCTTAGTGATCAGCATACCATGTGTGGGCCCGTTTAAAACTTTTGACGCTATTTTCCAGCGCAAAACATCCCACCAGCGTTTATCTTCAAAAGCAAACTCAACCCTGCGCTCACGATGGATGATCTGCCTCATTTGCTGTTGGCTTACATTGCCATATGTGGCCTGTACTGTTGGCAGGTTACCACCGCGGGTACGTACTTTGTTAACAGCATCCAATACTGATGCATCGGGACCTACAGCCTCGTTTTGTGCTTCGGCATAGCCAAGCAGTACTTCGGCATAACGGAAAAACATATAGTTTTCTAACCCGCAGCTGCAGTTCAGATTATCGTTACCTTTTATGCTTTCATCAAGTGTTTTACGGGCATAGTAGCCTGTATTGCTAATATCTCCGCGGGTTGAGTTGAGGTCGATCTCGTTCGGACTGCCGATACCTACCCTGGTATAAATGGTATCGCCCTGCCAGGGTGCGCCATCATAAACGATACTTTGATAAAAGCGTTTTTCGCGTTTTACATATGGATTTTGTGGATTATAGCCCGAACCAGGTTCATTTATGGCTTTACCATTATCCATCGAAAACTCGTCAACCAATTCCTGGGTAGGCTCAAAATTACCCCAGGTTTCAACTGCGCCGTGCACAACCACGGGCCCGTAAAGGCCTTCGCGCCTTCCGCCTCCATTTTGTGCCCCGGTCATCTGCATAGCGAAAATTGATTCAGGGCTATTATTGCTGGCAGGTAGCCAAACAGCACCAAAATCGTTAAGTAAACTGTAAACGCCTAAATCCATCACCTGCTTGTAAGCAACTGCAGCCTGCGCCCATTTGCCGGCATCACCAACGGCATCGGCAGTACCCGAATTGTGTAACGGGCTGGCATCATAAAGTTGTACCCATGCCTTCAATGTAAGCGCTGCTCCCTTTGTGGCCCTGCCGTACTCGCTGGTGGTAAGCGGCAGGTCTGCTGCGGCGGCGGTTAATTCATCGGTAATAAATTTAACGGTTTCGGCAGATGTATTACGGGGCCGGTAAATTTCATCGCCCTGGGTGGTGTTATTAAGCACATCGGTAATAATAGGTACTCCTCCGTAGGCTATATATAAGTACTGATAAAAGAATGCTCTTAAAAAACGTGCCTCGGCCAACTTCTGCTTTTTAAAATCGGCTGAAAAATTTGACGCGGTGACCTTTTGAATAAACAGGTTGCAGGCTCTTATAAATTCATAATTACCGGCACCATCATTATTGGAGTTTGTCCCCCTTGCCCATCGCCACATACCCCAGGGGCCTACGGGCATATTATTGGGTGCTATTGCACCTGTATAAATCATTTGCCGGGCATCAAACCACTCGGCGCCTACATATGAATTATCGCTGAACTGATCGAGCAATTCGGTTTCATTGTTCAGATGCGGCAGATCGGTATAAACATTATTTAAAAATATATCGGCATTACTTTCGGTACCAAAAACCGTAGCATCCGACAACTGGTTTTTTGGTGTAACGCTAAGCAGGTCCTTTTTACATCCCGCCAAAGCGCTCAGGAGCACAGCTATTAAAGCTAAGCCATAAAATTTCTTTATATGATTCATTTCTTTACGATTAGTGGTTAATTAAAAGGTTATGTTGGTTCCAAACGATATCACCTGTTGCTGGAAATAATACTGTCCGTTGGTTGATTGGGCTTCAGGGTCCATCACTTCCTTCATATAAGGTGTCCAGGTCCACAAATTCTGTCCTGCTACATAAAACCTTACAGACTGGATCTTAATTTTTTGTAGTATTTTCACAGGAATAGTATATCCTATCTCCGCGCTTTTAAGCCTCACATAGGTATCATTGCGCATAAACCACGATGAATACTGCTGGTTATTAGGCACCGGGGCGCTGGTTAAACGGGGATAAAGCGCGTTGGTATTAGCCGGTGTCCAGTGATCGTTAAACTGTAGTGTTGTTGCCGAAGAAGCGATATCAAAAGGATAAGCTATGGTGCCACCTATTTGAATACTGCTTTTGGTCGCTCCCTGGAACAACAGGTCGATATCAAATCCTTTCCATGAAAAATTGGGCGCCAGGCTAAACTGCACTTCGGGCGTTGAGGGGTTACCGATGACCTTTTGGTCGCTGTTATCTGTGGTTATCTTACCATCGTTGTTTAAATCGGCATACCTGATGTCTCCGGGATGTACTACGCCCCAGGGCTGTGTCGGGATACCAGCTTTCAGCGTTCCGTTGGCATTAAAATCATCAGCGGTAAAATAACCGAGCGCAACGTAACCAAATGGCGTACCCAATGGCCTGCCTGTTTGACGGGTATTTAAGTTATTATAAGACGTGGCCAATTCGTCAACACGCAGCAGTTTATTTTTCGCATAACTCAATATAGCTTTAACGCCGATACGCATCCCGTTTGAAAGCGTTTGCGACGAGCCCAGGGTTAAATCGATCCCCTTATTGCTCATAATGCCGTAATTTTCCTGCGACAGGCTGATCCCGTACTCTGAGGGAGCGGTTATCTGCCGTGTTACAAGCATATTGTTTCGCTTCTGATGAAAATAATCAATATCAAAAGTTAGCTTACCCTGCCATAGCGCTCCTTCAATACCGATATCAAGCTGCTTTTGCCGCTCCCAGGTAATATTAGGATTAGGCTGTCCGCTTTCATAAACTCCCTGCGTTGCCTTTGGTGTGCCTGATGAAGTAAAAACAGCCCCCTGGCCTAACTGATAAGCACTTAAATATTGAAAGGGGCCTCCTGCCAGGTTGCCCGACTGGCCGTAGGATGCGCGTAGTTTCAGGAAATCAACCCAGTTGTAGCGGTTCTTGATAAAATTTTCTTCCGAAAGGTTCCATGACAGGCCAAAAGTTGGGAAAAAGCCATAGCGGTGCCCCGGGGCAAAATAATAATGCCCGTCATAGCGGCCGATGGCTTCTGCAACATATTTTCCGTCATAATTATAAGTTGCGTGGTAAACATACCCTACCTGTTTTTGCTCACTTGATGATCCGCTGTTTTTGGCATCAGTACTAATTGCACTACCTGCATCAAGTTCGTCAATATCCAGGTTATAATTATCCCTCTCGTCTCGTTGTGTGCGACTATTAACAGTCCTGTATTCTGCTACGCCCTGAAAGGTTACATCATTTTTCCCAAACTTATTGTGATAATTAAGATACCCCTGGTAGGTTAAAGAGGAACTAAAATTATTATAAATAGTTAACAAGGGGTTTGATTGCCCGTCCTGCGCCTTAGAGAATGTATATGGTGTTGTGCCTGTATTTACCGAGTAATAAGTAGCCGGCTTTTGCCAGTTTTTTTCATAATCGGAATAAGGATCATAGCTTACTGATCCTTTAATACTTAAGCCTTTTAAAGGTAATTTCTGATCAATAGTTAAAGTGGTATATGACTGGGTCGACTCTTCTCTGTCATAGCCGGTATCATAAACTTCTCCAAGCAAGCTCCGGTTCTGATAACCACCATATAACCCGTTTGAATATTTAACGGCAAAGGTTGGTGGATTACGGAATGCCTGGTACATGATGTTCCCTGCCGAAGTCCCCGGATAATTTAAGTCTTTTACATAGCTGTTGATACTTAGCGAAACGTTGGTAGTATTAGTAGCCTGGGCATCCATTTTAGCTATTAGATTGTACCTGTTCATGGCCGTTGACGACCATTGGCCCTGCTGATAAATATAACCAAAGCCTGCATAATAATGCACCTTATCGGTACCGCCCGAAAGTTGAAGATTATGCGATGTCAGAATCCTGTTTTTTAAAATAAGATCTTTTAAACCATTACTGCTCGGATATTTATCAATGTCGGCACCGTTCTCTTTGTTCACCGTTTTTAAATAACCTGCTAAATCGGCCTGTGAATAAGGTATATTAGCACTGTTTTCATTCTGCGCAGCCTCGTTTTGCATCAGCGCGTATTGATAGGAGTTTACCATGGAGGTAATCCTGGTAGGGTTTTGAAAGCCTACATAACTGTTATAGGACAATGTCGGCTTTCCCGATTTGCCTTTTTTAGTTGTAATAAGTATTACTCCGTTAGCTCCGGCCAAACCATAGGGAGCAACAGCCGCGGCATCTTTCAAAACAGTAAACGACTCGATGCTATTCGGATCAAGCGATTCAAAGCTGCGGTAAACACCATCAACCACAATTAATGGCGCATTGTTACCCGTAGTACCGATGCCTCTTATATGAATACTTGCAGCATCCTGTCCGGGCTCGCCATTACCCTGGGTAATAATAACACCGGCAACCCGGCCTGTTAAACTGTTGCTTAAGCTGGCCACCGGTTTTTGTGCAATATCCTGTCCTTTGAGGGTTGAAATGGCAGCTGTAATATTTTCCCTTTTTTGAGTACCGTATCCTACCACAACCACCTCTGTCAAATCTTTTGAGAGAGGCTCTAACGAGATATCAATCAGCTGTTCATTATTGATAATTCGTTTTACCGTTTTATAACCAATAAAAGAGAATACCAGTGTTTGCTTACTATCAGCCTTAATATTGTATTTACCATTATTATCGGTAGAGGTAGCGTTAACCGATCCGTCTACAGCTACGGTAACACCGGGCAAGGGCTGCCCTTTTTCGTCTTTTACAGTACCGGTAATGGTTATCGGAATAAAGAGCTCTTCCTTTTCTTTAATTACTATGGTATTATTACTTATTGTATAGGAAAGGGGCTGATCACGAAACACTTTATCAAGAACGTCGCCGATGGAGGCATTGTTAACATGTATGTCAACCGGCCTGGTATCCTTAATCATACCTTCAGTAAAAATAAAATTGTATCCGCTTTGCTTTCTAATCTCTTTAAAAAGCTTTTTTAATGACACATTATTTTCAGAAAGATTTATCCTTTGCGCATATGACGAAGCGCTGACTTGCATTATCGCAACTAAAAGGACAAGTGTAGTTATTTTCACAACCAATAATAACTTTTGGGGTATGCGTAGTTTGGGCACACCTATGTTAAAAGCAGATATTTTCATACTTTTGAATAGTTTGGGTTAAAACAAGATTTATTGACCAATATTTTTTTCTATGCGCCAAACCGGCGGACAGATTAATGGGTTAACTCAAACTCTTGACGTGAAAGTGGTGGTACACTTTCACGTTTTTTTTTGAGCACCCAACTGTGAGGATTAAGTTTGTAATGTTCTGCTCATACTTTTTGGGTTTTTTAGGTAATTATTCTGGTTAGTTTGACAGGGTAAGTTTATTCTGATACTGTTATTTGTTTTCCGTCGATTTTAAACTTTACTTTATGGGTAAGCTGCAGCATGCGTAACACCTCAGAAACGTTGCTGAACCTGGATACAAAACCGGTAAATTTATCGGCAGGCAGGGTGCCTTTATATACTACATCCACATCATACCATCTTGAAACCATGCGCATGATCTGTTGTATATCATTGTTTTCAAATGTAAAAGTGCCGTTTTTCCAGGCCGTTGCATCCTCCACATCAATATCATTGACATCAAATGAATAAGTATTTAGAACGGCCTGCTGACCTGGTTTTAAAACTCTGACCTGATTTTTGACAACTGACGTTACTTTTACCTTCCCTTCAAGCAGGGTTGTTCTGATGTCAGGTTCATCATCATAAGTATTAATATTAAAGTGCGTGCCCAACACCTCTACTACCTGCGACTTGCTGTAAACCCTGAATGGTTTGTCAGGATTATGCGCCACCTCAAAATAAGCCTCGCCGGTAAGCTCTACCTTACGCTCTGCACCACTGAAGTTTGTTGGATAGGTTAACGAAGAAGCGGCATTTAGCAGCGCTTTGCTACCATCAGGCAAAACAACCCAGTACTGACCGCCACGGGGAGTGGTCATCGTGTTAAATCCCATTTTTTCGGCGGCGTTTGAAGTGACTTTCTTCGATGAGTTATAAACAATCCGTCCGTCAGCAGTTTTGTTAACCGATACACCGCCCTGCACAGCAAGGGTACCGTTCCGGGCACCTGTTAATGTTATTTGCCTACCGTTAGCAAGCGTGAGAACAGCTTTGTTGCCGCCAGGTAAAACATCATTTTGAATAGGAGATTCTTGGGCCAGCTGCTTAGCAGTTTGATGCGATTTCGTAAAAAACCAGGCTCCAAACGAGGTAAAAATAAGAATGGCTGCTGCCGCGGCCATCGAATGCCATTTTTTAAAGCGCCTCATTTGCGTTGCTTCAGGAATTTCTTTTGCAATCCTGTCCCATATCAGTTTCTCATCTGTCAGCGGATCGGAAGGCTCATCCGCTACAGGTTGCTTAGCTGATTCGCTTAAATACCAATGATCAAGAAGTTGTTGTTCTTCTGGTGTGCAGTTGCCGAGTTGATATTTGTTTAATAATTCCTGTGCTTGTTCCCTGGTCATGGCTATTGGAGCTGTTATCTAATGAAACGGCCAGCCTGGAGGGAAGTAGTAGAAGAAATGAAAAAAAATTTGAGAAATCTTATAAACCCGATAAAATCAAAACAATTGCTGAAAGATGCTGGAGCCTGGGCCGCATTACCTTAATTGCATTACTGATCTGTTTTTTTACAGTTTTGTCGGATAAGTTCAACTCATCAGCTATTTCTTTATAAGTACAATGCTGATAGATCCGCATTTCAAATACCTGCTTCATTTTGGGGGGCAGTAATGCTATTTCTCTATCCAGAGCCGCCATGATTTCCTTTTCCTCTATACGTCCCAATGTTTGATTGTTGTGGGCTCCGGCAAACGCAGCCAGCGAATCGAGGTAATCAAATTTTACCCGATTTCGGGCTATCAGGTCTAATACCTTATTTTTTGTTGAGATGAAAAGAAAACCGGCTAAATTGGTATCGGGGCTTATTGATTGTCTTTTGATCCATAATGCAGTAAACACCTCCTGAACGGTATCTCTGGCATCATCTTCATCCCTGATCATTTTTAGCGCATGCATGTACATTACTGTCCAGTACCGTTTATAAATTTCGGCAAAAGCGTCCCTGTCATCGTTTTTTAACAACGCGATTAACTCCTGGTCAATAAGCATCCGTGTGGAGGACATAATTGGTTTAAATAACGAATGTAACGTAAATTTAACAAAAACTGCAAAATATGTTACTTCGGTAGAAATACCAATCCCTTTGCCCCTTCTTCGCCGTTTTGCAAACTCCTAATAATAGATTGGGTATCAGTAGTACAATTGGTCAAATCAAAATTGGCAAAGAAGGGTCAATATGATGTGGTTTATCTAAACAAGGCATGATTACGTTATCCTTAATCGGGCACGCAAAAGATCCCGGTAGCTGTTCCCAATTGGAATTTTTTCGCCACCAACGGTCAGTTGCTGTGCCTCTATCATCGTAACATGCTTTATCGCTATTACATAGGACTTATGTACCCGGATGAAATCCGTGGCGGGCACCAGCTCGAATACGCTGCTCATATTTTCCCGGATCAGGATGTTTTTGTTTTTCAGGTGAACGGTCATGTAATTACCGTCTTTTTCCAGGTAAAGAATCTCACTGCGCTTCACCGGGTAAGTTTGCGAACCGCTTTTCAGGTAAACAATATCATCATTGTCATCGCTATTTTGCAGCGAAGCGGTTTTTGCCGCTTTATTGATAGCTATTTGGAAACGCTCAAAAACGATCGGTTTTAGCAGGTAATCGACCGCATTAAGGTTGTAACTTTCAACGGCATAATGGCTATAGGCGGTGGTAAAGATGATCATCGGGGCGGGTGACAGTGTTTGCGCCAACTGCATCCCGCTCATCTCCGGCATGTTGATATCCAGGAAGATCAGGTCGACCTTTTCCCGCTTCAGGTAGGCGACAGCCTTTAACGGGTCGCGGAAAGTCGCCTTCAGCTCTACGAGGTCACAATCCGCGCAATAAAGCTCAATTATGTCCAGGGCCATCGGCTCGTCATCAATAGCAACGCAACTTATCATGAAAGGTCAATTTGAAGGTTTACCATATAACTGTCGTTTTGCGGCCCGGCCCGCAACTCATACCTGCCGGGATAGATCAGTTCCAACCGGCGTTTCACATTTTCCAGGCCAATGCCCCCACTTTCTTCTCCCAGCTTTTTAACCGAGCTATAATTGATATTTTTGCAGTTAAAAACCAGCTTTTGTGTGATGATGCCAATCTTCATAATTATATAAGACTGTTCACCAACCGCCACGCCATGCTTAAACGCATTTTCAAGGAAAGGAATGAACAGCATCGGTGCAACCTGTACCCCAGCGATGGAGGCAGGATCCGGATACTGAAAACTAACACTGACCTCGCTCGGGGCATAACGCATTCCCTGAAGCGTAAGGTAATCTTGGAGGCATTCAATCTCTTTGACAAGCGGTACATTATCATTACTTTCATACAACATATATCGCATCATGTTCGATAATTTAGCGATCCTGTCGGCAAGGTTACCTTTTCCTTCTTTTAAGGCCATCGAAAACAGGTTATTGAGCGTATTGAACAGGAAATGCGGATTCACCTGCGCCTTAAGGAATTTGAGCTCCGTCTCCAACTGAACCGCCTCCAGCTCTGCACGGAATTTTTCGGTCCCGGCCCATTCTTTTAAAAAGAAATAAGCTATAGAAAGGCCGAAAACAATAATGAATATAAACAATATCATATTTGAGAAACCACCATCGGGTAATACAATAGGACGGACATCCCTGTCTTTTTGTATGTGGCCAAGATGCCCCGGTATACTGGTTACCGAATCAGACGCGAACCCACGGATGGTGAGCTGTTTTTTGTTTGGCAACTGCTGCACAATGTTTACAACGGGGTCATCTCTCTCAATATGTGAGGGCTGCTGGTTTTGAAGATAGTTATTTGCCAGCAGGATGATAGCAAGCCAAACAAGCGGCAGTATCACTCTTATCAATATGTGTTTATAATGAAGCGCTTTTTTTAATAGCCAAACTGCATTGCCATAGAACAATACCATGAGCAGGCCAAGCGTAAAAAAAACACCGGGCGACAAGACATGCCTGATATCCTTTTCCACAATAGTGCCGTTGTGATCAAGCCGCATTTTGATATGAGGCACAGTTAGCAATACCAATGTATAGAAAACAGCTATCCAGAAGGCTATGTGAAGCGCTATCTCTATCCAGTCTTTTTTCTTAATCGCAATCATATAAAACAAAGGTAATCCTTATAACAAGTCACCGGCAAAGAATGTGATGAACGGCCGGTTTTTGTGATGATGCCGCCTGGCCGTTTTGCCGGATAAATAATCCGGAGCGTTCATCACAAAAATTTGAGCAGCCGGGAATGGCTGCCTACCATTGCCTGAAAAAACATTAAAATCATGAAACGATTTATCTTTTCAGGCGCAGTGCTCATCCTGCTGGCTTTAACCGCTAAGGCACAAAATCCGGATACGGCACGGGTGTTGATCCATTACAGGTTCACCCATGTTACCAATCCCGCAGACCCGGCTCACCCCTATACGGAAAACATGGCCTTATTGGTCGGCAAAACTGCCAGTGTTTATAAGAGCTATGACGGGATGGTATCCGATGAGCAGTTTAGAAAAGCCTATATCGCAGCAACGGCCGCCGGTCCGGATGGGCGTGTGACGATCGACAGGAGTGGCGCAAGTATGCGCACCCAATATTTCCAGTACCCAAATGAGCAGAAATTGTTAACCAAGGATTATATCCTTGTCAGCGAATACCTTATAGAAAGCCCAATACCGGCCATCGACTGGAAGATTAGCGGTGACACAGCAACTTTCGGCGGCTTGCACTGCCAGAAAGCCGCCGGCCATTTTAAGGGCCGGGATTATATCGTATGGTTTTGCCCTGATCTGACCGTGCGTACCGGGCCCTGGAAGTTAAACGGCCTGCCTGGTGTTATCGTAGATGCACATGATACAAAAAAAGAGGTGATATTTCAGTTTGACGGTATAGAAAAGGTGGTTTTTGCAGAAGTAAAACCTATAGCCGGCCCTGGTGCAGCTGAAAAAGATGTTCCCCCGATATTGCGGGGCCTGGATGATAACCCAAATATCATAGCGCCACCGGTCAGGGCGATCAAAGCCACGCAAAAGGACTTTGACAAACTGAAAGCTGGTATACAGAAGAACCCCAATGCTCTTTCGCAAGGCATGGCAGCGGTTGATGGCGCCAATACCCAAGGTGACCATGTTATTAAAGCTATCGCCGGCGGCCCGGCGCAAAATGTTAACCCAATAGAATTACCGGAAAAAAAATGAAATGTTTGATAAGGGTTTTGGCCCTGGTGCTCTTATGCACTTTATCCGCTACAGCCGGTTATACCCAAACGGTAAAGGGAACTGTAAAAGATACCACCGGCAAGGCTGTACCCTATGCAACTGTTAGCCTGAAGAAAAGTACAGGCAATGCCATTATAGCCTACACTATAACTGATAGCAAGGGCGGCTTTGCCTTGCTGCTTCCGGCTGGTATGGCTGCAGACAGCCTGAAAATAGAGGTAAGCTGTATCGGTTACAAAATCTCGGTCAGAAACATCGTAAACCTTGATACCCCGGTTGATTTTAAACTTGCTGCAGGAACTACTCAGTTGCAGGAAGTAGTGATTAAAAGCAGTCGCCCTGTATTACGTATCAATGGGGATACACTGAGTTACAAAGTATCTGAATTCGCTAATCCGCAGGACCGGACGATAGGCGATGTGATCAGAAAACTGCCGGGCATAACTGTTGCTGCCAACGGCACTATCAGCTACAACAACAGGCCGATCTCCGCTTTGTATATTGGCGGCGATAACCTGCTCGACGATAAATATGGCATTGCTACCAACACCATCCCTCAGGGAGTTGTGAACAATGTACAGGTAATTCAGAATAACCAGCCCGTAAAGGTATTGCAAAACAAAGTGATGAGCGAAGATGTCGCCCTGAACCTGACGTTTAAAAATGGGGCAAAGCTACATTTAATAGGCCAGGAAAGCCTCGGGGCCGGATTGCCGCGGAATTACGACGTGAATTTAAACGCCATGATGTTTAAGGACAGCTATAAGGCGATCAATTATCTGGCAGGCAACAACACCGGCTATGACGTGCAACAGGACCTGTTATCACACAACCAGCAGTCAGAGAATGGCCTGTCCGTGGCGGTGCTTTCATTGGGCGCGGCAAACACCCCACAGCTGGAGCAAAACCGGTATTTATTTGACCAGTCGGGTGTCGTCAGTGTAAACAACCTCGTCAACCTGAAAAACAATATGCAGTTCAGGGTAAACGCTTATTATGTTCACGATACGCAAAAACAGGATTACAGCCAGCAGACCAGCGTATTTTTGCCCGGAGATACAGTAAGATTTCACGTAACGCAACATAACCGTTCAGTTCCTGATATTTTTCATACTCAGTTTGTGCTGAACATCAACCGGGCTCAATATTACCTGAACGATGCCTTGCTGATAGATCAAAAAAATATCGCCGGTTATTCGGGTTTAAAAACCGATAGTTCCATAGTCAACCAGGTGTTAAAGGACAATACACTAACCTTTTCGAATGAATTCAATTTGATCAGAGCTTTAAAGTCTAATCAAATTATCCAGGCTTATTCTTACATCAGCCACTCCGCCGGGCCTGAGAACCTCGTGATCGGTCCGGGGTATAATGCATCTATATTTAACAACAATGTGCCTTATGCGCAACTGGTACAAAATGTAAATATACCCAGTTGGTACACTAACAATTATTTTGCGTTCAAGATACCGTCAAATCTATTCACGCAAAGCTATCGGGCGGGTTTTAGCCTGCAATCGCAAACGCTTGCTTCTGCACTGAACGTCGTACAAAACAACAACAGCGTTAACCTAAAATCTGACAGCGCCCGCAACCATGTGAACTGGACTCAAAAAAAGCTCTACGCCGAAGCAAGCTACGATCTGCCCGGAACGGTATTGAAAGCTACCCTTAGCCTGCCGGTAACACTTCGGCAGATCAGTTATTCCGAAAATTCATTTGCACTGAATAAAAGCCTGACACGCCTATATTTTAATCCCCAATTCAGGGCTAAATACCAGGTAAGCGCAGAAAATTATTTGAACCTGTTTTACACCTATAGTAATCAGATTAGCGGCATTGAGAATGTGTACCCCGGATACATCCTGACCAACTATCGCACACTTTATGCCAATAATACAGGCCTCACCTGGCAGCAGATTCAACAGGCGGGCGGAGGTTTTAGCTATCGCAAAGCGCTGACCCTTTTTTTCTGGAGCGTAGGCGCACTTTACAGCCATACCGGGGCCAATAACATCGCGTCGAGCGTCATTACCGATAATTTACAGCAGAGCATAGTGCTGCCCTATTCCAACAGCACCGATTCCTGGGCACTAAACGGCAGCGTCAGCAAATATTCATTTGCGCTTCGTACTACGTTGAGCGGGGCCGTAACCTGGCAAAACAGCCGTTCGGTGCAGATACAGAATAACGCGCTGCTGCCGTTCAACACCATATCCAAAACTTTTAGGGTGAGCGCAGCTACCAAAGTGAGCAATGCTGTAAATTTCAACTACAACGCTACTTTAATGCAAACAGCCAGCCGTTCCTCTGTGGAGGTTTCTGCCTTTCGGGTGAACCAGTTGGTGCAAAAGGCGTCGGTAAATTATGACCCCATCGAAGCTATGCAACTCAATCTTTCAGGCGAACATTATTTTACCCGCCAGGAGGGCAACGCAGATCTGAAATACTTTTTTGCAGATGTCTCGGTAAAATACCGGATCAACAAATGGAAAACCGACCTGCAGCTAAGTGCAAACAACTTTTTAAATGTTAAAACTTACAACGCGCTTTATTTATCAGCCAATACGCTCACAGCCAGTTCATATACGCTTCCGGGAAGGATTATACTACTTAAAGTGCTGTTTAATCTTTGACTTTCGTGTCCTTTATCGGTAATAAAGGCGAAATTATCATGTTGAACATCGGGCGGTTTACAGGCTTTCTGCTCCGTCAATTGACATAATCAGGTTGGACATAAAAGGGACGGATTACGCTCGAATCCTTCGTTAGGAGCATTGATAAACTATTGCTTAACAGGAATGATTAAGCCTTCTTTCATCTCCTCATTGGCTTGTTTAACCAGTTTATCGCCATCTTTCAGGTCACCGGTAATTTCTACTTTTTCTTTGCCTGTAAACCCCGTTTTTACATCTACCCATTTCGCTTTGCCATCTACCAGTTTCACCACAAACTTGCGTTCCTGTGTAGTTACAACAGTCTTGTAAGGCACCGTAAAGCCAGAATCAGGGCGATCAACGTTTAAGGTGATCTGGGCAAACATCCCGGGCTTAAGCTGTTTTTTTTGATTGGGGAAACTAAACTCCCATGTTTCGCTCCGGGTATCTGAGCTGATCGCTTCCGATTTTCGCGCAAGATTGGCTTTAAATATAACTCCCGGCAAAGCAGAAACAGTAAATGAGGCCTGGTTACCTTCTATTTTAGTGGCATTATAAGCCTCCGGTACCGGTACCTGGATCCTTAACAACGAGTTATCCTCTACAGTAAAAAGCAGGATTTTACCGGTATTATCCACATAATCGCCTTTAAAAATATTACGCGCGGTAACTACTCCGTTAAATGGCGACCGGATAACCAGGTAATCTTCTAATGCATGGTTAGCCTGGTTGGCAGCTTTGGAAGCTTCATAAGCGGAGCTATCCGTTTTCATTTGGTTGCGGGCAATATCCAGTTCATTATCTGATATGGCGCCGGGTGTTTTGGATGCTTTTAACAACCGCGAGTAAATGCTTTTGCTGGACTGGAATTTAGAATAAGCTCCCTGACTATTACTGCGGCTCTGCGCCTCGCCGGCTTTTAGCTCCGGCGCGTCCAGGATACAAAGCACCTGGCCCTTACTTACCTTGCTGCCAATGTCAACTTTTACATCTTTTACATAACCGGCTGTGCGGGCATAGATATTGGCGCGGTCGTTTGGTATAATTTCCCCGGTGAGGGTGAGTTTATTGCTCACTTTACCGGCTTTAAGCTCAATAATCTCTACAGGTTGTTTTGCCGGCGCTACGGTAATCACCGGCGTCTTATTTTCATTGCTGCCGCAAGCCCCAAGTACCAGCGACAGGCTTAATCCTAAATATATATGTAATGCTTTCATGCGTTTGGTTCGGTAATGGTAAAGTATTTGCTTTCCTTATCGTCGGGATCAAGTGAGATTAACTTAACCGGGCGGTCGCCGGCTAAGGCATGATAGATCAGTGGTAAAATCAACAGGCTCAAGAGCAACCCGAATAATAATCCGCCAATTACCGCTATGCCTAAAGGTGCTGTCTGATCTCCGCCCTCGCCTATTCCCGATGCCATCGGGACCATCCCTGCGATCATTGCAAGGCCGGTCATCAGGATTGGCCGCGTCCTATCCCTGATCCCGATCAGAAATGAATTTTCGGTTCTTAGTTTACGATAGTTTTCCGCCTGGATGATAAACAGGATAGCATTGGCCACCGCCACGCCAATGGCCATGATGCAACCCATATAAGATTGGATATTCAAGGTTTTGCCCGTTAGCCACAGCAGTAAAAAACACCCGGTCAATACGCCTGGTATAATACCGATCACGATCAGGGAAATCCTGAATGACTGGAAATTAACAGCCAGCAACAGGAATATCACGATAATGGCCAGCAGAACACCGGTTTGCAGTTCATCAAATGTTTGCTGAAACACTTCTGCCTGGCCTTGCTGCTGGATCTTCATACCATCGGGCAACTTGCCTAAACCTGCAATAATCTTATCAATGTCGCCGATAGCGACGCCTAACGATTTGCCATGCAGGTTAGCCGTAAGCGTGATAAAACGCTTTTGGTTTAAACGGTCATACTCCCCTTCTATCCTACCCATCTTCCAACTGGCCACATCCCGCATAAACACCTGTTTGCCGCCATTTGAACCCAATAGGATATTATCTACCTTACCTGGGTCGTTCATGATAAACTCGGGCACCTGCACCTGCACCTGGTAAGCGGTAGCATTAGCTTTATCCAGCCAGTAATTGGGTTGGGTAAACCTGCTGGAAGACGTGGCCGCGATCAGCGATTTACTGGCATCATCCACAGTTAAGCCTAATTGCCCTAACCTAACCCGGTCAAATTCCAGTTTCATGGCGGGATAACTTTGAGGCGCGCCATAGGTAATGTCACGCAGGTATGGCAATTTGTGTAATTGATCCAGGATCCGCTGCGCAAATTCCCGGTCCTGTACCAGGTTCTTACCCAATATCCTAATCTGTACAGGAGTATTGGTGCCTTGGCTCATTACCTGGTCTACCAGGTCCGACGGCTCAAAGGAAATTTGCATACCGGGTATTTTCAGGGCCACTTCTTTTCTCAAAGTTTCCTTAAAATCTTCCAGATGTATGCCGGCATTCTCCACGAAATTGACTTTAAGAACTGCTTCCTGGGGGCCGCTTGTCCATAAGTGAATGGCATTAACAGGGTATGACGATCCCTGGTTGCCAATAAAGGCAGAAGTTATGGCTATTTTTTGCCCGCCCGATAGACTATCTATCAGCGCCAGCAAAGCCTTAGTTTTGGTTTCAGTACGTTCCAGACGGTTACCGTCGGCTAAACGAACCCTAACCTGGAACTGGCCGGCATCAACTTTAGGAAATAATTCTTTGCCTAAAACATTAAACAATAAAACCGCGGCAACCACAGATACCAACAGGTATAACGAAACAATCAATTTAGATGAGGAGGCGGCTTTTGTCAGCCATCTGCCATGCCGGTCTTTAAATTTACGCATCCTTTCCCCCTCTTTTGCATTTTCGTCAAGATGGTCCTTAAAAAGCCAGTTGGCCATAACAGGGACAAAGGATTGTGAAAGCAGGAATGAAGCGATCATGGCTAAACCTACCGCTAACGATAAGGGCAAAAACATTGCTTTGGGGATGCCCGACATAAAAAATGCCGGGAAAAATATCGCAAGGATACACAACAATATTAATAGCTTAGGTAATGCTATCTCTTTGGAAGCTTCCAATATCGCCCGGCCTTTGGGCTCGCCTTTCTCCTGGTGATGATGGATGTTTTCTATAGTAACGGTGGCTTCATCTACTAAAATACCAACGGCCAGTGCCAGGCCGCCTAAAGTCATGATATTAATGGATTGCCCGAATAATTTCAAACAAATAACCGCTGATAACAAAGCCAGCGGATTAGTAAGCACTACAATGAGCGAGCCTTTCCAGTCGCGCAGAAATAATAGTACCATCAGGCCGGTGAGCACAGCACCCAATCCCCCTTCTGTGGTTAAACTTTTTATCGAATTGATGACATAGCCCGACTGGTCAAACTCATAGCTTACTTTGATATCCGGCGGTATGGCAGCCTGCATATCCGGCAATGCCGCTTTAACCCGTTGAACCACATCCCAGGTAGAAGCATCCGCCCTTTTGGTTACAGGAATATACACGGAGCGTTTGCCGTTAATGAGTGCATAACCTGATGTAATATCAGCCCCATTATCTACCGTGGCCACATCATGTACAAAAACAGCCGGGCCGCTCCCTGTTTTGATAGGAATATTAGCCAGGTCCTGAATATTTTCCACAACTGTATTTTGCGGCGTGATCAGCGTTTGGTCGCCCACACGAATATTGCCTGAGGGGGTGATAACATTCCCTTTGGCAATGGCGGTTACCAGGTCCTGGGGTGTAACGTTATAGCTGCGTAGTTTATCAGGATCGGCTTTAATGAGTACGGTTCTCTGGTTACCCCCAAACGGCGGCGGAGCGGAAACACCCGGTAGCGTAGAGAACATAGGCCTTACCTTAAACAAAGCCAGGTCCTGCACCTCAGAAAGGGAGCGCGTTGAACTGAATACCAGTTGCCCTACCGGTACACTGCCGCCGTCAAAACGGGTAACAAAGGGAGATATAGTACCTGGTGGCATAAATGCCCTGGCCCGGTTTACCATCGCCACAACTTCACCGGTGGCCTGGCCCATATCCGTACCCTCATGAAAGTTCAGCTTTAGCAGAGTTACGCCTTGTATTGTCTTGCTTTCAACCGATTTGATGCCGGTAACATACAGAAAGTGGTATTCATAATAAGAAGTGATATAACCTTCCAATTGCTCGGCAGACAAGCCGCCATAGGTTTGTGCTACATAGATGGTTGGGGTGCCCAGTTTTGGAAAAATATCCACGGGCATATTGCGAATAGAAATTACGGAAAAGAAAATGATGGCAATAACCGCGACAATGATCGTTACCGGTTTTCTTAATGAACCATATAAAAGCTGGATGATATTCATTTTCCGTATTGATTTAAAAAGATATCTATATTGCCTTGATAAGCGGCCTTAGTTAATAAAGATTTCCAGGCTCCCCAATAAGCGATCTTAACCGAGGCTTCCGATTGGTAGAGCAATTGCAGGGATTGGATCACATCATAATAACTGATGAGCCCCGACTGATAGCGGGATTGTATTGCCTGGTAGGCGTACCGCGCCGCTTTCAATGCTTCCGGGGCCAGGCGGGCAGATTGTATGGCCTTAGTTAAAGCGGAATCTGCTATTTCCCGCTCAGTATTCAAATGAAGTTCGGTTTGTTTAAGCTGCTCCCGGCTGGCCGCAATATTCAGTTGCTGCTGTTTGAATAATGGTTTCTGTCGAAATACTTCCAGGATAGGAAAAGAAAGCTGTGCGCCGATACCATAATTATACCGCTCAAAAAGCCATCCATCACCATTATTAACCGCCCCATCGGCGGCTACGCCTGATCCGCGGCCATAACCCACGCTCCAGATGGTTAGTTTAGGCAAAAGGCTCCTTTTGTAGGTTTTAAGGGTTAATTCATTGGTCAGCACATTGTTTTTTTGCAAGCTAACCTCGGGATGTTCAATATCATCAGCATTGAGTGGAACAACAGGCAGGCTCTTAAACATCGCAGAATCTGCCACCGGGGTACCGGGTAAGTTACCACCGGTAAGTTCTTTTAAAACGATCAGGCATGAATCCCTTCGGCGTTCAAAAGCTATGAGTTGAATCTGCGCTTTAGCCAGTTCGGCGTGAAAAGTAGATGAATCCGTTCCGGGCCTTAACCCGCTTGATACAACAGCCTGCGATTGTTTCAGGTGATAAGCATCCCTGCTGATATTACTTTGATAAACTTTAACCAGGTCGGCCGTAAGCAGGTAATTGAGCCAGGCATTGATCACCAATATCTTATGCTGAAAAATAGTAAGCGTTTCGTCGGCCTCCCCGTTTTTGAGTTTCCCCCTGGCCAATTCAACGGCTGCTCCACGTTGCCCAAAGGTAAAAGGCTCCCATTGCAGGTTCAGCGCTGCGGCACTTCCCGGTGTGCCTTTATAATCATTTGATTTGCTTGGCGGGCCGCTGATAGGTGTAATGTATTGCGGGTAAATCATACCCGTAATATTGTTGTAAGTAGCGTAATCTACCTGGTAAGATGCATTTATAGAAGGAATGATGCCATTTTGCTGTAATTTAACGGCATATTGCAATCCCTGGGTCTGCAAACGTTTGGCTTTAATTAGCGGATAGTTACGGGCCGCCGTGCTGAGCAGGGAATCAAGGTAAATGCTGCCGGATTGCTGTGCATGAAGCTGCTGACAAAACACCCCCATGGCCAGCATCAACAGTATAATTTTTGAGATTTTAGCCTGATAAAATTTCGAATAGTTTTTTGAATACACTATATATAAATTTATAATGCAACGCTATAAACAATCTACAGGAAAAGCTTGAATAAAATTTACCATTTGGATAGATTTTACTTTTTAACCAGGCTTTTTTTATACTCCGAAGGGCTTTGGCCCGTATGCTGCTTAAAAATCCTCGAAAAATGGCCCTGATCAGAAAAGCCGGTCAGGTAAGCGATCTCGGTGAAGCTGTGGGCGGTAGTCCCCATCAGGTTAATGGCTTTTTCAATCCGCATTTTCCGGATATAATCGCCAAAGCTCATATTCTCAAAATATTTGGAAAACTCCCTGGATAAATAAGCCGGATTGATCTCAAGCTCTTCAGATGCCTGTTGCAGGCTCAGGCTCATATTGGTATCGATCTGGTCCTGGATCATCTCTTTAAGTTCCTTTGCCCAGGATGGCGCTTTTTTATCTCCTTTAGTTTTAAGGTACTGGTGATAAACCTGTATAAGCCTTTGTTCAACAGGCCCATCTGTATGTTTTTGTTTATGGAGGTATTTGGCCCAGTTGTATAGTCCATCGTAGATCACCATGCCTAATGCCAGGAGTTGCTGATCATCGGCAATGTCATGTCTTAACCCCGAAAATACCGCTTCCAGCCCGGCTGATTGCGGTGCAAAATCGTGACGGTCGGTATCCGCCCCCCTGATGATGGCGGCCAGCCGGTTTAAAGCTGCATCCTTTAACTGGTGTTTTTTAAGGAAATAATCAAAGGTGCATTGATCTTCGTAATGGGTATATTCTACATTGGGAATATCAAAGGGGATAGCATCCAGCTTAGATGCCTTCGCCAGCACTTCCTCGTACGGAACGTAGATGATTTCACCTTCAGGATCAATGAAGCGTTTGATGAGCCAAGGGCAGGCAATACGGTCAATTTTAGGACGGGCACGCGTGATCCATTTCATAGTGGATCAAAGTTAAAAATCTAAAGCATATTAGCGGCGGCACCGTACCTATAATCGGCAATGGAATTAGTGATGATCATGATACATAAGATTTTTTCGACTACCAGCATTATGGTTTTTTTCGCTTAAATGATACTCATAACTTCCGTCTCGGCATGTACCCTTCAGGCCTGTCCTCACTTCAACACAAGTGCATCCCCTTCAAACGTGATTCCCGGCCAGCCATAAGCCATAAACTGACGGATATTTTGATGATCTGTACCATCTGGATTTGCCAGTACGGCCCTGTAGTGCTCCGCAAATAAATAAAGCGTATCAGGTTCACTTAGATTATTGAGTTGAGCAAAAGCGAAAACCCTGGCGCTGCCCTGGTTCTGTGCGGCTTCGTTATAAACATTACCATTTTTAAATGCTGTTGGCTGATGCTCGTAATAATTAGTAATAAATTCGATGACTTCATTAAATGTAACCGTGCCGCCTTTTAGGGCCGTAAGTAGATCAGATAATTGTTCTTTCATAAAGAAAATATTTTTGCGAAAATAAAATTTAAAAACAGTTATTGATGCAGGACGTTGATTTCAATTGAAATGGAACCAGGTTAAAGGCCAGGCGACATCTGAACCCGAGGTACCGGCTCTGGGATTATAAGTTACACGCTCCAGGGTGTCTGTACCGGAATCTCTTTTTGAATATATCACAGAACCCGTTCTTGCTTCGCGACAGCCATGACCTATAGCCAGCCCTGGCCTTTCAGATAAGCAACAAATTGCGGATTTTGCACGGAAAGCACGGGTAACCATAATCCTAACTTTTCCCGTTTCCAGTAAGGGCCGGCACCCGTCGCAGGACAGGCAAAATGGTAACGATAAATAACAGCACGAATATAACGCGGTGGTTTTCCCGGGAAGGGATTTCCGGCAAATAAACCAACTCCCCCCGGGTCATTATGCAATAGTTTCCAGGCCAGATGATATGTCCAGGGGTACTGATCGGCTGTGGACATTGCGGCAAACCACATCTGCCAGTCCAGTCTTAATTGGTATGGCGCCACCTGGCGGGGCGCATCATCAGGCGCGACAGGCAGCCCTTTATAAGGATAAGCTTTCCAGTTTGCACTGTCGGGATTGAGATCACTTGTTCCTTCAAAAACCACATTGTAACGTTCCCTCCCCACGCTGCCAAACGCGCCGTAAGTGTTCACGAGCTCTAACGGGTCAAATGAAGTATTCATAATTTGTTTGGATGATAAGAGATTGAATGCCGGCTGGATGCTGAGCATCCCTACAATACAAGTTAGTATCAGTGCGGTGTACTGCATAGGCTGCGAAACTTCAGCTTGCTCTTCGGCCTTCGCAGCTTTACGCACAAGTACGCCCGGCAAAAGTTTAGCCCAAAAACCATCATCAAGACAAGCCAGCGCAGGCACAATGGTAAGCCAATTCAAAAAAGAGAGGTTCCCGCTCAGGATGATTGCAAATTGAAACAAAATAATAACACTACCAGCGATGTGCCTGAATATCCGCGGGCCAAAAACAAACCAGGGCGCCAATAATTCGGCCAGCCAATTGAACCAGACACCGAGCCGTAATAGCGAATGTGGCAGAAAGTGAAACCAGCGGCTAAACGGTCCCGGTATTGGCTGGGTCTCAAAATAGTAATATAACGCTGTGCCATTGCGCCACACAGCATCGCCACGATATTTGATCATTCCCGCGCCAAACATGATCCGGAAGATGAGCCAGCGAAACAGGATGATAATGAGCAAAGGCGGCGGACGTTTGGGAAAGGGCCGCATATCCAGCAAAGGGCATAAAAATACAGCCAGAAAGCCGGTTTCTGTCAATTGGATTTCCCAGCCATAACCATACCAGTCCTGCCCAACATGTACCAACGATAGATACAATACCCACAATACCCCCATTGAAAGCGCGTTGGCATAACCGGCTATAACAATCAGGGATAAAATTAAACCTGTCCATGAAACAAGCAGTAATGCCTGATCTGAATGCCAAAACCAAAACACCGAAGGCAGCCGCATAAACCCTGCTCCATTTGAACCCAATGCAATACTTACCTGATGCAGGTAATTATCAACCGGTAATAAGCCATTTGAGCCGATTAAGGGCAGTACCTGGTTTATAGCCACAAGGAACGCTACCGCGTAAACCACACCGAGCAGGCGAAGAATCACAAAACGGGTGAGCCAATACTGAGGTGCTGAGGTATGTTCAAAGCTATCTAACATAGTGATATGTATCTTAAAGTTACAGAGATTTGAAGATACGGGTAGAAATATTTGATTAACGCAGTATGCGAATCAAAATGAATTTTCTTGCTCATAGCTTAAGGAATTCAGCCCAATAAAAGCCATGGCAATTAAATTTATATATTTATTAACTAAAGCTTAATTCTTAAAAAATGGCAAACAATAAAAAAAACTGGTATCAAAGACATATCGATTCCATGAACTTTGGGCAGCGATTGGCCGACTCTGTAGCGGCTGGCATGGGTTCATGGCGGTTCATCATCATTCAAACCTTAATTGTTGCGTTGTGGATGGCGCTAAACGTAGTCGCCTTTATTGGTCATTGGGATCCCTACCCATACATTTTATTAAACTTGTTGTTTTCAACCCAGGCAGCATATGCGGCCCCGATTATCATGATGGCACAGAACCGCCAAAATGAACGTGACCGCGCCCAAGCCAATGAGGATTTCCGCACCAATGTGGAAGCAAAAAAAGAAATTGAAGAATTACAACTGCGCTTAAACGCCATTGAAGCAGACAAGCTTGACAGAATCCTGGCACTGCTTGAAAAAATGGATAAAGAATAATCTATAATTTCACAAACACGAAACCAGCCGCCTTTTCAGGATGGTTGGTTTCGTAATCCTTGCCAATCGTTATGGAGTGTAAAAGGTATCCTTGAAACCACAGGCAATCGTTGCCGGCGCTTTAAGAAAAATCTTCATAGCTATTGTTTTACAGGGGTATCAAACAAAGGGACCTTAAACTGGCTATCGGCATCCGTCTCGCTTGTTTTGGCATAAGGAGAAAATGTTTTGACCGATAGCTCATTGCGCTTAACCGAAAATTTATACAAACGCATCAAACCGTTCCCACCGTTTGGTCTGCTTTGATAATCGTTCAGGAAAGCTTTAACCTTATGACCGTTATAGGTTTCAACACGGTAGCCTTCGCCGTTATCGCCTACGTGCCCGCACAGCATCATGAACAAATTGGGATTGTTTTTAAGACTTTCATAAATAGCCTTACCTTGTGCGTTAAAAGGGGCTTGCGGTGTGTTAGAGCCGGTTACAGGGTTAAAATGTAAAATGGAGTGACTTACAACAATCGCTTTCCGCGAAGCGTATTTGTTTAACATTTGGTTAGCCCAGCCATACAAGCCAGCCTGATCTTCATTAAAAGCATCAAATTCGAGGAACATTACTATGAAATCAACGCCGCCTGCAGTAAACAGGTCATAATGGCTGTCATTATTATTGCCGTAATGGCTACCATAATATGAACGGCCCTCAAAGTGTTTTACACCAAAATATTGATTATATCCGTTAGTAGTGCCTGTAACCGGGCGCTGTGACGGAAACTGGTCATGATTACCAACGGCCAAACCATAAGGAATACTAACCGGATTTTCCAGGCCATAAAGCGCGGTTTTGGCAAGATACCACTCGCTTCTGGCTGTTACCGGGTTATCACCGTGTTCGGTAATATCACCCATGTGTGCTACATAGGCTATGTTTTCTTTAGCCTGGTTCTTCTGGATCCAGGCAATCTGTGCTTTGAACATTTCAAAGGTTCCACCAAGCTGGGCCTGGGCCAGGTAGTATTGCGAATCGGGAATTACAGCGATTGAAAAGTCGCCGGGTTTAATCGTTGCTTCGGGGCCCGGAGTGTTTAATACTGTATCTGTTGGAAACAATGTCTCTGATTGCGCACTATTATTCAACAATAATGAGCCAAGGCAAAGCCCTGCTGCGAATGCATTTCTGTATTTCGGTAACATGTGGTATTAGTTTGATGGTGAAACTATATCCCCGCCTTCAGCAATCTGAAAGCAGGGACAGTAAACATTAAGGGATCAATAACCCGGGTTTTGCGTCATTTGACCAGGGTTTAAGTCAATTTCGGGCTGCGGGATTGGATATAGCAGCTTATTGGCCGTTACATTATAAGTATCAGGCGTAAGGTAATTTACCTGCGTTTTTAGTACAGCACCAAAAGCGTTCATCACATCCACAGCTTTACCGGTGCGTACAAGATCGTTCCAGCGGTGATTTTCAAAAGCCAGTTCAATCCGACGTTCGTGAGCAATGATATCGCGCAGCGACGCCTGGTCGGCAGTAGTAGCTGCCGGCAATCCAGCCCGGGACCTAACTGTATTTAATGCTGTTAATGGCGATTTACCCTGCTCGTTCTGTGCTTCGGCTAAAAGCAGCAGTGCATCTGAGTAGCGATAAATTGGAAAATTATCGCTTGAACCGGTAACCGCAATCAGCGGCGGATGCTCATATTTTTTAATATATGGCACACCTATTTTACCCGCGGCTGGTGTGTAACCGATAACACTTTTATTAGCCGAATAAATAAACAGGTCGCTGGCATTGTAGGCACCTTCCACAATTCCGATAGAAGCATCAAGGCGCTTGTCATTGGGCTCATAGGCATTGATCAGATCCTGTGTAGGCGTATTCCAACCGCCGGTTGAACTATTGTTGATATTTATACCGGTGATAATTGCGGTATTGGTACTTCGTGGCAAAAAATGAAAAGGCAGCGGATTTGGCGTAGTTCCCAAAACTGTGCCCTCCAAAAACTGGATGTCAAATATTGATTCCTTACTGTTTTTATTTCCTGGCGTAAAGGCATCGGCATAATTAGCGTTTAATCCGTATCCCATACCCGAAAGCGTAGTTAGTAAGGTTTCAGCATCTGCCCATTTCTTTTGAGTAGCATAAACCTCGGCCAGCAGCATTGTGGCCGATCCTTTGGTGGCTTCTCCTGTTTGAGGGAATTTCGCCGGTGCACTCAACTCACTGATGGCATCCTTAGCATCGGCAATAATTTGATTATATATCGCGTCAGCTGCTGAACGTGGTAAAAAGGCATCTTCGGCCTTGGTCACTTCCTTTAAAAATAAAGGCACGCCACCAAATAACCTAACCAGTTTAAAATAATAAAAAGCCCTTAAAAATTTGGCTTGCCCATCAATGGGCGCCTTAACCGCCGCATCAAAATCTGTTGTTTTCAATCGCTCAATAACAATATTGGTGCGGGAGATACCGGTATAGCAATGCTGCCAAACAGCGTTCACGTAATCGTTGGTAGAGGTATTTGTGAAGTTTGAAATACTTTCGCGATATAAATACGCGGTACCGCGATTGCTGGGATAAGGCTGGTAAATGGTATTGTCCGAGCGCATTTCTGAAGTAAAGTAATCGTTTACCAAAACGTCACGCAGCGGTGCGTAAGCCGCAATGTCGGCCTGCTTAAACTGATCGACAGTTTTGTAAAATGTAGCATCGGTATAGGAATCCCTGGGTGTAAGGTCGATAAAGTCTTTTTTACACGAAGCAGCGGTAAGCGCTGTCAAAGCAAGGATGATATATGTCTTTTTCATACAATGTTCTTTTGGGAGATTATTTAAAAGTTGCCGACACACCAAATGAAAAGGTGCGTGGGATTGGGTAAGCATTTTCATCAACACCGATGCCCAGTGTAGGGTCAAGCCCTGCAAAGTTGATCTCGGGGTTCATTCCCGAATATTTGGTAAATACAAAAGCCTGTTGTACCGATGTATATACCCTCAGGCTGCGCATCAAAAATTTATCACCGAGGTTAAAGCGGTAACCCAGAGAGATATTTTTTGCGGTGAGGTAAGAACCATTCTCAACCCATTGTGAGTTAACTTGCCTTCCCATGGCCGTAGTGCCGGTTTTTGTGCGTGGATAAACCCCCGATCCCGGGTTTTCCGGCGATCTCCAACGGTCGGCTGCGGCTGCAAGCATCACACGTGAACCATCCAGATTGGTTTGATAAGCCCATTTAGCCGCATTTAATATTTTGCCGCCAACTGAAAAGGCCATATGGATATTCAGGTCCCAGTTTTTATAAACAAAGTTGTTGGTAAGGCCGCCGGTAAAGGTTGGCGTAGGATCGCCGATAAAGGTACGGTCGTTTACATCATCAATAACACCATCGCCATTAATGTCTTTAACCTTGATGGTACCAACATCAGAGGCGCTGCCATATTTGGCCGAATTAGCCAGGTCACTGGCATCTTTATATAAACCTAAAAACACGAAGCCGTAAAACTCGCCGAGGTGGTGTCCCTCCTGCTGGCGGTAATAATCAGAAGATACTGTGTTATTTCTGCGGATGTAGCCCGGAGAAACAAGGTTTCTGATCAGGTTGCGATCAAAGGAAACATTCAGGTTGGTTGTCCATTTCAATTTGCCGGTGAGGTTGTTTGAGTTAACGGTAAACTCATGTCCCCACAGTTCAATTGCGCCCACGTTATCCAGGATACTGGTAAAGCCCGATGCTTTTGGTATAGGACGCTGCATGATTAGCCCGTCGGATATTTTGTGATAATAGTCGTAAGTAAAATTCAAACGGTTATTGAACAGAGACAGATCAAAACCAAGATCAAACTGTTTATTACGTTCCCAGCGAAGGTCATCATTAGCCAGCCTGTTAATGGTTTGCCCAGCCACAGATGCGCCGCCAAATTCATAATAATATTTCCCGATGGTCGCCTGTGCATCATAGTAACCGGGGAAGAAATTATTACCGGTTACGCCATAGCTTGCACGGATCTTCATCAGGTTAAGAAAGCTGAAACGATCCATGAACTTTTCATCACTTACTACCCAACCTGCAGATATTGATGGAAAATTACCGTAACTCTGGTTTGAGCCAAAGCGGGATGAACCGTCACGACGAATTGCGCCTTGTAACAAGTACCTGCCTTTGTAGTTGTAGTTAATACGGGCGATACTCGACAACAACGAATAGGCATTATATGAACTCCCACCCGCAGATAAGCTGGTCGCCGCATTTAAATAGGGAATATCATCGCTTGGATAACCTAAACCGGTTAAGGTATTATTAGTACCGCTATATTTTTGAGCAGAATAGCCTGCCAGCGCTTCAATATTATGATCGCCGAAAGATTTACGATAAACGAGGTTAGCCTCGGCAGTATATGATCCATTATCCACCGAACTGCTTGTTCCGGTGGCCTGGCCTACCGTTGAAGTAACCACACCCGACTGAAAATACTGGCGCGTTTCACCGCCTTTATCTACCGCCACATTGGTTTTAATGCTGAGGCCTTTTAAAAACTCATAATTTAAATAGCCATTGGCCAGGATGCGTGTAGTTTTATAATCATCGTTAGTAAGGTTGAACTGGGCCAGCGGATTAATGTAAGCTACCATGCCCGGCGAGTAAGTGTCACGGTTGTAGCTGCCATCAGCATTATAAGGCGACTTTAACGGACTGGCTTCAAAAATCCTTTCAAACAAACCGCCAACCCCATCAGTACCTAAACGGTTGTTATGATCAAGGCGATAGCTTGGCGCAAGGTTAAAACCAATTTTTAATTTATTGTTGCTTAAAGAAAGGTCCTGGTTAATACGCAGCGAAAACAATTTGGTACCGGTATTGATCAATACTCCCTGCTGCTCCTGGTAGCCGGCCATAACAGTCGAGCTTGACTTTTCACGGGCGCTGCGGATGGTGATATCGTAACTTTGAATAGGCGCAGTGCGGGTAAGCAGTTTATACCAGTTGGTGCCTTCACCATATTGTTCCGGGTTTAAATAATCTGCCGGGGTGGCTGTTGTGTAGCCTGGCTCATATTTACGGCTGTCGGCAAATTTTTCATTCATGTACTGGGCAAAGCCACGGGCATCCATCATTTTTGGAACACGCTCGCCCGGTATTTTCTGCACGCCGTAATTGGCATTAAATTCAATCTGCGCATCGCCGGGTTTAGCATGTTTGGTAGTGATCAGGATTACACCATTTGCTGCTCGTGAACCGTAAAGTGCCGTAGCCGAAGCATCTTTCAATATACTGAAGCTCTCTATCTCGGCTGGGTTCATGTTATTGATGCTACCTGTAACGGGGATCCCATCTATAACCACTAAAGGCTGATTACTGGCATAAAACGAAGCCGCTCCTCTGATCCTGAACTCCACACCACGGCCTGGCTGTCCGCTGCTTTGTGCAATCTGAACGCCGGCTGCCTTGCCCTGTAATTGCTGGGCAAACTGCATTACGGGCATATCCTGAAGTGGGGCTGCATCTACCTGGGTAAGCGAACCTGTAACTTCCCTTGCACGCTGTTTACCGTAACTTACGGTTACTTCTTTTAACTGGCTGCCAGCCACGAGGCTAATATTCAACGTGGTGGTTTGATTACCGTTGATTATAACATTGGCAGATTCAACACGGGTGTAACCCACAAATGAAGCAGCCACGGTATAAGTACCTTCGGGTAGGCTAATATTATACCTGCCGTCTGCATCTGTCATCATTCCAAATGAAGTACCAACAATGCTTACCGAAGCTCCGGGCAAAGGCTGTCCGCTTTCATCAGTTATTCTTCCGCTTATCCGCCCGGTAAGCTGTCTGTAAAGTATGATATTGCCGGCTTGTTCCTTAAAACCGATCTCCTGCCCTTTAAACAAGGCCGTAAGGATATTTTTCAGACTTTCGTTCTTATAGTTTGCCGCATTAGTATGTTTATCGGTAAGTTTTAAAAACACCTCATCGTAGGCAAAAGCGACGTTGGCCTTTTGTTCCAGCTTTTTTATAACTGAAGAAAGGTCTTCGTTTCCGATGGTGATATCAAGCCGGGTGTTAACGCCCTGGGCAGCTAACTCAGTGGCCTTTACCGATACCAGGCCGATGGTTATTGATATGGAAATTAGTAAAAAAGAGATACGCATAAACTGTCTGCATAACTGTGTATGGAAATTCATATTTTTGATTGCTTTGTAATAGTCAAATTTTGCTGAGCATTGCGGGCTGGGGTCGGCAAACCCTCACCTGCTGAAATTAAAGCCGGCTCCTGCTGAAACAGGACCGGTTTCTTTTTAAAGGGTTAATAAATAATTACGTTGGTACCCTCCTTTCTGAAATGTGCATTATGTATGGCGCTGATGAGTTTCAGCGTTTCTGTGGCCGGTGTATTGCGCTTAATACGTAAGGTGAATAAATAATCATGTGCCCGTTTGCTGCCTGCTTTTAAAGTAAGGCCATACAGGTTTTTAAAAACCAATGACAGTTCCTCAAACTTTACGTGGTTTAAATAGGTATCACCATCCTTCCAGCTCTGGCTTTGACCGGCATCTACTTTTTTCTGTTCAAAGGAGCCATCGTCCGTCGTATAACTAAGTTCCTGTCCCGGCTTGAGGAATGACAGCAGTTTTGTTCCTTTACTTACCCCAACCTTACCCGTAACAACAGTAATTTTTACATGAGGGAGGCTATGATATGCGTTGATATTGAACGACGTGCCCAAAACCTGTACCTGCAGTGGAGCGGTGATAACCCTGAAGGGCTTGTGGGCATTATGCTTTATCTCAAAATAGGCCTCGCCTTCATCCAGGTAAACCCGGCGTATAGTTTTATCAAAATTAGAAGGGATCCGGATCCGGCTTTGGGCATTGATCCAAATAACCGAACTGTCGGGCAGCGTTACTTTCCTGATCTCGCCGTTAAGCGTACTTAAAGTGGTGTAGGTTTCGGGAGTTGCGACTTTCGGCCTTTGCAAAAAATAAAACAGAGTAGCTGAGCAGCATAACAATAAAACACTCGCTGCAATGCTATAGTTGAACCACATCGACCGCACGGGCTTGTTGATGGAGCCGCTGATCTTTGCGTGCATGGCGTTTCTGACACGCTTAAGTTCATCTGCGGGTAAAGCCTGTTTCTCACTTCCGGCCTCGTATGAATCATACCAGGCTTCAATTATTGCTTTCTCGGTTTCGTTGGTTGTACCTTTTTGATACCGGCCGAGTTGTTTTATAAATTTACGTAGCTCCATAGTGGGTTTTCAACAGTAAGTCGTTAAAAAGCCCCGGAGGTACTTATAATTTACATCAACATTTTGTTAATTAATTGTAAAGCGCAAATAGTATCAGTGCTAAATAGGCGGCGCTTTGTTCGGGGTGTTTTTCGGAGATGACGATGCGCAGCCGCCGCAATACTTCGGAGATATAATTCTTTACGGTTTGTTCGGCCAGCCCCAGCTCTGTGGCAATCGCTTTTACCGAGTGGTTTTCGCTGCGCAGCTCATAAACTTTTTGCAGCATTTCGGGCATATGCTTAACAGCCTGTTCAAGCGTTTGCTCCAGTTCGAGATATCCGCTATGGTCATGTATGGAATTTTCAAGCAATTCCACCCGTTGCAGCGCGTCCTCCAGGCTTACGTGTGTAACCTTTTGCGATCTGAAATAACTGATCACGCTCAGCCGCACCGCGCTTAATAAATATTGTTCAAAACTGGTTTGGATGGTTAATGTATGCCTGCGTTGCCAGAGTTTAATAAAAATTTCCTGCACAAGATCCTGCGCCTGTGCTTCATCATCGAGCCTGGCCCGGGCTGCCCGGTATGATCGCTCCCAATAACGCTCAAACAGCAGGTCAAAAGCCGAATGATCGTCTTCCCTGATTCGTGAAAGTAAAATAGTATCGGCAATTTCTATCATTTAATGCTACAAACCTACATTACTAATGTTAACTAAACTTTAAGAAAATGATCGCTGCATGGTTGTTACAAAAAACTAACCGTGTAATAAAATATTGGATGATAGTTTGTAGATTTAAAAATTATGAGAAACCAACCTACTATTAAAAAGACCTCAAATAGCAGATTCATCCGCATACAGCTCATCGCAGGATTGCTGCTTTTAATAATTTCGGGAGCCAAAGCTCAACAGGCAAAGGATCCTGCCGTTATCGGCCGATGGGATATAACCATTGATAAAGGAGGCAAAAGCCTTCCTTCCTGGCTGGAAGTTCAAAAATCAGGCACACATACTCTGATTGGCCGTTTTACCTATGCTTTCGGAAGTGCGCGACCAATATCAGAAGTAAAACCACATGACGGCAAATACAGCTTTTCTATCCCGCTGCAATGGGAAGAGGGAAACCGGAACATGGATTTTGAATTTGAGGTTAAGGGCGAAGAATTAACCGGAACAATGGTATATTCAGATGGGGTTACTTATCATTTTACAGGTGTCAGAGCTCCATCAATGGCAAGGGCAAAGGCACCGGTTTGGGGCAAGCCTGTTAAATTGTTTAACGGTAAAGACACCAAAGGCTGGCATACTGACGGCAAAAACCAATGGGTAGTAGAATCGGGCATATTGAGGAGCAAGCACTCCGGCGCAAACCTTATTACCGATCAAAAATTCAGCGATTTTAAATTACACATCGAATTTCGCTATCAAAAAGGCAGCAACAGCGGCGTTTACCTGAGAGGGCGCTATGAGGTACAAGTTATCGACACTAAAACCGGTGAGCCTGAACCTATCAATAACCAGTTTAGCGCTATTTACGGTTTCCTGCCGCCCAACAAAATGATGGCGAAAAACGCCGGGGAATGGCAATCATATGATATTACACTGGTAGGGCGTTTAGTTACCATCGTAGCCAATGGCACCATGGTGATATGCCAGCAGGAGATTCCGGGCATTACCGGCGGGGCTATCGACAGCAAAGAAGGCGAACCAGGGCCGCTGCTGATTCAGGGGGATCATGGGCCTATAGATTACAGAAACGTTATCATTACACCGGCAAAATAAATTACCGAAGGTATATTATAAAAAAAATCGGCCTGTTTAAACTAAGCAAACAGGCCGATTTTTTTCAAACTGATTTATTTAAAAACGATTAATCGGCTTGATACATCAGTTCTGCAAAGTTCTCCTTTTCGGCGCCGCAGGTTGGGCATTCATAGTCGCTTAAATTTTCAAAAGGCATTCCGGGTTCTATGTTATTAAAGATATCCCCATACAACTCATCATAAATAGTAAAACAGCTTTTGCACTGATGAACAGTTTTTTGATTGGGTGATTTAATTTCAGTATTGGTTTTGCTTACCGGCAACGATGATAGGTTATTAATTTGCTGTTCATAAAACATATCGCAAAGCGCTGTCAGGTGCCTGCTTAAATCTGCTTTGGCAACGCCTTGTTTGTAAATCACAAATTCGCGGGTATTGTGGTTAAAATCGCGGGTATGCACAATTTCAAATTCATCGGGCATCCGCGCGCGGATCATAATTGAGCCATAAATCCCCGATTTAGGCGACCGTTTTATGGCAAAGCTAAGTCCATATGTTCGCAAATCAGCCTCTTCAAATTCGCTTACCAGTTGCTGCTTAAGCTCAAGACAGGGGCTGCAAAGATCTTCAACCTGCCAGTTAAGCTCATTTGAAGCATGCCTGATGTTTACCCGGTATTTATTAAGCAGGTTACCCCATAACGGCCTGTGCTTTGCTTCGATATTTTTAATGAGTAAGGATTTCCATGGGCTAAAATACAATTGTCCAACGCGGGTTTGCATGCACAGGTTACAGATCTCTTTTAAAAACTCAATATCAAAAAGCTCGTGGCGTCTGTAAATACCCAGCCAGTATTTATTACCCTGTTTGTTAAAACCCTCATAATAGGGCAGTTGAAATTCAGGAATAATAAGTGGCTGTTCAATTTCCTGGGTCACAAACTGGTGGCCTGTAGTAACCAATTGATAAAGCTTATCGGGATTAATTTCAACCTGGTCATAAAACAGTGCTTTGTTGGCAAATATTACTTGTTGTATAGCTTTGCCAATGGCAGGGATATCATCCGAATAAACCAATACAGGCCAGCAATACAGGATATTAGTTTTGGGGAACCGGATATATAAATACCAGTAGTTGCTTACAGCCGAGGAAATAAAATTTAGGTTACCTGTAAAAAATGAAGCAAAAGTTTGATTGCTGTCAACCAGGTTTATTTTCAGTTCGGGCTGATAGTCAAAAAGATCGAAAATATCTTTATAAACACCTTCTTTGAGCCAGTTCTCCTGGTTAAAAATACCATCGGCAATGTATGAGCTGGTGATATTGGGATAAATATCCTGGTTAATTTCGTGATCAATACCGGCACTAAGCATATCAAATTCCAGGTCCTCCAACTGTGTTTCTTCAATTTCAAAATACAATTGCTGCCTGTTCCCAAAACGGACCTGTTTAGCACCAGCATTTTGCGCGATGATGAGCATCTCGTAAAAATCACCGGCAGAAGCTACACCGCCGGGTAAATTTATCTTAATTAGTTGCTTATTATCCATTGATTCAAGCTTTTAATAATTATTGCTCAAGTACTTCTTCTAACAGGCGTTTTACTTCGGGCCTGCATGATCCGCAGCCTGTTCCAGCTCCGGTTTGGCTGCAAACATCGGCCAGTTGGATACAGCCGCCGGCTACTTTATTACGGATATTATCGGCACCCACATTATTACAACTACAAACCAGTTTGCCTAAAACAGGTTCGGCCGTTTTACCGCTGCGAAGTAGTTTCAGGCGCTTATCGCTGAGCTCGGTTTTGTTTGCTATCAGTTCCCTGAATTCCTGGAACTCCCCTTTATCGCCAATTAAAATGGTGCCCACCAGCCTGTCCTGGTGAATAATGCATTTTTTATAATAGCGCTTGGCCTTGTCAATAAATACAATTTCTTCATAGTCTTTTTCATTCGGGCAATCAGATAAACCGATACTGCACAAATCAAAACCATGAATTTTGATGATATTCATAAACAGGCTGCCCTTGTAATAACTGGCTATGTCGCCGTTCATGTAACCTGCAACAACTGCTGCCTGTTGTTCGGCAGCGGCAGTTATACCGTATAGGGTTCCGTTAAACTCAGCTATTTCGCCAATGGCGTATATGTTCGGATCGCTGGTAAGCAACCGTTCGTTCACAATTACGCCGCGCTTAATTTCAAGACCGCAATCCTTGGCTATTTCCAGGTTTGGCGTAGTGCCGATAGCCAGGATCATAGCATCGCAATCAATTTTCCGGCCGCTTTTTAAACCTATACCGGTAAGCTTGCTGCGCCCATAAAACAATTGCACTTCGTCGTCATAAAAGATATCGCAGCCCTGGTCAACCATTTCTTCATGCAAGAGCCTGCTGCCCAACTCATCCAACTGGCGGTTTAAAAATCTTGATGTACGCTGAATGATGGTAATCGTAATCCCTATTTCACGCAGGGAAGCCGCCATCTCCAAACCCAATAGACCACCACCCACAATAACCACATGCCCATTTTTGGGAACATGCTTTTTAAAGTTATCAGCATCGTTACGGCTGCGCATACTGAAGATCCCCGGCAGCGATGGTACGTTTTTAGGAATTGCCGCACGACTACCTGTGGCCAGCAGCAATACATCGTAATAGGTTTTTACACCCCGGCTATCCAGCACATATTTGTTAACACGGTCTATTTTCTCGACGCTTACGCCGCGTAATAACCTTATTTTAAGTTCGGGTTCTTCTTCATCGGTCATTTTTACCAGTTGTTCCCAACGTTGTTCGCCGCTGATATAATCGGGCAGCATAACACGGTTGTAAAAAGGATGATCTTCTTTACTGAAAATGATGATCTCATCATCTTTATTAAGTTCCCTGTATGATCGTACAAAACCGTGTGCACCGGCGCCGGCGCCAACAACCACAATTCTTTGAAATGGCTTTTTATATTTTTGGATCTTTACCGCGCAATACTTAAAATCCGGCTCCTTTGATATCGGATCAAGTGCGTCATTAGTAACATTGTTAATGCGGTGCAGATCATTGTTCAGGATCTTGCCCCAATGCATTGGCACAAAAACAACACCCTGTTTTATCTGTTCGGTAATTCGGGCTTTTACCCTCACTTCACCCCTTCGGGATGTAATAATAGTAACATCGCCTTCCCTGATCTCCAATGCTTCAGCATCAACAGGATTGATCTCGATAAATGACTCTTTGATATGCTGGTTGAGTTTATTCACCTTACCGGTTTTGCTCATGGTATGCCATTGATCGCGGATGCGGCCGGTAGTTAGAATGAAAGGATAGTCGCCGTCAGGAACCTCGCTGGTATGCGCATCCGGTACCGCGCTTATCTTAGCGTTACGTGTTTCGGTATAAAATTGCTTGTCGGTAAATAAGCGGGGCGTTCCTGGTATTGCATTACGTTTTTTGTAAGGCCATTGTATTGACCGTTGTTGTATGATAGCTTCGTGCGTAAGCCCGCTGATATCAATATTGGTTTTACCGGTGAGTTTAGCATGCTCGGCATAAATTTCGGCAGCATTTTTAAAATCAAAGCCTTTATACCCCATTTTTTTAGCAAAGCGGCAAATGATCTCGCTATCCGGCATAGCTTCGCCCGGCGGGTCAAGTACTTTACTCAAATAACTGATACGCCTTTCAGAATTGGTCATAGTTCCCTCCTTTTCGGCCCATGCAGCTGCGGGGAGGATCACATCGGCATAGGCCAGTGTTTCGGGCTTATTGCTGATCTCCTGAACCACCACAAACTTTGCCTTTTTCAAAGCTTCTTCGGCCAGCCGTACATTTGGTAAGCTGGTTAGCGGATTAGTACACATGATCCAGATGGCTTTAAGGCGGCCATCATTCAGGGCCTCAAACATTTCTGTTGCGGTAAGGCCAGGTTTAGCGGCTATTTCAGTACCTCCCCAAAACTTCTGTACCTCCGCCCTGTCCACCGGGTTAGTTAAAACACGATGCGCCGGTAAAAGATTAGCAAGCCCCCCCACTTCGCGCCCGCCCATAGCATTTGGTTGCCCGGTTAAGGATAATGGGCCAGATCCCGGCTTACCAATATGACCTGTTATCAGGTTAAGATTCAGAAGGCTCAAATTTTTATTTACCCCAACAGCGCTTTGATTTAGCCCCATTGTCCACATCGTTATAAAGCCTTTTGCTTCACCGATATAACTGGCAGCAAGCCGGATGTCGTTTTCGCTTACGCCGCAAATAGCAGCCGATTCAGCGAGGGTACGTTCAAATACCAATTTGCTGTACTGCTCAAAACCATCCGCATGGCTGTTTACAAAATCAATATCGATATCCCCGTTCTCTATCAATACCCTGCCAATAGCGTGGTTAAGGGTGATATCAGTGCCCGGGTTTATCTGCAGGTGCAAATCGGCATTGCTGCAGGTATCCGTAGCGCGAGGGTCAACTACGATGATCTTTACATCGGGATTTGCAGCTTTATGTGCTTCAACCCTTCGCCATAAAATTGGATGGCACCATGCCGGGTTAGCTCCGGTAACATAAAAACAATCTGCCAACTCAATATCGTCATAACAAACGGGTACGGTATCCTCACCCAGTGCAATCTTATAGGCAGCAACTGCACTGCTCATACACAAACGCGAATTGGTATCAATATTATTACTACCGATAAAGCCCTTAATTAGCTTATTAACAACGTAGTATTCCTCGGTAAGGCACTGGCCCGAGGCATAAAACGCAACCGAATCCGGCCCGTATTTATCAATGAACGTTTTAAAAATGGCTGCTGTACGTTCCAATGCGTCATCCCAGCTTACCCTTTGCAGGGGCATGCTTTTATTATAGCGCATTTGAGGGTACAGCAACCTGTCGGTTTTATCATTAGCTGTGTAATGCAGGTTAAGCCCTTTACTGCACAACATGCCTTTATTTACAGGATAGTCCTTATCGCCCTCAAGCGTTATACTGCCATTTTTTTCTTTATTAATTACCACGCCGCAGCCTACCCCGCAGTAGCAGCAAGTACTTTTAAATGTATTTTGAGGGCGTTTGTTCAACATTTCTTTTAAGCTAAAAGCTTTTCTTTAAGCCGAAAGCTTAAGGCTTAAAGCCTAAAGCTTTCATATGATTTCTTTTCTATTTATTCAGCCTTCTGCTTTTCACTTTCGGCCTTTTACTTTAAGCTTATAAAGCCAAAGCGGGTTCCTCTGCTGTTTGAGGCTCAGCCTGCTTTTGAAAACGGGTGATCAGTACAATAGCGGAAATTACCATAACAGTTATACCGATGTAGGTAAATGCCTGGATATAGGTGATGTGATCTGATTTGAAAAGAAAACCGAACAGCATCCCGCCAAGGTTACCACCGGCCCCTACAATTCCGCTTACCATCCCTACATTTTTACTGTTGATAAACGGCACTATACCGTAAGTAGCGCCATTTGACATTTTGAGGAACAGCGCAAACGAGAGCATGGAAATAATAGCCATTGTAAGGTTGCCAGACTGAGCAAACAGGACAAGACCAATACCTTCCAGCAGCAGTACGCCGGCAAGCAATAAGCCCTTGCCCCGCATTCCGAATTTGCCACCAACTTTGTCAGATACAATGCCGCCTAATGCACGGGCAAAAATGTTCATGAAGCCGAAGATACCTGCCCAGAAACCTGCCGAGCTTTGTGAGAGATGGAATGTATCTACAAAATGCAGGGAAGCTACATTATCAAAAGTGATCTCCATACCAAAGCACATGGCGTAGGCCAGTGTAAGTGCCCAAACACGCCAGTCGGCCAATATCGACCAGTCGGTTTTTGATGGGTTGGTTTTGGCATAACCTACTTCATCATAGTTACCGTTAGGCGTGTCTTTGGTAAATTTCCAGTATACAAAGGCAATTATCAGCATCATTACACCCGGAACTATCATGGCGTACCTCCAGGCTTCGGCTTTGGTAAAGCCGGCCCCTACTATGGCAGCAAATATTAAAGGCATTACCATATTGGTTATACCGCCACCAAGGTTACCCCAGCCACCGGTTACCGCATTGGCTGTACCTTTTATATTGGGTGCAAACATCATAGAAGTATGGAACTGGGTAATTACAAACGATGAACCTATTACACCAATAGCCAGGCGAAACAATAAAAAAGAGGTGTAATCATGAGCCAGGCCTACCAGAAAAACAGGCAATGACCCTATAATTAATAACCTGACTGCTGTTTTACGAGGCCCCCAGGTATCACAAAGTTTACCGATGATGAGGCGGGCTATAATTGTTGCAGCTACAGATGCAATGATGGTGTTACCCACTTGCCCTTTACTCAAATGTAATTCGGCACGGATGGTTGGCATTAATGGGGCCAGGCCGAACCAGCCAAAAAAGCATACAAAAAACATGAGCCATGTGATGTGAAAGGTGCGCATTTGTACACCTTTTAATGAAAATATGTTGAGTTTGGTAAGTTGTTTTTCCATTTTTTTAAGCTTAAAGCTCAAAGCCTAAGGGCTAAAAGCTGTTTGTTTGTACTTTGATTTTTTAACATTTCTCGCTTTCGGCTTTTAGCCTTAAGCTTTCAGCATATATTACTTATTCAAAAACTCAGGTTTGATATTAAGCTGCAGGTACGCCCAAAATGGGTGCAGTTTGCTGCTATCCGGCGTTAAACCTTTAGCATACTCCATGCTGTGGGTTGCTGCCATGTACGATAAACCCAGATCAACAGCTGTAAATTTGTTGAGCTTATAGCTGTTGGTGAGGTCAAATTCGGTACCAAGGTATTTGTCAATGGGCTGTCCGTTTGTTCCTTTCTGATCTTTAGCCAACAGGAAGTAATGATTAGCTAAATCAACGCTAAAGCGCTTATTGTCTGAAAGATATTTGATTTTAACATAAGGATTGCTCAAGCCGCCGGTTGGGGATCCAGTACCTGCATAAAAATAGTCCATATAGCCCCAGAACTTATGCGGAGTACCATACAATGGGTCAAACCTGTGATTGGTTTTTGAGGTGGAAAGCGCATCGTTTCCTGACAGATAATCCCATCCGGCTGTATAAGCCATGTTACTGCTTTTGTATGATAAAGATACGGTATAAGTATAAGCGCTTAACTCAGCACCATCACGGTCATGGCCGCCCTGGTAGTAAAAGCCGCCTGTAGCAGCCCATTCATCCTTACTGCCGAAAACGGAATTGATGAGCAAGCCGGTTGTATAGCGAGTATTAACGCCTGGTTGATTAAACCGGCGACCGTATATATAACCAACGTCTTCGCCTGATACATTTTTTACCGAATCGAGTTTGTATTTGGCAAACTGATCGGCCAGGAAAAGGCCGGTTACTTTAGTTTTATTAAATTTTTTAGCAAAGTAGAGATATTCAAGAGCTTTATAGTTTTGGTTTTGCCCGTTAGTACCTGGCGGATTTAAGAACGAAAGATTCCCGGTTTTTGAACTAATGCCCGAAGCATTAACCAGCGGGATAAGCCCGGCAGGGGTATTAGCCAGATTACCTTTGCTATCCTTTACTGTAGCGGGTACATTGGCCGGTGTATAATAGGTGCCATTATAGTTAATAGCATCAGAGCTTTGATTAAAGGCAGCGCCGAGATCAACCTGCCAGCCTGATTGAAGAAGTTTTAATACGATAGCATCGTGCCTGCGGGCCTGCTGTATCCAGTCGGTAGCGCCAAGCAAGCGTTCATCGTCATAACTAATTTCCTGTCGGCCGGCTTTTATAGCGAAATAATCGACAGGCGATTTTTTAAAAGAAGTGTCTTTTTTGTTGGAGAGGATCAATTCGGCCCAGGCTTCGTGAAGGCTTAACCGGCTGCCATCGTTGATCGTAATAGTTGAGGCATCCTGGCCCCACAGCCTTACATCCTGTACCGATGTTTGGAAAATAAGCTTACTGCTTTTGTAATTGAAGGTGAGCCGCGTTCGTTGTGACACGAAGGCTGCATTTTTGTTACCTATCGGTTCTAAAGTTCCATAACCATCACGTAATTCGGCTCTTGTTTTGATCTGTCCGGTTAAAGACAGCTGCGCTGACGCGTTATAAGAAACGAAACATGATATAATTAATAGAATTTTTCCAATAGTGTATTGATTAGATACATTTTTGTACATTTGAATTGGTTTTTTATTTGTTAAAGCGATTAAAAACTATTTAACCCTGTCTGGGAATGCGACCTCCCGGCAGGGCTTTTTTATGAATTTTTGATTTTTACCATAGGCTCAACCTTTTTTGATTTATTCATCTGTTTAATTATGATAAATATAACTTATTTAATGATTGCGTGCAAATAATTGATTTTTAAAATGAATTTTTATGATTAAAATCATTAAAAACTATATTTTTTGATAAAAACTCAAATTACAAACGATCAAAAACAGCAGAAATGCATTTTTAACAATTTATTAACAGATAAAAAGCCAATAAAACATTACAAAAACCAAATTAAAATCCTTTATAAAGAAAAAAATCACCATAAAAAATCAAACACTCTAATAAATAACCATTAAAATTTGTTTTAAACTCTAAAAAAAACAAAAATCACATTAAAAAAGACGTAAAAGACCTACATACCTTTATTAGATGCCGACTTGGTGTATAAAATACACTGAAATTTTAAACAAAAACACAAAAAAAAGCGCCATTACCCCATTCGGCAACGGCGCTTAATGTAAATTTCGTTCTATTTTCCGCCCTAATACACCAGCATTTAATCAATTCCGACAAAAACTTTTCCGTCGGCTATTTTTACCGGATAAGTTTTTATCACCAATTCCTCTTCTCCCAAACACTCACCGGTAAGCAGTGAAAATGTTTTTTTATGAAAAGGGCAAGCTACTTTTGGCTCGCAGCTTTCGCCCGCGCTGCCGATCATGCCACGCGATATTGCCATTTGCTGCTTATGCGGACAAAGATTTTGCGTAGCATACCACTCATTGCGACGTGTAAAATTAAATATTGCTATCTGTTCATCACCGTGCTTAATACATGATCCGCCATTCTCAGGTACATCATCAACATAACAGGCCATGATCCATTGGGTTGCTATTGTTGCTTCCATTGTGTTTTCTTTTTAATAATGATCAATCTAACTTTGAACTAAAAACTCGGGATTTCCTAATAAAACCTACCATTCCTTAGCGCGAACCTGTTCACGCATTGGCTCAAATTGAGCATGAGGGTCTTTTTCATCAGGTGCATTTATAAAATGAGCGAAGCGTTTGCGCATTGAAGGATTATTTATAGCTTCTTTCCACTCGCAATGATAGGTATTTACCAATGCCTGCATTTCCTCTTCCAACTGCTCACCCAACCCAAGACTGTCATTTACTATTACATTTTTAAGATAGCTCATGCCACCGTCGAGCTTATTAAGCCAGGTTGCTGTCCGGGTTAACTGATCGGCTGTTTTTATATAAAACATCAGGAACCTGTCGAGATATTTAATTACAGTTTCCTTGTCAATATCTGTTGCCAGCAACTGAGCATGCTGCGGTTTTGAGCCACCATTGCCACACACATATAAATTCCAACCTTTTTCTGTGGCTATAATTCCAAAATCTTTTGATTGAGCTTCGGCGCATTCCCGCACGCAACCACTTACGCCGCCTTTAATTTTATGCGGCGCGCGGATGCCTTTATACCTATCCTCTACCTCAATGGCAAAAGTTACACTATCATGCAAACCAAATCTGCACCAGGTACTTCCTACACAACTCTTTACAGTACGGAGTGCTTTACCGTAAGCGTGCCCGCTTTCAAAACCGGCATCAATAAGCTCTTCCCAAATTAAAGGCAGATCGCTCAGGTGTGCACCAAACATATCAATACGCTGCCCTCCTGTTATTTTGGTATACAATCCGTATCTTTTGGCAACCTGGCCAATTACAATCAGTTTATCGGGCGTAATTTCGCCGCCCGGGATACGGGGCACAACAGAATAAGTACCTCCTTTTTGGATATTGGCTAAAAATCGATCATTACTATCCTGTATTACTTCCTGTTTTATAATAACATCATTCCATAAGCTGGATAAAATACTGGCAACAACCGGCTTGCAAACCTCACAGCCATCGCCCTTGCCGTAATGATCAAGCACCAGGTCGTAGTTTTTCAGCCCGTTTATTTTAACAAGGTCAAACAATTCCTGGCGCGAGTAATCAAAATGCTCGCAAATAACATTTTTAATATACTGACCGTTTGCCTTCATGGTGCCGGCAATCAAATCTTTTACCAATGGCACGCAACCGCCGCAGCCTGTACCTGCCTTGGTGCATTTTTTCATGCCATCAATACCGGTAACGCCACCTTCATTTACTGCCGAACAGATAGCACCTTTGGTAACCGCTTCACATGAACAGATCAGCGCATCATCGGGCAAGCTCATTACGCCTGCCCCTGCATTGGCTTCACCCCCTCTTGATCCTAATATCAGATCTTCCGGATCTGGCGGCAGCACTATTTTATTGTTAACGGTTTGCAGCAGCATATTATAAGCATCCGCATCGCCAATTAAAATACCGCCCAAAAGATTCTTGCCATCGTTTGTAATATTAATGCGCTTGTAAATCCCTTTATGCGTATCCTCAAACAAGATGGTACGACAATCAGGCTCAGTAATAAAGGCATCACCAAAACTGGCCACATCAACACCGATCAACTTCAGCTTGGTGCTCATATCATAGCCATAAAAACTCTTGTCAGCCTCAGTTAAATGAGCAGCTACAATATCTGCCATCTCATAGCCAGGCGCAACCAGGCCGTAGATCATGCCTTCGTATAAAGCACACTCGCCAATAGCATAAATACATTCGTCGCTGGTTTGCATTTTTTCGTTCACTACAATACCGCCACGGGTACCTACGTGCAAACCGGCCAATTTAGCTAACTCATCGCGCGGGCGGATACCGGCAGAAATAACCAGCATATCTACCGCAAGCTGGCTATCGTCATTAAATTTTAACGCCTGAATTTTTTTGTCGCCGGTAATAGCCGCGGTGCTTTTATTAAGATGGATATGCAAACCCAGCTGGCTCAATTTCATTTGCAGCATACTACTTCCTGCAGAGTCTATCTGACGCGGCATCAGGCGCGGTGCAAATTCAATAACATGAGTTTCAGAAATGCCAAGATCTATTAAAGCCTTGGCAGCTTCCAGTCCCAGCAAACCACCACCCATTACAGCGCCCGACTTTGCATTAACAGCGCAAGCCTTGATCAGCTCCAGATCTTCAATGGTGCGATATACAAACACACCTTCTTTTTCAATACCCGGAATATCGGGCACAAAAGCCGATGAGCCGGTTGCTAAAACCAGGTAATCATATTTAAGTGTAACACCTTTTAAAGAGTGGATTGTTTTTTCGGTACGATTGATTTCCTGAATGGGATCATCTAAATGCAACGCGATACCATTATCTGAATACCACGATAAAGTGGAGAGCGATAGGTCGTCGGCAGTCTTACCGTTAAAATACTCGCTAAGATGCACCCTGTCATAAGCGTGACGCGGCTCTTCGCCAAAAACAATTATCTGGAACTGAGTTGATCTGGCTAAAAGTTTTTCGCAAAACTTATAACCTACCATACCGTTGCCAACAACAATGATGGTTGGTTTTGACATATCGAAATTTTTTAAATGTTAAAGCAATTTTCAAACTAAAAATGAATCAACTGCGACCTTGATTTCATTTATATTACAATTATAACTAAAAAAACATCAAATAAAAATTTAATTTCAATTTTTTATTAATCAAATCATGATTATTGACATTTAAATTCATAAATTAGTGCTATTAATATAATTTATATCATTATTTAAACAGATTTCTTCATGTAATTTTGTGATTTTTACAAAATCAATGAAATTTAAAGGCTTAAAAGTCTATTTTTTAATCACTAATTTAACAAAATGCAAAAACAAATACAAAATCCAGAGCTTTTTGTACTTGGAGCAGGTCCGGGAGACCCAGAATTGATGACTATCAAGGGATTTAAGGTATTACAACAGGCAAATGTGATACTATATGACAATCTGGCTAACAAAGAGTTACTGGCAATAAGCCGGGATGATTGTGAAAAAGTGTACGTTGGCAAGCAACCTTACGGCGATTATACACCGCAGGAAACAATTCATGAGCTGATAAAACATTACGCATTTACTAAAGGTAACGTGGTAAGGTTAAAGGGCGGCGATCCGTTTATATTTGGCCGCGGGTTTGAAGAAATCATTTATGCCCGCCAACATGGCATCACCACACATTATATACCTGGTGTAACCAGCATGCAGGCGTCCGGCTTGGAAGACATCCCCTTAACCCACCGACAGGTAAGCGAAAGCGTATGGATGGTTACCGGCACCAAAAAAGACGGCAGCCTATCTGCCGATTTAACCTGCGCCATGCACAGTAACGCGACAGTTGTTATATATATGGGGATGAAAAAGCTGGCAGAAATAGCATCAGCCTATATAAAGGCCGGTAAGGGGGATACACCGGCAGCTATTATACAACATGCTTCATTGCCTCAACAAAAATCTGCAAAAGGAAAAGTAAGCGGCCTTGAAGCTATCGCGGCAGATAACCAGCTTACCTACCCCGCTATTATTATTATAGGTGATGTTGTTAACGTAAAAAATTAAAGAAATGAAGATCAGGATAAAAGGAAACTCACTGCGCTATCGCCTCACCAAAACAGATGTGCAAAACTTTGACAGGGACGGCTATCTGGAAGAATGCACCAATTTTGGCGCACAGGTATTTAAATATGCATTGCAACGCTCTGCAACTGAATTTTTATCTGCCGGGTTCAGCGATAATACCATAATTATGTATATGCCGGCTGCGATGGCCCTTGAATGGACAAGCACCGACCGGGTTGGTTATGAAAACAATACCGACCAAATGTACCTGCTTATTGAAAAAGATTTTAAATGTCTGGATAATGTGGCTGAAGACCAAAGCGATAATTATCCTAACCCATTGAGTTTAAAACTTCAACATTAAAAAGCGTGGCATTAACAATTTATTGCCCCGTCATGGCTTTGAAGGTTACCTTTCCGATATTATCGGGTTTGCCTTTTACGGCAGATGTGATAGAACCAACTAATTTCCCATTCTTTTTAACTACCGTAATTTTGCGGAACGTGTAATTTCCTTTTTCGTAATCAAAAGTTTCACCGTCATCGTCATATAAGGAATAAACACCAGGCTTTTCGCCGTAATACCTGATCTCGACATCTACTTTCTGCCCTGCTTTTGGCGCGTGCAACATTACAGGCATCATGGGGATGACCCCGCCATCCTTTACATAGACAGGGATTTTATCCAGACCTGGCGTAACACTGATCACTTCGCCATTGCCTGCATACTTCCCGGTATAAAAATCATACCATTTACCTTTGGGTAATATCACTTTCCTGCTGGTTTCACTTGTAAATACCGGGGCTACCAATAAATATTCACCGGCCATATACTGGTCTTTAACCTCTTTAGTTATGGCTTCTTCATAAGGGTTTTCTTCCAGGTTCAGCTGTTTTTTTTCGGTTTTGGCTTCAGGATTTCCAAAACCTTCTTCCATATACATGGCCCGGAAAGGCGGAATCCCTTCAAAATGATATTTTGCAAATTCGCTGTACCAGTATGGCATCATTTGCATCCGCAGATTAGCCATGGCTTTTACTTGCTCGGCTACTTCGGGAAACGACCACGGCTTGGTGCCACTTGCCCAGGCATTGATCATGGCCATAGGCGAAAATACATTTGACTGAAACCTGCGCAGCCATTCCTCGCCTGTTTTGGATGATCGTACTTCAGGCGTCCATAGCACACCGGCAAAGCCGCTGTTCACCAGCGCGGTGATGAAGTCGCGGTGATCATAATAATCGTTATAAATTACATACGGAAATGATGATCCGCCTCCGTTTGATGCGCGTACCAGGCCAAATGTACGCTGGTTGCGCTGATGAAAAATTTCGCTGGTGTAACGCTGCATCATCAACCCATACGTTTGGCGCATTTGCTCTGCAGCATGGCCCGACGGAAAAACAGCTACGTCAGGCCATAAGTAATTATCGCCTCCGTCAACCTCATCCATTTTATACCCGCTGATGCCGATATCTATCTTCCCTTTTTCCAGTTCGCCAAAAAAGGTCTTTCTGGCTTCAGGCATGCTCAGGTCCGGCACTACACCGTTCCAAACCGTATGCGACCCACTGTAAGGTAAAATACTTTTATAAACCGGCGCTTCGGGCGATACGTAAGGATTAGTCCATAAATTAAGCCTGATGTTCTTTTTCAGCATCTCCCGCACAAAAGTTTTCGGATCAGGAAACCGGCTGGGATCCCATTCAAAAGTACATGGATAGGATTTACTTTGCCAGCCGGGTTCAAGCCCGATAAAATCAAGCGGATAGCCTTTTTGTTCAAATGCTTTTGCTTCATCTTCAACGCCCTGTGCATCGGTTAAACGCTGCATGCGCTGGGTAAAACCTAATCCCCAACGCGGCGGCAGGCAGCCGCCGCCATTTAATAAATTATAACGCCTGACTGCATCCAGCATGGTAGGCCCGGCAAATACGTAGATCTCGGTACCCGCAGCAGGCACCAGCATTTCAACCCCGTCCGAATATGGGTGCGAGCTCCATGTTTTATCCAGGTTGCGGTCTTTCACATCAGGCGGGGTTTTGCTATCGCGATTCACTGCTGTACCAGCGTATACATTGATATACCTTGCCGAATTTATAAATACGCCATAGCCTTTTGATGATACGTAGAACGGTGTTGGCGCATGTGTACGACCATTATCCTTACCGGCATAATTATCAACATGAAGGGCAAGCACTTTGCCACGCTGAAATACAGTCTGAAAGTTTAAACCGAACCCAAACAATTGCTCTTTTTTTTCGAGAGGAAACCTGAGATAGGTTTTCCCATCCTGTACCCGAGCGGTAATTTCCTGCTGTTCCAATGGGAAACCTGCAGCAGGCATTTGCTGTAAACCGGTATGATAAGGCTGTGCACCTGAAGCTTTCAACAGGTCAAACTCTTCAGGCTTGCCGACTACACCTTTCCAGATCCCGGGTTCTACCTCCGTCCATGTGATGGATTGCGCATGGATCGTTGCAGCCAAACCTAAAAACAAACAAAACAGTAAATAGTATTTAAAATTCTTCATGGTATTACCTGGGGATAACAGTATAGGTTTTGCCTTTTTGGGTGGCAAAATCAATTAAATAACCTTTATTAAATGATATTTCCGGAAGCTTTGCATCATCCGCTTTTTGATAAACCGGCATTGTGGATGCCGCGTTTAATACATTGCTATTGGTACCGACAGCAGTTTTACTATTCACCTCCACAATTTTTACGGGGATAGGTGTTCGCAGCCTGCAATTTCCTCCCTTGTTTGATTTGATAAGCGCTTTACTTAGTTTTCCTTTTTTCCAGTCGATAGTTACCTCAAAATTTCCACGTGCTTTGATTCCTTTGATACTGCCATCGGGCCAGGCATCGGGCAAAGCCGGTAATAATTCTATTTCACCATCCTGGCTTTGCAGCAGCATTTCGGTCATGCCGGCTGTTCCTCCAAAATTTCCGTCTATCTGAAAAGGCGGGTGCGCATCAAACAAGTTAGGATAAGTGCCACCGCCGCTCATTTGGCCTTTCGTTTGTAAAGGATCCATGTAATTAAATGCGGCCGCCAATATTTTATAAGCGTGGTTACCATCATGCATCCGTGCCCACCAGTTCACCTTCCAGGCCATTGACCAGCCTGTACTTACATCGCCCCGGTAAATCATAGATTGCTTTGCCGCAGCAGCTAACTCTGGCGTATTGAATACAGAGATTTGCCGTCCGGGAAACAAACTGAACAAGTGTGAGATATGCCTATGCGTATCGGCTGTATCATCCCAATCTTTAAACCATTCCTGCAATTGACCATGCTTGCCAATGTGAAACGGATAAAGTTTATTATACGCCTCCTTTACCTCTGCGGCAAACACTTTATCAACACCCAGAATATCTGCACTGCTGATACAATCCTGAAACAATTCGCGGATGATTGACATATCCATGGTAGAGGCCATACTTACCAGGTATTCTTTACCATTGATCTTTACAGTATTCTCGGGCGATGTGGACGGATTTGTTACAAGATAGCCTGTTTTAGGATCGGTAACCAGCCAGTCCAGCATAAACTGCGCGGCGCCTTTCATAACAGGATAAGCGGTTCTGCTTAAAAAATCCTTATCGCCGGTAAAAAGATAATGATCATACAAATGAAGGCTCATCCATGCCCCGCCCATTGGCCAGGCCGACCACCTTACCGAGCTTTTTGGATCCTGGTCAAAATGACCAACCGTTGATGTTTTAGCCCAGATATCGGTATTATGGTGCTCAACCCAGCCTTCATCAATATTATAATTCACTTTGGCAGTAATTTTACCGTTTATGGCAAGCTCTTTCAGAAAATCAAATAAAGGCTGATGGCATTCTGAGAGATTAGTATTCTCTGCCAGCCAGTAATTCATTTCTGTATTGATATTGGTGGTATAATTGCTGCCCCAGGGTGGTATTACCTGGTCGTTCCAGATCCCCTGTAAATTGGCAGGAGCGCTTCCTGGTCGTGAACTGGCAATGAGCAAATAGCGCCCAAATTGATAATACAGCGTTTGCAACTGCTTATCGGGTTTCGCTATATTGAAGTTTTTAAGCCGTTCGTCTGTAGGCAGCTTTATCATTTCGGCATCAGCGCCCAAGTTAAAATCTACGCGTTTAAATAAATGCTGATAATCGGCAATATGCCTTTGCTTAAGCAGGTCATATATTTTTTGCTCCGCAGCCAGCAGGTTCCCGTCGGCCTCAATAGCAGGGTCTTTGCCCTGTAATCCAGGCGACTTATCAAAGCCATTAAAACTGGTAGCCTCAGTCAGATATAGGATAACCTCATTTGCACCGCTAACCTGCAGCGCATTGTTAACAGCACTTACTTTACCCCCATAATTCTTTATTTTAAGGTTGATGCGGAAATTCATGCCTTCGCCTTTAGGCTCGTCATAAATTACCTGCCGGGGTTCATAATCGCGGTTTGCAACATAAGTTGGCGCTTTCCCATTCAAAACCAATTTATTAGTACCAGAAGCCGTAACAGTAAAGTGTAATTTACTTTGCAGATTGGCCGTTAAGTTTACTGCCCCCTTTTTATCGGCAGTAATACGTACTACCATCACCTTGTCGGGGTAACTTATAAAGGTTTCTCGCGAAAAATTAACGCCGTTAACCTTATACCTCACCGTAGATACGGCATTGTTTAAATCCAGCTCACGGCGATAATTACTACAGGTGCTATCAGTCAGGTTAAAATCAAGCAGCAAATCGCCTAAAGGAAGGTATCGGGCAGTGTAAGGCCCCTGCAGATATTTCTTCCATATTACTGCTGCTTTGTCAAAATCCCCGGCAAAAACAGCGGCGCGCACTTCGGGCAGGTGGGCAGGTCCCTGCGGATTATTTCCCGGTTCAGGATAACCGGACCAAAGATTATGATCATTCAACTGAAAACGTTCGTGATTAACTCCGCCAAATACCATAGCCCCGGTAGTAGCATTGCCCAGGGGCAACGCCTGCTCCCAGGCAACCGCTGGTTTGGTATACCAAAGCTTTAGATAAGCTCCACTGCTTTGTACTTGTGCAACAGCAAGTTTGGCACTTATCAAACCCACAAAAACTAAATACTTTTTAAGCTGATGCATATTAAAGATTTATAAATACAGTTTGTAATCCCGGCGATTGCACGCCTACTACACTTTTACCGTTTTGGGTTTGTACTTTTATAGTAGCGCGGCCATTATAAGCCTGCACTTTTCTTGATCCGCCTGATGTACCTAAATTATCCTGCAATATGCCATCCCCGCTTAGTGAAAAATTGATCCAGTTTATAGCATCGAGGCATTGGATGCCGTTTTTATCTAAAACTTTAACCTGTACTGTGGCAAAACCATTTTCGTCTGCTATTTTCTCAACTATCAGTTTAGCCGGCCTATCCCATTTATCTGTTTGATAAATCTGGTTAATCTCATCGGTTACGGTAGCTTTTCCCTTTTGAGCCACTACGCGGATATTGTTGCTGCCTTTCTTAAACGTTACCACCCAGCGCAAACCGGCAGCAGGAAAATCCTGGCTGTTCCGTTTTTTTATACCGCAGCTCTTTCCATTCAGAAATAACTCGGCGGCTTCACAGTTGGAATAAACTTTGATCACCTTCTGCTCTTCCTCGCTTCCCCACCGCACAGGCCAAGTATGCCCGTAAATATGAACCATAGGCTTGGTTGTCCAATACGATTGAAAAACGTAGTATGATTCCTTTTTGGTCATGTCCCGTTCCACCACACCCTTTTGGTTCATATAAGGGATTGGGTTGTCTGGCCGTAACGGTGTCGAAAAATCTTTGAATACCCAAAAGGCCGATCCAGTTAACCAGGGCATTGTTTCCTGTTCTTTTAAATGCCAGTCGAACAGGTTGCAGATATAGCTTTCGCTCCAGTCGCCATCCTTTGAAACCCTTGCATCTCCGCCGGAGAGCGACGCGTCGCCGGCGCGTTCATCGGCGCCGCCTCCCTTCTTAATATTAACAAAGGCCTTATCAGGATCTTCGGAATGGCGCAAAGCATGGCTATCTCCTCCCCACTCTGCATGAAAAAAGTGATTTACTTTATTAAATTCGTCAAGGGTAATTTGCTTGTACTCGTTATAAGTACCACGGTACCAGCCAGCCCATATAGAGGGCGAATACACATCAACAATATCCTTGCAAAAATCACAGCGGCGAATAGTTGTTTTACGGGATGGATCGAGCCGGTGGGCAAGATCGTTTTGCTCGCTCATAAAGGCCCTGATCTTTGCCTTATCAAACTCCGGAAAATCTCCCTCCCAATCGTTCTCGTTTCCAAGCCCCCATAAAATTATGGCCGGATGATTATAATGCTGCTCAATCATGTTGGTGAGCATTTGCCGGGCCTGATTCTTATAAATCTCGCCTCCTAAACCACCGCGGCACCAGGGCTCTTCTTCCCATGCCAAAATTCCAAGGCTATCGCACAGATTAAGTGCAATACGCGATTGCTGGTAATGGCCCAGGCGAATAAAGTTTACGCCCATATCTTTCATGAGCTGCAGTTCCTGCCTGACCATACCTTCGGTCATGGCGGCTGCAACACCTGCCTCGTCTTCATGACGATGGGTACCTCTTAATAATAAACGCTTACCATTAAGCATGAAAGGGCCATGATCTAAAAATTCAAAATTCCGGAACCCTATTTTTTCCCTTTGGATAAAAGTGTCGCCATTTGCATGCGCACTAACTTCAACGGTATACAATATAGGATGATCCGGCGACCATAATTGCGGTTTTTTAACTGCAAATGATCCGATAGACAATTGCCCTGCTGTAGATGATAGGTTATATTTTGATTGCTGAATAACTTTACCCTGCGGATCAATGATCCTGATATCGCCCTCAACAGTATTTATTTTTTTAGGATCGCAGATCCGAACGCTTATATTTAACCTGCCTTGCTGGCCATCTTTATCAACCTCTGCTTTGACAAAAACCTTATCCAACGAAACAAGAGGTACGTATACTAAATTGAGATACCGGTAAAGTCCGCCATACACTGTAAAGTCCGATAAACGTGAAGGAATACTTTCAAGGTCGCGCGAGTTATCACACCTTATTTCGACAGGGATATTTCCTTTAAATTGAGTTTGACAGATCTCTGTTTTCTTAAAGTCATCAACAGCCTTTGTGATATCCACCGTCCACTCATCGTAGCCACCCAGGTGTGAACCTACTTTTGTGTTATATACATAAACGTCGGTCTTTTGCCCGGCACCTTCAAAATGTAGTAATACCCGGCCTCCTTTATACGGGTTATTAACGCTTAACTGTGTACGGTACCACCCCGGGCCCTGGTAATAGTTCATATCAGGGTCCACAGCGTCACGGGCATTAAAGCAATGCGGAAGCGTTACCTGCTGCCAGTGCGGAACATCATGCGGGATTCCTTTATCTTCCGGACGGATGGCTTCCCAAATCCCACCTAAATCTTGTTTTATAAACTGCCAGCCCGTATCTAAACGGGTACTTTGCTGCGCGAATAAAGACTTAGTATTCAAAACAAATATCAATATTAAATACAGTCCCAGATTTTTCAACTGCATATATTAACGAGTGATTAGTTTATAAGCCACTACCTTTTTTCCGAAAAACGTTGGCACATACAAAATGTGATTAATGGTGTCGTAACCTAAATCGGCAGTATTCATCTTTTGTGCCTCCGAATCAAGCAGGGTCTCTATTTTACCATCAGCTGTTACGTAAAAAATATGGCCAGACCAACAGGTGATCAAAAAATCGCCATTGCCTACAGGTTCAAGACCATCTCCTCCGCAGCTTAGCGTGGTAATTTGCGTTAAATTACCCTTACTATCCGCCTTCATGAACTTCGGTCCGCCGAGGATATATAGATCATCGTTGATGGCTTTAAGCCCATTTACACCATTTACGTTGGTTAAAAAAGTTGTTACCTGGCCCTTTTCAATCCGGTGGATCTTTTTGGTTTTACTGTCTGATACGTAAACTATCCCTTTGCTATCTACGGTAATGTCATTTAACATTTTTGCGCTGTCGACAGGGATCTTATTGATCACTTTACCTGTTTTAATATCAATGACTACCACTTCTGACAAATCGGCTGCATACAATTGATCCCCAACCCGTCCAAGGCCTTTAGGTGAGTCTAAGCCGGTTGCAAAGTCGAGGTTAATGACCTTTCCATCCAGTCTAATCTTTGCAACCCCACCTTTGCCATCAACGGCACTGGGGTTTCCTTCAATTTCTGACACATATAAGATTTTCTTTTTAAAATCCGGTAAAACTGATTCGGGGATGCGTACAACGGTATCAGTTTCCCAAAGTTTTTCCAATTGGTGTGTTTGTGCAAAAGCGCCCTGTACCATAAATGCCATTAAAGCCGGCAATGTGCATTTCAATATTTTTTTCATAGGGTTTGTTTTTTATACATCAAGATACAGTTTATAATACAACCGGTTGCGTTACACCATCTTTTATCCTGTATTTAATTACTTTGCTACCCTCTGTGACAGTAATAAGTAGCTTTTCTTTGTTTTGCCTTGAGATCTGAAAATTGAAAACATGACCAAATGCATGAATATTATTCAATACCATTTCATTCCACCCGTTTGGTAGGCGGGGTGTACAATCAAAATTACTGAAGCCTGTTGGCCTGATACCGAATAAGCCTTCGGTAAAGATCCTGCAGTAAAGCCCGCTCTCGGCTGATAAATGTCTTTGATTACCCTCGGGATAGGCTTCTACCGGGTAAGGCACGTGCTCCCCTAACAACCTCCTGCGCGAATAATAGCGCAGATAATCCACAGCTTTTTCGGTTTTACCTGCCTGTAGTACGCCCCGGAGGGCATACAGGGTAGAGCGGTCCCAAAAGGTTTCTTTACCGGCCTGCGTGGCTAAGCCATCGGCCGTCCACAGGCGGGGCGAAAAGAGGGTATTAATGGTTCCTTCGCTCCTATCTAAAATACCCATTGTAAGCGGAAGGCAGATCCAGGCACGCAATACATCATTGGTTTCGTAGTATTTATAGGTTTCAAAACCCTCGATAGTTGCCCCGAAGTATTTTTCGATATTGATTTTAAGTGCTGCGGCCTGCTTTAAGTATTCGTCTGTTTGTGTTTTGGGTTGATGTAATTGTTTGCCAAGATATGCGGCGGAGATCAAAGCATCATAATAAAGGCTATTGGTTGAAAGGTTGGCCTTGCCAGATGGAAAGCGCCCTTCCAGTTCATCATGATCGGATGTAACTACACCCTGTTCATTCAGTTTCCGGTGACTATATTCCAGGCACCAGGTAATGAGCGGCCATAGTTTTTTTGCAGAGTCGGGTTTGCCATAAGCTAATGCATACCTTGATGCGCCATAGGCTATCATAGCCTGGTCGCCACGGTCGCCCGCCCCTTTCCATACCGCATCGCCCTCGGCCACTATTGAGCTGGGAATTGGTTTATATTCAGGGTTCATATACTTTGCAAATAACCTGTAGCAGTTCATGGCCGACAGGTTGCCGATGCTATCTCCCGAAAAAGCGAAAAAAGGACTGATATATTCGGCCTGGTCGTTTGCCCAGATAGCAGCATAATACGCAAGCCCGCCGGGCCCATGCAGGTATCCAACTTTGGTTTTGTAAATGCTCTCCGTTCCCCTGATCTTGGCGAAAGCGAATGCGGTATTCAATAAGGTGTCAGGGGTTTTTAACTGCAAGGGTGATAAAATGGTATTTATACGGTTTTCCCGGGCCCTTTCTTCAGCATCAGCGTCAATTTTAATCGCTTGGGCAGGAAAATCCGTAGCCAGGTAATAAACTGAAAAGGCGGCATTTGCTCCGGGTTGTACCACCCTGCTGCCAGGATCAACAGAGCCGTTGATTACCGAATGGGGCCTTACTTTACTTTTAGCACTATCTGTCCTAACTTCACGCCGCAAATACTCCATGCTAACGGTAACCGGCTTATCCGTTATATTGGTAAACACAAACTTTTCAATAACCATTGGTTTATCTACAGATGGAAAGATACTCCGGTCTATTTTCACCAGCGCAGGATTACCGGCCATAGCGGCTATCCTCATGATCCCTTTATGACTGATACTTTTGATATTGTAAGAAAGATCGCCTGATTTCTTCCCGTTGGCCAGATCTGTTTTTAGCTTACGGTTATTAACAAAAAAACGCGGCAGTTCGTTGTCCTGAAATGTATAATCGATGTGAGTCCGGGTGCCGTCAGGCAGCATTCTGAATGTGGGGAAAACAACAGTTCTTGAAACAGAGGCGCTGCCGGTACTATCTAATCCGTACTGCACCCACACAGATACTTTCTCGCCCGACATTTCAATATGATCTGTATGGGGTAAGCGGCCATTAATAGTCCATTTTATACTTCCATCAGGTTGGATAACCCAGCGGTCTGTTTGTGCCGGTAAAGCAACCTGCTGAGCGTAAATCACGCAGGGGAACAACAAGACCAGGCAGCTTAAAAATATTTTATGTTTATCTATCTTCATATATTGGATTCAATTTCCCATTAATGCTAATCTAAAATGACAGTACCCGCTTTCACATCAGCAGACAGGTCAATCTTTTTTTGTATCCCGGGTGTTTTATTTTTCAGGATATGAACATTATTACTCTCAGCGCCTTCAACACGTACAAACGCGTCCGCAGATCCGGCAACGGTAGTATTATTTATGCGAGCGCCGGCAACATTCTCTAACCTTAGTACGGCCTTTGCACCTATAGTTTCAGGAGTTATGCAGGAATTAAGTTCGATGTTCTTTCCATCTTCACAGATAAAAGCCGGCCTGAGATCATTGTGGCCCAATGTAAATTTTATATTATCGAGTTTTAACCCATCTACGTGCCTGGCCCATACACCATAGGCAGGCACAAGCGGGCCAAATGTTTTTACTTCGGGGTATTTGTCAATAGCTTCAGGTACAATCTGTCGGGCATTTTCTTCGCTTCCACCTCCTGCCAGGTTTATCTCAATGTTTTTTAATGTTAGCCCTTTAATGTCATGCCCGGGAATTCCCGTTATCAAAATACCTGATGGCGGCATGAGTTGCGCGATATCTGCCGCTTTTGCCTTTACATTTTTTATGGTTACATTTTCAAGCGTACCAATTGGTTGCTGCGTATCCTGATCTTTGCGGAATACGCTTAACCTTGCCCCCAAACGGATCAGGATAGGCGTTTTCACCTCCACCATAGTAATATCATCAATTTCGATATTCCTGATATTCGCCCCATCTACAGAAAGCAGCTTGATCCCGCCGTTAGCCGTATCATAGATGTAACATTTTGAAATCCTGATATTCTCAAATGGCGCCATAGATTCAGTACCGATCTTAATGGCCCCCTGACCGCTTTTTAACCGCAAACCTGAAATCACAATATCCCTGCAAGCCATTTTACTTGATGTTGTTTTAAAACATAAGGCATCGTCGCCGCTTACCACATCGCAATTTTTTATAGTAACACCCTGGCAGCCATCTATATCCATCCCATCGTTATGAGCAACGCCCCGGCTTTCAATTTTTACATTTTGAATATTTACCTGCTTACATTGAAAATAATGCGAGGTCCAGGCGGCCGAGTAATTTAAAGTAACGCCCTGTACAAAAACATTTTGGCAGCGTACAACGCGTAATAAAAACGGACGCCTGCCCCAGCGTTGTGATTCGGCCCTGGTATCAGTTAAGATTTGCTGCGCTTTCAGTTTTGACCCTTGTCCGTCAATAACCCCTTCGCCTTCAATGCTGATATTCTTTTTATCAACCGCAACAATCAGTGCCCAACCTACGCTAATGCCCAACCCCTCAACAAAGGGATCAAGGTTCCGGTAATCGTTAATATCGGTGCTTCCTAATAAAACGGCTCCTTTATTGAGGTGCAGGGTAATATTGTCATTCAATACAACTGTACCGGTTAAAAATACGCCTGATGGAACAACAACCTTGCCGCCGCCACTCTTATAGCACGCGTCAATGGCATTTTGAATAGCTGCTGTATTTAATGTTGTGCCATTACCCGTAGCTCCATAGGCTGTGATATCCACATCCGAGGCAAACAAACTGCAATCAGATGCCAAAAGTGTAATACCAATGCACAACAATAACCTTGTTAGCCTATACATGGTTATTTCTTCCTTTCGACCTTAAGCATTTCTGTTCCGGCCAATAATAAAGCACCTAAGCCATGCGTATCGTTCAGTTCGGTTGGGCGGGTGTAATAAAATTTAATGGCTGTATCCATATTGGTACCAATGCAAACATCTTGTAGCTGGCCGTCTGCAGTTATTTTTGAGGTTAAACCTTTCCACCCTTCGCGGGCAATGGCTATATATTTGTCATTGATCCAACCCTGGTTTACTGCCCTTGCTACTGCATAAGTGTACATAGCAGTAACTGATGTTTCGAGATATGAATCGGGTTTATCCAATAACTGGTGCCATAAACCGGTTTGGTCCTGGTAACGGGCGTAACCCACTATTTGCCTCAACAACAACTTGATCAGTTCAGCACGTTTAGGATGGTTTGCAGGTAAATTGTTCAATAGCTCAACCTGTGCCATGGCTATCCAGCCATTACTGCGGCCCCAATGGCCTACACCATTGGTTTGATCGTCAGCATAATAATTATGAAAAAACAAGCCTGTGGCCGGATCATAAAGGTATTTGTTGAAATTCTCAACCTGTTTAATAGCATCATCAAAATACTTACTATCGCCGGTAAGTTTGCCCATACGTGCCAAAAAAGGGATACTCATGAACATATCATCGGCCCAAAGCGTACCAAAGCGGGGCTGCGGACGTGCAAGCGTACCGTCAGGAAGGCGCATTTGTTTTGTCAAAATATAAGTGGCAGACCTTTCTAAATAAGCCTGATAATCTTTCCGGTGAGCAAGAGCGTCCACGTCAAACAAACCGGCCGACATTGCACCACAGGCATCAAGGTTGGTTATATTGAATACAGAGCCGTATTCCACCTTACCTGCTTTGGCTTTATAAAGCGTTTCAAAATAACTGAGGTTATCAAAAATAAATGCAAAATTGCGCTGGGAATAATCTGAATATTTTTTGTCGCCAAGCACATCCGCCGTTTGCACCATGCCTATGGTTAAAACGCCATTTACGTAAGCCCATTTATTGTATTTACTATCGACCTTAATATCTGTCGATGGAGCTAATCCCTTTGTAGAATTATATTTTTCGTTTGTTTTGGAGTTGACAAACTGGAAAGAGGTTTCCTTAATAATATTATCAGCAACCCGGCGTACAATATTTTCAGTATTAACGTCCTGCCCAAACGCTGCCGAAGCATAAGCAATAAGTAACAAGTATAAAAATGATTTCATTTTAGCTGTTTTTAATTTGATTGTTATGTGTTTTTAATAGCCGTCTTCTTTTTGTTTTTATCTCGAACTGCCTTTACCTGTGCCGCGGTAATTGCACCACTCTTGTTACCAAAGCTTTTCCGTACATAGGTTAACACGTCCGCAATTTCCCGGTCTTTTAAAAAATCGTGTGCAGGCATCACGTTTGAATATGATTCGCCGTCAATATCCACGTTTTCTGAGAACCCATTAAGCACTACCTTAATTAACCGAGTATGATCACCTGTTATATAGGATGTTTTGATTAATGGAGGGTTCATATTAGGTACTCCTCCTCCATCAGCCTGGTGGCAGGTTAAACAATGGTCTACATAGATGGCTTTGCCATTTGTCATGGAAGTAGCCAATCCTGCAACCGGCTTTGCTTTTGACTTTGCTTTAATTGTAACCTGTGCCATTAGTTGGAAACAGCCAAAAGCAAAAAGAAGGGTCAATAAATATTTAGTCATTTTTTTACTACTTTTTAAGATAGATAATACGGTATATGGTACCTTTTGAATCATCTGTAATATATAATGAACCGTCCGCACCCTGTGCGAGACCGCAGGGACGATGATCGGCACGCCCGGCCGCTGTTTTTTCCGGCGAACCTGAAAACCCATCGGCAAATATTTCCCAATCACCATCAGGCTTACCATTTTTAAATGGCTGAAAAACTACAAAGTATCCTGCCTGCGGCTCGGGAGCCCGGTTCCATGAGCCATGAAAGGCTATAAAGGCCCCGTTTTTATATTTTTCCGGGAATTGGTTTCCGGTATAAAACAACAAACCGTTGGGAGCCATATGGCCGGGATAGGCGACGGCGGGATCAAGAAACTTAGCATCAGCCTCTTTTTTTCCGTCGCCGCCATATTCAGGGGCCTGGATCTTTTTATGCTGGATCTGATCATAATACATATATGGCCAGCCTGCATTGTCGCCTTTTTTTAGAGCATACATACACTCGGCAGGTAACTCGGCCGATTGCTTAGTGGTATACAACTCAGGCCATGAACTATTCAGGTTATCTCTCCCATGCTGCATTACAAAAAGCTGGTTATCCTGTTGGTTCCAGTCCATACCTACCATATTCCGTAAGCCGGTAGCATACCTTACACCGTCGCTATAAGTTTGGTTTAATTTATCAGTTTTAAACTGCCACACCCCACCCATCGAATCAAGTATCGGGCATCCCGGTATGCCCGGCGAATGCAGGCCGCGATCCTTTTCCTGGCATGAGTTATACCATGCACCTATATTTACATAGATATAGCCATCATTATCCAAAGCAAACGATTTGGTTTCATGCTGCCGGCCAGCCTTTAACCCGGTAATGATTTTTTCCGGCTGATCGGGGTTAATAACTTCATTGTTGCCATTTACCTTATACCTGAAAACTTCGGTATTTGACGAAGCATACAGGTACCCGTTCTTTAAATAAACTTCGGTGCCGCCATAGGTCCCGAAGCCCGATTTAAGCTCGGCTTTACCATTAGGTGCTTCATGTAACACTAAAATACCCTTGCCTTCTTTATTGGGTTTAGCAAGCTTTACATAAATATCGCCCTGTGGCGTAACTACTAAATGCCGGGCCTTTGCACCGGTTTCGGCAACTTTCAGGGCACCAAAACCTGCAGGTAATTTTAAACCAGCGTTATCGGCATCGGGCATAACTTCTAATCCTGGTTTCAAGGCATAAAGCATTATGCTCAACGGCAGGATCGTAAGAATTATCACCCATTTAAATAGTATACTTTTCATGCTGTTTAATTATAATTCTTTTTTACTCGCGTTAGCCAGTTTGGTATCTGCTACCGGACGGCTATTGTAGATGTTAAAATCCTTCACCTCGTTTAAAACAAATGTTGATGAGCCTACTGCTTTTTGTGCTTTAACATGCTGAAAATCGGCGCCGGTTACATGATCAAGGATAAATGGCGGGCGAAAATCATCCGAGATATAGCTAACTTCTACATCGCTCACCTTTAAGTCTTTAACATTGCGGATAAAAAAACCGTAAGAAGGCATCGTTCCAAAACGATATGGTTCCGGGTATTCTTTTTCAAGTGCAGGTACTTCACGCTCAGCCTGTTCTTTAGTACCGCCCCCACGATAATAGATCCGGATGTTGCTTAACCGCAAATCTTCAATATCATGCCCCGGGATCCCGCTTATAATTGCCCCATGCTTATTATCAGCATTATAACAAACCACATTACTGATAATCACACGCCTAAGCGCCCCTACAGGTGCATTTTCCGGCCCGCGCATGCGTGCGCCAAGCCTTACAAAAATTGGCGCGTTCACAATATCCCTCATGGTGATGTTGGTAATGGTAACATCTTCTAAAAGTGCTCCATCAACAGTTTCAAGGGCCAGACCGCGGCAGTAATCAAATACGCAGTTAGATATGGTAACATTCTTAAACCCTCCGTTTGATTCTGTTCCCATTTTTATGCGGCCTGTAGGGTTGCCGTCAGAGTATTTTTTTTCATTGCGGGTAAAAGTACCGGCTAAAAATGAGCCCTCATCATAACCGCTTACCTGGCAGTTGGTAATGGTAACATTTTCGGTAGCCCTGGCAAATCCAAGCCCGTAGGTGCTCTTAAGGCAAATACCATCATCATAAGGCGAGTTTATGCTGCAATTTGAAATGCGTACGTTGCGGCAGCAGTCAATATCCATACCATCGCGGTTGGTATCCATTTTTACATTATCAATAGTAAAATTGTCTATCCCTGTGGCCAGGATCCCAAACCAGCCGCCATGCAATATGGAAATGTCCCTGATAATCACATTCCTGCATAAATAAAGACTGATGGTTTTGTTGGGGCGCTTATCATCTTCTCCTTTGTTGCTCCGCACCAGGTCCTTACCCCAAATAGTACCGGGGCCTAATATGGAAATATCATGCAGATTTTCGCCCCAAATCAGGCTGTTGCGCCAGTGCCTGTGCCCAAAATCCTGGTAGTTATTGTCAATTTTGGTTTCGGGCTCGTCATAGCCTGAGGCAGCTTCAATAGGCGCAGCAATTATAGTAGCCCCTTGATCGATATACAGGCTGATGCCACTTTTAAGATGAATAGAACCGCTTAAATAATTTCCTGCCGGAAAATAAACCGTTCCGCCACCGGCCGCGGCAGCAGCTTCAATTGCTTTGTTGATATTTTGAGTATCAACAGATTTTCCATCGCCTTTTGCCCCATATAACTTTACATTATATGGGGACGTTTCCGGCGGTGTATTACTGCTTGCCTGAGTTTTAAAGAAGCAAAAGGGCAAAAGAAAAATTAAAAGAACACGAATCAAAGCGTTGTGTTTTTTCATAGTATTTTTAATCACTTTACTATATATATCTTGAATTTAAACCTGTTTACCAGCCAGGATTTTGTGGATATGGGGTACCAGTAATTGTTGCATCAATTTGTGTCTGCGGAATCGGGCGCAGCACATGAAATGGTTTGATATTATTTTTCCCATCGGTATTATGCAGTTTTACCCTTTCCAAAAGCTTGCCTGTCCTTGCCAGGTCAAGCCAGCGTACAAGCTCGCCGCACAGTTCTCTCGAACGTTCGTCTAAAATGAAATCCAGCGTAAGCTTATCGGCAGTAATATCCATTGCCGCAGCGTTGCCTGAAGGGTAAGCAGCCCTTTCGCGGATTGCGTTAACATAAGGCACTGCATCGCCCGCACGACCATCCATAACCAATGCTTCGGCAGCAATTAAATAGGTTTCGGCCAAGCGATAAATAATTATGGGCCTGCTTGAGGGTGAGTTTTGATCGGGCCGTTTGGTGTCAAAATATTTGATCATAGCTGGCGACAAAGCAATGCTGTACTTAGCAGGCGGAATAACCTGGTAACGATAACCTGCAATTTGCGCAGAGGTCATAGCCTTACCCGGCATCCAGATAGCAGTGTCGCCAACTGTAAATTTAGGAGCTCCGGGCTGAGCGCCGGCGGGAGCTCCGGCCGGCAGCGGATTAGACCATGTAGGTATTGATGCTGCATTATTACATAACCAGGCTGTTTGAAAAGTTTTATTATAGCGCTGGTCATTAACCCTTTCGCTAAATACGGTATCGGTTAGCCAATGTGTGGGCACCACACGAATGTAAGGGCGCCCATAAAGGGTACTGCGCTGCATACCAGGCTGCACCTCGTACTTAGGCACAAATAAATGGCATAGCAGGTTATCGGGGCCACTGTTATTTTGTGTAGCCGAACCGTTATAAGCCAATGTAGTGGTGTGCTGTACAGTCCACAATATTTCACTGTTGGCTTCATTGCCTTCGGCAAATACCTTTCCAAAATCCTGTTGTAATTTCATGCCACCTGCGGGTGCAACATTGGTTATCAGGTCTATCGCAGTATTGTAAGCATTTTTATAATCATCTGCCTGTTTGGCCGATGAGCCCGCTCTTGTTAAATATACTTTTGCGAGCATGTGCATGGCGGCTGCTTTTGTTGCCCTGCCGGTTTGCACGCCATTGGTTAAAGGGGTTGCCGGAAGAACCGCTATGGCATCTTTCAGATCCTGAACTATGAAATCATATACATCGGCCATTTTAGCCCTCGTGGCCGACGTTGTGGGCACCGATTGGAATGTTTTGTTTAAAGTAACATCGCCCCAAAACTGAACTAATATAAAGTAGTAATTTGCCCGCAAAAACTTGGCTTCACCGACCATGCTTGTTGCCGATGTGGCGTCAATACCAGCCGGGACACTACCGATTAAACCATTACAAGTATTGATATAGGTGTAACAATTTTTCCAGATCGTAGCTACAGTGCCATCTGCGGTATTAAAGTTACTGTTATATTTTACCATGCCGTTGTTGCCATCATTACCGGCAATAAATTCATCAGTACCCGGAACGGTCATTTCAAAATAGGTATCGGGGCCCCAAATAGTTCTAAATCCTGCATAAGCCGCGGTGAGGCCGGCCTGAAAGCCCTGGCTTGTTGTAAAAAAAGCGGGGGTAAGTGTTGATTTTGGGTCTTCTATCAGCGTTTTTTTACAAGCTGTAGTTATCAGACCTAAAAACAAACAGGTGTATAAATATATAGATATCCTTTTCATCTTATTTAAATTTAAAGTGTCATGTTAATACCGAATGTAAATGACTTTGTAGGAGGCGTATCTACGTTTAAAGCTCCGGCTGTTTCCGGATCCAAACCATGATAAGTATTACGATACGGAGAAAAAAGAATAAACGGATTTTGGGCCGTGGCATATACCCTTAGCGACCGGGCATTGATACGCTTCGTTATTGATTCGGGCATGTTATAGCCCAAAGTAAGGCTCCTGATTTTCAAAAAGGTGCCGTCAAAATAGCTTAGCGTTGATGAGTAAGGTGTATTGGTTGAAGCAGAATTGGGTTTAGGATAATAATTCTGATGATTGGTTGGTGTCCAGTAATCCTCGTTCAGGTTATTGTAATTACCCTGGAAGGTATTAATAAAGCTTCCGCTCTGGAACATTTTGGAAGTAATTAATCCCCCCACCCGGTAAGCGGCCACTACCGTAAAATCAAATCCTTTATAACCTATACGGTTGGTAAAACCGCCGGTATAGGTTGGCTGATCTGATCCAAGCACAACCCTGTCGGCAGCGCTTATCTTTCCATCTTTATTTACATCCTCTACCCTGATAGTGCCAATTACAGAACCTGTACCGGTGGTTGTAAGACCTAAGCTTTTAGCCTGGGCTGTATCGGCAGCTGTATTTTGCCAGATACCGATTTTTTTATAATCAAATATGGCATTAATAGGCTGGCCCACAAACAAACCGTTTGTAATATCCTGGGTAACCCCACTTGCTAATTTGGTTACTTTGCCCCTGTTAAATGCGATATTAAAATTAGTGCTCCAACTAACTGTGTTCCTGCCGTTGCCCGGTAAATTGATAGTGCTTATGCTTACTTCAATACCCTTATTTTGCGTTTGGCCCACATTAGTTAAAATGCTGTTTGGTATGCCCGAGGTTGGCGGTAATGATAATGGTAACAGTAATGACCTGGTATACTGGTGGTAGGCTTCAACCGTGCCCGTAACCCGTCCCTGGAAAAGCCCGAAATCAACGCCCGCATTTAATGTAGAAGTATACTCCCATGTGAGGTTTGGATTAGGAACATTTGTTGGATAAGCTCCGGTAAGGTTTGTAGAGCCAAAATTATAGGTAACAGACGATAGAGCACCCAATGTTTGGTAAGGATTAATAGAAGTATTACCAACGGTACCATAGCTTGCTCTTAATTTGAGGTTTGAAAGTACATTTGAGTTCATTAAAAAAGGCTCTTTCGTAACATTCCATGCAATTGCCGCTGATGGGAATACGTGATATTTATTGCCAGGCGCCAGGCGTGACGATCCGTCTGAACGCATGGTTAAGGTAAGCAGGTATTTATTGGCATAACCATAATTTACCCTGGCCATATACGAGATAATATCCCACTTAGAATATGACCCGGAACCGTTTAGATTAGCCCCGTACTGCGGGTTAAAATACTGAACTCCATCTGACAGGATATTATTATAGCTAAAGGAGTTTGATTGTGACTGGCTCTCCTGTAAACTGTAAAGGCCCGTAAAATTAATATGGTGTTTTTGCGCAAATACTTTATCGTAAGTCAATATGTTTTCAAGCGTATAATTATAGCTGTAGGTACTTTGGTTATTTGCTGTTGACGCACCGCCGAGGTTATTGGTAGTAGCGCTGGCATAGTAGTTGCCGTAGATATCGGGCCTAATTTCCGCACCGCCATTAAACCTATATTTTAAACCGGGTGCAAGGCTGGCTTCGAGGTAAGCTGTTGTAAAAGTTCCAAATCTTTTGCGGGTTTCAATAGCAGCACCCGGAACAAAATTTGCAAGCGGATTCCATACCTGGTTAGCACTCCCGGCGGTAAAACCTACCAGTTTGCCGGTAGCATCATCGTAAGGTGTTGAAAGCGGACTTGCCCTTAAGGCCTGGCCAAGCGGGTTCGCGTTTTCACCGTTGGTATAGCTTAAGGTATTTAAGCTGCTTAAACCAACCTTTACATATTTACCCAATTGCTGATCAACACTCAGTTTAATAGAATAACGTACAAACGACTGGCCGAAATAGATCCCTGTTTCGTTGTAGTATCCGCCTGATATGGCATACTGGGTAAGATCGTTTCCGCCTGCAACACCTATTTGATGATCGGTTACAAAGCCGTTTTTATAAATAAGTTTCTGCCAGTCGGTACTACGCCCACTTTTTATGGAAGCCACCTCCTGCGGAGCAAAAGAGCCATCGGTTAAAAATGCGGGATCATCAATGCCTGTATATTTGCCAGGGTTACCGTTGATCAGGCCCCATTTTTTTAAATCTTCAAACTGGGCTCCGTTCATAATATAATACTGGCCCAGCGGCTTGTTAAAGCCGGCATATCCGCTATAGGTAATAGCAGCTGCACCGCCCTTTTTACCCCTGCGCGTAGAAACAAGTAAAACACCATTTGCACCTCTTGAACCATAAATAGCTGTAGATGAAGCGTCTTTTAAAATCTCTAACGAGATAATATCATCGGGATTAATATCATTAAGGCTACCATTAAACGGGATCCCATCAACTACAATAAGGGGTGAGTTGGAAGCATTTATTGACCGGCTTCCGCGGATTAAAATAGACGGCGATGCCCCCGGATGGCTATTGCCTCCGCTTTTCTGAATATCCACGCCGGCGGCCTGCCCCTGTAAAGCCTGACCAATGTTAGCGGCCGGCACATCACGCAGCGACTGTTCACTAACTGAAACTATTGAACCCGTTACATCTGACTTTTTCTGGACGCCGTAACCAACCACAATAACATCACTTAATGATTTCAGGTCGCTTATCATGGTTACGTTGATAATTGTTTGATTATTCACCGCCACTTTTTGCGTTTTATAACCAACTGAAGAAAATATCAGCGTGGCATCGGCAGGCACTTTAATAGTATAATCGCCTTTGGGGTCGGTGATCACTCCTCTTCCTCCGCCTTCTATACTTACAGAAACACCGGGCAATCCGCCATTTAAATCGGTTACTTTACCAGTAACTGTAATATCTGCAGCTTCAATATTTTGCTCATTGGTTTTATTGGTTGGTGCACTGGATTTAACAGAAGCTGATTTATCATAAATTACAATTCCGGTATTTATCTCTTTATATGACAAACGGGTTTTAGCGAATAAGTAATTAAGGACTTTACCCAATGGCTCGTCATTGAATTTACGCGGGTTTATTTTATACCCTTTTAATTCATCGGGGTTGTAAGAAAACTTAATATTGGTTTGTTTTTCGAGTTTATCAATTGAGTTTTGCAATGATTCGTTACCAAACGCAATTTTTACGGGGAAATCTGAAATCTGGCTTTTTGCATGTTTAGCAAGCAATATCTGGCAAAATACCATGGAACTAACCACAGCAATAATTGATACCTTCATGAAAAAATTAAAAAATTTAGTCGATTTTTTTTTCATCTTTACGAGGTTTTTGTTCTTAAAAACTATATGAATTATTGGATTAGCTTGGAACCTGCCAATAATTTATATCTGCACTCTCTATCAATACCCCTGCAGCCTGGCTTCGGGGGTATTGGCTTTTTGGGTTTAACTGTTTTAGTTTTTTGCCAGGTAAACCTCCTTTCCTTTCAAAACATAATTTAAATGATGGATGGTTTTAATGATTTCCAGCACATATGGTAGTGTATTGTTATTTGAAAAGTGAATAGTTGTGGTTAAATGATCAATCTTTTTATGGTTATAGTTTACATGAATACCATAGGTATTTTCCAGCCTCATCACCAACTCGTCAAATGAAACATTATATAAATTAACTTCACTTGATTTCCAGGCCGCTACCTTTTCAGCATCAATGGTCCTGATGTGATGGGTAGCCTTTTCCTGGTCATAAATAATCTCTTTATCGGGTGTAAGCACACCAAAGTTCCCGGCATTATTACCAACCGCAACCCGCCCCCTGGTAACTGTCAACCTTACGTCGCTGATGTTCTTATAAAATTTAACGTTAAATGCCGTGCCCAATACCTGTGCATGTAAACGGCCGTAATGAACTATAAAAGGCGAAGATTTGTCATGCTTTACATCAAAGTAAGCTTCACCATTAACCAATTGTATCTCCCTGGTTTTTCCAAAGCGCTCAGGAAACTTAATTGTTGAGCCTGAGTTTAACCATACAGTTGATCCGTCGGGAAGGGTTATTGTTTTGAGATTGCCTTTTTTTGCTGTAACAGCAATCATGGCAGCTTTATCTTTAACAGACAATTTGAAATAAAAAAGCACCGCGCTGCACATTAATACCAGTGAAGCGGCGATGGCATATTTAGCTGCTGATATTTTTATAAAATGCCATTTGCCATAAATTTCTTTATGGATCTGATAAAGCATTTCCTTTTCTATAGCCCGCATAGCTTTTTCATCCTGAAGATGGTCATCTCCGGGATGAAGGCCACGGCCGGGCTTGCGCCATTTTATCATTATGATTAGTATTTTAAGTTTATCTCAACTGCTAAAGCAGTTTTTTGGGCTTTGATACAGTATATACAAAGCCAACTGGTTTTGGTACCAGATTAATTTTCAATTTTTATAATAAAATATTGACACTCATTATGAGCAGTAAAACGGCAATGTAATTTGGGGTATCTTAATTGTTTTTCAAAATATCCCCAGCTTTGTCCGTAATATTTTTAATGCGTTTGATAGCTGGTTTTTAACTGTGCGGGGGGCGATATTAAGGGCTTCTGAAATTTCATTAACAGATAAGTTTTGCTGCCTCGATAAAATAAAAACTTCCTGCATTTTTTTTGGCAGTTCCCGGATCTCTCCTTCAATTACAACCGAAAGTTCCTTTGCTATTAAACTGTCTTCGTGGGTATATTGGTCGCCATATTCCACGTATAACAGGTTATCCATACTTTTTTTCCGGACCGAATCTTTTTTGTAAAAATTGATAATGTTGTTTTTTAAACTCCTGAAAAGATAAGAGGCATTGTACCTATCCGGCTGCAAACTATAGCGGCAATTCCATAAATTAATAAAAACAGTTTGTACAAGATCCTTCGCATCATCCGATGAACCGGTTGACCGGTAAGCCGTCTGATATAAAGCCCTCCAATTCCGTTTATAAAACTCATCGAAGGCATTTATATCCCCTGCTTTAATTAACGCGATTAATTCGACTTCTGAAAGCATTGCTTTAAATTAATTAACTTTAATTATCATCGGTATTTAACTGGTTTTCTTGAACAATAAGCATTGAAACTGCATGCCCTATTGTTTACCTTTTGCAGGGATCCTGGATAACAGCCATTTACTTAAATCATCGGCTGCTTTATCATTATCAAAACCCATGGCCGCAGGGAGCCGACCGTTGGTATACTCATTATATAACCATGGATCGCCGACCGCAATCACCGTTCCGGCCCCATATTTCGCCGTAGCAATAATTACCCGGTCACTATCAGTTAACAGCGACACTGCCGGAGCCGATAATTTAAGCGTGGAGATATCTTTCAGATAGATCTTTTTTGCTGTTTTAAATAATGGGGCATTTACAGGAACCGTTATCGCTCCCATTTCAAACTGGGTACCAATCACATGCTTGTACAAGTCATCATTGAAATGGATCCCAAACCGTTCGGCGAGTTTGTTGAGGTGGGGCAATTCGGCATTTGCACTATCATTTGCCATTAGTACCAGTACCCCTCCGCGCTTAACCCAATCGGTGATAGCTTTAATGTGCCTGGGTTCAATAAAGTTGGGGTTAGCCGTTTCCTTTTTTGTATCAGGGTCGGCAATAATATAAATATCTGTCCCAATCAAATTTTGAGCATTTGGTTCACTTTCAAGGCCCTTAAGGATGGCGCCATTCTTTTTAAAAACATCACCCCATATAGAATAGCCGCTGCTCCTTTGGTCTTCCCAGGTATAATGATACCGTTCCAAAGTACCTGCCGAATTTTTACGGTATTCATTATTAAAAAAATAATCCAACGTAACAGTCTTCCCTTGTGCTATTACCATTGGGGCTGCCAGTAAATTAAGTAACAATAGTATAATATAACCTTTAGTCGTTCTCATGTAATTTTGTGTCGGCTTGTATGTTGTAATGAATAATGTTATTGTATGTTAAATCCCGGCATATACCCCCCCGACATATAAAACATATTAAAAATATGATTAAAAGCCCCTTATTCCCATTTTGAAATGCTACCATTGAAATTGCTCCAGGCATAAATACCAACCTTTAAGTTTACTAAAAATCAAACAACAATAAATAACATTTCCGGCCAACCTTTGTGTATCGAATACACTTTCTACCAAACTTATTCACTATTTTTCGGTCTCCGAACCAATAACAAACAAGCCGGGCTTAAACCTGGCGGCAATATTATTTATCTTAACACCCTTGTCAATATCAAAATCAAACAATTGTGTTATAAAAGTTATCATTATGCGTTACAGGGCTATAATTGGCAAAAACTAAAGTAGAGATAAAATTTAATAGTAAAATGATAATTTGCTACAAAATACGCAAACGTTTGAGTTGCTGTTGTTATGAAGGCAAATTAACGTGTACGTACCCTCTTTACCTGCCAGGCAATGGCTTAGTGTTGCGAAATATTTCTAATTTGAAGCGTTTATTTCTATGATCATACTGCTTAAGGGCATTAATTTTCCAGGAGTTAAATTAAGCCCCATGGTCATCAGATAATCCCCGCTAAACATACCGCCGCTTTCTGCAAGGTTTGATTTGACGCCCGGCATCAGGTTGATCTCCTCTACCCTGTATAATTTGCGGCTGTCCAATCCCTGTAAACGCACCCTGTTAAACACTTCTTTATAACGCGTGTACAGGTTATAATTAAATAACACCGCTTTTGATTTTTCATCATTTACATACATCGCCACCATACGGTTCTCCTCGTATGGCGAGATGATACGATACAGGTCACCGAACCAAATGATACTGCTCAGGCGGTTATAGTTTTTAACTGCCTGTTGGCTAAACTGCAGCTCATCATCCGTCATTTTATTAACCTTAATATCATACCCCATCTTACCCATCATAGCAACATCTGTTTTAAATTTCATAGATTGTTTGCCCCATGAAGTGATATGGCTTGATATAGTTAATGAAGGAAAAAAGTTACTGTATCCCCATTGTATATACACACGTTCTAACGGATCGGTATCGTCGCTGGGCCAAAACTCGGTAAAATATTTTAAGGCTCCGTAATCAGTACGCCCGCCGCCGCCGGCACATAACATAATTGGCAGATGAGGGTATTTTTGACGTAACCGGTCAAGGATCTTATACAGGCTTAAAGTATAATCAACATACAAAGCAGATTGCTTGTCCTTTAAATATGGCGACCATGCATTGGTCATGTTACGGTTACAATCCCACTTAATATAAGCCAGATCGGGGTTTTTAGTTAGCATATCATCTACGAGGTGGTACACATAATCGGCCACTTTAGGGTTGATAAGATCAAGCACCAATTGATTGCGCTGATAATTTTCGTCGCGGTTGGGTAATTTCAGTATCCAATCGGGATGTTGCTCATATAGTTCGCTTTTAGGGTTCACCATTTCTGGTTCAAGCCAGATTCCAAATTTCAGGCCCTTAGCTTCAGCTTGCTCTACCAGGTAAGCAATACCGTTGGGTAATTTTGATTTATCTTCCTGCCAGTCGCCCAAACCGGCTTTATCACTATTACGGGGATATTTATTTCCGAACCATCCGTCATCCAACAAAAACAGATCGGTACCCAGTTTTTTGGCATCGTCAAATAAATTAACCAATTCCTTTTCATCGAAATTAACATGTGTAGCCTCCCAGTTATTGAGTAAAGTAAGGCGCGGCTTATTACCATCAAGAACCCCGTAATTACGGGCCCATTTATGCAAATTACGACTGGCCTGACCTTTCCCGTTAATCGAATAAGTAAAAATAAAGGCCGGAGTAGTAAAAGTTTCTCCCTTCTTTAACTCATATGCCGACGCATACGAGTTAATACCCGGTATGATCCTTAAGGCGTTGCGCTCATCAATTTCAAAATGAAACTTAAAGTTACCTGTCCATGCCAATGTTCCGGCTATCAGTTCGCCCGTTGTTTCGTCGGCCGGTTTATTCAATGCCAGGAAAAATACCGGAGTTTGGTACATATCCGCCCTCGTACCTAATTTGCTGTCTATCTCTTTTACGCCGCTGGTAAGTTTGCTTTCCTGCATTTTCATTTCAGAAGCCCAGTCGCCATGAAATTGGGTAAGCCAATAGTCCTTAGCTTCAAGGTGAAGCATACAGGAGGCATAATCTTGAAGGGTTATTGTTCCTTTTTCATCGTTTTTAATTTCTGTCCATACTTTTATAATATCCTCCCTGTTAAAAGCCTGGTAATGTAATATCACCTGTACAGGATATTTAGGATCCTGCAACTGAACGGTTGTTTCACTGACATCATCGCCGAGGCTTTTTGTAGCATGGCTAACATATTTTAACTCGAGCGAAGGATTATGATCGCTATGTATTAAGCGAATGGCAGGCTGCAACAAATCTTCCATTCCCCCGGTAATATATACTTCACGTTTGCCGTTAGGGATCAGCCTGGTTTCTTCATTATTTAACAGACGCTTACCCAGGTATGACTGGTAGACCCTGTTATTTGCCCCAATGGTAAGCACTATGCTTACGTTATTTGTAGTTATCAATATCGCTTTACTTGTTTGCGCATTTACAACTGCCGAAGAGCAAAAAAAAGCAAAAAAAACACCCCGTATAAATTTATTCATATCAGATTAAAGCATTTAAATAATGCAATATTAAAACAGTCTGGTTGTTAACGGCTTATACGCAGCACATCCCGTCCCTATTTAAGGTTATAGAGGATTTTACTGTTATGGTTTATAAATATTAAGCAATAGGCTTGCATAAGCAACTGTACTACTTCATACTATAATACAAGTGTCGTGAGGTTTGGTACCATAACACTATGCAATAATTTTACGAAATGCCTTCCGGAGTTATTGTAACATGATTACCGGTCAATTAAAAAGAGATGTGACCTGATATTATTGCTTATTTAAATGAGGGGTTATCCGGATTAAATGGATTGTTCACGTACTGTTTTTACGTTATTCTTCCGGCCCAGGTGCCGTACAGTAAACAGCACGGCTACTAAAATCAATATCCATACCCAGGTATCCAGCGGGCAGCCATCGGGCCCGCCGTCATTACCATCGCAAAGACCGTCTCCCGGGTCGGCAAAGCTTCCGGATACAGCCAGTAAATTAATGGCTATGATTGCCAGTACGTATTTCAATTTTGATTTAATCATAGCTAATTCAAACATATTGTTATTGTTTAAAAAACATTCCACTCCCAATCCTATCTCCTGTGCCTTCGTTAACTGCAACTACGATGTAAAGCCCCCGGCTCAAACTATTAACATTTTCCTGTATAGTATTTGTGCCTGTTGCCGATAGTTTTCTGACAATAGCCCCCGAAGGGCTAACTATATTGATCCTAACAGGTCTGGTTGATGTTTGTTCCATTTTTATATTGACTGTGCTGGCCGAAACTACGGTTGGATATACCAGGAATTTATTTACTCCGGCACCCGGCCGGATCTCAAAATAGAGGTTATCAGAGAGTTTATTTTCCCCGGTTACCAGGGTTTGGCCAATACGGTAGATTATCTGTCCGCTACCCGGAGTTTGGTCGGTGTAACTATACTTACCGGTAGCTGTTGATTGCAGGCTATCTATAGTCAAAAACGTTTTGCCCCCATCAGCACTTTTCTGAACCGCGAATTTGGTAAAATCGCTTTCGTTATCTGTTTCCCAGTTAAGGGATATTGCTTCATTTACTTTTTTACCGTTAAAGCTCAGCAAGCGATAATCATGTCCCGGAACTATACCGATGGCAAGATAAAACCTGTCATGAGCGTAGCTTGCCGGGTTTGCCTCCACCTTAAATACATACTCGGCGTTATGTACAACATCGAGTGAATCATTGGTGTATTTATCTTTCAGATAGATGGAATATCGTTCGTCAATGTTCTTTTTTACAGGTGATGTGAGTTTATACGTACCATAATTAGAGAAAGTAACGATGAGGTTTACACGTTTTAATTTTTCGAGGTTACCTGTGTAATTAGCAAAACAACCTACCGAATCGCTACTTAATGAATAAAACAAATCGCCCTGGCCCGATGGCTGATAGTACGGTGCATCTTCGCCGGGAACAAATTTAGAATGAGCGCTGCCATCGAAATTGATATCGGTAGAGTTGTGAACAACTGTATCTTTCACCAGGTTCATAGTAAGGCGGGGAATGGTACTTTCAACATTATTGGTAGCCTGGCTGGTTGCAAATGAAGCCGTAATGTTTTTTTCAGGGTCACCAACCACGTTAAACACCGGGGTTGTTGGAAGCGCTCCGCTATAATTTGAGTATGCCACCTTCATTGTTTCATCAAACTTAATAGCCGATGCAGAGGTTGCTACCGTAAAAAAGCCCTGCCCCGATAAAGCGTAGCGGCTTGCTCCTGTGCCTATAGACCCGGTACTGGCATCATACAACGCGAACTTGGTTGACGAACTATTGGTTCCGGTACTGGCATCTTTTACCAGCATGTAATAAAATTTGTTAGTAGTATTTACCGTGTAAAGGGTGTGCAGATCTATTACCGACGCGTACGGATTTCCAATGAGATTTAAACCCTGCTTTACTACCGGTGTTGACGTATGATAAGACAAGGTAGCCGGGGCACTTACCGCGGTAGCAGTATAATAAGTTGGCGGTGTAGATGGAAAATTCACGATATTGGCCGTTAATGTTGCGTTGGTGGCCCCTGTACCTTTAATAACAGTTCCAAAAAAGTTTAGCGTAGCATTATCAGTTGCCGGAAAAGGCCTTACAAAGGGGTTTGCTACACCCCTGCTCCCTCTGAAATAATATAAAAACCCGTTTGCAGGTGGCAAACCCTGGCTTGTTGAACTAAAAGGCTTGTATTCATTATTCAATATCTGGTTTACATCTGAAGTAACCGGGGCATTTTCATCATAAACAAATACCGAAGGGCTGTTGCCGGTAGCCGTAGCGTCATCAAATCCATTCGCTGTTCCACCTGGACCGGTAATGTATGTTGTAGCGATAAGCGGCAAAAGATTATAGGTGCTGAGCGAACCTGTTGTTAAAAACGTTGATGTTGTATTTAGTACCGGCGATGACATCAGCATATAGCGACGCAATGTACCTTTCACATAACGTTGAACATTGATGCTGCCCGTAATGCTGCCTGCTGAAAGACTGCCGATACTTGCATCGCCAGCAGCGGTGGATAATATGGTAAGCGCCGTTGTGGTCGACGTGGCATTACCTACTGCAAGGGTTGATGATGAGTTAACATTTAATGTATAAGTTGGCGCAACGGTAAATGTACTTCCTGAGGCCATTGTCTTTGTTCCGCCTGTGGTGAAGGTAACATTATAAAAATTTGTGCCCGTAGCGGTTGCGTCTGTAAGCGTTTGGGTTGTACCGTCAAACGATATCAGCGCTGAGGCATTCGGCGTAAATGTGCCTGTATTGGTGTAATTACGTGCGATATTTAAAGCACCCGTACCCATGTTCATGGTACCTGCATTGCTGAGTGTTCCGTTTATATCAATTGATCCTGTACCACCGGTAACCGTTGCAGCCGAATTATTTGTCCAGGTGGCCGCTGTTGATCCGGCTGCGCCTATAGTAGTGGCGGTATTTGTAGGGTTTGAAAAGGAGACGTTTGAGTTTGTAGTAAGCGTAGAATCGACGTTAAGATAACTCGTCTGTCCTGTACTTGCAGATCCACCTATAACCGCTGTCCCCGTCCCCTGGATCACCAGGTTATCGTAAGTAGGATCAGTTGAAGCATTAGTGTTAACTACGCCACCACCAGGACCGAACCCAAGTGTAGCTGTGGTGTAGACTAAAGGATTTAAGCCGGTGTACCGGACTGTGGCCTTACCGCCCGGGTTATGGTCGCCATAAAAGTTTGCTGAAGAATACGGGGTGACCAATGTACCAATAGCACTCGTGTTAGTCAATACTAATGTGGGATTCGTATTCGTGTTCGTTACTTTATACGATGTCCGGGCATTGACCGTAAAGTAGCCCGAATTTCTGGAGGTCACACCCCGGTTGGTAAAATTGAGCTGCCCATTTATGGTCATCGTTCCTCCTTCAAGTCTGATACCGCTGCCATTTATTTGCCTAACGTTTAAATTAATATTAACGTTACTGCTTACGGTAAAAGCAGATACCTCCAGGATTAAAAACGAATAGGATGTGGTTGTTACAGAAGCAGTGCTGCCAAATTGTAAATTGGCGCAGGTTACAGTTCCAGTCCCCCTGATATCATTAAAAATGCTTATACCTGAAGTGCTTGAATTATAGTTTTGGGTAATATCTCCCGCTACAGTAAGTGTGGCGCCGTTAACGGTTAAAACGGTTCCTGTTAATGTGGTACCGCTGAGTACATAAGTAGAAACGTATTGGATACTTCCAAATGTAATGGACCCAACCGTTACACTCGTAGCAAGAACAGGTTGGTTGCTGTATGTTGACCCGGTTACTCCAAATTGAACGATATCGTCTGTTCTTCCACCACTTCCCGGATAGGTAGCAGTTCCCGAGCCGGAACCTGTTATCGTCCAGTTGGAAGTTGTATTCCAATCAGTCGAGGTACTGCCATCCCAATTAAAGGTATAGGAAGCAAAGGCGTTACTTGCACAAAAGAAAAGATTTATCAAAAACAGTAAAAAAAGTTTCCTTCGTGTTTTCAAGACAGCCCGCAAGCGCATAGTTATCTATTTATTAATAGTTACATTTTACGAAAAACTTATCGCAAAGGTTTTCAAGTAAAATATAAATTAACCTATAGTAACATTCACGCGCTCTGTTTTGTTTATTCCAAAAATACATTTAACAAGAAATGCATTATCAGAATATTGAACAAAATGAAGCTGATCTTGCTGTCCTCCCGCGGATAATAGTCTCTTTTACTGGTTATAATGCAGGCTAACAAAAAACTCTCCGGTTACCACATTATTGAATAGATGCAGGTTTTTGAGTTTTCAGAACCGGATTTTAAATTGCACGGTATAAGTAAGGGCATCACTCCTTACCTTTTGTTTTAAAAGATGGAGAATAATGCCCTTATCATGATTTTTTAAACAGCGATTTAAAAATCCGTTAAAGACTAATTATTTACAAAATTTGGATGAAAATATTGTTTAATAAAAATTGTATCTTTTAGTTGAGGATAATCATTTGCCTGCATGAATATCTTTGCCTCTATGAGCCATTTTGTTTGATCGGCCTGTTTATCGGGAGTAGCATTAATACCTTTAACGTAACCATCTACCGGTTTAAACGGGATCATGTAACAAGATAGGCATGAACTGTTAACCTGTATTTTACCTGCAAGGATATCTGCTTTTGTAAGTGCAAAGCTTTTACCCGGCATAGGGGCCTTAATGTATAAAGTATTAGTTATTCCGTTTCCTTGCTGGGTGCTCCAAAATACACGGTATGTACCTGGTTTAAGACTGGTGTATCCCTCAAAATCGGCCTGTTCGGTAAACAGGAAACTGCAGTCGGAACCTGTGGAGCAGGTGGTTAAATTTTTATCGTCTAATTTTACTTCATCTTTTTCGCTCTTTTGTTTACTGCACGAACTGAAAAATACAGTGCTGCTAAATAGTAATACTGGCAGGATAAGTTTTGATTTCATATTAAAGGTTATTTATACTAATCTATTACGTATATATAACCAACTGTGCTACAATAAACTATATTAATTTTATGTTAACACGCATACCAGGAGGGCTTTAAATTGCAGGCAAAAAATAATTCAGCCTGGCTAATACATTTTTTACTATTACGTCACTAAAACCGCTTTCTTCAACAATGTTCACTATCCTGGAGCTATAGTATTCTTTGGTAAGGCTGTCCAGATCAATATAAAGAGCTTTTGATAATAATATGAGCTTTTCCGGAGCCGGGTTTTTCTTTCCGCATTCTATCCGGCTTAGTTCAGCACGGTCGATATTTGTTTCCCTGCTCAACTTTTCCTGCGAGATTTTTAATGCTAAACGATGTTTTTTTATAAACGCCCCGAAGCTCAGGTTGTCTGGAGTTTCCTTCTCCATTTTATTGGTATCACTCCCGTTTTTGGAATCTGAAAAAGGCGGGGCAGGCAATTGCTCAGTGCTGTTTAAATTATCAAACAGCGAAAAAAAACGGGATACCATCCGGTTAAACAAAGGAATATCTATGCTGTAAACTGGATTGGCTTTCGTTCCGCTTACCTTTATAATACCTGTAAGCTTTAGTTCAGCCACATGCTTCAGGATATTTTCCATTTCCAGGGGCACATTACAAATCTCTTTTTTACTAATGGAATTGCCGTTTTCAATAATCATTCTGACTATGTAAACCCTTACCGGAAGCGCGAGAATGCGGGCAAAGCGGGCAAGCTCACTATCGGTTTCAGTAAATTTTGATTTTAATGACAGCATAGATATAATATAGAAAGCATAGGTGTTGATGAATATAAAAAGGTCTCCCAGCTTACCGGGAGACCTTTTTATGGCGCGATGTTTAATTATTTTTTAACAGCACCTGGTGTTGTATAAGGCATTGTTTGAGGGTCAAAGTTAGCCCAGCCTGCAGTCCAGTCGGTTGAACCGAAAGCACCCTTGTAGTCAACTTTCTCAAAGAAAGCATCGGTTAATTTTGCATCGGTAAATAAAGCACCTGTGGCAGCAATTGAACCGGTTTTTACAGTAAAGTCGGGAGTACCTGCGTTAGCAAAATCAGATGAGAATTTGAACGGAGAGTTAATAACTAAATCGGCATATTTAGTAGCGTCAAATACGTTGTCAGCCCTAAGTTTAGCCTCAATCAACAATTTATTAGCAGCGGTAAACGATTTAATTTCGTTACCTTTTAAATTGCTGCCTAAAATGATGTTGTTTTTAAATACCAGGCGACCGGCTGTAAAGTTTGTTGTAGTAGAGTTAGCAGTGGTAACCTTTGAGTCGTCAATATAGATACCTTCAACATAACCCGAGAAGATTGAGTTAAAGCAGCTTATAGCTGAATTACGACGAATTTGAGCTGCATGCTGGTAGTTAGCATTAACGTTAGTTTCGCCATCTTTAGTGATTGGGCCTAACAAAGTCATGTTTGAGAACACAACAGAAGTTTGCGGTGTTTTGTCTGAACCAGAACCATCGTTATCACTTTCAAAGCTGTTTGAGCCAGAGATATCGGCAATGGTTTTGAAGCGCTGGCTTAAACCAAACTGAATTTTACCGGCAAAGCCAAAGTCGGTATCAAAGTCGTCATCTAAACTACCCATAGCAATAAGGTGTTTACATTGTACTGTACCACCAAACCATTCAAAAGCATCGTCACCCGAACGGTAAACTTCAACATAGTCAATAGTAGTACCTTTACCTACACCGCCAAATGTTAAGCCGTTAATTTCATTATCAGGTGAAAAAGGAATACCAGCATACTCAATACGTACATACTTCAAGGTACCGGAGTTATCATTGGCATCTGTGCCGCCATATTGGATGTATTTCGCTGCATCTCCCTTAGCATCCAGGCCGCCTTCGATACCAACATTATCACCCTGATTAACCGGAGCTTTACCTAAAAGGATGATACCGCCCCAATCGCCGTTTGCACGTGCCCCTGCATCAAACTGCGATGTAAATACAATAGGCTTGTCGGCTGTACCAACCGCCATGATTTTAGCGCCGCGGGTTACCGTTAAGGTAGCCTTGCTTGATTTTTCGCCTTTAATCAATGTTCCGGGCTCAATAGTAAGAGTTGCTCCATTGGTAACATAAACAAAGCCTTTTAATAAATAAATTTTATCAGCTTTCCAGGTAGTATTAGTGGCAATATCACCAGTTACTGTAACAACGTTACTTACTGCGGCGGTATCTTTTGGCGGATTAGTGTCAATAACAGCTTCCTTCTTGCTGCATGCAGCGGTAAAAAGGGCCACGATAAACGCTAATAATAATCCTTGTTTTTTCATAATTTTGCTTTTTTTCGATTTGAATCAGTTGTTTTAAGTTTGTTGTATTAGTTGTTAAAAGGTATAATTGAATGAAAGTGCATAGCTTGAACCCGGGAAGTAACTCCTGAATATGTAACCCGACCCTGACGGGATATAAGGTTTGCCGTCAAGCTCATATATGAAATTATATTTCTGATTAAGCACATCTGTAGCGCTTAGCTTGATCTCACCTTTACTTTTCAGTACTTTGTAACCAATCTGGAAGTCAAGCACATTTCTCGGTTGCTCATATACGCTTGAAAACCTTTCGCCGCCGGCATAAAAAATCCTTTTGCCAAGCCTGTTGAACAATACGTTCACTGACAATTTGTTGTCAAGCTCGGTATGCTGCAGTCCGGCGTTTATGACATATGGTGACTGCCCTACCAGCGGGCGGTCTTTTTCAAGCCTTACTACACCATCATCGGGGTTTGTTACTTTTGATTTGTTGATGGAAAGATTAGCGTATGCTGTAGTTGTTTTAAAGAAAGAACCGCCATTGATAAAATCAAGTGTTTTGCGAGCTTCCATTTCAAAGCCATATACGTACGCCGATTTTGAGTTGAAGTAACTGATGGTGGTTGAAGAATTCTGATCTTCTATCTTAGGCTCTATAGCGTTCTGGAATTTTTTATAGAAAACCGAGAATGATAAGATCTGCCCGGCCGAAGGGTAAAATTCATACCTCAAATCGGCATTATCAATCAGTGTACGTTTCAAGTCAGGCTCACCCTGTAAGGTTGCCAGCAACTCATAATCGTAATAAGCAAAAGGTGCAAGCTCCCTAAATTCGGGGCGGGCAACTGTCCGGTAATATGAGGCTCTGAAATTTGCTTTTTGGGTTAAGCTATAGGTGAAGTTTACTGATGGTAAAAAGTCGGTATTATCTAATTCCGCGCGGGGCTGATGTACAGCAACCTCTTCTGTACGCAGTTTCAAATTAAATTTCTCAACCCTTAAACCGTACACTATCCTGATTTTTTCGCTGAACTTACTATCCAGCATAGCATAGCCGGCGTTGGTTAAGCTATGAGCATTATACCTGTCGGTTGGGTTTGAAATTTCATCAAGAGAATAAAGACCTGTATTAACAAGATTTGGCCCAAAAATAGTTTGGATTGGCCTTTGCAATATGGTATTGATATCGTAATCGGAGTTGTTGGTATTGATAACAAGGCCAATGAATCTTGCGTCAAATTTCCTGTCGCGATATTGTGAATTAACACCAAGCTTGAGTGTACTTTGTTTAAATAAGTTAACGGGCAGGTTAAAATCAATTTTACCCGAATAGATATTTTCGCTTAAATGAGAGAAAACGCGGGCGTTTTCTTTGCTCAGGTTGGTAACCTGGGCGTAAAATGGCTCTCCTGCAGCACTTTGCCTGTAATTGGTTTTACGCTGATCGGGCTGATCGTTAATAATATTGCTGTAACCCAGGTTCCATTTCAACTTTGAACTTTTCGGACCAAGCGCATGTTCGCCTTCGAGCGTAGTTTTAAACAGCGATTTTTCGAGCAGGTCATTAGCATAAAAACGGCTATCATAACTTCCGTTACTGGAGTTTGATCCTGTACGGTAAGTAAACTGATCATCGAAAACACGATTGTAAAGATTTTTTAGAGTGATCTTGTTCTTGCCAAAACTGTATGCAAAGTTTGCGAGTGCACCAACATTGGTCGAAAATTTATACTGCGCATTATGATAATTGTAATTATCAAACTGTTGTATCAAATCGGGCACTATAGTTTGCGAGTTGCGGTAAGTTAAAGCCACAGTAGTACCCAGCCTGTTTTTATTGGCTCCAAGCTCTTTTACATTACCTATAGTAAGCTGGTAGTTTTGACTTGGTAAAGCGGTGCTTTTATAAATATTAAAATCGTTATTTAGGCTCCTGATTGATTGGATTGTTTGCGTAGTACTTAGCTGTTTGTTAACAATTTGATTAGTTGTGGGGAAATTGCTCACCAGCTTACGGGTTCCGTCGTCAAAACCAAAGTAATCGCTGGTAGCACGGAAACCGCTTTGAAAATCTTTAAATGTGCTTTGTGTGTTGTAACCGTAACCTATACCAAAGCTTACAAAGTTTTGGTCGGGGATATCTTTAGTAATAATTTGCACGTTACCACCGGCAAAATCACCCTGGATATCAGGTGTAGCCGTTTTGCTAATGATAATGTTTTCAATAAGGTTTGCCGGTACAATATCAAATGAAAAAGCTTTACGGTTAGGTTCCGTACTCGGCAGCGGTGATCCATCTAAGGAGGCTGTATTATACCGATCGCTCAGACCTCTTACCACAACAAATTTATTGTCTTGTATAGTAGTACCGCTTACTCTTTTCAAAACATCGCTTGTACTGCGATCAGGCGATCTTTTGATCAGCTCTGATGAGATACCATCAGATATAGACGCGCTATTTTTTTGAACCGCATATAATGCAGCAACCGAGGCCTGGCGGTAAGTAGCTTTTACAACCACCTCTTTAAGCGCAGTTGAAGTAGCTGTACTCAAAGAAACGTCAAGAGAAGTAGCAGCCCCCGCCTTTACCTCCACATCTGATATCGATTTACTTTGATAGCCGATATATTTAATGATTAGCGTATACCTTCCGGGTTTTACATCGGCTAATACATAACTTCCGTCTACATTAGTAGCGGCCCCTCTTTGAGAACCTTCGATACCAACGGTAGCGCCAATAAGTGTTTCGCTTGTTTTTTGATCAATAATTTTACCGACGATTTTCCCGTTACCCTGGGCTAAAGCGCCAGTTTTAATGAGAAATACAGATAAGGTTAACAGGATGAGAGTTTTGATTCTGTTCATAAATTTTTAATGACGGGGCAAAAGTATCCCCGTTTAATTAAATTTATGTTAAGTGAAAATTATCAAATCGAATATCTTAAATATTAAATCAAATTAACAGAATTCGATTTTATTAGACTCATGAAGATTGGATGAAGGCCCCGGCCAGGAGTTGCTCATGTTTAAATACGAATTATATATTTGTACTTCATATTTAAACATGGCTAATCATAAAAAGACTGAGTTTGCCGTAACAGATCAGGACATATCAATGGTAGCAAAGGCGCTGTCGCACCCGGCAAGAATCGCTATTATGCGTATTTTGGCACAGCACAAGCATTTTACCTGCGGCGAAATAGTCGAAATACTCCCTTTAGCACAGCCAACAGTATCCCATCATTTAAAAGAATTGATGGATGCCAGGCTGATCACTGTTGCAATTGATGGTAAAAAATCATTGTATAGTGTAAACTGGCCAACCTGGAACAGGTATACAGCCGAGTTTGAAAATATGCTCAATGCTATTAACAAGGCGGAACAGCAGGCCTGATCTTCCCGCTCAATTTATGGGTTATATTCATACACAACCTTATAAGGTACCTGTTTAAGCGAAGCAGATATCTGCCCTATCCTCAGATCATGTAGCTGTGGGGTGGGCTCACAAAAAGAATAAGCTTTTCCTTTATAAAGCAAGGGTTTCCCCACCGGTTTATCAAACTGCACTGCCATAGTTATATGAGTTGGATATAACACTGCTATCATCGGCAAATTGTAGATCTCTTTAACCAGGTAAAAAAATAACGCGGCACGATCATCGCAGTCGCTGTATTGGGCAAACAGGGTTTCTTCCGGACTCAACCGCTTCTCCCGGCCAAAATTCATATCATCATTTTCATATAAAAAGGCGTATCGCGTAAAATGCATCAGGTAATCAACTCCTTTTTTTATGTTCATGCCGCTCACATTTTTTTTAAGTAAAGGGATCAGCGACCCATAAGTTTCTTTACTTAAGGGAATATTGAAGTAAGATTCAAAATCTACAACCGGATAATTTCTGAAAATGGAATCGATCAGGGGGTTAAGCTTAATCCTGAAATAGTATGCCTTATGCTGATAGGTAAACTGCAAGTCCTTTTCAATATAATCCGCAGGCGTAAAATCAGGCATGCTCGTAACCTTATATGAAAATGAGTTTATTGCGCCAGGCACATTGATATCAACAGGAATAGCAGGCTGTATTGTGAGATCGGTGCCCGGGTAGTCGTGAATGTTAAGACACATGTACTTTTTATCATTAACCGTATAAGAAGGAATATCTGATATATCCTCATTATTGTAAACATAAAAAATGATTTTTTTTCCGGCCAATGCCAATCGTGCATCATAACCCGATTTAACCATCAGGAACCATTTATACAAAGTATACCTACTGTAATTTTTTTCTTTAGGGCTTATCTGCTGTGCAGTTTTACGCACGAGCTGGTAATACAGCCAGTCATTAAGCTGATGATCTTGTTTATAACTCAACAATGCGCTAACTAAAGGTTTATAATAACCGGCATCAACGTTATCGTAAAAGTTTTTTATATTTTTTGCAGATAGGTCAGGCGTCGGGTCAACAATAACTAAAGTGTCCGCGTCGGCATTAAATGTACCATCATAAAAAGCAAAACAAATCCTCCTGCCACTTTGGGCACACAAATTGATTGTACTTAACAGCAACAAACAAGCGAATAATATTTTAATATATCTGCTCATTGTAAACACACAATTTATTTAAAAGACTAAAAAGGGTCTGGGTCTACATTTATCTACAAGTTACAAATTAAACATCAATTTGCTTAATGTTATTTTAATCATTTAACAACACATCATTAACACTATACACGTAAATTTGAATTCTGAAAACCTGGTTCATGAGGGTAGCAACATTAGGTAAAAGAATACTGTGTTTAATTATAGCAATAGGTTACTTCTTTTTTTCGTGCTTATATGTTACACGATGTCCCAAAATTGCCGGTCATACCAAAACAGGAAAGTATTTAACACTTAGCAACGGAACGGTAAAACAAAACGGTCCGGTTATTTCGGGTGCAAATAACAGCAAATCGGTACCAGTTCTTTTTTTATCCCGCCCGCGGGTCATTTTCGGCAAAAACTTAGCTGCATTAAACAATCAGTTCAGGTTAGTCCGTACCTGTGAGTTATACCTTTTTCGGCTCATATCACAACATGACGCTGAAAACAGATTTACGGCCCACAAAGTTTTTTATGCCGCTAATATTTTTTCCATTATTCGTTCCTGGAAAATCTGAGCTATCTGCTCCCCTCCTGCCCATACCTTTACAATATTTTCTTAATTTTTATTACCTGCATTAACAGCGCTTAACGCTGTCATATTAATGTATTTAAAAACCGAATGAATAAGTGATGCCTTATTTCAACTTAAAATTTTCAAATACCGATAACGAACTGGCTAATTTTGCGAAAGCCCTTGCATTGCCCGTCAGGGTTGCTATTGTCCGTCTCATTATGACTGAGGGCAATTTAGTACCCAAAGAAAGTTTATATAGCATCCCGTTTAACCAGGAAACAATAACCAAGCATGTTGCCGAATTAAAACGGATGGGTATTATAAAGACTCACGGCTTCCGCGGCTCAATTAAATATAGCATTGATGAGCGCTTGTTTCGTCAAATGGCCGATGGATTTGCAATGCTATTTGATGGTATGAGGGCATTTGAGCATGATCTGGAGAATTACTAAACCTGATTATATGAGCATCGGGGTGAATTTCTGAACCCAAGATGATTAATTACAAAAAAAATTACAATTGTAATAAGCTGATAAACAGATACTGCATTATAACATCTACTTAACCTGCGCTTAAAGTAGCAATTCAGATTTGGCAATTCGGTTCAGATTTGTACTTTTGCGCCCGGAGAGTTGGCAGAGTGGTCGATTGCGGCAGTCTTGAAAACTGTTGAACTGTGAAAGGTTCCTGGGGTTCGAATCCCTAACTCTCCGCCAGGTATTATTCAATTAGGATCAAAAGCGCTGTAAATGAATTATTTACGGCGCTTTCTGTTTTTAATCCTCACCAAAATAAACCCCAATCAATCGCTTTGTTCCGGTGCCCCGTGGGTGACCTTTTTAAGGGTACTCCTATCGGTCACCGGAATACTTATAAGTCACTGTTATTGAGTATGTTCACTATTTAAACATCTTGATTTCAGCAGGATATGTGACTAATTTTATTCACTTAAAAGCTTCAGCGATGAACAAATCTTTTAACCTGCTCTTTTACGTAAAGAGATCAAAAACAAATGCCGAAGGCCTCGCCCCTGTTTACCTCCGTATCACTGTTGATGGCGTACGCATCGAAGTTTCCTCTAAACGCTATGTCAATCCCGACAAATGGAACACAAATGGACAAAAGTTAACCGGCAACAATGAAAATGTAAAAAGCATCAATGCCTACCTGAAAACTTTAGAGCACCAGGTGTATGATGTTCACCGGGACATGATAGAGCGAAAGTTGCTGATCACCGCGCCTAATTTAAAAGACAGACTTCTTGGCGGTAAGCCTTCACCCGGAAAAATGCTGGTGCCGATATTTCAGGAGCACAACAGGCAGATTGCCGCGCTTATCGGAAAAGAATATGCAAAAGGCACGCTTGATCGCTACGAAACAAGCTTGAAGCATACACAAGCATTTTTGATTTGGAAATATAATGCCGCCGATATCGACATCCGGGCAATCGATCATGAATTCATTATGACTTACGATTTTTATCTCCGTTCAGAAAGAGGTTGCAACGATAATTCGACAGTCAAATACCTTAAAAATTTTAAGAAGATTATCCTGATCTGTATCGCAAATGGTTGTCAGCAGTTAATTGCGGGTTAGGTAAATGTATCAGGTTAACCTGGACATTTTTAGTCCTGACCCAGCTCTCCTCGCAGGAGCTGACTTCCAGCACATATGAACCAGAAGCAGTTACCGTAAGCTCGTTACCCGTTACTCCGTTTAGGGCACCATCCTTATACCAGCGGTATTGGTATGCTGGATTTAATGCTGTTTTCAGTACCGCCGATGGTTCATTACAATAGCTCAGCACATCGGGATAATCAAATGTAAACTGAGGTGAGGGTGTAAAAGATAAAACGGCCGCTTCTGAAATTTTAAAACAGTCGCTGTTTTTGGCCGTCAATTTAACCGTGTAACTGCCCGACTTAGTTACATCTACTTTCTGTTTGTCCAAATTTTCGATTAATGGCTTACCGTCACGGAACCAGTTGATATTGTAACTATCGCCTGGCGGCACACCGGAATTTAAATGAGCCGTTTCTCCTTCGCAATACTTGAATTTGTCAGGAATCACTTTAGGCTCGGGTAAATTAATAAACTCAACGCCGGTTTCTTTTGAAGGCAGCCATTTTCCGTCGCATGCGCTTACTTCTACTTTATAAGTACCGTTTTCGCTTACTACCAGAAAATTATCTGTTTTATCCAGTAGCTCGCCATCTTTATACCAGCGGTAGTGATAGGCCTGGCTGTAATCTGTTTCCAGTTTTAGTTCCGAAATACCGCAATATTGTTTATGATTAGGATAATTAAAACTGAATACCGGAGCGGAGATCACTTCCACTTTCAGGTGATTGCTTTCAAAATGAAAATTCTGGCAGGGGTCATACAATACCGCATAATAATCGCCGGGTTTTGTGGCTACCAGTTCTACGCCGCTTTCTCCCGGTAATTCCTGTCCGTTACGGTACCACTGCACCGCAGCGTTGCCATCGTTATATTGATCTGCTAAAAGATGAGCTTCATTACCTTCACAAATGCGTTTTAATGCAAGGTCATAGGGTTCATTCTCAAAGGAGATCAGTTTGGCCTGCTGGTTTATGAGCCCGGCGGCGTAATCTGGCTTAACGAAGTACAGCCCGTCATCGGTCGCAAGCCAAAAACCATCCTCGCAAACCGGTTCCCGGGTCGACTTCGGGTAAACTGAAATATCATTCACACGGACATTGCCGAGTTCATCAAAATGCTTTAGGGTGAATTCATTTAACTGGTTATTATCCCCATAATAATCATACATGGCGGTACTGTAGTACAATCCCTGATCTGTGCCTACGAGCATATTCTCCTTGATCAATCCCGCATCAAAGAAAGCATGCCCGTTACCGAAAGCGGTGAGCCCGTAAATGCTGGTGATCTTGTTTACCTGGATATTATCCAGGTAATGCTTATAATTATCACTCGCATAGTAACTGCCGCTATTTTTTATCTGGAACATTCCCTTATCGTTGCCCCAATATAGATTTAGAAGGTCGGAATGGATCTGGAAATCATAAATCGTCGCAGTAGTATAAAATGCGGTATTGATATGATCGCCAAACGTTTGTCCGTCCAGCCACACATAACCTGGAAAATAACTATGATCGCCAAACGCCAATGTCGGAATAAACTTTAGTGTACCTGTTTGCGGCCCAGTGGAATCGTAAGTACCACTGTGAAACAATTTTTTATAGGTCGCTTCAAATATCTGGCTGTCTTCCTTATGCGAACTCAGTATCAGCTCGTCCGTATCCATATTATAACGGTACATCCCATTAGCAGTCCCGATGAGGAGCACGTTAGCGGTCGCGGTTAAAAATATCCCGCTGTAGTCAATGCCAATAGAATTGATGTCGTCGACAAGCCCCTGGGCTGCAGAGATGGTGTTAATGATTCCCTTTTTGTATTGTATGACTGTCTTATTGCTAGTCGCGATGAAAACCAGATCAGCGCTTTCACCGGCAATATCTATGAACGTTAAATCATGATATACGGCAAACTTAACGGTAAAATCATCCACCTGCTTAGTAACGTTGTTTATCCGGAATACCTGGTTGTGTTCGGCTAATACCCAGGCGTAAGGATCATGGAAGTCACATTTTACTTTCAGGATCTTCTTAGCGCCTAGGATATGTGTATTGACATGAAACGTCACATCGCCTTTTGCATACACAACTTGACGACAAGCGAATAAGAACACCAATAACCATAAACAAATTTTAGTCACGCTATGGATTCAGTGTATCATTTTAATATACCGACGACGTTATTTATGAAATATTCCTTCGTAATCTCGTTATCAAAAGCTATTTCAAAGGTATCCTTTACCTTTAGCTCATATTCTGTTGAAGCCGTCGCATTCTTGATAATTTCAAAGTCTTGCAATAGATCTTCAATCAAACGCCAATCCTGATATTTCAATATCTCCCTTTCTGAAGATATTCCTATTCTATCCCACATGTCGGCGTCTCCATGGTATTTAGCAAAAATTTCCAATTGTTTTAAAGTAATCATTTTAATGTTCTATTAAGGAATAATGTGGAAAATTATATTTATATCATTTGCTTTCAAAATAGGATATTCAATACTCCCACACACACTAGTAATACTAACCCCACCTTCGCCCTGAAATACGTGAACCTCTTCTTGAGCTCCTTCTGCAAAAGCCCGTGACATTCTTTCCCACATTGGTTTTGCTTCCTCCCAAGGTAGTCCTTCGGTCAATTTTTGCAGATTTTGCCCTGCCCTTGTCATTTCCAAGGTTGTCATACCATTTTCACCTGCAAATTGTTCAGCGGCGGCACGAACAGCCGGGTTTCCGCCCCCTGACCAAAATACTCGCCCCAATTGTTCTCCACCTTTAGTTAATCCATTTAAAACCTTTAAAGCTGATGACAATCGATCAGCCCTGCCAAGCAAGAAATTTCCGGCCGCCTCTCCAGCAGCGACCCCTCCGCTCACAAAGTACGCGGTACCGGTAGCGACATTGGATGCAAATTTAAGCATCGGCAAATTTGCTCTTATTCCTGCCTGAAAAGCTTGATAGGTTTGAAGATAGGGTGTTTGTTGCGCCTTGTTCATTCCGAGGTTCCAGGTCCCATCAGCCCAAAGGAATATTCTATATCCTTTGTCTGTAAGTCCTTCACCTGTTTTTCCTACGAATATTTCACCCTTTCGAACGTCTGCGGCACTTTGAACGTGCTCATCAAAGCGCACTTTATGAGTTGATTGATTCCAGACCCAGTTCCCATCGGGATGACTGTTCTCATCAAATACATAACTTTCCACCCAGCACGACGCACAGGTAGTGAGCCCATATCCAAAGTCCACCATTCCATCAGGATCAACCCTGTTCAACGGGTTATCCTTCACGTATTGATATGGACTCCATCTCCTATTTTCATCAGCCATTGGATCGACTACATTCCATCGACCTATTATCGGATCGAAATACCGCGCACCATAATCGTACTGTCCAAGATCTTTTTGAAGTTCCTTTCCGTTAAAGAGATAAGTATTATCCGGATTAGGTGCCAAAACCTGGCTGTAATTGATTTGCCGACCAAATGCATAATAATCAGTCGTCTGTAATATTTCATCCGACGTCAGTACCCCGTCATTGTTCTTATCTCCAAATACTGCCCTCACATTGCCTAGATGATCTGCGATGTTGTATTCGAAAATATATGCCCCATTGGCACCGTTAGGCGTTACCCTGCCTTCAGGGGTATGTATCAATTCAATTACATTGGCAACATATTCTATCCCATCCACATAAAAGCGATCTTCTACTGTCGCGCCCGCTAAAGTAGTCAAGCGCTCGAGCCTCTTGCCAGTCGCGTCATAGGTATACTTGAGTACCTTCGTTCCCGTTGTGATATTGACCTGTGCGGGGAGATTTAGCTCATTATACAAAACAGGAGAAGTTATTGTTTTTTTACTATCAGTTAGCAGGTTACCGTTTGTGTCATAGGTATAGCTACTGTTATATGCTTCCGTGCCTGTGGCATCAGATACGCTCGTTAACATATTACTTCTGTTAGCGCCGTTCATGTAATTATAGACCAGGCTATTCAACGTACTGCTCGTGCCATTCTTACGTGTAAGGGTCAGTATGTTCCCCAACTCATCGTACGTCATCGTTTCGTTGTATGAAGTGTTTTCTGCCGTATTTTGTGCCTTATAATCAGCATTCGTTACGCGGTTCATTGCATCATAGGTAAACACGTAACCCTTGTACTGCTGAGGAAGGGTAATGTTCGACGACCATTTATCCTGCCATTTGATGTTGCTGATATTACCGTTGTATTTTGCTACGCCACCGATTCCATTCGTCACCTGGTCATAGTCAAGGTTTTCGCCAAATAGATCCAGTTGTGCAGTATAAGTTTCATCCAGCGCGGAGGCTGAATTATTGATCCTGCTCAACCAGCCCCTTGAATTATAACGATAGTCCACATGTTGCAGAAATCCGGAGCTCGCAGGCGAGCCGGAAGCCGTACTGTGCAAATGCTTGGTTATCAACTGCCCCAATTCATTATAATCGTTCTTGTTGATATTAACGATGGTTCCGGTGACGGTTGGCGTATTATATTGCTGTTTTAGCAATAATGCCCTGTTCATGTGGTCATAACTTGGAGTAGAAATGATTGTTACTGCCGGGGTCGATGTAGAAGATAAACAATGCTTGCGTATAGTTTGTGTGGACTTGCCTTGAAAACTATATTGATTTTCAACGACATCAACTTTATTCGAAGACGTCGCTCCTCCCTGGAAATGCTGAGCTATAGTTTTTACAACATTTCCATCTTTGTCGTAAGTCATTATTGAAAACAGATAACTATTTGTAGTCAAAACATTTACAAGTTTTGCTACTTGCAATCCTCTTGGATTTTGTTCTAATGTATCGATGGTAGTAGAAGGAGCGGTAAAAAACGCAGAATTTGGATTTACTGAAGTATTACTTAGAATGTCATATTTATCATAATAATTTACGGAAAGCATTTTTCCTCCTGTGGCAGTTAAGTCAGGATAGCTTCTATGTGTGTAACCATAATTTGTAGTCGCATTTGTAAACGATTCGAAAGTACTTGTAATTGAAGCATCAGCGGATGATTGCAGGCTGCTTCTGAACGCCGCACTTGTTAGTTTACCAGTCATTATAACCCGCCCTAACGCATCGTATTTCGAAACCATCCAAATGCCCAAGTTTTTTTGATTGGCATCCTGAGTCATTATGGGCTGATCTTTGCTGTTATAAACGACAAATTGCCAACCCTGACCCGGTATTTTTTTTCTATAGGTCTGCCAAGATCATCATAGTGATAGCCATAAAAGTAATTTAGGAAGACAGTACTACCTTCACTGAAATTGGTTGGGATTATTACAGCTGTATTGGAACCTGATGCTAACGGAAGCGGCGGAATTACATATCGGAGGTTTCCTTGATCGTCATAAACATAGTCTGTTGTTACGTATGTACCAACGCCGGATTGTACTTTTCTGCTAACCGTATGTCCATCAATATCTTTGAAAACAATTGTTACATTTCCGTCTTCGTCAGTTGTTGTTGCACAGTAAAGGCTCCCTGCAGGATAAGTAGTTGTTTGTGAGGCACCTGTTGTAGCTGTGTTCATTACCCAAAGCTTGACGGCATCAGCAACTGTATTAACAGCGTAACCAAGTGTAGTAGTGTGTCCACCACCAATCTTCCATGACAGACCAGGAGATCCCTGTTCAACAGGACGATTTAGTGGTGATGTTTCTAATTTTGTTTCTGCATATGCGACCTGTGTAGCAGTAGGTATCTGGACTACACCTGTTGTCGGGGCATTGTAAAACGCCGCTTGAGCGGTTGCTATATAGCATCCGAACGATAACTGCCCGTTGTTCCGGTTGGTGCGTAAGGCAGATATTTTTTTACCTCCCTGCCAAAAGCATCATATGTTTTGGGAAATACGATGTCATTTCCCAGAGGTGATGCCTTCCATTGTACGGATTGCAACGATCTGCCGAGCCCGTCCGCATAGTCGATCGTGACCTGCACTTTAGCTTTATCTGTCCTGGCTGTTTTTAGGGTACCATCGTCGATTAATCCTTTAATTCTTGGTATAGTGGTGACCACATAATTTTGGTTAATTGACTGGCTAAAAGTTTTGAAGTGACATAATACGATCAATAGTATAAATGTACAGGCTTTTATTACTGCTAAGAACCTGTTGACTGCTGGTGTTAAGGTTTGCTTTTTCATGGTTCCTGCATTAATTAACCTGTACAACTGAATCTGAACTCCCGGTAGCAATGATCACATTGCTAAAATTGGCGGACTGTGCGGTAACCGTTGGCCGTACATTACCCAATTGCCAGGTATGCGAATTGAATGGCGAAACCGGTGGCAATTGAAGACTATAAGTACCTGCAGGTATTTGCACCACAGTACTACCCGACGTCGGAAAATTGTATGTGAGTGTTTGTGGACCGGAAAAAGTTGCCTGGAAACCTGGCAAACCAGTGTTGTTGGTCAGGGTAAAGTTGATCATCTGGACCGGACAGCCACAGACTTTATTGGCATAAGCCTGACCGTTCGTATTATAATCATACTGGGCTTCGGCGTTTGCCGAAGCTTTGGTTGACGAATAGTATTTGTTGGCGGCAACGGTAAAGCTGGTCGATTGCGGATTAGTCCCAGCCGGGCAATTGTTCCGGTGATTACATCGTTCCCTATGATCATATCATAATTGTGATAACCATAGTTCTTTATAATATTTCCGTTCCAGTCTTTTACATTTTTGAGCCTTTGGAAAGGGTCATATTCAAAATTTGAAACCGCACCTTTAGGATCAATCAACTCCGTTAATCCATTCGGATCATAAGCATAGGTAATCATCTGTTGTGGTGATATACATATCCGTATTCCCGTTCGGGTTCGCATATGCTTTGATAGCAAAATGGTCGGCACCGCTGCCCAAAGTAACCTGTTTTATCACAAAGGCATCTCTGTTGCCAACGTAAAAAGTTGTTATACCCAACGTGGAAGCCGTCCAATTGCCACCAAATATTTCAATCTGGAGTTTGGCCTAATTGCCTAAATTATTAGGAGGAAGACTTCCTACAAAATAATAAGGCCTTTGGTTTGACGTAAGAACTTCCTGTGAATATTGACCATAAACAATTCGGGGCAATAAAAATGGCTACTTTTTTTTTCGAGCAACCCTCTTCATTTTCGGACTTGAGCCGGTTTGTACCCAATTCCGTCGGCTACACGAACCAATTTATAGATGACCTTAAAAGGTTTGCTACTTTATTTGAAGATTAAGGCAGATTTAAAGTATCGATGTCGTTTTCAATTGAACCGTCATCGAAAATAACAAAGGCATTAATTATTGTTTAAGCTTCGCTTTCTGGATAGCTTGCGTATAAGGAAAAACCAATTTTCATCAAAGGTACATTTTGTTGTAGGTACTGTCCGATAGTAAGCCGTATTCTTGTTAACTCATTACCAAATTACAATTCCCTCATGAACACCTAATACCAATAATCGCGATTGATTGTTGCAGCTATTTGAGATGACAGTCTATTCTCTTCAATTAATCGATTAATAGCTTAGAATTTAAATACAATGCTGCTATTTCATCTTTTTTCAATATCCGGCTGAATACTTTTATATTAGTTAAAAATGCTGAAGCCGACAGATGACCGCAGCTGCTTCCTATAGTTTTTAGCGGACAAACAAATTGATTTTCGACGGATTCTGTTTCTTTGCCATTGATATATAATGTATACAGGTATTATGCCCGCCGGTCAAGGTTATTTGCGTCCATTTATTTACAGGGACAACGTTATTAAATACTTGCCGGTAAAAATCTTCCCCCTCACCCGCGTACTCCTTATAGCCAACAGTCCGGGCAATACCTAAACCTGTCTTACCAGATTTTATATCTTTAAGATTCAGAAAAATTGTTCCGTAGGGCGATTCGAACAGTACCGTCGTTGTATCGCGGGTATCTGTTTTTTTAACCCGGAAGCTCAGTGTCCAGGGTTTTTCTAACTCGTCGGCTGGTAAGTTTAGCCGAACAAAATCATGCCCATCAAGCGCCAATACAGATTTTGACTCATAACCGGTTAACGGTTTTATTAGGTGTTTATTTACAGCGTCGGGTAAAGTATTTTCTATGAAATCGACGTCAATGATTGGATCACTGTTTTTGTAAGCGTCCAGTAGCCTTGTATCATTTACTTGTGGTACGTTTTTCAGGCCGTCAACTCTCTTTGTAAATTCATCAAAAGTGGGTGACATTTTATTGCCCCATAGTTTTTCGGCCATTACGGGTAAAGTCACCGCAACCTCGTCTGCCGTTTCATGATAGGTAAAACCCATTGGCCCAAGATCATTCCATACATGCAGCTTCGCCCTTAACAAATCAGGTTCGCCCGGGTTTAGCTGCTGGTTTGGCCCGAAATCATTCGGTGCCCATTTTTCATATAAAAACTTATTATCTACGCCATAGTAATTTGTACCCGGAACAATATACAGCCACCCGTCAGTTGATTGTACCACCTGGTGACCCGCTTTAATCTCCTCCTTCGCATTATTACCCAACCACATATCAATCATTATATTGCTATCAATAGGGGTAAATCCCGGCATTTCGTTGTATCCGGACCATATCATTACTTTTTTCCCTTTAGCACCTATGTATCTGTTGAAATGATTGATATAGTTACAAAAGCCTGCTGCAAAAGCCTTACGGTCTTCTGTCGTAGTAGCCTTTTTAAATCTGTACTCATCAGTTCCGATATGGAAATACGGCGATGGAAATAACGGCACAAATTCATCGAAGATCTTTTCCATCATGGCGGTGGTCTTGGGATTTAATACATCCAGTTGCCCGTCCTGCAATTTCTCATTTTTCAGCTCGGGGACAATATCCAAAATACTCATGGCATGGGCGGGCGCATCAATTTCCGGGATGATATTTATGCCACGATCTGCCGCGTATTGTATCAATTCCCTGATTTCCTGCTGTGTGTAAAACCCATCTGTTGATGTCAGCTGAGGATATGTTTTACTTTCGACCCTGAAAGCCGCGTAGTGCTGACCGTGAAAAGCCTGATCGTTTAAATGCAATTGTAATTGGTTCATTTTATACCAGCTCATGCGGCATATGTAATCTTTCAGCTGCGATACCGGGAAAAATTTGCGCCCAACATCCAGCATAAATCCCCTAAAAGGGTAAGCAGGGATATCTGAAATAATATAACAAGGAATACTTTGCTTATCGGCACTCTGTTCAATTAACTGCAACAAAGTCCTGGTAGCGTAAAAAACACCTGCCTCATCCATTGCCTTTATAATAACCTTATCCGGTTTGATTTCCAGGTGATAAGATTCCCTTTGGACTTGAGTTAAGTGACGCTGGGGCTTGATTTTTATGACAATATAATTCTTCCCTCCTTTTGCCTGTAACCCGGATTGTTGCTCCTTGCCCCGCAACGCAGCCAGGTCTTCAAGGAAGATCGCAACGGTTTTTTGCGTTGAAACAGATGGCTTAAACTTAAATAGCGTAGCAGCGCTGATAATAAAACTACCGTTACCTGCCTGCCACTTATGAACCGCCGGTATAATATTCGGCGCAATATTATTCACCTGGGCGTACAGGCCCGATTGTATTAAAACAAAGAACGTGATGTACGTGATTAATTTTTTTGTTGAGATCATTCAAATAAATTTCGATGAGGTTATAAATAACAATTGAGAAAACTGGAGAGGTAATTTGTCGCTTCTCCGGTGGTTTTAACCATATCCGTAGCCTGTTTATTCAATAGTAAACCATGTATAACTCTCAGGCGCTATGTTGAAGCTTAGCGTGATCTCATATTTCCTGTCAACAGGATACTTTTTAGCTATCCCTCCCTTTTCCCTGAGCTGGGCCGAACTTGTTAAACCTGTGTAGTACAGGGGTACCTTAATGGTTCTTGTAATCGCAACTTTAAGCGGGTTGTAAAGCATGATCATTCCTTTTGTACCCAGTTTGGGATTCACGTGCAGCAAACCATCCCAGTCCCTGCCATCGGCCCGGCGAAGATGGATAATATCGGAGTTAAGGATGCCGCGATATTTTTTATACCAGTCAATGACATTAACCACCATCTTCCGGGTAGCCTCAGTATCATACAATCTTGGTCCGCGGTAACAGGCCTGGACTCCCGCCCCGTAGTATTGCACCATCAATTGTTCATAATCTTTCAAATGATCCGAAAGCGGTTCCAGTACTGCTTCGGGGCCACCGCCCTGATACCGGGTAAGCGGCACAAATCCCCAGCCCATGGCAGGCGTCTTTTCCCAGGTACCATCAAAAATATTCTGACGGTTCAGGATCATTTGCTGATCACGAGGCAAAGAAAAATTAACTTCCCGATAGCCTAAGGCAATTTTATTGGTGCCATCCAGAAAATACCAGTCGGGGGCGTTTACATAAACACCGTGCTCATTGCACCAATGATATAAACCTTTTTGCAGTTCCATTTGCTGCCATTGGCTATCATCCAGGTTTTTATGGCCTGGGTGTGCAGTTGACGCACAAACGTCGCCGGGATAAGGGCCGTCATTTTCAAAAATGTCGAACCCGGTTTTACTAATAAAATATTTTAACTTATCCAGATAAGCCAGGCCCCATTTGCTGCCCAAACAAGGGGCATTACCAAAGAAAGCAGCGGCATCCGGCTTTTTTGTTACCGGATCGATCACATCATCTTCATCGCTGATCCGCCTCGAACTAAATAAAGAATAGCCCCCTATCAGGATATGCTTACTGTGTGCATAATCAGATAGTGTTTTCCAGCGTTGTATGTTGGTGGCCGAACTATCCTCCATATTGCAATGGCTTCCAAAGCTGAGGATCAGGGCTTCATATCCTGTCGCCGCGCATTGGTCTATAGCTTTTTTTACATCATCATCGTTACGGCTTACGAGGTGCATAAAAATGGGATTTTCGGTTGTCCATGGCGCTATAGTGCTGTACATTTTCCTGATAGCCAATCCCCGCCTTTCGCGGTCATAACTATCCATCAGTAACTCATAAGTACGAACCGAGTTAAAAACCTGCCCCTTTCCCAACGCTATACCAGTAACCTTTTCCGGGTATATCTCCAACAAACACGGCGTTTGATAATTATAATTTACCTGTGATGTATAATTGCTATCGGCTTTCCAATGGGTAGTTTGGTCGCTGATATCATATCGCATAGAATTATTAAAGGCATAATTAGTCTCCAAATAGAGGCCGTGCTGTTTTTCCATTTGCGCCGGCGAACCAACTACGGCACTTTCCTCCTCTACCGTTGCAAGCACCTCATTGATTACTCTATTTAACATTATCGCTTTATTTCCTTTATTCTCAACCGAAAGCCATTTCACAATAAGAGGAATGTTATTATACAGTTCATAATGTACAGTAACAAGCAGATCTTTTAAACCATCAACATTTGATTTATAGGTAAATGACAACATTTTACCGGAACCGGGTGCGGTATTCAGCGCCCATCCCCGCGGTTTCCAGCGGATGTAAGGAGGAATATCCGTTACCGAAAATGATTGAAACTGAAAATCATTTTCATTGCCTTTGAATCCGCTCACCCATTCGGGCAGCAGATAGGCATTCTCCTTTTGCCCGTAAAGGCCCCCGATATTATATTCCCTGCCATCAACGGTTAACTTTGCTTCGGGCTTTACAGCCCTCAGCAATTGCTGACCGTTGCTCATATTGCTGTAATCAATGCAGGCCACATTTTGCTGAATCCGGAAGGTCCTTTTTACCAAACCATTGCTCAAAATAATGTTTTTACCATCAGTATAAACATCGGCTTTATGCTGAACAGGGCTTACCAGCCAATCCTGAGAAAGGATCGGCCTGTCATTTTCCTTCCAGACAGGTAATTTATTAATCGCTTCTTGTGCACTGGCGATGTTGATGATGCCCCAAAAAGCAATCGTCGAAAAAAACAGCTTTCTTTTCATTTATTTCTTTTCAATTTGTTCCATATTTTAAAAGCAACACTATACGGATAACCTGTTCGGTCAAAACGAATGCGGATAATAGCGATTGCTTATACTTCCGTCCTCAAATAAATCTAATATAGCATAGCCGGGCGGGGTTTCGCGGTAATAACATTTAGCCGCCGAATTACTGTCGCCGTCTTCCCACCAAAATCCACTTAAGGCGCCGTTGCAATAGTAGCGAACACCATCATAACCAGCCTCATCAAGTAAATGGATATGGCCGCTTATACAAGTGATTGTTTTGTCGCGATGTTTATTAAATAAATTAGTGATATATCTTGCATCTGTATGGTTGCCCCCTTCCATTATGGTGCTTACGCCCAAAATCGGGTAATGGCTCATACACAAAACGGGGGTGCCGCGCCGCAGTGACGCCAGGTCGTTCTCCAGCCACTTTCGCTGTTCGGCATCTAATGAACCTGCATTATCATTATTGCTGTCGAGAATGATAAAATGCCACCCATGCTTTTCAAAACTGTAAAAGCGGCCCGGCATTTCAAGTTGAGCTATTACATGCGGTTTGCCATACATGCTGTCGGATTTGTCAGGGCAAGCCCACCACATATCATGATTACCCAAACAACTGTATACTTCATATTCCTTAAATCTTTCACGGGCGTTTTTCCATATCGCCCACTGTTCGTTGACCCGTTCACGGGTAATATTATTGTAGTCGGCGGCGAATATGGAATCACCTCCGTTTAGAAAAAAATCGACCTTATGTTTCTTTATTTCTTCAATGCAGCGCCCGAAACGTTCAGGGGCATTGCATTCGGGGCGGATATGTACATCTGTAATATGCGCTACCCTTAATACCCGTTTCTTTTCATGCGGACCAGCCAAAGCATTCGGTTCGCGTTTTACTCCCAATGGCAATGATATGGCGAGCAAACCTATCCCCTTTACCAGGTCCCGCCTTTTTTTTGAGTCGACAGTGTTTGTCATATTTTTAGTTGAGTGTTTTAATGGCCGAAATTTTGTTGCCGGCTGTGATTTGCAGCTGTACTTTTTGCCCTGCTTTTACCATCACTTTAGGCCAATGTAAAAACGCTGTATATGGAAGCGGCCTCTGCGCCTGGGCACTGCTTTCTGCAAAAACGGCTACGTTGGCATCATACCCCGTGTTGTTGCTCAGCAGCAACGTGGTCGATTTCTTATCCTTCTTCAAAACAGCGGCATCCACATGATCAAAAACCAGGAGCTTCACTTTATCTGTCTGCAGATAAATTCCAGGCAGTTCAATTGCCATTAACATGCCGTTCGTTTCCGTCCACGAATTCCGGGTGTTTATGAAATTGCCAACACTACCACGGCCTTCGGCGTCACTGGGCTGAATCCGTTCCATGCTTGATCCGATAAGGTTGTTGGTAGTATAATGACCTGGCATGTTTACTGCTTCGGCCTGCGCATGTTGAATATCCCTTATTAAATTTGCATATAATTTGTTACCCGTTGCACGGTATAATTTGAACAGGTAATCGCCCGAGGCTTCACAGATACCCGGAGCCGAATGTTTATTTTGAATGCTGGCCCAAACCGCCCCGGCCATATGGCAGTTCAACTTCGCGATCTGGCTACCGGATGGAAAAACAGGATCATAGGACAATACCCAGGTTGAACAAAGCGCGGCTTCTACCTCAGCTTTTTGCAACCAGCTTTTATCGCCGGTAACGTTATATAAAGCCATCAAAGATTCTAAAAAACCAAATGCCGATTCTGAATTAGCATCCATGCTAATATCCCCGCAGTCGCCGCCGGTGAGGCCCTGCTTTACCACATCGCGCTGGTAATAATAATTTGCTGCTTCCCTGGCTACTACAAGCCACTCCGGGTGGTTAAAATAATTTGAAGCAATGGCCAATCCGCCGGGCGCTATCGCCCCTGCCGTGGAGTTAAATACGGCTATCTCGCCAGTTTCGGGTACGATGTACTGCCCAAATTCGCCGTATCGTTTCCAGGTGTTAGTAAAAGCTTCGGCCAGTTTTTTAGCGGCCGACTCCCATTCCGGCTTAATTATATTTCCAAAACCCTGCGCTTTCAACAGCAACAGATGTTTCATCAGCCACAGTAAAGCGTCACTGTTTTTGCGTACCATAGCCTGGCCTTCCGGAAAATCAGGGTGCATTTTTTCAAAAAGGAGGCGGCCATTTGCTTCGATTCCGCCATAAAAAAAGCCGCTTTTCCCCTGAAGTTTATTCACAACAAAGTCGATCTCCTCCGCCACCCGCTCACGTTCTTTTGCATTATTAAGCGCCAGCATAGGATAGGTATTCATCATACCGCTCACCCAACCTAACTGAAAATCGTCATTATTTTCGGGCTTGTAATAACTGCCGGCAGGAACATGTATAAAATTACCGCTGCATATTGCCGAACCTACTGCAAGTAACTTACTCATAGGTAATATATTGCGGGGGCTATTTGGCCCGGTTATATCCTTACGTACCCGCATAAACTTCGTAAGCAAATCGGGAATGCTGCCGGCATCAAATACATATAACCTCATCGCAATGGTTACATGGTCGCCGGGTTTCCAGTCGCGTGCTTTATCACCACTTTCATGAAAATCCCCAAACCCGGGCGCCAGTCTGCGCACTGCCGGTGCCGAAATGCTAAAGCTGCAGCTATCTTGTTTTGCATTTTCTGCAATGGTAAGGCCACTATTGCCCAACTGGGTCTGCTGGGTGGTCAACAGGATAAAGCCTTTCTTTAATGATGGTGAAAAAAAGCACATTGCCGGAGTTGCCGCGTTGCCGGTTTGTAACTGCACCAGCGACGCTTTATCGGGTTCTGCGGATAACCTGGGGTTATTTGAAATGGTTAGCGGTACTTTGGAGTTATAGTACATATTCCTGGTGTAGGGTGGATTGTACCCGTTGCCAATAGCAGGATACCTGTTCCCGTTATACATACTTGCAGGCACCATAACATAATTCTTCCTGCTCCAGCGACTGAAGTCAAATGATACCTCCAGGGCCGTGGCAGTTGCATGGCCTTCTTTTAACTTAATATCGGCGGTAATATCCAGTATCCCGGCGCTTGCACCCTGTTTTGCGGTTAAGTTAAGCGACCACTGGGCACTGTCAGTTGTGAGGCTGTTGTTACCGAACACAAATTTATTTAATGCTTTGGTACCCTCATATTGGATAGCGCTTACACGCATATTTCCATGCACAGCTTTTAAAAAATCCGGAATTATAAGCTTTTTTGCTCCCTGGGCATGGGCAATGCCTAATAAACATGTACAAATTATGAATGCGGAAAGGCAGCTTTTTTTGTTAAAATTCATATTAAATTATCAAAGTGCTATACCCGGTCCTACAGATGAAACCAGCAGTTCCATATTTACTTTTTGATTGCTGTTATGCAGGGCGCTAACCTGGATTGACGATGCCCCGTGCGGAAGTGTCAAATTGCCATGAGCTGGAATTTCAGCGATCTTCTTTCTGTTCTTATCCGCTAAATAGCACGCATTATCCTTCAGGATGATAAATTCACCATTGGTAATTTTTTTGTCGATTGAAAGTTCTGTACCGTCCTGAAAAGTGATCCTGATGCCATCAGCATACCCATCTTTTTCGGTTGATGATATCCGTATCGCACAATCCAGCGGCTGCGCATCAAATTCATTATTTAACCGGCAGGTATTTTTTTCGATAGTGTATTGCTGGTCAGGAAAGCGGGTTTCACGTACAGGATATAAAACGAAAGACTTTTCGCCGTTTTGCGCCAGGTGAAATTTATAGTTTAAATCTTTTAAACGCTCTTTTACTGCTTTGGTGAAAATATTCAATGCCCTGGCATTTTCCCAGGCGCGGTATGCTTTGAAAATGTTATTCTTTTCCGGGCAATTTTCAACAGCATGCTGGCTCAAACCAAGCATGTAGGTTGCGTTCCATCCTATTGATTTGGCTTCCAGGTTTTCAGCATCATATAAACTCCAATCACTCTGCAAATCAACTATTCCGAATGTTGCAGGTAAATAACTGCTCTCAAAAACATATCGCATATCTTTCCCCTCTATTCCCCATTGGTTCAATACCGGATTAAACATATTATTGCCGCCGCCAACATTGCAAACGCTCATATAATGCCAGTTGCCTTCATAAACCGCGCTCCCCATTACGCGGAGATAATCACCTCCATTTTTTGCGTAGGTATCAAATAAATTCCTAAAAAATTGCTTAAAGGAATATTGCCCCTGTCCCTGGTATATGCAGCTCTCTAAACCATCAAAATCAATATAATCCATTCCCCCTTCTGTAAGCCACTTGCCATAATAATCCGCGTATACTTTTTGCAAATTCATATCGGGAACAAAACCACGATAGCAGTTAGGCTGCAGCTTTACTATTGTTGTACCTTTTTTATAGGCACCTCTTTTTGTTCCGTAAAGCCCCCTTTTGATATGTAAAAAGATGTAAGGCTTGCTCTCGCTAATACCATTGTATTCTATCAGTTCCTTCCCTATTTTCAGTACATTGGTATGGTTACCTTCCCAACCGCCGTACTCGTTGAAATAGGCCCTGTCGGCCACCGTTATAACCGTGTCCTGATCAGTAAGATCTTTGGTTATCAATGTGCGCTGCATAATGGCCAGGCTATCGCTCGGTACCGGGGCTACATTACTGTTATTATCAGGCTGCAAAAACTCACACAGGGTATGCAGTCCATACCTGATCCCATTTTTTTTCATCAATGCGCCATAGTCTGGAATGTTCATGGGAGCTGCGTTGTTGAAATTTATTTTTCTATTGGTCCAGCGATTTTGCGGATTGGGATAATATTCGCCCCATCCTTCATCCTGTACGCCTTTGATGGCTAATTGATGGGCGTAGGTGATCAGGCTGTCATGAGCGCCATGCCAGGCAATATCAGGGCGATATGCTTTAGGGTCTTTGATCCATTGACCATCAATTTCGGGATGCGGCAGCCCTTCCTTTAAAACTATTTGTTCGATAGTGCGAAGCCCGACAGAATCGGGGCAGGCAAGCAAAGCAACCGACGACCCGATGTAATCGGCATCAACCGGCGGCACCAACTGGTATCTGGCCGAATTTACTTTCCCATCCAAATTATCGGGTAATACCGGGAAGCGTATCATCTGTTCCTTTCTGCGGTCTCTTGAGTGCATACAAACTGTAGAACCAAAAGCGGGCTCAAGCCTCGCTCCGTTTCCGTAGTTCATCCTGTAATACTCTTCCGGATGTGAATAAAACGCCACGTCATTTATGCCATCTCCGCCTATTGTGAAAGTTTGACCTTCCTTAAGGTTTGGCGGCAAGGGGTATTTCAGAGGATCAGGCGAATGAATAAAATAGTACATGAAAGACATGTCGCCTCCTGTTGGGGGGCCGCTGGTGGTATTATCATTTAAACCAAGTATCCCAAATGCGAAATCATCATCTCTTACTACGCCCAGGATATCTCCTATTGTTTTAGAGATAGTTAATTTATAAGGGCCCCAAACGATATTATCAACCCCGTTTCGCGGCTTAAGCGATACCAGTTTCAGCCGCACATACTCCCCTTTTTCATCAGTTTGCACCGTTGCCACCGAGCCATTAGGATAGCGTAGCGTTATGCGCTTATTGAGCGTGTTAAACGCAGCCGCTACCGGCAGTATATAGTTTTCGCCTTTGTACAGACTAAGCAATGCAGAAACTTTACCGGCAGGGCAATATTCTTTATGGGATGATTTATCCTTAATACTGGTAATGAACCCACGTTTGTTTATATTAAGCGTAACAAACTTTGTGTTTAAAGTTATGGTTTGTGCATTTGCCTGCGGGTGAATTACCAGCATCATACTGAACGCCAGGAGAACTAAAAAACCTTTGTTCAATTTATTTATCATGTTATAAAAACTCATATATAGTCAACTAAAAAGCATTTCCAATTGCTAAGCACCGCTTTCTGGTCAATGATAAAAGAGGGCGCCCTGTACCACCATACAGGGACGCCTCTTCAACTAAACCTCAGGTAGTCTCATTACCGGAAGTACACTTAAAAAATAAAACACATTCGGCACCTATTGTATCACCGGATTAAAGGTTCCGCCATCCCATCCTATATTTTGCTGCAGATTTTTGTTTTGTAAAATATACTGCGGGTCAATAGGGCCGAAATAATAGGCATCGGGTATATTGATTTGGTTGGTGGCACCAGGATCTATCGGCTCATATTTATAATTAGTAATAGCCTTAAGAAAAGCGTTACGATCAAACGATGCCGGTGAATTTACTATAAGGTTAGAAAGCTGTGCGGCAATCCCGCTATTACTTTGCGTAATATCAATACCATATTGGGAGGATGCAGCCGCGCTGTTAAAGTACGGCCCGTAAGCATGCAGCGTACCCATGTTATTTAATACACTAAACATCCGCCTGCGCCTTAAATCCCAAAATCGCTTTCCTTCAAAAGCAAACTCTATTGCCCGTTCGGTCATAACAGCGTTCAACGTTGCCTGATAATCAGAACCAACCGATGCAGCCAATCCATAATTTCCCGATCCTGCTGTGATATGGGCCCTTTGGCGAATTTGAATAATATAAGTTCTCGCTTCGGCCGGATGCTGTACTTCATTAGCAGCCTCGGCAAGGTTAAGTAAAACCTCAGCATACCTGATGATAGGCCAATCAAAAGCCTGGCGGTTCCAAACGCTTGAACCCAATGTTGTATCAATCCCCTTACGGCAATAAAAACCCGTGATATTATAATTGGGTGTGGCTTTGTAGGCATCATCCCCGGCTATTGCGTTGAATATCCACTGCACACGTGGTGTAATGTCGGCAAAATCGTACCTGGCACCATCATATACAATTGTTTGATAGAAACGTGGATCCCTGTCCTTCCAAAACTCCGTCGGGTCATATCCCGAAGCCGGGTCGGAAATTGGGAGACCATTTTTCATGGGATAAGCCTGCACCATTTCCCAGGTTGGATCGCAGGAGCCTGCAGCGCCTGAGGTTTCAGTTAAAGGCCTTTGCCCTTGTTGAAAGCCATTTGTTTTTTCGGGATAATGGTAACGTAAGCTCAAAACCATTTCCTTAGCAGCCCCGGCCTTATCATACCACATGTTTTCATTTGGTTTTGCAGTATTATCGGTATATAAGCCATAACCATCAGCATCTAACTCAGTTTTAGCTGCCAGCAAGGCATTGTAAGCGTCGTTCCAATAAGTGGCATTAGGTGTTTTACAAAACAGAGGACTTGCTTTTAATAACAGGGCTTCGCCTTTTACTGCCATAGCCGCGCCTTTGGTAACCCGGCCAATATCATTTGAACCCCAGGTAGCCGGCAATAAATTAATTGCGCTATCCAACTGTTTGCCAATAAAATCAAAACACTCAAGTGACGAATTTCTTTTTACCAGTAAAGTATTTATATCGGCTGTTGGGTCCTGAACCGCGGTAATGATCGGCACCCCTCCTAATACTTTTACCATCCTATAGTATAAATATGCGCGAAAGAAGTATGCCTGGCCTTTCAGGCTTTTATAATCGGCATCAGATAGAGCAGATTTACTTTTATCAATATTCGCAAAAAAGTTATTGATAGACCTTACCCTTCCCCAGTCCCAAACCCTGTCGGGGTAACCGCTTTGGCTTGTATAAGTGCCTTTAAGAAAAGAGTTAAGGCCATTGCCGCCACTGCCGCCAGAATAAGCTTCGCCGGCCAGTTCTTCGTTCCTGTTCCAGGAAGGTAAAATATTATAGAAATTGGTTACATATCCTTTTACAAAATCAGGACTGCCCCATTCCTGCTCCGGCGTGATAGGGCCTCCCGGATGATCAACGTCAAATACTTTTTTACAGGATATTGTTAAAGCAATTATCCCCAATAAAACGAATAGTATATTGAATTTAAGTTTCATGATCTAATAATTTAATGTTTAAAGTGTTACATTAAGCCCACAGGTAAACCCTCTTAATACCGGGTACATTCTGAAATCGCCGCCCAGTTCAGGGTCCCAATCGGTTACATGATTCCATTGATACAGGTTTTCGCCGCTGAAATAAACCTTCACAGCTTTAACTTTTATTTTCGACAACAAGCTTGCCGGCAAACTGTAGTCAACGATTAAGGACTTTAACCGCAGGAAAGCGCCATTTTTTAACCAGAATGTAGATGATACCTCGCTATTGCTTGTGCCTTGCCAGTCGGTCATAATAGGACTTGGCATGGTAGCGGTAGAGGCTGTTTGCGGTGTCCATGCATTTTTCCAGATGGTTAAATTATCATTGCCAGGCAAAGGCCGTCTGTAGTAAACATCGGTAGGCATAATGTCGTAACGGCCCAAACCGGCAAATACAGCGGTGAGGTTAAGCCCTTTCCAGCCAAATGTGAAGTTGAAGCCATAATTAACACGCGGTATCCCGTTTTTTGAAATGATCTGCTGGTCGTTCCCATCAATTTTTCCATCAGGAGAATCGGTACCCAGCGGCCCCCTGATGTCCTTGTACATCAACATTCCGGGCTGTGGCTTGCTGCCAAATATGGTAAAATTGGGGCCGTTAGCTTTTAAAATATTATCTACGTCCTGCTGGGTTCTGATAATTCCGTCGGATACATATCCCCAAATAACCCCGTTAATGGGTTGTCCGATCAGGTTCTGGTAACCACGAACTGACGCTGCCTGGTCAACCTTCAGGTATTTGTTGGCAGAATATGACCAATTGCCAGAAACGCGATAGAAAAAGTCATTGATGTGCCGTTCGTGGCTAAGAGACAGCTCAATACCTTTTGCCGATGCTATCCCATAATTAACCGCAGGCAAGCTTGCTCCAACCGTGCTGGGAACTGATGCCACACGTGCGCCAAGAATATCGGTGGTTTTTTTGTACCATAAATCAACAGTTCCGGTAAGGATTCTTTTTGGCATGCCAAAGTCTAAACCCAGGTTGTAGTTATGATTTTTTTCCCATGTGATATTCGGGTTGATAGTTGAACCCAACGTTGTTGAAGGCGGCAGCCCGGATCCTATATAAATACCTGAGTTTGCGTTAAAGTTGTAGGTTTGTTGCCACTGCCATGGAGCGGTATTATCTGTGCCGGTTATACCGTAAGAGAAACGCAGCTTCAAGACATCAAGGACTTTAGTATAATTTGCAAAGAAGTTTTCATTGGCAATATTCCAGCCTGCTGAAACGGCCGGGAAATATCCCCAACGCTTATTTGACGGAAAAATATAAGAACCGTCGGCCCTCATGGTAAAGCCAAGCAAATATTTTGAGGCGTAATTGTAATCGACCCTGCCAAAATAAGAAGCGAAGCCTGTAGGCTGGTTCTGATCGCCCCTGATGTACCAGTCAGTGCTATTGGTTGAGCCACCATTAATTTGCTGATAGTTAGGGTTGCTGTAATTATCGTCCCAAATGTTTGAATAATGGCCCCGGTATGCTGATTGTTCATAGCCGGCAAACGCGCTGATATTATGAAGGCCAAAAGATCGGTCATAATTCAACATCAAATCCAGCTGGTAATTAGATGACTGCGAATACGACTCCTGCAATTCGGTAGGTGCACCTATTCCCGAAATCTGGGCCTGATCTAATATCTGGTACCCTCCTGATCGTGTTAAATCCAACTTATCGGTAACGATGTGGTTGTGATCGCCACCGGTTTGGAAATAATAAATGTAAGGTGCATTACGCCATGCTTTGGTGTAATTATTAGTGGTATTGTAAGCGAAAGTACCTTTTGCTGATAGTCCGGTTATACCGGGGATCTCATATTTCAGTTGAAAAACCGGGGTAATATTGTTACCCGACGGCTTGGTGTAGCCACCATTTCCCTTTGCCAGGTTGGCGGTATTGGTATTATCAAAATTGCCAACGGGAAGGCCATTAATAAAAGACGGGCGCCCGGGATTTACCATTAACAACCTGTTGTACATGTTCGACAGATTGAAATCCCCATAATCATAGGCCCAGAACGGACGGCTGCCGTTATTCCATTCGCTTTGGATATTTAAATTATAGCTCCACCGCTCAGAAATTTGTCCATCTACCTTTGCTGTTAAATTATATTTACGGAAGGAATTTGAAGTTGCCCCTTCCTGCTGGAAATAACCTGCCGAGATGTAGTACCTGGCTGCTTGCGAACCACCGCTTACGGCTAAGTTATGTGAAGTGTTCCATGGATTACGCCAGGTATCTTTTAACCAATCGTACGAATGTGTTTTGAAATAATCTAATTCATCAGGCGTATAATAGCTTGGATCGTTTGCCGGCAAACCTTTTTGGGCAAATGCCTCATTGGCAAAAGTATAAGCATCAAAAGCATTCATTCTCCGTGGTGTAATTTCACGGTTATTCATTGTATATGATGCATTGTAGGATATGAAGGTCTTATTGGCTACGCCATGTTTTGTTGTAATCAAAACAACACCGTTACCGCCCCTGATACCATAAATCGCGGTTGATGCGGCATCTTTCAGGATACTGATATTATCGATATCGGCCGGGTTAATGGTGGCAAATGTTGTTGCATCCCTTACAAAACCGTCTATCACGTATAGCGGGTCTGTTCCGCCCTGCCAGGTGGAGGATTCCCTGATTTTAATATTAGCGCTCGCACCAGGATAGCTACCCTGCGTAGTAACGGTAACGCCCGGTGACAGGCCTTGCAACAAATTGGCTGGGGAAGATGTAGGGCGGTTTTCAAGTGCAGATGATTTTATTACACCTATTGCACCTGTCAGGTTTTCTTTTTTCTGTGTACCATAGGCAACAACAACTATTTCGCTGAGCCCGCTTACATCGGCTTCCATCTTTACCAGCATAGGTGTGCCAGGAGTAACCTGCAATTCTTTTTTCACATAGCCAACAAATGAAAAAACAAGTGTTGCGTTCCCATCCGGAACCTCAATGTTGAATTTACCATTAGCGTCGGATATAGCGATGGTTTGACTTCCCTTCACTGAAATAGTCACGCCGGCCAGGGGTATATTTTTGGTATCAAATACTTGCCCGCTTATCTTAACCGGGCTTACATTTAAGCTGGTAACCACATTATCAACAGCTTTTTCAATTTGCTGAAGAACAATGTTGTTATTAACCTTTTTATAAGTTAAAGGCTGATTTTTAAGGCATTCCTTTAAAGCCTCATCTATTGAGGCATCTTTCAGATGAATGGTTACACTTTTATTCTGTACATCCTTTGAATCATAAAAAAACACATATCCTGTTTGTTTATTTATCCGGTTAAGTACTTTTTTCAGTGAGGAATTTGTTTCATCCAGGTTAACTTTTTGACTATACACTTTTGCACTACATTCAAGAAGGGCAACTAACATGATCAAGGTAGTCAATTTCATAACTAATAACATTTTGCGCGGCCACGGACAACGCATGGCCATTAAAAAAGCATTTAATTTCATACTTTTGCTGAGTTGGGTTAACAGATAGTTAGAGACACTAAACATATTCCCGTTTTGCGGGGAGGGTTAACTCAATATTTAACCGCATTCCGATTGCCCTCGGGATGCGTTTTTTTTGAGTTAACCTTATGGGGATGGGCCTAAATTTTGAAGGCCGGATGTGTATTTATTTTTCCATAGGGTTCTTTTTATTTTGAGGTGAATAGTTGGTTAATTACAGGTATTAATTCATTACAATAATTGTTTTCCCATCTATTTTGTAATGTATTTGCTTAAAGCTCAGAATATCCAGTATTTGCGACAGATTGACGTTCCTGGAAATTTCGCCCGAAAATCGCCGTGAGGGTAATTGTTCTTCATATTTTATTTCAACACCATACCAGCGCGAAAGCTGCCGCATTACTTCCTGAATATTATTGTCTTCAAAAAAGAAAAATCCATTTTTCCAGGCCGCCGCTTCATCCGCATCTACATTCATAACATCGATCAAGCCGTGATCAAACCTTGCCTGCTGACCCGGTTTAATGATATTACTCAGTTTCCCGGCTGATACTTTTACACTGCCTTCGAGCAGGGTAGTTTTTACAGCCTGCTCATCATTGTAAGCATTGATATTGAAATGGGTGCCTAATACTTCTACTGTTTGCCCGTTTGAAATAACTTTGAACGGCTTTTTGGCATTGTGTGCAACTTCAAAATAGGCCTCGCCGGTAAGTTCTACCCTGCGTTCGTTACCATTAAAAACTACCGGGTATTTTATTGATGACGATGCGTTTAACCATACTTTAGTACCATCGGCCAAAATAAATTGATACTGCCCGCCTTGCGGCGTAGCGGCGGTGTTATATATAATGTTCTTTGACGGATGGAAGTCCACAACAACATCCCTATAACTAATTTGGCCGTCGGCGGCTTTTTTTATAATGATGTTACCCTGACGTGCGAGTTTTCCAATCTTTGCACCATTTAATACAATGGTACTCCCATCCCCTAATGTTAATATGGCTTTGTTTCCGCCGGGGGCCACATCCTGTTTCTGAGGTTTAACTATAGCTATTTGCCGGCGGGAATTATTATTAATGCTAAAAAAGTATCCCCCCAAAGCCATAAAAAAAAGTATTGAAGCAGCTATTGCCCAACGCGATAATTGTATCCTTTTTGTTCTTCCCTGTATTTCATTCAGCAGATTATCAAGGCTCTCTTTCTGATCTTCTTCCAATTGCTCCCGCGACAAATAAGGATTGTCGTGCTTATATTTTAAATACCAGCTTTCAACCAAAGCATTCTCTGCCGGAGTAGTCATGCCGCTGTTATACCGTTCTATTAAATCTTCGATGTCTTGTGGTTGCATAATCGTTAAAGGATATATCATCCTTATTACCCCATATACAACTACAACCGGGGGGAGGGAGTAGATGAAAAGTAAAAAAAGTGAAATAATTTATCTGATGATAGATTGGGGAAGGTATCACCCCCTACTACTGTAAGAAAGCTTATTGAAAACTGACTTTTGATTTAGCTATTCCAGGTCGCCGGATCGACATCGTCTATGCTTTTAGATATAAGAATTTATCACAAATAAGTTCAGCGCAAACGTTTGTTTATTGCAACAAGGCTCATAAATATGTTTTTTGAGTTTTATAACCGCGAAGTGTTGTTATTGAAAGCCTGTATTAATTACCCCGACGGTAAAATCTTTACCAATCAGTTAAAAATAGCGTTCTTAATCAGCGGATTAAAACGATATAGTGCTTGTATTGAGGGCAAGAACCTTTTTGTTAAAGCTGATTCGCAAAAATTAACGCAAACGGTTGCGTAAAACTTTAGCGCTTAAAATCACTCCAGTCCTCTTAATTTGTAACAACAATTATACGATTAGATAAACAGGGACCCGGTTTCAGGCGATTCGTTTATCCCGGACCTCAATGGTCAGCAATCAATAAATATCGCTTGCAAATTTATAATCAATGTAAACCTTAATGGCTTTGTACGGTAAATATAGTGACGACGATTTGATAACGCTGTTAAGGCAAGATGATATATCTGCTTTTACGGCGATTCATTCGCGCTATTACGGAGCGTTATATCAGCATGCGTATAAAAGATTGCCGGACAGGGATACTGTTAAAGATCTTTTACAGGAGCTTTTTATCCATTTATGGGAAAAAAGAAAATCAATGGAGATTAAAGGCGGCTTACAGGCTCATTTATGCACTGCTATCAGAAATAAGGTTATAAATATTTTTAAGCATGAGAAGGTTAAATCTAATTACATCACTTCGCTAATTAATTTTGAGGAAACTGACAAATCTACTGCAGACGAAACTGTAAGAACTAAAGAACTTATTGCCCTAATTAAAGCGGAGGTAAACAATTTACCTCCAAAAATGAAAATGGTATTTGAATTAAGCAGGGATTCGAACTTGTCGCACAACGAAATTGCCGAAATATTGAAGATAAGTCCGTTAACCGTAAGGAAGCAAGTAAATAATTCTTTAAAAATATTGAGGGCAAAATTAGCATCACATCTGCTAAGTTTATTTCTATAATTCTGATTAGCTTAGCCATTCGCTTTAATAAAACAGATAATCGCAAACTGAAAGCCATTTTTGCAGAACTAACATAGCAAAATCACAAACGAGAGTCCTTAACATATCTTTTTTATTCAATGTATATGTTTCATGTTGGTGACATGCGCCGTTGAATGACCTCAAACGATTCGTCACTTTATTAGCAGAAATTTATCTATAAAAAAAGTTGTCAATAAAATAGACAACTTGCCTAAAATAGTACTCAAACCAAAAGTCGAACCGGCATCTAATTTGGATAAAAGTATAAAGCATTGATTTACAGTGAAAGTTAAACGTATTGTTGTTCCCTAACTCTCCGCCAAGTATCTAAGCCCTGAAATAGCTGATTTCGGGGCTTTTTCTTATACAAGAATAGCCACACTCCTACCTGAACAAAATGGTTGATGTGACCAAAGGTAAGCGCATCCGTTTTGGGTTTGAAAAGACAACCGATGCATTTAGAAAGGTTCCTGTCTACCGCACCGTTATAATCACACGCTGATAGCTGGTAAGAGATGGTGTGCCGTTATCAGTTGCCTGAAAAATAATATGAATCGTTTGGCCTGAAACAGCGTCTTTAGGCACCCCAATTAGTGTTTGCCTGGCTTCGGGATTTAATATGGACGCTTTTCCCGGATAAGTTCCTTGTTGAAATTGCCACCAGCTAACAGAAACCAGATTTCCGTCAGGGTCAGAAACGGCTCCGTTCAATCTGATCGTTTCGCCGGCTGCTGCCCTGACATTTAATGGCCCTTCTATTTTGGCGACCGGCTCGTGATTTGCTTTTGTATATATTGGCGTTACCGACCATTTAAGCCGGGCTGCAAAATCCCGCTGAGCGGCAGGAAAAAAGTCAGGGTACGTATTATTTCGGTCTTTCGGCGCAGCGAGTGAAGCTGCCATAGCCCGGGATGATGTATCGCTATTCTGGAAGAAGATGTTTTTAGCTTTAGGACCAATAAATCCGGTGCCGCCCCAGCCTCCATAAGTGCCTTTTTCATATGCGCGTAATCCGTTGCCGAGCATATTCATAAACGTTGGGTCATCGCCCTCCCCTAACCATGAACCTTTTTCCTGAACAGGCATCCACACAACATAACCCATTTTCTTCAACTCGTCATTGGTATGGCCGCCGAGACCAAAATAGTCCATAATATCGCCTTTTACCATTTGTTTTCCATCGCCCCATACCCTGTACAGGGCTCCCAATGGCCCCCTCCCTGATATATTTTCCTTCATCCAGGATGCTGTCATATAAACGGAATCCGGTGAAGCTGCATTTAGCTGAGCGCCATACCCATAGTTCGGTCCGCCTTTAAACTCACGATATTCAATACCCGGCCAGTTAGGTTTAATGTAGTTTGCATAAGTATCATCCTGGTCACCGGAGGGAAGTAAAACCACCTTTCGATAAATTTTTAATTTAATTTGCTCCCAATTGGTGGTTAACTCATATTGTTCCTGAATAGCTTTTAAAGCACGTGCTATAGTGCTTTGGCCCCCCCATGCTGTAATAAATAATTGACCCGGTTTATCATCAAGTATCAGGGTTTTGATGAGATCTGAACCCGGCGAATCTTTTGAAATATCACCATCAAATTCAACATTCCCGATCCTGATTTTGCCCTTGAGTATATCAGGTGCAGGATAATTGGGATTATGTATTTTTAGATTGGGATAAACATTTGCATAGGTATACACAGCGTCATGAATAAAATGCTCATCTTCACCCCACCGCCACGATTCACATGGGCACAAGTTTAATCCAAAGCGGGTATACTCCCGTCCCGGTACAAACCATTTGGTTCCTTTGCCATCTCCCTTCCAATGAAAAGCGCTGCTCGCGTAAATCAATCCTTCAATTTCAACATCACTGCTGTATAGCAGGAACCGAATAAGCGAATTATTATCATCCAATTCCGGATCGGCTGTAATTATGATGCGTGGTCTTGTTTTGTTGGGTAAGTTTTGAGCATGCGCTAGGCCGTTAATCGTAAAAAGAGCCATTAGTATAAATGCATACCGCCTCGCTCCGAAGCTAAAGTATTTTAGGTTTAAAATCATTGGCTGCGCTGGCTTATAATTCTCTATCAAACAGAGACTTAAAAATAAACAAATCAGCCGAAATGTTATGGAAATCAGCCATAATATATATCCCGCTTAAGCAGGACTTTTATATATGAATTATGAAAAAGTTTTAAATCTTAAAATTACGTTTACGGTTGTTCCCTCAATGGTGCTTCCGCATGAAGATGATGTGTTTTTTGGATCAGCACGTGAGCTTCGGTCCTGTTATGCCCCGGAGGCGCTAAAAGCAAACTTGTTTTGGACAAGCCCGACCACAAAGTTTGATTTTGAAAAGCGATAGTGCAACCGCCACGTCTCCTTTGCGAAATCATACGGTTGATATCGCCAACACAAACCCAGGGATCATGCAATGTAACTCCCCATTTGGCATGATCATGTGTTTCGGGCCAGGCCCAGTGCGCGCCCATGAAACCTAAGTTGATATACTTGATGTCAAAAGTTTTATGAATGCCGTCGCTATCGGCAATAGGTGGAATGGGGCCGCGGATCCAGGTTTCGATGTCCAAATCATCGTTTAGGATAGGCCCTACCAATTCGTTCCAAAAATCTTTATTCCATTCCCGGTTCTTGGCTATAACTTTGAATGGCATGCCGCCAATAGACTTTAAATCAATGGAGTCGCCCAGGGCAATCGGATGGCTCGCCAAAGGCTGTGTCAGCGAATGCAGATCGGACGTTGCAGGCAGGTTGGCGGTATTATGAAGATAGATCTGCGGCTCCTGGTGGTTCAGCATCTGTTTGGCAATAAGATTAGCGGTATCCAAATCCAACGAAATGCACAGGTAGGTTTGCCCGTATTTGGGCGTAGGATCTTTGATAGCACCGGGATCTGCAAATTTCGGCCATGAGTGAAGTAACCAAAATGCAGTTTTAGATTCGGTATCAAATGCCAGTACACCTTTAGTATGCCCTTTGGTACCATCATCATGTTTATTGACACTTTCGGGCATCTCGTCGTTATAAAGGACCCATCCGGTACTCGGAGCCGGTGATTTAATGTTTTTGAATACGGAGTCCATCGTCAGGTTGAGTGCTCCTTTATCGCCATTCAAAACATTGGGTGATTTGGTAATCGTTCTTTTTCGGGCATCGGTATTTGCATCGATAGTTGAGTCGTAATAAACATATTCGTACCCTGTAGCTTTGTCGTTACCCACACCTCCGTCAAGTTGCGGAACTTTGTAGATAAACCACCAGTCAACTGGCGCGCCGTTCTCATCAAGCGCAGAAATTTTCATAATTTTTTTGGTTAAGGTTGAAAAATTGATTGATTAATCGCTTGCAGGCGTTGATGAGGTTTACGATAAAGATAAAGCAATATCGCGCACAGATGACCACGTAATTTCACGGTATTTTCAGGAGAGTTTCCCGTATTTTTACGTATAAAACACTAAATCAATCATTAGAAGTTTAATGCAATCGGCTATAAAAAAACTCGCCATCTGGTTAAAACAGCGAGCTCTAAGCATACATATAATATTATGCAGTTAACCTCTGAGAGGGATGTTGAAGTTAGCTATTTTCCCGATCAATCATCATCGTCTTCATCTTTGCCGGCCAGTTTAGCGGGATAAGCTTTTTTACCCTTGGCCGCAAACCAAAGTATCCTGTTCATCACATCATCATTACCACCGTCAATATGATCGTATTCAGATTTTGATGATAACCGTGCAAAATGCAATGCAGAACCTTTGAGCGCAGAAAAAGGTTGGTTGATTTTATTAATCGGCACCTTGTTTTTTAAACTGGTATAAGTGTACGCAGATGGTTTGCCGGTAAAGCAATCAAACATAGGTAATGCAGTAGCATCGATGATATTCATTGGAGGTAAGCCCAATATTTGTTCAATAGAACGCACTATACAGGTTTGATTATAGTTTTTGCTCACTTTGTGCTGTAACCTGCTATATGGACTGATCACGAACCCTGTAGTACGATAAGCGGACACATGATCCCACCCTGCCTGTGAATCATCTTCGGTGACAAATATTACCGTATTTTTCCAAAAACGGCTTTTTGAAACTGCTTCAACAATCCTGCCGAGCGCCAGGTCGTTATCAGCTACCATGGCGTCAGGTGTCGGGTAGCCTGGCCGGGTGCCTACAGTATGATCGGCCGACAGGGCCATGATCATCAGTTGTGGTAACTGATCACCGGCCTTTTGCTCATATTCATGAAGCTCTTTAATAAAAGCGGTGGCCCTTAACTGTTCATTGATCTTATGCTCGTCAGATCCCGGGAAATTTTGCGACAGCATTGGCCTCACCCGCGAAATAGTGCTGGTATTTTTAAATTCAAAAGGCTTACCTGCTGTGTAGTTGTTATAAATATCGCTCCAACTTAACCTGTCATCAAAATGCACAGCACAGGCTTCACCGTAAATCCTGACTGTTTTGCCGTGATCAGCTGCGTTATTCCAGATAAAGCCGTTCCCGTCATAAACCAGGGCGTCCTCCTGCACATGCGGATAACTCCTAAACCACGAGCGTACACTTTTTTCAACATAATCGGTAACCATGGCAGCATCAGTCCACTGGTGCCCTTCGGCAGAGCATTTTCCGGAAGCATAATAGTTATCAAGCAATAAAAAATTGCGCGCCAAATTATGTTGATTGGGGGTAACGCTATCTCCATAAATACAAAGCGATTTATTGCCGTCACCTTCAGGCATATCGCCCAAAACCTGGTCGTAAGTACGGTTTTCTTTGATAATATAAAGTACATGGTTAAAAACCGAAGGCTCACCAATACGCTCTGGTATGGGTTTAGGTGCAATGTTTTTACGGGGCAGTAGCTGCGCTATCTGCTGGCGGAAACTCAGGTTTAGATTTTGGACTTTTTGAGTATACTGTTTTAGCAAAGCATCATCCGGAATAGCTATTATTGATACGGTAGCTTTTGAATGGTGCGAGTTATAAGCCGTACCATCTGCTCCTGAGGGTAAATCACCTTTTAAATTGCTTTTACCTATCTCATCGGTACCTAACCTTGAGCCCTCTCCTTCCAGGTTGGTTACAAATAAATTATTACCGTCAACAGCCAATCCGCCGGGGTATGCTTCGGTTGGAATAAAGCCTTTTACCTCATCATTTCCGGTTCCTTTAAGAGATGTTTTGCTGCTCAATTTTACCATGGCCACAGCGTTATCCAAACCATTTGCTACATAAAGTATTGTGCCATCCTTATTTATAGCTAACGCATTGGGTGTATCACCTAAATAACTTTTTTTACCGGGATTTAATTTAACATCAATAGCTGCTATATTTTGCAGTGAACTTGTTGAAATTACCGATACCATGTCACTATTGCCATTCGCTACATAAACAAAATCTTTATCGGCACTGTTGATAATGGCATTGGGATGCAGCCCCACAGTAATTTCCTTGATCACATCTCCCTTTGCCAAATCCATGACCATTACTGTTCCCTGCACGGTTGCCCCTGTTTTGGGATCGACATAAGCCTTACCATAGGGTATACCCGCTGTTTCACGCTTCAATGTATCAATAGCTTGCGGGCCGGCCCAGTTGGTTAAAAATATCTTGTCCTTTGCAATCGTCAACCCATAAGGTGCAACACCGGTTGATCTCGTCCAAACGGTTTTATTATCAGTTAAATTGATCTTTACCAGTTGGTTGTTGCCGTTTAAAACTACATATAAGTAATTTATGCCATTTTCTTTATTGATGGCTAAATCGTTAGGCAATGCCAATGGCGATTCACCTTCAGCTTTAAAATTGAAAGTGTTTTGTATACTGATGTTGCCATCTTTCCAAATAGCTTTGAAAACGTAGGATTTTGAATCCTTACCCTTGCCTGCCGCAGCACTCCAATATATTTGAGTTTGATTATCAATATCCACAACTTTTAAGCCGGAGTAAGTGCTTGTAAGTCCGCGATAGCGGGAATCTTGTTTGTAAGTCCAGCGGGTAGTTACTTTTTTTGCTACTGTATCAATTATGGTAAGCCCATACCGGTCTTCGACAGCAATAAACCTCGTGCCGGGGATCAGTCTTACGTCCATACTATGATTTTCATCAGCAGCGTCGCCAAATGAAATCACTGTTCCTGCCGGATCAATAATACGGTTGTAAGGCATTAAAACCGGTAATATATGGCGATTTAGTGTACTGTCGTCATAAGCACTGTGCATATAAACCTGTTCATTATCGGAGGTTTGTTTGTTGCCAGAAACGGTATGGCAGGCATATAGGCAAAAAGAAAGTGCTAATATGGATAGATGTGATAGTAATTTGGAATACTTCATAGTACTGAACTAAGTGGCTAAATTAAGGCAGATACGTTTACTAAAGGTAAATATTTGATAAAGAATATAATTGTTACATAGTTCACGAAAATGCATTGGTGATTGTCTTCTTTTCTATAATTGTTATGATATTTACTGGGTAACACATCAAAGCAAGAGTGATCAGGATAATCAGCTACCAGGAAGGCGAAAGCAACCATAATGTCATCATCAAAGGCGCAACCATAACCGACCTTAGTGAAAGTGTTATTGCCGCTCACGCAGCCGTCAGCATTTATTTTGACAAGCAAAGCTACAGGCAAATACTGGCCAAACATTTGGAAATTAACCACGGGGCTTTTACCAATCAGTCGGGTACAGTTGCCTTTCCCGAGGTAATTGTTACCAGTCATGAAGGGCAGCTGGCTCTTTCGTGCGGGTGCCATGCTACAGGTAATAAATTTTGCGAGCACCAGGCACAGGTACTATCGGCTATAACACAGCGTGATGAGTTACGGTTATTTTTTGATGACGAACTAAGACATAAAAAGTTAAAAAAAGCAGCTGCTGATTACGGACTTGAAGAGGCCCCTGATCTCGACAAGTTTTTCGAGGTAAGATCACTGTCCAAAAATTTCGAGATAGTCCCCCGCTCCGCCGCGTTAACAGCCATTACCAAAGAGAGCCTTGCCAGTTTGCAAGGCGTTATAGTTAATGATATTTCTGAACCGGTTGGCCACCCCGGCGAGGACACTGATAAAACAACCTGTATCGTACTAAAACAGCATAAATACTATAAGTATTTATTTGTTGAACTATACACCGCACAAAGTACCAAAGATGGAAAAATCAAGAACCCTTTGCTGCCAATAGCGCCCTTAGACCTGATCTGGGAAACGAATGACGCACAACAACTCAAATTTTTTACCGGTATTCACAAGTTTCAAAATCATATCAACACACAAAGAACTGCTGCGGATATCGCAGCACTAAAAGCCATTGTTAAAAACCCGTTGGCCTACAGTTTTTACGCGCATGACAACACTGTTTCGGATAAAGTAACAGCTGGCTCGATAAACCCTGTACTTGTTAAAAATTTTAAAAGTGGCCTGGAGCTGAAAGTAAATACCTGGGATGAGTTTTATGAAATAAGCGGTATTTTTAATATAGATGGTTTGCTGTATGATATTAAAGATCTTGATATCAGGTATACCTATTTTATAGGTATAGGCAACGCCCTTTATCTTATTGAAAGCCTGCAGGTATTGAATATCGTTGACCTGCTGAAAAAGAAACAGGGCAGCCTGCAGGTGCACAAGAGTAAGTTTGCAGAATTAAAATCACATTTGCTTAACAAGCTGGAAAGCAAACTCCGTATTGACTACACTTACATTAAACCTGCAACACAGGAACAGATAATAAAAGAAGGCTTTGATCGGCCTGCCGAGAAGATCATTTATCTATCGGACTTTGGCGCGCATGTCATGATCATTCCTGTGCTGCGCTATGGTGAGGCCGAGATTCCTATCCGCACGCAAAAGCAGATCTACGGAACCGACGAAAAAGGCAACCAATTTTTAGTTAAACGGCGCGATGATGAGGAAATAGCCTTTACAGCCTTGCTTGTAAAACAACATCCTTATTTTAACGAACAGTTGGATAATGGCCTTGATTACTTCTACCTGCATAAAAGGCATTTTTTAGATGAGGAGTGGTTTTTAAACGTATTTGACGAATGGCATAACCACAAGATCGAAATACTCGGCTTTAACGAACTGGAAGGCAACAAGCTGAACCCGCATAAAGTAAAGATAACCATCAACGTAGTGAGCGGGATTAACTGGTTCAATACAGTTATCGATATAAAATTTGGCAAAAAAAGAGCTTCGTTAAAACAGGTTCACCAGGCTGTAAAAAATAAAAGCAAGTACGTACGCCTTGATGATGGAACCCGGGGAATTTTACCCACCGAATGGATAGAGAAATTCACCGATTATTTTAATTCGGGGGAGATTGCTGATGATGACACGCTGCATACTTCAAAAAGTAATTATACTGCTATACAGCAATATTACGACGAGGAAATGCTTGACGAGGATGTACGAAACGAACTTGCGATATACAACAGAAAGCTTACCGGTACAGAAACCATTGATGAAGTACCTGTTCCTCCCGGATTAAACGGAACGCTTCGCGCCTATCAGCGTCAGGGCTTAAACTGGTTAAATTTTTTAGATAACCTTAATTTTGGCGGCTGCCTTGCCGATGATATGGGTCTGGGCAAAAGCCTCCAGGTGATTGCCTTTATCCTTTTACAACGCAGCAAAACCGAAAACAACACCAATCTTATTGTAGTGCCTACCTCGCTACTGTTTAACTGGCAACAGGAGATACAAAAATTTGCGCCCTCTATCAGCATCCACACTATTTACGGTGCTGAACGGCTTAAGCATACCAGGCACCTGCACCAATATGAAATCGTGCTTACCTCCTATGGTACTTTACTGTCGGATATTAATTTCCTGAAAGACTTTAAATTCAATTATATCTTTCTCGACGAATCCCAAAATATAAAGAATCCCGAATCGCAGCGCTACAAGGCTGTAAGGCTCCTGAAATCGCGCAATAAAATTACAATAACGGGTACTCCAATCGAAAACAACACGTTCGATTTATATGGCCAGCTATCATTTGCCTGCCCCGGTTTATTGGGGAGCAAGCAATATTTCAAGGATATTTATGCTGTTCCTATCGATAAATTTAAGGGCAGCAAACGCGCCGCTGAACTGCAGGAAAAAGTGAGACCGTTCATACTTCGGCGCACCAAGCAACAGGTAGCTACCGAACTGCCGGAAAAAACCGAAATGGTATTGTATTGTGAAATGAAGCAGGAGCAGCGTCATATTTACGACTCATACGAAAAAGAATTCAGAGAGTACATTTCGGCCACAACAAACGAAGAGCTAAAAAAGAGCCCGATGAACGTATTAAAAGGGTTAAACAAATTGAGGCAGATCTGCGATTCGCCGATGCTCATAAAAGGCGAGAAAATGCCGGGTGACGCATCAGCCAAATTGGAAACGCTGATTGAAGAAATAGAAAGTAAAAAACATCAGCATAAGATCCTCATATTTTCGCAGTTTGTTTCCATGCTTGATCTTATCCGCAAGGAGTTGATATCCCGCGAGATTCGCTTCTCGTACCTCACCGGTCAAACCCGCAAACGTGAGCAGGTCGTCAAAGAGTTTCAGAATGATCCTGGCATCAGGGTATTCCTCATTAGCTTAAAAGCCGGCGGTACCGGCCTCAATTTAACAGAAGCAGATTATGTTTACCTTGTTGATCCGTGGTGGAACCCGGCTGTCGAAAATCAGGCCATAGACCGATGCCACCGCATAGGCCAGGATAAAAAAATTGTGGCAGTAAGGCTTATTTGTCCCGGCACTATCGAAGAGAAGATCATGGTGATGCAGCAATCAAAAAAGGATATCGCCAATAGCCTGATCAGGCCCGACAGCGCTGTTACAAGTTCATTGTCAAAAGATGACCTGCTTGGTTTATTGAGTTAGTTAATTACTGTTAAGCCTTCAAACTACCCGTTACTATTGCGTTTTAGATTTTCGTAATAACGGGAGAACTAAAAAAGTAACAATAGCGTGAGCAACTAATGACAGCCCAAAAGTAAACAGCACGATATATGATTTCCTCATCCAGGTATTAAAATAATCGAGGAAGGCCGACCGGTTGGTACCACTATACAAGGCAGCTAAAGCAAACACAGATAAGCCGGTAAGCCAAAGCATTAGGTGCGAGTAAAAATAGCGTGATGGAATAATGCCGGCATTTGAAAACGAAGTGAATAACAGAATAACGTGAGCAATAAAAAGAATAACTGCCACTGAGATTAAGATATAAAGCATGATAAAGATTTTTAACTATGAAGATAAAACTTCAGCCGTCACAATCAAAAGCTCTCAGTTGTATTTTTATCTTTAACAATAAACAAATGTCAAATACTATTCAACCGGATCAGGAGGTGCTGGCTTGGATGGATCATATATAGCCACAGCTACCCGCGAATCGGCACAGCCATAGTAAAGGAACCACTTCTTTTTAAAATACACCATCCCTTCAATAAACACTGTTCCGTTAATATATTGACCGCTTTTCTCAAAAGGTTCCATGGGCCTTAAGAAAGGAGTATCAAGGCGTGTTTTGAATTTAGACGGATCTTTTGCATCAAACAAGGCCTGCCCTGCACAGTATGAATTGGCGTTAAACCGGGTATCCCTGCCTTCGGCGGATTTGTTTTTACCGTTGTAAAAGAGGATTATACCATTTTTGGTCATCAATGCAGGCGGGCCGCATTCGGTTAAGTCGCTGTCGAAATAACCGTCACGCGGCGACATCAGTTCTTTCAGATCTCCTTTATTATCAACCACAGGGGTCCAGTCCACCAAATTTGTCGATGTTGCCGCGTAAACATGATGCTCGCCCCAGTATAGCCAATATTTTCCATTTGTTTTAATAATCACTTGTTTACCGTTGATCAGCCGGGTTAATATGGAAGCTGATTTACTGGCGATATTGAAAAACTTGCCATGATAAGCAGTTTCAAATATCGGCCCGTGTTTTTTCCAATGGATAAGGTCTTTTGATGTGGCCACACCTAATCTTGGCAGATCGCGGTTCCATTCGGTGTAAAAAACAACATAAGTGCCGCCGGGCGTAACGGCTACGCGGGGGTCTTCACAGCCACCGGGCCATTCGTACTTTTTAGCAATATCATCATCAGGATACAGAACCGGGGTTTTCCTTCTGCTAAACCGAATTCCATCTGTGCTTTCGGCATACCCAACACGTGAAGTACGGAAGCCAATACCTATACCGTACAAGTCTTCAGCCCGGTATAATACTACTATTTTTTTGTTCCTGACGGTTGCGGCCGGGTTAAAAGTGTCATTGGCTTCCCATTGCACCTGCTTTTTACTCATCGGATCAAGAAAGCGGGAACCCGTATCCGGCGAAATAATGGGGTTGATATTTGCCGGCCGGGCAAAGCCGCCAAACGCCCAGGAAGGTAGGGTATTAACCCGCGACTGGCCATAGCATAGCTGAGCAAGTAATAACGAAAATATAATACTTCCCTTCCGTAAAAAGTTTATCATAATCAATGGCTTATGTGTTTGTTTTTAATTGGTCTATACCTTGATGTCTATTATTTCCTGCGATAATATCGCATAAAAAAACCTGAAAACAAATCAGATATCGGTTATATTCGTCTCAAAAATAGTAAATTTATAACCTGTTATAAACCAATTACCCATCCTGCAAAGGGTATAATTTCAGGCTGATGAGAAAACTTTTTTTACTCGCATTTTTATTCCTTGTACTTAATGCAAAATCACAAACGCTTACGCCCCGGCAACAATTTCCGGGATTGTTCGAGGCGGTTCAAACTTCAACCATTTTCCCGGATAACAAAACTTTTGTCGACGCTGTGCCCAAACAGGATCCAGCGCTGATCATGAAGGCTTATAACGAACAGAAAGATCAGCCCGGGTTTGACCTGCAGGCATTTGTATTGGCCAATTTTAACGTACCTGTATCGCATAACAATTTTCAAACGGATATATCTGCCGGTATCGGCAAACATATTGATACTTTGTGGCAGGTTTTACAACGCCGACCGGATGAAGCAAAACCTTTTTCATCAACCCTGGCATTGCCTAACCCCTACATTGTACCTGGCGGCAGGTTCAGAGAAATTTACTATTGGGACTCGTATTTTACCATGTTGGGTTTACAGGAAAGCCACCAGGTTAAAGTGATCCGCAATATGGTCGAAAACTTTGCTTACCTCATTGATAAATATGGCTTTATACCCAACGGCAACCGAAGTTATTATCTTACCCGTTCGCAACCGCCATTTTTTGCTATGATGGTAAACCTGTTGGCAAAAATTGAGGGAGAGAAAGTATTGGTGCATTTCAGGCCGCAATTGATCAAAGAATATGAATATTGGATGTATGGCTGGGAAGCTGTACAAGCCAATCAGGCCACACACCGGGTTGTACGAATGCCGGATGGGCAGATATTGAACCGTTATTGGGACGAAAGTGATGAACCCCGCGAAGAATCGTATATAAAAGATGTTGATGCCGCCAAAGAAAGCAAACAACCGGCAGCACAATTTTATCGTAACGTGCGGGCAGCGGCGGCTTCGGGTTGGGATTTCAGCACGCGCTGGTTTGATGCATCGGGCAAGTTGCCAACTATACAAACCACTGACATTATACCGGTTGATTTGAATTGCCTGTTGTATAATCTGGAAATGACTATTGCACGAAGTTTAAACCAGCTCTCAAATGCAAAGCTGGCCAAAATGTATAGATACAGGGCAAATAGTCGCAAAAATGCGATCCTTAAATATTGCTGGAACCAGAAAACAGGCTGGTTTGATGATTATAACTGGAGGCTGAAGCAGCAATCTGTGATAGAAACACTTGCCGGCGAATTTCCGCTCGAATTTAAAATTGCCAGCGATGAGCAAGCCCGTTTAGTGGCTGATGGGCTCAAAAATAACTTCCTTAAACCAGGCGGGTTGGTTACTACACTCAACTTTTCCGGCCAGCAATGGGATGCACCCAACGGTTGGGCCCCGCTGCAATACATCGCTATAGATGGGCTCGAAAAATACAATTATAATACGCTGGCCAAAGAAATTGCCACCCGCTGGCTTAAACTCAACATCCGTGTGTTTAAACAAACTGGTAAATTACTTGAAAAGTACAATGTGGTTGATACCCAATTAACAGCAGGCGGCGGCGAATACCCACTTCAGGATGGTTTCGGGTGGACGAATGGGGTACTACTGCATTTAGTTAACAGGTATCATATCGATACCCGGCAGTTAGAAAAGGCACCTGCAGAGGTTCAGAACTAACTACCTGGTAAGCAAGTTTCAGAAGCCAGGCTTCCAATCGCCGGTTCGTTCTCTCTGTCAAACGCAGGAGAGTTTAAAGGGCATAATGTATAAAGTTATAAAGCAGTTACTTTATTGTATAAGTAGCCTTATTCATCCCCACGCCTGTAATTTTCAATGATTTCCAGTTAGCAGGCAACTTGCTTTTGACTTGCATTATGCCGGTCGGTGTAATATCCAGACCACCAAAGCCCATCAGCAAGCTTTGAATAATACCACCTGCACCTGTAGCAAAATACGGATTGGTTCCACCTTTTGTTTCGGCAATTACCCGGAATGGCGGGTTGAGATTAGGTTCGTAAGCATCCTTAAAAAAGTGAAATGCCTTATCGCCATTACCCAACCGCGAGTATAATAAAGCAAAAACGGCCTGGGTCATGGCAGGAGTACCTTCGTTAGGTACACGGGTTTCATAATATTCAAGGTCTTTCTTAATTTGTGCCGGATCGGTTATTGTTTTAAGCGGATAAGCCAACAGGTTAACATCAGCCTGCTTAATCCCTTCACCCTTATAAGAAGCATGCTCGCGGGTAACGCCGTTATCTAACCTGAGGATAGGGATATTTTGTGCAACAGTTGCCCAATCGGCATCGGCCTTTTCTCCCAGGATTTTGGCAGCAGCAGTAGCATTTAACAAGTTAGCTTTCGCTGCGGCATTGGTGAAAGCATTATTGTCAATGTTTTCGGCCCATTCATCTGCAGCTACTACGTTTTTAATATCGTAATGACCGGGGCCGTTGCGTTCAACTCTGCTTGCCCAAAAATCGGCAGTGGCTGAAAGTATCGGCCAGCCTTTTTCTTTTAGCCATTGTTTATCCTGGGTTACGCAATAGTAATTCCATGCGGCCAACGCTACATCGGCAGTAATATGGTGCTCAAACGGACCGCTCAATGCCCAAACCGGTGTTTCCTCTACCCCGCTGTCAGCGCTTTCCCAGGGGAACATCGCTCCTTTATATCCATGCGAAAAAGCATTTTTACGCGCAGCATCCAATCGTTCAAACCTGTATTCAACCATTGATTTTGCTATTTCGGGATGTAAAACCAGCATGGCCGGATACATCCAAACATCACAATCCCAAAAAACATGACCGTTATAACCTAAACCCGAAAGCCCCATTGGCGACGGTGAATATGCCGTGCCCGCCCTTGAAAATGAATATAAATGATATAACATGCTGTGAATATCCTGCTGCGATTGATCGTCGCCTTCTATTTGGATATCACTTGTCCACAGCTCATCCCAGGCCTCATTATGAAATTTAATTAGCCTGTCCCGACCTTCCAATTTGGCAAAAATGGTGAGGCGTTCGGCTTCATTCAGTGGGTCGGCATGGTGTGCCGAAGTTATGGATGAACCAGTTACTGCGTAGTCATAAGTTTGCCCCGCAGCTATTGACTTGCTAAACTTCATAAGGTGCATGTTATTGTCCCACATTTCATGAATAATGCGCGGCTCTTGTCCATGCGGTTCATTGAATAAGAACGAAGTAGATGCACATAACTGCATTTTACCTGTAGGGCTCTTTGCTGTTGAAGTAAGCAAACTAATGGTTACATGCGGCCTGTCGATTTCATTATAATAATTCTGCACTTCTTTGAGCGCATCGGGCGCTTCCATTACACTGGCCGAAGTAATGTTGATAGCCTGTTTTGCTGTTACCGAAACATCCATCAAAACGGTAAAGGGCAGTTGACGGAGCGAGTAATAAGTATATTTTATGGTTGCTTTATCAGCATAGTCAAAAGTAGTGGTGAACGCAGCATGCTGCATATCCAGTTCCTGCCTAAAATTACTGATATTTTTGGCATCGATGCGTTTACCATCAATCTCCAGGTACATGTTAAGCAGGTTAAAACTGTTCAGAAAATTGCTTACCCGCCCCCTGCCGTACAGATCATAGGCGCCGGCCAGTACTACATTTTTAACCTTGAAAGGCTCCGGTGCTGATACTATCCCAATCATCCCGTTGGCTACGGTAATTCCGTAATAGTTCGCGGGATCAATTTTGTCGGCTTTAATTTTCCATGGATCGATGCTTTGCGCCTCAGACACAGCAGGTGTTAGCAAAGCGAAAAACAAGCTCAATTTAAATATCTTGTTCAAAATCAATTATTTAATGAAAATAAATAAAATACTACTTAATTTTTAATTGTAGCTTTTTTACCACCAGTTGCCCAATCTCGGCGCCTTGTTTATTGCCCACAATACAGGCATTCTTAAAATGGATCCCTCCCATTACCCTTGACATCCCTGCCGATTTCGCGGCCGCCCGGAATGATTTAAAAGAAAGCGGATCGATCCCAAACTCCATTTCTGATGAATCTGTATAAGCAAAATTATCACCAATCCTGTTGGTAAGCACTTCGGCTGCAGCTGCAGAAATTACGGCATGCCCGCTACTATATTCGGGAAATGGAGGCGTTTGAATATATGGGCGCCATTCGGCATCCATATATTTGGTAATTATGGTTTCGGGGCGAACGTAATTTGAGCGGTATTTAAGGTACCAGCAATTGATAAAACCGTCAAACAGGGCGATGGCAGTTTCGGTATAAACGCTTACTGTGGTTCCAAAATCAAACTTTTTACTTCTTGTACCGATTGCAGTAATATTCATCCAGTGCCCTCCAGGGGAAAATTTCTTGGTTGCAAACGATGCATGGCCAACTACATTAAGTTTAAAGGCATTATCATCCCAAAAATCGGCCTGATGTTTCTCTTCTTTGGTTAGGCTGTCAACTATTTGCTTTACTTCAAGCGCCTGTTTGTAAAAGGGACTGTTATGGTCTTTAACATTGAAAGCCGGCGGATCGGGCGGAATAAATTGGGCTGTGGAATCCAGCACCATGGGCCTGATCTCACCCCAATGTGCCTCAAGGGCCTGCGCGTACATAGGCGGCGTGGGAATCCAACGGCCATCCTGCTGTTTTACCGTGTATTTACTTGCCGACCGGGTTTGTGCATAGTGATCGCCTTTGCTCCATTTCAATATAAATTTAGCGACTTTATCAGCGTAGTTTACGGAGCCTTCAAACAAAACCGACGGCATACCTGCATCTTTGGCCTTCTTTTTAAGCTCATCAACATATTGATCCATACTACCTTCCGGAAACGTTACCGCATTGCCGACTGTGCAAAAGGCAAGCAACGAAGCAAATTGGTAATCGACAGCAGTATCTTTTGACGCTTTGGGTACACCCGGTAAGTGCTTAATTTGCCCGGCTAATGATCTAAAATGCTCAGGATCGCCGGAAGCTATTACTTCATATGCCGCTATATTGGCATATACATAATTACGGGAAGCTGTAACCGGCGGAAAGTTATTTTCCAGTACAATATCATTAAGTTTTTTAACGGTTATGCGATAAAGTTCGGGATCGTGGAGTACTTTTTCATAGTAGGGCTTTTTACAGGATGCGAATAAAAATAATACACCGGCAAGGCAAAATAAAAAGGATCTCATAAGTTATAAAATAGGTTGAAAACCGGACAGATACGCAAGGAGAAAATCTGTTGGTTTTTTTGATTGATCAACAGCCAATATAGGCTTTTTTTAGTACGCTGCAGCATATTTACATTAGTTTTTTAACCCGAGGAGGCACTTTTTTTATTTAATCAAAAGGCAACATATTTTATAACAATATACGCCTGTTAATCCACCCGATATTATTAAATTTATCACCCCGGGTATCCGTCTTTTATAAACTAAATGAAGAAGATCTTTTTTATTATACTTACCATTATTGTAATTATTGCAGCGGCTTATATTTTGCTCCCCGAAAAAACTGTTATAGCACAGGACCTGTCAATTGATACCTCCGATGTTATTGCCGGAAAATTCCTGACCACAGAAAGCGGATGGGATAAATGGTGGCCCGGCACCAAAACCGGGGACAGGCAATACAATTTTAGAGGTGCAAAGATCAGTATCGATAAAATGACCAATAGCAGTACCTATCTTAAATTGAAAAAAGATAACCTGACCTTTAGCGGCAAAATAAGTTATTTCGCCGACGCCGAAGGTTCTGTCAAGTTTAAATGGGATGCTGTTGATGAGAATAACGCCCAATTTTTATCACGGATAACTAATTATTTCAAAACCAGAGATGTCGAAAACCAGGTTGCGGAAATTTTACTTAGCCTTAAACATTTCCTTGAGGATGAAAGAAACGCATATGGCTATAGGATCTACTTAAATCATGCTAAAGACACAGTTTTGCTCGTTTCAGCTAACACCTATCCAATATACCCCTCATTACAAGCCATTTACAACACCGTTACAACCCTGCAACAACAGACTGCCGGCCAGGGCGCCAAACAAACCAACTTCCCTATGCTTAACGTTACACAAACAGATGAACACGAATACCAGGTTAGCGTTGCGCTTCCAATCAACAAAAAGATCACTCCTTTTCAAAAAACAAGTATAAACAACATACCTAAGGGAGGAAATTTATTGGTGGCCGATGTACGTGGCGGACAAGGTACGGTTAACAACGCCCTGGCACAAATGAAGATATACATGAAAGATCATAGGTTGATATCACCTGCCATGCCTTTTCAATTGCTTGTTACCGATAGGCTGGCACAAAAGGACACCTCAAAATGGATAACTAAAATATATTATCCAATATTGTGATATTACGCTACTTGCTTAATAACATTAATCGACCATCATAGGTAACCGTGAGATAAGTATTGAAGTTAGTTGCCGTTTTCACTGGCGCCAGGTAAGTAATTTCCTGTGAGTTGATTGCACCGTTAACATAGTATGTCGGCGCATCAAATTGCTTTTGCTGTTTGTTGTAGTGTAAGCCAGCCAGGCCGAGCGCATCGTACTTTCCTTCATAGGGCACAACACCCCAAAAGTTTCCGTTCAGCAATATATCGCCATTGTTATATTTTAGCATCGATTTAATTGGAGCCTGCTGATAAAGATATGGCAGTGCGGTAACTGAAACAGCATGCAATACATCGCTCACAAAGATACTATTGAACTGGTTTACACTTAAACGATCGTTGTCGTCCAGTTTGTCCTTAAATACCTCAGCGGTGGTTTTATCGGCCATTTTTTGATAACTAAGCCATTCTTTTTTGAGATATGGGAGTTCCTGCTCCAGATCATTTTTGGGACGAAACGGGTAATAGAGACCTTTATAAAAATATGATAATATCAAATCGTTTTTGCCATCCTTGTCCAAATCGGTGTTATAGGCATACAGCGGCTGATCGGCAGTAACATTATATTTATTATTCAATCCCCAATTACCGGCAATAAGGTCGGCCTTGCCGTCGCCATCTATATCGTTTATGATAGCCGACTGCCACCAGCCTTTTTCCTTATCCAAAACCGGTGATGAAAAACGATTTAATTTTTTTCCATCATTCAGGAAAATGTAAACGGGCTGCCACTCGGCCGTAATCAGCAGATCGGGCTTGCCATTGTGATCTATATCAGCAGTTGTTATACTGGTAACATATTGCAGATTCGTGATTTGATCATATGCCTTATCGTTACTTATTTCAAACTTTCCATTCCCTTTATTAATGAGTATTGAGGAAGGAATAGTAGCTGTATAATCCTTAAATGAAACGGCGCTGGTAAATAAAATATCGTTCAGCCCATCTCCATTAAAATCAAACAACGTAATTTTTGATACCTGGTAATTGAGCTTTGGTAAACCCTGATATTCAAACTGGAAATTGCCTTTATTGATATATAACCGGGGCTGTACCAATTTCTCTGTTTCCTGGAAAGGATGGTTAGCGCTGATCACGATCAGATCGGGTTTACCATCGTTATTTACATCAGCCCAGGTAGCCTGCTCATCCGCAGTATATTTATCATGATCAAATAATGGCACTTTTACCTTGGTAAATCCACCTGACTTATCCCCTGCAAGTATGTATTTTTCTTCGTCGGCTATGCCACCTACATAAATATCATCAATGCCGTCATTATTGGCATCAGCCAGTGCAACTGCCGGAGTGTGCTGCAAATATGTGTGCGGTAAAAGCGAATAATAATTAAAGTCGGGAGTGTCGAAAGTTTTAACGTTGGCCAAAAGCTTTGCTTGTATGGGTTGGTTGTCAAACTGTTTTTTATCGCTGATGAAAGCTTCCATAACCTCAGCGATAGGTTTACTATTTTCAACTGCTTGAGGGTTATATCTTAAAGTAGTTTTCTGGCCGAGCCTAAAATCATTCACCACTTCGTAGCTATTGTCAGGCCATACCACTAACAACGATTCTGGTTTATCGTCAGGGGCAAATGTGAAAAGTAACTCGTTATTCAAATTACTTTCGTACGCGTTACTGGTTTGTATTTCCTGGTGATCGATATGATGCTTTGACTTAAGGAAAAGTTTAGTACCGATGCCATCGCGGTTTAAAAGGTTATATTTTACAGCGTATTTAAGATAGCCCGGCTTATTTTCTTTACGGCCCTCCATTGTAGTGTTATTATAGATGTGTGCCGGCTCATCCATGTTGTTGGTCACAATATCAAGATCGCCGTCATTATCTAAATCAACGGCAACAGATCCTGCCGATATAGATGCCTGCTGCATATCGTTGCCGTTAGAAACATCGGTAAATTTCAATTTATCCTCACCGTGATAAAAGTAATTATGCACACCGCCTTCTGGCATTCTGTTGATCTTGTCCTTATCAAAAACGCGATTTTGTTTATATGCCTGCATAACCATGGGGTCACCAAGATATTTCAGGTAGTCCATATCATTGAGACGGCGTTTGATACCGTTGGAAAAGAACATATCTTTCTTTCCGTCCATATCAAAATCCTGCACCAATGGCGACCATGTCCAATCCGTAGCAGAATTCCCGCTATACAAGCTCAGGTCGACAAACTTATTGCCGTTGCCCACGTTCAATTGCATGCAATTTTTTGAATATTGATAGTAATACCCGGCATTAACTTCCTGGTTATAAATATCCAAGGGTTCATCGTTGATGGTTGATCGTAACACCTTCATTTCTTCCGGAAGCATGTCGGTGCTAAGCACATCTAAATGGCCATCCTGGTTGATATCAGTGATAGTATTCCCCATTGAAAAAAGGCTCGTATGTCCGAACGCACTTTTCAACTCTTCCTTAAATGTGCCGTTATGTTGGTTAACGTAGTAATAATCCTGCTCAAAAAAGTCGTTACTTATATAAAGATCATCCCAGCCATCATTATTCAAATCACCTACACTCACACCTAATCCGTAACCAATCGGCGCCGAATAAATGCCTGAACCAGCAGTTACATCTGTAAAGTGCCCATTGTCATTCCTGAAAAGATGATCGCCGGCATCATGGCTGTATTTAAACCTCTGGGTTGAATCGCCATAGGTATCATTGCTATGAACTGATGAAGTAAGCAGGAACATATCCAGATCGCCATCCTTATCATAATCAAAAAAAGAAGCCTGGGTAGAAAGTCCGGCAAAATCAAGCCCGTATTTGGCCGCGCTTTCGGTAAAAGTTAAATTACCGTTATTGATGTAAAGCTGATTTTTACCTTTAAAGGTTTTATAACCTGACACCACGCTTACGTAGATATCTTTAAATCCATCGCCATTGATATCAACTACAGTTACACCGGTTTTCCAATTCCCGGTACCTGCAACACCTGCCTTACCGGTGATATCTTCAAACTTCATCCCTCCTTTGTTAAGGTAAAGTTTGTCAGGACCCTGATTTGATACAAAATAAAGATCGGGCAAGCCATCGTTATTAAAATCAGCAGTAGCTATGCCGGCACCGTTGTAGAAATACAAATAATCTAAAACATTAACCGAATCGGATACTATGTTCTTGTTTTCGAAGGTTACACCCGTTTCATTAGCCGGGAGCAATTTAAATACACCTTCTCCGGCTTTTTGGGGTTTACAAGAAAACAACACGACCACACTAATAAAAAGAAGGATAAATAAATATCTAAGAATATAATTGGCAAACAGCATTAAATTGATGTTAACGTAGTTCATAAGCTTTAAGCGGTTCATCGTTAATGCCAAACAGGTAATAATTTTTACCGGCTGCATTTCTTATACCTAACGATGAGCGTACCTGTCCATTTAAACTGAGGCCCGTTTTGACAGCAGGAAAATAAGTAAACCCATTTTTTGTATATTGATAAACAAGCCCCCGATTAGCATCAAGTCGGCCGACTTCGGGTTTGAAGCCGTAAAAGTTGCCCCCTAATATAATCTTCACAGCTCCGGTATTATCAAAATCTGCACACAAAATAGTGTTTATCATAGATAACTGTGCATCGGCGGGCAGCGGTTTACAAACAAATTTTCCGCCTTTATTAAAAAATACAGCCGAAGCCAGGAAATTCATTTGGTGCTTTTCGGCGCCATCAAGCATATCTGCAGGAAATACTTCGTCAAATGGTTTGCCTGCATAGTCGATATAACGCAGAAAACGTTTTTTGAAGATTGGCATCTGGCCCACTAAATCAGGCTTCATATGAAAAACGTAGTTTACTCCATCACTTTTATACATGGAAGTTACACATTCTTTTGTACCGTTATTATCGAAATCCTTTACAAAAATTTCCATTGGTTGCTCAAACGAAGCCCTGAATTTTGAGTTAAGCCCGATGTTACCGCCAATAATATCAAGTGCGCCATCACCATCCACATCAGCAATTTCAAGACTGCTCCACCAGCCTTTGTAATTAGCCAGTTGTTTATCTTCAGCAAATTTCCCTTTGTTGTTTTTGAAAATCTTAATCCCCATCCAATCACCGGCAATTATCAAATCGGGCGAGCCGTTATGATCAATATCAGCCCATTTGGCTGCTGTTACCATACCGAGCCTTGTATTCGTGCCCAATACAAATTTTGATACATCGGTAAAATGCCCGTTGCCTTCATTATGAAAAACAAATGATTGCGGCGAACATCCGTAAAGTCCGGGCACACTTCTGCCCCCAACAAAAAGATCGGGCTTACCATCGCCGTCATAATCGGCCGAAATAATGATCGAGGCATTAACAGCTGCATGGAGTGTTCTCTCAGGGTCCCTATGAAAATTCCCTTTACCATCGTTCACAAAAAAGCGTGGATTATACACTGGAGTTTCGGCTTCATCGGCATTACCTCCTACTCCTATAATCAGGTCCTGGTCGCCATCGCCGTCAAAATCACCAAAAACAGCCCCGGCATTTTCCAGGTATTCCTGCTTTTTAAAATCTTCGGGAATAGTTTGTTTAAACTTACCGCTCTTTTGCTGGATATAGATGCTGGCAAAGCTGTTTTTTGAACTTCCGAAATAAAAATCAGTCAGCCCGTCGCCATTAACGTCACCGGTAGCCATATAAGGATTTTCTGTCGATAGCATCTGGAGCATCAGGCGCTCGTTATCGAAATCGATAAAATCATCTTCCTTATGCTTAGGGATACTATCAAATATTGATTTGGTAACATCGGCAAATAGTGTTTTAACAGGAGGCTTTGTCCAGTTATATTTCAAGCCAGCATCGGTTTGCTTAACCGCGTAAACTTTATCAGCGTTTACGTTTTTTAGCAACTGATAAGAATTGCCCGGCCAAATCACCTGGACTGAATCAATTGATTTATATTTACCTATGCCTATTGTAAGTAAATTGGGCGATGTGCAACTTTGAAAACCACGTGTAGGCTGATTATAGTAAATTAGCGAACTGCCCTTCATAAGTACTTTTACCGTAGTACCTATTCCAAAAGTATTCAGGCCTGTTCCTTTTAATTTTATCTGGATGTGGTGGTTCCCATTTTTTTCGGCATTATTTTTAAAGATCGACACCTGGGCATTTTCGTTATTTACGATGAGGTCATTGTCTCCGTCGTTGTCGAGATCAGCGTAGGATGATCCGTTACTAAACCCCGGCTTATCCAAACCAAAATCGGCCGACTTATTAGTAAAAGTAAGGTTGTGATTGTTCAGATAGGCATAGTTAGACAAAGGCGACGAGGCCATTTTATCTGTAAAATCTTTATAGTCAAATTTCTTCCGGCCTTCGGCTATCTTGGCCATGTTATCGCGGTTCCCTAAAAACTCGATATAGTCCTGGTCGGTCAGGTCTTTATAGATCCCGTTTGATACAAAAATGTCTTTCCATCCGTCATTATCCATATCAAACATAAGGGCTCCCCAACTCCAGTCGGTTGCAGCTACGCCCGAATAGAAGGCAGTTTCAGAGAATGTACCATCGCTATTACGCACCTGCAGGCAGTTTTGCATGTATTGGTTATAATAGCCGTCGCGCTGCTTGGCTTTGATCACATCATACGATTCAAACGAGGTCATTTTTTTTAAACGCCGATCGCCTTCAGGCAGCATCTCTGTAGTAAAAATATCATACTGACCATCGTTATTGATATCTGCAATATCCGATCCCATTGAGGCCAGGCTCAGGTGCCCCGTTTCATTTTGAATATCCTCTTTAAAAGTTCCGTTTTTTTGGTTGACATAGAGATAATCGCGTTCAAAAAAATCATTGGAGACATAGATATCAGGATATCCATCCTGGTTGATATCGGCGACAGAAACGCCTAAGCCAAAACCTATATCACTTGAATATATTCCTGCTTCTTTGGTTACGTTGGTAAAATGGCCACCATCATTGCGATAAAGACGGGCACCACCCAACTCATCAACAACAGCACGCAGATTTTTACTAAAATCAAACGACTCTATAGGCCTGAAAGAATTATTTAGTACAAAGCAGTCCAGATCGCCGTCATTATCATAGTCGAAAAAAATGGCTTGGGTGGATAACCCATTGTCTACCAGGCCGTACTTTTGGGCTTCTTCCTTAAACGTACCATCATGCTGATTAATAAATAGTTCATTACCCTTTTCGTTGCCGCGGGCATTACCACTGTGGCAAACGTAAATATCAAGCCAGCCGTCGCCATTAATATCAACCATAGTAGCCCCGGTGCTCCAATATTTAGTACCCTTAACCCCTGCTTTATCGGTTATATTTTCAAATTTCCAATTTCCTTTATTGATATAAAGTTGATTGCCGCCCATGTTTGATGTCAGATAAACATCATTTAGACCATCATTATTGACATCGCCAATGGCAACCCCACCTCCATTGTAATAATTACGAAAGGTGAACACATTGGTACGGTCCTGATCATTGAGCCGATTAGCGAAATTGATGCCGATTGCCTCATTATTCTGCTGGGTAAACAGGGTTTGTTTATCACCACCATTACAGGCGCAAAAAATAGTAAGGATTAAGATAAGCAGAAACAGGGGTATTTTTGGTTGCATATACTTTGCGAAAAAACAAACGTAGCGGAAATTTCCGCTACGTTCCTTTCAATCAAATAAATCTCAAATATTAATAACCTGCGTTTTGTTTAAGGTTGGGGTTGGAGTCAACAGCACGAGCCGGTATTGGGTACACAGTTCTTGTCTTATCACTTTTGTTAGGACGCTGATCAACCGGATCATTAAATTTTTCAAACCTGATTAAGTCATTTCGCCTCCATCCCTCATAATACAACTCAAAACCACGTTCAGCCAGCATAGCTTTCAGGTCTAAAGTTGCCAGGGCAGCAGCCCCGCGGGGTGTCCTTATACTATTAACGATTGCAAGAGCAGATTCACCATTCGGATCGGTGCCTCCCCTCAGTATAGCCTCAGCCTTCATTAACCTCACATCGGCAAAACGTAATAAGATGTAGGTGTTTGTAGCGAAGTCGTCGTTAACAGAACCATCCGTCGCCGGATGAGGAAAGTATTTAATAACACGGATACCCTGCGCTTCTGTTGAATAGTTAAGGTTTACATCGGGTGTGAAAACGAGCGGAGAACCACCACGCTGTTTAAGGGCAACGTGTCCAGGGCCATATTGTTGGCCAACCAGAAAACCAGTATTTAACCCGTTACGATCGGTGAGTTCTGTATATGAACCACCACGTCTCTCGTCTTTTGGATCAAATGCGTTATAAAAATCGGCAAGGGTGGTAAATCCGTTCCAGCCACTGGGCGATTGATTATAGTGCATACCCATTCTCCAGCGGTTGTGGGTATTTCCTGGCGCATTGGTAGAAGTGTTGATTATACCGAATATAATGCCTTTAGATTTATCGCTGTTGTCCCATGCAAACTCCTGAAAGTATTTGCCCGAAGGCTCCAATTGATAGCCGGCATCAGCTACCCGATTGGCAAATACTATTACGCTATCCATATCGGTTTTAGCGAAAGTAAATGGCCCACCAACTGTAGTGGCTTTGTATACAGCTTTATTTAGATATACTTTAGCTAACAACGCTTCGGCAGCAGCTTTGCTTGCAATTCCTGCAGACGCGGAAGCACCAAGATTTGCTTCGGCAAATCGCAAATCTTTAATTATAAAGTCAGTTGCAGCGCTGCGATTATATACTTTAGGATTTTCACTTGACGGCGCGTCTGGATCTCTAAAAGGGGCTTGTCCATATAAGTCAACCACCTCAAACATAAAGTAGGCCCTTAAGAAACTGGCTTCACCTTTGGTTTGAGCGCTTGATTGTGATGAATTGATAACTTGTGTCGCCCGGTAAACACCAGTGTTCAATTGATCCCAGGTGTCGCTCACCTGGTTATGAAAAGCGTCCCAGGTGTGAGTATGTAATTTACGCCAGGTTCCAAAGTCCCCCCAGTCTGTTCCCCTGGTTGGTCCCATCATTTCGTCAGTAGGATGCTCTTGCAATGCATAAGTATTTGCCTGATCTGCTTGACCGTTTAATTGCGAGTAAACACCTTTTAGATCAGATGCAGAACCATTACTTCCCTCCCTGATCACCTTTGAGCCGTAAACTTTTTCATCAAGTTTTGCACAACTCATTATTGCCAGCAACGATGTTGCCAAACAAACAACGCTCGTTCTTTCTATTAATTTTTTCATTTATTTACTTTTAAAATCCTGCAGTTAAACCAAATGTATATGTACGGGCTTTAGGGTATGCAGTATAGTCTATACCCCTTGATGGAACACTATTAATGTCCTTATTAACATTTATTTCAGGATCAAGTCCTTTATAACCGGTTATGATAGCGAGGTTTTGGCCGGTAAGAGCTAATCTTAGCGATTTAATAAATTTACCATTTTTAAGTGGGAATGTATAACCAAGAGTTACGTTTGAAAGGCGAACAAAATCGCCTTTTTCAAGCCAACGGGTTGATACCTGGCCAGAGTTAAGTGGATTTTCGTTGGTAAATGCAACATCGGTTGAAACATTATGACCTGTTAACAAACTACCGCGGTAGAAATATGCATTTGCGGTATTGTCATAAATATAGAAGCCGGTTACCGCATTCAGGAAAACGCTTAGGCTCCAGTTACCGTAAGTAAAATTATTGGTTAGGCTGGCTGTGAATTTAGGTAAAGCACTGCCTTGTAATGTTTGAACGTCAATACCATCAGGGTAAATAGCAAAACCGTCTTTATCAAGACCATTATATTTAGTAACTTTAAAGGTGAATAATGGATAATTGTTTTGTATCACCTGGGAAAATGCGCCAGACAAACCCTGTCCACTAATAGCACCTGTTTGAACCACCCTTTGCTTAAAGTCTTTAACTTTGTTGCTCAGGAATGTCATATTATAATTAATATCCCAGGTAAATTTAGGGCCCTGGACAGCAGCTACACTCAGCCCCAATTCCAAGCCTTTGTTCAACACTTTACCCGGAAGGTTTATCCATTGCCCAGGAGCTGGAGCCGGAGCTGAAAAGTATTGAAAAAATAAAAGATCTTTGGTGCTCTTATTGAAATAATCGATAGTACCGGTTACCCTGTTATTAAAAATCGCGAAATCAATACCAGCACCATAGTTGGTTGTAGTTTCCCATTTCAGATCAGGATTAGGCGCATAAAGCTGGTTGGTGCCACCGTTCAGATCTGATTGATAAATTGAAAGTGATTGATATGCTGGGAACTCCTGATTACCTGTTTTGCCATAGTTTAAGCGCAGGCTAAGATCATCAAAGATGCCTTTTGGTGCAAAGCTTTCATTCATAATTTTCCATTTCACAGCCAAAGCGGGGAATGTCGCATAACGATTGTTTTTACCAAATTTTGATGAACCATCGGTACGTACAGTTGCAGTTAACAGATATTTATCTTTATATGAATAGTTGACGCGACCATAATATGACTGTAACTGCGAACGGGTGGTATCACCAAATACGGGAAATGGATTTTGAAAATTGTTTATATTTTTAACCAACACATTTGGCTGCGATGTTTTAAAGCGGATATCATTAAAACCTTTATTGTTAAATACCTGATATGAATAACCTGCTAAAACTGTTAATGAGCTATTATCGGTCCATTTTCTGTCGTAAGTTAAGGTTTGTTCGGTAATTGAGTTGCCAAGTTTAACGGTTTGCAGCGCACCCATGCCTGTACCGGATATAGCCGGAGTAGTTTTACCTCTTATATTACCGCTGCTTGTATACCCCTGGATTCTCGGATCATAGAACGTATAACGTTTAGCTAAAGAATAATCATTACCATAAGTACCGCGATAAGTTAAATTTTTGGTCAGCTTAATGCTCAGCCCTAAATTTGCCAATACACGGTTAACATTATCCCTATCCCACGTGTTGGTGAGCATATCTACCGGATTAAGGCTGCTACCATCGTAGTAGTAAGTGCCATCGGCATTTTTAATCGGATAAGTTGGGTTCAACCCTATTGTAGCACCGATAAGGCTACCCTGAAAACCCGCGTTGTTGGTAATAGGCGCGTATACGTTTTTCACATTTGACCCGAGCAAGTTAAGATCAAGTTTCACTACATCTTTAAATAAAGATTGAGTAGCATTGATTCTTACGGTACCACGTTTTAGGCCCGACTTTTTAATGATACCATTTTGATCGTCATAGCTTCCGGAAATCCTATAAACAAAACCTCCAGTAGCTCCGCCAAAACCAAGGTTAAAATTCTGAGAAACCGCACCTCTAAATATTTGGTCCTGCCAGTTAGTATTCGCTCCTTTATTAATTGCATTTGCGTCTGCACCTGTTGCCGCTACAGCCTGAAGAAATTGAGAGGCGTTAAGTAGTTTATAACGATTGGCAGCTGTAGCATAGGATGTATTTTCAGAAAACTGTATCCCCTGCCCTTTCCTGCCTTTTCTTGTTGTAATCAACACTACGCCATTAGCGCCTCTTGAGCCATAAATAGCTGACGCGGAAGCATCTTTCAATACCGAAATATTTTCAATATCTGCTGGATTGAGAAAAGAGAGCGGGTTACGAGCCGATGAACTACCGATAGGGCTTGCGGCGCTCGACGCAGCGTATGAATCATTGGATACCGGCACACCGTCAATTACATACAAAGGGTCATTTCCGGCTCTTATTGAACCGGTCCCCCTAATATTTATTGAAGCACCGCTACCTGGCTCACCACTGCCTGGAGTAACCGTTACGCCTGCTATACGTCCTTGAAGTAATTGGTCGGGAGTTGCGATCTGTCCTTTATTGAAGTCCTTGGTACTTAGCGAGGCCACTGCACCCGTTGCGTCCTTTACCCGTTGGGTACCGTAACCTACCACGACTACTTCATTTAGGGCCTTACTGGCCGATTCCATGCTTACATTAATTTGAGTTTTACCGTTGATAGGTACAGTAAGATTTGAATAACCTACGTAGGTAAATGTAAGACTTGCAGCACTTCCGGGCACCGATATACGGTATGAACCATCTGCAGTGGTTATAGCGCCACCCTGGGCACCTACAGCAGTTACTACCGATACTCCTATTAAAGGGGAGCCATCTTTTTTGTCGGTTACTTTACCTGTTATCACTTTATTCTGGGCCATAGCAGGCTCCATCAAAAAGAGAAAAACAGCAAAGAAACATACGTTGAGTAAATGTTTAATTTGCATAAAACTTGAGATTTAGTTGAAATTGGTTGTTGTTTGGGTTTAGTTTCTAATCCGTAAAAGAGATCCCCAACATTTATACGAAAAAATGCTAATTATGGTTTCAGGTTGTCATAGTAAATAATACCCAAAACATACGCATAACGTCACGCAAGCATCGCCCGTACCGGTAGATCAGCAGGTCTGTACAGGAAAAAGGTTAACAATGACTGATCGTTTAAAATGTAATGGTTTACAATAATTACAGGTTAAATTCTGATGCAATTTAATTATAAATAAACTCAGAAAAACACTTATCGGTTGCGGTAAAGGTGAAAACGGCTTATTTTAATATTTTTATAATTTTTTTCGATGTTTTTAAAATTTAAAAATCTGAAAAACAGATATTTATATAAAAAACAACAGTAAAAAATATAATGTTTTTTTAATCATTTATAATACTTTTTTTGCTAAAAACCCTGTAAGGTTTAGCTACCTTACAGGGTTTTTAGCATGTATTTTCTTAAAAGTCAATCGTAGTCAAAAGCCTTAATATCCATAATCCGTTGTTCAAATTGATCCGGGTGCAGTGATTTGGCTTTGATCCTCATTTTGTAAACATAGATTGTATTGACAGAATATTCCAATATTTTGGCAATAGTTTCATTATCGGCAATACCCATCCTTATAAGCGCGAATATGCGAAGATCGGTATTTAATACTTCATCCTCATCAGGCCAGATCTGATCTTTCTCGGCAAACAGGCTGTTGAACACCGTAATAAAATTAGGGAAGATCTTTAAAAAAATATGATCAAAACTGTAGTACAAGCTCTCTCTTTCTTTTTTAATATCAATGTTATTTACAAAAGTATGAATGGCATCGTACTTCTTCATCGAGAGCTTGGCATCAATAGAGATTTTCAAATTTTCGAGCTTAACGATATAGCCCGAAATGGCTTTAAAAAACTGCCCGATATATTCCTCTTTAATTTTTGCATCTTCAATCAGTTTCCCGTTTATGTGGTTTAACTGTACATTTTTCCCTTCAATTATTGCTTCTTTAACCTTCAACTTCTTTAATTGGTTGATGATCATCACCAGGAAAAAAACCACCAGCAATGCAAGCGAGGTAATAATTAACAGGAACACCAGGAAGCGGTTTTTTTGATGCTCGGTATTATTAAGCTCGGCTGCTGCTATTAATGGTAAAATTGAAGCAATCTGTATTTTACGCTGGCGGGCTCCGTAAAAGTCGGCATCGGCTTTTGCCAATTGAATGAAACTGTAAGCATCTTTGATGTTGCCCTGTTTATACAACAGTTCTGCCAGCGTATAAAGCGCAACCGTTTCACGGGTTGACGATTTGATATCGGCTATTGCAGCCCTCATCATCAAATTAAGGCCTTCCTGCCTTTCGTTATCTTCAAGACAGATAGCCCCCAATGAGCATGACACCATTGCCCGCAGGTGCATGGAAATTGGCATATCCTTCTCCAGTAATTTTTTAAACCGTATCCGCCCTTCTCCATAATTCTTTTCCTGGTAATCCTTCAAACCAAGTAAATAAGTATGCATTATATGGTCGTTGCCGCAAAACGAAACCGCCGAATCAATGTATTTATTACCGGCCTTAATATAATCGGGACTAAAGTATTTGTCATTGCTGTAATTCGCCAGATCATAATTGCACCTGCCTAAAAAGAAATAGTAATCAACTTTATCGGCATTGCTCAGCGCTTTTACATTTACTTTTCGTAAATAGTCAAATGTTTCGTTAAACATCCCCGACGAAAGGAGAATAAAAGCCATTCTTACATAACTATAATACTCTTTTGGTTTATTACCGGTTACTTTGCTTAGTGATATCATTTTATCAACATAAACATATGCCGAATCAAACTGATATGATTTATATTCGGTGTAAAGCTTGTCCCAGGTATCAAACCGTGCATCATAATTGGTTTGCGAAAGATTTGATTGGTATGCCTTTAATTTTCGGATTCTTACTTCTTTACTGCTATCATATATATTTTTTTTTGCGATTTCAGTTTTTAATTCTTCGAGTAGGGTATTAGTATCAGTGAATGCATTTGCCGAAAGAATAATTAATGAAAAAAGCAAACAGAAGATATATTTCATTTTTGTTATAAAGGTTTTTAAAATAGCGTACCCGATCCGATGATTAATCAAACGCACAATTTCTGCAAATCAAATACGGCAATAAATTAATCAAACTGCAACTAACAAGGCTATCATTTTGGGAGATAAATTGCACACCCATTCCCGGTTTATATTCTCAAATATATGGATTTACAGCATTGCTAATGCGTTTTAGTTTTGTTTTTTGGTCAGCAGAGATTATACTGTCTGAACCTAAAAGATTTAGATTATGCCACTCAAACGATGAGTTTAAATTTTAATCTATAATTAACAAAACCAGACAATATTTTCAATTATCGCGTTCTTTTCTATACAGGCAATACATAGCCAATTAAAATATTAGCAATAAGTTTAATTAGATAAACTAAAAATTTTTAAATTAAAATAAAAATTAATACAATTAATTTTTTAAGGCTAAGATGGCATCGCGCTTGTTCTGCTATTGTAAAGCCTGACTTATGAAAATATATCAAGACGCAATAAAAACAGGCGTCAAAACCTTAATGATTGCAGTAGCCTGCCTTTTATCATCGCTGGTTTTCTCGCAGTCTAAAACACCAGGATCGGTTGAGTATTTAAAATTTTGCAATGGCATTAAAGGGCTGACACTTGGCGAGGATATCAGTCAAATTCCAGCCCAGAAGCTTACTTATTTAGATAATGATGCTAAACCCGACGCGGACAGTTGTATCCGTTATCAATATAAAGACAGTAGTTTATTAGTGCTGGGAGATAGTTTGTTATTAGATGCAATAGGTTTCCGCGCTTACAAAAACAAAATAGTGAACATTTATCTTTTTTTTCGGATGACTGACGCCTATAAAATACTGAGCGATTTCTTAAAAGCATATGGGCCATTTACCGCGCGCCCGAATGCGTATGCTGATATTTATAACTGGGATACAAGCGCACTGAATTTATCATTGAGGTACCAGGTGAAAACCGAGATGGGGGTAGCTATATTTAGCAATAAAAACCTTGAAAACGAAATAGCAGCCAACAGGCCTTCAGTAATCCTTAAAGATGCATATCAGTCGTTCTCCGTTTTGTATTGATATCATTGTATTATAAAGAGGCATAAAATGCCTCTTGAAGACCATTAGTGACTTGAAAACAACGAATTATTAAATAAACTTTGGTTTTAACGCGAAAACATCCTTTATTTAAAAAAAATCAAACGAAATTTGTGTACGGTGGTTATCTATCATCTTAATCTCAATTTATAAATGGTCAAATTATTTGTAGGCGGCTTTCCTCTGGAAATGACAGAGCTGGAACTTGTTAAAATGATAGGTCCACATGGCGATGTGGAAACGATTAAAATTGTACGCGACAAAAAAACAAGGATATGCAAGGGATATGCGTTTCTTGAAATGAAGGATCGCACCGGGGCCGAGAACGCGGTGATTGCGTTAGACGGTACGCCTATTGCCGATCGGGTGTTAAGTGTAAAAATAAACGACGACTTTGTTAAGAAAACTCCTCCGCCGCGTAAGTCATTTGGATACGGCAACAACAATAACAGAGGCAGCGGTGACAGAACTAACAATGCCCGAAGCTATAACAGTCAAAGCAATTACCGGAGCAATAATGATCAGTCAACCGGAGGTGACAGACCCAGGCGCCCCAGAAAAACGATGTAATAAACGCATGATAAATCACACATAAAAAATCCCGGCCGATTGAGATCTGGCCGGGATTTTTTCTAACATTATTATCCGTAGTTAAACACCGAGGTCCTTCATAATTGAAGCAATCTTAGCATCAAGCTGTTTGTCTGTTTCACTGTATGTTTCTTTACTATCAAGTTTGCCGTTCACACTGCAATAAAACTTAATTTTAGGCTCTGTGCCTGACGGGCGGGCCGAAATGATACTACCGTCCTCGGTAATGAATTGTAAAACATCAGATACAGGCAATTCAATTGGTTTGCTTGTATTGGTTGCTAAATCAGTTTCAATACGTTTTTCATAATCCTTAAGCGTGCTTACTTTTGATCCGCCTAAGGTAGCCGGAGGATTGGTACGGAATTTCTCCATCATTTCCTTAATTTCTTCCGCACCGGTTTTACCTTTTTTAGTCAGGGAGATCAGCTTTTCCTTATAAAACCCATATTGCACGTAAGTATCAATCAATGCTTCAAAAAGGCTGCTTCCTTTGTCTTTGTAATAAGCGGTCATTTCTGCAATGAATGCGCTTGAAACTACAGCGTCCTTATCCCTTACCAGTTCGCCTATCAAATAACCATAGCTTTCTTCACCGCCACCTATAAAAGTTTGTTTACCCTCAAAATGGGTCATTAACTCGCCAATATATTTGAAGCCGGTAAGGGTGTTATAGTAAGTAACATTCTTGGCTTCGGCTATGCGTTCGATAAGATTTGTGGTAACAATGGTTTTAACAATGTATTCTTTACCGGTAAGCTTGCCTTTTTCTTCCCATGCGCTTAATAAATAATTGATCAGCATAGCGCCGGTTTGGTTACCATTGAGCAGGATAAACTCGCCATCGGTATTTTTCACAGCAATACCCACACGATCTGCGTCCGGATCTGTAGCCAATACCAGGTCGGCATCAGTTTCCTGTGCTTTTTTAAGGGCAAGTGTAAGTGCTTCCTTTTCTTCGGGGTTAGGGTAAACTACTGTTGGGAAATTACCATCAGGAGTTATTTGCTCATCAACCAGGATCACATTTTCAAAACCAAACCGTTTCAGGGCCTGGGGTACCAATGTGATACCCGTACCATGGATTGGCGAATAAACTATTTTAAGATCTTTTTGACGTGCAATAGCATCAGGCGAAACAGAAAGTTCGGTGATCTTGCTCAGGTAAAGCTCATCAATGTCCTCTCCTATTTCTTCAATATTAGCATCAACGCGGTTAAATTTGATGTCATCAATGCTGCTGATTGCAGCCACCTCGTCCATTACGGCTTTATCGTGCGGAGAAACAAATTGCCCGCCATCGGCCCCATAAGCTTTGTAACCGTTATACTCTTTAGGGTTGTGCGATGCTGTAAGCATTACACCGCTTTTGCAGCCTAAATGACGTACGGCAAACGAAAGCTCGGGCGTAGGACGCAATGCCTTAAAAAAGTAAACATAAATGTCATTAGCCGAAAAAACTTCGGCCGTAATAGTCGAAAAGAAATCGGCATTGTTACGGCTGTCATGAGCAATAGCTACTTTGATTTTTTCGCCGGGGTAGGTTTTTTTCAGATAATTAGCTAATCCCTGTGTGGCGGCGCCTATAGTATACTTATTGATACGGTTTGAACCTGGCCCCATAATGCCGCGAAGGCCGCCGGTACCAAATTCAAGATCGCGGTAAAATGAATCCGTCAGTTCGGTATATGCCTTATCGCCAATTAATTTTTGAATTTCCTGCTTTACATCAGCATCATAATTTCCTTGAAGCCATGAGTTTGCTTTTTGAAGAATGGTGGGGTCTAATTCCTGCATAAGTGGTTGTATATTTTCAATTTATCTGATTCGGTTTTGTTTTAAATATGATAATAAATAATCAAAACAGAACGCCTTAAAGTTAAATCATCTTTTTAATTATGCCAGCCCAATATGCAATAACTTTTAAATATAATGCACGGCAAGAGCGGCAGCCGCCGAACCGTTATCTGAACAAGATACTCCGGTAAAAGTTTTATCAATTTCAAGCTATAAATGGCGCTGACATCCTTCGCCCTCGATTTACCGTTGGCCGACGAACCGTTAATCAAATCTGTTAACGTCCTTTAGTAAACAAATTAAGTATCGGTATATCAACTAAAACCCCAACCGACCAACGTGTATATAACTTATTATCGCCGTAAGTGTTAGTTATTACATCTTTATTGGCTCCTGTTAAACTAACGCTGCGCAAATTTGGCGCAACCTGGAAACCACCCGAAATTGAGATTGGTGTGGATGGTATGCCTATAGATAAAAACAAACCTGGGCTTATGATATTCTTCAGCTCAATTTTAGGCACCTGCGCTACAGTGGCGCTGGTATCTTTTGCTACCGGGGTACTTCCGGATGTAAAACGGTATGAAGCAAGTGCGCCGATATCAATTAAAGAAACAAAAACAGAAGTCGACCATTTTTTATCGCCCGTAGGAACAAATAATAAACGGTGCCCCCAGCTAAATGAAATTCCTACCGGTGCTGATAGCCCGTATGTGCCTTTATACTTTTCATCAATGCCGTGCACTTTTTCTTTACCTACATAAGGGCCAACATAGGCGTTTAGAGCGACATTAAAAATAGCCTCGCGTTTAACGGTTGAACTGCCTACCGGTAAAGCAATTGCTTCAATAGCATTTTTTACTTCGTCACTGTTTTTCGCTTTTGATACCTCAGCAGCGAAATTGGCATATTTAATAAACATTTTATTTATTGCCGGCCACTCGGTGAACGCTGCAATTTTCGCTTCAAGTTCATTTATTTCTTTCTTTATGGCAGTTTTGGCGACGGCGTCCTGCAGTTGATCATATTCTGCTTTTTTTCCGGCAAGGTTTCTAACCAAATCCTGTTTTATCGGGTTGGTAACAGCTTTATTAATAAACAAGTTCTCGTAAACGCCACTAAGCTCAACTATGGCCGATGGGTACTGTTTTTCATAAACATCAATATAAACATTGCCAAGGCTACGGGCTGATGACAGATACTGATCAATCTTTGGATCTTTCCTGTCAATCATCGGTATAGTGATATTAGCCGGGTTGACATTTAAAAGCAATGGCGATTTCAATAATTGCTCAAAAAGGTTAAGGGATGAATTATAAAGCGCGTAATAATCCTGGTAATTAAAAGTGTTTTCACCTTTTTGCTGAAGCTGCTTTAAATTAATAAAATACCTGTTTACTATCGTTGCTTTTTGTATAAGTTCAATGTTATACTTCTGATAAATTTCCTCAAATTTTAAAAAGTCACCACTACGATCTTTGAGGAATTGCCTCATTGAACCCTCTTTAAAATTAATATCTTTTTTTTCCAATTGCTGGTAAAGCAAACCAAGGTAGATTTGGAAAGTTACAGGGCTATTAAACAACATCTTTGCCGAATCGGCATCAACCCAGTATTTATCTTTCTGATTTGAACGTAATGATTGTGAAAAAAGATCGAAAGCCTGCAATGCCGGATATACATTTTCATTTACAAGCTTTAAGGTGCCATTGTCTGCTTTATTAACCAGGTAGTTATGAAAAATATCCCCGGGATGGGCACCCTCATGAAACTCGTTGGCTATATACAGGGCATCAATGAAGATTATCCTGACATGAGGCATGGCAGCAAACAATTGATCCATGCACGGGTCTTCAATCAAATTGGAAACATTGGGAAGTAATAGTGCCAGATCTTTCTGAAATGATTCCCGCAGCAAATCCGTATAGGCAGCGTAGTTATAGATCTCAACATCTATAGCCGTAAGTGATTTGTAAGTAACCGGGAATAATAACTGCAACTGCCTGGTACTGTCCAGCTCGTTTTTAAACCGCGAAAAAAAGGCCGTTGAAAGTTCTTGTTTTGTTCGTTCCACTAAAAATTTTGCAAGACCGTCGGCAAGATTGGTAACATCAAGAGAACCTATGGATTGTATTAATCCGGATGGGCTGGGTATTGTCCCTCCGCTCGCACCTCCGGCTTCATAAATCCCGTTCAGATTAAAAAACGGGTTTTTCTTAATAACAGTATCTACATTGGTGGTGTTTTTAAGATTAAAATAATAAGCAAACAGCGGCTTATTTTGTAGGCTGATCCTTATTTTCCCGTCTTTGTCGTAAAGGCTTTTTAAATATAATACATCATAAAAGACACGCCTTTCGGGTTGTTGTGCAAACACTTGGCAGGATAGAAGCAAGAGCAAAAAAAGAGAGGCGTATTTATATTTCATACAACATCGTTAAAAAAATTCAATAAAAGTTCGGGTTTTAGCAATGGAAGGTCGAAGGATACCGGCGGGTTCCCATCTTCGGTTATAATGAAGGTCGTTTTCTGCGTCATAGTCGCCAATTTTTCAGTAATCGCGGCCAATGAATAACTAAAATTCATTTTTTGAATCATCAGCGCAATTATGCCCGACGTAATAGCCGTCGCAAAGCTACTCCCGCTGTCAGCTATTAATTCGTTATTCTGATCATATGATTTTATTTGCGAGCCATTGGTCACCAGCGATAGGAACTCATTTATACAAGGATAGCCATTCTCTTTATCCGGAACCATGCCGACTCCGATTGTATTTTTTAAACAGGCCGGATAGTATTTACTTGTATCTCCAAATACTATCGAATTTCCGATAGAACAAACAACTATTTTATTGTTAGCTACAGCATTGTTTATAGCCTCCTGTATTAAATTTAGAGTAGCTGCATTGCTTATACCTGACGACCAGCTTATTGAAACCACATGAATATCAGTCATTTTCGCGCACCAATTAATCGCGTCAGCATATCTTTGGGCATCCCTCTCCGTGTTTTCAAATGTTCTTTTTTCGGATATTTTACAGGCGAATAAATTAGAGCCCGGAGCCACACCGACATAGTTGCCGCTGGTATTTCGTAGCCCAACAAGGGAAGCACAAAATGTACCATGACCAGCGTTGTCTTTTATCTCAACATCATCGCCATAAACATAATACTTACTCTTATTATAAAACAGGTCTGTTATGCCCGGCGCAATGCCAGTGTCAACCACAGCAATGCCAACGCCTGTACCTGCATACCGGCCCCAAATCTCCGGCAGGTTCAAGTCAATCATCCATTGCTGATAATTGCTACCGGCTCCATCTATTTGTTCGGCGCCGCCGCTCCAATAATGACTATTGGCATCGTCACCCACTTTGTACCAGGTATTGTTTCCGTCAAGTTCCTCTCCCTGCACAATCCCGGTTACTTCTATAACGTCGCCCGGCTCTTTTACAGTACCGGTTTGATAGGTTGTATGAGCGCCTCCTACCCTGGTATTAAGCAGCTTGGTTACTTTAATACGCATTAGCCTACTGGTTTTACGGTTACGGTAGTGTTTTTAGTTGGTGTGGTTGCTTCTTCTTCAGGCTTTTTGCCTGCCGCACGTAAACTTACAATTTTATTGATCAAATCGAACCAAAAGGGAGCGCCTAACATTAAAGCTACAGCTGTTAATAATAAACCTGTTATCTTGATTAAAAGAGGCAACAAGCTTTGGCAAAATGTTTTGCCCTTCAAATCCGGAGTATTTTGTGCCGTCCAACCAACGGGGATGCCTGCGTTGTTCATAAACGTTTTAACCGTACTCACCTGGTTTACAACTTTTTTCCCATCGAGTAAAGCTTTGCTTGTGTCAACACGCGCATTTTTAATTACGGTAATCTTGTCTGCTTCAAATTCAATAAAATCGGTGTTAGGATTATATTTTTCTTTATTAAGTTGATTAACTGCAGATTGAACATTGTCGGCGGTGTGCTTAAGAACGTCCTGCTTGCTCCAGAGTTTATTTACGATATTGATGGTATCAACATTTAAGGAGGCGCAGATTACCACCGAAATAATAAATACAATAAGCTGAGACGATCGTTTGTAAACTCCCGAGGCCCTGTCCATGGCCGAATTATAAAATGTTTCAATCTGTTTTTGAAAACTCTGAAGATCGCCCTGGGCGCGCTCATAAAAATTAAGAAGAAGCTTCCTGATCCCGGCAGAGACGCCAACCTGTGCCGCTATGCCGTCATCTGTTAAAACATCCCTGATCTTATTCATATCAAGGATAATATTTTTATCGTCTTTAAACTGATCCATTAAAGCCGCAGCGAAATTGCCCGCCGGGATATATGATGGCAAACTGTTTAAATCTTTTTTTAAAGATGTAATGTTTGGATTATCATAAAGCTTCTCAGCAATTTTCTTCCAGTCCTGGTCAAAAAGTAAACATTCAATAGCATTTTTCAAATACTCTCCCCTCTTGTTGAGCAGGGCAGACAGATATTCATGAATTGTACTAACAGTTAGGCTCAGCGAAAAATAGGTGAACGACAGTGTGAGCGCCAGGTCAATAATTGGGGAATTAAACATAAGGTTGTGGGTTTAGCAGGCTTAAAAAATGTTTTCCAATTTACAAAGCAACCGACCAAATGTCAATCCGTTAAAATACGGTATTTTCATACGTATTTTTGCGCAAAACTCGGATATTCTCTTGCTTTAAATTTGGATCAAAACAGCGAAAGGCCTAAATTTTTATGAGTTGCTGAAAAATCAAGATGTTACGACGATGAGTTTTGAGGATCATTATTTACGGCACGCGGAATAATCGATAGTACCTCATTTTTTATGGCCGGCGGAATAACCAGCATCGGCTGAGAAATGATCTCACTTTTACCATCCGGCGAAGGGCAGCTTGCAACTAAAACAAAACGTCCCTTTTCAGCTTCAAATGTCACTGTTATTTTTAGTTGCTTCAGGCCCTCAAGGTCATGGTAAGCTGTACGGGTGCTGATATGGAAATGTGATTTTAGCAGGTCGATAGAAACCACATCCCTGGTTTGCAGCAGCACCAATACCTTGAGCAACCTGTCGGCTCTGTTCATAACGGATCACATTTTTACATACAAAGGTGTAACGCGCTATTGACAACAGTGTGTCAGCAGTAAAAACACGTTTTTAAACCGATGGGGTTGACTCTGTTACCTAAGTTAATTATGTGATTGATAAACCATCAAAATAACACCCGATGAAAAAACTTTCCTTAAAACCAGTTTTAAAGGTAAGTTATTTTTTAACCCCTTGAAAAGTGGTTTACCATTGCCTAAAATTACCGGGTGGATCCAAAGCTGGTACTCATCAACCAAATTCGCGGCCACCAGCTTTTTAACCACATTGATACTTCCGTAAGTAAGGATGTCACGGCCCTGTTGCTTTTTTAAATGCTCAACAACCCTCCTTAGATTTCCTTTGACCAGTAATGAATTGTTCCACCACACGGAGGTCATGGTTGAGGACATAACCACTTTTTGGTAGTTGTTCATCATATCTGCATAAGCAATATCCGTACGGGGAAAATTCATGCACTTAGCCTGAAAGGGCCAATAGGCAGCCATAGCCTGATACGTGTTTTTGCCCAGTAAAATAGTATCAGCCCGGCTAAGCAATTCTGTTGTTGTCTCGGCTATTTCATCCGTCCAGTATTGATAGTGCCAATCCAGGCCCTCATCCTCTGCTGCTACAAAACCATCCAGCGTAATGTTTAAGGATACGATCAGTTTGCGCATGGTAATAAACAAACAAACCGGGTTTATTGATAAACCCGGGATTTATAATTAAACCAATAACATTAAGCCGGTTCGGTATTTCCGGCAAGTTTAGTGTTGGTTAAGCCCAGTTCTGTTACCTGCTCATACCTTTTCCATAAATAATAGGTAAAGAACATAACAAGCAGCATAACTACCGGCGGAATGAGCATGGCAGCCCCGGCTCCAATAGCAAGCCATGATAAAAATGCACCGATAAAGCTGATGGTAAAGCCTGAATAGGCCCATTCTTTAATAACCTGGTACCTGGTTTGAGCTATGGCCAGTACACCTGCTATTTTTGCCCACCCCATAATAACCATGAGGTAAAAAGGGTAACCAAGTTTAGCTAATGAATCTTTGCCCGCCTGCTGCATAGTGATTCCCCCATAAGCATCGCCAAGCATCGCCAATAAAAAAAGAACAGTAAAGATCCAGTACAGGGTTTTAATAGTTTTTGGTTTCATGATGATATTTGTTCTGTGTGATTACAAGTTTGTTAACGATACAAAGTTATCTCGGGCGATAAAGTTGTGTAGTACGTAAAAAGGACTTGTTAAGGGGTTGTTTGCGACTTTAGTGTTCAGTATCTTTATCCCAGATAACCAGTTATACAATAAAATGAAACATGTTGCCATCCTGATACCCAATGAAGCAGTTTTAGCCAGCATAGTTGATGCCCGAACCATTTTTACAGGCGCCAACGATTTTTTACAATCAATGGGGAGGCAACCTGTTTTTGATGTACAGATGGTTGGGCTTTCTAAAGAAGTTAAGGTGCATGGCGGTATGTTTTCGGTTCATACGGATATTTTGTTAAGCAATCTGCAAAAAAGCGATATGGTGATCATCCCTGCTATAAGCGGCGATCTTCAAAACGCGGTAAACGTAAACCGGGATTTTGTACCGTGGATCATCAGCCAATACAATAATGGCGCGGAAATAGCAAGTCTTTGCATCGGCTCATTCATATTGGCGTCTACGGGATTATTGAACGGTAAAGAATGTTCCAGCCATTGGATCACAGCTGATGCGTTTAGAAATATGTTTCCGGAAGTGAAACTGGTTGACGGGCGTATTGTTACCGAACAGCAGGGTTTATATTCAAGCGGTGGTGCCACTTCATACTGGAGCTTATTATTGTTACTGATTGAGAAGTATGCCGGCCGGGATATAGCCATCATGGCCGCCAAGATCTATGCTTTGGAGATCGACCGGAAAAGTCAGTCTCCATTTGCGATGTTCACGGGGCAAAAAAAACACGAGGACAATCCTATAAAGCAAGCCCAGGAATACATAGAAAATAACGTTACCGAAAAAATCTCAGTTGAAGACCTGTCATCAATGTATGCTATCGGCCGCAGGCATTTTGAACGCCGGTTTAAAAAAGCCACCAACAATACCCCGGTTGAATATATACAGCGCGTAAAAATTGAAGCTGCAAAAAAACAACTGGAAAGTACCCCCAAAAACATCAACGAGGTAATGTATGACGTTGGGTATACCGATGCCAAAGCCTTTCGTACAGTTTTTAAAAAGATCACCGGGCTCTCGCCCATTGATTACCGTAATAAATATAATAAAGAAGCGGCTGTAGCGTAGGTATGCCATCAGAATTTTGGACTTCTGCTAACCCCGGATACCTATATTACGGCTTTGTTATTATCGAAAATATCTATTGATTATCAACCGGAACATCCTGTATTGCAGCTGGTAATAGCTAATCCGGCTTCTACCGTAAAAACATTACATTCTGTCAATAAAATTAATCCTAACAAATAGCCAAATATTCCGTTTAAAAATTACATTTTTGCCCCAAAATTTTTAAGGATGCAGAGTTATCAGGAATTTCTTGACTTAAGTGTAGGCTTTCCACAGGATGGTTTTGAGATCATCGACGATGAGCTATACTTTCAGGACTTAAATTTGATGGAGATGATTGAAACGTATGGTACCCCCCTACGCTTTACTTATCTGCCTATGATATCCAAAAAGATCCAGCAAGCCAAATTGCTGTTTCAACAGGCCATTATCAAAAACAACTATCGCGGCAGCTATAAATACTGCTATTGCACCAAGAGCTCGCATTTCAAGCACATTGTTGAAGAAGCCCTGAAAAACGAGATCCACCTGGAAACATCATCGGCGTTTGATATGCCTATGATTGATGCGCTGGAGAAAAAAGGTACTGTAACAAAGGATATAACCGTAATATGCAACGGCTTTAAAACCTTCCAGTACAAAACATATATTATTGATATGCTGCATGATGGCTTTAAAAACATCATTCCGGTATTGGATAATAAAGAAGAATTTAACCTTTACGACGACGAAATTGAGATGGACACCCCTTGCAACCTGGGCATCCGGATTGCAGCTGAAGAACAGCCTGATTCTCAGTTTTATACTTCACGTTTGGGTGTGCGTATGGAAGATGTTATTGATTTTTATCATAACAAAATTGAGGATAACCCTAACTTCCAGGTTAAGCTGTTACATTTCTTCATCAACTCCGGTATATCCGATACACCATACTACTGGAACGAGCTTGAAAAATATGTGACTCTTTACTGCAAATTCAAAAAAGTGAATCCGCATCTGGATACGCTTGATATTGGCGGTGGTATGCCATTTAAAGATTCACTGGTTTTCGATTTTGATTATGAATACATGATCAACGAAATTGTAAGCCGGATCAAAGAGATATGTGCCGAGCATGACACCATGGAACCGGATATCATTACCGAGTTCGGTAAGTATACTGTAGCCGAAGCTTCTGGTATCCTGTACAAGGTATTAGGCCGTAAACAACAAAACGACCGCGAACGCTGGCTGATGCTTGATGGCTCATTCATTACCAATCTGCCTGACGTTTGGGCGCTGAACCAAAAATACATCCTGTTGCCGGTTAACAACTGGGATTCAGAATATGAACGTGTAAACCTTGGGGGTATTACCTGCGATGGGCAGGATTATTACAACCAGGAAGCGCATATGAACAGCGTATTTATGCCTAAAACCCGTAAGGTGCAATATTTAGGCTTCTTTAATACCGGCGCCTACCAGGAAGTATTAAGTGGCTACGGGGGTATCCACCACTGCCTGTTGCCATCACCCAAGCATGTGATCATTCGCCGTAACAGGGACGAAACATTTAACTTTGAGGTATTTGGAGAAGAGCAAAACAGCAAGCAGGTATTGAAAATTCTGGGTTATACCACGTAACGGTATATCTAATCATAACAGCATAAAAAAGGTGGCCATTTCGGTCACCTTTTTGCTTAACGGCCTATGGTGCCATCTCCGACACCTGCTCCTTCAACATTTGGATCCGGAAGATCAGCCAGGCTCCCATCCTCATGTAAAACTTTAAAGTGTTTTCTTTGAGGACCTCTTGTTTCAAGACAGGGATTATTTCGGGCAGCATAGTTATAGCTGTCTGGCATGTTACTTTCCCTTGTCTGCTTAATATTACCCTGCCGGGAAGCAGGATAGTCATTTTTATAATCATTCATGATTATACCCTCCTTTTGTTAAATCCCTTCAGTTCCTGGTTCGTGACCAACCATTCTGCCGGTAGTGCGTCCTTGCGGGCGGCTCTCAAAATCGGTTTTAGCTGGGCCCACCGACGGAAATTCTTTTTTATTCGGCGGTGTTACATCTGTTTGCTCGCTAAATGAAGTGTCAGCGCTTCTGTTGGGCTGGTCAATCTCCGATTGACTATGGGTACCCACCTGTTCGTCTTCGGGTTTTTCTACCTCAGGCTGTTCATCATAGTCTACTATATCGTCTACCTCATCCAGATCATCATCATCGCTTTCAAGATCGCGGTTTGGATAGGCCTCATCACCATTCACAGAAAATGAGTTGGTGTTGTTTTCAAAATCATTACGATCATTATCCTGGTTTCCCCAGTTTTCATTATTGGTATTCATAGGTTTTAATTTTAGTTGTCATTTAATAAACCTACGAAACAATTGTATTGTTTTATTTTTTATCTTTTTAAGAAATTAAATATCGTAAATTAAAACTACTATAGTTGTAATTATCAGGAAGCTTCGAACTGGTTTATAAATGCTTACGCGGCATGCCATAATTGCCTCTTCACAAGCCAAACCGAATTACAGAGCATAATTCGGACTAATTTTGAACGATACAACAATTTATGCGCCGGTATATTAAAAACGCTTTTAAGAATTAAAAAGTATGCTGAGGGCAAGTTACTTTATATCGATTATTAAGCAGGATGCCTAACACAATTTCATGCGAACCGTGACTCACCGTGTTTAGGGCAGATGTCGTAAAATCATATGAATAGCCAACATTAATAAGCGAACTCAGGTTAAATCCAACCAATGCCGCGTATGAATCATTCCGGCGGTATGAACCACCAATCCAGAATCTGTCTTTGAATGACATTTTCATGTTCACATCAAAAGTTACCGGAACCGGTGCTATAAATTTCAACAAGGCTGAAGGCATAAGCGTAATATCATCAGATACAAAAAGCTTAACGCCGCCGGTTACAAAATAATGCGGTACCGTTTTGTTTTGTACAGCAGTTGTCGAAGTAGTTACATATAAATTTTGCGGAAGGATTTGCTGTACCGAGGCGCCAAAAAAATAATTAGATGAATATGCCCATACACCGACTCCCAAATCAGGTTTCCACTGTGCCCCTGCGATGCTATTGATAGTTGGATCATTTTGGTCGACATACGTAAGTTTACTTTTGTCGATAATATTATGACTTACCCCGGCAGATACCCCTACCGCTAAATTTAACTTTTCGGTAAGGCCGAGGTGATAAGCATAAGTTGCGTCAATATTGGTTTGTGTTATCGGGCCTGTTTTATCAGACACTACCATTAAGCCTACACCATGATGCGGCTCGGCAGCCATGTAATTTTGTGTATATGACCTGCTTGATGGGTTTAAACCTCCACCCGCAGGAAATGCAGTAGCATCGCCCTGTAAAAACCGGTTACCTATAGGCGCGTTTACTGAAAAATAGGATGTTACCGGCGCGCCTTCAAGCCCTGTCCATTGGCTGCGATAACCCAGTTTTACATCGGTATAATTTTCAATACCACTTAACGCAGGGTTTAAAAGGTAATTATTGAATACGTATTGAGTGTACTGCGGCCGTTGCTGTGCTTTTGCCAATTGAATTGTTACGGCAATAATAAGTAGAGTATATAAAATTCGCTTCATTTTTATCTGATAATGGTCACATTACCGGCAATAACCTCCCGGCCATTTTTGGGGTCAATAATATAATAATACGTCCCTGAAGGCAAATATAAGCCTTTGTATTTCCCATCCCACGGCACACTATAACCAATTGACGAATATACCTTTTCTCCGAATCGGTTGTATACATCAACCTTATTATTTGGATAACTTTCTAAATATTTAACATTCCAAAAGTCATTTATCCCATCTGCATTGGGCGTAAACACATTGGGAACGACTAAAAACTTTAAAACCTTTACCGATACACTGGCCATAGCCTGGCATCCATGTGCCGATGTAACCACTGCCTGATAGGTAATATCCTGCGCCGGACTCGCAACAGGGTTAGCTATATCATCATGATCAAGGCCTGTTGAAGGGGTCCATTTATAACTTAAGTTATTATCGTTCACTACGGGTTTTAAAACGTGTTTTGTACCTTCAAGCATAGTAAAATCCGGTCCTAATGAAACAAATGGTGACGCCTCCACTTTAACCTGCTGTACAACCGTATCAGCACAGGCATCAGCAGCCTTATAAATGTACCAGATATCAAATATGCCTACATTGGAAACAGCAGGATTAAACACGCCGTCGGCACTAATCCCTGCTCCTGAAAATACCCCGGAGCCTGCAGGGCCGTTAAGCTTCGGTATCAACTTATATGGTTGCGACTCGATGCAAAAAACAGGCGCAGGATCAAAGGTTACCACGGGAGATGCTTTTAACGTGAAAGGAACTTCTGCGAAACCAGAACATGAAGTTCCCGAATAAGCTACTGCCTGTAAAGTAACAGTGCGTGATCCCGTAGTAAACAAAGGGTATTTATGCCTTAGCTTTAATCCTAAAGCCGGGTGATCATAAACCACTGTAGTTGATGGATCGTTGCTGTCATAAGTAACCTCAAGCCTGGTGATCTCCCCGAAATTAACGGACGACCGGTTTTCAAAAAATACTTCCTGTGCACTGCATAAATCTGCCGGGTTTTGGACAATTACCTCAGCTTTTGGCTTACTGCCGTTAATTGTTAATGACTTTGAAGCCGATGTAAAAGAGCATCCATTTTTTGAAGTAACCTTAAGTGTAACCTGGTAATTACCTGCTAAAAACTTGTGCTTGGGGTTTTTCTCGCGGGAAATATTCGGGTTAGCTGGTGTTGCATTAGGGTCGTTAAAATTCCATTCGTAGGTAAAGTCAGCTTCTGTGGCATCAGCAATCGTGCTTTGATCAGTAAACTGAACAAAGTCATCTTCACAGGCATCGGGCAACAAAAAATCAATTACCGGCACAGGATAAACTTTAACAGGCAGCGGGGCTATATTACTTGTACAACCATTATCATTTGTGACGGTTAGCTTAACCAAATAATCTCCCGGTCCACTAAACGTATGGTTAAATGGGTTTTTACTTTTAAGAGTTTCAACCGGTGTACCATCACCAAAGTCCCATTGCCAGCTAATGATACCTCCTTCGGCAGATGTGGAATTATCCGTAAATGTAACATCCTGACCTGTACAGCCTGGCGATGAATAACTAAACGACGCGACCGGCGGTTTTGAAACATGTATTTTTATCGGATCGGATGTTTCTCCGCAATCATTTTCATTTGTAACAAACAATGTAACCAGGTAATCGCCTGTCTGGGCATACTTGTGTACCGGGTTTTGTACCACATCAGTTATTCCATCACCAAAATCCCAATGCCATGTTTTTATTTGCCGGGTACCCGATGTTGACTGGTCGGTAAATTTAACGTCACCACCGAAACAGGTATTTGCAACACTAAACTTTACAACCGGCGGCACCGCGATGTTAAAATCAAACTGAATATCTTCGTTCGATCCGCATTCATCAGCAATTGGATTGAATACGGTAGCAACTACACTGTAGTCACCATCGTTATACACCTCATCTCCCGGATATTCATAGGTATAAAGCACTTTTGAGTCTTTTACTGTTGAACCGGTTGGTATTGGGTTATTGATAATAACGGGCGGGGTTCCATTTTTTAAATCCCATGTGATTTTATTTGTTTGAAACGGTAGCGTCAATTGCAGTTTATAATAAGTGCCAGTGCAGCCGTTTGCCTGTATTGAATTGTCTGCCGGGTTTCGTAGTACAATAAACTCATTCAGGTTTTTAAGATTGGTACCTGCAGCATAACCATATGATTCTGTTCTGCCAAACCCATAAGCTATCGCATTAAATCCATCTGATGCCCTGATATTATGCACGCCTGCGTTTACGCTGATTTGGGCATACGAATATATACTGTTGGGGACTTGTGAAAACTGGGTGTAAGGTTGCCCGTCGAGCGAAAACGTTGGCACTGCAGCTGTTTTTATAATAACATTAATAAAATCGTTCTGGATCAGGTAATTATGGGTTGAATTTAGCGTCACATGATCAAGTGTTTGTTCGATAGGCGTTAAATATATCATTTCGGGGTCGCCGATATCTCCGTTAATGAACTGGCAATTTAAGCCGTCGCCCTGGGTAACCGCGTATTGCACTACCTGAATTGGTTTATCAGCAGCGATGACATTGGTTGCAGTTGAAGTAAATTCATAGTAAAGGCCATTAATTAACCCTCCCTGGGGTGCTGCTCCATTTACTGTTACCTTTGTATCCGGCGAACTAAGTACTATTCTTAAAATATCATAGTTGCGTGTTTTTAAAGGCGCGGTTATATAATTTTTACCCCAAACCGCTAAAGGATAAACCTGCTGAAAAAGGTTATCTGATGATCCCTTATCACCCTGACACCCGATACTTATTTTTGAACTACCCGAAAAAACAGCAATTTTTTTGCAGGTGCCTGTAGCACTTACAATTGAACGGATACGGGTACCGGTTAAATCCGTAGCCGATAAGCCCTGGTACACCTCTCCTTTTTTTAAGTTTACAGTAAAGGGTTGGTTTGCAGGAATCCCGTTTAACAACGGCTGTGAGGGCGTTATTTCAACAGTGGTATTATCTTCTGTAGCTATTACTGCAAAGGTTGAATATGAGGGCACCCCTTCAGTATTTTTTGTACCGTTGTTTGAGTTTGATATTTGTTTATAGTTAATGGAGAGGTAATCTTTACCCAGGGTATTTACCGGCAGCAAAAGGGTTGCCCCGGATACATTTTGCGCAAAAATATGCGCGTAAACCGCGATGGGTTTGAGCGAAATTATATGGATGCCCTTTAAAAACTGTCCCTGGTTCCCAATAAAAGCTCCGGGAGGGATATCTACCGTTAATATATCATTTGCCTTAACCTGGTAGGTACCCGAAAAGCTGCCATCAGCAACTTCAACAGTTACAGATGTATTTGCATCTGCAGTTATATAAAGTTCCATCTGGCTGCCCCTGCCCAATGCGTCGGGACTGCCTGCTGCACCATCAACATGGTCAATATATGCAGTATAAAACTCCGTACCCTGGTTTGAACCTTGCGCGTTAGTGCAAATAGCAATGCATATGAAAATAAAAGAGAGGCTTAAGGACCGCAAAAAAATTATCTTGCTCAAAGGTATACAGTTGGATTTGGTTTTGTAGTATTAAACTAACCCTTTAAAAATACAAAAACCTTTAATTGATACGGCATGATTATATAAAATAACCAGCCGTTTAATTGCCCGGTCAATTTCATAATTAGCTACGTTTAATTTATAACTAAGCTCAAAGTGATCTTTCTGCAGATGATAAACCTCAAGAGCATTGGATGGTGTATTTCAGGGCGTCACGTTGACACGGTTTGGCGATGGCTTTGTGAACTATCTCCCTTATCAACAGTACCAATACCATTATCCTAAAAACCCGGCCAGCAAGATACTGATAGCAATTCAAAAAATACTCGCTAAAACAGAGCAAACGTGGCTAAACAGGGGGGGGTAACATGACTTAACACATTTTAAATATAACACATAAAAATATCTAATAATCAATTATTTATATTTTTACAGGGTTAACATTTAACCGTTTTTTTAAGTAATCACGCACAATCTAATGTTTGCGTATGTTATTGGTAAAAGCATGCTGATACAACCTCGCGCATTTAACCCGTGTCAGGCCATAAAACAAGTATTATTTGATACTAATAACCAACCGACATCCTAACCTTGTTTCATTGGTTATATTAATAATAGGGCATCGTCATTAAAATATTAAAATGCATTGCCCCCGCATACTAAAAAAACTTATCTGGGTTAGGTACCAAATTCAGGAACTTTTCAAAGTTCTCTTCGTAATGGGACTGATCAAGCTTGTAATAAAACGCACCTTTCTTTGATGAGAGCTTATCCTTTTCAGGAAGCTTTACAAGCAAACCTGTTGAAAGCAGCTTACGGCTAAAGTTCCTGTCATCAAACTTGGTTTGATAAACTCCTTCATAAAGGGCTTGTAATTGCGGGATGGTGAACTTTTCCGGAAGCAATTGGAATAAAATCGGGTGAAGTGCTGCTTTATAACGCAATTGTCTTTTAGCCAGGCGCACCATTTCATTATGGTCAAAGATCAGGTCGGGCATCTCATCCAGTAAAAACCATTCGGGGTGATATTCTTCACTTAGCTGGGCCTCATATTTATGAATGTCGATAAGCGCGAAATAGGCAACGGAAAGTGTTCTTTCTACCGGATCGCGCTCTGGCTTGCCAAATACCTGGAACTGCTCCATATACACATTCTTAAGCCCGGTACGCAATTCAAGCACACGATTTGCAGCATCTTCCGGTGATTCGGTTGGCTTTATAAAACCACCTATCAGGCTCCACTTGTGTTTTTCGGGCTCAAGGCCACGCTGAACAAGCAATAACTTAATATTTGCCCCGTCGAATCCAAATATGATACAATCTGTTGCAACTAAAATGCGCGTTTCGCCGCTGTACTTATGCATAACTTAGGTTAAGTTTATATGCAATGGTAAAAATAATTTAGCAATTATTTAGTGTTGATCGAACAACTATTTTATATACCGGCAATTTATCTCCAAAAATTTAAAACGATTTATCAAATCCGGATAAAAAACAAGGCAAAACCGTGATACCGCATATCCATATCTCAAGAAAGATCAGCTTACCCTCTTTCCCTGCAACAATAAATCCATAGCGTCATCAAATGATCCGGCCCTGATCACCTCACCCGAGTTTACAAAAAAGATCTCATCAGCATTTTCAATCGTATTTAAACGATGTGCTATGATTACCCTTGTAGTGGTTTTTGGCAGGTTATCCAAAATGTCGCTCAGCAATTTTTCGGTAATGGTATCAATGTTGGCTGTTGCCTCATCCAGTATCAAAATTTCCGGGTTGCGTAAAACAGCCCGCATAAAAGCAATAAGCTGCTTCTGGCCCAAGCTAATGCTGTCGCCGCCTGATAGAACTTTGGTGTCCAACCCTTCTTCAAAAATTGCCAGCAGGCTCCCCAGATTGGCATCCCTGATCACCTGTTCCATTTCTGCGTTGGTATGATCTTCAAAAAGCTCGTTGCCATAAAGGATATTATCTCTTACCGTGCCTGTAAACAGGAACGGCTCCTGTAAAATAAAACCTATTTTTCGGCTGCGTTCCCCGGCCGTAAAACTCCTGATATCTTTTCCGCCAAGTAATACCAGTCCTTTAGTAGGGTCGTACAAGCGTGCTATTAGTGAAGCAGTTGTTGTTTTGCCGCCACCTGTAGGGCCAACTAAGGCATAGGTTTTGCCGCGCTCTAATTTAAAGCAGATATTATGGAGGATCTCCCGGCTTTCATCATAACTGAAATGCACATGCCTGAACTCTAATAAAGCAGCATCAGGTTCGTTAATGCCCGCCTGCAGCACCGGTAAATCAGTTTCAAGGGATAAGATCTGCGAGATCCTGTCCCAGCCCGCCATCGCCAGCTGAAAATTTGTCCATAAGGCAGCTAATTGCCTTAACGGGTTGTAAAAATTGGTAGCATATGATAAGTAACTCACCAGCAACCCGATAGAGAACATACCTTTACTGATCAGGTAGATACCAAAGCATAGTACGGTAAGCTGGGCCATACTGGCAAATAAACCATATACCGGCACAAACACGTTGTTAGCCAGGCCCGATCCAATAGCTGTTTTATAGTTTTGATTGTTAGCGATATCAAAACGTTTCCTGAAATAATCGCGCCGGTTAAAAGCGATGATCACTTTAAAATTATTAATGCTCTCCTGGATCTCACCGCTCAATGCGCCTGTACTTTTCAAATTTGCCGCATTTTTCCTTTTTATCCATGGTGATAATGCCAGCGTTAAAAACAAGATGACCAAGGCCGGAGATAAAGCAGCCGATCCCAGCTCAATATTGATAGCCAGCAAAAAAATACCAGCTCCAATCATAATAGAGATATTGCCGATAAACTGCATCAATGACTGGGAGAAGAATTGATTAAGCTTATCGGTATCGTTATTAACCCTCGATATCAGGTCACCTGCCTTGTTCTGATTAAAAAAGGCTACCGGCAACTGCTGTAACTTATTAAAGATAGAATTGCGCAGGGTAAATAACATCCTTTGCCCTACCCCGCCCATCAGCGTGGTTTGCTTATAGCTGGTAAATAAAGCTACCAGGTACATACAAAATAAAACAGCCGCATTATGTAAAACTCCGCTAAAATCCTTGTGCTGCACATATTTGTCAATAGTATGACCAATAATGAGCGGCCCGAGCAGGTTAAGTGTAGAGTTAACAAGGATGGCAAAAAAAGCAATGATGAGCGTACGCTTTTCATGAGCTATTAACTGGAGCAGCTTTTTTAACCCGGCCAGCGTAGAAGTTTTTGGCTGATTTTTACCTAATTGGTTAAGATCGTAGTTCATTGTAATCAATATTTTTCAGGTGCTGACTTTATGTTTAATGGTTAACACCCTGTTCGTAATTGCTGGTACTTTGCTGTGAATTAAAGATCTGTACATAATCCGGACTGGTTTTCATCAACTCATCATGCACACCGCTTGCTACTATTTCGCCTTGCATCAGCAAAATGATCTGGTCATAATGTTCAACAGATGCAATCTTTTGGGTTACTGATATCAGTGTTAAACCCGGATAGTTCTTTTGGATATTAGCCAGGATCTTCCTTTCTGTGTTGTTATCAACCCTTGCCGTAAAATCATCAAGCAGCAAAACCTTTGGATTAACTGCAAGTGCCCGGGCCAGCATAATGCGTTGCTTTTGTCCGCCCGAAAGGCTTGATCCCCGTTCAGAAACAATGGTGCTCAATTTATCGGGCAGGTTATCGATAAACGTACTTAACTCGGCCGTTTCAATAGCTTTTTGAAGCGATTCATCAGTTACGGTATCGCTGAAAGCTATATTTTCACGGATGCTCATGTTAAAGATGATGCTATCCTGAAAAACAAAGCCGACCTGCCTGTGAAAGGTTTCGCTGTCATATTCGGTAAGATCTTTACCATCAAACAACACTTCTCCCTCAGTAGCGTTGATCAAACCTGTAAGCAGGTACAACAATTGTGTTTTACCGGCAGATGTAGGCCCGATGATGGCGATTTTTGAACCCGCCTTTACTTTAAATGAGACGTTTTTCAGCGCCGATTTTTGGCCGTAGCTTATTGTAACGTTCCTCAGTTCCACGTCGCCGCGCAAAGTATCCTTCAACGGGCCACCGTCGGTAACATCCGGCGCATTCAAAACCATGCTGATCCTCGTAAATGAAGCGGTAGCCTGGGCTATCAGGTTGCTCATGAAACCTAAAATGAATATCGGGAATATCAATAACGACAGGTAGCTGTTGAAAGCCGCGAAACTACCCAGGGTCATGCTGCCGCTGATTACGAAATGCCCGCCCATTACCAAAATAGTAAATGCTGCCATGTTAGCCGTAAACGTTACAATGGGAATGAGCCCGGCAAAAAAACCAAGGATCTTTAAGCCGTAATCCTTTGCCTCGGTATTGGCAGCCAGGAATTTATTGTATTCCAACTGCTGCGAGTTGATCACCCTGATGAGTGCTGCGCCAAGTATGCTCTCGTTAATTACCTTATTAAGCTGGTCGATAACACCGCGGCTTTTCATAAACAGAGCACGTACGTTTTTCAAAACGTAAAAAAAAGTACCGCCAATGATGGGAATAATAGTGATCACAACCAGCGCAAGTTTCCAGTTAATGGTGAGCAGCATAACACTGCAGCCAATAATGATAAACAGCGACGATACAATAGAAACCAAAGCCTGCGATACGAATAGTTTGATCGAATCGATATCCGAAGTAAGGTTAGTTAACAGTTTTGATGGATTTGCCTGTTCGATAAAAGCATGGGTTTGGCGGGATATTTTATCAGCCAGTTGCTGCCTGAGATCCCGAGCCACTTTTTCAGATGCATATATTTGAACAATTGCCTGTAAGCCTGCAAACAAAAACACCACAATTGTTGCCGTCAGGAATTTGGCCATAACCTCGTTTATCACAAAATGATGATTGGAGTAGGCATCAATACCGTTAGCTATAATTTTAGGCAGCCAAAGGTTCATGGCGTTGCCCAGTAAAGCAAATAACAGTAACAGCGCCACAAGCCCTTTATATGGTTTCAGCAAACTAAATACACCGGGAGGTTTACTGTTTGTTTTTTTTGTAGGATCAGGTTGCATAATGATCTTGATTTATAATTCTTTTACGGATCTCAAATCGCGCCTTTATTATGGTTGACGACCGAGCCTGCAAAACATTTTTTTTCCAATCTAAAATTATCGAAATAAATCAGAACGGAACGGAAAGCCATTCTCATTTTCTACATATTTCTATTTAGATATAGTTTGACAAATATATTTCTATTTGGGAGTAATTAAAACATTTTAGAAATAAATTTATATTTTTACAACCAAACCGGAATAAAATGAAACCAATAGTACAATTAGTTGACGAATGGGCGGCTTTTGAAGAAGTAAGTGAACAACCTACTGTAGAAGCATTTTGCAGATATTACCTGCAAAAGCAACGCCCAAAACCTAAACAAGCCGGCAAAAAAGGTGAGCGCATCATGAACGGCGCATATCTGCTTAAAACCCTCGGCCGCATCCTGAGCGCTTATTCGCTTTATTTCCGGTCGGCAGTTAACCACATCGGCATCCCTCCTGCCGAAAGTTTCTATTACCTGAATGGTTTACTTCACCTTGGTGAGGTAAGAAAAAGCGACCTGATCAACTATATGTTTGCCGAAACAACAACCGGCATGGAAGTTATTAACCGGCTCATCCGGGAAAACAAGATAGATGAACGGACCTCGCCCGATGACAAACGGGCCAAGCTGATCAAAATAACCGAGAACGGTATTACGGCTCTTGACGAATATTATAAGATCTCTGGAAAAGTGGTGGAAATGACTTTTAAAGGTATCGATGATGATATCTTAACCGACTGTTACGAAATGCTCAAATATTGTGAGCAGCGGAACTCGGCTGTTGCCGTCGAACTAAAAAATAAACCTTTTGACCAGATGTATGAGCTTGCAATGGCAGATAAAGCTTAACTTCAGTACCAGTAATAACAATTAACGATGAGCACTGCATTCCACCCCGAAGCAACCTATGTTTTAGAAGACGACAAGGTACTATTACGCCCCTTACAGGAAACTGACCTTGACCACCTGCTCCCTTTTGCCATCAATGAACCCGACACCTGGAATTATTCGCTCACAAGTGCTGCCGGCGAGGATGGCATGCGGGCTTATATTAAAGCAGCTGCTAATGGCCGCGCTACAGGTAAGGAATATCCTTTTATAATTTTTGATAAGGCAAGCGGTGAATATGCAGGTAGTACCCGTTTTTATGATATTCAGCCTGCCTATCAAACCTTACAGTTAGGCTATACCTGGTATGGCGAAAAGTTCAGGGGTACGGGACTTAATAAACATTGTAAGTTTTTGCTGCTTCAATTTGCCTTTGATACACTTGAAATGGAACGCGTGGAATTCAGGGCAGATGCCCGCAATCAGCGAAGCATAGCTGCCATGAAAAGCATTGGCTGTACAGTTGAAGGCGTTTTGCGAAATCATACGCCTCTTGCCGATGGCAGCCGCCGCGACTCGATAGTGCTGAGTATTTTAAAAGAAGAGTGGGAAAACAAGATACGAGACGATTTGAAAAGCCGCCTTTAAGCTCAATGTCAGCTAAAAGTAAAGATGGCATAATACTTGGGCATTCAATGGCCGGGCTTGGTAACAACCCCGGCTTTTTTGTATCTATACCAAAAAAACATCTGTGGACAATATCCTCAATATCTCTGACTTAAGTAAAACATACCAAAGTGCCGGTCGCACGCTTACCGTGCTCGATCAGATAAATTTTTCGGTGGCGGCAGGTTCAACCAATGCTATAGTTGGGCCATCAGGCAGCGGAAAAACCACTTTGCTCGGCCTTTGCGCCGGGCTCGACCGCTCAACTTCGGGTACTGTTGAACTCAACGGCATTACCCTCAATAAACTTACCGAAGATCAGCGTGCACAGGTACGCAACCAACACGTGGGATTTATATTTCAAAATTTTCAGTTATTGCCAACACTTACAGCGCTCGAAAATGTGATGGTGCCACTTGAGCTCAGGGGCGAAAAAAACATCCGGGCAAGGGCTTTAGATCTTTTGGATAAGGTGGGGTTGTCAGAACGTGGCCATCATTATCCGCTCCAGCTTTCGGGTGGTGAACAGCAACGTGTATCATTGGCTCGTGCTTTTTCAAATGCTCCCCGGATCCTATTTGCCGACGAGCCCACAGGAAATTTGGATGCAGAGACCAGCGATAAGGTGATCAAACTTATTTTCGATCTGAATAAGGAAGCCGGCACTACCCTCGTGGTGGTAACACACGACCTGGAGCTGGCAGCGAAAACCCAGCGCATTATCAGGATTAAGGGCGGCAAACTGATTGCCGACGAAAAAACCATTAACGGATAAGCTAATGGACAATACCGCTGTTGATTTTAAAAGAAAGATAAACATTCCCTGGCTGTTCCATATGGCCTGGCGCGATAGCAGGCGTAACCGCTCCAGGCTGTTCCTTTTTATATCGGCCATTGTATTTGGGATAGCCGCACTGGTGGCTATTTATTCGTTCAAATACAATGTACAAAATGATGTGAACGATCAGGCTGCAACATTGATCGGCGCCGATTTAGCCATTTCCGGCAACAAGCCTGCCGATGATAAATTGAAGCACCTGCTCGATTCATTGGGTGATGAACGCTCGCAGGAACGGAGCTTTGCATCCATGCTTTATTTTCCGCGTACTAAAGGCACCCGGTTGGTGCAAATCAGGGCATTACAGGGAGGTTTTCCCTACTATGGTGCTTTGGAAACTACGCCTGAAGCAGCCGGGGTCGATTTTAAACAGGGTAAAATGGCCCTGGTTGATAAAACCCTGATGCTGCAATTCGATGCCAAAGTAGGCGATTCGGTAAAAGTGGGTAATCTCAATTTTCAGATAGCCGGCATCCTGAATAAGGCACCAGGTCAAAGCGGTGTAATGGCGGGTATTGCCCCGGTAGTTTATATCCCCATGCAGTACCTGGAGCAAACGGGGCTTGTAAAAATTGGCAGCCGGGTTAATTATAGTTTTTATTATAAGTTTAATTCGTCGGTAAATGCAGATAAGCTTGGCAAAAAGCTCGACCCAATGCTTGATAAGGCCGGGATGCGTTTTGAAACCATCGAAACCAAGAAAGACAATACTGGCCGTGCCTTTGGCGACCTGAGCCGCTTTTTATCGCTGGTTGGTTTTGTAGCCCTATTACTGGGCTGTGTTGGCGTAGCCAGTGCAATCCATATTTATGTAAAGGAGAAAATTGCATCCATAGCCATTATGCGCTGTTTGGGCGTTAAATCCTCTGAGGCATTTTTAATTTACCTGATACAAATTGTTGGGATTGGCATTATCGGTTCTGTTACCGGGGCCATATTGGGTACCGCTGTTCAACATTTACTCCCCCTTGTGTTTAAGGACTTTTTACCGTTTGCCATTTCTGTGCAAATATCGTGGATGGCTATTGGCCAGGGCATTTTGCTGGGTGTTATTATCTCTATCCTATTTGCTTTACTACCTTTAATCTCCGTTCGCAATATCTCGCCGCTTAATACGCTTCGCATCTCGTTTGATGAAAGCGGCAACAAGGGCGATCCTTTGCGCTGGCTTGTATATTTACTGATCCTGATCTTTGTAGTAGCTTTTACTTATTTGCAATTGGATAGCGTGGCAGGAAGCATCCTGTTTACGTTAGGAATCCTGATTGCCTTTATGATCCTTACCGCAACAGCCTGGCTGTTAATGCGCATCACGAAAGCAATAGTAAAAGGTTCATGGGGTTACTTATGGAGACAAGGCTTTGCTAACTTATACCGACCCAATAATCAAACCATTATTCTTATCGTATCCATTGGTTTAAGTACCATGTTTATTTGCACACTTTATTTCGTGCAAACATTATTGGTACAGCAGGTTAATCTTTCAACCAGCGGCAATCAATCAAATATGATCCTGTTTGATATTCAGAGCAGCCAGGAAAAAGGGGTTGTTCAGTTAACAAAGCAACAGGGACTTCCTGTGCTGCAACAAGTGCCTATTGTTACGATGCGTATTGAACAAATTAACGGTAAAACGGCCGCCGACCTTACAAAAGACACTACTATTAAAATACAGCATGGTGTGTTTGCCTGGGAGTACCGTGTAACGTTCAGAGATTCGTTAACATCATCAGAGAAATTGCTGGATGGCAAATGGATTGGCAAAGCCGACCCTTCAAAAGAAATCCCGGTATCTGTTGAAGAAAACCTCTCTAAACGGGGCAACCTTAAAATTGGCGACAAAATAGTATTTAATGTGCAGGGCGTACAAATGCCGGCATATGTTGCCAGTATCCGCAAGGTTAACTGGGGTAAGGTACAAACCAATTTTCAGGTGGTTTTTCCGAAGGGAATACTTGAGGGTGCACCGCAATTTCATGTGTTGATGACACACGTGCCATCAAACAAGGTATCAGCAGCTTTTCAGCAGGTTGTAGTAAGGGCTTATCCTAACGTTTCGATAATTGATCTGGGGCTAATTTTAAGCGTTGTTGATGAGCTGTTAAGTAAAATCAGCTACGTTATACGTTTCATGAGCGCGTTCAGTATTATAACAGGTATTGTGGTACTGATAGCATCTGTGCGGATCAGCAAATATCAGCGCATCCAGGAAAGTGTTTTATTACGTACGCTTGGTGCAAGCCGTAAACAAATATTCACTATAACAGCGTTAGAGTACTGGTTTTTGGGTAGCCTGTCGGCCTTAACCGGAATCCTGATAGCTTTTGCGGGTACTTATTTCCTGGCAAAATATAGTTTTGAAATACCATACAGTGTGAACATATTACCGGCACTTGTACTATTTTTAATAGTAAGTTTGCTGACTGTTGTTATTGGCTTACTGAACAGCCGTGGAGTGTTAAACAAGCCGCCGCTTGAGATTTTAAGAACAAACGCCTGAGCGCATTGTATTTATTTTATATGAACAAAGTTACATTAAGCGGTATCCTGCTCACGGTCCTTACTATAACGGGTTGCGGCGATGGCGCTAAATCATCAAACAATGATCAGGCGCAAGCTGCCACTGAAAATGCCAAAACTGATTCGGCATCAAAGAAAATTGTTTTGTTTTTTGGCGATAGCCTCACTGCCGGGTACGGCCTCGATGATCCTGCAGATGCATTTCCCGGCGTTATCAGTCGCCGGGTTGATTCATTAAAATTACCGTATAAAGTAATAAATGCCGGACTAAGCGGCGAAACTACCGCAGGCGGCAATGGCCGCATAGACTGGCTGTTAAAGCAAAAAGTAGACGTTTTTGTATTAGAGCTTGGCGCCAATGATGGCCTTCGTGGCATCCCGGTAAGCGAAACCGCCAAAAATCTTCAGTCCATAGTAGATAAGGTAAAAGCCAAATATCCTGATGCTAAACTTGTTTTGCTGGGCATGCAGGTACCGCCGAACATGGGCGCCGATTATACCGCTAAGTTTAAAAACGTTTTTCCCCATCTGGCTAAAAAAAACAATATGGCCCTTGTCCCCTTTTTATTGCAAGGCGTTGGAGGCGTACCCTCACTTAACCAGGGTGATGGCATCCACCCTACCGCTCAGGGTGCAAAGATTGTAGCCAATAATGTTTGGGCTATATTGAAAGATGAATTGAAATAATCAATCGTTCAGGACTTGGTGCATCATCACCCTGAATTTATCCTGCAAAACAGTCCATTAGTTTGATGAATCCCTGATAATTAACTCTGTGGCCAATGTTATATGTTGATTTTTTTCTTCGGGAACAGCAGCGTTAAGCCTTTCCATCAGCAGCTTGATCACGTTGTCGGCTATTTCGTCAATTGGCTGAGCTATAGCGGTAACAGCTGGGGTATACAATTCAAAAAGTTCGTAATCGTCAAACGCGATCAAAGCAATATCACCCGGTATATTTTTACCTGCCTTACGGATGGCCTTCAAGCCGCATTTGCCCAAATGATTATTGGCGAACAGAATGGCATCGACATCTTTATTTTTTTCCAGGAAGTTTGTCATTAACTTAAGCATCTCCTGAACAGTAGTGTGAAAATCGACCTCGGTTATATTGGGTTTTAATTTGCTTTGGTGCATGGCTTTTTCATAACCTTCAAGCCTTTCTATCATTTGAGTTTGGATAGAACTGTAAGTTATAAAAGCGATATTTTTATGTCCTTTATCAATAAGGTACTGTGTAGCGTTAAAGGTGCTGAACAGGTTATCAACCACTACATAGTCGGTAGCTACTTTAGGCAGATAGCGGTCAAAAAGTACCACAGGGAAACCATCTTTGATCAAATCGCTGATATCATCTTCAATATTATCGGGCGGTGTAATAATATAGCCGTCAACATGCCTGTCGCGAAACATAGCTATCAGTTCGCGCGTTTTTTGCGTATCGTTATCTGTACTGCTGTAAATGATCTTATAACCGTTTTGGTAAGCAAGATCCTCTATGCGGCGGGCTATTGTGGCAAAAAAATGATTGGAAATATCCTGTACCAGCAAGCCAATGATATTTGATTTGCCGGTGCGTAAACTTTTGGCTAACGAATTGGGTTTATAACCAACCTCTTTTACATATTGAAGTACACGCTTCACCAGCTCATCGCTGATACGTTTTTCCTGAGCGCGACCGTTAAGGATAAAAGATACCGTAGTTTTAGATATATTAAGGCTATTGGCAATGTCAACTATAGATAATTTCTTCTTCAAGGATTTAGTATTTTAAAACCAAATATATAATATAAATGGTAATGCTAAACAGGTTTAGTAGATAATAAATGGTTTATATTGCTTATTAATTAATAAATGCCGGATAACTTAAAAACGGACAACGATATATAATACAAAAAAGATCGCCCATAACAGGCGACCTTTCAGTTAATATATAGGGAGTTAGAATATTAAAACCTGCGCATGCCCCGGCCTGGATTTCCATTTTGAGAAAAACGTTCACCGCCATTGCCCCTGTCATAACCGCCACCGTTTGATGGTCGGCCATCCCAGTTGCCACGATTGTCATGACCGCCATGGTTATTATTGTTGCCATTGTTAGGCTGTCCGTTACCCCATCCGCCATGATTACCATGGTTGTCATTGTCAGATTGGTTTCCATTACCCCAATTACCGCGGTCATGATTACCGTTGCCCCAGTTATGATTATCCCTGCCATTTCCCCAGTTACCGCGGTTATCATATGGGTTAGGTCTTCTGCTCCAGTTTCCACGGTCACCACCCCAGCCCGGGCGATAAGCATAGCCATTGGCAGGCCTTCTGTCAAAACGGTGTCCCCAGTTACCACGGTCGCCCATGTAACCGCCCCACCTTTGCCTGTAAAAATCGTGACGTAAGTATGGTCGTGGCGCTCTTACCTCGTATCGTACGGCAGTACGCCAGTTATAGTCACGGTAAGCGCCTGGCAGATAAGCACAGCTTACCCAGCGGCTCCCATCATTGTAGTAGTAGCATCCTGCTCCTACATTATAGTAAGCTTCTACTTCCGGTAAATAGTAATAATCATCGTCGTCACTAACATTTACGTTATCATCATAAACAGGCTCTTCTTCTACTACTGGCGGAGGAGGGGCAGGTACGTAAACACGATGAGCAGGGATATTGATACCAAATTGTATAGATACCTGAGCGCTGGCTTTACTGATAAATAAGCTTCCGGCTGCTATTGCTGATAATATGGCTAAATGCTTCATAATTGTAAATTTTATATAGTTAGGACGATATCTGTCAGCAATGGTTTAACCGGACATTGCTTTATATGTTAAAACATTAGTTGATTAGTCCAATCTTTTATACGGGAATACTTTAGCCAAACTTTATTTCGAGAAAACATTACAACAATCTATTGTAACCAAATTTTATTAGCCGGGTTTATAATAAAAATGAAAGTGTCACTTTAATACTACAAAACAGATTTTAGGATTATAGGTATATTTACTTAATTTGATAACCTTTAATCAATTACTATGAAAAACCGCAAATTATTACATTCCATACTGCCTGTAGTTGCTATGGGGGGCTTTATGTTTTTTACAGCCTGCAAAAGCAACAACGACTCAAAGAAAACTGCCGACAGCACTTCCACCCCTGCTTCAACAACAGAAAACGCGGGCCTTAAAACCCCGGAAGGCTTTAGCGCCAGTATTATTGCTGAAAAACTTGGTGGTACCCGCCATATTGCCATCACTCCACAGGGCGACATCTACGTAAAACTTACTAACGTCAAAAACAACAAGGGAATATTAATGCTTCACGAAGATGGCGGCAAGGCTACCGTAAAGAACAGCTTTGGTGCTTATAGCGGTACAGGCATGTCGATTAAAAATGGGTACCTGTATGCTTCATCAGATGAAGAAGTTTTTCGTTATAAACTAAACGATAAGGGCGACGTGATCAGTCCTGATCAGCCTGAAAAAATTGTTACCGGTCTCCTCAGCCGTCATGAGCATGAAGCTAAAGCTATAACGCTTGATAACGATGGCAACATCTACGTTAATATCGGCGCTTACTCAAATGCTTGCCAGGTTGAAGACCGTAAAAAAGGCTCTCCGGGCCAAAAGGGCTGCCCTATTTTGGATTCGGCCGGCGGCATCTGGCAGTTTAAAGCGGATAAATTGAACCAGCATTATGGCGATGGTATACGTTATGCCACCGGTCTGCGTAATGTTGTAGGTATCACCTGGAACCAGCAAAACAACCAGCTTTTTGTAATGCAGCACGGCCGCGACCAGCTTTTTGAATTCTATCCACAATATTTCACTGCTAAACAATCGGCCATATTACCCGCCGAGTGTATGTATGCGCTTAAAAAGGGTGATAACGCAGGCTGGCCTTACATGTACTACGACCAGGAACAACATAAAAAAATGCTGATGCCTGAATATGGCGGCGACGGTAAGATTGAAGGCGGAAAAGATGCTATCGACCCCGCTGCTGCTTATCCTGGTCACCTTGCCCCTAATGGCCTGTTATTTTACACCGGCGATCAGTTCCCGGCGAAATATAAAAATGGTGCATTCATAGCTTTTCATGGTTCATGGAACCGCGCACCTGAACCGCAGGCCGGTTACTTCGTGGTATTTCAACCATTTAAAGATGGCAAGCCTGATGGTCAGTGGGAAGTTTTTGCCGATGGCTTTTCTGGCTCTGCTGCTAATACAGCTTCAGGTGCTGCGGCCCACCGTCCATGCGGCTTGGCGCAAGGCCCGGATGGCTCACTTTACGTTACCGATGATGTAGCTGGAAATATTTATAAAATCACCTATAAAAAATAATAATGGACTTTAAAAAAGCCCTCGTTTTATTATTGATAACCTTATTTACAAGCATTGCCTCACGAGCGCAAACGAGGCATAAAAAACCGGCGGCAAGGAAACCTGTCGCCGGTTTTAAAAAATCAATAGCCAATGGCCAGGCCCTTTTTACTCAATATTGTGTGGCCTGTCACCAGGCAGATGGTTTGGGTGTTCCACACATGAACCCGCCACTCGTTAACACAACTTATGTTTTAGGCGATAAAAGTAAGCTCATTAAAATAATACTTAATGGTTTTGATGAGGATGTGGAAATAAACGGCGAAACCTATTCAAACACCATGGCGGCACATGATTTTATGAAGGACCAGGAAATTGCCGATGTATTAACCTACGTACGCAACAGCTTTGGCAATAAAGCAAGTGCTGTAACGGTTGCTCAAGTAAAGATTGCAAGGGCTACCAATAAAAAGTAGCAATACGCGAATCAACCTCACTTCTTTTTGATAACAGCCGTCGCTTTTATCTCAATTAAAATATCATCCCTGAAAAGCTTGCTTACCTGCACCAGTGTACTCGCCGGCGGCTGCTTTGTATTCACATATTTATCCCTGATATTGCGAACTACCTGTACCTGCGATGCATCTATGATATAACAGTTCAACTCAACCAGGTCATTCATGGTCCCGCCTGCAGCCTCAACAATGTTTTTGATATTCGTAAAAACCTGTTCAGTTTGGCTGGCCAGATCACCATTACCGGCAAGCCTACCAGCCTGATCCAAACCAACCTGGCCCGACATGATCACCATTTTGTTTTTACCCAGGTCAACAATTACAGCGTGCGAATAGCCAAAAGGCTTACCTACTGTAGATGGGTTTAAAAAAGTCACATCTTTATTTGCCTCCTGGGCAAAACAAACCGACGGTGCGCAGAGTAAAATGAGATAAAGGAGTTTTTTCATCAGGTGATTATTGATTTGCCCAAATTTGGACATATTAAAGCACACTTACAATATCGTAATACCGGCCGACCAACCGATCCAACCCTTTGTACGATTGCCCCAATCAATTAAACCGGGTTTGTTTTTTATGATCTGCTGAATATCGCTGTCACCGGCATGATGGCCGTAGTTGGTGTAAACACTAAACGACGGCCCTGCAAAGAAGCTAATTTTTGAACCTGCCCTGAAATTTAGCAACGCACTTACCCGGTTTATCTGATTTTGATTTTTCCATCCTTTAGCCAACAATAAATGCGTTGAGCCCTCGGCCGATAGTGACATATTATTATTGAAGATAAAATCGTGTCCCAAGCCAAAACCTGTGCTGTAATAAACATGCTTGTCCGTAAAATTAACGCCGCCTGAAATGATGGAATACAGTTTAGCATTCCCCGATTTAAAGGCGATGTTTGTCGTAGCGATCTCGTTACTGTATACCTCAATTTTGGCATATCCATTACGCGAAATGTTTAGTAAGCCTATGCCATAGCCATCGAGCGTATCCGCAATATTTACCATAGCTAATGACACGCCTTTTATCACCCGGGCTTTATTAAAAATTCCTGCTATCTGCATTCCGCTTGCTTCGTTGCCTGTAATGTTGGCTATCCCCGCAATACTAAAACCTTTGTTGTTTTTCCGGGTGTAATTGTAGATACCTGCCGCCTGGAATCCTTTACTATTGCTCACGTGGTTAAAGATCCCGGCAAGCTGAACACCCTTAAGGCTATCTTTTACCATATTATATATGCCAGCCGCCTGGATGCCTTCCATGTTTTTCTGATCGTTATTGTTAATGCCGGCCAGTTGAATGCCTTTGCTGTTACCGCCAACAATATTAAAGAGCCCGGCCGCCTGTACATATTTAACTTCCTGTTTGTTGATATTAAACAGTCCTCCAAGTTCAACGCCATTAACGCCGCCGTTATACCCCCCTAAAATATTGAGCGAAAAGTTATTGACTATTTGCCCGCTCATCATACCATGGCTTCCTAAACTTGGTAAAAGCGAGGTCTGTACCGGAACAGTCGAAAGATACCCACCTAAATTAAGGTTCTGTATTTTCTGGCCGGATGACAGGAACATTCTGCCCAGCCAGCTCCTGTCTGATTTTGAGTTTGCAGCATCGGCGCTGTAATAATATTCGCGTGATTTTATGGATACGTTTACATTATTTAAAAAATTGATGCTGGTATCACGATATAGCTCTTTACTTACATTAAGTGTGATCATACCATTGGCTTTTATCTTGAGCTGGAAGTACCCGTTCTGATCGGTAAGGGTTGATTCCAGCGAATTTTTTTCATAAACACTGGCATTGTAAAGTTTTTTGCCGGTGATATCATCATAAACGTAACCGCTGATGTAATAAACATTACCAGGCCCTGCCAGAGTATCAGGCACAAGAGTTAACCTGTACGGCGTAGGCCGGAGTATAATATACCCCGGCGACTCCTTATAATCAACCCTGCCATGAAACAGCTCATCAAGCAGGTTTTTGATCGTTTGTCCGGAGGATACCATGCTCACCACGCTATCAGTTTTGATGACATCATTACTGTATGAAAAATAAAACTTCCCTTTTTCTCCTATAATGGTAAGGATCTCCGCTATCCTTTTTTGTTTAACATTGAGCGCTACGGTACGGTTCAGGTTATCCTGTGCCAGCGCGTTGGTAATGAGCAGGCAGCCCGCCAATACAAGCATTATATAAAATAATATGTTTAGTTTCTTTTCCATCAGTTTTTGATTATGATGAGATGAGTTTTTTTGATCACTTTAACATCGCCAAGAGTTTTGCTTATGACCTCTAATATCCCATCAAGTGAACCTGCTTTAAATGTGGTTGTTATAGTTCTGTTCGCCAGCTTTTTATTATCTATCACAATATTTGCATGATAGGCTTCATTAAGTACATCCACAAGCCGCCACAGTGGTGTTTTATTGGCTACGAACTTTTGGGTACGATAATAATTATACAGCTCATCCTGGCTGCTGCCTTTTTGCAGGCGACCACCTTGTACTGATGCTTTCTCTTTCGGCTTTAGCTTTACAATAATCTCCTGCTGAATTACCTGCACTACGCCGGTTTCAACAATAACCTCGGTATTAGGGCCGGTAGCTTTAATATTGAATGATGTGCCAACCACCTTTACAACCACATCATTTACGTGGATCATAAATGGTTTTGATTTATCATGAGCTACATCAAAAAAGGCTTCACCCTTTAATGATATCTCCCTGGTATCGCCGGTAAATCTGTCAGGGTAATTCAATACCGAGTTTTTATTCATGGTGATTAATGACCCATCCGATAAAGTAACCTTACGTACAATGTTACCGCTTTGCAACGTAAGCATATTGACTTTGACTGGCTTGAACAGGGTGTACATGACCCCGGCGCTCCCTAATATCACCAGCCACATAGCAGCCATTTTAAGCCAGCGGTTTGCCGGCTTTAAAAATTTAATTGTAGCCGGTGCCTCTCCCCTGTTTTGTGCCAGCTGTTTAAATTCAGCCCACGAAGCATCAGGATCAAGCTTACTTTCTATTTTAAGTTCGCGGCTGGTATCCCAGATCAGTTTAAAATGATCAAAATACTTTCGGTTATCGTCATTTTCGCCAAGCCAGCGGCTGATAGTTTCATTCTCAACCGGCGTGGTTTCGTTCAGCATGTATTTGGTTAATAAATCGTCCATCATGTTAAATAATATTAAAAGCCCGGCTTATAAGCCAAATGATCAACGGCAGGTAGTCAACTAATTTGAGCCGTAATGTTTTCAGGGCCTTGCCCATCTGGTTTTCTACTGTTTTTATAGAGATGCCTAATTCGTCGGCAATTTCCTGGTATTTTAAATCCTCAAACCTGCTTAGCTGAAATACCGTCCGACATTTTTCGGGCAAATCGTTTAGGGCTTGCTGTAATTTTTCTTTGAGGTCAAGCAGTTCCATACCGGCGCTTCCATCAACTTTATCCTTCGTCATATACAGTACATGCTGCTGGTGATTAACCTTTACTTTCTGGTGCCTCAGGTTATTAAGGCATTCGTTATAAACCGCGCCATACAAGTAGGCCTTTATCGAGCCGGTGAAATTCAGCCGCTCTTTGCGTTCCCACAGCCGCATAAAAACGTTTTGTACCATCCCCTTCGCCGTATCTTCATCTCTTAAAATAGAGATAGCATACACATGCAACGGCCTGATGAAGTGCTTATAAACATTTTCAAAGGTCGCTTCATCGCCCGAGAGCAGCAGCGGGATCAATTGTTCGCTATTTATATCCAAAATATGATCAGTTTGGGTTAACATTCAATTAAATCTTAACGCGGTAATTAATGGTTGTAAGGATGTTTATCCATTTATTTTCCTCAATTATCCGCCTGGCCCAATTATTATCGGGAGGGTAAATAAAAGTAATAAGAAGTAATAAGGAAGCTAATCTGTTCATTTTAGTAAAATTTATCCTGAAACACGCCAGGATCATTTTACCCCTATGAGCAAATGAATTTTTATTTAAAAAACGAACAGAGGGTTTGATTCAGGAAGATCTTATACATGCTCCTGCTTAAAAACGTGATGTAATACTTTACTATGCAGCTCATCGGGTAAAAAAGGTTTCATCACAATGTCATCAAAACCTGTTTTATAAGCTTCGTCCTCTACATCTTTGGGAAGATTGGCGGTAAGGGCTATAATGGGAATGCTTATGCCGTTCAATCTCATTTTTTTTGTAGATTCATACCCATCCATCACAGGCATTTGCAAATCCATCAGCACAAGGCGATGTTTTAACGTATCCAGCTTGTCAAGTGCCTCCTGTCCGTTGGTTGCCACATCAGTAGTAGCCCCCCAGCGTTTTAAATAAGTTTGCGCTACCAGCACATTCATCGGGTTATCATCAACCAGCAAAATAGAGATCCCGCTCAGGAGCTTATCATTTGCATCGGGTTTAACGTTAACATTAACCGCCTCTGATATTTTACCGGCTTTTTCAAAGGTTTTAATAAAATAAAATACCGAACCTACCCCTTCCTCACTAATCAATTGTAAAGACGACTCCTGTAACTCCAATATTTTTTTACTGATTGCAAGACCTAAACCTGTCCCACCAAAACTGCGTGATATGGACGAATCGGCCTGGGTAAAGCGTTCAAATATGAGTTTCTGTTTGCCGCGGGGGATACCGATACCGGTATCTTTAACAAACACCATTAATGTGGCCGTAGTTTCGGTTTGTTCTTTCACCTCAATCCCTAACACAACCTCCCCGCTTGGGGTAAACTTTATAGCATTATGAACGAGGTTAGTGATTACCTGCGATAAGCGGGTGGGGTCGCCAAGCAGTTTATGCTGCAATCTCTTATCAAAATCAAGGCGTAGAGTTATATCCTTATCATGTGCTACTGTTTGCAAACCACCTACTACATTACGGGCAAGTGCAGCCAGGTCCATTTCAATGCTTTCAAAAGTTATCTTCCCGGCTTCTATTTTGTTATAATCCAATACATCATTCACTATTGCCAAAAGGTTATTAGCCGAAAAAAGCATGACGTTGAGATGTTCGATCTGATCTTTGCGTGGCTCGTTCTTAAGCAACAGATGGCTCATCCCTATTACAGAATTAAGCGGTGTCCGGATTTCGTGGCTCATCGTGCTCAAAAATTCACTTTTAACTTTTAAACCCTGTTCGGCTTCGGCCCTTGCCTTTTTCAATACAAATGATACCCGGTGCGCTAACACAAGCGACTGCAAAAAGAAAAAAGCGATATATCCTAAAAAACTAACCAGTTGCAGCGGAGGTATTAGTGCCCAGTAATGAAAAAGCGATATAGCAAATACCGACATTAAAGCAAACGCGCTCATTAAAGCATAAACAGACCCGGGCCTGTTATTGCGCCATGCTTTTGAGTATACATATGGAATATAAACCAGGCAAAACAGCATCACTGCTAAAAAAGGGTTCACTAACTGGGTAAAAATCCAGGGAGGACTAAACAATGTCATTAAAGTGAACGAAAAGCAAATGCCATTAATAACATTTACAACCCGGCGATCTACATCTGCCGGATATAAGTATAAAGTGTAAAGGCCAAACAAGCCTATTCCTGAAAATAAGCTCATATATTCCAGCCGGGCCGTTATGTACCAGTTAATATCGGGCAATAAGGTGTGCAGCACATAGTTATCTGTACCTATGATCCGGTAACTATAAACTATAGAGAACAGGGCAAAAAGTAAAATGGCTTTGTCGCGACTGCCCAGCAGGTATAAGCCAAGGAAAAATAGCCCGCCCATTAATAAACAGCCTGTCAGCATCAGGTCAATACCTTCGGCACGATGCCGGGCCAGGTCAATTCTTTCTGCAGGCCCTATGAATATAGGTTTACTGATCCCTCCTTTACTGTGTATAAAATTGGAAATTTGTAGTGTGATATTGATGGTATCAATGTTGGGCAGATCAACAGCATGATATTCCCAATGTGCTTCAAATCCCTTTCCGGAAGTAGTTACCTTCCCGTTTGATGACACTAACTTTTTGTTAATATACAGCCTGTACGCGCTGTAAACATCAGGCATGCCCAGCTTTAATTCGCCGTGCTTTTGGGGAAGTAAAATTTTAAGTCGGTAAGTACCATAGCCAAACGCAGGTAGCTTTTTGCCCCGCCAGGCATATCCACTCCATTTAAATGGAAACTCAACCAAAAGCCTGTCCTTAATAGCAGTAGTGTCATTGGGATTTATCAATTGGTTCCAGTAAAACAGCCAGTTTCCAGTCAGTTCAATTTTATCGTTGACAGGCTGATTGCGAAGGTCGAGTACGCCGTGCACCGCGGCTACATAGTTATTTTGTGCAGATACCCTTACTATGGTTCCGACCAATAATATAAGTATAACGTATAGAATCTTACTGATCTTCATTGATTTACGATACTTATTATCAAATCAAAAGCTTGTAAATTTGTTTCGTTCGGGAATATGGAATAGGATTTATTTTCCTTAACCTAACTTAAGGATTTCATAATTAAGTGTGAATATAACAACCCGTACGAATATTTAGAACTATTATTAAGGCTTATCTATTGATATAAACAATAAGTTAAATTACACCCATGTTTAAATAGTAATAGTTAATATCAAAACTCAACCCTGCTGAATAACAGCCATAAAAACGACGGCAGGATAATTTCCTGCCGTCGTTGCTTAAGTTAAATTATATTATTTACTTACCGGGCCATCTAATACCGGCACGGTCACCGTAGTGATTACAGTTTGTTGAGTTTCATTCAACTGATCAAGCACAACAACGCTGTTTGTACCTTTTTTTAGCCAGCAGCCTGGCAAATAAAGCGTTTGCTGCGGGCCAATTTTCCAATAGCGGCCAACGTTGATCCCGTTTACGAATACTATGCCTTTACCCCAATTCTTCATGTCTAAAAAGGTATCCCCCACTTTATTCAGGTCAAATGTTCCCTGGTAAAGTGTTGGATGACCGGCTGTGTTTGTTGTGCCTGCCCCAAGCGCGGGAGCTTTATCCATGGGCAGTTTATACATTTGCCAGCTGCCGGTAATTTCATGATCGTCAATCTTCACCGGGCTGATGATTCCTTTAAGATTGTGAATGATCTCGCCGCCGTAATTGATTCGGCCAAGGTTTTCAACCAAAATATCCAAACGCGCATTAAAAGGAATATTTATAGGGCAGCTGAATTTATTACTTTGCCTGTTAAGCTCCGCAACTTTTTCGCCATTTACATATACCGTTGCATAATCCCGCAGGCCTTCCAGGTTTAAAGTGCCGCTGATGGGTTGGGTAAATTTACGGCTGTATAATACATAGCCGTGACCCTGGTTAAGCGTTTCAAATGTTTGCGGGGTATCGCTTTCTACTGCCTGCCGGCCTTTTGCCATTTCCAGCAAATCGGCCGTTTTGGTAAGCTTAATGGCCGGGATCCCGATCACAGGGATCTGCTCGGGCACTTCAGGAATAGCATAGGCCGCATATTTTTTCAACAGGTTGCGGATAGCTGTAAACTTGGGAGTTACCCATCCTGCCTCGCTGATAGGGGCGTCATAATCATAGCTGGTAATATCCGGCTGAATTTGATGTTCCTTGTCGTAATTAGCACCGCTTGTGAAACCAAAGTTGGTGCCACCATGTGCCATGTATATATTAAATGATACTGTATCTTTCAGGTACTTCTCCAGGTCTTTAATTACCGAGGTTTCTGATACTTTTTCAAATTTTTCGCCCCAATGGTCAAGCCAGCCGGGATAATATTCGGCCACCATATAAGGGCCTTTTCCTCCGTTATATTGGTTAATGAGCTTCTTCAAATTTTTAGTATCACCTTCGCCATTGGCAGTTGGCAATGCCCCTTTAATTACGCCGCCTTCAAACAACCAGTCGCCATCAGAAGTAAACAATGGCACATCGACACCTGCGTTTAAAAGCAGGTCCTTTATAGCTGCGCTGTAAATTTTATGATCGGCAAGCGGCACATCCTTACGCTGGGCTACATATGATCCAAATTCATTTTCGGCCTGAACCATGATTATTGGGCCGCCATGGGTTATTTGCAGATCTTTAACCTGGCCCATCAATTGGTTGATATAGGTTTTGCACGAATCAAGGAAGCGGTCGTTTTTACTACGGATAACCAATTGTTTATCATTTTGGAGCCACCAGGGATAACCGCCAAATTCCCATTCGGCACAAGCATAGGGGCCTGGCCTTAATATTACCATTAAGCCCTCCTGCTGTGCTGTTTTTACAAACTCGCGGATATCATGGTTATCAGTTTTAAAGTCCCATACGCCCGGACTAACCTCATGATGGTTCCAGAAAACGTAAGTGGCAACCGCATTCATACCCATTGCCCTGAGCATTTGCAGGCGCTGCTTCCAGTAAGCTTTTGGGATTCTTGCAAAATGCATTTCGCCTGAGTGGATCTGAATAGGTTTTCCATCATAAATAAAATTACCACCGGCAATTTTAAAAGTGTGTTTCGCCTGGCTAAAAACCTGTGAAGTTATGGGGATTAGCAGTAATAAAGAGAGGAGTATTTTTTTCATTTGCATTTGTAGGGTTGAACATGATTGACCGTATATTAAGTGTACCGACCATGATGTTTTTAAGCTCCTAAATTATAAAGGTTAAATAGGAATGCCTAATTTCCTGCGATCTTAATTTAGCGCAAACGTTTGTTTAATTCAACGGATGCAAGATAAATAGTTCAGCAGCTCATTTTACTTGCAAATTAGCCCTGAATAATGGACTGGTGAAGTTATTAATGCAGAATAAAGTATCGAAAGAAATTAAGACGCAGAAAAAAATAAAATCCCAACCTGCTTATTTTAAATTTCAAGCTTTTTCAAATTAGCACTTTCTCTGAGCTTATCAATTGCCCGGTTTCTTAACTGCCTCACCCTTTCTGAGCTAATACCAAGCCGGTTACCGATTTCGGGGGCCGAGAGCTCGCTATGACCTTCCAGCCCATAATGATAAAGGATAACAGACCGTTCGGCCCTATTCAGGCTGGCAAGTAAATCATCAAGTTGTTGCTTAAGTTGCGATGCCTCTAAAAGCGCTTCTGCGCCGGGAGCGTCAACCTGCAAACGATCAAGCAGGCTATATCCATCATCGCCCGTTGTATCGGCCTTATCATACGAATGAGTAAAAGGAGCAGCTTGCAAAGCTTCTTTTGCTTTCCATTCAGCAGTTTCCAGGAATGCCGCTATCTCATTCTGGACAGGCAGTCGTTCAAGTTTTTGTTCCAGAACGCCAGTAGCCCTGTTAACATGGACAATCATATCCACCTGGTTGGCAGGCAGGCGGATCATCCGCGTTTTATCTAACAGTGCTTCCATGATTCGCTGCCTGATCCACCAAACTGCATAGGATATAAACTTGAAGCCGCGGGTTTCGTCAAAACGTTTCGCAGCTTCAAGCAAACCCAAATTACCTTCGCTTATCAGGTCGCCCATGGGCATACCCTGGTGCTGATACTTTTTTGCCACCGAAACCACAAAACGTAAATTGGCCTTTACCAACCTATGCAAAGCCGACAGATCTCCCTGCCGGATCTTCCCAGCCAACAGAACTTCTTCTTCCGCATTGATAGTTGGCTCGCGGGTAATATCACTAAAATACTTCTCCAGCGAAGCAGCATCCCGGGCTGTGATCGATTGGGTAATATTCAGGTCTCTCATTAAACCCTTATTTAACTCACTGTTGCAGTGTAGTCGTTATTTTTATAAACAGTTGCAAGATGATTAAGCATATCTGTCGTCATAGCGGCAAGGTCATATTCAGGACGCCAGTTCCAGTCGCGCGTCGCCTCGGTATCATCAACACCGGTCGGCCACGAGTTTGCAATGGACTGGCGCTTGTCGGTGTTATAACTAATGGTAAAACCGGGCAGGTGATTTTTCAACTCTGCGGCAAGCTCAGCAGGTGTAAAACTTAAAGCACCGATATTATATGCTCCGCGTTCTTTGAGTGCTTCCACGGGCGCGTTCATCAATTGAAGTGTAGCCCTTACCGCGTCATCCATATACATCATAGGCAATGCGGTGTCGGGGTTCAGGTAGCAATCGTAAGATCCATTCTGCAAAGCCTCGTGAAATATAGCCACTGCATAGTCTGTAGTACCACCACCAGCCGGGGCGCTGTAGCTGATCAATCCTGGATAACGCAGGCTGCGCACATCCAACCCATAGTGCTCCCTGTAATAGGAACACCACTGTTCACCTGCTTCCTTGCTGATACCGTAGACCGTTTGCGGATCAAGTAAAGCATCCTGCGGACTTATCTTACGTGCTGTTGAAGGCCCGAATACAGCAATACTGCTCGGCCAGAACACTTTATCCAATTGATGATCTTTGGCTGCTTCCAATATATTGAGCAGGCTTTGCATGTTCAGATGCCATGCTTTTAGCGGAGCTTCTTCTCCTTTAGCCGACAAGGTGGCTGCAAGGTGATAAATTTGAGTTACTCCATAGGTAGCAACCAGATTTTCCAGCTCATCTTTATCTAATACATTTAACTGATGATATGGCCCTTCTAAATCCGGGATTGCCGCAGCATCATGTAAGTCGGTGGCAATTACTTGTTCTCTGCCATAAACGTTTCTTAAAGCGGCAACCAGTTCGGTACCGATCTGTCCCCGGGCACCCGTAACAAGGATTACCGGCGATGGTTGTTTTTTGTCGTGCTTCATAGTATTATGATGTAAAATTGTATATTCACAATCTCATAATCCACACAGCACTTAAAATTTGGTTTTCAAGACTAAAAATACTCTTAAAAACAGGTTTTAAAACTTTTTGTAAATATTTAAAGCTTATATTTTAGTTTTTATAACTCTTATGCTCAACCAGCTCGATGAAACAGATATCCGCATACTCCAGCTTTTGCAGGAAAATGCGCGCCTTACCGGTCAGGAGATAGGCCTTAAGCTCAACAAAACCACTACACCGATTAATAACAGGATCCGTTCGCTCCAGGAGCGAGGTTATATTAAAAAATATGTTGCGGTGCTTGATCATGAAAAGCTTGAGCTGGATTTCATGACCTTTACGCATGTGCAACTGAAAGATCACAGCCAGCACAGCTTAAGTCATTTTGAAAGTGAGATCATTAAACTTCCGGAAGTGCTGGAATGCTATCACCTCACCGGCGATTTTGACTTTATACTTAAGGTAACCGTAAAAGACCGCAAAGAATACTATGATTTTTTGATGAACCGGCTTTTCGCGGTTGTTGCTATTGGCAAGGTAGAAACCAAACTCGTGATGAAAGCTGCGAAAACAGAAACGGCTTTACCAATCGGCAAACAGTAGTTTCAGTGCATTAAAAATAGGTCTCCGTAGACGCCACAAGCGAAAGCAGCTCAAGCTTAGGTTCGACCTCCAAATCGCTGGCTTCAAGTTCGGCGGCAAATTTATGGAACGAAGCCAGCCCTTGTAATACAAGGTGGGCTTCTTCATTTTCGAGCTGATCAAAATGCATGAATGTTTTACCGTCGGGCAATAGCCATGCTGTATATTTAATACCGGGATGATTTAAAGTTTTCAACTCTTCAACAATGGCAGCGATGTTCCGCTGATTGGTGGCCGCAAACTCCGCGCGTGTGGTGTATTGTACTCTTACTACTTTCATACCATAAAATTAAGATCAGCACGATCACTATTAAACAGGCAAATGTGCCAACAAACGGGGGTGTTTGTGACAAAATGAAACATCTGAGGAGCATCACTCCTCCATAAGGTTTGCCCATATATCCTTTTATTGTCATTTATGCGTTTTAAATACATAGAAACATTTCTATATGTTAATATTATTTTACCTTTACACTATAACGTTGATTGTATCTCATCGAGAGTAAGAAAATGGACAACAAAAAAATAGAGAAAATATCCAGGGCGCTGAGCGATGCGAACCGGATAGCTATTTTACAACAGTTTAAAAAAAGGAAAGATTGCCTTTACTGTGCGGAAGTAAATGATCTGCTTGACCTTACGCAGCCTTCCGTATCACACCACCTTAAACAACTGGTTGATGCCGATTTATTGTTATCACAAAAAGAAGGCCGCAACCTTAAATATGTATTAAACCAGCAGGTACTTGACGAGTACATCGCCTGCCTGAACGAACTGAAAAGCTAAGTATTAATATCTTCTGATTTAACCTGTTATTTCAATGCAAGAAAACATCGAAACATTCAAATGCTTAAATATATCTCCTCATGAATAAATTAATTTACATTATGGCCCTTGGTGCCTTCGGTATTATAACCACCGAGTTCGGAGTTATCGGCATCCTGCCCGACCTGGTAAAAGAATTTCATATTTCTATTGATACAGCAGGCTGGCTGCTTAGCGCCTTTGCATTAACAGTGGCCATTGCGGGGCCGTTTACCAATATGCTTACGGCGCGCCTTAACCGTAAATTTGTGATGAGCCTGGTATTAGGGGTATTTGTTATTTCTAACCTGTTATCGGCAATAGCGCCGAATTTCACCGTACTTATGATTGCCCGTATACTACCGGCATTTTTACATCCGGTGTTCTGGGCAGTATCTATGACAGCTGCTGCAAAGCAGGCGGGGCCAAAAGATGCGCCAAAAGCTATCTCCATAGTAATGGCCGGGCTTAGTGTTGCTACCGTGTTGGGGGTACCCTTAACCACCTACATGGCAGATCTTTTTAGTTGGAGGGCATCTTTTATCTTATCAGCCGTCATTAACTTATTAGCCTTTGGCGCGTTGACGCTATTTGCACCTTCAATGCCGGTTAATGAGGAACAGGCAAGCTCCAAAAGCCAGGTAAAGCTGCTGCGGAGTGTACACTTATGGATTAAGCTATTGGCTTCAACCATTATCCTGGCAGGTATGTTTGCCACCTATGGTTATCTTGCCGAATACCTGGATAAAGTTTCGCGTATGAGCGGAGCTCAAATTAGCATTATGTTGCTGGTATTTGGTGGAACAGGGATAGCGGGCAACTGGCTTATGGGTATAGCGCTTAGTAAAAATGTAACGCTTACAACGCGGCTGTTTTTGCTTTCTTTAGTTGCAACCCATGTTTTGGCCTATCTGTTTGGCGGGCATTTTATTCCAATGGTTATTATTCTTTCAGTTTGGGGATTTATACACACCGGAGGATTTCTGGCGGCAAATATACAGCTTACCAATGGCATTCAGGAACCAGCACTTGACTTTGTAAACAGCCTGCTTCCCTCCTTCTTTAACGCCGGTATTACATTGGGCACTTTACTGGGTGGTTTTGTGATTGCTCATTATGGTATCCATCAGGTAATCTGGATGACAGTACCATTGCTTTTACTCGCATTTGGCATGAGTTTTATTACCTCAAATGCTACGGAAAAATCAATATCAGCTCAAATTGAGGAAATACCAGAGGACGCACCTGTACAAGTAGCCATTTATGAATAAGCTCAATTGTAAACGGTGACTATATTTAAAGTAAAAAGAGGCTGTATCATAAATCATGGTACAGCTTTTTTGTTGAAAAAAAAGCT
>CBIHRB010000002.1:0-520306 GCA_966212355.1 uncultured Mucilaginibacter sp.
TTTTGCGTTATATCTATTTTAGTTTGTTTGTTTGTGTTTTTTTGTCGCCCTCAAAATTTATTATAAAAAAAAAAAAAAACCACGACCGCCTCTACTGAAGCGGTCGTTTTTATTTATATACTTTATTAGGGGAAAGCCTGTTGGACAATTAATGGTGGTGACCATTTTTGTGTACACGGTGATCTGCTCCATGGCTACGTTTAACTACTTTTGTTTTCGGTCTTGAATTATGGTTTACAACCTTAGTGCGGTTAACCACATGTGTGCGGTTTACCACCCTGGTGCGATAGTTGTCTCGCACTATAACATTCTTTGTTCCGCGGTAGCGGGCGTAAGTATCACGGTCATGTGTAAAGTACGTGTACGCTCTTGGGCGGTTTACGGCCACTTTGTAACCTGTTGCAATGCTGTAGCTGGCATAGCGCGGCGGCAATGATCGCCTCCAAACCCAGTTTCCGCCATCCAAATAAACATATTGATGAGTGGGGACATAATAGTAGCTTTCTACATCGGGTAAGTAATAATAATTAATACCGGCATATTCGGCGGGTGGGTTCCATAAGCCAACGTTTAAATTTACACTTACCTGTGCATTTGTCCTGGTAACCGAAGCTGCAAGTAAAAAACATCCTGCAAGCATTCCTAAAATTAATTTTTTCATGGTGTCTGTCTAAATATGAACACTTATTCAATTTCTGTGCCTGACAAATAAATAGACGGCGATGGGTACTGAAAGTTTAATCATGCTGATGACAGGCATGTTTGATTTGAATATTTTCATCAACTGATCTCCAATCACGGGGTATAATCTCTATAACCCCTACCTTACAACTATATAATTGCACTTTTACCGTTGTTTTAAAAGCAAAATGGTGTTGTTACTGTATTAATCTTTATATATTTGACTTTTATACATCAGTAAAATCATAGCTGAATTTTTATTTTTATGACAGTTCTCGCAGACGGGGTAGCTGAAAAGTACGAGTTGGTGATAGGCCTCGAAGTACACGCACAGTTATCTACATCAAGTAAGATATTCTCGGCAGATTCGGCTGCCTTTGGTGCCGAACCTAACCGCCATGTTAGCGCGGTATCGCTGGGGCATCCAGGCACTTTGCCCTTTATTAATAAAAAAGCGGTTGAATATGCCGTTAAAATGGGCCTGGCCTGTAATTGCACTATCAACCTGAATAACAGCTTCGCCCGTAAAAATTATTTTTATGCCGATCTGCCTAAAGGCTACCAGATCAGCCAGGACCAGGCGCCTGTTTGTCTTAACGGTTATGTGCCCGTGAAACTGGCCGATGGCACTGAAAAGAACATATCCCTGCACCACATTCACATGGAAGAGGATGCCGGGAAAAGTATGCATGATCAACACCACGCCGATTCACTGATCGACCTGAACCGCGCTGGTGTACCGCTGGTGGAGATCGTATCTGAACCGGATATGCGCAGCGCCGAAGAGGCTGGCCAGTTCCTGACCGAAATGCGTAAAATTCTCCGCTATCTTGATATTTGCGATGGTAACATGGAAGAGGGCAGCATGCGTTGCGACGCTAATATTTCGGTGCGGCTTAAAGGCGCAACCACCTATGGTAACCGTTGCGAGGTGAAAAACCTTAACTCTATCCGCAATGTGCAGCGCGCTATTGAACATGAGTTTGTTCGCCAGGTAAACATTATTGAAGCCGGCGGTCACATCGATCAAAATACGCTGAACTTTAATGCCGATACCGGCGAAACCTCAGTTCTCCGTTCAAAAGAAATGGCCAACGATTACCGCTACTTCCCCGAGCCGGATCTACCGCCTTTGAAACTTAGCAATGAATATGTAGATAACATCCGTAAAAGCTTGCCCGCGCTGCCCGGTCAGTTGTATCATAAGTACACTGAGCAATTAGGCTTAACCACTTATGACGCGTCGGTTATCACTGCTGACAGGGACACAGCCTTTTATTTTGAATCGCTGATAAAATATACCGATCATTTTAAAGCTGCTGCTAACTGGCTGATGGGTGCTGTACGCTCATACCTGAATGATCATAACCAAACCATTGGTAACTTTGCTGTTACGCCGCAAAACCTTGCCGCCCTCATCAAACTAATTGACACCGGGGTGATAAATAATTCTGTAGCTTCGCACAAATTATTTCCCGCCATGATCAAAGAACCCGGCAAAAAACCGGATGATCTGGCTAAGGAACTTAACCTGCTGATCAGTGCCGATGGTGATGATGTAACCCGTTTTATAAAGGATGCCATCGCCAAATATCCTGATAAGGTTAAGGAATACCAAAAGGGGAAAAAGGGTGTTTTGGGCCTGTTTATGGGCGAGATCATGAAAAGCTCAAAAGGGAAGATCGATCCGCAGAAAACTAATCAGCTATTGATAAAGGAATTAGAAGCTAAGTAAATGAAAGTTAAAAATCTGGCTGCCGGCGCGTTGTTATTGCTTAGCGCGGGCATGTACTCTTGTAAAAACGAATCACAATTTAGTGTTTCGGGAACTATCAAAAATCCGGGTAACCTTAAAGCTGTTTATTTGATTGAGGCCGATAGCTCAGGCTTAAAGGTTGTTGATTCTACTTCGTTAGGCGAGGGCGGTAAGTTTGAGTTTAAGCACGTGGCGCTTTATCCAAACCTGTTTAAACTTAGGGTAGGCAATACCGGTCCGCAGGGTAGCGAAATGCAGGGCGAAAACCTGTACGATTTCATAGCTAAAAATGGCGACGATATTGAGTTTGAAACAGACAATAACAATAAAAACCATGAGTATACTATCAAAGGTTCTGATGATTCGGATAAGATAAAGGAGTTTAACCGCATCAGTAATCTTTACGGTGATAAAAATGCTAAGCTTTTTGCCGAATACCAGGAAAAATCTCGCGGTGAACGGAACGATTCGCTGCTGAAGATATACATGCCTATATTTTTAAAGAACGTGAATGAAAGCGGCGAGGCAGTTTTAAAATTTGTGAACGATAACAAAAAATCGCTTGCGGGCTTTTATGCAGCTACCACGCTCGATCCTACCAAATACGAAGCCCAGCTTATTAAATTTGCCGATGAAATCAGGGGCGATTTTAAAGATAATCCTACTGTACAAAAGTTTATCGCGCAGATGGATAAGGCTAAGCCGATATCTCTTGGTCATAAAGCGCCCGGGTTTACCGTTACCAGCATTGATGGCAAGCAAATTAATTTATCTGATTACAAAGGCAAATATGTAATGATTGATTTTTGGGCTTCATGGTGCCAGCCTTGCCGGCAGGAAAATCCAAATGTGGTTAAACAATATAATGCATTTAAAGATAAAGGCTTTAATATTTTAGGAGTATCGCTTGATAAAGACAAAGCGCCATGGCAGAAAGCTATCAGCGATGATAAGCTTACCTGGGCCCATGGCTCGGATTTAAACGGTTTTGAAGGCCCTACAGAAAGGCTTTACCATATTGAAGCTATTCCTTCAAATTTCATCATCGATCCGCAGGGAAATATTGTTGCCAAGAATATTACAGGAGCCGATCTTGAAGCTTTTTTAAATAAAACATTTAAATAGCCTCAACTTACGGTTAATATAAGGTGACGTTTAACAATTTGTTAATATTGGCTTAACTATTAGCTGTTGTAAAGCGTATACTTTTATACAAAAAAATTAACGCAACATGAGCAGCACCGCAAAACAGAAAATACTTATTGTTGATGATGAACCGGATATTTTAGAACTGATTGAGTATAACCTCAAAAAGGAAGGTTACCAGGTGTTTTTAGCACGTAACGGCCAGGAAGCTGTTGCCGAAGCAAAAAAGGCCTTGCCTGATCTGATTGTACTGGACATCATGATGCCTAAAATGGATGGGATAGAAGCATGCCGCATTATGCGCACCATGCCCGAGTTTAAAAATACCTTTATGGTGTTTTTAACAGCCCGCAGCGAGGAGTATTCGGAAATTGCAGGTTTTAACGTAGGTGCCGATGATTACATTGCAAAACCTATCAAACCACGCGCGCTGGTTAGCCGCATAAACGCTATACTTCGTCGTAATGCTCCTGCCGAAGATGTAATTGATAATAAACTGGAAATAGGCGACCTGGTTATCGACCGCGAAGCTTACCTGGTTTATAAAAACGGTGTTAAGGTTGTATTAGCCAAAAAAGAATTTGAGCTGTTGTACCTATTGGCTTCAAAACCCGGCAAAGTTTACACCCGCGAGGTGATCCTTAAAAACATCTGGGAAGATTCGGTAGTGGTTACCAACCGTACCATCGACGTACACATCCGTAAACTGCGTGAAAAACTGGGCGACGATTGCGTTGCTACTGTGAAGGGTGTGGGTTATAAGTTTGAGGCTTAAGCGCCCCGGCTTCCTGAAGAGGGAGTTTATAATATTAAAAAAGCGATTGGGTTGTCCAATCGCTTTTTTTGTGGCCAAAGTGTTTTGCATTACTTTGAGGCGGCAGTAGCTTTCTTTTTAACGCTGGTAGCTGCTTTTGCAGTTTTCGATGCTATGGCCTTCTTAGCTTCCGCGGCTTCGGTTTTAGCTTTAGTAGTAATAGTTTTCGCCTTAGTTGCAGCCTTTGCTTTTACATCGGCCACGGCTTTTTTAGCGGTTGCCGCTTCATCTTTTGCTTTGGCGGTAATGGCTTTAGCCTTGGTTTCGGCTTTTGCTTTTACTTCAGAAACTGCGTTTTTTGCTTTGGTGGTTACCACATTTGCTTTTTTAGCTGCTGCGGTTTTAGTTGGCGCAGCTTTTTTGGTAGCCGCGGCTTTTTTAGCGGTTACTTTTTCCTTGATATCCTCTATTTTTTCTTCGGCTGCTTCTTTTACGTCTTCGGCTGTATCTTTTGTGCCTTCCCAAAGGCTTTCAATTGTTTCTTTAACCTTCTCGAAAAATCCCTTTTCTTCGGGTTGTGTTGAATTATTACTCATGATGTTTTTATGGATAGGTAAATAAATTGTTAATTAATTAACTATTTAACCTCAAAAATTTTAGGTTTGTTTTAAATCCGCTTAACAAACATTAAACATCGAAGCCATTGAGATCACCCTTTAAACCTGGCATTACTCAACCCATATATGCCGTCTGTTATTTTTAAAGTGGCCTCGCCAACTCTCTGCTTCAAGAGTGATCGTATCTTGATATAGATATCCCGTTTAACCCATAGATGCATGGCCTGAAGTGTTTCGGTCTTATCGCCCAGATGTTCATAAAATGATACTCCGGCGGCATTCCATAGCTCTTCGGATTTTTGTCTGAAACACCATTAGGCAAAATCATAGTTTTTTTTGAGTTGCGCAGTGTCATTATTGCGGTGTGCAGCAACAGTTGCAGGCAATAATTCCATGAAAACAGTATAAATAGAGGTTTCAGGATCTTCGAATTCTTTTTTAGAGGCAGGTAGGCATTCAATTGCCCTTTTTCGCCAGGCGCTCATTTTGTATATATAAGGTTATATCTGGAACTAATATAAAGTAAAAAGTCCCGCCATTGGGCAGGACTTTTGTATAAAAAAGAGGTTCAATTATTTTACTACCGAAAACTTATAAAGTGATTGCGTTTTATAAGTATCGCCCGGTTTTAACTCTGTTGAAGGGAACTGCGGCTGATTTGGTGAATCAGGGAAATGCTGGGTTTCCATAGCGAATGATGTACGGTACTCGTCTTTGATACCGCGTTTCATCACGTTTTTAGCCTGCATAAAGTTACCGCTGTAAAACTGTAAGCCGGGTTCTTCGGTAAATACTTCCATTTTAATGCCGCTCTTATCACCAACTACAGTTGCTATCGGAGTGCTCATGTCATGTTTGTTCAGCACAAAGTTGTGATCGTAACCTTTGCCATCTTTTAACTGCACATTGTCTTCGTTAATGCGTTTGCCAATGGTTTCGGGCTTGGTGAAATCGAACGGAGTGCCTGCAACTTTTTCAAGTTTCCCGGTAGGGATCAAGCCTGCATCAACCGGTAAATAATTATCGGCATCTATCTGCACCAAATGATTGAGGATTGTACCACTGCCTTCGCCATTGAGGTTAAAGAACGCGTGGTTGGTAAGGTTAACAACCGTTTTTTTATCGGTAGTAGCTTCGTACTGGCATTTAAATGAGTTATCGTCGGTAAGGCTGTAAATTACCTTAACATTAAGGTTACCGGGGAAGCCTTCTTCCATATCTTTTGAAAGATAGGTAAGCTCTACGGTAGATGAATCGATCATTTTACCATCCCATACCATTTCCTGGAAACCATGTTTACCACCGTGCAGCATATTGGGTGTATTATTAATTGACGATTGATAATCCTTACCATCTATCTTAAAATGGCCTCTGGCAATACGGTTACCGTAACGGCCAATGGTAGCGCCATAATAGCGTTCGGTTGATTTTTCAAAACCTTCCACATCATCAAAACCCAAAACAACATCGGTTAACTTGCCATTTTTATCGGGTACTAACAGGCTTACTACACGGCCACCATAATTGGTGATGGTGGCAATAACGCCGTTTTTGTTTTTAAGGGTAAATAAATGGGTTTGTTTACCATCGATTGTTTTTTCAAATGCTGATACAGTGGTTTGGGTGCTATCCGCCATAGTAGTGTTTTTCTGTGAGGTTGAATTTTGATTACAGGCAGCCAAATATAGGCTACAAGCAGGTAAAATTGTTAAAGAAATACCTTTAATTAAGTTTCTCATAAATAGGATGGTTATAGTTTGGTTTAAAAATAGCGTTTTTTCATTATTCCCTCGTTTTATAATGGATCTCACTTAAACCACGCAATTTTTCAGCAGCAAACTCTGCTGTGATATCGCGTTGCGGATTGGCCAGCATCTCATAACCTACCATGAACTTTTTAACCGTGGCCGAACGCAGCAAAGGTGGATAAAAATGCATATGCCAGTGCCAGTAGGGATGATCGCCCGAATTAACCGGTGATTGGTGCATACCTGCCGAATAAGGGAACGACGTTTCAAACATGTTATCATACCTGATAGTGAGCCTCCTGATAGCATCGGCAAGGGCATGTTTTTCCTGCTCGGTAAAGTATAAAATGCTGGTTACATGCCTTTTGCTTACAATCATAGTTTCATATGGCCAAACAGCCCAAAACGGCACAAGCACAACAAAATGTTCATTCTCAAAAACTATGCGGTCCTGCTTTTTAAGTTCCAATGCAAGGTAATCGGCTAAAAGGCTTGTCCCTTTTTGCTCAAAGTGGAGCTTTTGCTGCTGGGTTTCTTTGGCTACTTCAACGGGCAGGCTGTTTTGCGCCCAGATTTGCCCATGTGGATGCGGGTTGCTGCAGCCCATAATATCGCCCTTGTTTTCAAAGATCTGGATGTGTTTGATCCACGGATAAGAAGCCAGGTCCTCAAACTCCGTCTGCCATACGTCAACCACTTTGCTAATCTCTTTGGTGGTCATCTGGGGTAGGGTAAGGTCATGCCTCGGCGAAAAACTGATTACCCGGCAAATACCTTTCTGACTGTTAGCTACCAGCAGTTCATCTTCATTTAAACCGCCGTCAGGAGTATTTAGCAGCAGCGACGAATAGTCATTGGTGAAAACAAAGCTCCCCTTATAATCAGGGTTTTCGCTGCCATCGGCCCTTTTGTTTGTGGGGCATAGGTAACAGGCCGGATCATACTGCGGGCGGTCGTCGGCTTGTGTAGCCTCAACTTTGCCTTGCCACGGGCGTTTTGTACGATGCGGCGATACCAGGATCCAGTCGCCTGTTAAAATGTTTAACCTACTGTGAGGATGCTCTTTAAGATCAAAATTTGTGTCCATTAGTTTAAAATCAGGTAATAATTGGCTTATACATGTAAGGTAGACAGTTATACCTTAGCGATTTCAAAGTTGGTAAAAATAAATGTAAATTATACATTTAAAACAAATTTTTCTAAATAAATAGTTACGGTAGAAAGATTGATAGGATTTGTAGAAAAAGGGGGGGATTGAATGTCCTACGAGTAGGAACGACGAAGCAATAACATTCTACGCAGGCGGCTATGCTTCCTTGCGGTTGCCGCGCAACAACATGCTTTGGAAGTTTAAAATCCCAATCCACCGGCCTCCACCACTGCCGAATCGCAAATATAAGTTGGCACAATGCCGGTGGCGGTGATGCGGTTTTCGGCGTCTTTGGCCTGGGTATTACCGGATAGCACCAGTACGGTATCCAACCCAAATTTATTACCGCCCAAAATGTCTGTTTGCAGGGTATCGCCTACCATCACAATATCTCTTTTACTGATCGGCCTGCGCTCGCGGAGCAGATCGTAGGCAAACATGAACATTTGCGAATCAGGTTTACCGAAACGAATAAACTCTTTACCCACAATTTTTTCTATCATACTGGCTAAGCCGCCTATGGCTATAGATACGTCATGCTTGGTTAGGGGATAGGCATGATCGGTATTGGCTACAATGGCAGGGATGGTGCGCTTACGCATGAGGTTAACTGACTTGTTCAGGTCACGTCCCCAGTCAAAACCTTCGTCATCTAAAAACACCAGCGCGTTAACCCTATCAATATTGCTTTCGTTTACTTCGCTGATAGGCAATGTATGCAGCCCAGAGCTATCAATGTAATGGGCAGAATCGGGCGTGCCTAAATAGGCTACGATACCGTCGTTCACCTTCAGGTCAAGATATTCTTTGGTAAGCATGCCCGATGATATGATCCTGTCGGGCGTTATGGCGGTCAATCCTTTGGTGGTATAGGATTCGGCTAATTGCACCGGGCTTCGTGAAGCATCGTTGGTTACAATATAATACTCCTTACCTTGTTCTGCCAGGTAAGAAAAAGTGCGCTCAATACCCGGAAGCAGGCCGCCATAGTTTTTCAAAACCCCAAAAGCATCAAAAAAAACAACTTCGTATTTATCAATTATGGATTTAAAGTTGTCTATCCTGGTCATGCTTATCTGTTTTAGGGCTTTTTATAAAATAAGCCTGAAAGATAGTTAACCTATTTTAATTTTAAGGCCTCAATGATCTTTTCGGCATCAAAATCCCTGTCTACCGATGGTAAATAGATGTCAAAAGCTTCAGCCTGTAGTTTTTTGGCATATTGTTCGCTAAAAAAGTGCTTACCATCTTTAATTACGTAATTCAGGATAAAAAAACGATAAGCTTCTTTTAAAAAGCGGATCTCATCGGCAGTAAGCGGGTTAACTTTATGGTATTCTTTTAAAAAAATGATGAATCGGTCTTCCATCATAGTGTTGATCACGTAGCTGAAAACGGTACGGTCGCCAATATCAGAAACTACGCGACTGAAGAAATAAAAATCGAGCAAACGGTAACTCATCCTGAACCAGTCATAATCCCAGCGCGAGTAAAGCTCAAGATCAGGTGTTACCGAAAAGTTGCCGATATTCCAGTCGATAAATACAGGAATGATCTCGAACGAGCTCATATTGTATTTGGAGCGGTTTTTCAAAAAGGTTTCGCAGTGGTATTTTAAAAAGTCGGCCTGCATACCGGAGCCAAATTGTTTTGGGTTGGTCTCGATTTGTTGCTGCAACGCCCAGATATCGGTGCGTAAAGTCTTTGACGATTTAGGCAACACATTTTTAACCCTGGAGCAGGCTTTATGGAATTTGCCAACCTGCTGACCAAGTTTTTTAATATGGTTTTCTTCTAACCGGCGTGGCAGGCGCTGTAAAATACGTGTAGGGTTATAGAAAACCACCCAGGCATCGGTTTTGCCGTGTTTATGATGATAGATGTAAACGCGGTTATTTTTTTGTAAAGAACGGGCCAGGAAATTCTCAAACGGGTAAAGCAGGTTAATTGCCAGCGTTTGAATAATGCGGTGGTCCTCCTTAAAATGTTCGAACTTGCCAAAGTATGAGAGTTTGGCTATGATAATATCATCGTCATCAAACGTAATGCGGTACACGTGATTGGTTGAAACCATAGCGCTGATATCTTCAATATCGCGGATGGTTTTTGACGCGTCATACCCTTCCCAGGCCTTGCGGATAATAAAAGAATAGTCCATTTGTATGTGTCTGCCGGCAAAGTTACGCCATTGGCAGCATTCGGTTTATAATTAAGGGTGTAAATATATTGTCTGAACCCGAATTTTTCGAATTAAAAAATTAAACAGAATATCAATTCTACTCATTCCCAAAATTCATTTAATTCGAGTTCAGACATCCTTCCGGGTTCAGATTATATAATCTCAAAATACCTTTTCAGCTCCCAATCGGTTACGCTTTTGGCAAACTGGCGGTATTCCCACAGTCGGGTTTGGGTAAAGTGATCAACAAAGCCTTCGCCGAAGAGCTCTTTGGCAATATCGGAGTTTTGCATGGCTGTGGCGGCTGCATGCAGGTTTGGCCATAGTATGCCATTACTTTTGTGCTGGTAACCATTGCCTGTTGTTGGCTCAATATTTAGCTCAAGCTTGTTTTTAATACCATACAGGCCCGAAGCCAGTGCTGCAGCCATGGCCAGGTATGGGTTGGTGTCCGAACCAGGGATGCGGGTTTCCAGGCGGGTATAGTTTTCGGTGGTATTGATAACACGTAGCGCGGTAGTACGGTTTTCAACACCCCATGTTATGGTGGTGGGTGCCCAGGCTCCTTCAACAAGGCGTTTGTAGCTGTTGATGGTTGGCGCGTACATAGGCAGCAAATGCGGCATGCAGTATAGCTGACCTGCAAGATAATGCTTATGCAGGTCGCTCATTTTGTTTACATCGTTAGCGTCGTAAAACAGGTTTTTTGATTGGTCTTTAGTCCACAGGCTTTGATGGATGTGACCGCTGCAGCCGGGCAGCGTTTCGGTCCATTTGGCCATGAATGATGCCACGATACCGTGTTTATAGGCTATCTCTTTAACTGCGGTTTTAAACAGCGTTGCTTTATCTGCTGCAGCTAAAACTTCATCATGCAATATGGCAGCTTCATATACTCCCGGGCCAGTTTCGGTATGCAGGCCCTCGATGGGCACATTGAATTTGGTGAGCAGGTTAAACAGATCGTAATAAAAATCGCTGTTTTCTGATGTACGTAGTATAGAATAGCCGAACATGCCTGGTGTAAGGGGTTCAATATTGGTGAACTTTTTATCAGCAAGGGTTTGCGGTGTTTCTTTAAAATTAAACCATTCAAACTCCTGCGCAAATTCGGCATGATAACCCATTGCTTCACACCCGGCCTTGATATGTTTGAGAAGGCTACGAGGGCAAGCCGGCAGATCGTTGCCGTCGGGTTTGCTGAAATCAGCTAAAAAAAAGGGGATATCATCCTGCCAGGGCACATTCCGCAGGGTTGACAGGTCAATACGGCAAAGTTTATCCGGGTAACCGCTTTGCCAGCCGGTTAATTGTACGTTATCATAACAAGCATCGCTGCTATCCCAGCCAAATACCACATCGCAAAAGCCATAGCCACTTTGTAAACCATCAATAAATTTTTTAGGGTGGATCACCTTACCGCGCAAAATGCCATCAATATCGGCAAAGGCGAATTTTATTTTCTGGATGTTATTTTGCTCAATATATGCTTTGATCTGTTCTTCGTTCATGGTATAAAAGTATGGCCGGTTAAGGTGCAGCAAGATAGCTATTATGGCTTAAACTATAAAAAAATAGCCTGTGCGTGTATAATACGCAATAGCGTTTACCTTTGTTTGAGTTATTTATGGAAACAACAAATCAATTTTTATTTGTTTATGGCACATTGCTGCAGCCAGGTAACGAGTTTGCAGCGTACCTGAATAAACACTGCAAATTTATAGGTGACGGAAAAATAAAAGGGCGGCTTTATGATATTGGCGAGTATCCCGGCGCTGTGGTCGGTAATGCTGAAGAACGTTACATTTACGGCAGCATTTTTATGATGGATGATCCCGAAATTATATTAAACGTAATTGACGATTATGAAGGCATCGGCGAAGCATATAGTCCTCCGCAGGAATATATAAGAAAAGAAGTAGGGATCCACACCGCTAACGAGATACTAAATTGCTGGATGTATCTTTATAATTTACCTGTAGTCGCCTATAATGAGGTTACCACAGGTGATTATATTCAATATTTGAAAGGTATATCTGCCAAAAATAATGCTGCTAAACAGCCATTTAAATAAAAGTTGAATGTAAATATTATAAAGCTAATGCTTTGATGGAAGAACTATATGTAGTTGACAAACGGATTGTAGAAAAAAAATCCCCTGGTTTATAAAACCAGGGGATAAAAATAATAACTATTTATTAGGGGATTAAATCTTAGCTGATTTTACAGTTTTGATGATCACAGCAGCAACTTTGTATGGGTCGGCAGCTGAGTTAGGACGACGATCTTCCAGGTAACCGCTCCAGTTGTGGTCAACAGCATACAGAGGGATACGGATAGAAGCACCGCGGTCAGATACACCATAGCTAAAGTCATTGATTGAAGCTGTTTCGTGTTTACCGGTTAAGCGCTGATCGTTATCGGCACCGTATACAGCAACACATTCAGCAACTGCAGGGCGGAAAGATTCGCAGATAGCTGTGAAAATTTCTTTGCTGTTTGCAGTACGTAAAGTAGTGTTTGAGAAGTTAGCGTGCATACCTGAACCATTCCAGTCTAATTTACCTAATGGTTTGCAATGCCAGTTAACAGCAACTCCGTATTTTTCACCAATTCTTTCCAATAAGTAACGTGCAACCCAGATCTGGTCGCCAGCTTCTTTAGCACCTTTTGCAAAGATCTGGAATTCCCACTGGCCGGCAGCAACCTCGGCGTTGATACCTTCAACGTTTAAGCCTGCTTCTAAACATACGTCTAAGTGTTCTTCAACAATTTCGCGGCCGAAAGCGTTGTTTGCACCTACTGAACAGTAGTAAGGGCCTTGCGGACCAGGATAGCCACCTGCAGGGAAACCAAGTGGTTTGTTTGTTGCAGGATCCCACAGGAAGTATTCCTGCTCAAAACCGAACCAGAAATCATTATCATCATCAGCGATGGTAGCACGGCCGTTTGATTCATGTGGTTTGCCATCGGCACTTAATACTTCGCACATTACTAAGTAAGCGCTTTTTCTTTGCGGATCTGGAACAACAAAAACTGGCTTTAAGATACAATCAGATGAACCACCTGGTGCCTGCTCAGTTGAAGAACCATCAAAGCTCCAGTTTTCTAAATCTTCTACTTTACCGCTAAATTCTTTAACGATTTTTGTTTTGCTGCGCAGGCTCTGTGTTGGTTTATAGCCATCAAGCCAAATGTACTCGAGTTTTGTTGCCATTTTTTAATTAATTTGTAAAGTTGGGGTTCTAATTATAGTTTTTGTATTAATCTCAATAATTATTAAGGCGAATTTAAATTATTTTTACAAAATTCATTACAAATGTTAAGAAATTTTGTATTTTTTTTCAATAACATGTTAATTATAGCTGTAAACCTGTAAAAAAGAATCTGTAAAGCTGCGTTTTTAACAATTTTATATTTTCGTAAATAAATGAAGGTTGTTTTTTATCAATAATGCAAATGTGCTTGTACAGGATGGCTCTGCAGGTGTAATACAAGCATATTACTTACCATCCCGGTAAGCCTAAGATAAAGATCATTGTTGCGGGAACTTAGTCGCTTAATTTTTCGGAGATGTTCTTAATAGCGTCGTCGAGCCTGGTGGCCGAATCATAAAGATGCTTTTCAACCTGTAAAAACTCCTCTTTTTTGTCTTTGCTTTCGCTCATCAGCTCAACAAGGCCTAATATATTGGTAAGATGTTTACGCACCTCATGCGAGTTGATAAAAGCCAGTTCACTTTTTTTGGTATCGTATAATAATTTTTCGTAGTGCCGTTTTTGCCTTGCACTCCGGTATAAAAGGGCTATAACGGCAAACATGAAAACCGTAGTAATGCTGATGAGGATCAAAATAAGGCGTTCGCGCCTGTACTTTTCGGCAGTATCGGTAAACGAGGTTTCAATTTTATCAATTTTTATTTGCGCCGATACATTGCCCACCTGTGTAGTATTATTCAGGCTTTCTTCTGATTGTTTTAATGCAAGGTCAAAATTCTCAACAGCCAGTTCGTAATCGCCCCGGTCGCGGGCTATTTTCCCCAGTAATTGATAAAGGTGGTGCTTTATTTCGGGGTGATGATCAGAATATGGAAGCGCAAGCAACTGGTTAGCTATAAAGCTTGCCGAATCCGGCTGCCCGTTCAGGTAAAAAGCATCGGCGAGGTTTTGTTTCTCAACATCGTTGGGCACATACTTTTTGTCACTTTGTAGGCTTTTGATTTGTGTTATCGCTTTGTTATACTCATGTTTTAACAATGATATATAATAGGCCGTACGATATTGGTAGCTGAATAGTTTATAACTTTTGTTGTTTGGCCCCATTAAATCATCATGACATCGCTGCAGCGAGTCAAGGTTTTTCATCCTGAAAAAATTTTCGGCCTTGTTATAGCTTATTATCGTATAAAGCCTGTCATCTCTAATCTTATTTTCTTCCTTGATATGAAAGGCCTGGTTAAGATAATACAACGACTGGGTATACAGGTTGAGCTTGTAGTACAGGTCGGAGATATTGATGTTCAGAAATACCTGCAATAGCGGGTCATTAAGTTTTAAAGCTTGTTTTTGAGCCAGGCCGTAACTGTATATAGCGCCTATAGGGTTGCCTTTATCTGTTTGAATAAAAGCAAGATGGCTGATAAACGAATAAAGCAAAAAGTCGGCTTTGTTCTTTGAGGCCTGGTTAATGGCTTTAACCATAGCGCTTTCAGCTTCGGGGAGCTTTAAAAAGCGTTTCTGAATAATACTTTCAATAAAGTATTTTAAAGCCTCCTTGTCGCCCACATCGTATTTATCAAGCTCTTTATAAACTTCATTTTTACCCTGCGGGATAGTATTTTCGGGCCCCTGCTGAAAACGGAGCTTAATATAATTAACCAGTTTTTTATCCTGAAGGTCCCTGTTCTGGATCTTTAAAAAATGAACAAGACTATCTTCGGGAAGATATATATAAGGATCGGCTTTTGAATAGCTCACACCAGATATTATCAGCAAAATACAGTAGAGGAATTTTTTTAAGCTACGCGGCATGGAGCATAAAAATACGTTGGCGTATGTTAATTTCAAACACTTAATACCATTTAATTTTAACTGTCAAACTTGTCAAGCAGCTTCAAAAGCGTTTCAAAGTCTTTAGGATATGGAGCATGAATGGTAACTTCAGTTTCGGCATTGATACGAAATGTTACTTCATAGGCATGCAGGGCAAAGCGCTTCATAATGGGCAACTCTTCCTGATCTTTACCCAAATGGTATTTGCGCTTTATTTTGGAGAGGAAAACAGGTTCGCCCTTATACATCTCATCGCCTGCTATAGAGGCCCTTTGTGTAGCCAGGTGGATCCTGATCTGGTGCATACGGCCTGTAACCGGGCGGCATTCAACCAAAGTATAATGTTTATAATACTTTAACGACTGAAACCAGGTTTCGGCACGCTTGCCTTCCTGCCTGCTGATGGTTACACTGCCCTTGCCAACATTTAATATAGGCAAATCAACAAGCAGGTTATCAAAAGTATGTGTGCCGTCAATAACGGCGTGGTATACTTTTTTAACCTTACGCTTTTCAAACTGAATGGAAACCGACCGGTAAGCCTCGGGATTTTTTGCAAAAATGAGCGCGCCGGATGTTTCTTTATCAAGGCGGTGGCAAATCTGCGCATCGTCCCAATAAGCCTTAGCCAGCCTTAACATGCTGATCTCGCTGCTGCCTTCGCCCCGTTCATCAAGTGAACTTATAAAAGGCGGTTTGTTCACAACAATAACGTCGTCGTTCTCAAACAGTATCAGATCGGCAAATTTGGGAAACTTCATAGCCCGCAAAAATACGGTTTATAATTTAAACAGCTATCACTGTATTTTATTCATTTGTGCTGTTGCATTAAAGCTGCAAACAGGGTAGGGGGGTAAGTTGAATGTTAATAAAAGTTTTAGCTAATATTTACTCCATATCATCATTGTTCAATAAATAAAACTCCCTGTTTTTCCTCGTTAAAAAAGCGTACCTTCGCGCCGTTATTTTCATGGTGGTGCTGAACGTGTTTTTGCCTGTAATCCCTTCATCGACAATAAAAAAGGAATAAATAAACAATGAAAAAAATTGGCGACTATAGGAAGCTCCTGAACGTGACCGAAAATGCGGAGTTAAGCGAGTTACGTTCGGTTTATAAAAGCATGATGAAAACCTGGCATCCCGATAGGTTCCAGGACGACAACAGGGCAGAGGCAGAAGAGAAGAGTAAAACAATTATTGAAGCTTATCATTTTTTGGTAAGCATTGCCCCTGAAACCCGTGCTCAAACTTTGCCTGATTATACCGCTACCACTACATTATCAAACATAGCCGACTTTGAGTATAAGCAACAGGTACTAAAAGTTACTTTCCTTGATGGTAATGTATATGAATATTTTGGTGTGCCCAAAGCGGTTTATATCAAACTGATCAATGCTGATTCGCCCGGCCGGTTTGCCCGCAGGCATATTTTTAATGAGTTTGTATATCGCAGCGTAAATAAACTGGTTGCTTCGGCTTAATTATCTTATCCTACCTGGTTAAGCCTTTCTAAATCATCGGCAGTGTCAATGTCAATAGCTCCCAGCGGAAAAGGGAGTATAAAAACGTCGTCGGTATGTGCTTCAATGATTTTTTTTGCACCTTCAATGCTTTGCAGGCCAAGCAGTTCGGGGAAATATTTTAAATCAAACAAAGCGGGTGCGCCCAAAACATCACGATAGCCGCAGGCAATAATACCGCAGTCATTAACTTCCTTTTTTTCTATTAATTGTGATATGAGGAATGAATCAACAAATGGCTGATCGCAAAGCATCAGGATAATTGAAGTTATGCGGGGTTCAAGCCGCAAAATTTCGGCTACACCAACTCTTATTGACGAGCCCATTCCCTCCTCCCAGCGCGGATTGTGAATGACGTCTACAAGCTGTTCATCTATATTAGGACGGATTAATTGTTCATTGGCCCCTAACACCACAATAACTTTTTCGCAATGCAGGCAGGTAAGTGCGGTTTGAATTGCCCGTTGTAAAAGGGTTTTACCCTGGTAAATTTGATTTTGCTTGGGCGAGCCAAAACGATTTGATGCGCCTGCTGCCAGAATAATAATCCCTGTCATTTTTTATAACTGTTACATTAGATGTTGGTATGACTGTTGTTGTAATGCCTGGTTAATGATCATGCATTACCATTTTATAGCTTCCGGTCCTGCGTTTATGTTTGTTCAGGTTCAGGGGGCTTCCTTTTTATAAATTCTTTTGGGCCGGATGCTTGCCTTAATACGGTAATAATTTAATTAAAGTTTTAGTTAGATCTGTTCATTTATAACAATTTGATTTTTTGTGTTTTATGTGTGTGTTACGAAAGGAGTATAACCCGGTTAAGCTTTTGTAATTTTATTTGAGACCGGATATATCACTGAGGAAGGAAATAAAAATACATTTCGCAAACATCTCCAAGCGTGGTAATGCTTATTTTTACAATGGCCATGCATAAACTTAAAGATGTAATGGCTGTTAATTAATTAAATTTACAGGATAAAAAAGCTATAGTTTGTTAACAGATAATCATGGACGGAAGATCAGCTACATGCGCCTCGCGGTGACAGACAGGTGCAACCTGCGCTGTTTTTACTGTATGCCAGAGGATGGCCTGAACTGGCTTTCACGTGCCGAGCTCATGACCTATGAGGAAATGCTGCGCAGCTGCAGTTTACTTGTAAAAATGGGTATCGAAAAAATCCGTATTACGGGGGGCGAGCCCTTTGTACGCAAAGATATTATGCATTTGCTCACAGCTATATCCAGGCTGGATGGCTTAAATGAGCTGGGCCTTACAACTAACGGCGTACTTACAGCGCCTTATGTGCCCGAATTAAAAAAGATAGGTGTACGGTCAATAAACCTGAGCCTGGATACGCTGGATGCCAACCGCTTTTTTGCCATTACCCGGCGCGACGAATTTGCCAGTGTGATGACAGCCTTAGATGCCATGCTGAGCCATGATATGGAAGTAAAGATCAATGCCGTGGTGATGGATGGAAAAAATATACAGGATATTATCCCGCTGGTTGAATTGGCTAAAGAACTGCCGGTAAGTGTGAGGTTTATAGAAGAAATGCCTTTTAACGGCGATGGCCATGTGTACGATGGATTACATTGGGATTACCTTCGCATTTTAGATGAAATAAAAAGCAAATATCCGCAAATAAAGAAATTGGATGACCCCGCTTATTCTACTTCATACAATTACCAGGTCCCGGGGCATAAAGGTACCGTTGGTATTATAGCCGCTTATTCGCGTACATTTTGCGGCAGCTGTAACCGGATCCGCATAACGCCCCAGGGTGGGCTAAAAACCTGTTTGTATGATGATGGCGTGCTCAATTTAAAAGATCTGATGCGCGCGGGAGCTTCTGATGAAGTATTGGAGGATGCCCTGTTAACCGCTTTTAGCCACCGCCCGGCAGATGGCTGGGAAGCCGAGCGGGCACGGGTAGCCAAAACAGGCATCCACGAGTCAATGGCCACTATTGGCGGATAGTTTTAAACTACATATATATATGACAACGGTTGAAGAAGCTGAAAAACTGGTGCTTGCGCAAATTAGGGATTACGGCACTCAAAGCCTCCCGTTTGAACAGGCTCTCGGTTATGCCCTGGCTGAAGACCTGAAGGCCGACCGCGACCTCCCCCCCTTTAACCGGGTAACCATGGATGGTATCGCTATAAGACATGAAGCTATTGAAAGCGGGATCAATATTTTCCGGATCAAAGCTACCCAGGCAGCCGGTGAGGAGCCGGTTCAGATCAATAGCGCCGACGAATGCATCGAGATTATGACAGGTGCTGTGTTACCTGCTTCGGTTGATACAGTGATCCGTTATGAGGATGTGGAGATCATCGCCGGGTCGGCGAGCATACATACCCGCGATATAAAAAAGGGGCAGAACCTGCATTTGCAGGGCCTTGATAAAAAACAACATGATGTTATATCAACGGCAGGGCAGGTGGTAAGCCCCGCTATCATTAGTGTGGCGGCATCAGTAGGTAAAACCCACCTGCTTGTTAAAAAAATGCCGCGGGTGGTAATAGTTTCGTCAGGCGATGAATTAGTTGATGTGCACGAAACGCCGCTGCCGTACCAGATCCGCAAATCAAACAGCTATATGGTAAAGGCCGTTTTAAAACAACATGGTAGCGATGCTGATATTTTGCATATCCCTGATGAGCCCGCTGTTACTAAAGAAAAGATCCAATACTGTTTGCAAAACTATGATGTGCTACTGCTAAGCGGTGGTGTTTCGATGGGGAAGTTTGATTATATCCCCCGGGCGCTTGAGGAATTAAAGGTTGAAAAGTTGTTTCATAAAGTAGCCCAGCGGCCCGGCAAACCCTTTTGGTTTGGCAAACATAATAACAGTGCATTGGTGTTTGCCTTTCCGGGTAACCCGGTAGCCACATTTATGTGCCTGCACCGTTACTTTTTGATATGGCTCAATACAACGCTCGGCTTGTCCGCAAAGGCTGCCACATATGCGGTATTAGGGAAAGATTTTACATTTCAGCCGGCATTGCAATATTATCTGCAGGTAAAGTTGGAAAGTAACGGGCAGGGCCAATTGATAGCTACACCCGTTGAGGGAAATGGTTCGGGCGATTTTGCTAACTTAGCAGATACCGAAGCTTTTTTAGAACTTCCGGCCGAAAAGAATAATTTTAAAGCAGGAGAGGTGTTTAAGGTTTGGAGGTTTAACCATGATTTGTAGGATTTTGGGATTACCCTGATAGAGATCGAAAACTGAATAAAAGTAAATTGTAAATGCAAATATCCATAAATCCTATAATCAAGTAAATCAAGGTTCAAGATGTTAACCCACATAAACAAACAAGGTGACCCCAGTATGGTTGATGTAACTGAAAAGCAGGTTACGCACCGTACCGCTACTGCGCGCAGCGTAGTTGCTTTGCCCGCACAAGTATTTGAGCTTTTAGCAGGGAACGAGTTGCAAAGCAAAAAAGGCCCTGTTTTTCAAACGGCTATCATTGCCGGTATTATGGCCGCCAAAAAGACCGGCGACCTGATCCCGCTTTGTCATCCGCTGGGTTTGGATAACTGTAATGTTATTATCCAAATAAATGGGCAGCAGGAGGTGGTGATTGATTGTACCGCAAGCATTACGGCGAAAACTGGTGTGGAAATGGAAGCACTGGTTGGCGCTTCGATAGCGGCACTTACTATTTATGATATGTGCAAGGCCTTGAGCCATGATATAGTGATAAAAGAAACCAAACTGATTTCAAAAACAGGAGGTAAACGTGACTTTAAAAGATCATAACCAGCCATCAGGCACGCATAAAAAACACACTAAACTGGCGCGGCCTTCAACAGGCAACTTCGGCCGTAATGAATGGGCAATTGTGGGCGGCCCCTGTACCGTAATCAAATTGTTGGCCGACGATGTGATCCGTTCGCTTTCGCCGGTTTATAAATGTGCCTATGTGGATATGTCGCATAACGATGATATTACTTTGCTGCCCGGCAGGCTGGTAAGCGGGGCTTCGCTTGATTATACCGACCAGGTAAACTATCAGCAGTTTAACTATCAAAACCCGGTATATCCCTACCAGCTTAAACAGCAATTCTCGTCTGCCGATCTGGTATTAGTTAATGGGAATCACCAGCAGGCTAAGGCCCAGGTAGTTATTATCGACGTTAATAAAAAAGCGTCGCTGCAAAAAAGGATAGGTCAGCTCAATAACGTTCAGCTTTTTCTGCTGGCCGATAACGCAAGCGAAATTCCCGACTTTATACAGGAAGTTATACCCAACTGGCATCTGATCCCAATTTTAAAAGTAGATGAACGTGAAAAGATCGTAGCCTTTTTTGAAGCCGCGTTAAAACAGGCCAAACCTGTTTTAAACGGACTGGTATTGGCCGGCGGCAAAAGTACCCGAATGGGTTTTGATAAAGGTGCGGCCAAATGGCATGGCAAGCAGCAGCGGTATTATATGGCCGATTTGCTTAAAAACTTTTGCAGCGAGGTTTACATTTCCGCTCGCCCCGGCCAGCAGCAGGAAATTGACCCGGCTTACCCGGTTATTGAGGATACATTTACTGGTTTAGGACCTTATGGGGCTATTCTTTCCGCATTTCGCGAACAGCCGGATGCCGCCTGGCTGGTCATAGCCTGCGATTTGCCTTTGATGGATGAAGCTACCCTTCGTAATTTAGCGGCCTGGCGAAACAGCTCGTCGGTGGCTACGGCTTATCACAGTCCGGTAACCGATTTTCCGGAACCTTTGATAGCCATATGGGAACCTAAAAGCTACTCCGTTTTGTTGTCATTTTTGGCACAAGGATACTCGTGCCCGCGCAAGGTTTTGATCAATAGTGATATTACATTGTTAAACGCCCCGCAACAGGAGGCGCTGACCAATGTAAACACGCCTGAAGAATTGGAGAAAGTAAAATCAATGATCCACCATACAATAGTTGCTACTAATGAATCAGGATTTACAACGATATAACTGCCAGATCGCGCTGCCCGGTTTTGGCGAGGAAGCCCAGCAATTATTGCAGGAAGCCCGCGTACTGGTTGTTGGGGCAGGAGGGTTGGGCTGTCCGGCTGCGCAATACCTGGCATCAACAGGAATTGGCACATTGGGCATTGCCGATTTCGACCAGGTATCGGTAAGTAACCTGCACCGCCAGGTATTGTATAACCCTGCCGATGAGGGTGAAAATAAAGCTGAAGTAGCCTGTTTACGTTTGCAGGCTCAAAACCCGGGTATTAAGCTCGTACCTCATACCATCAAAATAACATCCGATAATGTGATGGACGTTATCGGTAATTACGACATTGTGCTGGATGGTACCGATAATTTCGAGACCCGTTACCTGCTTAATGATGCCTGTGTTTTGGCCGGTAAACCGCTTGTTTATGGTGCCATTTATCGGTTTGAAGGGCAGGTTGCAGTTTGGAACGTAAGCAACTCCAAAGGAGCAAATTCGCCCAATTACCGTGATTTGTTCCCCGAAGTGGATGCTACCCAGATCCCTAACTGTACTGAAGGCGGAGTAGTACCCACACTGGCCGGAATCATCGGCTGTATGCAGGCCAATGAAGTAATCAAGTACATTACCAAAAGCGGTGAATTACTGGTCGGGAAAGTGCTGATCTTTGATGCACAAAGTATGCAAAGCCGCATCTTTAAGATTGGCCCGATAACAAAAACGCATATCCGCAGGTTAAAAACAACTATCACCATTCCAACCATCAATGCTGATGAACTAAAAAAGCGGATCCTTTTGGATGATACGGTAGAACTTATTGACGTGCGTACCATCCAGGAGCGTGAAGCCTATGATATTGGCGGTACGCATATCCCGCTGGACGAAATAGAAGAGTACCTGGCCTATTTTACCAGCCCGAATACCAAAGTCCTTTACTGTTCATCGGGCAAACGAAGTGACGAAGCCGTAAAACTTATCCTCAAAATGATCCCAGAGGCTGATGTGTTTTCATTGGAAGGCGGGTTGGAAGAGTATAAGGTTTGATTAGATGATTTCGGATTTCGGAATTTCGATTTCGGAATTAGAAGTTTAGATTTTTAATTTTTCAATCAGGAATTTAAAATAAAAAAATCCGAAATCGAACATCCCAAATCCGAAATCCTAAGGATGTGCTGCTACCCAAACATCGCCATCCTCAAAGCTTTCTTTTTTCCAGATAGGTACGGTTTGTTTAAGTGTGTCGATGATGTACCGGCAGGCATCAAAAGCGGCGTCACGGTGCGCTGCTGATACGGCAATAACAACCGGTACCTCGCCAACCTGCAGTAATCCGGTGCGGTGGTGGATCAGTATTTTCTGCACCGGCCAGCGTTCAAAAGCTTGTGCGGCAATTTTGTTCATCTCGCTGATGGCCATAGGCTCATAGGCTTCAAAATCGAGCCTTAAAACTCTTTTTCCTTTGGTTGTATTGCGTACCGTGCCAATAAATACATCGATCCCTCCAGATTCAGGCGACATGATCCAGTCTATACATGACTGGATCTCCAGTGTTTGGGCCGATAGGAGGATCTGTGTTTTCATAACAATGCAAATCTATATTTTATCTGCTAATGATTTCATGAGGTATTTAGGCGATTCGGAATAACCCTGCCTGTAATAAAACCGGTGAGCGGCGGTCCTTGTTGTATGGCAGTGCACCTCTATCCTGTCGGCATTACGTTCTTTGCCAAGCCCGGTAATATAACCTTCAAGAGCCTTGCCAATACCTTTGCCCCGGATGTTTTCATCAACAGAAAAACAACTGATGCGAATAAAATCACCCTTAACTACCAGCTGTGTTAAAAAATCAATGGCGATAAAACCTGCAACCTCACCTCCATCTTCATAAACCAAAACCTGTGATGAAGATTGTCCCAACATCTTTTCAAGATTTCCCGGCAAAAAACCTTCAGTGCCGGGATAGCCCAACTGCGTTAGCAGGTTTGATATTGCAGTATGATCGGCAAGCGTAGCGCTTCTGATAGCCATTGTTATGTTAGGTTGAGTGGATTTGTACTAAAATATCTTGTTAGAGCTCCCACGAGCTGCCAACCAAAAACTGTAAACTGAACGGAAGTACTGCCAACTGCCCACCGATAACTGCCAACTAATTTACTGCCACTGCTACTGCCTGCCAACTGCCCACCGCAAACTGCCCACTGATTTACCCCCCGCTTACCGGCGGAATGATCGCAATTTCGTCGCGCTCGTGAATGGTATCACCGGGCAGGGCATATTCGTTGTTGACAGCCAGCATGTATGATGAAAGCTGCTTTAAACGCGGGTATTGTTGCTCAAGCAGGTATTTTAAATTGGAGATAGTAGCATCGTTGGTCATTTCCAGGCTAACTTCGCTGCTTCCAAATATCTCCTTAGCCACTCCAAAAGCCAGTATGTTGATCTTCATATCTCAAAAATATTCAAATTAGCTTACAAAACGAGCAGCAGGTTTAAATTTAACAAATCAACATATGTAAGTTCATTATGCGGGTTCAAGCCTCCGGGTTTGAACCTGAACAAAAAATAAGTGTGGAGGCTTAACCTTGCCGGGGTTTACATGTGTTAATGTTATTTTTTATATAATTAATTGATTGTCAATTATATAATGTAAAATAGTTTGAATTTCTGTTAACCCTGTTAACCCCTCTGCCGGCCTAAGTTAACGGCTATTGTCCGGATGTTCACCTCAAAAACAATTCAAGCGAAGGGATTTGAACTTGCCTTCTGCATGTAAACTTACATAAACAAACTATGCCATAAATTGTATCTTTGAGTATGTCTACGCCATCAGTTATTCATATCCCGGTTGTAAAAGTTAACGCTAACCAAAGCGCAAGGGAGCAGGATAGCATAGCCATTGAAGAACCACTTGAAATTAAACTGGAATATGGCCCTGCAGATGGCAGAGAGCTACGTAATATCTCTGTAACTATGCGTACCCCCGGGCATGATGCCGAACTGGCAACCGGTTTCCTTTTTACCGAAGGTATTATTAAAAATGCAGATGAAATAAAATCAGCTAAACACAGCTTTATAACCTGCGCTGAAAACAAGGAGAATACCATGCTGGTAACACTTGAACAGGATGTACTGCCGTACCTTCAAAATACCGAACGTAATTTTTATACCACAAGCAGTTGCGGTGTGTGCGGAAAGGGTTCTATCAGCGCTATTCGCACAGTAAGCAATTTTGCCGCCGGGGCAGATGATGGCAATGTGATCCATAGTTTGGTACTTAATCAGTTGCCGAAGATCTTGCGCGGGCACCAGCGGATATTTGATGATACCGGCGGTTTGCATGCATCGGCTTTGTTTACTCCTTTGGGTGAACTGTTATTATTAAGAGAAGACGTAGGCAGGCATAATGCTTTAGATAAGCTGATAGGTGCTGCTATGATGTATAGCTGGTTGCCGTTGCAGCAAGCAGTATTGTTGCTTAGCGGCAGGGCAAGTTTTGAGCTTATTCAAAAGGCCGCTATGGCCGGTATCAGTATTATTGCGGCAGTAGGTGCGCCGTCAAGCCTGGCTGTAGAGCTGGCAAACGAATTTAATATTACACTGATTGGCTTTTTACGCGATGAGCGCTTTAATATTTATGCGGGCGCACACCGGGTAATGGTCCCCGCTGATGAGGCTGTACTAACAGCTCCATCAGCGTAAACTGATTGATACTAATGAAAATAAGAATAAAAGGTAATTCACTAAGATACAGGCTCACAAAAACTGATGTAGCCAAACTGGCCGAAGAAGGTTATGTTCAGGAAACGGTCGATTTTGGCAGCCAGCAGCTTATTTATGCTTTGAGGCTGGTTGATGATGAGCATCTTTCGGCAACCTATAAGGAGAATGCCATAACACTATATGCGCCAAAAGTTGTGGCCACCGGCTTTGCCGACGATGACAAAATAGGTTATGAAGGTAAGCACGGCAGTTTGCATTTACTGGTTGAAAAAGATTTTACGTGTTTGGATGAAGTCGCCGAAGATCAGAGTGATAATTATCCCAATCCCTTAGCAGCTAAAAAGCCATGAGTAAGCAAGCAGAACAGGGACCGGCAGCAGAGAACCCTGAGGAACTGCTCGACCTGAAAATAACACATCCCAAAGACTGGGCGGCGGGTATTCCTGCTGTTACAGTCGCTATGGTTGATATATTAAAGGAAACAGGCCTGGCACGAGGTATGGAGGGTTTGTTTCATATGAACAAAAAGAGTGGCTTTGATTGTTCTGGCTGTGCCTGGCCCGACCCGGATGATGATCGTTCAGCCATAGCCGAATACTGTGAAAATGGCGCCAAAGCCCTTGCCGAAGAAGCTACTACCAAAAAACTTACCGGAGATTTTTTTGCGAAAAATTCGGTGGCCGAACTGGCTAAGCTTAATGATTATGAGATAGGGAAGAAGGGGCGTATCGCCCAGCCGGTTTACCTCGCTAAAGGTGCCACTAACTACGCCCCGGTAAGCTGGGATTTTGCCTTCAAAAAGATAGCAGATGAGCTTAACGCTTTGGCATCGCCCGATGAAGCTGCATTTTATACATCCGGCCGTACCAGTAACGAGGCTTCATTTACGTACCAGTTATTTGTGCGCGAGTTTGGTACCAATAATATGCCCGATTGTTCCAATATGTGCCATGAAAGTACAGGTGTTGGCCTTGCAGATACCATTGGCATTGGCAAGGGCACAGTCACCCTTAATGATTTTTACGATACCGATGTAATTATTATCATGGGGCAAAACCCCGGTACCAATCACCCCCGGATGCTTAGCGCGCTTGAAAAGGCCAAACAGAAAGGTTCAAAGATCATCGCGGTAAACCCCTTGCATGAGGCTGGGTTAATGGGTTTTAAAAATCCACAAACAGTAAAGGGCATTTTAGGTATCAAAACCCAGCTGGCCGATCTGTACTTACAGGTGAAGATAAACGGCGACATGGCCTTGCTAAAAGCCATGGAAAAACTGCTATACAAAGCCGAGCAGGAAAATCCCGGCAGCGTCTTCGATCATGAATTTATTAAAAAGAACACTACTGGTTACGTTGCCTTTTTAGACAGTCTGAACCAATACAAGATTGATGACCTGGCTAAAGCTGCCGGTTTAACAGTGAATGAAATTGAGCAGGCTGTTGATCTGATTAAAAATAAAAGCCGCATCATTATTTGCTGGGCCATGGGTATTACCCAACATAAAAATGGGGTAGCTACCGTAAAAGAAATTGTGAACCTGGCCATGCTTAAAGGCGCCATAGGTAAACCCGGTGCGGGTTTGTGCCCGGTACGTGGCCATAGCAATGTACAGGGTAACCGTACCATGATGATCTGGGATAAGCCAAAACCAAAGCAGTTGGATAAGCTCAGGGAAGTTTTTGGTTTTGAGCCGCCGCGGGGGCATGGCTATGATGTTGTTGAATCTATCAAAGCAATGGACGAGGGCAAACTTAAAGTGTTTTTTGCCATGGGCGGCAATTTCCTTTCGGCTACGCCGGATACGCTTTTTACTGCACAGGCTATGCGTAAACTTAAGTTGTCGGTACATGTATCAACCAAATTAAACCGCAGTCATCTGGTGCATGGTGAAGAAGCTTTGATCCTGCCAACACTGTCACGAAGCGATAAGGACCTGGTAAACGGCGAAGAGCAATTTATAAGCTGCGAAAACTCTATGGGAGTTGTCCAAATGTCAAAAGGGATGCTGAAGCCGGTATCGGAACATCTGATGAATGAGAACCAGATTGTTTGCAACCTCGCGAAAGCTACATTAGGTAATCGCTCCGTTGTCGACTGGGATAAGTATGCACAAAGCTATGATGCTGTGCGCGACGCGATTGCCAAAGTAATTCCCGGTTGTGAGGATTATAACCAAAAGGTTCGTTTGCCCGGCGGTTTTTACCTGCCAAACGCCGCCCGAGAGGGTAAGTTTATCACTGAAAAGAATGGAAGCGTTGTGCCTTTCAATATCGCCCCGTTGCCGAAGCATGAACTGGCGGCTGATGAATACCATATGGCTACCATCCGCAGTCATGATCAGTTTAATACCACTATATATGGCCTTGACGACCGCTACCGGGGCATTCACAACGAGCGCCGGGTAATTTTGATGAACGAGAACGATATGAAAAAAGCCGGTTTTAGAACGCAGGAAAAAGTTGACCTGTTTAATTATGATGATGGTGTCGAGCGGGTAGCGAAGCTGTTTGTCGTTGTGCCTTACAACATACCCGAAGGGAATACAGCTACCTATTACCCCGAAGCCAATGTACTAATCCCGATTAACAGCGTTGCCGAACAAAGTAATACGCCCACATCCAAACTGGTTAATATCAAAATCAGGAAACACGTGGGTTAATAACCATTCTAAATACTTACACCTTAAAACAAAAGCGTTTACATAATACTTATCTCCTAAAAAAGTATTATGTCATTTGATCAATATCACGAACCGGCAAATGAGCTATCCGACGAAACCCGCACCTTTGCCCGGATGATAGTTTCATTAACTGAAGAGGCTGAAGCCATAAACTGGTACGAGCAACGCATCTCGGTTGAAAAAGATAGCCAGGCCAAAGTTATTATGCAAAACGCACAGCAGGAGGAGTTTAAGCACTTTGGTATGGACCTTGAGTTTTTACTGCGCAAAAAGCCTGTGTGGCGTACTACGCTGCAGGCTATCCTTTTTAAAGAGGGTGATATCGTTGAGCTGGGCACCAAAGGTGAAGAAGCGGCAGAATAATAGTCATTTTTACATTTTTAGTTTTATCATCGTTACATTAAGTTAGGGCTATTGTATTATCTTTAGCGCTTAAATTAATACGGCCCTACTATAAAAGAATATGATCTGGTACGAAGAGGATGTGAAGCAGCTGGAAATTAAGCGAACCAAGCTTGATTATGTGCCGCGGGTAATTTTTTATGGAAGCTCATCCATTCGTTTGTGGAATACGCTTGATGCTGATTTTGATGACATGCAACCGGTTAACCTCGGTTTTGGCGGTTCTACGCTGGCTGCTTGTGTATGGTTTTTTGAACGTATAATGCATTCCTATAACCCCGAATCCATTGTAGTGTATGCAGGCGATAATGATCTCGGCGATGGCCGCAATCCCGAAGAGGTTTTTATATTTTTTAAGCAGCTCACTGTTGAGGTTGAGCGGCTTTTTGGTAGTATTCCCTGCTATTATATATCGCTTAAGCCAAGCCTTGCCCGCTGGCCTATTGTTGAAAAGTACAGGTACACCAACAGTTTAATTGAAAACGAGATAATACACCGCCATAAAAACTGGCAGTTCATCAATATATTTAATCAGATGATAGATGCTTCCGGTAAACCAATACGAGAATATTATGATAAAGATGGTTTGCATTTGAGCAGCGCCGGTTACGCTTTGTGGAAAAAAGCTGTTTTACAGCGAATGCCACAAAGTATCAAATTAGCTTAATATAGGGTTTACACGCATTTGTCATCTTTCAGCGGTTTAAAAGATGAAAAGAGAGTACCACAAGTGGTTCAGTCCGTCGCTTCAGCGTAATATGGAATTGCTGGTTTTTGGCCATGCGGGCGCCTCTGTCTTATTTTTTCCCACCCGCACAGCCCGGTTCTATGATTATGAAGACTGGAAAGTAATTGAAGCCTTACGCAGTAAAATTGAGGCAGGTCACCTGCAGGTTTACTGTGTGGATAGCATCGACCGGGAAAGCTTTTATAATGAGTTCAGTCATCCCTACCATCGCATGGAAAGGCACCTGCATTATGAACAGTATATTTTGCAGGAGGTGGTACCGTTGATGAAAACACTTAACGCCGCCGGTTCAATCATTTCGGCAGGTTGCAGCATGGGGGCTTATCATGCGGTTAATATTGCATTTAAACATCCGTCGGTATTTGTGAAGGTAGTGGGTATGAGCGGCCGCTATGACATTACCCAGGCTATGGGCAATTTCCGCGACCTGTTAGATGGGTACCGCGATGAAAATGTGTATTTCAATATGCCCAACCAGTTTTTAAATAACCTGCACAGTCCCGAAATTATTGACCAGATCAAACGCCTTCAAATTATCCTGGCGGTGGGCGAGGAGGACGCATTTTTGGAAGATAATAAATACCTAAGCACCGTACTGGCCGGCAAAGGCATCCAAAACAGTTTGTATATCTGGCACGAGGAAGCACACCGCGCCCGTTATTGGCGTAAAATGGTGCAACTCTATTTTTAAAAGCAAAACACTTTCCTGTTTGTTATATCAGCTGTAATCTAAGATATTATGGGCACTATTGAGCTGGTACAGGGCGATATCACAAAAATTAAGGCCGATGCTATTGTAAACGCAGCGAATACATCACTGATGGGCGGCGGCGGTGTCGATGGTGCTATCCATCGTGCCGGCGGACCGGAGATCCTGGAAGATTGCCGTAAGATAGTAGCCCGGCAGGGCGGCTGCAAAACCGGGCAGGCAGTGATTACAACAGGCGGTAAGTTGCCTGCTAAGTACGTGATCCACACGGTTGGTCCTGTTTACAATAGCGGTAAAAAAGGTGAGGACGAACTGTTGCAATCCGCTTATTTAAATAGTTTGAAGCTTGCGGCAGAAAACGACGTGCATACTATAGCTTTTCCTAATATCAGTACCGGCATCTATCATTTTCCAAAAGATAAGGCTGCAGCCATTGCTGTTAATACAGTTAAGGATTTTTTGGCTGATAGCAAAGTAGTTGAGAAAGTGATATTTGTTTGTTTTGATGATGAAAACTTTAGCTTGTACCAGGATCTGCTTGCTCAAAAATAATCTGGAATTTGTCAACCCGATGCTAAGTGCATAAATTGCAACTATGCATCCTGCTTTAAAACAACATCTTGAAGGTAAATTAATCCTCTCGCCTGAACATGAGCGGCTGATTGCTAATTGTTTTAAAACCCGTTTTACCAAACGAAACGAGATACTGGTTGAAAAGGGGAGTATCGCAAAGCATTTATATTTTGTGATAAAAGGATGCCTTAGGGTATTCTTAACTGATGATGAGGGCAATGAATCAACCCGGTTCCTGATATTTGAAGGGCGTATGGGTACCGCATTTCCCAGCTTTATATTGAAAGAACCTTCTGTTGCATCTATTCAAAGTCCGGAGCCGTCCGAACTATTGGTGCTGAGCTATGCAGACCGTGATCTGCTCCTTCAGGAGATTCCCGGTTTTGAAACCATGTACCGTACGGGTCTTGAGCTTGACTATATCGCATCAATTCAACGGATAGAAAGCCTTATTACTATGGATTCAAAAGCCCGTTATAATATCCTGATGCAAACCCAGCCCGAAATCATTAAAAGACTGCCCAATAAAATAGTTGCCGATTACCTTGGCATCTCGCAGGAGACCCTGAGCCGCCTTAAATCAAAAAAGTGATTTATTGACTATTGTCAATCTTTTTGACTCATTAAATGTCTTGTTTTGTGATATAAACGCTAAACATTATGTGGAAACAAACCTTCACCATTATTATAATTTTGCTATCAGGCCGTCTTGTGATTGCCCAGAACTTAGGCGAACGCACCCTCGATTTTAAGGACGAAAGCCGCAATAACCGTCCGGTGGTAACGGAAATCTGGTATCCAACTGCTGATACGTTAAAACCTGCAGATAAACATTTTTCGCCCTTTTTACGACAGCCAACGGTTCGTAATGGTAAGCTTCCGGCAAATAAACTGCCGCTTATCCTGCTTTCGCATGGTACAGGCGGGGGCCGGTTAACTTTGGAGTGGCTTGCCCAGGCCATTGCAAACAGCGGTTGCATAGTTGCTGCTGTCGATCATTACGGCAATACCTATGATCATAAGATTCCCCTTGAATTTGTTAAGCCATGGGAACGTCCGCTGGATATTAGCTTCGCCCTTACATCTTTACTGAATAACCCCGAAGTTGGCCCGCTTATCAATCAGCAAAAAATAGGGGCAACCGGGTTTTCATTTGGCGGCTATACCATGATCGCTCTTGCCGGTGCAAAGCTCGATTTTGAACAGGCCCGCAATTATTACAAAACCACAGGCCGCAAAGAGCTGGAGATCCCTGAATTTCCGGGATTAGTAAAACTACTGGACGATAGCTCCATGATTGCCGACTCCAAACATGTGCCCCCGCTAAAAGATCAAAGAATCAAAGCATTCTTTTCCATATCGCCTGCATTAGGCTTTGGTTTTACCCGTAAGGAGCAGGTATCCGATATTAAAGGCGCCTTGTATATTGTAGGCTCACAAAGCGATAGCATAGCCCCGGTTAAAACCAATGCCAGGCGTTATCATCAGCTAATCGGTAAATCAAAATATACAGAACTGCCCGGTAAGGTAGGCCATTACGTAATGCTTGGCGAGGCCATTGACGCTGTAAAAAAGGAAGCCCCGATATACTTTACCGATGATGCTTCGGTTAACAGGCACGCCATTCACTTACAGGTGGACAGTTTGGCTGTCGGTTTTTTCAAGACAGCGTTAAAGTATTAGCCGGCCGGTAAAATTTAACAAAACCTTATCATTAAGCTAAAAACATTTTTATCGTGCTGGAGTTGATAGTTAAATCCGAATAGTAAATTTTTCCTGCTGATACTATGAAAGCTTTTGTGTTTGGTTTGCTTATCACACTTTTTACCGGTGTTAATGCCGGCGCGCAATCAAAAAATGTAAGCGGCGTTTACGCCGGTATTGAAATAACCTTACCTGTTACCATGGGGGGAGGCATGGGCCGCAGTGATGTTGTTTTCCAGTTAAGGCCCGATGGAACTTTTAACGATCTGCTTGAAAAACCCGACTGGAAAACACATGTTGCAGGTCGTTACCAGGTACAGGGCAATACACTCAAATTGCAGTATCTCAAAGGCTCCAAACAGGAGTATAAAATTGAATCTGACGGCGATATTGATGCGGGCTCTTTTAGTATCCTAAAGCTCAATACTGCCGACAGGGTACCTGCAGGTTATTATCAATTTACCCATGCAAGTAGCATGGGAGGAGGGAATACCGGGCAGGTATTTGTTGGCACATCAGGCTCAAAAGGCCTTTATTTTGATGGGAAGGGTAATTTTAGCCAAAATAGTTCTTCAGCCACTATGGTATCAGGTGATGGTATCGGTGGCGGCGGAAGTCGCAAAGACAGTGGGGCAGGCACCTATACTATTAAAGATGGCATACTTACATTAACTTATAATACAGGTAAAACCGAAACGCATAGTTTCTTTTGTCGCCCCGGTGAAAAGCCGGTAATGGCTGCGATAGACGGCAATATTTATTTCATGGAGGACAAAGCACCCAAAAGCGCATCATCCTCATCTAAAACAATATCCGGAGGGGTTAGTAATGCCAAAACAACTGCCGGGAACCAGTCAGCCGAAACCGGTGATAACGATCCTGCGGGCTTACTAAACAAGGCTGCCGAAGTACACGGCGGTGCAAAGCTCAATGCAATTAAAACCATGCAGATCTCCGCTACGATGACGGGCTTCGATTTTACTATTAAGATTGACCTGGCCGCACATCGTGTCCGCTCTGAGATCCGCAAAGGCGGAAAGTTACTGCAGGTTGAGCAAATGGAAGGTGATAATGGCTGGCAATGGCGTGATGGCAATAAAAAACCGTTGTCTACCCCGCGTTTAGCGCAATTGAAACAAGGTTTCCGTTCAGGGGCCCTATTGTTCAGGAAAGAAAACCTCGATCATATTCAAAATGTTAAGGTGCAGGAAGGTAAAAATAACGTAATGATAGTGAGCTATACTTTTGATGGCGTAACCAGTTTTGCAGTGTTAGACGATAAAAATCAGCTGGTTGGCGAAGGTACTAAAGTGGGTTCGGTAGTGCAGATATCGGCTTTTACCGGTTATAAAACGGTTGATGGTATTGTTTTTCCTGCCGTCGAATTACAAACCGAGGGTGCACAAAAGAGCAGCATCACCTATAATGATTATAAAATAAATCCTGCCTTTGCCGAGGCTGATTGGGCAGATGCCCGCTAAGGTCATGCCATGGAGTTTTCGATAATACATATATCAAATGGCTGCAAACGCTAATTACGTAACCAGGAATGGCAAACAAACCTTACATGATAGCTGCTGCCTTCCCGGCAGATACCATAAATGATTAGCGTTAAAATCAGGAAGGTACACAAATACCAGACTGGATGAGTGCTTGTGAAATTAAGGCTACAGGTTGCTTAAGCTCATTTAAGAGCTAAATGTAACAGATAAAGTTTGTGAATATTGCAGGTGGCAGGTTTAACCCTCGTTACTCAAACGATATAGTTAAAATATCCGGCTCCGGGCATGGCTGCGCCCGCACAGGTTTATATATTTGAAATACCAACTCCAATACAACCTCATGAGAATTAAGTACTATCTGCCGCGGGTATTTGTGGCATCTGCTTTATCACTTAGCTTTAGCCTGGCTGCATCGGCACAGGAAAAAAACATCTACCACAAAGGCTGGATAGATTTTAACAAGAACGGCAAAATGGATGTGTTTGAAGATCCGTCGCAAAACATTGATAAACGTGTGGCTGATTTATTAAGCCAGATGACCGTTGAAGAGAAAACCTGCCAAATGGCTACCCTGTATGGCTACAAGCGTGTGTTGAAAGATGAAATGCCCGTACCCAACTGGAAAAACGAAGTGTGGAAAGATGGCATAGCCAATATTGATGAGGAACTGAATAATCTTACTTCGCATACGGATGCTGCCCCTACGCAGTATTCATATCCTTTCAGCAAGCACGCTTCGGCCATCAATACTATACAAAAATGGTTTGTTGAAGAAACACGCCTGGGTATCCCTGTCGATTTTACCAACGAAGGTATCCACGGCCTTAACCATGACCGGGCCACACCATTGCCGGCGCCAATATCCATAGGCAGTACTTTTGATAAGGAACTGGTATACCAGGCAGGTAAAACCGTTGGTCGCGAAGCCAAAGCTTTGGGGTATACCAATGTTTACGCCCCCATACTTGACCCCGCCCGCGATCAGCGCTGGGGCCGTGTGGTTGAATGTTATGGCGAAGACCCTTTTCACATTGCTGAAATGGGCAAGCAAATGGTGCTGGGCATCCAGGAAGAGGGTGTAGCATCAACACTTAAACACTTTGCTGTGTACAGCGTGCCAAAAGGAGGCCGCGACGGCAGCGCCCGTACCGATCCGCATGTGGCACCGAGGGAAATGCATCAGCTATATTTATACCCCTTCCGCAGGGTAATCCAGGAGGCCCATCCAATGGGCGTAATGAGCAGCTATAACGACTGGGATGGTGTACCCATAACCGGTAGCTATTACTTTTTAACCCAGCTTTTACGCCAGCAATTTGGCTTTGATGGTTATGTAGTGAGCGACAGCGAGGCAGTAGAATTTCTGTATTCCAAGCACCACGTAGCGGCAGATTATAAAGAAGCTGTAAGGCAGGTTGTTGAGGCAGGCCTTAATGTGCGCACCAACTTTACCATGCCGCAAACCTTTATCATGCCTCTGCGTGAGCTGATTAAAGAGAACCGCATTTCGATGAAGATCATTGATACACGCGTTGGCGAAGTGCTGAAAGTAAAATTCAGGTTGGGATTGTTTGACAGCCCTTATGTTAAAGACCCGAAAGCGGCCGATAAAATAGTGCATACCGATGCGGATAAAGCCATGAGCCTGAAAATGAACCGCGAATCGATGGTGTTGCTGAAAAATGCCAACAACCTGCTGCCGCTGGATAAAAAGAAATATCCTAATATCCTGGTAACCGGTCCGCTGGCTAAAGAAGAAAATTACGCTACCAGCAGGTACGGCCCATCGCACAATCCCGTTACTTCCGTGTTTGACGGCATTAAAAACTATGTCGGCAGCGATGCTAAAGTTAGCTATGTTAAAGGCTGCGATATTATTGATGCTACCTGGCCCGAAAGCGAGATCATTGAAACGCCGCTAACTGAGCAGGAGCAGGCAGCTATTGATTCGGCGGTAGCACAGGCAAAACAATCAGATATTGTAATAGCCGTGGTAGGCGAAGATATTGACCGCGTAGGCGAAAGTTTGTCACGTACGGGTTTGAACCTGCCTGGCAGACAATTGAAGCTGATCCAGGCTTTGCAGGCCACCGGCAAGCCTGTGGTAATGGTTATGATCAACGGACAGCCCTTAACCATCAACTGGGAAAATAAATATGTGCCGGCTATATTGGAAGCCTGGTTCCCGAGTGTTCAAAGCGGACAGGTGATTGCTGAAACTTTATTTGGTGATAACAATCCCGGTGGAAGGTTGCCGATCACTTTCCCTAAAACAACGGGGCAGCTGGAATATAATTTCCCTTTCAAGCCATCTTCACAGGCTGAACAGGGCGGGCAAAACAGTTGGGGCAAAACCAGTGTAAAAGGAGCTTTATATCCTTATGGATACGGGCTAAGCTACACTACGTTCGAGTACAGCAACCTGCAGGTATCGCCCGAAAAAGGTAACTCCCAGGGACTTATACAGGTTAGCGTTGATGTAACCAACACCGGGCAGCGCAAAGGAGATGAGGTGGTGCAGCTTTACCTTAAGGATGAGGTGAGCAGCGTTACTACTTATGAGTATGATTTGCGCGGCTTTGACCGTATCACCCTTAACCCGGGCGAAAAGAAAACAGTGCAATTTACACTTCATCCGGATGATCTGGCATTGCTGGATAAAAACATGAACTGGACAGTTGAGCCAGGCAAGTTTCAGGTGATGATAGGTAGTTCATCGGTTGATATTAAACTGAAAAAGGAGTTTGAGGTTCAATAAGTCAATCATAAACATAGAAATATATCAACCTTACGAAGTTTAAAATGCTTCGTAAGGTTTTTTAAAGAATATCATTAGTTTGAGGTGATTTTCAAGTATTTCCTCCCCGATTTTTCATAATTTCAGCCTAAAATAAAACCTATGATCTTAGATGATACCTGGGTATCGGTAGAAGCCGTATCCGACGATGATATTCCGTTGCTGGTCCGTTACCGGCCTAATCTGTTGAACTTTTTTGAGAGTGGTGTTTACCTGCAGCGTATGGACGTAACCTGGAGTTATGAGACTTTCGATCCATCGCTGCTGCCTCCTGCAGATGAAATGCTCCTGATGGAGCAGGTAGAAGATGCATTGGTCGACCTGCTTGAGGATGATCATCAAAGCATACTTGCTTTTGTATTTACCGGTGAAAACGAACGCTGGTGGGCCTGGTATACCGCAGATATTGAGGAAGCAGGCGACAGGTTAAACGATGCCTTATCCGAATTTGATGAACTTCCCATCAGCATTACCGTTATCGACGACCCGGAATGGGAAGAGTATTTTGGTGTAATGGAGGATTTTGGAGAGGATGAAGAATGACTACTTCCGCTAAAGTTGATCCTGATGCCCGTTTGGCCGTTCCAGCTTCTGAAACGGTATTTTAAGAATATTCACAAACTTGCCGGTTCTTTCTTTATCCATATGGGTATCAATGCCAAAACGGGTGTCTTCCTGTTCAAGTTCGCCAAAAGTGCCAAAAAGCCTGTCCCAGATGCTTAATACATCACCATAATTACGGTCGGTATACGGTAGTTGATAGTGATGGTGTACGTGGTGCAGGTTAGGGGTTATAAAAACTAAACCAACAATTTTGTTAACATGCTGTGGTAACCTGAATTCGGTATGGGCCAGGATATTAAACAGTGATTGAAAGGTTTGCCTGAGCACCAAAACGCCAATTGCCGGGCCGCAAATAAATACCCACAGCATTAAACAACAGGTACGTACACAGGTTTCGCCGGGATGTTCACGCACCGTGGTTGAAACGTCAACGTGAAGATCGCTGTGATGTACAAGGTGAAATTTCCAAAGTGGATCTATTTTATGCATTACCACGTGATAAACATATTCACAAAGGTCAAGCAGCATGAAAAGGCTTATATAATAAACCCACTTATTATGATGACCGGGAATATAGTTAATCAGACCCCAATGGTGTGCATTTGTCCAGTTAACAATCATTAAAACTATGGTGGTAAGCAAAAGCTGAATAGGGAGAGCGGTAAAAATGAACAGGAGGTTAGTTTTATTATGCTGCCAGCGCTTTTTTACCGGAATCATACCAGAAGCAATGCAAACTTCCATAAGCCATAACGAGCATATGATAAAAGCATATAAAGCAACCTGCACAGCATCCTGATGCCGGTCAAGAAATTGGGTAATAGCCATTTTTAAATCAATAGGGGTAGTTGCCTCATGCAATAGCTGCAGACAATTAAGGGCAATTTCCCTTTTTTGAATGAATGTTTGATGAAGTATGTTAAGCGGTTGTTAAATTGTGTGATTAATTGAGACAAAATAATCTGCGTTCGGTCACTCAAACACCGAAAAATCACCATAGATTTATCCCATGAAGATTCCGAAAATTACCGGTATAATTGACAGGCGTATATTAGTAAGCTTTACAGTAGATGCGGATATAGCCAAAAAAATGGTGCCGCCGCCCTTCAGCCCCCAGCTTTTTAATGGCAAGGCTATAGCCGGGATCTGTTTGATCAGGCTTAAACAGGTGCGACCTAAAGGAATGCCCGCTTTTTTTGGAGTTGGATCTGAAAATGGTGCGCATCGCATTGCCGTTGAATGGCACGAAAATGGAGAATTAAAACAAGGAGTTTATATTCCGCGCAGAGATACATCGTCTTTATTTAATACGGTTGCCGGCGGTAGGGTATTTCCCGGCAGGCATTACCATGCCAAATTCGACGTTAATGAGCACGACAGCCAATATCACGTGGCTTTCACCAGTTCGGACGCAACGGTGATCAGTGTGGACGCCAGAGTTGCTGATCAACTCAATCCGGATTCGATATTCGGAACGCTTGAAGTAGCTTCTGATTTCTTTAAAGCAGGGTCAACAGGGTATTCGCCCAATGGTAATAAGTATGAAGGGCTGGTATTACATACCGATAACTGGAAGGTACAGGCGCTTGAAGTAAGTTCGGTTAAATCAAGCTTTTTTGAAGATGAAACCATTTTTCCGAAGGGTTCAATAAGGTTTGATAATGCATTACTTATGACCAATGTTCAGCACGATTGGTCATCTGGCTGTGATAAACCGATGGCTGCGGTACTTAATTACCACTTTTAAATATCTTTGCGCTTACGCAAAAATGAAACTATCAGCTACAGAACAATCTACGGGCGGCGATCTGCTGCTGCTTATCAATGAAAAGCATTTCGACAGGATGTTTTTTACCCGCGATCGTCAGCATAAATACCTTACCATAGCCTGGAACCGTGGCGAAAAGCAAACTGTAACCATCGATGAGGTGGATTATGATTTTCTGCCCAACACCATTCTGCCCTTAATGATTAACCAATCGTTCCGGTTTGAGCGGCCTGAAGATATCGTAGCCTGGCAGTTTAACCGCGATTTTTATTGCATTGTTGATCATGACGAAGAAGTAAGCTGCGTAGGCTTCCTGTTTTATGGTAGTTCCGACCAGGTATTTGTTACGCTCGACGAAACCATGCAGTTTAAACTGCAACGGCTGTTGGATATTTTCATAGAAGAGTTTGAAACGGCAGACAACATCCAGATAGATATGCTCCGGATGCTGCTGAAGCGGCTTATTATTATCGTAACCCGCCTTGCCAAGGCGCACAGCGGGCCTCGTGAAGTTTTGGCCGATGAAAAATTTGGTACCATTCGTAAGTTTAATTTGTTGGTAGAGAATAATTACCGTGAACACCATACCGTGGCTTATTACGCGCAGCAATTAAATAAATCGCCTAAAACGCTTTCCAATCTTTTTGCCCTGTATAACCATAAGACGCCTTTACAGGTGATACAAGAGCGTTTGATTATTGAGGCGAAGCGCCTGTTGTATTATACTGATAAATCGGCCAAGGAAATAACTTACGAACTTGGTTTCGAAGATGCGGCCTATTTCAGCAATTTCTTCAAGAAACACACCTCGTTTTCACCTACCGATTTCAGAAATAATAAGGTTTTGGTAGCCGAAGGGAAATAATTACAAGTACCCGGGAAGTTTGCCCATTCCGCAGGACTGCTAAAGTAGCCACCTTTGTATTGTTAATTCAAAACAACAAAAATTAACGTTACAAAAATGAAAACTTTCGCAATTCCAACAAGAGAACAAGTAACTCCAGAAAACCAGGCTATATTTGATACATTAACAAAAGTAGTGGGCCGCGTGCCAAATCTGTTTGCAGTTTTTGCAACTTCAGATCATGCGCTTGCTAACTATATCACCCTTTCAAACGGCAAAACATCATTACGTGCTAAAGAAAAAGAAGCCGTAAACCTTATCGTAAGCCAGGTAAATGATTGTGCTTATTGTTCTGCTGCGCACACAGCCATTGCTAAAATGAATGGTTTTAATGACGACCAGATCGTTGAGATCCGTGGCGGTTCAGCTTCGTTCGATGCAAAAATTGATGCTTTGGTTAAAGTAGCTAAATCAATTACCGAAAATAAAGGCCATGCCGATCATCAACTGGTTGAAAACTTTTACGCTGCCGGTTATACACAAGCTAACCTGATTGACGTAGCTGTAGCAGTTGGCGATAAAACCATTACCAACTATGTATATGCCTTAACCCAGGTACCGGTCGACTGGCCTGCTATTCCTGAACTGGTTAAATAATATCCCCGATTTATAATTATAGTTTACACCCTTATGCCCGCTTTGCACCGCAAGGCGGGCATAAGTATTTTATCCTTTAAAATTGTTATATCATGAATTTTGCACGTTTTGCTTTCACCGATGGTGTAAAAAAGCTTCAGGAAAAATATGGCAGCCGGGACGCCTACGCCCGTATGGAAAGCCTTATGGCCGATAAGGACGGCATTACTGAATCTGAACAAATGTTTATTGAAAGCCGTGACAGCTTTTACATGGCGAGCATGGGCGAGAACGGCTATCCGTATATTCAACACAGGGGAGGGCCGGCAGGTTTTATTAAAGTGATAGATAACCATACGCTTGCTGTGGTCGATTTCAGGGGCAACAAGCAGTACATTTCGGTAGGTAACGTAATGGAGCATCCGCAGGTATCCCTATTTCTGATGGATTATCCCCATAAAACAAGGCTCAAGATCTATGCAGATGCCCGCATTGTTGAGCTTGCTGATAACCCGGAGTTGTTTGAACTGATAGATCCTGCTGAGTACAAACATACGCCTGAAAGAATGCTCATTTTCGATGTTAAAGCATTCGACTGGAATTGTCCGCAGCACATCACTCCCCGGTATACCGTTGATGAAATCAAACAAGCCTTCGCCCCGCAAAACGAATATGTGCTTAAATTGGAATATGAAATAGCGCAGCTTAAGAAGCAGTTGGACGGGAAATAAGAGGTTTTGATAAATGACCCGTAATAGTTTACCTTAGTGCTGCTAACAGCCAGGCGTAAACCGATGAACACTAACCAACAAATAATCCCCATGCTTGCCTATGAAGATGGTGTTACAGCTATGAACTGGTTGTGCGATGTATTTGGCTTTACTGAAAATATGCGGATGACGAATGAAGCTGGTCGCCTTGCTCATGGGGAGCTCAAAATGGGCGAAAGCCTGGTTATGCTGGCCGAACCCTCGCCTCACTATCAGGGGGCATTACATCACGCTCAAAATTGTGATATCGCTGCCAAATGGAGTACTGTGCCCTATATTATTAACGGAGTTTTGGTGCATGTAGATGATGTTGAACAGCATTACAGAACTGCTAAAAGTAAAGGCGCAACGATATTAAGTGGATTGGAATATGGTTTTCCCGGTACCCGCTATCGCGCCGCCGACCTGGAGGGGCAGCGCTGGATGTTTATGCAAATTGAAAGAGATTAAACTGCCTTATGACTACGCTGTTCCATTTGTTGTTTGTTGTAATTAAATCATCCATTCTTGGTTTGCTTTATACCCCGGTAATCTGGTTTTTATGGGTGCTGTTTTTAAAAGCACGGAAAAAGTATACCGGCTTTAAATGGTTCAGGGTATTTGCAGTTTATAAAATTGTCAGTATATCGCTGATCGTGTTTTCCTTTACCTATTATGGCGATCATGGCCTCGGCGATGAATCCCGGATCCCGCTGGGGCATGGAGAAGCCATGGAGGAGAGCGACCAGTTTGCTTATTTTGTGCCTAAAGGGAAAAGTGAACAAATTCATGTGGATACTTATCTTTTAAAAGGCGATAACCTTTGCATGTCGGTTGATTCGGGATATAAAGTTTATAACTTAAGAACCAAAGGTGTTGTTAATTTCAGCGATGAGCCAATGTATAACGCTTTTGCTGTTTCATACGGTTTACCATTATCGCGGCATTTAAAAGATTTTAGCTCGCAGTATGATGAATACTGGAGCGGGTGGCGGTTTTGGCTGTTGCCGTAGTAAATTGTTGGGTTCAAATAGCCGGGATGGCAAGTTTTAATCAAAACTTTCGCATATTTTATATCGTACACGAATATAATAGATATTTTTGTGCGTTGTAGGCAAAAGGTACATTAATGGTGTCCATGTACTTACAACAGGTTTACTGTAATATTTACAGTTGTACTTAATAACTTTATTTTTAATTTTATAAAATTCAGAACACTAAGGTGTTGCCTGTTATAAACCAAACTATAATAATTGTTGATGGAACTTACGAATAAAGGGGTAAAGGGCAGCCAGTTAAAAAATATGATCATTAAAAGGCTTTATTTTAATAAGGCCATGTCCTGCGCGGGATTGAGCGAGTTGTTTGATAAAAGTATCCCTTCCATAGCCAAAGCCATAAACGAATTAATGCACGAAGGTTTTGTGGTTGAACAGGGTTATGCTCCCTCAAGCGGCGGCCGTCGCCCGTTAATGTATTCGGTAAAATCAAGTGCCATGCATATTTTAGCCATCGCGCTCGACCAGCTCACCGCCCGTATCCAGATGTTTGATCTGCTGAATAATCCCGTTGCCGATATGCTCACCTTTGAGCTTAAACTGCTCAATAACCCCGAGGCGTTGCCCACGCTGGTTGAGCAGATTAATAACTACATAACACACAGTGCGATCCCTAAAGATAAGATTGCCGGAATAGGCATCGGTATGCCCGGCTTCATCAATATTACCGAGGGTATCAATTACACTTACCTTGATGCCGGCGGACAAAGCTTAACGGCCTATCTTACTTCCAAAACAGGCATCGCCACTTATATCGATAATGATTCGAGCCTGATAGCCCTTGCCGAACAAAAATTTGGTATTGCCAAATCACAGCAGGAAGTTATGGTAATAAACCTGGGCTGGGGCATTGGCCTGGGGATGATCGTAAATGGAAAACTGTTCCGCGGCCACAACGGTTTTGCGGGCGAGCTAAGCCATATCCCGCTATCGGAAGATGGTTCCCTTTGCGAATGCGGTAAACGTGGCTGCCTGGAAGCTGAAGCTTCATTATTGGTGGTAGCCCAAAAAGCTATAGCAGGTATCAAAAAAGGCCGTGTAACCAGCTTAAAGTACAACGAGGAAGATCACTCCAAACTAATGGGAGATGCCCTGATAGAGGCCGCCAATAACGGTGACCAGTTTGCTATCGAATTATTATCCGACGCCGGCTATAAAATAGGGAAGGCCCTTGCCATTCTTATTCATATCATGAACCCGGCCATCATTGTATTAAGTGGTCGCGGAGCTAAAGTTGCCAAGATCCTGATGGCCCCGATACAACAAGCCCTTCATAAGTATTGTATCCCGCGCCTGGCCGGCGGTACCGAATTATTAGTATCTGAACTTGGATTTGACGCTGAGTTAATTGGTGCGGCTGTATTGGTAATGGAAAACTTTGACAGGGTGGTGAAAAATAAGGCAGCTAAGGCCGCCAAGAGCGCAGCAGCATAAAAACGTCTGAACTCGAATTTTTAGAATTGGTGGAATTTGTCGAATAGTAAGTCACCTTCTGCCCGATTCAATAAATTCGTTTAATTCGAGTTCAGACAATCAGACAAACACCCTTCCCGAGTAATCCATTGCTTCCTTAAATTTATCTATATTAAGCCCTGTGGGCTCACTTTGTGTTTTAAGGTAACTTATCAGGTTTTCGGTGGCAATGTTGCCTGTGAGATCGTCTTTGGCCATTGGACAGCCCCCATATCCTTTTAGTGCAGTGTCAAAACGCTTGCAACCGCTTTCATAGGCTGCTATTATCTTAGGTTGCCAGGTATCGGGTGTGGAATGAAGATGAATGCCAAACTCAGCGTCGGGGAATAACCGACAAAGATTAGGATAAATGCTGCCGATTTGCACAGCATCTGCAATGCCTATGGTATCAGCAAGGGCAATATTCTTTATTCCTTCGGCTGTTATTTTTTCAGCCCAGTGCTCGATGATGCCGGTATTCCACTCGTCGCCATAGGGATTACCAAAACCCATAGAGAGATATACCAATAACTGTTTGCCATTTTTACCGCACAGCTCATTTATACGCTGCACATTTTCAAAAGCTTGTGCTATAGTAGTATTGGTATTGCGAAGCTGGAAGGTTTCGGAGATGGAGAAGGGATAACCCAAATAGGCGATCTCACCATGTTTCACCGCGTCTTCGGCACCCCGGTAGTTGGCAATAATAGCCAGCAGTTTTGATTTGGTATTGCTTAGTTCGAGTTTCTTTAATACCTCAGCCGTGTCTTGTAACTGTGGGATAGCTTTAGGTGATACAAAACTCCCAAAATCTATCGTATCAAAACCTACCTGTAAAAGCAGGTTGATATATTCGGCTTTTACTTCGGTAGGAATAAAATCATGAATACCCTGCATGGCATCGCGGGGGCATTCGGTTATTTTGATGTTCATTGTTTAAAGTCTGAAGTTCCAAGTCGTAAGTTCAAAGTCTTGAGTCTTAAGTCAAAAGTCATCAATTTAATTTACAAAGTACTAAACTTCCAGCTTAAAGCTGCTGACTTTAGACTTAGAACGTAAGACTTCCGACTTAGGACTTCTGACTTTAAACTAATCAACCGTATTAGGCAAGTGATGGTTTTCTGTTAAACCTTCACGCTCAAATTTGCGGATTATAAGCCTTGTACCGCCATTATAGGTTACATAGCTTGATACCCAATTGATGAACACGATAACCTTGTTACGGCCTCCTAAAAGCGATATCAGGTGCACAAACATCCATACCAGCCATGCAAAAAATCCCTGGAATTTTACTTTACCCAAATCGGCAACCGCTTTATTGCGGCCGATGGTTGCCAATGAGCCTTTGTCATTGTATTTAAATGGCGAGGTTTGCTCACCGTTGATGATGTGCATGATATTTTTTGCTACATGCTGTCCCATTTGTATAGCTACCTGCGCCACGCCGGGGTGCCCTTTAGGGGTTTCATCGGTGATCATGGCTGCAACGTCTCCAATGGCGAAGATGTTATTGCTGCCTGTCACGCGGCCTATGCTATCCACTCTTATTTTATTTCCACGTTCAATAACCTCTTTATCAAAGCCCTCGGGAACAACACCCATAACCCCGGCACTCCAGATAACATTTTTGGTGCGGATGGTTTTACCGCCTTCAAACTTGATTTCTTCACCATCATAGCTTTCCACTTTTACGCCGGTTAGCACTTCAACGCCCATATTGGTCAGAAAGGTGCGGGCCGCGTTGGAAGCCTGGTCGGAGAAGGGGCCAAGTACTTTCGGTAAAAAATCGACCAGGTACACCTTCATGTCCTCCTTTTTAAGTTCAGGATAGTCTTTAGTCAAAACGTGATTACGAAGCTCGGCCAGTGAGCCTGCAAGCTCAACACCCGTTGGGCCTGCGCCTACCAGTACAAAAGTAAGGTAGGGATCGCGCTCGGCCTTGCCTACTTTAAGCAGTGCTTCTTCAATGTTCTGCAAAATAGAGTATCGGAGGTTCAACGCCTCGGGGATCGACTTCATCGGCATGGAATAATGCTCGATATCTTTATTGCCAAAAAAGTTGGTTGTTGAGCCTGTTGCTATCACCAGGTAATCGTAAGCTATATTGCCTATGGTGGTTTCGAGCATGTTAGTTTCGGCGTTTACCTTTGTTACTTCCGCTATCCTGAAGCGGAAATTCTTTTGGCTCGCGAAATTCTTTCGCAAGGAAAAAGCTATCGATTCTGATTCGAGGCTGCCCATGGCAACCTGGTATAAGAGGGGCTGAAAGGTATGGTAGTTGTGCTTATCCAGCATCAAAACGTCTACAGGTTTGTCCTTTAGTTGTTTTGCTACCTGCAGGCCGCCGAAGCCGCCGCCTACGATTACTACTAAAGGGAATTTTGAATTTTGAGTAGATTCCATTTTATTTAGCTTAAAACTGTTTGTTTAGCTTAAAGCTGAAGGCTAAAAGCCTAAAGCAGGTGTTATTTTAGCTTAAAGCAAAAGGCCTAAAGCTTTTTATTTTTTGCTTAAAAGCTGTTTCTTTTTACTTTAACATAAAGCTTTCAGCTTTCAGCCTTCAGCTTTGAGCTTGATGCTTATTTAGGTAACAAAAAAGGCTCCAAATGTTCTTTGGAGCCTTTCAATAATTTATTCTTTTCCTTATTTCAGGTCTTTCTTTCCAAAGTCAACGATCACCGGTGTTGCCACACAGATCGACGAGTATGTACCAAAAAGAACACCTATCAATAACGCAAATGAGAAGCCTTTGATCACGTCGCCGCCAAAGATGAATAACACCAACAATACGAATACCACGGTTAAAGCTGTGATAATTGTACGGCTTAATGTACTGTTGATGGCTTTGTTGATAACATCCTCTGGTTTTTCGTTTTTGTTAGAGTGTTCAAGGAATTCACGGATCCTGTCAAATACTACCACGGTATCGTTAATTGAATAACCAATTACCGTTAGGATAGCCGCAATAAACGCCTGGTCGATATCCAATGAGAACGGAAGGAAACCATTGAACAATGAGAAGAACGATAATACCAATAAAGCATCGTGAGCAGTCGCGATCATTGCACCCAAGCTAAACTGCCATTTGCGGAAACGGATCAGGATATAAGCCGAGATCACGAAGATGGCAAACAATACAGTATAGATGGCTGAAGTTTTTAACTCATCGGCAATAGTAGCACTTACTTTTGAACCACCTAATATATTGCTATCCGCAATTTTAGTTTCGGTTTTATTACCTAAAGCACTCACTAAGGTTGCCCGCACTTTTGCATCGGCGGCTGTTGAGTTATCATTAAACAAATAGTTGGTGGTGATGCTGAATTTATCGGTACCCATGGTTTTAACTTCGGTACTGCGGCCTAAAGTGGCATCAATAGCATCGTGGATCTGACCGGTAGTAACGGTTTTGTTAGGGAAGCTAACAATGTAGTTACGACCGCCTTCAAAGTCAACGCCGTAGGTAAAGCCGCGTGTAAAGATAGAAACCAAACCGGCTGCAATGAACAGACCCGAGAAAATGTAAAACTTGGTACGGTTTTTAACAAACGCAAAGTTTGCATTTTTGAAGGTGTGTGAGCTCCATGGGTTTGAGAATTTGATATCCATGTTTTTGTCCAGCATCCACTCAAATATAACCCTCGAGATCAGTAATGAACAGAACAATGAAGTAGCGATACCGATCATCAATGTAGTTGCAAAACCCTGGATAGGACCTGAACCGAATACGAACAGGATTAAACCGGTAAGGAATGTACTGATCTGTGAATCGAGGATTGAAGGTAATGCATGTTTGAAACCGTCGGCAACTGCAATCCTTAATGATTTGCCTAAGTTTAATTCTTCACGTACACGTTCGTAAACAAGTACGTTAGCATCTACGGCAATACCTAAAGTTAATACGATACCTGCAACACCCGGTACGGTCAATACCGCGCCTAAGCTGGTCAGTACGCCCATCAGGAAGAAGATGTTGATGATTACGGCAACTACCGCCACTGTACCCGCACGGTTATAATAAGCGATCATGAAGATCAATACAACCACCAAACCTAAGATACTTGATGTGATACCGGCAGTGATAGCTTCCTGGCCTAATGACGGACCTACGATTGACTCGGACACGATGTGGGCAGGAGCCGGCAAACGGCCTGCTTTTAATACGTTGGCTAAGTCGCGGGTGTCATCAATGGTAAAGTTACCGGAGATTGATGATACACCACCAGAAATTTCGTTTTGTACGGTAGGGGCAGAGTATACGTTATCATCCAAAACTATGGCGATAGCTTTTTTGTTAGTGCCTGATGATGCCTCTGCAGTAACAGTACGCCATTTTTGGGCGCCTTCCGAGTTCATGATCATCACAACCTCAGGGCTGCCTTTCTGGTCGTTATCGGCACGGGCATCGTTAATTACGTCGCCTGATAATACCGGGCCGTTTTCGGCACCTGTAAGTTTGATAGCGTATAACGCAAAAGTTTTGGTGTTTTTAATAGGTTTTACTTCCCACAAAAATTTGATGTTACGTGGAATAACCGCTAAAACATCGGCACTATGCAGGTATGCGTTAACCTTAGCCGTATCCTGTAACGGAGCGTAGCCAACAACCGGCCCCTGGCCTAATTGCTGCTGGCCATTTGCACCCTGGCCAACGTTTAATGACATCACTGCAAACAGCGGGTGTTGCGCGGCTAATTTTGTTTTGCTTAATGACGCAGCTGAAGTATCGTTTTTAGCAGCGTTTTTCTGAACCTTGCTCAACAGTGAGCCGCCTTTGGTGGTATCGGCTTTTGCAGCAGCAACAGTAGCAGCAGAATCAGCTTTGGCTGTTTTGCCGGTATCGGCTTTGGCTGTTTTGCTTTTTGCAGCAAGCAGGTTATCAATGTTGATCAGGTATTGATATGCCTCGGCATTATCAAAAGTTTCGTAAAATTCCAGTTTAGCAGAACCTGAAAGCAATTTGCGAACACGCTCCGGCTCTTTAACACCCGGCAGTTCAACTAAAATCCTGTTTGAGCCTTGTTGCAACTGGATGTTTGGCTGGGTTACACCAAACTGGTTGATACGGGTGTTCAAAACGGTGAATGATTGTTTAACCGCTGTTGAAGCCAGGTCCTCAAGATAAGTTTTAACCTCGCTGTTTGAAGCGTTGAACTTCAGGTGGTCCTGGTTATCTTTTGTTGAAAAGATAGCGGCAAGCTTACCGTTAGGGTTTAGCTTTTCGTACTCGCTTACAAATAATGCGATGTAATCTTTTTGGTTGGTTTGAGCGTTAGCCTGCAATTTATCGGCGTTAGCCAAAGCCTGGTTAAAAGTTGCATCCGGATTGTTGTTGGCAATTTTCCTAACCAGCTCATCAAGCTGGATCTGCATGGTAACGTTCATGCCGCCCTTAAGGTCAAGGCCTAATGCAATTTCCCTTTGCAATACATAAGCGTAATCATGTTTTAATAGCGGATAAACCGGTTGATTGGAAATAGAATCCAAATAAGCTTTTTCTTTCTCAGGATCTCCCTTTGAGTATACTTTGGCATCCTCCCTAACCTTATGGGCCACCCACGTAAATGATAGCTGGTATAAGCACACCACTGCCAGTAGTATGGCGAAAAATTTAATAACCCCTTTGCCTTGCATCGAATTTGTAATATGTAATAAATTAGTTTATAAGCTTTTTTTCAATAAGGCAGCAAATCTAATAAAATTTCGTAAGCACAAAATTTTAAATTAAAACAAAATCATGACAAAAAATGTTAGCGCCGCACAAGTGTGATAAAAGCATATTTATACTTGTTTTTTTCGTCGGGCTCAAAATCTTCACGATCTGTTTCCTGCCATTCATCAGGATTTAACTCCGGGAAGAAGGTATCGCCCTCAAAATCCTGGTCAATAATGGTGAGATATATGCGGTTTGTAAGGGGAATTGCCTGCCGGTAGATCTCGGCCCCCCCAACGATAAAAACTTCATCCTCGGCCTTGCAAAGCGCAATAGCAGCTTCAATAGACGGTGTCACCTCGCAGCCTTCAATACTGATGGCCTGCCGGGTAACAACGATGTTGCGGCGCCTGGGCAAAGGCTTGCCAACCGAATCGAAAGTTTTACGGCCCATGATCACGGTATGCCCCGTAGTAACATCTTTAAAATGCTTCAGGTCGTTAGGCAGATACCAGAGTAATTTATTGTCTTTACCGATAGTGTGGTTTTTGGCTATGGCTACGATGATGCTTAATATCATTTCTTGCAGGTTATTAAGTCATTGGGTCATTTGCTTCGCGTCATTTTGCTTTGCATCATTTTACTTCGCGTCATTGAGTCATTTTTTGACTTGTAGTTATGCATTGCCTTTCCCAATGAATTTGATATAGATGTTTAATTTTACGTGAATTGTTTCTAATTCCCGGAGCAGCGATTGATATTCGTCGTCGTTGATCAGGCTTCTCGTATTTGCCTTTTTGAGCCAGCCTTTGGTTTCAATTACTGATCCGCGGCTAAAATAGCAGAAGTTCTTATTTTCCTTGTAATGATAGCGTCCAAATCCTTCAGCAATGTTTGCGCCAATCGAATCAGATGAGCGAACGATTTGTTTACCCAAAGTGTCTTTAGCAAAGTATTCCCATTTAGCCACTATAAACCAAACCCTGTCGGAAAATGCTTCTGAAAGATTATACACTTCAAGTTCTTCGATTCGATTACTCATGATAAGATCAGGCGAAAAATAGGACAATCAAAAAAATGACTCAATGACCAAATGACGCGAAGCCAATGAGTAAGTTACACCGCCACTTCAGCCTTAATATGCGGCCAGGGATCATAGTTCTCTAAAGTGAAATCTTCAAACTTGAATGAGAAGATATCTTTAACCTCCGGATTGATTTTCATAGTAGGCAGCGGACGCGGATCTCGGCTTAACTGCAGGCGGGCCTGCTCCATATGGTTGTTGTACAAATGGGCATCGCCAAAGGTGTGTACAAAATCACCAAGATCAAGGTCGCATACCTGTGCCATCATCATGGTGAGCAGGGCATACGACGCTATGTTGAAAGGAACGCCAAGGAAAATATCTGCACTGCGTTGATACAACTGGCACGAAAGTTTTCCCTTTTGTTCCCCCTTTAGGGGGTTAGGGGGCTCTACGTAAAACTGGAACAAGCTGTGGCATGGAGGCAGCGCCATCTGGTTAACCTCGGCAACGTTCCAGGCCGATACAATGATACGGCGTGAGTCGGGATTGTTTTTAAGCTGGTTCACCACCTGTTTGATCTGGTCGATATGACCGCCATCCGGTGTAGGCCATGAGCGCCACTGTTTACCGTATACCGGACCAAGGTCGCCATTTTCGTCGGCCCATTCGTCCCATATTTTAACGCCATTTTCTTTCAGGTAGCGGATATTGCTGTCGCCGCTCAAAAACCAGATGAGCTCATGGATAATAGATTTGAGGTGGAGTTTTTTGGTGGTTACCATCGGGAAACCATCCTTAAGGTTGAAACGCATCTGGTAGCCAAACACACTTACCGTACCGGTGCCGGTTCTGTCATGCTTTTGCGCGCCGGTTTCTATCACATGCCTCATCAGGTCAAGATACTGTTTCATTTTATTTTAAGTTAGATTTGGTTGATTGAGTTAGATTGGGTTGATTAGGTTAATGCTTTGAGAAGGCAATGACTTAATGACCTAATGACTCAATGACCAAAGTTTCAAAGGGCAAAGAAAAATAATCTACCTTTGGTTTCCTACGGATGTTGGCAAATACATCACGTGTTAATTACTTTGTATGATTTTATTTCCGAATGCAAAAATAAACATCGGCCTCAATATTACCGAACGCCGGCCTGATGGCTATCATAATCTTGAAACCATTTTTTATCCTGTTGATATTAAAGACGCTCTTGAGGTGGTAAAAAGCGATAAGCTCAGCTTCACCTCAACCGGCCTAGAGATTCCCGGCCTGACAGAGGATAACCTTTGTATTAAAGGTTACCATATGCTTAAGCAGGATCACGACCTGCCACCTGTGAGCATTCACCTGCATAAGCACATCCCGATAGGTGCAGGGCTGGGTGGCGGATCATCCGATGCTGCATTTTTTATCAGACTGATGAATAACGAATTTAAACTCGGTTTATCGATTGATGTGATGACCGATTATGCCCGCCGCCTTGGCGCCGACTGTGCCTTCTTTATCGAGAACAAGCCCGTATTTGCTTTTGAGCGGGGCGATGAGTTTGAGCGTATCAAACTCGATTTGTCGGCTTACAAAATTGTGTTGGTGATGCCGCCTGTTCACGTATCCACAGCAGAGGCGTTCCGCGGCATAAAACCGACTCCGGTAAAAGATTCATTGTTCGACTTGATCAACGAACCAATAACCGACTGGAAGAAGTTTATCAAAAATGATTTTGAGCAAACCGTGTTTAAAAACCATGCGGAAATTCGCGGTATTAAAGCAGCCCTTTATGAAGCCGGCGCCATATACTCAAGCATGAGCGGAACCGGAGCATCTGTGTTCGGTATTTTTGCCGAAACACCCGATCTGAAATTTTTGGAAGAGGGGAACCTGGTGTTCTATTTGTGATGTCATTTGTTGATGTCGGGTTTCGGATGTTCGATTTCGGATTTGGTAGGGTTCGGGAAGCTGTCCCGAAGCAAAATAAAAGCGTCATTGCGAGGTACGAAGCAATCCCCGATTGGCAGGTCGTCTCTGTATAGTTTGGGATTGCTTCGTACCTCGCAATGACGTTGTGATATAAAGCAATTCTGCTACGAAACTTACTTATCCTGCTGCATGTAAAATGCCGGATGATTTATCAATCATTTTATCAGTCGATAGACCATCCGGCATTTTATTTAAAAGCAATATCCGATTCCAAAATCCTGCTTACAAATTCCGAAATCGAACATCCGAAATCCGAAATCAAACTCCCGCATCTTCACTTACACCCCGGCCTATCCCTTCTACCCAGCCACGCTCGCCCCAGCCTTTGGCTACGGCTGTTAATAAGCGGCCGTGTACGGCGTTTGCAATGGGCATAGGCATCTCACTTGTTTGTGATAATTTAAATGCGAGACGTGCGTCCTTATAACCCAATTTTGATTTAAAGCCCACCGGTTCGTATTGTTTACCTGCGATAAGCTTTCCATAATTTTGGAAGATAGGAGCGTTGAAAAGTGTCGAGCCAAAAAAATCGGAAACCTGTGTTCTGCTCAGCCCGTTTTTCTCGGCGAGGGTGAACGCCTCGGCCATCATTTCCATGGATGCCATGATCATGAAATTGCCTGCTATTTTAACCACATTTGCACCTCCTGCCGAGGGTCCAAAATCAATCACTTCCTGGCCAAGTAAATCAAGTATTGGACGGGCGTCAGTTTTAGTTTGTTCATCACCCGAAACGCAGATCCAGAGCTTACGTGCAGTCGCTGCTTCGGGCCTTCCGAATACAGGAGAAGCGAGGTAGCGACTGCCGGCCTGCTCATGTAACCTGGCCAATTCTTCAGAAGTATCAGGCGAAATGGTGCTCATGGAGATGTGCACAGCATTTGGCTGTAGCGTTTTTAAAATTCCGCCGTCGCCTACAGCCGATTCTCGCAACACTTCGTCATCTGACACCATGGTGATCAAAAATGGCACATTTGCCGCGGCTTCGGCAGGGCTCTGGCATTTGGTTATACTGTCGGTGCCAAGCTCGTCTATCTTTGAAAGTGTGCGGTTGTAAACCTGCAAATGGTACCCCGAGGCGATAAGGTTTTTGGCCATGCTGGTACCCATATCGCCAAGGCCTATAAATCCAATCTTTGTTTTCATATTTTAGCTGATGTATTCCCTGTCTTCGTCACTTAGTGTATCGGTGTCATCTTTTTTGCGCATGGCGTCATGGTAGCCTTCGATATCGAATTTTTGTTTTTTAGGCCAGGCCACGATCAAACCCAATATAAAACCGGTTACCGCAACTATCAGCATCATCATTAGTTTGGACACCCTGAAAGTAGCGAACAAAAATTTGAAGTAAACCTCGTCGGTATTTTGCATCAGTACGATGGTAAGCAAAACAGCGATGACTACAATGACTATTGTTTTAATGCTCATGATGGATGTGGTTTTAGAGTTAATACAATATCCGCTTTTTAAATGTTTAATAAAAATTGATCTCCGGCAAATGACGCCCTGATTTTGGTAAGCCGGGAAGGACGGAAGCCATGTGTCTTTTATGCCTGAATTTTATTGACGGATCAATGTCTGGTATCTCTGCAATTAATTAAGCCGCCCTGGCTTTGCCCAATCATTAATAGTCGCTTTTCCAAAAAAAATGGAACGATTACAATTGTGGTTGAATTTTGCGCAGGTTTTTCGATGGGAAAAAATGGTATTGATCTTTCTCTAACTGGATGGAATAGCAAATTTTTATGCCGAAAATTTCTTCGCGACAATCGCATGAGAGCGTAAAAAATAGATCCCTAAATAAATTCTGTATACAAGAAGGAGGGATGCTTTGATTTTTTTTAATTCCTGAATAAATACTTCACTACACTTTGTCAAGCATATTTCGTTATTGCGTATTTTTAAAGTTTTACATAATATAAATCAATTTAAATAGTTGATTTTAAGGTTTATATTGTTGTTTTTTTTAGATATAATTCATATTGCTAATTTTTTTAGTTTTTTAGACTTTTGCTTACATGGATTTTGTTTAATTATTTGTTTATATTAATTATATAAATGTTTGATTTTTAGTTTTGTATTTTTTATATTTAAATGAATAATTTCAATTTGGATAGTAGGTTTAATAAATTAAATTCTGAATTGTTGAGATTACTGATCCGATTTTTAAATTTTAATTTAATACACTAAGTAAAAATTGAATTTTGCCGCTGTTTTGTGCTGAAGTATTGATTGAACCCAGAATGCCGTAAAAAATTAGAATCGCCCTGAGGGGCTAAAAACGGCCAAATGAAGCACAAGGGTTTCACCCCTATTTGGGGTTGGAAATTAAAAAACAGGATAGATTTGGGTTTTTAAACAGCTATCAGGTAACCGGCAGAAGTATGGTTTTTGCAACTGTTTTACGAAGTAACAGGAGGAGAAAAATATAAAGATCAGGCTTTGCTTTTGCGCTGGGTGATTTGCTTTCGGGCGACGGGATATAAGAAGATCGTAGACAAAATAAGAAGCGCACCACCCCAAAACCCCGGTGTCATTTTATTCATGTCGCCAAAAAAAATAAACGACATAATGATGCCGTACACCGGTTCGAGATTGGTGATGAGCGCCACCCTGAATGCCGAAAGCTCGCGCATTACAGATACGCCGGCAACGTAGGCCAGCGATGTGCACACCGTGCCAAGCAATACCAGGTAGCCAATATCCGCCGGCTTCAATAGCATAGCCCGGGTATAGCCCGAGGTTATAAACAGGTATATTGAGATCCAGACAAAGGCGCCCGAAAGCTCATAAAATGCTATGACCGGTGCCTGTACTTTTTGCACCTGGCGCGAGTTGATAATAGAAAAAAGGCTGGCACAAACGGCGCTCGCAAGCCCGGTTATGATACCCTTAGTGTATCTTGATTCAAATTTGAAAATTAAAACGATGCCCGAAATAATTAAAAGCCCGGCTAAAATCTCCAATTTTGAAATGCTTTTTTTATTGATGATCGGCTCAAAAATTGCCGTGAAAAGCGTGATGGATGAAAGGCAAACCAGGGTCATCGCCACGGTTGAAAGCTTGATGGCTGCAAAGAAAAGGATCCAGTGACCGCCCACAATTGCCCCCGTAAACACCAGTTTAATCAGCGTTTTTCTGTCGACTTTAAAATCGGTTTTATTGAATTTAAAATACAAAAACAGCGAAATAAAGGCAATAAATACTCTGTACCACACCAATTGTACGGCCGAAATGGTGATCAGAGCGCCTAAAATTCCGGTAAATCCCCACACAAAAACCGTAAAATGGAGTATTATAAGGTTCTTATTTAGGGTTGATGGGGTATTTTGCGCCATTATTTGGGTGCTTTTAAAAGTAGGTAATAGCCCAAAATGCCGAAAACGATGTTAGGAATGAATACGGCTGCCAGGGGCGACATACCCCCTTTTACCGAAAATACAAGGGCAAACCGTTCTAATATAATATAAGCGAAGCATAATAAAATGCCTATCCCCAGGGGCAGTCCAACACCTCCGCGTACCTTTCTTGATGATATGGAAACACCGATTAAAGTAAGTACAAAGGCTGATAAAGGGTATACAAAACGGTGATATTTTTCAAAATAAATGGCCTTTAAATACTCCGGGCGACGCAGCTTTTCCTTGTCAATATTCTTGTTCAGGTCGCTTAAAGACATGGCCTGGTATACGTTGTCATATACAATAAAATCGCTCGGGTGCATATCCAAAACAGTGTCTTTTGGCGTGTTGCTTGTAATGAATTGTTCTTTCATTCCGTTTACATATTTAACACTGTATTGCTTAAGTGACCAGATCCGTTTTAAAGAATCGTATTGAATTTGGTCGGCAATCAGTTTTTCACGCAACGTATCACCGTTAAATTTCTCCATTATAAAATTGTAACCGAAGTGAGTTGTGGGATCGTAATTGGCAAGATAAACAAAAGTATGTTTGTCAATTTGCATGTGTACCTCCACCTTAGTCGGGTCATTATCCATCATGCCATTCGCATTTTCAAAGTCGATTTTTAAGCGGTTTGTAAACGGAATGAGGTATACATTTGCAAAAAAAGACACCACAAATATGATGGATGAAGCGATTACATATGGCCTTAAAAATCGGTTAAAACTTGCCCGGCCGCTCAATATCGGGACGATTTCTGTTTGGTTTGCCATTTTGGCTGTAAAGAAAATTACCGCCAAAAAGTTGATCAGTGGCGATAACATATTCAAATAAAACGGAATAAAACCCGCGTAATATCTGAAGACGATATCGTGCAAACTGGCGTGTTTATTCAGAAAATTATCCAGCTTTTCTGATACGTCAAACACTACAGATATCACCATGAAAATACCCATAGTAAATATAAAAGTGCCCAGGTATTTACCAATAATAAACCTGTCGATGATCTTTAAATATCTATGAAAAAAAGCTTTCATCTGTCGGTTGTTTGATTGTTAATTTCCATGTTTTTCCTGGAGATTTCTTGTGATTTTATGAGTTATTATAAACGCTGTCCAAGGCGCTTTACCATCATGTTTTTCCAATCGTAAAACTCACCCGCAATAATTTTTTTTCGCGCCTCTTTAACCAGCCATAGATAAAAATGGAGGTTGTGCAAGGTGGCGATCTGAGCGCCTAACATTTCGCCCGAGTGGATCAAATGACGTAAATAGGCTTTGCTGTAATCCCTGTCGGCAAACAGATCGCTGTCATCTTCAATGGCCGAGAAGTCGTTTTTCCACTTCTCATTTTTGATGTTGATGATGCCGTTTTTTGTAAAAAGCATGCCGTTACGGGCGTTACGCGTTGGCATAACGCAATCAAACATATCAATACCCAGAGCTATGTTTTCCAAAATGTTTACAGGCGTACCTACTCCCATTAAGTAACGCGGTTTTTGCTGCGGTAATATATTGCATACAATTTCGGTCATAGCATACATTTCCTCGGCCGGTTCACCTACCGAAAGACCGCCAATGGCATTGCCTTCGCGCTCATATGAGGCTATTACTTCGGCCGATCGTACGCGCAGATCTTTATATACCGAACCCTGTACAATTGGGAAAAGTGTTTGGCTATAACCATATTTTGGCCCGGTGCTGTCAAATCTGTCGCAGCAGCGTTTCAGCCAGCGGTGGGTCATTTCTATCGATCGTTTTGCGTAGTTGTAATCGCAGGGATAGGGGGTACACTCATCAAACGCCATGATAATATCGGCGCCGATTATGCGCTGAATGTCCATTACATTTTCGGGAGTAAACAAGTGTTTTGATCCGTCAATATGCGAGCGGAACGTAACCCCTTCCTCTTTTATTTTACGTACTTCGGTTAATGAATATACCTGGTAGCCGCCGCTATCGGTTAAGATGGGACCGTCCCATCCATTAAATTTATGTAGTCCTCCGGCGCTTTCAAGGGTATTTAAACCGGGGCGCAGGTATAGGTGATAGGTGTTACCCAATATAATTTGCGCCGAAATATCCTGTTTAAGCTCGTGCTGGTGCACCGCCTTTACAGTGCCGGCAGTGCCTACAGGCATAAAAATAGGGGTTTGTATGGTACCGTGGTCGGTAGTGATCTCGCCGGCGCGGGCCTTCGAAAGCGGGTCTTGTGCTGTTAAGTTAAATTTCATTTTAGGGTTGCAAAATTAGCAAAAAAAACCCTCATGCCCGTCCTTTCCAAAACGGCGGCAGGATAAAAGCTATTTATAAACGTGCTGAATATTAAAACCATGTTAATTAAAGTGCTTTTATTTTAAAGAGGATTAAATAAGAGTACATTAAACTTCAAATTAACGCTGATATTGAGCCTTAATTTCATTGATTTTTAACAAATTTGCCTCATTATTTTTTTTGTTTGGAAACGTACTTACACGACGCGCTTTTTATTCTTTTTCAGCTTTGTTTTATAGTTCAGCTATATTACCTGGTAAGCAGGCATACCCGCCTTGCAGGCCATAAACCCGCCGAAGGGCCGCCGCCCCGGGTCTTAATCCCCATTTCTGTTATTATCAGCGCCCGCAACGAAGCCCGTAACTTAGAGGAAAATCTGCCATCGATACTGGAACAAAACTACCCTGATTTTGAGGTGGTTGTTATCAATGATTGCTCTTTTGATACTTCCGACGAGGTGCTTGAAACCATGCAAAAAAAATATGCCCATCTTAAAGTTGTTACCATTACCGAGCATGACCGCTTTAAAACCGGTAAAAAGTTTGCCCTTACCTTAGGCATCAAGGCTTCAAAAAATGAGCACCTTTTATTTACCGATGCTGATTGTAAGCCAGCTTCCGAAAACTGGATAAGCCGTATGGCCGCCAATTTTGCAAGCGGTGTGCAGATAGTTTTGGGTTACTCTCCTTATTATAAAACAGGTGGTTTTATTAACGCTTTTACCCGCTTTGAAACTATAAAAACAGCAACCAATTACCTGTCGGGCGCGTTAACCGGCGACCCCTATATGGGTATTGGCCGCAACCTTGCCTATACAAAAACGTTATTTTTTAGTGCAAAAGGTTTTGCTTCGCACATGCACGTAATATCAGGCGATGATGACCTGTTTGTTAATCAGCACGCTACTCCTGATAACACAGTAGTTGAACTGAGCCCCGAATCATTTATGTTTACAAAGGCTAAAACCACATTTAAATCATGGTTTAAACAAAAAAAGCGACACATGGGGGTAGGAAAACTGTATAAAAACCAGCACAGGCGTATGCTTAGTTTTGATGCAGTTAGCGGTTTTATATTCTATATTTTATTGATATTATTCCTTATTTTGAGATATGAGCCGTTACTGGCATTAGGTTTGTACGTTTTTAGGTTGATATTACAAATGGCCATTTATAATCGTATATTTAAAAAACTTAATGGCAAAGACCTTTGGTGGTATCTCCCCTTTTTTGACCTGTTATATTATACATATTTAAATGTTTTTGGATTGATCGGTACCTTTTTAAAAACTACTCAATGGAAATAAACGCCAACTTTACCGAGAACGCAAAGAATGATTTTCACCTGGTAGTGAAGGCCAGGCAGGGAGATCAAAAAGCCTATGCCGATTTGATGCACCGTTATAAAGATTCGATTTATTTCATGGTGCTTAAGATGGTAAACAACAAAGAAGATGCAATGGACCTAACGGTTGAAACGTTTGCCAAGGCATTTGAAAAACTTGAAAAATACCAGCCCGATTTTGCTTTCAGCACATGGCTTTTCAGGGTAGCAACTAACAATTGCATCGATTTTATCCGCAAAAAGAAATTAAGCACCATGTCAATCCATGGCATGATGGACGATGAAGGCGATGAAAAACCGCTGCAAATTAAGGCGGATAGCCTTAACCCCGAAGAAACATCTATCAAAAAGCAACAAACTCAGGAGCTAAGATCATTAATTGAAAGCCTTCCCACGCGTTACCGTAACCTGATTACCTTACGCTATTTTGATGAGCTTTCGTACGAAGAAATAGCCCAGCAACTCGACCTTCCGTTAGGGACCGTAAAGGCTCAATTATTTAGGGCAAGGTACCTGCTTGGCAATATTATTAACCGTTTTAACAGGGATGACATCTGAAATAATTCTACAATATTTTCCTGATTTAAGTGCCGAACAGCGTGAGCAATTTGAAAAAATGCCTGCTTTATATGAACACTGGAACAGCCAGATCAACGTAATTTCCCGCAAAGATATTGATCTTTTGTTTGAACGTCACGTGCTCCACTCGCTTGGGATTGCCAAAGTAATGGCTTTTTTACCGGGCGAAAATGTGCTTGATGTGGGCACTGGTGGGGGCTTCCCCGGTATTCCGCTGGCTATTTTATTCCCCGAAACACAATTTCATTTGGTTGATTCGATAGGCAAAAAAATCAAGGTTGTTACGGAAGTAGCTGCAGCCTTAGGCCTCAGAAATGTGAAAGCCTCACACCTGCGGGCCGAGCAAATTGCGGATAAATTTGACTTTGTAGTATCACGCGCTGTTACCCAGTTAAAGGATTTTTATCCATGGGTAAAAGGTAAATTCAACAAGCAATCGAACAATAAATTGTCTAATGGCATCCTGTATCTAAAAGGCGGAGACCTTGAGCAGGAGATCAAAGACTCGGGTTTAAGGGTTACCCAATATCATCTGAAAGATTACTTTAAGGAGGAGTTTTTTGAAACAAAACAGGTGATATATGTAAAAAGCCCCCTCTAAATCCCCCCGGCAGGAGAGACTTTTAAAACTTTATAAAGCCCTCCCTCCCGGGGAGGGTTGGGTGGGGCTTATATCAAATGGTCATGATGCTGGTTGTCGGTGCGTGATGCTGCCCAAAAAACAAACCCCAGGAAAAATAAAGCACCACCGGCAAAAACAGGCAGTTTAAATGTCCATCCACCATTTAAGCCGGTAGTAATAATTGAACTGCCAGAGCTATCTACCGCATTGATGGTATGCTTATAGAAAAAATTACCTGCAATAAGCATTACAATGCCCACTATTGCTAAAATGATCCCAAACTTTTTCATATTATGAGGTTTAAAAATGAACAAAATTAGGTTAACGGTAAGGTCCAGGAAGTATAATTGGTAGTTATTAAACAAAGCGTATTTTAATGTGTTTGCTTTGTTTACTTGGAAATTTATTGGGTATATTACTAAGTTACAAACTTTTAGATGAAAAAAGGAAATTATTTAATTAATCGTGAAGGGGGAATTTGAAAAAGAGGGAGCGGTTTAAGCAGAAAATTGCCGGGACGGTTTTAGGCCGGTCGGCAATGAATTTTGTTGAAAAGATAGAATAGTCTAATCTACATATCCAACCACAACAACCTGACTTTTTTCTTTGTCAATGTTGTTAGCTATATATTTATCATGTGAATCTACCAACTCAAGGGCTACGGTCACAGTATAATTGCCCTGGTTCAAACCGCCGAGCTTTTCATTAAAATTACTCACTACCCTTGCTACCTCTTTATCTATTTGCGGGTCAACAGCTTTGAGTACTTTAACTCCGTTTATTTTTCCATTGTTTAGCTTGAAACCCACAGTTACCTGGCCTGTAATACGATTATTGCGTGCCGCAGCAGGATACCTCACATGTTTGGCTATGTATTTGTAAAGCGGGTTCATCGGATCGGCAGGAGGCGGTGGAGGGGGTACTGGTGCTGAAGCCGAAGGCTGCGCCGGGGCTACAGGGTTACCTACCGGTATGGCTTCCTGAACTTTTACCACTTTTGGTGCCTTTTTTATTTTTTCAGGATTAGCCGGTGGGGGCGGCGGAGGGACCTTAGCATCAACGCCCTTGGGTTTTTTGCCTGGAGCGGGCGGAGCAGGAGGAGGTGGCGGTAGTTTCGGATAAATCAGCATTTTAGGGAAAGTGTAGCCATATTTACTTTTTAGCGTGGCCAACTCTTCTGGCGTTGCTTTGCTTTTGTAATATTCTTTTTGCTCTCCGTTTTTTTCGGTGATAATAACCCGGTAGTCGGTTTTATTGTTAACAAGATAGCCGGTTTCTTTGTATTTATAGCCTTTGACAGTAAGATCCTGTTTTTTTATACGGATTGGATCTGCTTTGATTGTATCTGCAGGGCTTGTTTGCGCATTTGTCGGCTTTTGATTAGCAATCCGATGGCTGGGCATCAAGTCAAAAAATCCATAGCTTTTACTGAATACTAAGGTTGATGCGCAAAGCAGGCCGGTGCATATGGGTACGGCCACGAGGTATTTTAGCCTTGCTAATTTCCCCGAACGTTTTTGGTTTAACATAATTATCCTCTTTTTTAATAAGTTATAATTGAAAAATGAATGCGCCAGGGGCGAGCCGTTTAACCCATAAGCATTGCTTACCAAAAATGACGAATAGCTAAGGGCATCACTTTCCTGCGCGGCAGTTTGCTCGTCGGCTATATATTCGTGGATGGTTTTCAGGCTGATTTGCAATAAATAAACCAGCGGATTAAACCAATTGATAATCTTGATCAGCTCCAGAAAAACAATATCAACCGAGTGTTTTTGACGAATGTGAACCAGCTCGTGCCTGATAATGATATTATTAGCCTGGGTTTTTGTGCCAATAAAAAGGTAGTTAAAGAAGGAAAAGGCGGTGTTTGATCCCTCTATATTGATGAGTTTATACTTATCATCAACCAGAGTTTTGGTGGCCTTTGTTAGTTTGACCAATTGATAAAGCCTGATAAAGAGTACTGTGGTAAGTACTATTATACCAAGTATATAGGCGTAAACCAAAATATCGTTAAAGGTTAACGTTGGCTGCGCGGTAAGCTTTTGCACAGCGGTTTGGTAAGCCGTTTGCGGAATGATAACGATTGTTTTGGTTGCAGTTTCAACCGGTTTTAGCCAGCCAATTTGTACAACCGGTAATACAAATGAAACCACACAGGTCAACAACAGGTATATACGGTTTAAAGTGTAGTGTGTTTCCTTATTTAAAAACAGGCAGTACCCTGCATAAAATACACACAGGTATAAATTTGCCTCAAGGAGGTAATACAGCCAGTTCATTGTTGTTTGCTTTTAAGTTTATCAATTAATGATGTTAGCTCGTCCAGTTCTTTTACGCTAATGTTCTTTTCATCCACAATAAAGGATACCAAACTTTGATATGAATTGCTGAAATAGTTTTTCATCATCTTATCAAATGTGAATTTTTTGTACTCCGCGTCGCTGATGAGCGGGAAGTAAACATGCGAGTTGCCATAGGCCTTATGGTCAATAAAACCCTTGCCTTCCAATACCCTTACCACAGTCGACACCGTGTTATAAGCAGGTTTAGGCTCTGGCATTTCTTCAATAATATCTTTAACAATGGCTTCTTTCAGTTGCCAAAGGATCTGCATTACCTGCTCTTCGGCTTTGGTTAGTTCTTTGATATGCATAGCAAACTATTTTTATAGTTAGATAAAGGTAAAACTATTTTTGTAGTTTGCAAACTATTTTTGTAGTTTTTAAAAAATGTGCAGATTACGAATGTGCAGATATGCAAATTAAATAACGAAAGGCATCTGTTTTAAGCTGAATATGATATCCAAACTTTATTTATTGCATTGCAAATAATAGGTTCTACTTGAAAATCGCCCGAATATTTATAATTTGCGAGGCTATAATCTGCATGTCTAAACCCAATGTCATTACTCCATAAAGTAGCTTTATCTTTTGTTAAAAATCTCGGGCCGGTAGCGGCTAAGTCACTGATCGCATATCTTGGCAGCGTGGAAGAAGTGTTTAACGCATCGCCCGAAAAGATGACCAGGATCCCGGGAATAGGTGAGAAGCGCGCTGTAAAATGGGATTTTGACGATGCTTTGAAGCAGGCCGAAAAGGAACTGAAGTTTGTAGAAGATTATAATATCGACGTTATTTTTTACACCGATACCCGTTATCCTAAACGCTTAAAAAACTGCCATGATTCGCCGGTGCTATTTTATGCAAGGGGTAAAATGGATCTTAACCCGCCCCACATTATTAGTATAGTGGGCACCCGTAACGCTACCGATTATGGCAGGCAATTATGCCGCCAGTTGATTGAGGAGTTACAGCAATATAATGTATTAATAGTAAGTGGTTTGGCACATGGTATTGATGTAGCTGCACATAAAGAATGTGTAAAACTAAATCTGCCAACCATAGGTGTACTTGGTCATGGGCTCGACAGGCTTTATCCTGCTCAAAACCGGGCCACTGCCGATAAAATGCTCGAAAACGGCGGTTTACTATCCGAATATCCTTCAGGCACTAATCCCGATAGGGAAAACTTTCCGCAGCGAAACCGTATAGTTGCCGGTATTGCCGATGCAACTGTGGTAATTGAAGCCAGTATAAAAGGAGGTGCGCTCATCACGGCCGAAATTGCCAACTCCTATAACCGGGATGTTTTTGCTTTTCCGGGCAGATTGGGTGATGAATTTTCTGAAGGATGTAACTTCCTGATCCGCAATAATAAAGCGAGCCTGCTAACCTGCCCTGCTGATCTGGCTTTTAGTTTAGGTTGGGAAAAGAATGATATAAGTAAACCTGTTGAGCAATTTATGCTGCCGTTTGATCTATCGGACGATGAACGGCTGATCATGGATATATTACGGCAAAACAATACGCCCGTTGCTATTGATGATTTAACCCTGCGGGCTAATATGCCTATGAGCCAACTCGCTATGAATTTGCTTACTATGGAGATGCAGGGATATATCAGTTCGCTGCCCGGGAAAATGTACCGGGTTAATTAGTCGGAAGTTCTAAGTCTGTAGTCTTAAGTCGATAGTTCAAAGCCTTGAAAAATTATGACTTTGGACTTACGACTTAGAACTTAAGACTATCCCTTCGGTGAATCAAAATGTACCAGTCTCCCATCCTCTTCACTGATGGATTGCCATGTGTCGTTTTCAAAAGTAATAATGGCCACGGCACAGGTAGGCATCTCTTTTAGCTGGCTGGTGAGGTAATATAGTATTTGGCTTATACCCGGGTTATGGCCAACTATGCCTATATAATCATATTCATTGGGCAGGCCATTAATCACTTTAACCCAGGTGTTTTCACTGGCTTCGTAAATTCTTTTGTCTTCCCCCGGAGCCGGTAATTTAAACTGATTGGCAAAAATTTCGGCAGTAGTTTTGGTACGAAGTGCCGGACTGGTTATTATAATTTGAGGAATTTGTAACTGTCCTTTTAAAAGAGTGGCCATTAAAACCGCATCCTGCATGCCTGATTGTTTTAAAGGCCGGTCAAAATCAACATAACCGCTTTCATGGGTAGCTTTTGCGTGGCGTATTAATAATAACTTTTTCATGATTTTAAACGGCTGACCGATCGGTTTATAATGTTACGGTTTTGTGATTATAACGTGAGACATTTGTAATAAGTTTCCAATAATACTAAATAAATAAGGAGAAGCTGTTGCTTCTCCTTATAATAAAAGACAGACAATGTTTGCTTCAATTTTTTCACCGGGTTAATTAAAACGCGTAACCAACTGAAATGCCGAAAACACGGTTTGTAAGTTTAATACCATCAACGTTGGTGATGTTGGTTAGCCCCCAATCATAATTAGCATTGATCAGGAAACCGGTTTTGAATTTAAAACCAACAATAGCATTTAAACCTGCGTCGGTTCTTTTGATTTCGTCCTGGCCGCTGCCAAATTTAATGTCTTCAGAATTGCCGCTGTTGTCTTTTGCTTTGCCGGAGACACCCATACCAAGGTAAGGGCCGGCACCAAAGTAAAAGTCACCGACTACCGCAGGCACGTGGTACACAACATTTACCGGAACTTGGAGGTAATAGAGTTTTACTTTGCCGCCAGAGCTTGCTTCGTCATCAAAAGAAACACTTGATGATCCGCCTTTACCGGTAAAGTTTAAGGCTGGTTGTAATGATACATTGCCAAATTTAAAATCGACAAAGGCGCCTACATTGAATGTGGTTAAGCTGCCCGATTACCCGAGCCGCTAACACCATCAACTGTAGCATGTAACGTTGCGAAGTTTACGCCTCCTTTAAAACCAACGGTTGGTAATTGAGCAAATGCTGCAAAGGATGCCATTAAAAGGCACAGGCTTAGTAATGTTTTTTTCATCGTGAAAGGATTTTAAGTTAATACACAAAATTATACAAATACACTAAAATTAAAAGGTATCTGATGTTTTTTGGTGAAATATTAACAATTGTGGATTTGTAAGTATAACTTACGTAAGGTTTTATACCCGTAATTAGCGATTGGAGAAATCTACGATATCGGCTTCTGGCATATCGTTCATACATTTAAAGTGTCCGAGCGGGCATTTTTCAAGTCCGAATTTGGAGCAGGGGCGGCAGGATAGTTCAATACCGGCAATCAGTGTTTCTTTTACTTTATAAGGCCAAACCCCCAGCAGATCGGGCGTGGTGCCACCCCAAACCGAGGTTATAGGCACATTAAACGCTTCGGCAATATGGGTGAGACCTGTATCAAAACCAATTACATTTTTTGAGCGCGATACCAGGAAAACCGATTCATCAAGTGATGTTATTCCGCAGGCATTATAAACTGAAGTACCAACTGCCGCAGCTATTTCATCGCCATTTGCTTTTACATCATTGCCGCCCAATAGCAAAACAGGTAAATTAAGCTGCCTGCAAATGCTAATGATCTTGTAGTTAGGCATCCGCTTGGTAAAATGAGTTGCTCCTATTACAAATGCAACATAACCATTTTGATGACTAAGCGGAAGGAGTTTAGTTATATCATGTTCAGCTTTAATATAATAGTCAATGGGATTATCATCATTAACCACACCTAAAAACTTAACTGCTTTTAAATACCTGTCAACCAAATGCTCTTTACTTACCAGGTTGCGTTTCAACTTTAAACTTAGCCACTTTAAAATTGGCTGTTTTTTATAAGTTGATGCTTTGATACCGGCACGTAGCTTGATAATGCTTGTGCGGAGATTGTTATGCAAATCAATGATGTGATCATACTTTTCGGCCTTAATTTCGTTGATGGTATCTGTCAAAGACGGTTTTAATAATAGCAGCTTATCAACGTAAGGGTTATTATCATAAATATATTTAAAGGCCGGTTTAGTTAAAAAATGGACTTCGGCATTGGGGATCTGCTTTTTTAAGCAACGTACAACAGGCGTGGTATAAATTATATCACCCATTGAACTAAAGCGGATCACCAGTATCTTCATGCTGTTATCAAGTTTAGGAAATCTGGTTCCTGATTTTTTCGATTATAGAAGTGGATGAATATCCTTCAACAAAATTAATGGTTTTAACCTCGCCCCCGTTTGCAATCACTTCTTTGGCGCCTACGATGTTTTTAACCGCATAATCGGCTCCCTTTACCAGTATGTCGGGCAGAAGGAAGCTGATCAAATTAAGAGGGGTATCTTCTTCAAAAACAACGATGGCATCCACAAAAAACAATGCCGCCAACAGTGCTGCGCGGCTGTTTTGATCATTTACCGGGCGGGTTGGGCCTTTGATGCGCCTAACCGAACTATCGGCATTAAGCCCAATCACCAGCTTGTCGCCAAGTTCGGCCGCTTTGGCCAGGTAGGTGAGATGGCCTATGTGCAGCAGGTCAAAAACGCCATTGGTAAACACTACTTTTTTACCTTCGGCCTGCCAGTTTTTTATCTGCGTTTGCAATGATTGCAGGTCGGTTATTTTATCAAGAAGAGTTTTTTCGAAGCCGGTCCTCATTTGTTTTTCCTGTAAACACACATCACTTGTGTCTTTGTATATTATTAGAAAGACGCGTATGATGCGTCTCTACGGTACTGTTTAATCAAAAAGGTCATCAACGGCGGTACACAGGATATGCCCGATAAGGATATGCATTTCCTGGATGCGCGCGGTAATGTTTGACGGCACGATAATGTTCAGCTCGCAAAGACCATTCATTTTACCGCCGTCCCTGCCCGAAAGGCCTAATGTTTTAACCTCCAGTTTTTTAGCCGACTCAAATGCCGCCAGGATCCCCGGACTGTTTCCACTGGTCGAAATGCCGATGAACAAGTCGCCGGGCCTGGCGAATGCCTCCAGTTGGCGTGAAAACACATGTTCATAACCATAATCGTTAGCGATAGAGGTAAGCGCCGAAGTATCAACTGTTAAGGCAATACCTGGTAAAGGCTTACGGTCTTTTACATAACGGCCGGTAAGCTCCGCTGCAATGTGCTGAGCATCAGCAGCACTGCCGCCGTTACCAGCCAGTAGAACTTTATTGCCGTTTTTTATGGTTGAGGTGATCATCTCACAGGCTACCTCGATATCGCCGCTAAGTGTGTCGATTACCCTTTGCAGCGTATCCTGGTGATCTTTAAGTTCGTTTAATATCTTTTGGTTCATTAGTTCACTTGTTCATTAGTTCATTAGTCGGTTAGGGCAAGCACATTTCAAACCCTTCGCCTTTAACCTTTGACCTTTCACCTCTATCTCACCTTTCACCTTTTAATATATCTTCAATTATCTCATCTACAGTGGTTGTTGCGCTACCTACCCGGCGAATCACTATAGCAGCGGCATGGTTAGCCAATTCGCAGGCATCCCCAATATTCAGACCTCCTGCCATAAAGTATGCCATGGTGGCCAGTACAGTATCGCCGGCACCTGTTACATCAAACACTTCGGTTGCCTTTACCGGTAAACTTTGATAACCCTCTTTGCTCAGTATTACCATGCCTTCTTCGGATAAGGTAACTACTATATATTGGGTCCCGGTTTGTTCAAAAATTACCTTACCGGCTTTTTGCAGGCTTTCTATCGAATTGATCTTCTCGGTTTTAGCAGCTTCTGACAATTCCTTACGGTTAGGCTTAATGATAAAAGCGCCTTTATATTTTTCGTAATCAAGCCCCTTAGGGTCAATAATTACTTTTTTGCCTTTAGCATTTGCCGCGCTGATAATGCCCTGGGTTAAAAACGGCGAAAACAGGCCTTTGTTATAGTCAGATAAAAGTACCATATCTGCGTTATCAATATAACCACTTAGCTTACTGATAAGATCGTTGGCAATAGGCTCCGATATTTCGTCGGTAACTTCACGGTCAACGCGTACCAGTTGGTGGCTGCCAACAACAACACGGGTTTTTACTGTTGTAGGGCGGTTGCTATCTTTAATAATAGTATCCGTTTCAACGCCTTCGTCGGTCAGGATTTTGATCAGTTCACCCGCAGCCTGGTCGTTTCCAATTACGCCGGCAACAATAACTTTTGCACCTAACGATACCAGGTTTTGAACCACATTACCGGCACCACCTAATGTAGTGGTTTCGCTTTTTACGTTTACAATAGGTACAGGAGCCTCGGGCGAAAGGCGGGTAGCGTTGCCCCATATATAATGGTCAACCATCAGGTCGCCAATTACCAGTATTGCCGGTTTGTGAGCGGCCGCCTGTATGGATTGTACTTTATCTTTTAGGTTCATCTAATTTTGTCATTGTTTCATTGCGTCATTAGGCCATTTTTTATCGCGTAAAAACACTAACCTCTGATCTCTAATCACTAACCTCTCTTTGCAGCAAACGCCTTGGTGATTTCTTCTAAATTCATGGCATTCATGCACATTTCTTTATACAAGCCACCTTTGCGGGCTGCGAGGATTCCGTAGTGCATATCTGTAAAGCCTTCAATGCGGTGGGCATCGGGGTTTATAGAAAGCATAACGCCCTTATCCAAAGCATATTGGTGCCAGCGCCAGTCGAGATCGAGCCGCAATGGGTTGGCGTTGATCTCAATAACAACATTGTTAGCCGCGCAGGCATCTATTACCTTTTTATAATTAATAGGGTACCCGCCGCGACTTAGTAAAAGCCTGCCGGTAGGGTGGCCTAATATGGTAGTGTACGGATTCTCGATAGCGGTAATAAGCCTTGATGTAGCCTTTTCTTCATCCATTTTAAGGATAGAGTGTACAGAGGCCACAATAAAGTCAAACTTTTGCAGCACCTCTTCCGGGTAATCAAGCGAGCCATCGTACAAAATATCCGATTCAATACCTTTAAAAATATGGAAACCGTCGAGTTTTTTATTCAGGGTATCTATTTCTTCATGTTGCTGCAATACCCGTTCAATGCTTAAGCCTTTTGCATAAAACGCGCTCTTACTATGATCACACATACCCAGGTATTCCAGTTTCAGGTTATCCCGGCAGTATAAAGCCATTTCTTCAATGGTGTTTACGCCATCGCTCCAGCTACTGTGGTTGTGAAGTGTACCTTTCAGGTCGTGCCAGTTAATGAGTGTTGGCAATTCGTTCTTTTCGGCTTTTTCAATAAACAGGGTGCCTTCACGTAGTTCGGGTTGCATCCAGCTTAAGCCGGCCTTGGTGTAGATCATTTCCTCAGTTTCTGGCTGTTCAACAGGAACATTAATCCTGTCGAAAACGGCCTGTACATGATCGTCAGTACCGGTATTAATGAATAGTTCTTTGTAATAATCAGCCTTATCTACACAAACAATATCAACCAGCAGGCCATTTTGCAGCTCGCCCTGAATATGGTTTTGATTTTTACTTACATTGCAAAGTATGGTTGAATTTACCAGCGCTTTGTAGGCAACATCATGGTTAAGACTGCCAACTACAATCACAATTTCGGTAATGATCTCATTCAAACGCCTGAATTCGCCCGCGAAGTGTTTTAGCGCATCAGGGAAAATGGCTTTTACCTCATCCATCAGTTCGTTGGCTTCCTTTTCAACCTGGGCAAAAAGGAACTTACCATTGCTCGCCATCCTGAACTCAATAGCCTTACGGATCTCTTCCTGCGTTTTAAGACCGAAGCCTTTGGCCTCTATCAGGCGATTTTCATTGCAGGCATAAAAAAGCTCACCGGTATTTTCAATGCCCAATTCTTTCCAGATGACAGCTACCTTTTTGGGGCCGATGCCTTTAATTCCCATCATCTCAACCACACCGGCAGGGGTTTTATCCAACATATCCTGCAGCTCGGTCATGGTGCCGATTTCAAGCAGTTCGGCCACTTTGCCGGCTATGCTTTTGCCTATACCATTGATCTTCTCCAGTTCATCCAGTTTTTTACCGGCTATGGGAAAGGGGAGCTTATCAATCTTAAAAGCTGCATTGGCTACCGATTTGATCTTGAACGGATTAACCTCATGGAGTTCCATGAGTTGCGAAAGTAATCGAAGTGTACGGGCTATGGGTTTATTTTCCATAATTACAATGAGGCCGTAAAAATACAAAAAGCCATTGTAATGACAGCTTATGCGGCGGGTTTGTTTTTGAGCAGGAGTATTTTCTCGCGAAAGGCCAAGCCATAATACAGTTTGAGAATACCTGGTTGGCGTCTTTTAAATTATTGAATGAGTAATCATTTGATTCTTTAACTTTAATAAAAAGATCATGCCTAATTATAACGACATTCTTTACGCAGCCGAAACTCATGCTGTTGATGAGATCAAAGCGTATTTTAATAAAGGCGGCAGCCCGAACGAAGTTCATGATGGCATGCCTGTTTTTACCATGATGGTTGAAATGTATGCCCGCGGCCCCCGGTTTAAAGACTGTGTGCAAGCTTTTATTGATGCCGGACTTGATTATGAATACAAGGCGTTACTGGCGGTTTTTGCCCACGATGAGGAGATGTTAAAACAGGCTTTGATGATAGATCCATCTGCTGTTAACAAAACCTATTCTTTATATAATAATACCTATACTCCTTTAACGGGTGGAACACTCATGCATTTTTGCGCCGAATATAATAGCCTTGCCTGCGCCAAAATACTTTTACAACATGGAGCTGATGTAAATGCCAAAGCAGCTTATGATGATCATGGTTTCGGCGGACATACACCTATTTTTCATACGGTTAATCAAAACGGGAATAGTTCTGTTGATATGCTTCACTTTCTGTTGCAAAACGGTACCGATCTGTTCTATACAGTTAAAGGGTTGATCTGGGGCCGGGGATATGAATGGGAAACGTTTATTCCATCTGTAAACCCTATAAGTTATGCCATGATGGGATCACTACCACAATTTCACCGCAGGGAGCAAACTATTATGGATGTGGTTAGCCTGCTGATAAAGCATGCTTACGGAATTGATTATGTACCGATGAATGTGCCGAATGCTTATTTGAAGAGGGGATGAGATGTATTGTATTTAACAGACTTATACAGTTTTAAAAATTTCGTAAGTCTTACCGGACAAAAAAAAGCCACCCAAACAGGGTAGCTTTTCACAATCAAAATTAATGTATTAATGAAATATTATTTGATCACAAGGTCGTAAGGCAAACGGGCCTGAGGGGTGCGCATCATTTGGGTGATGCCTTTTATCTGCTGGTAAAAACGGTAGTTTTCGCCAAGCTCGTTTTTCACCATGCGGGTTTGTACTTCGGCGCTTAAACCGCTGCCCACCTTGTTGAAAAAGCTTTTTTGCTCGGGGTAACTTACTATATTATAGGTCTTTATCTTCGCTTTTTTGGCCGCTGATGCGATAGCGTCGTTGATATTCCCCAAACGGTCAACCAGGCCAATTTTAAGGGCCTGCTCACCGGTCCAAACACGGCCCTGGCCAATGCTGTTAATGTAAGCCTGTGTTTTGCCGCGGCCTTCGGCCACTGCTTTGGTAAATTCATCATAACCACGGTTCACACTGTTTTGTAATATCAGGCGTTCGTCGGGACTAAGCGGACGGCTAATGTCGCCCAAATCTGCATACTTCCCGGTTTTTACACCATCAAAGGTTACACCCAGTTTATCGTTAAACAGTTTTTGCATGTTTGGCAATACGGCGAAAATGCCGATAGAGCCGGTAATAGTATTAGGCTGGGCAATGATCGAATCGGCCGCACATGAAATGTAATAACCACCCGATGCAGCATAATCGCCCATAGAAACAATGATCGGCTTCTTTTCGTGGATGAGTTTCACCTCGCGCCAGATCACGTCAGATGCCAGTGAGCTGCCGCCCGGCGAATTTACACGCAATACCACGGCTTTAACTTTATCATCTAAACGAGCTTTGCGTAATGCTTTCGAAATAGTTTCTGAACCGATACTGTTGTCATCGCCATCGCCACCGGTAATATCGCCCGATGCATAGACAATAGCAATGCGGTTTTTAGATGATGAATCATCCTCCTTATCGTCTGAATCATCACTTTTGCTTTTGGCGTAATCCCTTAAGTCAACACTTTTCAAGTCATCTTTTAAATCGGTACCGGTACGTCTTTTCAAATCGTCCAGGATCTGATCTTTATATTTTAAACCGTCAACCAGTTTTAATTTATAAGCATCTTCAGGAAATTGAATGCGCATATTATCGGCATAGCTGAATAATGAATCCCTGTTAAGGCCCCGGCTTTTGCTGATGCCGGTTAAAAAATGATTATATAGTGAACCAAGATATGAAGTTACCTGTAGTTTATTGGCATCGCTCATCTTGGTAAGGAACAACGGTTCAACAGCGCTTTTAAAGGTGCCAACTTTAATGATCTGTGCCTCAATACCTAATTTGTCCAGCGCTCCCTTCAGAAAAGTGGTTTGAGAGCTGAAGCCATGAAACTCAAAAATGCCTTTTGGGTTAATATAAACTTTATCGGCTACTGATGCCAGGTAGTAAAAGCCCTGTGTATATACTTCGGCGTAGGCTACAATAAATTTGCCTGATTTTTTAAAGTCGATAAGCGCGTTGCGGATCTCTTCGGTAGTAGCCTGGCCGGCGGTCATATAACTTTCATCCAGGTATATGCCTTTAATATTATCGTCGGTTTTGGCTTTTTTAATATCGGCCAGGATATCATTTAAGCCTATTGATTTATCTTCATTCAAACCTAAAAAATCCAGACCGGCAAGGGGATTATTAGGTGTACGCTCAGTGATCTGATTTTTAAGCGACATGTATAAAATAGAGTTTGGGCTAACATCTACAGTTTTATCGCTGCCGGCCGATGCAATAAGGCCGATAACAAGAACCGCTCCTACAACACCTATTATTATACCCGAAATAATTACCCCTACAATAGTGGCCAGAACGAATTTGAAGAATTGTTTCATTAATGTTATAAATCTTTTTAACTATGCAAACTTAGTAATAAGGAGCCGTATAATGCTAAGAGCGGTTTCCATTATATTTGTTACAACATGATTGATGTTTTTTTATTGCTTGGGAGCAACCTTGGTACCCGCAAATTGTTTCTGCAGCAGGCAATTGAATCTGTTTCGGCCCAAATTGCTCCGGTTAAATTGATCTCGTCGGTTTATGAAACCCAGTCGTGGGGTAAAACCGATGAACCCGACTATTTAAACCAGGTGCTGATGCTCCAAACTGATTTTTCGGCGCAGGATGTGTTGGAAAAAATATTGGGTATCGAATTGCAGATGGGTCGTAAGCGGGAGGTTAAATGGGGATCGCGCATTATTGATATTGATATTTTGTTTTATGGCGATGAAGTGATCCATGATTTTAACCTGGTGGTGCCCCATCCCGAATTGTATAAGCGCAGTTTTACGCTGATCCCCCTGGCTGAGATAGCGCCTAACCTTATTCATCCTGTGTTCAAAAAAAATATTTTGCAGCTAAAGGATGAACTAAAGGATAACTTAATCGTAAAAAAGCATATTTTTGAATAAACACAAAGCTTTTATAATGGCAGATATTTCACCAGAACAGGATCTTGATCTTTCTTTTTTATATGAGATTGCCGACGGTAGCGACGATTTTATTGTTGACTCGATAGGTATGTTCCTTGAGCAATCGCCCGATTTACTTAACACGATCGGCAACGCGTTAAATAACCAGGATTGGGCGTTAGCAGCCCAGGCAGCTCATAAATTAAAGCCTAACCTTGGTTTTTTTGGTATGCCCATAAGCCAGGCTACCATACAGGAAGTTGAGCTGGCCTGTAAAGCCGGAGGTCAAAACCCAACCGAAATATTTGAAAAGTTTAACCAGGTAAACAGCATGGTATCAGCAAATCTGATCACCTTAAAGCAAATTAAGGCGGAGAAGGAAGCAAATTTATAGGTGAAAGGTGAAAGGTGAAAGGTGAAAGTTTCGCCGGTTAGATATAAAAAGCAAAGGCAAAAGGTTTCCCTTTTGCCTTTTGTATTTTATAAAGTTTTAGTTGTTTATGCAGATAAGAAACCTTTGGCCTTTTACCTTTCGCCTTTATCCTAAAAAAGCCTTTCGCCTTTCACCTAAACTTCAGATACTTTAAAAGTATAGCTTTCCATAATCAGGTTGGCCAATAGGTTTTTGCAGGCCTGGTCAACTTTGGCGCTGGCGGCCTGGGCATTTTCGGCTTCTATTTCAAGCGTAATGTGTTTGCCAATGCGCACGTTATGAATTTCGGCTAAGCCAAGGTTTTTCATGCTACCGGTTACTGCTTTTCCTTGTGGATCAAGTATTTCTTTTTTTGGCATTACGTCGATTTCAGCCTGGAACTTTGTCATTTGTGAGTTTTGTTTGAATTAGAGATAAGGTGATATAAATAAATATAACCACCGGAACGGCCACAAATTTAAAAAATAGTATGAGTATTGCCGAAAACAAGAGCAGTAAATAACGGAAAATGTTTTTGTTAAAGTCGCGGTTTTTGAATTTAAGCGACATAAGCGGTATTTCGGATACCAACAGCGTGCACATTATTAAAACCAGGATTGTTAGAAAGTAAGGATTTAAAATGTAATGTGCCAAAGCATCATACTGTTGTACTATTAAAGGCAGCGATGCTATAAGGATGGCGTTTGCAGGTGTCGGTAACCCGATAAAACTATCTGATTGCCGCGTGTCGTTATTGAACTTGGCAAGCCTCAATGCCGAAAATACCGGTAAAAGGAATGCAACGAAGTTTAACAGGTGACTTATGCTGTCTATTTGCGGGGCCTGTAAAAATAGTTCGTACATGATCACTGATGGCAATACGCCAAAGCTTACCATATCGGCCAGCGAGTCGAGGTCTTTACCAATAAATGAGTAGGAGTTTAAAACCCTTGATGCAAGGCCATCAAAAAAATCAAATATTGAGGAAAGAAAAATGGCATAAGCAGCCACTATGAGGTTACCCTGAAAAGCGAAAACTATGCCTATGCAACCGCTAAAAAGGTTGGCGCAGGTAATAGCATTTGGAAGGTGTTTTTTGACGCGTCTCTTCATTTCGCCATCGAAGTTATCTGGAATTTATTAAGTAATAATGAAGTTACAAATAATATTCTACTTACTTATAACTTCATTATCGCTAAAATATTACGAATTCATCGAAATCAGAAATTCCTCGTTAGTTTTTGTGCCCCTAATTTGAGCTTGTAAAAACTCCATTGATTCCTGCGAATTCATATCGGCAAGGTGGTTGCGGAGAATCCAAATGCGCTGAAGCGTGTCACGGTCAAGCAGTAAGTCGTCGCGGCGGGTACTTGAAGCGGTGATATCGATAGCGGGGAAAATGCGTTTATTTGATAACTTACGATCCAGTTGTAACTCCATGTTACCGGTACCTTTAAATTCTTCAAAAATAACCTCATCCATTTTTGAGCCGGTTTCGGTAAGCGCTGTAGCGATGATAGTTAATGAACCGCCATCCTCAATGTTACGGGCGGCACCAAAAAAGCGTTTAGGTTTGTGCAAGGCGTTAGCATCAACACCACCTGATAATATTTTACCTGATGCAGGGGCAACAGTATTATAAGCGCGTGCCAAACGGGTGATAGAGTCAAGCAGGATCACTACGTCATGACCACACTCTACCATACGTTTTGATTTTTCAAGCACAATGTTAGCAATCTTTACGTGGCGCTCAGCAGGCTCATCAAAGGTTGATGATACAACTTCGGCGCGTACGCTGCGGGCCATGTCGGTAACCTCTTCCGGGCGTTCGTCTATCAGCAATATAATAAGGTACACTTCGGGGTGGTTTTTGGCAATAGCATTGGCCACATCCTTTAGCAACATGGTTTTACCTGTTTTGGGCTGTGCCACGATTAAACCACGCTGACCTTTACCAATAGGCGAAAACAGGTCCATGATGCGGGTTGAATAGTTGTTCGGATCGGTGAAGAGGCTCAGTTTTTCAGAAGGGAACAATGGTGTTAAGTGATCAAAAGGAACACGGTCACGCACTTCGGCAGGGATGCGGCCGTTGATGGCCTCAACACGTACCAGCGGGAAGTATTTTTCACCTTCTTTCGGTGGGCGGATGCTGCCCCTAACAGTGTCACCTGTTTTAAGGCCGAATAGTTTTATCTGTGATTGTGATACGTAAATATCATCGGGAGAAGTAAGGTAGTTGTAATCAGATGAACGAAGGAAGCCATAACCATCAGGCATGATTTCCAAAACACCTTCATTTACAATTACATTATCAAAATCGAGATTGATTGGCGGTTCCTGTGCTTTTTGTTGGTTTTGGTTGTTGCTGTTAACCCTGCGCTCAAACTTTTGCGGGCGGGCTTCCGGAACAAATTCTTCCGTACGGGCAACTGTTTCACCGGCTTGCGGCGCTTCTGTTTCTGCAGTTCCAGCAGGAATTTCCGTTTCCGGGTCATCCTGTGATGGTTCATCATCCTGTGCATCAAAAAGATTGGTATCATCTAAAGGAACCTCTATACGTGGTTTTGATGAATCTTTGGTTTTTATAACACGGGTCCTTTTTCGGGGCTTTTCAGTTATTTCAGCAGGCGCTTCGCCTGGCGCGGGTGTAGGGGTATAATTTGATTCAATCAGATTTTGTTGAGCCCTGGCGGCTTCAATAAGCTGTTGTTGTTCAATAATACGGGCAACAAGCTGAGCTTTACGCAGTTCGTCGGCCTCAGCAATACCTAAATTTCTGGCAATTTCGCGCAACTCAGAAACGAGTTTGTCGTTCAATTCAATTTTATCAGACATGATATGAATTATAGTTCAATGGGATTTTTTAATTGTAATTTGTTTTCAAACGGCAAAAATTTCTATGCAAGTGTTAAAGCTTGACCACATGTGTAAAAACATATGAGGCTATAATTGAAAGAAATTGATCTTGAAACCTTGTTTTAGTAAACATCCAAACCCATGCAAGTATTATGTAAAGTGATAATAAAAAGCGTGGTGATTTAAATTGTTTCTTTAGTGCAAGAAAAATTCAATGGAAAACGATGCAAGTGTAAACAATTATTCTTTAATTTCAAATTAATTAAATAAATATCACTTATATCAGAACACATAAGCCAAATTTTTAGTTTTTTTGACAATTAAAATATTATTCAGCCGCTGATGATGTCCCGCCAGGAGTTAATTGAACAGATCAAAAAAAAGAAATCGTTTTTATGTGTTGGGCTTGATCCCGATATCAATAAGATCCCCGAATTTTTAAGATCACATCCCGATCCTATACTTGAATTTAACAAACGCATCATTGATGCTACGCAGGATCTCTGTATAGCTTATAAGCCTAATGCTGCTTTTTACGAAGCCTATGGTATAAAAGGATTACAAAGCTTAATTGATACCTATAAATACCTTCCCAAAGATTGTTTAAGTATCATTGACGCTAAACGGGGCGATATCGGCAATACATCCGATAAATATGCCAAAGCATTTTTTGACGGGCAATCGGGCGGGATGAGCTTTGATGCCATCACCATTACACCTTATATGGGTAATGACAGTGTTACGCCATATCTCGCTTATGACGGTAAATGGGTGATTATTTTAGCTCTAACATCATCTGTTGGCAGTAAAGATTTTCAATACCTGCAAACCGGAGATGGCTATTTATATGAAAATGTGATAAAAAAGGCCAACACCTGGGCCGGCGCCGACAGGATCATGTATGTAGTAGGAGCTACTAAAAGCACTGAGTTTACTAACATCCGCGCATACGCGCCAGATAACTTTTTACTGGTACCCGGAGTAGGGGCGCAGGGCGGAAGCCTGGAAGAAGTTTGCAAATATGGTATCACTAAGGATTGCGGACTTATCGTAAACTCGTCGCGTTCTATATTATATGCAAGCAATGGCGAAGATTTTGCCGATGCCGCCCGTGCGGAGGCGTTGAGTTTACAACAGCAGATGCAGGTCGAGCTGGAAAAGGCAGGAGTTATATAATATAAAACAAGTCAGGCATCCTCGCTTGAACTTCCCTTAAACTAAAGGGCCCGAAGTGAAACTCCGGGCTCTTTCTTAAAAGCTTTATGCTTTTGGCTTTCAGCCTTAAGCTTTATTCAAAATATTCCTTCATCCGTTCAAAGAAACTTTTTTCGTTTTTGCCCGGATTGGGTTTAAAGTTAGGAGAACCCTGCAGTTTTTCCAGGATCTCACGTTCCTCGCGGCTTAACGCTTTTGGTGTCCAGATGTTGATATGCACCAGTTGATCGCCACGGTGATATGAATTTACTTCCGGTAAACCCTTACCTTTCAGGCGTAGTATTTTGCCCCCTTGCGTTCCGGGGTCAATTTTTATTTTGGCTTTACCGTCGATGGTTGGTACTTCAATAGAGGTGCCTAAAGTTGCATCAACAAAATTTACATGCAGATCATAAATCACGTTATTGCCATCACGTTTTAATGTTTCGTGAGGTACCTCTTCAATCAGGATGATCAGGTCGCCGGGAACACCACCGCGTGGGGCTGCATTACCTTTACCGCTCATGCTCAACTGCATACCTTCGCTAACACCTGCAGGCACCTGGATGGTGATCAGTTCTTCACCGCGAACCACGCCGTCACCATGACAAACGTTACATTTTGACAGTATGGTTGATCCTTCGCCGTTACAGGTAGGGCAGGTGCTGGTAGTTTGCATCTGACCCAAAATGGTATTGGTTACTCTGCGTACCGCTCCTGAACCACCGCAGGTTTTGCAGGTTTGGAACGATGATTTGTCTTTAGCCCCGCTGCCATCGCAGGTTTTACAGATGATTTGTTTATTTACTTTGATCTTCTTTTCGGCGCCGTTGGCAATTTCCTCGAGGGTTAAGCGTACTTTGATACGCAGGTTACTGCCGCGGGCTACACGCCTGCCGCCGCCACCGCTTTGACGGCCGCCGCCAAAGAAACCTTCAAACGGACTGCCTCCGCCAAAAATATCACCAAACTGGCTAAATATGTCGTCCATATTCATGCCACCGCCACCGTAACCACCGCCATTGGCCGATGACGCATTGGCTGCATGACCAAACTGGTCATAACGCTGACGTTTTTCGGGGGTACTTAGTACTTCATAAGCTTCAGCAGCTTCTTTGAACTTTTCTTCCGCTTCCTTATCGCCCTGGTTTTTATCAGGGTGATATTTAATAGCCATTTTACGATATGCTTTTTTTATGTCATCAGCACTTGCGCCTTTCGCAACCCCAAGCACATCGTAATAATCTCTTTTAGCCATAATTTTAAAAATTTCGGATTCCGAAATTCAGATTTCGGATTTATTGTAATTTAATATTGTGTAAGATCAGGATAGACCATCACATCCGGATAAATCCGAAATTGAAAGTCCCAAATCCGAAATCAGTTACGCTCCAACTACCACTTTAGCAAAGCGGATCACTTTGTCGTTCAGGGTATAGCCTTTTTCCATTTCGTCCATTACCTTGCCTTTAAGGTCGTCGGTAGGGGCCGGAATATTGGTAATAGCTTCATGCAGGTCGGCATCAAAGGCATTGCCTATTGATGTCATTTCTTTCAGGCCTTTTTGGCCAAGTATATTTTTCAGCTTGTTTTGGATCAAAGTAACGCCCTCTTTAACAGGAGCAACTTCGGTAGCCTTATCCATGGCACGCTGCGCGCGTTCAAAATCGTCGAGTACAGGTAGTAAAGCCACAATTACATCTTTACCTTCAGTTTTGCGGGCTTCCTCGCGTTCTTTAATGGTACGCCTTCTAAAGTTATCAAATTCGGCATATAAACGCAAGTACTTGTCATTAGCCTGTGCCAGCTCGTCTTTCAGCTTTTCTTCGGCAGTTGGGGCAGCAGTTTCCTGTTGGGTTTCCGTGGCTGTAGCTTCTGCTACCGGGGCTTGTTCCTGCCCTTCATCATGTAATTGCTCGTTATTCACTTCGTTTATATTTTCAGTATTATCCGTATTTTCTTTCTTCTTTTTCTTCAACATATCGTTAAATTTCATAGCGAGTAGTGCCAATCAAGTATCTTGCCACAACTGCAAAGCGGTCAAGCTGTCAGTGGCATGAAATGATTTTAAGAAAGGGTGACAGCGAAACCGCCAAATGGACAAACCAGAACCATGATTCTCCTGATTTAAGGATGGCCTTGAGTTTTATACATCTTGGACATCATTAAATCTTAAAAATCATGGTTCAGTTTATATCTCCACATCTTCCAAAACCTTGCCGTTCTCGCATTTGATAATACGCGACGGAAAAGCGCGGATAATGTGATAATCGTGCGTGGCTACCAGTACAGCAGTACCCGATTGACTGATCTGTTTGAGCAGGAGTACAATTTCTTCAGATGTTTCAGGGTCGAGGTTGCCCGTAGGTTCATCGGCCAGGATTATTTCCGGATCGTTAAGCAGGGCGCGTGCTATAACCACACGCTGCTGCTCACCGCCTGAAAGTTCGTGAGGCATTTTCTTTAATTTTGACCGCAGGCCAACTTTTTCAAGTACATCAAGAGCTTTATCTGCAATCAGCTTTTTATCGTTCCAACCGGTGGCACGCATTACAAAGTTGAGATTTTGCTCGATGGTACGATCGGTTAATAACTGAAAATCCTGGAAAACTATACCCAGTTTACGGCGCAGGTAAGGAATGTCGCGGCTGGGCAGCTTGCTTAATTCATAGCCGCAGGCATGACCAGTACCGGCTTTAATCCCCAAATCGCCGTAAATTACTTTCAGCAGGCTGCTTTTCCCTGATCCTGTCTGACCTATCAGCCACACAAAATCACCTTTATCAACATGTAAATTTACGTTTGAAAGTACCAGGTGCGCCTGTTGAAAAATATCAACGTTGTTTAGTTTTATTATAGAATTTCCAATCATCGTTTTTATAACTCTAATTTTAAGATCTGCCCAAACGGCAGGTCTTTGATAATATTCATGATCTCGTCGGCTTTATCGCCCAATCCAACTTTATCAAGCGATTTATCCGGCCTGTCAACCCTGAAATAAGCCAGCAGTGTGAACTTATCATCGCGCAGCTGTACATAATCGGGTATTTTGGCAACACCTTTAACTTTTATGATATACATCTTATTATGTCATTGGGTCATTTGCTGCGCGTCATTAGGTCATTTTTTGCATAGTGAACTATCCAATGACTTAATGACCCAATGAAACAATGACCTTACATCCCAAAGGTATTTATTTTATTTAAAGACTTGACAAAAATTCCATCGTATCCACACCATCGGCATAATCCCATGGCTTGGGTTGCTGGCTCTGGCCAAAACCTACTACCTGGTTACTTACCTGCAAGGGTAGGGTACTTACAATGCATTGAATGTTTTGAGCGTTTTCGTTTATGATATTTTCAGCTTCTGTTATGTCGTTGTAATAGTTAAAAAATAATACTGACAGCGGAGATGTCAGCCTGTCATCTTCTTTAACCATCAAAAATCCATTGTCAAAGTGCTTATCACCATTAACAAGATAGATCGATTTATTATAATCGTAATTGTTGTTGTATTTATGGTGATTAATGATGGCTTTATGACCTTCTATCGATTCAAAAAAGAAAGTAAAGTCGTAGCCCTTAGGTACCAGTATTTTGGATACGTTCCGGCAGCCAAGTCCGTAATAGTCTAAAATATCATGGCCAAGTTTAAACAGATCTTCAGCGCTTTCATTGCCACTTAGTACAGCGATACTATTGCGGTTTTTGCGGATGATGTTAGGAACTTTACCAAAATAATAATCAAAATAGCGCGAACTGTTGTTGCTGCCGGTGGCTATAATGGCGTCAAAACCTTCCAGCTTGTCAACGAAGCTAAAACTGCCGGCAAAATCAGCATCAATAGCTACCAGTTTTTCCAGTACTGCTTTGATAAGGCGGGCATCCTGCGATGATGCTTTTATAAGCGCTTTGTTACCCGAAGCAATAACGCAAAGTACATCATGAAACCCTACCAGCGGGATATTGCCCGCCAGTATAAGCCCTACGTTTTTTATGGGTTTACTTCTTTGCAGATCATATTTTGAAAGCCAGGTAGTTAAATCTTCCGCATTGAGCATGGTACCTATGGCTGTAACCGCTTCTGAAACACTTGCGGGCGTGAACCAGGCGTTATGATATTGTTCGTTTTCAATGAGTGCGCTTAGTGCCGCATCGGGGGCCAGGAGTTGCCTGCCCAGTTCCGAAAATGAATTTATTGAGTTTTTTGGATTAATTTTTGACATATATATGTTAGGGGATTAAACCCCGAAAGCCTTTTTTTGTTATATTTGTGCGCTTGCAATTTGCAGGCAAAGTTAATTGAGATTATTAGATATTTAGAAATATGGCGATTAAAATCACCGACGAATGCATAAACTGCGGGGCCTGCGAACCGGAATGCCCTAATAATGCTATTTATGATGCAGGAGCGGCCTGGCGTTTCAGCGATGGGACTGGCCTTAGAGGGATAATTGATTTTGGCGATGGTAATACCTTGAATGCCGAAGAAACACAGGCTGCATTATCTGACGATATTTATTATATAGTACCCGATAAGTGTACCGAATGTGTAGGTTTTCATGACGAGCCTCAATGTGCTGCCGTTTGCCCGGTTGATTGTTGCGTTGACGACGAGGATATCCGCGAAAGCGAAGAAGAGCTGCTTGCCAAAAAGGACTGGCTGCACATGAACGAATAAATATACTTTTAAATGATATTGAAAAGGGATATGCAATGCATGTCCCTTTTTGTTTGGCAATAAATTAAATTTCAGGAATTTTGTTAAGGCATTCTTGTTTTGATTAAAAAAATATAAAAATATTTGTATTATCGTATAGTTTTATCCCAAAAACTACAGATACCAATTATATAAATAATATCATATTAAGATGTTAACCGTGTATTAGTTTTAAATACGCGTGAGATTTTTGTTTATTTGATATTTACAGAAACTATGGAATATGGGATATGTAACCTGGCCGTAATCCCGCTTAGGGCCGAACCTAACGAGCGGAGCGAGCAGGTATCGCAATTATTATTTGGCGAAGCGTTTGAAATTACCGAGTGGCAAAATAACTGGGTTAAGATCATTGCCGAGACCGATGGATATGTAGGGTGGATAGGTCGCCTGCAATTTGTTATGCTGGGTCATATAGCGTATAAAAATGTTAAGAACCATCCTCCAAAGCTTACTTATCATGCCGTTACACAAGCCTGGAAAATAAGCGATAACAGCGTTGTTTATTTACCGGCAGGCAGCTCACTTGCTTTTTTGGAGGGAACCTCATGCCGCGTTGGCAATGAGCGGTTTGAAATAATTGGTAAAGTTGGTGAGCCTGAAGATATTGCAACTACTGCCAAATCATTCCTTAATTCGCCATATTTATGGGGCGGAAGAACACATTTTGGTATTGATTGCTCTGGCTTTACCCAGGTAGTTTATAAACTAAAAGGCCTTAGGATTAAACGTGATGCCAGCATGCAGGCAAAACAAGGCAGTAAAATTGATTCGATAAAGGATGCAAGGCTGGGTGACCTGGCTTTTTTTGATAATGCCGAAGGTCGGGTAACGCATGTGGGTATCATGCTTAATAATGAACAGATTATCCATGCATCGGGCAAGGTTAAAATTGATACCATTAATGAGGATGGAATATACTCGCTCGAACAAAAAAAGCATACACATAACCTATGTGCTATCAGGCGTTTTTTTAATTAGGCCCTGCGCTTATTTACCTAAAAATGGTAAAGGGTATATTGAAGAGAAAGTAGTTTATATATAGGCTAAAAGCAGAATGCGCAAAGCCTAAAGCTTAACTTCTGATTATTATTACTTAACTCCTTTATGTGAAATTAATTATTGGATTCTATATAACTTAGAAAGATAAGTTTCTGAAGAAGGTTATCAGCTAAATTTAATCTCCCATGAAATGATCTTTTTATCGTCACTTACCGAAAGGAGCTGGTTGGATGCTCCCCATGCTAATTTATTGATAGATAGCACATGGCCTGGATAGCCTTTTTCCCTGCTGATATTTTTGTAGAGCTTAAAATCGTCCGATCCCCAAATCTTGATACTTTTATCCATGCTGGCAGTAGCAAAATAGGGCAGGGTAGGATGGAATGCAATATGGTTCACCGCAAATAAATGGGCAGGGACATTTTTTATTTCATGATAACTGCTGCTATCCCAGATCTTTACCTGGGCATCTCTTGAGCCGGAAGCGATGTAACTTCCGTCGGGACTGTAGGCAAGCGCAAAAATAGCCATAGTATGGCCATGAAGCGCTTTAATAATAGTATAATCTTCCAGATCGTAAATGGCGATGTGATTATCCCGGCAACCGAATGCCACCTGTTTTTGATCCGGCGAAACGGCAATACAACGAACGGTGTCCTTCGAAATTGTTATGCTGTGCACCATTTCAAGCGTTTTAAGGCTCCATACAGACACGGTGCCATCTTCCGATGCTATTAATAACTCATCTTTTTTAACTGATGATTTGATATCAAAGATAGCCTTGCGGTGGTGCCTTAAAGGCTTGAGCAATTTTCGCTGAATAAAATCAAACACCAGAACTTCGCCGCTGCGTAAACCCGCAAACATCAGGGGATAACCTGATGGGCAGTGGATGGCATAAATAGATGCGTTTACAGGGAACATCACCTTAATGAACGAGGAATCTTTCAGGTTCCACTCAACCAATCCCTTATCATTTCCGCCCGTAAACAATATCCCCGGCTTTTGCGACAACTCAAGCGTGAATATCGGGTTGGCATGGCCTGTGAGTTCGGCTGTTTTTTGGACGGTAATCATTCTTAGTTCATAGTTGATGGTTCATAGATCATAGCAAAATTAACAGGTTAAAAGCAAATTAGCCATGAACCATGATCTATGAACCATCAATAAATATTACTTATGTCTTGATTCTAAATTTTTAGCAATAGTTTCCAGTGTTAAACCCTTTTCGCGAAGCAGTACCAACAAGTGAAAAACAAGATCTGATGATTCATTGATCAGGTCGGTTTCTGTTTCGGCAAGGGCGGCTATAACGGTTTCAACACCTTCCTCTCCAACTTTCTGGGCTATTTTGTTAAGGCCTTTGTTGCGAAGTTTATTTACATATGATCCTTCAACCGGGTTGGTGTACCTGTCGGCAATGATGTTTTCCAGCTCCAGGATAAAATTTTGATTAAATTCGGTATTGAAGCAGCTGCGTGAGCCTGTATGACAGGTAGGGCCGTCGGCTTTCACTTTGATCAGCAGTGTATCATTATCGCAATCAATGCTGATGCTTTTTACATGCAGGAAGTTGCTGCTGGTCTCGCCCTTAGTCCATAAACGGTTTTTTGAGCGGGAATAAAAAGTAACGATATTTTCCTGAACGGTTTTATCATAAGCTTCCTGGTTCATGTAACCCAGCATTAGTACCTCCAAAGTTTGCTCGTCCTGTATGATTACGGGGACAAGTCCGCCGGTTTTTTCAAAATCTATGTTCATTCTTTTCTTTTAATTCCCTCCCTGGGGAGGGGTGTATTGGGACTGTGTAGTGGCAGGGAGGGGTTTATGCGTTTTGTATAATAAACCTGTTGCTGAAACCCCTCCCTACACCCTCCCAAGGGAGGGAATCACGCAGAGCCGCCGCTTTTTATGGGATTATCAAATTCTAACTTCTATCTTATTAGCCTGCAATATCCGCTTTAAATCGGGTATCAATATTTCACCATAATGAAATACCGAAGCCGCCAATGCGGCATCAACATTGGTTTTTTCAAATACATCAACAAAGTGCTCAACCTTACCGGCACCACCCGAAGCTATAACCGGGATATGCACGGCATCATTAACAGTTTTAAGCAAACCATTATCAAAACCGCCTTTGGTACCATCATGATCCATGGATGTAAGCAGGATCTCGCCTGCGCCACGGCTTTCAGCCTCCAGGATCCACTCCAGTGTCTGGCGCTCGGTTGGCAGTCTGCCACCATTTAAGTGTACTACATTTTTATCGCCAATACTGCGGGTATCAACTGCTATCACCACAAATTGAACACCGAAAGCGGCAGCCAGTTCATCTATCAGCTTAGGGTTACGCACCGCTGCGGAATTAATAGAGATCTTATCTGCTCCTGCATTCAGTAAAGCATCGGCATCCGCAATTTCATTAATACCACCTCCAATGGTGAAAGGGATATTGATCTGCCTTGCAACAGCTTTTACCAGCTCCACCATGGTTTTACGGCGCTCAACGGTAGCTGTGATATCCAGAAAAACGAGCTCGTCGGCCCCCTGATTGGAGTAATTCCAGGCCAGTTCAACGGGATCGCCGGCATCGCGGAGGTCAACAAAGTTTACGCCTTTGACCGTACGACCATCTTTAACGTCAAGACAGGGGATAATGCGCTTAGCTAACCCCCCCCGCCCCCTAAAGGGGGGGCCTTTGATTTGCATATTTATTTGCTCCAAAACCTTATTTAAGTTATTGAAAACTTCATTGTTCGAAAATCTTAATACCCTCAAACCTTGACCTTCAAGAAAAGTCTGCTTGTCGATATCGTTTTTAATTACGTCAGGAAGGCTATGAATCCTTCCGTCTAATTCAATCACAAGTTTATGTTTGTGACAATAAAAATCAGCAACATAACTCCCCAACGGATGTTGTTTCCTGAATTTTATATCTGAAAAGGTAACATTCAACTGACTCCATAAAAATGTTTCGGCCGGTGTCATGTTATACCTGAGTGCCTTGGCATTAGCAAATATTTCGGGGTTAGCGCCCAGAAATAGCTTCTTTTTCATACCGGGCTTTTCAAAAACATTTAAATTATACTTGATAAATAATCCACCTGCTAAGCAGCACCCCCTTCAGGGGGCGGGGGGGTTATATCGATATCAGCGCATCCAAATTCCAATGCTTCACATCTTCAATAGTGATGTGGCCCTCATATATCGCTTTGCCAACTACCACCGACTCAACTTTTAAGCGGTTAAGTTTTTCGATATCGCTCATGGAGCTAACGCCGCCTGAGGCGATCAACTTAATGAACGGAGAATGGTCAAGCAGTTTTTCGTACAGTTCAATGCCGGCACCGCCAAGTTTGCCGTCTTTGTTGATATCAGTGCACAGGAAACGGAAAAAACCGAGGCTCAGGCATTTATCCACATAATCCATCAGTTTAATTGGCGAGCTTTCCATCCAGCCAGAGTATTTGATCACTTCATCCAGCACATCTATCGCCACAACCACCTGGTCGGAGCATTTATCTTTACCACATATCTCTTTGCTCAGATCAGGCAGGAAGCTTGGATTAGTAAGGGCCTGTGTACCAACAATTACGCGATGAACGCCTGCATCTATCAGCTCTTTTACTTTTTCGATGCTGCGGATACCACCGCCATACTGTACCTTCATATCAGTTTTACGGATTACGTCAAACAGGTACTGCTGATTGCTGAAATCATTTTTTGCGCCGTTAAGGTCGATAATGTGGATGAAGTTGGTGCCGTTGCTCTGGTAGCGTTCAATCATTTCTTCAAGGGTAACATCGTATTCGGTTACCTGTTTGTAGTCGCCTTCACGAAGACGGACAACCTTCTTGTTCAAAATGTCAATGGCAGGAATAATGTACATATCCTTTATATTTTTGAGAAATTAGTTAACAATGTTTCGCCAAACACGCCCGACTTCTCGGGGTGAAATTGTACGCCATAAAAATTATCAAGCCAAATTGATGCCGAAAATTGATTTCCGTAATCGGCGGCCAATAAAGTGTATGCTTTATCATACTCAATAAAGTATGAATGTACAAAGTAAAAATGTGAACCTGACGGTATATTTTCAAATAACGGGTTCTCCTTTTCAGGGTAAACCCTGTTCCAGCCCGTGTGTGGTACTTTATGATCAGCGCTATCTTTAAATCTTAAAGTTTTAACCGGTATGACATTCAACAGGTTAGAGTCACCTTCTTCTGAGTAGGAGGTAAGCAACTGCATACCGACACAAATACCCAATGTAGGTTTTTTTAATGCTTTAATAGATGGTACCAATCCTGTAGCAACAAGCTTGTTCATGGCAGCTCCGGCATGGCCAACACCCGGAATAATGTAGCGGTCATATTTATCAAAATCCTCTTCACTGTTAATAAAGCCATAGGGGATACCTAAGCGCTCCAAGGCGGCAGTAAGAGAAAATATGTTTCCGGCTCCGTATAGGATGATGCCGATACCCCCCCCGCCCCCTGAAGGGGGTGCCTCTGCGAGGCTTTTATCGATTCCCGATGTATTGTTTTGATTTGGTGTTTCCATTTTGATTAGTCACTCCCCCTTTAGGAGGCTCGGGAGTTACAAAAGCCCTTTGGTGCTTGGTAAAACCATCTTATCTACATCACGTTTTACGGCTACTTTTATTGCTTTGGCAAAGGCTTTAAATATAGCTTCTATTTTGTGATGTTCGTTCTGGCCTTCGGCTTTTATGTTCAGATTGCTTTTTGAGGCGTCACTGAACGATTTGAAAAAGTGGTAGAACATTTCGGTAGGCACATCGCCTACTTTTTCGCGTTTAAAATCGGCATCCCAAACTATCCAGTTACGGCCACCGAAGTCGATAGCGGCCTGGGCCAGGCAATCATCCATCGGCAGGCAGAAACCATAGCGTTCAATCCCCATTTTATTGCCTAAAGCGGCGGCAAATACTTCGCCTAAGGCAATGCCGGTATCTTCAATGGTATGATGCTCGTCGATATGCAGATCTCCTTTGGCTGTAATTTCCAGGTCAATACTACCATGACGGGCAATCTGGTCCAGCATGTGGTCAAAAAAATGCAAACCGGTTGATATTTTAGCATCGCCCTTGCCATCAAGGTTTATTTTGATATAGATATCGGTTTCCTTAGTGGCGCGGCGATGTTCAAATACCCGCTGACCAAGTTTCAGAAACTCATAAATCTTTTGCCAGTCGGTAGTTTCAAGGGCGATAACGTCATCAATATGATCTGCTTCGCTAAATTCGCTTCCACCCAGGTTGCTGTTGTTGTTAAGCCAGATAGCTTTTGCACCCAGGTTTTTTGCCAGCAATACATCGTTTTTACGATCGCCGATAGTAAACGAATTTTTCAGGTCGTATTTATCCGCATCTAAGTATTGCGTTAACAGTGCAGTGCCCGGCTTACGGGTGGGAGCATTGTCGCGGGCGAAAGTACGGTCGATGATCTGATTGGCAAATTTTACACCTTCGCCTTCAAATGTTTGCAGGATGAAGTTGTGTACCGGCCAAAAAGTGTCTTCGGGATAAACCGATGTCCCCAAGCCATCCTGGTTGGTAACCATTACCAGTTCAAAATCAAGCTCTTTGGCTATTTTGGGCAGATAGGTTAACGCGCCGGGATAAAACTCCAACTTGGCAAATGAATCAATCTGTTCATCGGCTGGTTCTTTGATCAGGGTGCCGTCGCGATCGACAAATAATATTTTCTGTAAACTCATTCTTTATAATTAGTGAATTAGCGAATTATTGAGTTAGTGATTTTTTATTTAAAGTTTTGAAGCGCTTCGAGTAAAATAGTGTTCTCATCTGGTGTGCCTACAGTGATGCGCAGACAGCCCTCGCAAAGCTCAACTTTTGAACGGTTGCGCACTATGATGCCCTGTTTTACCAGGTAATCGTAAATACCGTTAGCATTGGTGGTTTTTACGAGGATAAAGTTGGCATCTGAAGGGTAAATATCTACCACAAACTCAAAATCTTTCAGTTGTAAAACCAACCTGTCGCGTTGTGCAAGCGTTTCTTTGATCCATTCATTAACCTGACCAACGTTTGCCAGGGCAGCCAATGCCAGCTGTTGTGAGGACTCGTTAACGTTATAAGGCGGCTTTACTTTGTTCATCACCTCAATGATTTCCTCGCTGGCGAAAGCCATACCAACACGTAAACCGGCCAGGCCCCAGGCTTTGGAAAGGGTTTGCATTACCACAAGGTTGGCACATTCAGTCAATTCCTGGATAAATGATTTTTGACGGCTGAAATTAATATAAGCTTCATCAACCACTACAATACCGTTAAAGTTGGCAAGCAAGGTTTGAATATCATCGCGGTTGATGGAGTTTCCGGTAGGGTTATTTGGCGAGCAGATAAAGATGAGCTTGGTGTTTTTGTCAATAGCTTCGGCAATGCCCTCTAAATTTAGCTGATAATCTTCCGTAAGGTTTACTTTGCGGGCCTGGATATCGTTGATATTGGCCGATACCTCGTACATGCCATAAGTAGGTGGTACCAATATCACATTATCAACGCCGGGGTTACAAAAACTGCGGAAAAGGATATCAATAGCTTCATCACTGCCGTTGCCTACAAAAATATTGCGCGGCGGTACACCTTTAATTTCGGTGATGCGTTTCTTTAAATCGTATTGTAAAGGATCAGGATAGCGGTTAAACTGCTGATCTAAAGGAGAGCCAAAGGCATTTTCATTGGCGTCAAGGAAAATGCTTGCCTCACCCTGGTATTCGTCGCGTGCTGATGAATAAGGCACAAGGCGTTTTATATTTTCTCTGAGGAGTCCCCCTAACCCCCTAAAGGGGGAGTTACCGTCGGGACCGCTATAATATTGTTGTTTTATTTCTTCATTCATTGTTATAATCTTTAAAATATGAACTATTCATCCCCCTTTAAGCAAAATTTAGAGATGGTTACCTCACAATGCCTATTCGATCGGCTTGTTATCATTCTTTACAGGCGGACGTAACTCCCCTTTAGGGGGTTTGGGGGATCCTCACACTCACGGCATTCCTGTGCGCATGCAAACCTTCCAATTCGGCCAAAACTTCAACTGTATGGCCTATGTTATTGATGCCCTCGCGGGTGATATGCTGAAAAGTGATCTTCTTTACAAACGAATCAACCGATACACCCGAATAAGCTCTTGCGTAGCTGCTGGTTGGCAGGGTATGGTTAGTACCCGATGCATAATCGCCTGCACTTTCCGGGGTCAGGTTTCCTAAAAATACCGAGCCCGCGTTGATGATACTGCCGGTGATCTGCTCCCAGCTGCCGGTTGCAAGTATCAGGTGTTCTGGCGCATATTGGTTGCTGAAGTTCATTGCTTCGCTCAGACTGTCAGTAAATACCACATACGAGTTATCGATAGCCAGTTTGGCTATTTCGGCACGTGGTAAAACAGGTAGTTGCTTTTCAACTTCGGCAATGGCCTTTTGAGCAATATCGGCAGAGGTACAAACCAATACAGCCTGGCTGTCGATGCCATGCTCGGCCTGGGCCAGCAGATCGGCTGCAATGTATGCCGGAATAGCGGTTTCATCAGCAATAACCAACACTTCCGACGGACCAGCAGGCATATCAATTGCCGTTGTGGTGGTTGACTGGATAATGGTTTTTGCCTTGGTTACAAACTGGTTGCCGGGCCCGAAGATCTTATCTACCTTAGGGATGCTGGCTGTTCCGTAAGCCATTGCCGCCACAGCCTGCGAACCACCTGCAAGGTAGATCTTATCGATCCCGAGCATCAGCGCTACATAAGCTATAAAGGCATTTACCTTGCCATTTTTTTGCGGAGGCGAACAAACCACTATTTCATGACAACCTGCAATACGTGCAGGGATACCAAGCATCAAAAATGTACTTGGCAATACAGCCGATCCGCCCGGGATATACAAGCCAACTTTTTCAATCGGTCGTAATTCGCGCCAGCAGGTTACGCCGGGCATGGTTTCAACTTTGTCCTCGGTTTTTAGCTGCGTTTGGTGAAACTTGTAAATGTTGTTATACGCTGTTTCCAACGCTGCTTTCTGATCGGCAGATATGGCTTTGGCAATGTCTTCCAGTTCGGCTTTATCAAGATAAAGTTTGTTCAGTTCTACCTTGTCAAACTTTAAAGCATAATCAAGCAGGGCCTTGTCGCCATGCTGCTGCACGTTGGCAATCACATCTTCAACAATAGTCCTGATCTCGTTGGCCGGGTCAACATTGCGCTGAACCAGTTTCCGGATCTCGGTAGATGAAAGTTCTGAATAGTTGTATGTCTTCATGAGCACAGCCCCCTCTAAATCTCCCCGGAAGGGGAGACTTTTGATTTATTTTTTTTAACAGCCTCTGATAAGCCCTCCCTTCCGGGGAGGGTTTGGGTGGGGCTGATTATAAAATGATCTTCTCAATAGGCATTACCACAATGCCTTGCGCGCCGGCCTGTTTAAGCTGACTTATGCGGTCCCAAAAATCTCGCTCGGGGATCACGGTGTGTACTGCCACCCAGCCTTCTTCTGCCAATGGTACTACCGACGGGCTTTTTACGCCCGGCAGTAAAGCAATAACAGCATCAAGATTCTGTTTTTCAACGTTAAGTACCACGTATTTAGTCTCTTTCGCGCGTAAAACTGATTGAATACGCTGGATCAGTTCCTGTACAAGGTCGCTTTCGGCAATGGCCCTGCTGCCTATCAGTACCGCCTCAGATGACATTACATCGGCAAAAGGTTTCAGTCCGTTGCTTTTAAGGGTACCGCCTGTTGATACCAAATCGCAAATGGCGTCACTTAGACCTAAACCCGGTGAAATTTCAACCGAACCGGAAATGGTGCGGATATCTGAGGTAATATTTTGTTGTTTTAAAAACTTGCCTAAAATGGCGGGGTAGGTGGTAGCAATTGCTTTGCCGTGTAAATCGGCCAGTGAGTTGATATCGCTGTTGTTGGGCACTGCTATCTTGAGCGAACATTTACCAAAACCAAGGCGCTGCAGATAGCTTACTTCAACTTCGGTTTCCTGGATCACATTTTCGCCTACGATACCTAAATCGGCAATGCCATCCTGCACATATTCAGGGATATCATCATCGCGAAGGAAAAGGATTTCTAAAGGAAAATTGGATACCGGAGAGATAAGCGAGCTTTTGTAATTTTCAAAGTTTAAGCCGCAATTTTTTAATAATTCAACAGATTTTTCGTTGAGCCTACCCGATTTTTGGATAGCTATTTTAAGTGTTTTCAAAAGATTGAATTTAAGAGACTATGATAAAAAAGAATATAAACGGAGGTTGTTATTTCGCGTAGAAACATACATATTAGCTGATCACCACATGGTGGTGATGCAGATGAAGATGATGTAGTGCGATACCGTTCATTTTTTATATAGTAAAACTATAGATTAGCGGTGCAAATATAGACAGATGTTTTTTAAATCAAAATTTAATGTGAAAAAGTATACGGGTGCGTGAAATTTTCAAGAAGTTTCATGCTCGATAGTACGAGCTTTTAGAATTTAATTTTGTTAACCTTTGCCGTTGTTGGTGACAACAGCAACCGCAGATTGCAATGAGAGGGGGGTAACAGGGTTAACATAAATTTGAATATTTTGAACTAAGTAATTGGTTGTCAATTGTTTAATTTGAAGGTAGGGTTACTCCAAAGATTATTAAAATACTTAGCCTGTGGTCAACTTGTTGTCACCCGCCCGTTATTGGTGTTGTCAGGTAACTATATACCTGTTAGACCATGTGGATGAGAAAAGAATTACTTCAACGTTAATTCTTCAGTAAACAAATGCCCATTGGGGCATTTGTATGTATAGATTATCTGTTTACCATCTCGCTTATTCGATACAACATCTTTTGCTTCTTCACCACATTCTAAACAGTCGGAGTAAGGCTTTTTAGGCAAAGGAATATCCACCGATGCTTTTATTATAGAGTTAAAGATGTTTGATGCTTCTTTGGGGTTCTTTTGGTCTGCCATAAAACAAAGATAGACATTGACAAATGAAACCCGCCCGTTGTTGGTGACAATACCAACAACGGGCGGGAGCTGCGTTTATTCAATTCGTGGTAATCCTAAAATCCCGTAAATCATGGTTCAGACTTATATTCATAAATCGCCCCTTCTTCGCCAAAATCCTTGATCTTTTTGAGGTTTTTAACCTTTTGGATATCCTTCAGGTTGATTAGCTCCGGGTTTTCCAGTACGTTAAACCAGATGAGATAATAGTGTTTTACCTTATAAAACTTATCGATATCCTTAGTGAAGAATCGGTGCGGCACCAGGTATGATGACATGCCCGAGAAAAAGTAGACGGCTTCATGCGCGTCGGTATAGATTTTGACGCCGGGTTTAAACAGGCTGTGGTCTGCCCCCCTTAAATAGGCTGCAAATTCAGAGTCTATCCAGCTTTCGTCGGTATAGCCGGGGTTACCGTATTCGTCGGCTACCTGGTCGTTGTACCGGGCTTTATCTATCAAAAATTCGCTGGTTATGAAACCCAGCATCAGTACCACCATTATAGCGCCAACAATGCGCCGCGTAGTGGTATTGTTTAACTTTTTAAGCAGCAGCAGGGCCCAGCTGGTATATCCCCATAAAGCTGAAATGTACAATGGCGATAACAGGCGGTGATTGATGCGTTCATACCTTGAAAAAGTAGATGAAAGCACAATAAATGCCCCGTAAACCAGTGCAAAAGTAATGGCCAGATTTTCAAAGCTATCAAGTTTGCGGCGATAATAATTAAATGCCAGGGCAGCAATAAAGCCCAGGAAAATAATAATAGCTATAGGCGTAGCAGCCCAGTATTGATTTGGCGTGAGGCCCATCCAATCGCACATTACGGTGCCAAAGTAATATAGGTTTTTGCTGAACGGCGTGATGGATGGTTCCCGCGGACCGGTTGTTGTACCTGTTACAAAAGCATTGAAAACAAGGTTGCTCACCAGCAGCGAGATACAAATTAGCCCGTAAACAATGATATGGGTAATCTTCTTTTTAAGGGGCAATACCCTGTCCAATAGCAAAAGTAAACCGCCTGTACCTACAATGGTAACAGCCGCGTACCTGGTTATGCAACTTATGGCAGCAATAACGGCTGCTACTATAAGCGCTTTAAGGGTGTGTTTTAAAAGATATTCCCTAAAGGCTACCAGAAAAAAAAGAATCTCGAGGATAAACAAGGTCTCAGACCATAAATAGGAGTACACCTGGAGTAATGGCGGGCTCAGGATAATTGCCGCCAGCATCAGCCATTTATAAATCTTTGATGCCGGTACAAAATGCTCCATGATCCAGCCACTGGTAAAGATGAGGGTAGCGAACATAATCCCGTTCATTACCGCGCCAAACTTAACCGGATCTATCTGGGTGATAACTGAAATTATACCAAGATAGATAGGGTAGAAAACCGGAAAATCAACAATAGGTACATGGTTGAACGTTAGCAGGGTGCCGTGATCTTTAAAGCTCCTGGCCGCGCTGGTATACATGATACTATCCGGAGAAACTCCTACACCGCTATACCTGAAAAACAAGCTTAATATAAACCAGCCGATAAGGGCGGCTATTACAGCATCAAGGTTTTTTAAGTAGCGGCTTTTTTGCATAGGATAATATAAATATTTGTAAAAAGCAGGAGAGAAGAAAATGTTTTAAGGAAAGTAAAATAGCCCCACCCAAACCCTCTCCGGAAGGGAGGGCTTAAAACTCAAGTCTCCCCTTCCGGGGGAGATTTAGAGGGGGCTTTTACGCAATCAGATCCAGCACCGTACTGATCGGCTGGTCGCTGTCTATCAAAATACCTTTTACACCTGCAGCTGTACCTGCTTCAACGTCGCGTTCACGGTCGCCGATGAAGTATGATTTTGATGGATCAATATTGTATTTAGCTATACCCTGAAGTAACAAACCCGGTTTTGGTTTGCGGCAATCACAGTCGCCGGTAAAGTTGGGGTGATGCGGGCAGTAAAAAAAGTCGGTAAGTTCAACGCCGTGTTCATGATAAACCTGTTTCAGGTGACTGTGCATTTTTGCCAGTTCCTCTTCAGTGTACCATCCTTTGGCCAGACCTCCCTGGTTGGTAGCAACAAGCAGCATATAGCCGCGGTCCTGCAGGGTTTTAAGGGCGTCAAAGTTATCAAGTACATGGAAATCCTCAAAACGGCATACATAATCGCCCATTTCCTGGTTTAACACACCATCACGATCTAAAAAAACAGCTTTAATTTTATCAGGCATCTATTTTAATTTTTGGCGAAGGTACGCTTTTTTAGTTCATGGTTGATGGTTCATAGATCATGGTTGAGAGCATGATAATCCTTGAAGGAATTGGGTTGATAAGGAACAAAATCCGGATAATCCATTAATCTGATAAATCCTGGTTCAGAAAAAGCGTTAGGAGTGTAAAGCCCGGAGCGCGTAAAGGGGTGTGGGCAGGAAAGGCGAGGACTTGCAACGGAAAGCCCGGGCCGCAGGCAACGCCCATATTATAAAATTCATCAAAAAAAATATAATTAATAATCAACAACTTACGATCACGTCATTATAAGGAACGAAGCAATTCACAATGTGCAGAGCGGCTCGGCTAATCGGGGATTGCTTCGTTCCTCAATGACGTGTGGAAGATATGGCTTAACGACTTTCTTTAGGCTGTAACTTTGCTCCCGGCCGCTTCCATAGCCGGGATTTTTAATGATTTTCCCTGCGCCAATAATTCGGAAGTAATAGCCCGTGTATAGGTTTTGATCTCGTTTTGAAAATCAGCAACCGATGCGCCGGAGCGGATCTCTTCCAAACGTTTTTCCCATGTTCCCGTAAGCTCGGCCTGGGCTATTTGCTGATTTTTTACCACTTCATAAACAGCGATACCTGTAGTAGTAGGCACCAGGTTCTTCTTTTCCCTGATGATATAATTGCGTTTAAGTAACGTCTCAATGATAGCTGCCCGTGTAGCCGGGGTACCGAGGCCGCTGTCTTTCATAGCGTAACGGAGCTCTTCATCATCAATCTCTTTGCCCGCTGTTTCCAAAGCTTTAAGTAAGGTGGCTTCGTTATATAGTGGCCGGGGTTTGGTTTGCTTTTCGAGCAGCGCTTTTGCTGTTATAGGAAGATTTTCACCTTGTGTTACTTTGGGTAGCGTAGCGTTCTCTTCGTCTTTTTTATCGTCCTCCTTATCGTTGAACACGGAACGCCAACCTGCAGTATGGATCACCGTACCGCTGGCATTAAACTTAGCGCCGGATTGTACAACAATTTTGGTAACCTCCTTGATACAATCCTGGTGAAAAGCTTCGAGCATCCTACCGGCCACCATATCATAAACCGCCTGCTGATCGGGCGAAAGCTGATGTGGGTTTTCACCGGTGGTAAGCACGGCGTGGTGATCTGTTACCTTTTTTGCATTTACGCTTCGTTTGTTAAGCGTAGCGCTGCCCAACGCAATGGCTTGTTTGCCAAACAGCGGATGTTGTTCCAGCTTTTCAATCAACGCAGGCACGCCTGCAAAAACATCGTCGCCTATATAGCGGCTGCCGGTACGGGGATAGGTAACCAGCTTGTTTTCATACAGGTTTTGGAGAATGGTAAGGGTTTGATCGGCAGTGAAACCTTTGCGTTTGTTGGCTTCCTGCTGCAGACTGCTCAAGTCATGCAATAGTGGAGGTGGCTCTTTGCGCGGCTTGGCTTCCACCTGTAAAATATGGCCGCCCTGCGGAAAGCCGCCTTCAATATCCTGTACCTTGTCAAGCACGGCCTGTGCTTCTTCTTTTGTTTTATAATTTTCGGCAGATATCGCTTTAAATACCTGTCCGTCTTTATCAGGATGGATACTTACCTGGTAAAAGGTTTCGGGTACGAAGTTTTTGTTTTCGAGGTACCGAGAACAGATCATGGCAAGGGTGGGGGTTTGCACCCTGCCTAATGAAAGTACCGCGCCACGGATCCCCGATGAAAGACTAAGTGCCTGCGTGGCGTTCATACCCACGAGCCAGTCCGACTGGGAACGGCAATGGGCCGAATTGAACAGTGTGTCATAATCGCTGCCGGGCTTCAGGTTACGGAAGCCCTCTTTGATAGCCTCATCAGTTTGCGATGAGATCCAGAGCCTTTTAAAAGGCTTTTTGCATTTTAAGTAATAGTAAATATAGCGAAAGATGAGTTCCCCTTCGCGCCCGGCATCCGTTGCTACAATGATCTCAGTGGATTCATCAAATAGCTTTTGAATGGTATCCAGTTGTTTTTTTACTGATGGATCATCCACCAAACCATCCTTGGTTTTTACTTTACGAATAGAAAGCTTAAACTTTTGAGGCAGCATCGGCAGGTGCTGAACGCTCCAGCCGTAATAACCATACTCCTGCGGGGCGGCAAGCTGCAGCAGGTGACCGAAAGCCCAGGTAAAGGTGAAACCCTTGCCTTCAATATAACCGTCTTTCTTTGTAGTCGCCCCGAAAACTTTGGCAATTTCCCTGGCTACAGATGGTTTTTCGGCTATAATAACTTTCATAATGCTGTTCCCAATGCCCCGGCTTGTGCCGGTGCCTGCTAATACGGGCGTCGAAAGTATGAATTTAGTAAGGGCTGTGCAAGGTTTGTTGGTAACATTGTGCCGCCCGACAGGTTGAATGACCTGTTAGATATCACTGGCAGTGGTCAGTAATTCTTTATCTACACCGGCAATTATTTCACTAAATACAGGTTCGGCATTGATGTAACCTTCAAGTAGTTTAAACTGGTTTTTAGCCCTGATCAAATTATGCCCTTCATATTGGGTACCATAGTAAATATCATTATTTAAAAAATCGGTTAAAAAACGGAGGCCCTGCATATAGATCATTAGTTTGCCCGAAAAGGTGAAATACCGTTTTTCAGTTTCAGTAAGGATGTTGCTCATTTCGCTCATATAACCTTTATATATCGCTCTGAAAAAATCTATCCTGATGATAATTTTATCCAGATCTTTTTCCTCTTCGTTAGCGGGCGATAAATAGGTACGCATCATGTCGCCAACATCGCTTAAATAATAGCCGGGCATTACTGTATCAAGGTCAACAATACATAGCGCGTTTTGCTCTTTGTCAAACAGTACGTTATTTATTTTGGTATCGTGGTGGATCACCCGGAGCGGGATTTCGTTATTGGTTGTAAACAGGTTATAGGTATGCAGTATGTTGATATGATCATCAGCAGCTTTTATTTCCTTAGCTGCCTGTTCCAGTTTTCGGGGTTCGGCTGTTTTTAAAGCCTGTTCAAACTGTGCAACCCGTAATTTTAGATTATGAAAATCCGGAAGTGTGTATTCGAGTTTGCTGATGTCAAAATGATTTAACAAACGGGTAAACCGGCCAAACTGCACCGCAGCGCTATAGGCTTCCTTTGTATCCTGCAAAAAGTTTACTGTATGTGACCCTTCAATAAATGGGAAAAGCCGGTAAAACTTACCGTCGGCGGCTTGAATGATCGATTTTCCTTTTTGATTCTTTAACGGGGCTACAAATAAATACCCTGGATTGTATTTGTCAAGATATTCTTTGATTAGTACAAGGTTGCTGTCGATATGATCGGGCCTTTTGAAAACAGCAACGTTAATTTGCTGAAGAATATAGCAATGGTTAGCACCACTTATTTTATAAGTATAGTTTATTAAACCCGAACCAAAAGGCCGGATATGGTATTCAGAAACGTTTAATCCAAAATTTATTAGGATATCATCAAACATATTATAGACGTTAACTCATCAAACATAGCTAATTTCATAAACGATAGCCATGCGCAAACGTTTGAGTGTTTTTTGTTTAGGTTTATTTTTTGTTTTCAACCAGTTGCGATTCAATGATCACTTTGTAAAAGGCGCTTGGTTCATTGCCGCCGGTACCCTGGTGGTGTAGGAGATCCATCAAAATGTCAGTTGCTTTTTGCCCCTGTAAATATGGGAATTGTTCAACCGAAGCGGCAGGAATATTCTCCATATAATTGATTAGCGGTAAATTGGCATAGCTTACAAATTCAAGGTCCTTATTTATTTTGATGTTTAATTTACTGGCGTGTTTAATAGCAAAAAGTGCTACATAATCATTAAAGGTTACTATAGCGGTTGGTTTGCGTTTGCTGGCCAATAATTCATCTAACGCTTTCCTGGTGCCTTCTTCGGTAAGGTCGCACGAAACTATGAGCGAAGGGTCATATTTAAGCCTGTTTTTGGTCATGGCTTTAATGTAGCCCTCTTTACGCTCACCGGTAGCAACCATGGTTTGCGGCCCGTTGATCATGCCTATTGCCCGGTGACCTTTTTTTAGCAAATAACTAACTGCCTCAATGGTGCCGATTTCCATATTGCAGGCTACATAATGGATGTTGGGTATGGCCGGGATCCTGTCGAAATAAACTACCGGGATATTGTATTTTTTTAAGTTTTCAAAATGCTGGTACGAGGAGGTATTTTTCCCTACCGATACAAGCAGGCCATCAACCCGGTGGTTTTTCATTTTTTCAACCAGCTGTTTTTCCTTTTGCTCGTCATCATGTGATTGTGCCAGCAATACGGTATAATTTTTTTTATAGGCAGTATCTTCAATAGCGCTTATGGCCGAGGAGAAAAAAGCCTCCGAAAGCTCGGGTAAAATGACCCCGATGGTGAGGGTTTTGCCCTTTTGCAAAAAAATAGCGGTTTGGTTAGGCTCATAGTTTAACTCGCCGGCCAGCTTTTTAACTTTCGCCCTTGTGGTGAGTCCTATGCTCGGATGATCATGCAAGGCCCTTGAAACTGTGGAAACCGAGATGCCTAATATTTGCGCTATCTCTTTTATAGTAGTTGGCTTTGTTTGCATTAATTACGGGCTAATGTTGTTTTTATAGTTAAAGTTAAGCGATTATTATGAAATAGCTTGTATTAACCGCGTTGCAAACGTTTGCGTGGCTAAATCATTCAGTTTGCATCAATTGGGCGGTTAGTATAGTGGAGATTTGAATATCGGCGATGCCATATTATGTCCTTTATTTTATTTAGAGAACCTCGCTTATCTGCAATAAAGAAATAATCGCTTAGCAGGCATATTTACCTCCAATTTTAGAAGCCGAAGTCATCAACCCATGATGTTTGATAAATACCTGTTTTTCAATTAATGCCAGTTAAGGGATAATTATGCCCATTTTTCAAACGTTTGCGTTGAAATTGAAGCATTTATTTTTTCCTAAAGCCACTAATGCGAGTACATTTATGAAACGATACTTGTGTCATAACCCAATGATGAAGAAAACCATTATAATTTGTCTTTCAATATTGTTTATTTTCATAGGAAATAGAGCTGCCATTGCGCAGACAGTACAACACATTGATGCTTCAAAGCTGCGTCATGTTATCCCTTTGGGTGGTAATGCCTGGGTAAACGCGCCGGATACCATAACCGATGAAGGGTTGATTGGCCTGAGAAGCACAAAATCCACCGCTAATATTTATTTCAGGGTTAGTGTTGCACAGGACCTTGAGCTTGCGCTGGTGGTACGGGTGCCGCAGGGGAACAGTGTGCTGCGGTTATCGGCAGGGAAAAATGCTGTCGTCAAAAAAATAAGCAACACAAGGTTTGATACTGTCAGTTTTGGGAAGGTTCACATCAGTCGGCCGGGTTATGTAAAGATCAATTTAAAAGGCATCAGTAAAACCGGGACTGTTTATGCAGATGTATCTGATTTGGTAATTACCCTGCAAAAGCCGGATAATGATATTTCATATGTTGCAAAAGGCAGTTCATTTCATTTTGGCAGAAGGGGGCCATCTGTGCATTTGCGTTACCCTGTAGTGGCCGATAAGGAGAATAAAGTAAAATGGTTTTATAATGAGATCACAGTACCCAAAGGACAGGACGTGATAGGTTCATACTTTATGGCAGATGGTTTTGGAGAAGGATATTTCGGTATGCAGGTAAATTCGGCAACCGAACGAAGGGTGCTATTTTCGGTATGGAGCCCTTTCAATACTGAAGATCCTAAAAGCATCCCTGATAGCATGCGTATTAAACTCGTAAATAGCGGCAGCAATGTACATATCGGCGAGTTTGGTAACGAGGGATCTGGCGGCCAAAGTTATATGCGCTTCCCCTGGAAAGCCGGAAAAGCTTACGCCTTTTTGCTTAGCGCCGAGCCGGATAACGCCAAACGTACAACTACCTACACTGCGTACTTTAAAGATGTAGCTGCAGATAAATGGTTTCTGATAGCCAGCTTTACCCGCCCGCAAAAGGCTACTTACTTAACGCATTTGTATTCGTTTGTTGAGAATTTTGAACCTGACAACGGCGATAAGATCCGCAAAGCGTATTTTACCAACCAATGGATAGGGGATAGCGAAAATAACTGGCAGGAACTTACCCACGCCATCTATACCGGCGATGCTACAGCTAATGCTAACTATCGTAAGGATTATGCCGGAGGAAAAGAAGGTGATAAGTTCTTTCTGGAAAACGGAGGTTTCTTTGATAATTATATCCAGCTCAAAACCCCTTATGATCGTGAACCAACAGGAAAGAAGCCTGTAATTGACTTTGAAAAACTACCTAATAAATAAGCCCCAAAAAACCTCAATATTATATATGGAAAGAAGACAATTTTTGAAAACCAGCGCGATAGCGGCGGCAGGTTTTAGCATTTTACCATCAGGAAGCCTGTTTGCATCGGCGCCTGCAAAGGTACGTTTAGGTTACATCGGTGTTGGTGCCCGTGGCATGAGCCATATTGCCGAAGGTTTGCTTCGCGATGATGTGGAGATCGTAGCTATTTGCGATACCCAGGAAAGCTCCCTGAAAATTTGCCGCGAATACATCGCCAAAAAAGGCCATGCACCCGTAAAGGAATACACCGGCGGACTGGATGCTTACAAAAAACTGCTCGACCATAAAGATATTGACGCGGTAATTATAGCCACACCATGGCAGTTTCACCATCCGCAAGCTATCGACGCCATGAAAGCCGGAAAGTATGTGGGTTGCGAAGTAATTGCCGGTCTTACGGTTGAAGAACACTGGGATATCGTTAACACTTCAGAAAAAACAGGTATCCCGTACATGACGCTCGAAAACGTTTGTTACCATCGTGATGTGATGGCTGCCTTGAACATGGTACGCCAGGACTTGTTCGGCGAAATCGTTCATTTGGAAGGCGGATATCAGCATAATTTAAGAGGTGTATTGTTCAATAACGGTAAGCAATATTATGGCGGCGGTGTTGAGTTTGGCCCAAAAGCCCTGAGCGAGGCCCAATGGCGTACGCAGTTCAATATCGATGTGGACGGTGATATTTATCCAACCCACGGCGCAGGCCCCTGTATGCATTATGCCAATATCAACGCGGGTAACCGTTTTACTAACCTGGTATCGTTTAGCAGCAAAGCAAAGGGTTTGGCAGCGTACGTAGAAGAATTATCACCTGGTCATCCGAATGCGAAAATCCATTACAAAAACGGTGATGTAACTACTACCATGATCAACTGTGCCAACGGCGAAACAGTGTTGCTGAGCCACGATACGCACCTGCCCCGCCCATATTCATTAGGTTTCAGGGTGCAGGGTACCAAAGGTTTATGGATGGATGTAAATAAAAGTGTTTATATCGACCATAAATCAAAAGAAGATGACTCATGGGATCAGGCAAAAGAATGGTTTGATAAATATGACCACCCGCTTTGGAAAAAATACGAAAAGTTTGCCGAAGGCGCCGGGCACGGTGGCATGGACTGGTTTGTGTTTAATGCTTTCGTAGAGTCGGTTAAGCAAAAACGCCAAACACCCATTGATGTTTATGATTCTGTTACCATGAGTGTAATAACACCTTTATCAACAAAATCATTGAAAGAAGGTAACGCAAGTGTGGCATTTCCTGATTTTACCAAAGGTAAATGGAAAGAGCGGAAGAATACCTTCGCGCTTGATGACAGCGGCTTTTAATTATCGTTTATATTTTTTGCATGTTTTATGTAAAGCCCGGACAAAAGCCGGGCTTTACTTTTTTAGGGTAGTATAGCTACCCCTGCTATAGGTAAGCAGTGGCTTTTAGTGTAACCCTATGCTTTGTTTATGTTGCTGATTTTTAGGTTTTTAAATTTAAATAATTAAAAATCTGTTAACCCTGTTAACCCCCTTTGCCGTCTAAGTTAACGCCTATAGCTGGAGCTGGGTGGCGGCTGATACCGCAGTGGGGTTGCGTTTGTAGATCTTATTCCAATCCACTCATAATCAAATTCTTCAAGCTTAGTCCTCAAATACGCAGAATTCATAAAATTAGCGCCTAAATCATCCCGGTTGCGACCTGTTCAATACCACAAAAGCCTTCAGGAATCAAGTTTTATCACCGCAAAATACTTTGAGTCAAACGTTTGCGTAGGTCTGATTTTGCCCAAAACAAACGTTTGCGCTGTGTTTAGAGGGGCGAATTTTTGCTTTCGAAACCCTGTATCTCTAATTTCCAATATTCAAAAAACAAGGCTAACAGCTACAAAAAACTAACAATTAATTAATACTAACACCACCACGTATGATTAAAATTTACTCAACCCCCGATCAGGGCTTCAGCAAACACATTTATTTAGGGAGGCAGATCAATGGCCTTTTTAAGTTGATGTGCTGTTGCCTGCTACTATTATTGCCTGTACTTGCCAATGCGCAAACAACAATCAGCGGTAGCGTAAAAGATAAAGACGGCCCCGTAATTGGTGCTACCGTTACCCAAAAAGGTGCTAAAAATACCACTACAACTGATGTTACCGGTAAATTTAAAATTACATTAAAGGGCAATTCAACAATATTGGTTGTTTCTTATGTAGGGTATAAACCACAGGAAGTATCAATTAGCGGTTCCTCAGACATCACTATCACTTTACAGGAGGATCTTAACAAACTGAACGAAGTAGTAGTAGTAGGTTACGGTACCGTTAAAAAGGGCAATATAACAGGTTCGGTTAGTTCAATAAAAAGTGACGACCTTACGCTTGGCGGTACTACAACCAATATTGGTCAGGCCATTCAGGGCAAGGCTGCCGGTGTTCAGGTGCAACAAACCAGTTTTGCACCGGGCTCAGGGATTAATATCACGGTTAGGGGTGGCAACTCTATCAATACTTCTACCTCTCCTTTATATGTAGTTGACGGTTTTATCAGCGATAACGGTAACCAGGTTAACCCTAACGACGTGGAAGATATCCAGGTATTGAAAGATGCATCGGCTACAGCTATTTACGGTGCAAGAGGCGGTAACGGCGTTGTTTTGATCACTACCAAAAAAGGAAAAAATGGTAAGGTTTCTTTAGATGCCGATCTATCAGGCGGTACACAATATCTAAGATATAAGCCAGACCTGTTAACCGGCCAGCAATATACCGATATTCAAAATGCTACGGCTCTTGAAGATGGTAAGCCACAACCATACCCTTCAAGTTTCCAGGTAGCTAACACCAATTGGTTAAAGCTGGCAACCCGTAACGCGACAGTTCAAAATCAAAGCATCAGTTTAAGCTCAGGCGATCAGAATTCAAAGATCTATGTTGCAGGTAATCACATTAAACAGGTAGGTGTGTTACAACATACCGGTTATGAAAGGTATACTGCAAGGATAGGCGCGGAGAAAACAATGAACGAAAACCTGAAGATCAGCGCTAACTTTTATGGAGCCAGCTCAAGTTCAACACTGCAATCTTACTCCGGAGACATAACTGCGCCATTATTTAGTTTATTGACAGCACCACCTAATGTAAAGCCTTATAATGCCGATGGTACTTATAATTACTACGTTACTCAGGGCACAAAGACCAACGCTTTAGCAGGCCTTTTGGAGCCTACAAATAACAGTGGTAATAAATTGGTCAATGCCAATATCGGGTTGGATTATAAGATTATCAATGGTTTAACCTATCACCTTACAGCGGGTACCGAATACACTCAAACTACAGCAGGCCAGTACCTGCCTACTACTACCATCGCAGGTGCTAAGCAGGGCGGTGTTGCCAGTGAGCAAACATCATCAGCTTTCAGATGGATAGTTGAGAATTACTTTACCTATAAATTCAACATCGCTAAGGATCATGACTTCACTGTTTTATTAGGTACATCAAATCAAAAAGATGTTACCGAAGGACTAAGTGCCGGTGCTAAAGGCTTCTCAACCGATGCATTTTTATACTACAACCTTGGTGCCGGATCATTGGTAAATGGTTATGGCAGCAGTAAGGCAGAGGCTATGTTAACCTCGTATTTTACAAGGTTTAATTATGCATATAAGGATAAATTATTAGCCTCGTTCTCTTATCGTGACGACCGTTCGTCAAACTTCGGTTCGAACAAGCGTTCGGGTTTTTTCCCCGCGGGTGCAGTAGCTTATAAACTTACCGATGATGATTTTATAAAAGATCTGAATACCTTCTCAAACTTAAAAGCACGTGTTAGTTACGGTGTTACTGGTAATGACCGTATCCCTGCGAGTTTATATCTTTCAACATTTGGACCTTATGGTGTAGTACTGAATGAAAGCGGTAATCTTCAAACAGGGATAGAACCAAAAACATTGGCTAATCCTAACCTAAAATGGGAAAGCACCAGGCAGTTTGATGTTGGTTTGGATATGGGTTTCGCCAATGGCCGTATTAACGCAAGTATCGACTATTACAGTAAAAAAACAACCGACCTGTTAATTCAGATCCCCATAGGTCAGCAATGGGGATTCAGTAATCAGTATGTAAACGGTGGCGCAATCCAAAACCGCGGTATCGAGCTTTCAGTAAATACCAACAATGTGCGTGGTAAAGATTTGTCGTGGAACAGCACGGTTACTTTTGCTTACAATAAGCAAAAGGCATTGGATTTAGGTCCGGGAGTAACCGTGATCAGTACAAACACTGCTAACCCCAGCGGTACCGTTTCGGGGCAGGAGTTTACAAGGGTTGTACCTGGTATAGAATTAGGGGAGCTATATGGGTATGTTTACGAAGGCGTGGTAAAAACCGGCGAAAAATACGGGCCTCAGCCAAATTCAAAAGCAGGCGACCCTAAATACAAAGACGTTAACGGCGATGGCGTAATTACCCCGGCCGACCGTACCTACCTGGGTAACTCAAATCCACACTACATGGCCGGGTTCGGTAACGATTTTCATTACAAGGGAATTGATCTGGGCATATTTTTCCAGGGAGCGTTTGATTACTACCTGTATAATATGAATAATATGGTACTGGAATCAACTACAGGTGCCGCCGCGTTAAACAGGTTTGTTGCGGGCAAAAACGAAAATACCTCAATCCCGCGCGAAGGTTATTATCTAAGTACTTACGGTAGCTACGTAAACTCACGTTTTGTTGAAAATGCTTCTTATGTCCGTTTAAAGTCGCTTACACTGGCTTATAATTTCCCCGCCTCGTTATTTCAGCATATGAAAATTTTACAGGGAGTGAGGGTTTATGCCGAAGCACAAAACCTATGGACTATTACCGGTTACAAAGGTACCGACCCGGAAGTTAACGTGCATTCGGGCGCTACTGGTGGCGGTTTGGACTTTAACTCGTTCCCGGCATTTAAAACGGTAACATTCGGTATTAAGGCATCTATCCATTAATGAAATTATCCTTTTAAAGGATCAACAAAATTTAAATCAAATGAAAAAATATAATATTCTACTCTTAGCAGCGGCGGTAGTTACACAGTTTTCGTGTAATAAAACCAATCTCGAGCCTAAAATATATAGCAGCTTAACAAGTCAAAACGCATTTTTAACCAAATCAGATGCTATTGCAGCGGTTAACTCGGTTTATGCCCGCCTTAAAGGCCCGGCGGTTGGTGACAATTTTGATTATTGGACGGTAAGGCACTTCGCCCTTACCGATTTAACTACTGATGTAGGCCACTGTAGCTACGCCGGCGACCCAGGACAACTGTCACTGGTGCAATGGAACTCGGCCAACGGTTTGATAGCTGAAGATTACAGGCAGATCTATAAATTGGTGGCTAACGCCAATAACGCTATCTATAATATTTCGGCAATGAAAAGTATTACAGATGCCCAGAAAAATCAGTTTTTAGCCGAGATGAAATTTTTACGTGCTATAGCTTACTCTGACCTTACTGATGCCTGGGGACCGGTGATCTTAACTACCGAAAAAGATATAGCCAATCCTGATTATAAGGCTCAAACTGCGCCAAGCCCTGTTGCGGATGTTGACGCGCTGATGATCAGCGACCTGCTAAATGCAATCAATGTATTGCCAAAAGATTATACAAAAAGCGATATCTATACAACCAATGACGTTGGACGCGCTACTAAAGGCGCAGCGATGTTCCTGCTGGCTAAGATCTATCTGCGCGAGCACCAATGGCAAAAAGCTGCCGATTTAACCAAGCAGGTAATGGATTTGGGCATCTACCAGTTGTATCCATCGTACGAAGGTTTATTTAAAGAATCAAACACATGGTGCTCTGAAAACATCTTCTCGGTATTAAGCGATGCCAACGTTAATGGAACAGAGTTGCTGAACCACTTCGGTCCGCTAAGCCATCCGGTATTAACCGACAGGTGGCAGTACTACGCTGTAACCTGGGATTTTTACAACAGCTATGGCGATGAAGATGATCGTAAAAAAATGTTCTTTACGCAATACCAGGGTGTTGATGGCTTAACGCATAAACAAGCTCCTTCATTAGGCGCTACTGCTCCGGATGGCGTATTATATATGCCGGATGTTGCAACCATGAAATATGCTGATCCTAATGGCGCCAATACTTACTACGATGGCCATAGTGTTGACGTTTTACGCTATGCAGATGTGTTATTGAGCCGTGCCGAAGCTTTAAACGAATTGAATGGTCCAACCGCCGAGGCAGTTTCCCTGGTAAACCAGGTTAAAGGCCGCTCACATGCCAAATTATTGGTGCAGGCTAATTTGACCCAGGCAACTTTCCGCGATGCATTGTTACAGGAACGCGGCTGGGAGTTATATTATGAAGGCAAAAGAAGGGCCGATCTTAAACGCTTTGGCAAATATGATGTGATCGTAAACGCTTATCTGAAACGTGTTGGTCAAACCAACACCGTTCAATTGCCACGTGATGAATATTTCCCATATCCGCTTAACCAGGTTAATATCAACCCTAAGCTAAATAATGCGGGCAGGCAGCAATAAGCATAAAATTCAAATATTAGTAAAGAGTATACAGCCTTCAATGGGTTGTATATTCTTTACTGTTTAACCGGTATTACAAAATTAGTGATGAAAGATTGGTTTAAAGTTTTGGCGAAGGGGCTGTTGATTTCGATCATCTGCGGTTGCTCGGGCAGTAGCCTAATAAAAGAAATTCACATAGGCCTGTATAATAATAACGAGCTAAAAATTAAGCTTGATGTTATGACCAGCAAGCCTGTTGATCTGTACGCCGAATATTGGATAGAAGGTAAGCAGCCGGTTAAATACCGGTCGACAACTACCGGCAATGGCACATCGTATAAGCTTGTACTTTGCAATATTTTACCTGATACTACTTACTCATATCATATCGTAACTGTTGATGGCGGCGATACGGTTGTTAGTAAGCCTCATACGTTCAAATCGCACCAGCTACCGTTGTTTTTACAGGAACAGTTTCATGCAAAAACGGCTGCAAAAGCAACACTGCCTGCGCAGTTTAATAATGGATTAATGCTTATCAACAAACGTTATGCGCCTGGTGTGGCGTTTTTGGTTGATGCCAAAGGGCAAATCAGGTGGTACCACATGATTGACAGGCTGGGCTTTAAGGTGATTAACTTTACCAGGGATAAAACCCTGCTTTCTATTTTAGGTCGCAATGATGAGCCTACCAGTTATGGCAGCGAAATACTGGAGATCAATATGCTTGGCGATACGCTACTGCACCTCACCAAAGGGCAAGGCGATTTCAAGCAAACCATTCATCACGAAATCCTGAAGAATGATAAAGGCCAGCTGGTAACCATTTTTGTTGATCAAAAAATCATGGACCTCACATCAGTTGGTGGCAGTAAACAGGATACGGTTAACGGAGATGGCATTATGGTAATGGATAAAGCCGGCAAGCAGCTTTATAAGTGGAGCGTGTTTGATGTGATGGATCCATTGAAAGATCCCAGGATTCTGAAAACTAAAAAAGACTGGATGCATGCCAACAGTCTCAGCTATGATACAGATGGCAATTACCTGATGTCGTTCTACAACAACGGGCAGATCTGGAAAATTAACTCGCGCGATGGTAAGGTTATCTACAAGTTTGGTAAAGGCGGTACCATAGCCATGCCTGCCGATTGTAACTTTACCCAGGCCCATGCCGCCCATATCAATAAACAGGGCAATCTGATGTTTTTTGATAATGGCGTGGAGAAACACCAGTCTGGCGTGTATGCAATGAAAATTGATGAGAAAAATCAAACGTCGACCATTGCCATGCACATTAAATTACCTAAAGAAATTTTTAACGGACGTATGGGCAGTGCCTATATGATCAATGATACAACCACATTGGTATGTTGCTCCAAAAGGCACATTGTGGTGCTGGCGAATGATAAAGGCGTTTTGCAATGGACGATGGAAACATCGGTGCCAACTTACCGTGCCGGCTTTATCAAATACGAACAACTTGATCCATTTTTAAAACCATAGACCATTAAAAATGAAAAAGAAATATCAATATATAGCTTTGCTGATGTTGTTAGTCGCTTTAGCGAGCGTCGCGCAGTTAGTTTCATGCAGTGGGAGCAGGGCCGAAGAGGCGGATAAGGTTGATTCGGCAGCCGTGAATAATCTGGTTGCTGTGGATACCTCCAAAATGCCCGGCGGTAAATACGGTGATGCGGTGCGTTATGGCCGCGAACTGATGTTGCATACCGCATACTATATTGGCCCCGAAGGGGTTAACGGCCATTATACCGGTAATAAAATGAATTGCACCAATTGCCACCGTGATGCAGGTACAAGGCCGTATGCTTTTAACCTGCTAAGGTCGTTTCGGGATTATCCGCAGTACAGGGCAAGAGAGGGCAGGATCTTATCTTTGGCCGAGCGCATCAACAATTGTGTAATGCGCCCTAATTTGGGCAAACCTTTACCGTTGGATGGAAAGGAAATGATCTCGATCATGGCTTACCTGAAGTTTTTGAGTGATTCGTCAAACATATCTAAAACTACCAAAGGGTTAAAGAATATGGAAGTCGAACTGCCGGATGTTGCGGCATCATCAGACAGGGGCGAAGTGCTATACGCGCAAAACTGCGAGCGCTGCCATGCCAAAAACGGAGAAGGCAAAATGCGTTTTGATAAGGTAACTTACGAATATCCACCGGTATGGGGATTATTGGCATATCGTCCGGGTTCGAGTATGCACAGGGTTGTTAAGCTGGCACAGTGGCTAAAGGGTAATATGCCTTATGACAAAACAGCCGAAGGCAAACCTTTCCTTACCGATGCTGAGGCGCTTGATATTGCAGCGTTTGTTAATGATGACAAAAAACATAAGCGCCCGTTGCCTAAAACCGCAAAGGAGGTTGATTATCCTCATTACGAAGAAAAAGCGATTGACTACGACAAAGGGCCTTTTAAAGATCCTTTTTCAGAACTGCAGCATAAATACGGGCCGTATAAGCCGATCATTGATTATTGGGAAGGAAAAGGGATTACTCCGGCTATTTGATCAGTAATAAATAACAAATGCCGTCGCTCGGCTCCAGCCGAGTGAGCGCTATCTCCAGGCCTCTGGCCTGCTTAACACTGCGGCCGGAGGCCGTGAAATAGTTGCCACCCGGCTGGAGCCGAGCGGCGACGGTTTCAGGAATTATAATTCCTAAAACAACATTATAAAAAGACTGACTAAATTTATTTCATGAAAAAACAATTTTTAGCTATCACTTTCCTCTTATCAGGCTTTGCTGCTTCGGCTCAAAAAGTGCCTTATACCAATTGTGATAAATGCTGGCTGGCCGATTCTTTAGGTAATCATCGTGTAGTGTTAATTTTTAACGGTACTGGGAAAGTGGCTAAAGCAGTGATCAACTGGCGGCGCAGGGATAATGAGCCCGAAAGCAAGCGGATCATCATTGAGGATGCTAAGACCAAACAAAAAATTACCAACGTAAAAATTGGTGTAAAAAACCGTGAAAGTGGTGAACTGTATTTTGAGCCGACATCGGGCAAGGGCACTTATTTTGTGTATTACATGCCTTATAAAAATGAAGGTCGTTCCAATTATCCCAAGGGCGTTTATCTAAAGCCCGAAAATACAGCATCAACCGAATGGCTAAGTTCAGTGAACGGTAAACAAGCGCCGTTGGCTTCGGTAAAAGAATTTCAGTCGATAGACGCCTTTAACAGCTTTTACCCTATGGAGGTAATAGCGACCAAAGCAGAAACAGAGGCATTGGTTAATAAGCATAAAGCAGAAGCATTTTTAGTTTTCCCGGAAGACAGGATGAACTCCATTCGCATGACCAAAGATCTGCCGCAACGCTGGATTGAACTTGGTCCGCAGAATAAATATACCGGTGAAGCTGCGCGAGGCGAAAACTTTGCATTTCAGCTGGGTATTTATGCATTGAAGGATATTGAGAATGTACAGGTAACATTCAGTGATCTGAAATCTGTAACGGGCAAGGTGATCCCTGCATCGGCGCTGTTCTGTATCAATACCAGCGGTACTACTTATGATGCAAAACCGCTTACTAAGGTTGTGAATGTGGCCAAAGGTGATATCCAGGCCTTATGGTGTGGGGTAGATGTGCCTGCTTTAACTTTACCTTCAGTTTATACCGGTAAGGCTACTGTCAGCATCAACGGTAAACCAGCTAAGACAATTGCTTTGTCGGTTAAAGTAAATAGCAAGATTTCAAAAGATGGCGGCGTGAGCGAACCTTACAAAATGACCCGGCTCGGTTGGTTAAACTCAACCATGGCACAGCAAAATACCGTTATTGCGCCGTATACTCCGCTTGAAATAAGCGGCAATACTATTAGCCTGCTTGGCCGTAAAGTGGAGGTGAATAAAGATGGTTTCCCCAAACAGATCCAGACTTACTTTACCCCAGAGATGACGGAGTACGCGGCAACACCTAATAACCTGCTGACCGAGGGCATTCACTTTCATTTTATCAACGCTGCCGGAAAAAAGATAAACCTGAAAAGCCAGGGCGTACAGTTCACCAAAAAAGAAGCAGGAACAATTCAGTGGACGGCAATAAGCGCCAATGATAGTTTACAAATGGATGTAACTGCCTCATTAGAGTTTGACGGCTTTATGGCCTATACCGTAAAAGTAAAAGCCCTGCAGGATGTTAGCCTGAAAGATATTACCATGCACATTCCTTTTAAAAAGGATTTTGCAAAATATATGATGGGCCTCGGTCAAAAAGGCGGCTACCGTCCTGAAAACTTTGAGTGGAAATGGGATGTTGCGCACAAAAATCAGGATGGTGCCTGGATAGGCAATGTGAACGGCGGCTTACAATATTCATTGAGGGACGAAAAATATGTTCGTCCGCTGAATACCAATTTCTACCTGCAAAAACCTTTATTGCTGCCAACCTCATGGGGTAATGACAACAAAGGCGGTATTAAAGTAGCATTTGATGGTAAAGCAGTATTGGCAAACAACTACAGCGGCGAGCGAGACCTGAAAAAAGGCGATGAGCTTTATTATAACTTTACTTTATTGATAACGCCTTTCCATATCATCAATACCGATTTTCAGTGGGCAACAAGATTCTATCACGCGTACAAGCCTATTGATACCATTAAAAGCGCCGGAGCAACGCTTATCAATATTCACCATGCTACGGCAATAAACCCAACTATTAATTATCCGTTTATTGCCTGGCAAAAAATGAAAGCTTATGATGATTCGGCTCATACTGCCGGGTTAAAGGTGAAGATCTACAATACCATCCGCGAGTTATCAAACCATGCCTATGAAACTTTTGCGTTGCGCAGTTTAGGCCATGAGATCTATTCACCGGGCAAGGGTGGAGGTTTTAGCTGGTTACAGGAGCATGTGGGCGATGACTATATTGCCGCCTGGTTTGTGCCGGAAATAAAGGATGCCGCCATTATTAACAGCGGTATGAACCGCTGGCATAATTACTACGTGGAAGGTATGAACTGGTTAACCCAAAACGTAGGTATCGACGGTATTTACCTGGACGACGTGGCTTTTGACCGCGTTACCATGAAACGTATCAAACGTGTATTAACCAAAGATGGTCATCCCGGCATTATTGACTTACACTCTGCTAACCAGTACAACAAAAGCGACGGTTTTAACAACAGTGCCAACCTGTACATGGAGCATTTCCCTTACCTGAACCGTTTATGGTTTGGTGAGTATTTTGACTATGAAAAAAATGATCCTGATTTCTTCCTGACTGAAGTGAGCGGGATTCCGTTTGGTTTAATGGGTGAGATGCTGCAGGGCGGCGGTAATAAATGGCGTGGCATGGTTTACGGCATGACTAACCGTATGCCATGGAGCGACGGCGCCGATCCGCGCCCGATCTGGAAAGCCTGGGATGATTTCGGTATGAAAGGCACAAAAATGATTGGTTACTGGGTTGACGATAATCCTGTAAAAACCGACAAAGCCAAAGTCATAGCCACCGTTTACAAAAAAGATGGCACTGCCATGGTGGCCGTTGCCAGCTGGGAAGATGCCGATACTGATTTTCAGTTAAATATCGACTGGAAAAAATTAGGCATTGACCCGGCAAAAGCAACTATTACTGCTCCGGAAATTAAAAGCTATCAGCCGGGCAAAACATTCGGCTTGAATGATAGTATCCCGGTTGAAAAAGGTAAAGGCTGGTTGCTGATTATCAAATAAAACTACTAATGTAAAAGCATATGGTTTATAACCCAATGCTTTTACATTAACAGATCATTAGTCTCAAATCCAGCCAGCCTGTACCTGTGGTTACTGATTGTTGTCATTCACTTCTTAAACTTTTTACCGGGTTTTCCAATGCTGCCCTGATGCTTTGATAGCTTACGGTGAACAGGGTGATCATAAGCGCGCCCGCAGCGGTTACCGCAAAGATCCACCAGGAGATTTCGGTGCGGAATTGATAATGCTGTAACCATTTGTTCATGAAATACCAGGCAAGGGGGGAAGCTATTAAAAGCGAGATCATAACCAGTAACACAAAATCTTTTGAGAGCAATCTCCATAAATTAAATACTGATGCACCCAATACTTTGCGAACGCCGATTTCTTTTACACGCTGCTCTGCCACAAATGAAGCCAGGCCGAAAAGACCGAGACAAGAAATAATGATTGCCAAACCGGCAAAAACGGTAGCCAGTCTGCCAATATGTTCTTCGGCGGCAAATTTTGAAGCATACTCGTCATCAGCAAATTTGTATTCAAAAGGGGCTGACGGGATTATCTTTTTGAAAACAGATTCTATTTTGGGTAATGCCTGGCTGGCGCTTACCGTAGGTTTGATTTTTATGTTTATCAAACTTGTAGATACATGGCCTTTGATCATAAACACGGTAGGGTACATTGGCTCATACGGCGATTCCATGATCATATCCTTAACCACGCCCAGGATCTTATAATGTTTTATGGGTTGATCCTGGAATTTCCAGCTTACTTCTTCGCCTATGGGGTTTTTTAATCCCATGTATTTTACAGCCGATTCATTGATGACGATACCTGATGAATCAGTTATGAAGTTCCGCAAAAAATCGCGCCCTTTTATAAATTGCCAGCCAATGGTTTTACCGTATTCAAAAGTTACGGGCAAGGTGCCAAACTGGTCTTCCAGGTTAGGGTTTTTACCCCGCCAGGTAAAACCGCCATTACCCGAAGCTATTTCGGTAACCTTGCCAAATGATTCGGACATTTCGGTTACTACGCCGGTATTCTTAAGCTCTGAACGTAGCAAATCATATTTCCCATCAAAGTCGCTCGATTTTTTTTCAATCATTACCAATCCTTCGCGAGTGTAACCAACCGGGCGGTTTTTGGCAACCCGGATCTGGCGGTAAACAATGATTGTACAAATGATCAATGCTACCGATACGGTAAATTGTGCTACAACCAATACTTTGCGCGGAATGGATGCAAAACGACCAACCCTGAAAGTTCCCTTTAATACTTTTACCGGGTTAAAAGATGACAGGTATAATGCCGGATAGCTGCCTGCTATGATACTGGTGATGAAAATGAAACCGGCGCCTGCTGCCCAGAAATAATCATTTTGCCAGGGTATTATTATTTGCTTGCCAGATAGATCATTGAACCAGGCGAGCGATAAACGTACGAGGATGAGTGATACAAGGAACGAGAGCAAAACAACTAAAAAAGATTCGCTGTAAAACTGGCCTATTAGTTGTTTTCGCATAGAGCCGATGGCCTTTCTGACACCTATTTCCTTTGCCCGTTTTTCTGACCGTGCGGTACTTAAGTTCATGAAATTGATACAGGCCAACAACAATACAAAACCACCAATGATACCAATAAGCCATAACATCTGCAGCGGACCGGAATCGGCGTGACCACGTTTGTAGTTGTGTAAATGCCAATCGCTCATGGGGTGCAGGAAAACCTGAGGGTTTTGGTTTACCTGCTCTTTCAGGTTGCCAAGATTCTTTAATTCGGCATCTTTAATGTTCCTTGAAACTGTTTCAAAATCTGTATTGGGATTGATCTCAACATAGATTTTCAGGAAATGGTTTTGCCAGTCATTTAATGCCCGTTGCTTTATCCATGGATTATCAGCGATCCATAATTCGGTAGGCGATATAAATTTGAGGTCTTTGAACTGGGTATTTAATGGCAAATCTTCATAAACACCGGTAACTTTAACATCAAACTTGTTGTTGATCTTCATTACCCGGTTTATGGGATTGCTGTTGCCAAAAAAGGCCCGGGCGGTTGATTGAGAAAGCATGATGGAATACGGATCAGTCAGCCCCGCCCGTGAACCATAAATCATTTTAAGAGTGAGCATTTCCGGAGCGTCCGGATCCATGAACAAACCGGTTCTGGAAAGTTTTTTGTCGCCTGCTGATAAAATATCATCAACATCCCACGATGCCATCACAATATGTTTGAAATTATGTCTATAGTTGGTTTTAAGTTCGGTCACCATCGGTACCTGCATAGATGAATTTGCAAAGATATCTTTAGTGCGGGTATCGATAAGCCGGGTCCTTACCTGGGCAATACGATCATAGTTTTGATGGTATTTATCGAATGATAATTCGTCCCAGATCCACAAACCGATCAGTATGGTTACAGCCATGCCAATAGCAAGCCCTCCAATATTGATCATGGAAGAAACCTTATTCTTTAAAAGATTTCTCCACGCAACTTTTAAATAGTTTTTAATCATGACATTATGGATTTAAACAGGACTAAAAAGAAAGATCTGAAAGTGTTGTTTAAAATATAATGCCAGTAATGTAATTAATTGATTGTTAGTTTGTTGTGTTGGTTTGCGGATGGGAGATGTATCAAAAGCGTACATACGGGCGTGCGTTTTTATAACAAACCGTAAACCATTGAAAATGAACGGCCAAAAAGCTCTTTCGAAATTAGCCGGCGCAATTAGCTGCTAAGAGTGGAAAGATAAGTTACAATTTTGTAAGTCGGCAAAAAAAGAAAAAAAGACATGTAGGAGAAGTGTCTGAGTAACAGGGTATATAAAAATAGAATAGAAATATTCTAACGAAAACGCCAAATTGTTAGTACTTTCATAAAAAAATAATCAAAAGATTAAATTGCTACCAATGAATACACAGCATCCATGGCATGAAGTTTCAACCGGACCTAAAATTCCCTATGTTGTAAACGCCGTTATTGAAATTCCCAAGGGCTCAAAGGCTAAATATGAGATTGATAAAGAATCCGGACTTTTAAAATTAGACCGTGTGCTTTTTTCTTCTGTAATGTACCCGGCCAATTATGGATTTATCCCTCAAACCTATTGCGATGACGAGGATCCGCTTGACATTTTAGTTATATGTTCTGTTGATGTGTTTCCGATGTCTATTATTGAAGCAAAGGTGATTGGGGTAATGCATATGATTGATAATGGCCAGCAGGATGACAAAATTATTGCTGTTGCCAATAATGATATGTCGGTTAATTATATAAATGATTTAAGCGAATTGCCGCCGCATACGATTAAAGAGATTGAGTGCTTTTTTAAAGATTATAAGGTTTTGGAAGGCAAAAATGTAACTGTTGAGCGCTGGATGGGGGTGAGTTACGGCCATCAGGTGATAGAAGATAGTATGGTATTATACGATGTTAATTTTAAACCCGTCCAAAGCAAAGTTGCCGGTTAAAAATATTAAGATCTGACAAAAAATGTTTAACACTGCTTCTTTTTAATTGAGCTGCGGCGTTAAACATTTTTTATTTTTACTTCGCGCCGCGGGGGAGTGTAGTTAATCTTTAGGAGTTAGTATCGTTGGTTTCCTTCGGGATTTGCCTGCTCCGCTTATACCTCGTTAATTTTAGGTTTAAAATTGCAGGAGGTTAAATAATCCCTCCGCGGATGCATATTTGCATTCCCATATTGCTAATGATGTTTTATGAGAATACTGCACATTATACCTGCTTATAAACCCGCTTACGGATACGGAGGTCCAACCGAATCTGTATCGCGGCTTTGTGAGGGATTAGCAGCTAATGGGCATCTTGTTGACGTTTATACCACCACAGCTAACGGTAAAACCGAACTGGATGTAATACCCGGCACGATAACAAATGTGGAAGGGGTTAATGTAATTTATTTTAAACGGATCACCGGTGATCATACCCACATTAGTCCAGCATTATGGCGCAGGCTTGTTAAAACTGCCAACCACTATGATGTGATCCACATCCATTCGTGGTGGAGCATTTTAAGCGTAATTGCAGCACGGATCGCCTTGTTCAGTAAAGCCAAGGTTATTTTGGCGCCCCGCGGCATGCTAAGCGGGTACGTGTTTGAAAGCGGGAACAGCAGCTACAAAAAATTGATCCATAAATTAGGTGGTCATAAAATTTTAAAGAAATGCGTGCTACACGCTACCGCCCAATCCGAATATATGGAATGCCGGAAGTTGATTCCGGGCTGGCAGGGCTTTGTATTACCCAATATTTTATCATTACCTGATATCGAAATAAAGGAGCCCCGCAATGAGTGCTTCACGATTATTTTTATGTCGCGCATTCATCATAAAAAAGGACTTGAAAAATTGTTTACTGCTATAAGCAAGCTCTCTTTTAACCTGAAACTTGTCATTGCCGGCGATGGCGAAGAAACATATATACAGCAATTGAAACAACTTGCAAGTGAGTTAAATATAGCTTCAAAAATTGACTGGATAGGCTGGGTGAACCGGGATGAGAAATTTGAACGGCTTAACCAGTCTGATCTGTGTGTCCTCACCTCCTTTAATGAAAACTTCGCGAATGTGGTGGTTGAATCGCTGCATATGGGGACTGCTGTTTTAGTTTCCGAAAATGTAGGTCTTTCCGATTTTGTTGGTGAAAATAACCTGGGCTGGGTTTGTACATTAGATACCGTCGACATTGTCGAAAAGCTGAACGAAGCTCACCTTGCAAAGCAAAAATTAGATCACATCCGCAAGCATGGCCGCGAAATTATCCGAACGACGTTTCATGAGCAGGTGCTGATAACAAAGTATTACGAAGAGTATTTAAAATAATCCCTCTTTTCTTTCGGTCAATTTACTATCCCGGATGGCTGCCTTGCTTTAAAGCCAAGGCTGAAATGTGCGTTGGAAGCGAGGCTGGTATGGTTAAAGGGCCAGACTATTGCCGGCCCTGCTGATACTTATAATGTAAATTCTTTAGCGTTTCGATAGTCGCCTCATCTGTCGAGATCCCATAGCCCGTTACCAGTGTCCCTTTAACACCGTCTGCTGAAGCAAGGGCGTAAACAATAGCCTCATCGGCAGGGTCGGAGGGGCCTTCGTAGCGGTATAGATCGACTATTTCAAATTCTTTTACCGGGAAGTTTTCCGCGCCTGCTTTAAGGTGATCACCTTCCAGGCTAAATTCATGGGTATAGCCCTGTTCTTTTAATTTGGTTATAGCTTCGGTTACCGTTGCGTAATGAAATTTTTGTTCTTCCATGAGATAGGTGTTTGTTATCAATAGCTAATATACAATTAAAGTACGCTGCCTGTTTCAGTAATTTCTGCCGAAAATGTTTCGGGTTGTACCAACACAAAGCGCACCAAACTAAACTCCTGCTTAATACAATCCCGGATCCGGCCTATAGCTTCGTTGATTTGTTCGGTATTCAGATCATCTTTAAAAGCTACTATCAGCATCAAAATAATTTCATCGGGCGATTGATAGGTTGACAGCATGTGCATTACTTTTAAAACGGCATTGTCCTGTTCAACCAGGGTGCTTATCTTCGTACGCGATTCAGACGAAATACCCTCGCCCATAAGCAAACTCCTGCTTTCGCGGGCTAATATGGCCGAAACACCAACCAAAATTAAACCAACCAATAATGATGCTATACCGTCAAGCACGGGGAGGTTATAACGATGGTTCAGGAACATGCAAATGCCGACAATAAAAAGTCCGGCAACGGCTGCACTATCCTCAAACATTACTAAAAAGTTTGATGGGTCTTTGCTTTTAACTACGGCATCCCACCAGGTTTGATCGCCCCTTATGGCGTTAAATTCTCTCAGGGCGATGATGAGCGACGAGCCTTCAAATATGACGGATAATCCCAAAACGATATAACTCATAGTAGGATCGCCAAGGGGTTCGGGTTGGCGGATATGTAATATGCCCTGGTAAATGGATAACCCTCCGCCCAGGCCAAATATCATGATAGATACAATGAACGACCAGAAGTACAGCTCCTTACCGTAGCCAAAAGGGTGGGTTTTATCGGGCTCTTTGCGTGCCCGGTGCAGACCAAGCAATAGTAGCAATTCGTTAGCAGTATCCACTACCGAGTGAATCCCCTCGGAGATCATAGATCCGCTTCGGCCTATAACGCCCGCTATAAATTTGGTTACTGCTATGAGCAGGTTGGCAATAAGTGCACTATATATCGATTTTTTTGATGAGGTCATATTCCTTAATGCGCTATTACCTCGGCATCGCCAAGTTTTTTAACATACAATTCATCAACCAAAATCACAATGATGGCCACAATAGGAACTGCCAATATAATACCCAGCACTCCCGAAAGCGTTCCCATAACCACCTGGCTGATGATGGTAAGCGCAGGGGGCAGGTTGATCATACGGTTTTGTACTATAGGCACTACGATATTGCTCACTATGGTTTGCGATACAACATAAATGAGGGCCACTATAATAGCGGTATTTGTGCCAACGGTAAGTGCAAGTAATACACCCGGTACCATAGCTATAACCGAGCCCAGGTTAGGGATGATCTTTAACATGCCTGCAAATAAGGCTAATATCAATGCCGCCGGAATTCCCATAATGCTTAAGCCCGTGGTAAGCAGCAAACCTAATAATACCATAGAGAGCAACATCCCTTTAAGCCAGCCTTTTAATGAAAGACTGATCCTGTCCATAATATCCTGGCCTAATGGTTTTTTCTTCTCAGACAAAAGCATTAAAATGCCATTTTTATAAACATCGGGATTGGTAGTGAAAAAGATGCTCAGGAACAGGATGATATAAATATCACCCAGTACGCCAAAGCTGGTACTGAAAAAGTGTTGTACGGTAACTACTACCTTGTCGGGATCATTATCGCCCGAAAAATAATCAAGTATTTGCTGCCCTGTTGGGTTTGAAGCCAGTTTAGCCTTGAAATTATTAACCGTATGCGGGAGAGTATCTTTAAGTAAAGCTATTTGGTGCTGTATGGTTGTGCCCATCAAATAAAACAAGCCCGCTACAATTAAAAATGAACCAACTACAGATATGATCATGGCATACTGCCGGGGCATTTTGGTGTTACGCTCGATCAGGTCGCCAAGGCCATGAAAATAAGTCGCGATTAGTGCGCCTGAAAGTACCATGAGCAGTACATTAAAAGCAACCCGGGCTATCAGTATTACTACAACCAATAAGGCAACAATGGCAACAGTGTGCCATACTTTTTCGATATAGGTAAGCTCTTTCTCTTTTTTTGGGGTCATATAGCAGGTATTTGTTCCATTAACACATTCATGTACCCTAAATGTTTTGATTGAATTAAGTTAACAGGATATTACGAAAGAGATTGATACTGATTGTTACACTTTCTTTTTGAAATATTTTAAAATGAAAGTGTGTGAACTTAAACAAGCTGTTGTAAAATTATTCCGCCAAAGGATTTTTAACGATATTTAAGTTAATACCAACCCAAAAACCATAACCCTCCGATTGATGAAGAAAAACTACTACATTGTAACGCTGATCATGCTTACGTTTTTTGTCATTTCGTTTTTAACCAATATCATCGGGCCGTTATCTCCCGGGTTTATTAAGGATTTCAAGCTGAGCGATGTAATGGCAGGAGTATTGCCCTTTGCGTTTTTTATTGCCTATGGGGTTATGTCAATTCCGTCGAGCATGCTGGTTCAAAAGTATAATGAGAAAACCATTTTACATTCGGCTACATGCTTAGTATGGGCTTTTGGGCTAAGCCGCTGGTTACCAACAAAACTATTTTTGATAATAAAGCATAATAAATAAATGAGCAATATAAAAGTTATAGGTATTGATCTGGGTGCTACCAATATCCGCGGTGCGGTGGTTAATAACAACATCATCGGTAATATCATATCGCAACGGATAAAAAGCGACGGCAGTGCAGAAGATGTGCTGAACGATATTTATTCCGTTGTTGATGCCCTGCTGCAAAACGATAAGGCCAGCGCCATAGGCATAGGCGTGCCCAGCGTGGTTGATGTAGTTGAAGGTATTGTTTATGATGTGCAATATATTCCCTCATGGAAGGAAGTACACCTGAAAAAACTGATGCAGGAGCGATACAACATCCCGGTATATGTAAATAATGACGCCAATTGTTTTGCCGTAGGCGAGTTATATTTTGGAAAGGGGAAAGGCGCAGACAGCATGGTCGGCGTAACCCTGGGCACCGGGCTTGGCACTGGTATTATTACCAATGGTAAACTGTACGCAGGCCATAATTGCGGTGCGGGAGAAATAGGTCTTTTTCCTTATATCGATAACATCCTGGAGTACTATTGCAGCGGCTCATTCTTCAATAATGTGTACGGATTGGATGGCGTACAGGTATTTAAAGATGCGCAGGCCGGCGAAGAGAGGGCATTAGGTTTGTATTCCGAATTAGGAAACCATGTAGGGAATGCCGTAAAAATGATCATGTATGCTTATGATCCCGAACTGATTATTTTAGGCGGATCGGTAAGCCAGGCCTTTGAATATTTTAAAGATACTATGTGGCAGCAGGTGAAAACCTTTGCCTATTCAAAAACGCTTGACCGTATAAAAATCGAGATCTCGGAACTGCAAAACAGCGGTATCATTGGCGCGGCTGCTTTGCATTACGACAATCAGAAGTAAAGTTAATCTATCATGAAAAAAATATTACTAATGTCGGTAATGGTACTGCTCAGTACAAGGGTATTTGCGCAGGAGCGGCAGGAATAACTATCAAAATACGGTTACTGCAGTTGCGTTTTTCGTACATCTGCGCGCTTTAAAAAGGCAAGGTGGTGACGATATTTTACCGGTGATCTTCAGCGATAATTATATCTCACTGGCACCGGGCGAAAGCAGGGTGATCAGGTGTACCTATAGCACTAAAAATGCCGATGGTACAACGCCTTATTTCCTAACTTCGGCCTGGAACCTGGATATAGCTGCAAGCAGTGGCGATTGTGGGTTTGAAGATGGGCTGCCGAAGGAGTAGTTTATTCTGAAAATAAGCTGATCATGGCCTGTTTTCTTAAGTTAAAACATCTGGTAAAATTTATCCCCAGTGGATAAATACAGGCATTTTTCGGGCTAATTTCCGGTGATTGGTGAAATAAATAAATCGCTGTTTATTATATTCGGCAAAACCCAAGCAGATAATGAAATCACTATCTAATTTAACCCTGTCATTTTGCCTGTTTTTTTGTGCCGGCGTTTGGGCCCGGCAACCTGTTAATATGCAATATTCGGTGTCGATGGAAAAAGCGGCCGACCATTTGTATCATGTTGAGTTGACCAATAAAACCCACCTCAAAACGCTTGATTTTAAGATGTGCGTTTGGACACCGGGATATTACCAGCTAATTAATTTTGCCGGAGCTGTACAAAATTTTACTGTTGCCGATGCAAACGGCAATTCGCTGAAATTTGATAAGCCCACTAAGGATACCTGGAAGGTTATTAACCCTTCGGCCGGCGATGTAAAGATCTCGTACGATGTTAAAGCTGTTGTGCCGTTTGTGGGCAACGTTTACCTTGACGAAACAAGAGGCTACATTACCCCCGGTGGCTTGTTCATGTACCTCGACCAGGAATTACGCCATCCGGTTACCATCCAAATGAAGCCTTACAGTAAATGGAAAGATTTGGTAGCTACCGGGCTGGATACTTTAGAAGGACAATACCATGTTTATAAAGCAGCCGATTTTGATGTGCTTTATGACAGTCCTTTTTTAATGGGCGAACTGGAAGTTTTGCCGCTTTTCAGTGTGCAGAATAAACCACACAACTTTATCGGTTATAAGCTGCCCGCTTTTGACAGGCAGGGATTTATGGATGACCTAAAAAAGATTGTAGTTACCGGCAGTAATATTATTGGCGAAATACCTTATACACATTATACCTTTCTATCAATAGGCGCTGGCGGCGGTGGTATCGAGCATTTAAACTCAACCTCGTTAAGTTTTAGCGGAGGTGAAGGGTTTAATACGCCCGAAGCTCGTAAAAAGCTGTACAACTTTATAGCGCATGAGTATTTTCACCATTATAATGTTAAACGCATCAGGCCGGTGGAGCTTGGGCCGTTTGATTACTCCAAAGAGAACCATACCAATATGCTTTGGGTATCCGAGGGGTTTACCGTTTATTATGAGTATATGATCACCAGGCATGCCGGTTTAATGAATAACGAGGATATGTTTGGTGATTTTCAGAATAATCTGCGTAACTACGAAAATGAGCCGGGGCATTTGTATCAATCGGCAACACAGGCCAGTTACAACACCTGGGACGACGGGCCTAACGGCAGGCAGGGCGACGATTTTAATAAAACCATTTCATACTATGATAAAGGGCCAATTTTGGGCCTGATGCTTGATTTTAGCATCCGCCATGCAACGCAAAATAAAAAAACGCTTGATGATGTAATGCGCCTGCTTTATTATAAGTATTACAAAAAGCTGAACCGCGGTTTTACAGAACAGGAATTCAGGAATGAATGTGAGAAAATGGCAGGTGTACCTTTAACGGAGGTATTTGAATACGCATCCACCGTTAAACCGCCTGATTATCCAAAGTACTTCGCCTTAGGCGGTTTAGCTGTAGATACCGCTACGACCACAGTTTCTAATGCCTGGGCCGGGCTAAACATGCGTCAGGTGCGGGATTCCATGCGCGTTACCACGGTAGCTTATCAATCACCTGCCTGGAATGCAGGCATTCGTGGGCGCAGTGTTATTTTGAAGGTTAATGGCGAGCCCGCTAATCCTGAAGCTTTGGGTAAAGCACTGGATAACCGTAAAGAAGGCGATGTAGTGAAGTTCACCATTCTGAAAGATGATGTTACCAAAGATATTGATGTAGCGCTTGGTAAAAAGCGTGAAAAATCATTTAGGATAACGCCGTTGTCAAATCCTGATCCGCTGCAGGCGGCCATTTTTAAAAGTTGGACAGAAGGGAAGTAATAGGTTTAGTGAGTGGTTGATTGGGTTGATCAGGTGAATGGTTGATTAAAAGATAACGTTTGTTATAATGTAAGGCACTTCGTAAAATTACGTGCAATTCAATACTTATGAAAATCATTGAAAAAGCTGAGCGATTGGCAAGGTTAGGGGTTGGTCCAGTAGTCTTAAACCATTACCGCGAACCCCATCGTTTTTATCATACCCTCGAACATATAGACGAATTATGGCAGCAATTAGAAAGTAAGGGTTATGGTGACAATGATGTATTACTGCTTGCCACAATTTTTCACGATGTTATTTACGATCCGAGATCCGGCACAAACGAAGAGGATTCGGCGAGATATTTTAATGAAACGTTTACGGGGGATGGAGCGCTCAAAGCTCTCGTAACAGATATTATCCTCGATACCAAACATCACAAGCCAGGCTCGGCATTGTCAGAGATTTTCAGCGCAGCCGATCTTAATATCTTAAAACAGCCATTTGATAAACTGCTGATTTATGAGCAACAGATTTTTAAAGAGTTTCAGTTTGTCGATCATAAGATTTACCGTGAGAAGCGGGTGGATGTTTTAAAGAGCCTGCGACAAAGTGTTGATAACCAGGCCCTGGATTATTTAATAGCCTATGTAGAAAACTTTAAACCCCGTATAGCAGTATATCCGGGGAGCTTTAATCCATTCCACAAAGGGCATTATAATATACTCCAAAAGGCCGAGCGAATTTTTGATAAGGTGATTATAGCCCGTGGTGTTAACCCAGGTAAAGATAAAGCCACATACGAATTGCCGGAAATATTAAGATACAGGCAAACTGAAACTTACGAAGGCTTGCTTACCGAATTTGTGGATACCCTGAATTACGAGGTTACCATCATCCGCGGATTAAGAAATGGCTCCGATCTGCAATATGAACTGAACCAATACCGCTATCTTCAAGAGTTAGGCGGCAAAAACATCAGTGTAACCGCCATTTTTTGCGATATGGAATTTGAACACATCTCAAGTACAGGTATCAGGCAATTGGAGAAGTACGGTAAGGCAGGAGAGTATTTGTTATTTTGATGGTTGGTGAGCGGTTGATGGAGTTGATTAGGTGAGTTGTTAAGGTCTTTACCAAACTACGTAGCGATAGGCGGAGATAGTGTCATAATTTCGATATGTGAGGTTAGTATTAAATTGTTTATTTTTGTATACAAGGTAAATATATCGTTATGGGTGCAGTTGAAAAGTTAACCAATGTGCAATTAGAGTTGCTTAAACTTTTTCCATATAATCTTCCGGATAAGCAATTGGCGGAAATAAAAGAAATGCTTGCTCAATATTTTGCTAAATCAGCTACTGAAGAAATGGATAAGTTGTGGGATGACAAAGGATGGAATGCAGAAACAATGGAAGAGTGGGCAAAAGAACATTTAAGGAAGTAATATCGAATGATCATCGTTTTAGATACTAATGCGCTCTTAGTATCGATTCCTAAAAAGTCAACATATCGGCCGATTTTTGATGCGCTGATTAATTCAAGATTTGACTTGATACTTAGCAATGAAATTTTATCTGAATATGTAGAGATTATTGAGCATAAAGCTAATGGCATTGTTGCCAGCAATATTGCCGAAATGCTGTTGAATTTAAAGAACGTTCGTAAAATAGATGTTTATTTTGAATGGAAACTAATTGAACAGGATCCGGATGACAATAAGTTTGTTGACGCCGCAATAGCCGGGAGCGCAGATTTTATCATCACCAACGATGCCCACTTTTATAAATTAAAACTAATTGACTTTCCTAAAGTGAATGTAATAGGTATCGACGAATTTCTTAATCAGATCGTATCCCAGCAGCTCATTTAGTCAACTCAATCCACCACTCACAAATCCCAAAAACAAATCCATCCGCCCCTTGCTTTTGCATAATTAATCACTATCTTTGCACCCACAATTAATAAAATAGTTAACGCTTTAATATTATTCAAGTAATGTATTTAGGTAAAGAAGCAAAGGCAGAGATCTTTGCAAAACACGGTAAATCAGCAGCTGACACAGGTTCGGCCGAAGGTCAGGTAGCTTTATTTACTACCCGTATTGCTCACTTAACAGGGCATTTGAAAAAAAACAAAAAGGATTTTTCAACTCAATTATCGCTACAAAAATTAGTAGGTAAACGTCGTGCGTTACTTGCTTACCTGTATAATAAAGACATTGAAAGGTACCGTGCTATCATCAAAGCTTTACAGCTAAGGGATATCATTAAGTAATTCTCTCCTTTTTTATTTAAAAGCCATCCCCATTTTAGGATGGCTTTTTTACTTTTGCAACATATATTTACACACATAAAATCCGATGCGCTCCCGAAGATGAAAAGTGCATCACAAACAAAAAAAGATGAGTTTAAACGTAATTAAAAAAGTTATTGATCTGGGCGACGGACGCACCATTGAGATCGAAACAGGTAAACTGGCCAAACAAGCGGATGGCTCGGTAGTAGTAAAAATGGGCGATACCATGTTACTTGCTACTGTTGTATCATCGCCTGAAGCTAAAGAAGGAGTTGACTTCTTGCCTTTATCTGTTGACTACCAGGAAAAATACGCTGCAACAGGCCGTATCCCCGGTGGTTTTTTACGCCGTGAGGCCCGTTTATCAGACTATGAGGTTTTGATCTCCCGTTTGGTTGACCGCGCTTTACGTCCTTTGTTCCCTGAAGATTATCACGCTGATACACAAGTGATGATTTCATTAATATCTGCCGATAAAAACATCATGCCTGATGCCCTTGCAGGTTTAGCTGCTTCTGCCGCTTTAGCTGTTTCTGATATCCCTTTTAACGGTCCTATCTCTGAAGTACGGGTTGCTAAAATTGATGGACAGTTAGTAATCAACCCTACATTAAGTCAGCTTGAAAATGTGACTTTAGAATTTATTGTTGCAGGCAGCGAGCACGATATCAACATGGTTGAAGGTGAATCAAAAGAAATTCAGGAAGATGAATTGGTTGAAGCTATCAAATTTGCACATGCTGCTATTAAAGTACAGTGTTTAGCTCAAAAAGAACTGACCATTGAAGTTGGTAAAACCGAAAAACGCGTTTACAGCCATGAGCACAGCAATGAGGATTTGAAAAAAGCCATCTATGCTGCTACTTATGAAAAAGTATACGCTGTTGCTTCTTCAGCCTCTGCAAAAGATGAGCGTGCTGTGAAATTCAAACAAGTTCGTGATGAGTATATCGAAACGCTTGGCGAAATCGATGATATTACCAAAGCACTTGCTAAAAAATATTACCACGATGTTGAGTATGATGCTATCCGTAACCTTGTATTAGACGAAGGCAAACGTTTAGATGGTCGTACTACTACCCAGATCCGCCCGATATGGAGCGAAGTCGGTTACTTGCCATCAGCTCACGGTTCGGCGGTATTTACCCGTGGTGAAACTCAATCATTAACTTCTGTTACCCTGGGCGCTAAGGATGATGAGCAAATGATTGACGGTGCCTTCATTAATGGTTACCAGAAATTCATGCTGCACTACAACTTCCCTGGTTTTTCAACCGGTGAGGTTAGGCCTAACCGAGGTGCTGGTCGTCGTGAAATTGGTCACGGTAACCTGGCCCAGCGTTCATTGAAACAAGTATTGCCTTCTGAAGATGAAAATCCATACACTATCCGTGTAGTTTCTGATATTTTGGAATCAAACGGTTCATCATCAATGGCTACAGTTTGTGCCGGTACATTAGCGTTGATGGATGCCGGTGTTAAAATTAAAGAGCCGGTATCAGGTATCGCGATGGGTTTGATCACCAACGAAATGGGTACCAAATATGCTATCCTTTCTGATATTCTTGGTGATGAAGACCACTTAGGTGATATGGACTTTAAAGTAACCGGTACTAAAAACGGTATCGTTGCTGTGCAGATGGACTTGAAGATCAACGGTCTTTCATACGAGGTATTAGCCAACGCGTTAAACCAGGCTAAAGACGGTCGTTTGCATATCCTTGGCGAAATGGCTAAAACTATCCAACAGCCACGCGAGGATTACAAACCGCACGCTCCGCGCATTGTTACCATTAAAATCGACAAAGAATTTATTGGTGCGGTTATCGGGCCAGGTGGTAAAATCATCCAGGAAATGCAGCGTGAAACAGGCGCTACCATCTCTATCGAGGAAAAAGACAACCAGGGTATCGTTCAGGTATTTGCTGATAACAAAGCATCTATCGACGCCGCTTTAGGCCGCATCCGCGCTATCGCTTCAAAACCAGAAGTTGGCGAGATTTACGAAGGTAAAGTAAAATCAATTATGCCTTTTGGTGCGTTTGTTGAAATTATGCCTGGTAAAGATGGCTTGCTGCACATATCTGAAATTGATCACCGCCGTATTGAAACTATGGATGGCATCTTCCAGATAGGTGACGAAGTAAGGGTTAAACTGCTTGACGTAGATAAGCAAGGTAAACTGAAGCTATCGCGCAAGGTTCTGTTACCTAAGCCTGAACCAAAGCAAAATAATTAAGTATTTTTATACAGTAGCAAAACCCTCTTTATGAGGGTTTTGCCATTTTGTTTTAATTTTTTTTATTTTTTTAAAACAAAAAGCGGATGTTTAAACTTATTAACTGTTAATACGTAGTTGATAAAACCATAATTCCGATCCTGTTTGATAAAAAAATGACCCCTGCTACTAACGATCCTTTAGATTTTCTGAGCAAGAATTCGGCTGGAATGCAGGCGGGTACTCAAATTGATTTGGTTCAGCAGTTGCTGTACGAAATAATAAGGGTCAAAGAAATTATTGTTTATTACGACTCCATTCCCAACGGAGGCGGGCAGCTTGGATCATCTATCCTCAATGAGCTGGTTTCAGAAGCTTATCAGTCGCTGGTTAATTACGATACCGTACTGATGCGGAAATATTATGATTTGTTATTGAATTGCGATTAAGTCCGAACCTGGATTTTTTTGATTTTCAGGATTTCACAGATTTTCTGACGTTGTATACGCATTGATGGAATTTGTAGAATTTATCTTTCATCTTTGCTTTTTATTCTGCCAATTTAGGTTCAGACAACCCTGATAAATCACACTGATGTAACTAACCTCTAATCTCCAATCACAAACCTCTAACTCACAACAACAATATATCAATCTGATGCGCATGCACCATCCCCACAACCGGCGACCATGCAAATACTGTAAACCGGCCATCCTGCGAAGCTACCAGTGCTAAGGCGTCCTTTTGATCAAAAACAAACTGTGCTGCCGCTAAATGCCTTGTACCGCCGTTTTGCGCCGGGTGGATCACCCGGGTTGAGCAACCGACGATAGGCTCGGTCACCACGATCTCTTCAACAGGCGAGCTTTTTGCTGCACGACCTATTTTGGCACCGAAAGCCAGCAGTTCGTGTTTATCATTTATTAGCGTAGCACCATCTATTGAGGTTAATCCGCCTATGGTATCAACCGCGCGGCGCATTTTTTCCTGCCATGAGGTGTGGTAACGGTCGATGCCTTCGTGAATCATCAAATCGGTAAGTCCCGAAAACGGAGGGTCGACAGGGTAGGAGATCGGGGTGATGATAGATTCGCGCCATTCTTCGTTTCCGGAGGGCACCACTAATAATATGCCGCCACGTTTGTGGGCTTGCATAGATGTAGCAAGCTGAACTAATACGTTTACCGGATCGTTCCATAGGGATGGCAAAGTAAAATCAAGCATGGCCGAAAGTACATTAGGGCAATCAGAAATGCTGGAGCCGTGCTCGTCAACTACTTTAATATCGTCGCCTTTTAATATGGCTATGTTTACAAATTTGCCAAAACCCTCTATACGGCGATGTTTGATCACTAATAATCCGGGTTCAATTACTTCCAGCACAAAACAGTAAGCCGGAATAGCCAGGGTGGTTCCCCAGATGTATAGTTCATCATCCTCTATCCAGATGCCCAAATGGATGCCTGGCTGTTGTACTGCCGAAGCAAATTTGGTGAGGATATTAGGCGCGAGTTTAATTTTACCGCCAAACAACAACGGCTGACCGGCAGCTTCGGGCGGCAAAAAAGCCAGCGTAAATTTGGGTGAAAATCCCTCTTCCCGTCGCAGGCTTGCCCAAAATGAAATATCGATAAGTGATTCGATAGTGGTGCAGCTGGGGGTAGGAGCAAGGTCTATCTCATTATTATCGGCGAGCGCTTTGGCGTGAAAATGCCTGAAATGCCTTTCAATAATGGTTGCTACTTTACCGGCTGCTTTATATGTAGGTCCTGAACTCAAAGTTTTGGTGGTGTCTTTCATTTAAATACTTATCTCAAAAGTAAAGCTAAAAAAACATGCTAACAAACTAACGCATCAATATTGCAATTGGATGAGCCTCGCTCCAAACCCCTCTCCAAATGAGAGGGGTTTTTCAAGTCCTCTCCCCCGGAGAGGATTTAGGTGAGGCTCTGTCAAACGTATATCATACTCAATATCAATTATCTTTCTAAAGTCAGTTGTTGATCCAGGTCAATTTTTTTTTGAAATCATTGTAGCAATTTTGCAGCCGGAAACGATAATGTAATCATGAAACTCATATCACACCTCATATCACTCACCCTGCCGGATACTACACCGCTGCAGGTATCAGCCCTCTTAAATCTCGGGTTAACTTACGTACAACAAGGTTTCAATAAAGTTTTTCATAAAGCAGCGCAAAGCAATCAGCCTTGCGGCGAACTTCAGCCATGTATGTAAGCAGCATTTAATTGCAGATAATGGCGGCCGTACTTATAAATTATAGCTAAATTTGCGCGTAATTATTAAGTATGGATCAGCTAACGGCTGCGGGCAAATCAAAAATGCGGATTGCCAACAGTGTCTTCTTTTTTGTTTCGGGCTTCGGGTATTCTTCATGGGCCTCGCGTATTCCATCCATAAAACATCAGCTTAATTTAAATGAAGCCCAGTTGGGGGTTGTGCTGTTTGCCATGCCTGTTGGCCTGATGCTTACCATGCCTTTAACGGCTAAAATGATCAAGCATTTCAGCAGCCGTATAATGATGCTGATCGGTGCACTGGCCTTTAGCCTGGTGCTTTGCCTGCCCGGCTTTGCGGCCTATATGTGGCAACTGATAGTAGTCTTATTCTTTGTTGGCTCAACCCGTAATATATTAGGGTTATCTATGAACTCGCAGGCCGTGGGGATCCAGGCTTTGTATGATAAATCGATCATGGTAACATTCCACGGCATCTGGAGCCTGGCCGGTTTTGGCGGCGCTGCTGTTGGCTATTTAATGGTATTATTTAACGTAGCACCTTCATATCATTTATTAGCAGTAGGGATTGCAATGCTGATCCTATCGGTAATATTTTATCCCTCAACATATGATTATCAGCCCGCCGAAACACCCGATAAATCGGTGTTTTCCATGCCCGATAAACATCTGCTTAAATTTTCTTTAATATGTTTCGCCTCTATGGCCTGTGAAAACACGCTGTACGATTGGAGCGGCGTTTATTTTGAAAAGGTGGTACATGCCACCAAATCATTCGCGGAGGCCGGTTTTGTAGTTTACATGGTTACCATGACCATTGGCCGCTTCGCGGGCGATAGGGTAGTATCGGCCATTGGCATAAAAAAAGTGCTAACTTATAGCAGCTCGCTGGTTTTGGCCGGTTTGCTGGTATCTGTGTTTTTACCATATACTTTAACGGTTTATTTGGGCTATGCCATGATAGGCATGGGGGTGTCATGTATAGTGCCGCTGATATTTAGCATGGCAGGTAAATCAAAAACAATGAATAGCAGCCAGGCGTTGGCCGCCATATCAACAGTAGGTTACCTGGGTTTTGTTATTGTGCCGCCGATAGTTGGCTTTATTGCCCAGGCGGCCAACCTGCAAATAGCCTTTTTTGTTGTTGCCGCTTTTGCTGCCATGATGATATGGCTGGTGGGTAAAATTGAAGATGAGCCTGTGGTATCATAGTTTTGTCATATAAACCGCTTAGTATTTACGTCAGCCCTGTTTTAGCTTATAATTGTGTCATCAAATCCACTGGTTTGATATAACATCTGCAAAAAATGAGCACAAACATTACCGAAACCAGCATACAGCCGTCAACAGAATTATTTATAAAGATGGTAGTCTCCAACTGGGAACTGCAAAACAGCCGCCTAAACGGTTTACTCGATAAGTTAACTGACGAAGCCCTTGCTGCCGAAACTGCTCCCGGCCGAAACAGCGGTATTTACCTGCTGGGCCATCTTACTGCTGTTAGCGACGGAATGTTTACGTATTTAGGTTTGGGCGAAAGGCTCTATCCTCAGCTCGATCAAATTTTTGTTAAAAGTCCTGAAAATTCTGGTTTGGAAAAACCTTCACTGGCTGAGCTTAAACAATATTGGGCTAAAGTAAATGAGGTTTTGACCGATAGGATGAAAGCTATGCAGCCCGAAGACTGGTTTAAGCCGCATAGCGCCATTGCAGCAGATGATTTTGCAAAAGAGCCGCACCGTAATAGATTAAATATCCTGATTAATCGTACTATACACCAGGGCTATCATATTGGGCAATTGGTTTACCTGGTAAAAAAATAAGCGTTTACCGACCGGATTTGCCTCAAAAGGTTTAATCCGTGACAATTGGATGAAACGTTTTTTACAAAGGGATGGTAAATAATCCTGAAAACCGTTATACTTTTGCTTAACACTGTTAAATGATTTAATAGTGTAATCAAAATGGCAAGTAAAGAAAGAATCCAGCGCTTAAAAGAAGAAACCCGGGTTAATATCCTGGATGCCGCGCTCCACATAGTTAAGCATGAAGGCTGGCAGGCTTTAAGCATGCGTAAGATTGCTGATGTAATTGAATACACCGCGCCCATTATATATGAATACTTTGCAAATAAGGATGCTATATTAATGGAACTTACCCGCAAAGGCTATTTGATATTAGCAAAGGACATGGAGGAAGCCAAAGAAAAGCACCGCCTGCCCGAAAAGCAATTGGAGGCCATGTGGCTTGCTTACTGGAACTTTGCTTTTGAAAATAAGGAACTTTACCAGGTTATGTTTGGCGTACAGATGAACTGTTGCTGCGAAATGGTAAAATCAATGCCCGAAGCCCAGCTCCCTACTACGATGGTTAGCGAGGCTATTATGCAACTGATGGATATAAAGGATATCAACGACGAAATGATCTGCACCAAGTACTATACCTTTTGGTCGGTCGTACACGGTTTGGTGTCCATCAACTTACTGAGCAGGGGATTCTCTGACGAAGTTAACCGCCAGGTTTTAAAAGATACCATAGGCGGTATTATCAGGTCGATGAAAGATTAATTCTTTCTGTGACTTGAAAACTACACTGTTAAATTACCTTACAGTGTTAGGTAATTGTTAAGCACTTTTTAAAACAAACTCTTAATACAATGAAAAAGCTCACTCACAACCCACACAATCTATTTAACAGTGTTAAACGATTTAACGGTGTTGTAACATCTAATTTATGCAGATGCTGTAATTAGCGCACATCGTTTTGTTATATCGTGATAAAATATCGTGAATGTCACGATATAAGGTACTTTAAATTAAATCTTATTATTATAAATAGTTGATATACAGTTAAATATAAAATTGGCATTTCAATTGAAACAGTCGGCAACAGTAAAACAATGAAAACAATCAAATCATCATATATCACAAGCCCAACGGCTTTTTCTAATCCTATTCATTCACCACTCTTAAAATCATCACTCATGAAAACACTCTTTTTAGCAGCAGTTGCAGCTTTAACATTATATGGATGTTCATCTGCACCTCAGGCTCCAACAGCACCTCCACCGCCGGCCTTACCGGTTGCTTCTATAGTATCAGGTACCGAAACTACTTACCAGGAATATCCTGCTTCAATTGAAGGTGCCGTTAACGTAGAGATCAGGCCACAGGTAAGCGGTACTTTAGATAAAGTATTTGTTGACGAAGGCGCTTTCGTATCTGCCGGTCAGCCAATATTTAAAATTAACGAACAACCATACCGTGCGGCTTTAAATAACGCGTTAGCAAGCTTACATGCAGCCGAAGCAGCACATGTAAATGCGCAACTGGAAGTTGAAAAATTAACTCCGCTTGTAGCTAATAAAGTAGTTTCTGACTACCAGCTAAAAACGGCTAAGGCAGCAGCTGATGTAGCGAAAGCCAATATCGAATCGGCTAAAGCTAACGTAGCTACCGCGCAGATCAATTTAGGTTATACCTTAATAAAAGCTCCTGTAAGCGGTTATATCGGTCTGCTTGCTAAGAAACAAGGGAGCCTTGTTGCACCTGCGGATGTTGCTCCACTAACTCAATTATCAGATGTTCATGATGTACACGTTTACTTTTCATTGGGCGAAAAAGATTTTGTTGCCTTTAAAGAACAATATCCAGGCGCTAACCTGAAAGATAAATTGAAAAATGTACCATCAGTATCATTATTGTTAGCTGATAATACAGAATATGCTAAACAAGGTAAAATTGATATTGTAGACGGCCAGTTTGATAAAAACACCGGCGCTATCACTTTAAGGGCAAATTTCTCAAACCCTGACGGGCTTTTACGCTCTGGTAATACCGGCAAAATCCGTTTAAGCCTGAGCCATAAAGATGCTTTGATCGTTCCGGAGGCTTCAACTATCGAAATGCAGGATAAAGTATTTGTATTTGTAGTTGGCGATAGCAGCAAAGTTAAAAAACAACCTATCGACATAGTTGGTAAATCAGGTGATCATTACCTGGTTAAAGATAAAGAAGCTATTAAAGCCGGCGACCAGATTGTGTTAGAGGGCATTGATAAACTACAGGAAGGTATGGTTATCCAGCCTCAAAAGGCTGCAGATAAAGTAGCCGCTGTAGTTAAGAAATAATACATACACTTAAACTTTAAAGTCATGTTTCAGAAATTTATAGAAAGACCGGTACTCTCAACTGTTATCTCCATATTGCTGGTGATAGTGGGTGTGCTTGGTTTAACAAAACTGCCCTTAGAGCGGTTTCCTAATATTGCCCCTCCGTCAGTATTGGTATCAGCTGTGTATCCGGGTGCCAATGCCGAAACTATTTTACGTTCCGTTACGCCTTCGTTAGAAGAAGCGATTAACGGTGTGGAAAATATGACCTATATGACCTCTACCGCCAGTAATGATGGTACATTGGGTATCACCGTTTACTTTAAACAGGGTACTAATCCCGACCAGGCAGCGGTAAACGTTCAAAACCGTGTTTCACAGGCTTCAAGCCAGTTGCCAGCCGAGGTTTTGCAATATGGTATTACAACTACCAAACAGCAAAACAGCTTTATCGGTGCTATGGCCATCTACTCTGAAGATCCTAAAAAATACGATCAAACCTTTGTGGCCAACTACGCACAGATCAATATCGTTCCGGAAATTAAACGTATTCCGGGTGTAGGTTCTGCCAGTATCTTTGGTGGTATTAAGGATTACTCCATGCGTGTTTGGTTAAATCCTACCCAAATGGCAGCTTACAATGTTACACCGGCTGAAGTAACCGCCGCTATACAGGACAAAAACCTTGAAGCAGCACCAGGTAAATTTGGCGAGCGCAGTAACGAAGCATTTGAGTATGTAATTAAATATAAAGGTAAACTTACCAAACCAGAGGAATACCAGAATATCGCTATCCGTGCAAATGCAGATGGTTCTGTATTGCGTTTAAAAGACGTTGCACGTGTTGAACTTGGTGCTTATTCATATAACAGTGTAAGTAACCTGAACGGTCACGATGGTATTATCGTTGGTATTATACAGCTATCAGGTTCAAACGCTAACGAAATTCAAATAGCGATTGATAACCTGATGGTGAAACTATCGAAAGATTTTCCTGTTGGGATCAAATACAACCAATTTTACCGTACCAAAACCGATCTTGATGAATCTATCAACCAGGTTGAGCATACATTGGTTGAGGCCTTTATTCTCGTGTTTATCGTGGTGTTCGTCTTCCTGCAAGATTTCAGGTCGACCCTAATCCCCGCGATAGCGGTTCCGGTTGCTATTATCGGTACGTTCTTCTTCATGAACCTGTTCGGTTTCTCGGTTAACTTGTTGACACTGTTTGCGTTGGTATTGGCCATCGGTATTGTGGTGGATGACGCCATTGTGGTGGTGGAGGCGGTGCATGCCAAAATGGAGCATGACCCCAGCCTAACCCCGAAGGCTGCAACCACCGAAGCGATGCACGAAATTACAGGTGCCATTATATCTATTACGTTGGTTATGGCGGCGGTATTTTTACCGGTGAGCTTCATGACGGGCTCAACAGGTATCTTCTATCGTCAGTTTGCCTTAACTATGGCTATCTCGATCATTATATCGGCCGTTAACGCTTTAACTTTAAGTCCTGCTTTGGCTGCGCTATTTTTAAAGAATAAACATAGCGAAAACGGTCATGACGCACCTAAGAAAAGCTTTGTAGAGAAATTTTACGCGGGCTTTAATGGTGGCTTCAATTATATGACCAACAGATATGTTGGCGGCTTGAAAATTTTGATCCGTAATAAATGGATCAGCATGGCCGGCCTTGCCTTAGTAGTTGTTGCTACAGTTTACATGGTAAACAAAACCAAAACAGGCTTTATTCCTACCGAGGACCAGGGCTTTGTGGCGATAGCAGTAAATACACCATCAGGTACTTCATTAGCAGGAACTAATAAAACCTTTAAACTGGCTGAGGATCAGTTGAAAACATTGCCATCTGCGCGATTTGTTACTGCGTTGTCAGGTTTTAACTTCTTAACACAATCCAGCAGCCCGTCGGCAGGTGTTATCTTCCTGTTGTTAAAGCCTACTGAAGAAAGGGGTGAGGTTAAAAATATTGATGCTATTCAGAACATTGTGAGGGGCAAATTAGCAGGTATACCAGGTGGTACGTTCTTCGTGTTCAGCTTCCCAACCGTTCCTGGTTTCAGCAACGTGGAAGCGCTTGACGTTATGCTGCAGGATAAAACCAACGGCAGGCTGGATAAATTCAGCGGTGTTGCCAATAACTTTATCATGAAGCTGATGCAGAAACCAGCGGTTGCTTTCGCCTTTACTTCATACAAAGCTGATTACCCTCAGTTACAATTAGAGGTTGATGACGAAAAAGCTAACCAGTTAGGGGTAAGTGTTAAAGATATCCTGTCAACCATGCAGGCTTACTTTGGTACCGCACAGGCATCAGACTTTAACCGCTTTGGTAAATACTACCGCGTGGTTGTTCAGGCTGATATTGCCGACAGGACAGACCCATCAGCAATTGACCGTGTGTTTGTTAAAAACAAATCGGGTGAAAACGTGCCAATCAACACCCTGGTTAAACTAACCCGTGTTTATGGTTCAGAAACAGCTTCCCGGTATAACCTGTTTAACTCTATCGAGATCAATGCCATCCCTAAACCGGGCTATAGCTCTGGTGATGCTATCAAAGCGATAGAAGAAACAGCTAAAGAGCAACTGCCAACCGGCTTTGCCTATGAGTTTACCGGCCAAACCCGCGAAGAGATTGCTTCAGGTGGCCAATCAACTGTGATCTTCCTGTTGTGTTTGGTGTTTGTATACTTCCTGCTGTCAGCGCAGTATGAGAGTTATATCCTGCCATTGGCGGTAATACTTTCAATACCTACAGGTTTATTCGGGGTATTCATTGTGTTAGGCTTAACCGGTATCGAAAACAACATCTACGTGCAGGTTGCGCTGATCATGCTCATCGGCTTGCTGGCTAAGAACGCCATCCTGATCGTGGAGTTCGCGGTGCAGCGGCGAAGGGCAGGGCATGGGCTGGTACAGTCGGCTATTGAAGCTGCGCAGCTCCGTATCCGTCCAATCATCATGACCTCAATGGCCTTTGTGTTCGGTTTATTCCCGATGAGTATCGCTACCGGCCCATCTGCACAGGGTAACCACTCTATCAGTATTGGTGCAGCAGGCGGGATGGTTTCAGGCGTATTGTTAGGTTTATTTATCATACCTGTACTATACGTGATATTCCAGGGCTTGCAGGAACGCATTAGTGGCAAACCTAAGCCGCTTGCCGCTGCCGGCGACCATGGTAAGGATGCTGTAGTTTTTGAAAACGAATATTCAGCTTAATCAATCAAAACATCAACTAAAACTATCACGGCCTTTAAAATCCGTGATAGTTTAAAAAAGATATAACAATGAAAAATATAATAGGCAGTTTGGCTTTAGCACTGGTGGTGCTGGCAGGCTGTAAAGTTTCAAAAGATGTTGCTACGCCAAAGGACGCGCAACCTGAAGCCTTCAGGAATGCGGTTACCACCGGTGATACCAGCAGCATTGCCGACTTGCAATGGAAAAACTTTTTTACCGATGCCGCTCTTCAAAAGCTGATTGACAGTGCCATCGTTAAAAATTACGATATGCAGGTGGCCGTTAAAAATATCGAAGCTGCGCAATTGCAGTTTAAACAAGTTAAATGGAACTATGTACCATCTGTTGGTTTAAATGTCACAGCAAGCAGTAACCGTCCGTCTAACAATAGTGTTACGGGTTTAAGCATCAAACAGTTTAACATAGGTACAAAACATGTTGAAGATTACAACGCCAACCTCTCACTTTCATGGGAAGCAGACATCTGGGGTAAAATCCGCAGCCAAAACCGTGAAGCTTTGGCCCAGTACCTGCAAACTAACGAAGCTAAAAGGGCTATCCAAACCAACATTGTATCAAGTGTATCGCAAGGTTACTATAACTTGCTGATGCTCGACGAGCAACTGGAAATAGCTAAGAAAAACGTAAAACTAAATGACAGTACATTGCGCATCATCAAATTGCAATACGACGCCGGTCAGGTTACTCTTTTAGGTGTACAACAGGCGCAGGCACAGTTAGAAGCTGCCGCGCAATTGGTTCCTCAGTTTGAGCGCGATATCACTGTTCAGGAGAATGGCTTGAGCATATTGGCAGGTAGGTTACCTAACGCTATTGAACGTAGCGCTAAACTTAATGATATTACTTTCCCCGAAACACTTTCGGCAGGTGTACCATCAGCAATGGTGAGCCGCAGGCCCGATGTACGCAGTTCGGAGTTGGCTTTAAATATAGCTAACGCGAGGGTTGGTATCGCTAAAGCCCAGCTTTATCCTTCATTAACTATAACCGGTCAGGGTGGTTTAAATTCATTTAAATCAAGCAACTGGTTTAATATCCCTGCTTCTTTGTTTGGTACAGTAGCAGGTGGTATAGCGCAACCGTTGTTACAGCATAAACAACTTCGTACACAATATGAAGTTGCCAAAGTTGACCGCGAAAAAACCGTGATCCAATTCCGTCAATCAGTATTAAACGCGGTTGGCGAAGTATCTGACGCCTTGGTAAGGCTCCAAAAGCTTAAAGAGCAACAAACTATCGCAGCTAACCGCGTTAAAACATTGCAACAAGCTACAAGCAATGCGAGCATGTTGTTTAAAAACGGTCTTGCTACCTATCTTGAGGTGATTACTGCGCAAGGTAACGTATTACAAGGCGAGCTGGAACTGGCCTCTATAAAAATGGCGCAGCTTAGTGCCAATGCCGAGCTTTACCGCTCTCTGGGCGGCGGCTGGAAATAAGCGTTCCGTCTTCCCAAGGAAAACTGAAAACGGCTGATCAGAAATCCTGATCGGCCGTTTTGCATGTTACGGATATGCCTTTCCCTGCATTTTATTGTGCCGCCCTTTTTTTAACTGATGTTATATATTCATTTATAATCAGCAATAAAACGGGCAGCAGCAAACCCGTCAGTACCGCAAAAAAATATATTAATAATGATTTGAAGATCATTGATTCTCTCGTGTGCCACGTTTCATTTATAATGAGCCTTGGCCCGGGGTCTCGCCTGCCTGATCCATGTAACAGCCTGTTATACTGTTGTTGCTTACTTTCGATTATAGCTTTTATTTGGGCGATAGAATCATTCAATTGCAGCGATAAAAATGATGCCATTGATTTTGAATCTTTCGGCTGATCGATATCTTTTGGTTGCACACTATCTTGAGATTGCTTAACATCTTTTGGTTGGTCAATGTACTTAAGTTGACGGACCTCTTTAATTTGATGAGCATTTCTGATTTTCTGTTCTTTTACCGTTATGCTGTTAACAAGTGCTTCTTTTATTGAATTGAGTTCGAGTTTGAAAGCGTAAACGCTTGCATCAGCATTGTCCGAATCCTGCATTACCCGCTGTTTATTGAGTTGCGCTTTATTAAAGTCCTGTATGAGTGCTTCGATCCGGTAATCGCTAACCTGATGATTATCCGGTATGATAACAAAAGCGTCATTAGGTTTCAAGGTGTATGCTTTAACAGCAGTAAGCGCATTTAGGCCGGCTCTTTCTTTTTTCGTCAGTGCCGTCTTCACCGTCACCAGTACCGGAATAGCTCTCGGCTTTGGCATTTGCCTTGGTTTTTTGATGTTGTTCAGTATGGCTTGCTGCTCATGATATTTATCGGCCACTGCTTTATAGTAGGTTATACTATCGTTTAATGTAAGAAGTAATGCAGTATCAACAACCGCCGGTTTAGCGGGTGAACTTGGTTTGGCATATTGGGCATTAATAATTTCTACAAGTTTATTCAAAAAATTATGCCCTTTTTGAGCATTATCCGTGTTTATGCTCAATTCAAAACTGCTATCGCTCAAAATTTTCGCACGTATACTTTTGCTAAATTGTTCAGTTAAATCGGCGGAGGGAGTGAGTTTTACTATTAGCGGTAGTTGTATTGATTTAAAAGCTGGCCCTTTTATTATGGTGTAACTGAGAGATCCGTACTTAACAGGGTGGTATAAAGGTACATCTGTGAGTACATTATCCTGATCAATCCTGCAAACGCCACCATTAATTAAATTGACGGTGATTTCAACGGGAGAAGTATAGAAGTTGTCCTTTCCAGGTATAAGCTTAATGGGTAATGGATCCCCGTAAATCTCTGTTGCTGTAAAAAATCCCTTATGATAATAACTTACCTGGAACCCCAATGCATTGACCGCTTTTTTTATCGTGGTTTCAGAACGCAATTCGTTAATTGCTGTTCTTAATGATTCCCAATCGCCGGAAGCATCCAACTCTATGCTCACTTTGTATTTAGGGGATGAAAAAAGTAAATAAACTGAAGCTGCTAAAACAACAATTACTACCGAAGCGATAACGAAATATCTGTTGCGGAATAACAGGCCAGAAATATTCCTTCCCGCTCTTTTAATGCGAGCCTGGTTCATAGGATATAGTACTTGTGCTGATGTAAATTGCTGTAATTTAGTAATTTGCAATTTATTCAGAACGCTCGTTTTGCGATTGTACTTCGCGCTATGGTAATTTTATTAACGCTTTACATGTTGCTATAGCTAAACTCACAATCGTATCTCAAAAATTGTGAAGCAATTTATACAACTCCCTGAACGCATTGAGAGGTGATTTCATGACCTTACGGATAACAACCTTGCCCGGTTGCAGGAGTTAAACACTTTGTTACAAACAAATTACCCGGTTTTTCAAAGAAAATTCATATCATAGCAGCCCCAAACTATTTGAGTTGTTTTTTAAATGAAATTTAAGATCGTACTTGTATTTATTTTGTTTTCCGGGTACGTACGGGCGCAAAATGTCAATATAATCCCACAGCCCAAGTCTGTTGTTAACGGTACAGGGCAGTTTACTTTTAGTAATCACAGTACCGTTGGTGTAAATGATGCTTCGTTGTTGCCAATAGCCCGTTATTTCCAAAAACAGGTAAGCCTGTTGGCCGGTTTTACGCTTGCCGTTGATAATAAAGATGCAGGCAGTGTTATTCATTTGTTGTTAACCAACGGCGATCCCACCGCGGGGGCATATTCTTTAAAAATTGTTGCCAATGAAATCACCATTTCTTCGTCTAACCGTGATGGGGTGTTTTATGGGATGATCTCCTTGCTGCAAATGATCAAAGACCAACCCCGGGGCGAAACTATCAGCTTAGCGTCTTTAACCATTACCGATACGCCGCGCTATCAATGGCGGGGTCTGATGCTTGACGAATCCCGTCACTTCTTCGGGATGGAAAAAGTTAAGCAGATCCTTGACTGGATGGCTTACTATAAGTTGAATAAGTTTCACTGGCATTTAACCGATGCCCAGGGCTGGCGTTTGGAGATAAAGAAATATCCTAAACTGACACTGATTGGCGGTATCGGTAATTACAGTGATTCGATAGCCGATCCTCAGTATTATACCCAAACCCAAATTAAAGAGATCATTGCTTATGCCGCGGAAAGGTTTATAACCGTGATCCCCGAAATTGATATGCCGGGCCATGCTACAGCGGCAAATAAAGCGTATCCGCAGTTTAGCGGCGGCAGTGTTGAAGGCTATCCTAATTTTACTTTTAACCCTGCAATCGATAGCACGTACCAGTTTCTTGGTAACATCATTAAGGAAACCAGCACGCTTTTTCCTTCTAAAATGATCCATTTAGGAGGCGATGAAGTGGCTTTGGGTGTTAAGGCCTGGTCGCTTAACCCTTCAATAGCCGGGTTTATGCAGAAGAATAATTTTGCCGATGTAGGCGAGCTGGAGCGTTATTTCTTTAAGCGCGTAGCCGACACCGCCATAAACGCAGGTAACAAAGTATTGGCCTGGGATGAAGCAACCGGAACAAACCTGCCGGCTGATAAAACCATTATTTTTTGGTGGAGACAAAATTTACCGGGCCAGCTGCATTTAGCCGTTCAAAAAGGCTACCAGGTAGTGCTTTGTCCGCGCTTGCCTATGTATTTTGATTTTGTGCAGGATGCTGACCATATCTCGGGCCGCAGGTGGAAAGGTGTGTATAATACTGTGGGCAGTGTTTATGGTTTCCCTGAAAGGCAGATGCAGAATAACGAAGACCTGCAATCAAAACAGATCATTGGTGTACAGGCCAATATCTGGACTGAAATGATCGGCTCTGAAAAGCGCCTTGATTTTATGTTATTTCCCCGCATAGCCGGTTTGGCTGAAGCGGGCTGGACTGCTCCTGAACTCAAAGATGAAGAAGCGTTCAATAACCGTTTAAAAGCAAGCATCAAGATCTACGATGCGGCTAACATCTATTATTTTAATCCTTTTGATAAGTTTTTCCATGATGAGGCTATTGACTTTGGTCCGAAGATTAGAAGGATGCCTAAACCAGAAGCGGTAGATTATGGTGATGAAGACAGGCCTACACGCAGGAGCAGGCACGGGCGATCATCAAAAAGAAGCCATTCTTCAAAACATTCTTCTTCAAAACATTCAACGTCAAAGAAGAAATCATCATCGTCTAAAAAATCTTCATCATCGGGCAGCAGCCATAAGTCGTCGCATAAAAAGAAACGATAGGCTTAGGGAATATTAAAGGACTTTATAGTAGATAGATTTGCTTTGAACACGAGGCACCTACGGAGCCAAATCTTATTTTATAATTCAGCTATAAACACGATACTCCTAACGGAGTTGTAAAAGCTAAGGTAATATCCCAGCGGGGTTCTGTGTTTATAGCATATTTAGATCAGTACATAAGGCTCCGTAGGTGCCTCGTGTTTTATCCAAAGTCGGCAGTACATGCTTTTTGTAGTAGTAAATTAGGGCTGATTTTTGATGTCTTGATGAGGTCGGGCGTATAAATGCCGTAAATTGCACCATTTCATTTCGTCAATTAATTTGCATTACATGAACCTGTTTAACCGCCAAACTGCCCTTTTCATTTTCTTCATGCTGTTTTGCTGTCTGTGTAAAGCGAATCCTGTTTTTTACATGAACCAGGTAGGGTATGATGCCCGGGGAGCAAAAACTGTTGTTGTGCGTTGCGATACCAAACTTGTGCCGGGTATACTTTTTGCATTGCAAAACTCAAATGGTAATGCTGTATATATTGCTCCGTTAAATGGTCCGTTAAAGGTTGAGGAATGGGACAAGGACGGATATTTTTACCAGGCCGATTTTTCGGAATTTACAGCGGAAGGGAAATACAGGGTTTACATTGGTGCCAAAGATTTTCGCTCGCAATCAGATTGGTTTCAGATTAAGGAAAACGCATTGGCGGTAACCACCATCCCATCGGTATTGAGCTACTATAACAAGCAGCGGGCTAACACACCAACGGAGTTACAGGCCGATGCAGCCGTTCAGCTTTATGGCAGCGATAAAACAGTTGACCTGCGCGGCGGCTGGTGTGATGCGTCGGGCGATGTAAGCAAATATTTTTCGCATTTGGCTTATGCTAATTTTATGTCGCCCCAGCAAATACCGTTGGTAACCTGGTCAATGATCAATACGGTGCAAACTGCGCCGGGTTTGTTAAATAATCTGAGGGTTTATGATGGCATGGTGAATGAAGCACTTTGGGGGGCCGACTACATGATGCGCGCCCTGTCAAAAGATGATTATTTTTACATGATCGTATTCAGCTATTTTAATAAAGATCCTAAAGCCAGGCGTGTTGTAGGGTTAAAAGCAAACAGCGTTACTACAGATGAGTACCAGGCTGCTTTTCGCGAAGGAGGGGGAATGGCCATTGCGTCGCTTGGACGGATCTCGCAACTGAAAAAAGACGGTGACTTTAAATCGGCAGAATATCTTGCCGCTGCCAAACGGGCTTTTTCGCACTTGCTGGCAAATAATACCAAATATGATGACGACGGCAAGGAAAATATCATTGACGACTACTGTGCCCTGATGGCTGCTACCGAATTGTGGATTGCAACCGATAGTTCCCTTTATCGTAATGAAGCCCGAAAACGTGCGCTAAGTTTGAACAAGCGAATGAGCCCCGCAGGGTATTTTATTGCTGATGACGGCGACAGGCCTTTCTGGCACGCAGCTGATGCCGGCTTACCCGTTATTGCTTTATGCAGGTACCTGGATAAGGAGCAAGAAGCTGATAAACGTTCCGATGCATTATCAACTATAAAAAAAGCACTGGATTATAACCTGAAGGTAACCGCTAATGTGGATAATCCGTTTGGCTATGCCCGCCAATCTTTTAAGTTTAAAGGTACTGTAAAAGATGGCTTTTTCATCCCTCATGAAAATGAAACCGGCTGGTGGTGGCAGGGAGAAAATGCCCGCCTGGGCTCGTTGGCAGCGGCGGCATTGGTAGGCGGGCGGTTAGTATATCCCGAAAAAGGAGGCTGGGGCATAAAAAGAGAGCTGGCCGGGTATGCATCGCACCAGATAGCCTGGATATTAGGTTGTAACCCTTACCAAATGTGCTTTATGTATCAGTATGGTAAAAACAACGTGCCTTACATGAGTTCAAATTTTGGCCATGGATCGGGCAAGGGTGGGATTTCTAACGGAATTACCGGAAAAAAGGAAAATCCCGACGGCAGCGGTATCGATTTTAAAATAAAAGACAACGGTAACGAATGGCGATGGACAGAACAATGGTTACCTCATGCCGCCTGGTATTTGCAGGCCGTTACCGCTATGGCTGTGCAGCAATAGCAGGCAATATTCAGCTTTATATGATTAATCGCCGTGTTGCTGATCAATCATAAGAGTTCTCTATTATTTCAGATTTTGTATTAAGTATTTCCTGGAATTTCAGAAAGTGCTTCGTTTTGTTTTTATTATATACCCCTTCTACATAATCAAAACAAATTTCATTCCGTAGCAGGCGCAGGTTATGCAAAAATATGTCGTAACTCATTGCCTTCTCCTTTAAACTAAATAAACCTGCAATTGCTGCCAATGTAGTTATCCCGGTACTTATATATAGTACATGTTCCTGATAGATCTTTGTTTCCTGTTGTTTGGCCAATGCCGTTAAAACTGTTATTATTCCGCCCGCTATAAAGGTTATCAGTTGTGAAATATGGTAAAATGTTAAATACATTTTTTTCTTTCGTTTTATAGCGTCTATTCTATCTTCCAGGTCGCTGTACAAGGGATCGCTTTCTTTAAGCTCTTTAATTTTCATCAGAATTTTAGTGTAAGGTCAAACCTATCATTTTTTGCAGGGATGATAGGTTCATAAATATACGTGATTTATAAATATCTCCGGGTGGCATTTTTGAAGCCTGTAATTGTCATTTTTGCTCCCTTAATTGGTACAGGCTTTTGTTTAAGTTTGTTATCAATAAATTTTAACGCCATCATAAAGTTGGTGAAATTTATAAAAGGGGATATTAACAATTACTTATTAATCATACATCTATGGAAACAATGCAAACCAACGTAGCCGGTAACTACGCCACCGTTAACGGCCTGAAAATGTACTATGAAATTCACGGCGAAGGCTTCCCGCTGGTATTGATCCATGGCGGCGGTTCAGATATCGGCGTTACGTTTGGCAGGGTATTGTCGAGCTTTGCGAAAAATCACCAGGTAATAGGGGTTGATTTGCAGGCGCATGGACGTACGCCCGATAGAGGCGTACCTACTTCTTTTGAGCAGGATGCTGATGACGTAGCCGCTTTGCTCAAGCATTTGGATATAAAACAGGCCGATATTATGGGTTTCAGTAACGGAGGTAACACCGCCATGCAGATAGCCATCAGGCATCCGCAACTGGTTCATAAAATTGTGATTGCTTCTTCGTTTTATAAATGCAGTGGTTTTGATGACTGGTTTTGGGATTTTATGCCTAATGCTACTTTGGATAATATGCCCAAACCTTTGCAGGAAGCTTTTCTTGCAATTAACAATGATCAGGCGGCCCTGGAAATAATGCATAACCGCGACCGTGACCGTATGCTGGCTTTTGCAGACTGGAGCGATGATGCTATCCGTTCTATCACTATGCCCGCGCTGGTTATAGCCGGGGATAAGGACGTGATCAGGCCTGAGCATACGCTTGAGCTATACCGCATGCTTCCCAACGCGCAGCTTTGTATTTTGCCTGCAGGCCACGGCGATTATATAGGTGAGATTGAGGATCTTCGCGGAGATGGAGATTACCCGGCTGTCGCTATTATTGAAGAATTTTTAACCAAGGCAAAAGCTTAAGCTTTTGCCTTGGTTTCTTTGCGTACAACGGGGGCAACCCGGGTACCGTAAAGTTCAATTGCTTTTAAAATATCCTTGTGTTTGGTAAAGCCGGTAACCAGTTGGGCTACGAAACGGGTATTACCAAAAAGTTCATATTGCTGCATGATCTTGTCAATGGCCTGTTGTGGGTCGCCAACTACCAACGGTCCAAAATCGCGCAGGTACTCAAATTGTTCCCTTGTCATGGGCGACCAGCCCCTGTCTTTGCCAACCCGGGTCATGAGGGCTTCATAGCTTGGATAAAACTCGTCGGCTGCCTGTTGTGAGGTTCCGGCAATATAAAATTGCGAACTGATGGCCAATTGAAGCTTGCTTACATCGTGCCCGGCTTTAGCTGCCGACTCGCGATAAAGCTCAACAAAGGGTACAAAATGTTTTGGCGCGCTGCCCAAAATAGCGACGATCATAGGGAGGTTAAGCGCTCCTGCCCGTTTAGCTGAGGCAGGGGTGCCTCCAACGCCGATCCAAACCGGAATTTCCTGTTGCAGCGGACGAGGATATACGCCCTGGTTCCGGATTGGTGCCCGGAAATTACCCTGCCACGAAACAATTTCCTGCTTGTTGATCTGCAAAAACATTTCGAGTTTCTCGGTAAATAATGCATCGTAATCATTCAGGTCGAAACCAAAAAGCGGGAAAGATTCAATAAAGGAGCCCCGACCGGCTATCATCTCCACGCGGCCGCCAGATACCAGATCGGCAGTGGCGAAATTTTGAAATGTACGTACAGGATCGGCCGAACTTAATACGGTAACCGAGCTTGACAACCGGATGTTTTTGGTAATAGCGGCTGCTGCTGATATCAATATTTCGGGTGCGGAGATCACAAAATCGGGCCGGTGGTGTTCGCCGAAGGCATAAACATCTAAACCAACCTCATCGGCCAGCTTTACTTCTTCCAATAACTCCTGAACCCGCTTATGGGCATTTATGGCGTTTCCGCTCGTCCCGTCCGGATGGATCTCACCAAAGGTGCTTATACCTAATTCCATGTATTAATAATAAAGATCGGCTGCGTTAAGCTCCTTCTTTTCAAAACTTCCGGGTGCGGTAACATATACTTTAAGCGGCGCTGCACGTTGCCTGTACCTGCCGGTTGGTGGTGGCGGTGCATTATATATATACTTTACCTTTATTTGATGAAAACCTTTCGCCAGCGGCAGCGCATTTTCAGCTTCTGTTAGTTGTACGCCATCAATAAATAACTGGCTGACAGCATAACTTGCAAGGGTAAAGTTATAAGTACCATCGGCTAAAACGTTCACATAACCGTCATAAACCACGCCGAAATTAGGATTGTCTTTTTTCAAAAGCTCGGCATCCAGTTTATTGGTTGCTGATGAATCCTGTGCGGTAACGTAATTAAGCTGATCGGGTGAAGTGAACGTGTTTTTTGCCCATTTATATTTAAGCCCCGGCATATTGACTGTGTAATTTACAGCAGGCATTAGTGTTTTATTATACATTAAAGTGCGTGTGGCTATGCTGCGGCGACCTGAAGGTGTAATTACCCTTGTCCTCAATTCCCGTTTTTCGTTTTGCGGAATGGAGAACGTGATCGGCCCGTCGTACTGCAGGTCGGTATCCAGGGGATCGCGACCGTTCAGGGTATAATAGATCTTAGCGCCGGGCACCACCGATTTTAGCGTGTAAACAAAATGAGGGCCTATAACCATGGTATCGATAGTAGTTAGCGCGGTTGGCACACGGTAATTGTAGTTCATAGCATCAAGCCTTGCAAAGTGTTTGGCCAGCCTTACTTCGGAAAAATTGGTATAGTCCTTGTTCTCCGGCTTGCTCCAGGCTACTTCCGAAAGGGCGAATACCCTCGGCATGATCTGGTATTGAAGTTTAGCTACGGTAGGCACATACTCTGTCCACAGGTTGCCCTGGGTGCCTATTACATATTTCTGTTCGTCAGGAGTAAGCTGCTTTGAAACCGGATCATAATTGTATGTTTCTTCTAAGGTAGCGTAACGGCCAAATGATACCGGCTCCTGCGGCGAACTGCTTTGATAATGATCAAAGTAATTACCGGTGGTTTGCGGTGTCATGATCACGTTATGTTTTTGATGGGCAGCGTTAATGCCGCCTTCCTCGCCCTGCCAGCTCATTACAGTGGCGTTAGGGGCGAGGCCACCTTCTAATATCTCATCCCAGCCTATAATGCTGCGGCCTTTAGAATTGATAAATTTTTCTATCCTTTGGATAAAATAGCTTTGCAGTTCTTTTTCATCTTTCAGGCCTTTTTCCTTCATCAAAGCCTGGCAAAATGCCGATTGTTTCCATGGTTCTTTACCTGCCTCATCACCGCCTATGTGAATGTATTTACTTGGGAATAAAGCCATCACTTCGGTAAGTACATCCTGTAAAAAGGTAAAAGTTTGCTCGGTAGGGCAGTATAGGTTGTTAATATCGCGCGGAGCTTTCTGGCCAGCAACGGTATCGCATTTAAACTCGGGATAGGCACGTAAGGCAGCTTCGGAGTGGGCCGGCATTTCAATTTCGGGAATAACGTTGATGTACCTGTCGGCCGCGAATTTTACTACATCTTTAATTTGATCCTGTGTATAATAGCCGCCATAGCTAAGGGAATCGGGCCAGTCGCGGTTGCTGCCAAACATGGTTTGCTGACGGAATGCACCCACCTGCGTAAGTTTAGGATATTTTTTGATTTCGATACGCCATCCCTGGCCATCAACCAAATGCCAATGAAAGGTATTGAGTTTGTAAGAGGCGATAAGTTCGATCACTTTTTTTACCTGCGGAATGGTGAAGAAATGACGCGATACGTCCAGCATCATTCCCCTGTATCCAAAGCGAGGCGAATCTTCAATTACTGCGCAAGGCAATTTGTAAGCGGCAGCGTTTTCAACCGGGAAAAGCTGCAGTAAGGTTTGGATACCATAAAACAAGCCTGCATCCTTACCAACTATGATGATATTATGAGGGGTGATAGTTAGTTTATAACCTTCCGCGGGCAATTTATTGGCTCCCTTTGCAGTTACGATCAGCCCCCTGCTTTTTGCGGCTTTAAGCTTTGAATTGTATTTAGCTACTCTAATATTCAGGTGCCGGGTATCCTGCAGATAGCTTTTCAGCCATAAAACAGCTTTATCTTTCGGATTATCAGCCTTGATTGCTGTAAGCTGGCTAAATGTAAACGTGCCGGTATTTTTGGTAATGGAAGCAGGAGCTGGGATAATGCCCAGATGCGGATCATCGGTAGTGACCTGGGCCGATACTTTGTTTGTTTGCCCTAAAAAGATAAAAAAGCTTGCGAGCGTGATGAGTTTTGTTAAATAGTGTGCTTTAAAATTCATACAGGCGTGGATAATGATGAAAGGATAAATTTAACCATTATCCTACGCTGGAATGGGGCTAAAGCTTATGTAACAAACAATTGACGTTTAATCGTAGCCTGCATAATCCCATGCGCTTTGATAGCCGTTTAGCTGTTCCGCGTAACTGATCATATCTCCATAAAAAGGAGCATACGCAAGCGTTGAGCTATCGCCGATCATTACCAGTTTTTTGCGGGCTCGGGTCATGGCCACGTTCATGCGGCGGATATCGTTCAGGAAGCCTATTTCTCCGTTGGTATTGCTGCGCGTGAGGCTGATATAAACCACGTCGCGTTCCTGCCCCTGGAAACTATCAATAGTATTCACGGCAATTTTATCAGCGTAAACCATCAACTCCGGTGAATCCAGTAACAATTGGTTTAAAATCCTGATCTGTTCTTTGTAAGGAGATATAACTGCAACGGTTGGGAAGTTTTCCGGCGGATAATGTTCCTTGAGCTCACCAACCAATTTTTTAAGATGTTTAAACAGGAATACAGCCTCTTCAGGATTCGCCGTGCTGGTGCCTTCCTGTTTTTCATCGTAACCACAGCCCGCGGTATCAACAAAGCTTATAGGCAAATCGCCCGGAAATAACAGTTGAGTGGCAACGGTGGAGTGCGCCTTTAACCTGTTGTCATAAAACTCTTTGGATGAAAATCCCATAATGGCTTCATTCATACGGTATTGTTCTTCGAGTAAGACAACCGCTCCGGGGTGGAGGGCAGCACATTTTTCGAGCAGGGTAGTACTAAGACCATCTTTGGCTGCATGTTGCGATTTGATGGTAGGCGGAAGCTGCAAATGATCGCCCGCAAAGATCACTTTTTGCGCCTTCGATATCGGGATCCAGCAGGCGGGTTCAAGCGCCTGACCAGCTTCGTCGATAACTACCGTATGGAATTTTAAATTGCGAATGGTATAATGGTTGGCGCCTACAAGCGTTGCCGTAATTATCTGTGCCTTAGTAAGCAGGTCCTCCGTAATAAATTGTTCGGTTTTATCCACTTCTTTAATGAGCTGGTGGGCTGCATCAAAAAGCGCTTTGCGCTGATCGCGTTCGGCTTTGCCAAAATTGCGCTTGTATTTGTGCGCCATATTTTTATACTCTGAAGCCTGCTTTTTAAGCTTTTTAGTCTCCTTCATATCGCTATGGGCACTTATCCTGCTATCTAAGGTTAAGGCCGTCAGCCTTTCGGATACTCTCGCCGGGTTGCCTATACGCAGTACATTCAGGCCTTCATTGCTTAGCTTTTCGCTTAGCAGATCGACCGCGGTATTACTTGGCGCTACAACGAGGATTTGTTGTTTGTTTTGCCTGATAAGTGCCTTGATAGCCTGTACAAGCGTGGTTGTTTTACCGGTGCCCGGAGGGCCGTGAACTATGGCAAGCTCCTGTGCCTCAATTATTTTTTGAACAGCTTGCTGTTGTGAAGCGTTTAAACCATTAAGCGGGTAATGAATTGTTTCGGGGATAAAAGCCGGCGTACTTTGCCCGGTTAACACCCGGGTTAGGTGCCCTTCTTTATGATCATCAACAAGCCTGGCAGATAGTTTGAGCGCCTTTTGCATCTCGTCATAGCTATTGTCATCAAACAGCAGATCGATGCCAAGTTTGCCGCTCCTGGTCCAGTCGGGCAGCTCGTCGGTGTTCAAGGTTAATTTTAGCCGGTTACCGCCCTGGTATGATACTGTGCCGTTTACACGATCGGTTTTAGGATTATGGTTGGAGAACAATGCAGCCGAAGCGCCGAACCTGAACTGGTGACTAAGGTCCTGGTGAGAAGGTCGTTCCACCTCAACCGTAAGGTAATCGCCGCGGCCTATTTCTGTGCCTTTTATGGCTATGGGGTACCATGTAAGCCCTGCTGTCCGGCGTTCGGCAGTTGAAGATGTTTCAGTTAGTTTGAGGTAAGCCTGGCGGTCTTCGTCCTGCTCAGTTTGCAATAAGCTGAGCAGTTTTTTAAAATAGTCCATTTTGCAAAGGTAAAGCTTAGGCCCGGCTTTTGAGTAATCACATAAAACACAAAAGAGGACTTGAATGTCCCCCTTTTCATATCCTGATTAACAATTTATTGCTGCCAGTTAGGTGCCGGTTTTGCTTCAAGAACAATTGTATTCCTTGAAAGTTCTTCATTTATCTTACCCAAAAAATGCCTTGTTAATGGTTTTGAAATAAAGCTTTTAACAAAGGGGTACGCCTTGGCCCGTTTCTGATCGGCAGGGTCAACAGAGTTTGAAATAATATAAACCGAAACCGGTTTTACCAATTTGCTGTAGATGTTGTTGAATAATTTTAAAAATTCCCATCCATCCATTACCGGCATATCCAGGTCAAGAAAAATAATGTTGGGTATTTCCGCATGTTTATCCTGATTGTTATATAACGCGTTGTAAACAGGCTCAGGATCCATATAAAAGCTTGCATTTAACCAATTATCTTTCAATATGATTTTAACCGTTTCATGAAAAATAATGTCATCATCAATGATAGCGACCGAACGGTGCTGATCGTCTTTAATAAGATTGAGTATGTCTTTTTTGATCTCGATAAGTAATGGAGATAAAAGTTCGGTACCGCATTCAATGCAATTCAAGGTACGTGATAACGCAACCTCAAGAGGTACTTGGAGCGATAAGCAGGTGGCATCGTTATATATGGAGTTAGCGCAATCTTTATTAAAGCAATAACAGGTGATTTTTTCGGTACTGGTCATAGTGTAAAGGTTTTGTTTAGTTGTTCATTTTAAATTGCCTCAACATTGATGCCCCTTTGTTGGTTTGTAGTTAAATATTTACAAAGTAGCTTCTGTTTTGTCAGAATTGCTAAGGTTATAAAATTCAATTCCTTAATGCTGAGGTGATTATAATCATGAAGTAAAAATGGTTGTACTTTAACATTTTTATAACCGCAGCTGTTAAGCGAGTTAATCTAAATATAAAAAAGATTAACTATAAATACAAGTGTGTTTTTTATAACCCATGTGTATGTTTAAACTGACAATCCGTTTCTTTTTGAGGCCGCTATTGTCAGTAAAATATTAACTTTAAGTGCTTGTGAACAAGATGTTTTAAACGATGATTAGAAGCTGAGTTTAGCTGGAATAAGGATAAAAAACCACAGCGGTTTTTTTTTGTTATATTGAAACACTAAACTATTAACATGAGCCGATTAACCAGCTTTTTATTATTCCTGTTTGCTTTAGTGATGGCACAATCATGTCAAAGTAACCGGCATGCCAATAATTATAACAAGGCCCTGGTTGATGATAACGGTTTATTGTTTATTAAAAGCGGGGAAGAATCAACCCTCGCCTCTGTAAAAGCGTCTGGTTTGGCAATCGCGAATTCAAAAAATCAACGTGTTATCCAGTTTGCCAAGCTCATGATTGATGACCATACCATGCTGGCAGATGATTTCAAAAAACTAAGGACCGATAATTTTATTGCCGATTCGGTTGTTATTAGCCCTATGCATCAACAAATTATTAATGATTTGGATACAAAACGTGCCGGCGCGTTTGACAAGGCCTATATCCAATTGGTTATAAACGATCATACTGAACAAATAGCTTTATACAAAACAGCAGGGAAAGACCGGAGAAATACGAGCCTTGCCGATTTCGCAAATAAAATGTTACCTGGTTTACAGGCTCATTTAGATACTGCAAAGCTGATTAGCAGTACATTAAAATAACTTTAATTGCTGCTCAACAGGTGGTTTGGCTTTGCCAAAAACGGTACGGCCCCCATATTTCCACGAGTCGTTACGTTCCTTTTCAATAACTTTATCAAAGTTGGCATTGGGCGTGAAATCTTTTTCGGCCCTTTCGGCTATTTGGGAAAGGCGTTTGATAGCTTCATTTTTATCGCTGTTGCCCATTTTTGCCTTTTGAATAGCCGTTTGCAGGGTGTTTAAGGTTTCGTCATAAACTTTGGTAGGCACCGGAAATGGGGCGCCATCTTTGCCGCCATGTGCAAAGGAAAACCTCGCCGGATCCTTGAACCTGGATGGTGTGCCATGGATCACTTCACTTACCAGGGCCAGCGACTGTAAGGTGCGGGGCCCTAAGCCTTGCAGCAATAGCAGCTCTTCAAAATCTTTGGGTTGTTTTTCGTGTGCCAGCCAAAGTACGGCACCAAGGCGTTTCAGGTCGACATCTTTGGCATGTACTTCATGATGGCCGGGCATCACCAGTTTACTGATCTCGTTGATCATGATGCCCGGGTTTTCGGCGGCAATGTGCATAACACCATTGCGCGAACCATCGGCTTCCTTATCTGTCATGTTAAGGATATAGCCGCTGTTCTTACCATAGATAAAAGTATGCGGGTCGTTAACAAATGAGCTTAACTGTTCGGAATGCCAGTGGTATCTGCGGGCTGTACGGCTTACATCGCTCATGCCTTGCTGAACCACGGCCCATTTGCCGGTATCGCTTAAAATAAAATTATGCGTGTAAAGCTGGAAGCCATCCTGTATGGCGGTATTATCAACTTTGGCGCTCAGCTTGCTGCATTTCACCAGGTAATTAGCATCCAGTCCGGTGGTTTGGCCAACTTTAACCAGTTCGGCAGGTGTTTGAGTAGAATGTTTTCCTTTACCGCCGCAGATATAAATGCCCAATTCGCGGCTGTGAGGATTAATGGACTTTTTCAAAGCGCCCATTACAGAAGTGGTTATGCCCGAGGAATGCCAGTCCATCCCCATAACAGCGCCCAAACTCTGAAACCAAAAAGGATCGCTTAGCCGGCGAAGCACTTCATCCTTGCCATAGTCCATCACGATGGTTTCTACCACAGCAAGGCCAAGCTTAGCCATTCGCTCGGCAAGCCATTGCGGTACATATCCATAATGTAAAGGTAAGTCAGCACTGCCCGATCGCTTCATGCTAACAAAGTTAGTAAATCTTAACCGTTGATTTTAGTGATTTCGATGATTGCGTTGATTTTTTCTCTTTAATAAGATAAAAGCTGAAAATCAATTTGGCAAGATCAAGGCATCAGCGAAATCAACGAAATCAAATAAGCATCAGCGGTCAGTCTTCCTCCGTCTCCCCAACATACAGTTCATCAATATCGGCGGCGTATTTCTTTTCGATGACCTTACGTTTGGCCTTCATGGTAGGGGTGATTTCGCCCTCATCCATGCTGAACGGGTTACGTTTTATTTTGAATGATTTGATGCGTTCAAACTTCGCCAGTTCATTGCTGTATTTCCTGATGTCGGCGCCTATCCAGTCAACTATTTCTTTATCATCAATAAATACTTCGGGGCGTTCAAAGAAATTATTCTGGAGGTTAAAAGTTTCCTGCAATGTTTCGCGTGCCGGCACAATAATGGCGGCAATATATTCACGTTTATCGCCCACTAAAAATACCTGTTCAATTTTGGGGCTTTTGAGGTAGGTGTTTTCTACCGGAGTAGGGTAGATATTTTTACCATAGGCATTCACCAGCATATTTTTGAGACGATCCGTAATTTGAAGGTTACCGCGGAAAAACCTGCCGATATCGCCAGTATGGAACCAGCCGTGCGAATCAATAACGGTGGCGGTTTCTTCGGGCTTGTTCCAGTAGCCTTTCATTACGCAATGCCCGCGAACAATGATCTCGCCTTCTTCGGTAAGGGTATCTTCTTTAAAGTTATCATGAGTTTGGATGCTGTAGATATGTTTGGTATCCACATTCTGGATGGCCACTTCAATACCGGGAATAATACGGCCAACGGTACCATAAATTACCCTGTGGCGCTCTGTAACAGCCATTACGGGTGATGTTTCGGTTAAGCCAAAACCTTCTAAAATTACAATGCCCAGGTCGCCAAAAAACTCGCCGATGTTTTTAGGCAATGCGCCACCTCCTGAAACCATGAATTTCAGCCGTCCGCCGGTTTTTTCCTTGATCTTGCTGAATACCAGTTTTTCGGCAATACCATGCTGTGCTTTTAAAATAACATTTGCCGATTTACCGGCCTCCTGCACCAGGCGTACTTTTTTACCGATCTCAAATGCCCAAAGAAAAATCCTGGTTTTAATACCGCCTGCCGATGTGCCGCTTTTGATGGCTTTGTCGTGGATACGTTCAAGTAACCGGGGTACGCAGCAAAGTATAGTAGGTTTAACCTCGCCCATGTTTTTGGCCAGCAGCTCCAAACTTTGGGCAAAGGCTATTTGTGATCCCCGGTAAATGGCTATATGGTAAATGGTGCGCTCAAATACATGCGATAACGGCAGGAATGATAAAAATCTGTCGGTTTTTTCAACAAAGGGGATCTGAATTAAACTATTGATGGTGTTTTGTGTAAGGTTATGATGCGTTAACACCACCCCCTTAGGTACGCCTGTGGTGCCCGATGTATAAATAAGGCATGAAGTATCTGTTGTTAAAATGGCTTCACGGGCCGCGTTAATAGCGTGACGATATTGTTCAACCAATTCGCGGCCTTCGGCAATTACCTGGTCAAAACCAATGACACCGGCATTTAAGCTTATCTTATCACTAAATTTTTCGAAATCATCAAATGCAGGGATCAGACGAATCAGCTCCGGACAGTTGTTTGCCACTTTTAAAACTTTCCTGAACAGGAAGGGGTTGCCGCAAATGATGGTACGCGCTCCCGAATCGTTCAGGATATATTCGATCTCGTTTTCGGTAAGGGTGGGGTATATAGAGGTGTTGACGGCACCAATCTGTTGCAGGGCCTGATCATAATAAACGTAATTGGGACCGTTTTCGATGATGAGCGAGAGCCTGTCGCCCTTCCTGATACCAATATGCAGGAACCAGGCCGAAATCGCGTCTATTTTTTCTAAGGCTTCACCGTAGCTGATCTCTACCCAGGTGTCTTTAACTTTATGAAGCAGGAAGGTATGATCTAAAGGATGGATTTTGGCAACGGTATTGCGAATGAAACTCGGAACAGTTGAAAGCTCGGTATTTTTACTCATTTATATAATCGGATATTGGAACAAATCTAATTCTATTTTGCAAAATAACGAATGAAGCATCACGCAGTTTTAAACTTCGTTAGCCTGATAATCTCAAACTTTCCCTATCTTCACTGCATAATTACTATCTCCACATATAAACCAAGGATTGTCTAAGGCCCCGACCTGTTGATACAGGTTCGGTAACACGCTGCTATTTGCGGCGGTGTTTAGTATTGTCTGAAAATTTACAATCAATTTTATTTAACCGGTAATGAAAATTACTCAAGTATTCACTTTGGGCATATGCTGCATTTTAATATGCGCTGCCCGTGATGCAAAATCGCATACCTGTATGGATACCATAATCAATAAACAAAGAGTGCTGTCTTTTTATAAGCAGATAGTAGGACAGCGTAAAACCGAGCTAATCCCCGAATTTATAGCCGAAGATTATAAACAACATAACCCTGCTGTTAAGCAGGGGAGGGCAGGCATAACAGAAATGGTCAATTACCTGAAAACTTTACCACCACCGCCCGAAGATGCAAAGTCGCCAATTGTAAGAGCGATACAGGATGGCGACTTAGTTGTAACCCACCTCGATGTTCAGTTTATGGGGAAACACATGGCTGTGATAGACCTGTTTAAGTTAAAGGACGGTATGTTAACAGAGCACTGGGATGCTATTCAGTCCCTGTCCGATGAAAACAGAAAAAATATAACTGCAACCAATGGTACAACTGAGATTGATCATGGTGCTTCTACAGAAAATAGCAGATTTATTGTTGATCAATTTTATAAAGCAATCGTCAATAAGCGATCTGCTCATCAGTTTATTGATATTGCTTATGTTGAGCATGATGCTTCTGTAATCGCGTCAGGCCTGGGATTAGCAGGCTATCTTTCGGAGCCTGACCGATCTGTTAAAATTCATAGGCTCATTGCTGAAGGGGATTTCGTGGCAGCCCAATCGCAGTTTAACAGAGAGGGTAAGACGTTCGTGTTTTATGAGATATTCAGGGTAGCTAAGGGTAAAATAGCAGAACACTGGAGTGTGGAGCAGGTTGTACCCGATGGTATTAAAGCAGAGGATATGTTTTAGCGAGTTCAGCTGAAAGCTGAAGCCAAGTTTAACCACGTGCTGGAAGCCCGCGGCAGACTGTGCTTTGCAGCTTTAGTAAAACAAAAAGAGGCGCTCATCGCGCCTCTTTTCAATTATTTTAAGGGTGAATTTATACCGAAAAACTTTCGCCGCAGCCGCAGGTACGGCTGGCGTTAGGGTTGTGAAAATTGAAGCCCTTACCGTTAAGGCCGTCAGAAAAATCCAGCTCGGTACCGGCAAGGTACAGGAATGATTTCATGTCGAGCGCCATACGGATGCCCTGGTCTTCAAAAAACTGATCGCCTTTTTTCTCTTCGTTATCAAAATCAAGATTGTATGATAAGCCCGAGCAACCACCGCCCTGAACAGATACACGCAGAAAGTACGAGGCATCAAGCCCTGCATCCTGCATCAGGTGTTCTATTTTGCTTTTTGCTTTATCAGTTACAGTTACCATGTTGTTGGTGAATAGTGAAAGGTGAGTAGTGAATAGTTGCCACGGAGAGTTAACCACTCAGCTTTCACAACTCACCACTCACTTAATAATTAATGATGTACTTTTTCGCTTTCAATTGGCGCTAAGCCATTTTTTACGCGGAAATCATTGATCGCTGCTTTGATAGCGTCTTCGGCTAATACCGAGCAATGAATTTTTACCGGTGGAAGGGCAAGCTCTTCAACGATGTCCATGTTGTCGATTTTCATCGCATCATCAATGCTTTTGCCTTTAAGCCACTCAGTAGCTAATGATGATGAAGCGATTGCCGAACCGCAACCGAAAGTTTTGAATTTTGCATCGGTGATAACATTGTTATCATCAACCTGGATCTGCAGGCGCATTACGTCGCCGCACTCAGGTGCACCAACTAAGCCGGTACCTACTTTGTGGCTGCTTTTATCCAAAGTGCCCACATTGCGGGGGTTAGTGTAGTGATCGATTACTTTATCTGAATATGCCATTGTCTTTTTAATTATTGAATTAGTGAGTTAGTGAATTATTGAATAATTTAAACTCGTAATATTTATTTTTTGTATCTGAAATGAAAAATCCGAAATCGAAAGTCCCAAATCCGAAATTAAATTAATGTTCTGCCCACTCAATTGAGTTAAGGTCGATACCTTCTTTAAACATTTCCCAAAGTGGTGAAAGGTCGCGCAGGTGGGTAACCGATTTTTTGGTTACTTCAATTGCGTAATCAACTTCTTCTTCGGTAGTGAAACGACCTAAGCCAAAACGGATAGAAGAGTGCGCCAGGTCATCAGACAGGCCTAAGCTTTTCAATACATATGATGGCTCCAATGAAGCAGAGGTACAAGCCGAACCTGATGATACAGCCAGATCTTTCATGGCCATCATCAAACCTTCACCTTCAACATATTTAAATGAAATGTTAGCAACATGTGGTAAGCGGTGTTCAACGTTACCGTTTACATAGCTTTCTTCCAATACAGTTAAAGCTGATTGCAGTTTATCACGTAAGGCTGAAAGACGCTTTGCTTCGCTTTCCATTTCCTGGCCGCAAAGTTCGCAGGCTTTACCTAAACCAACAATACCCGGTACGTTAAGGGTACCTGAACGCATACCGCGCTCGTGGCCACCACCGTCCATTTGGGCAGTAACTTTAACCCTTGGGCCTTTACGGCGTACGTATAATGCGCCAACACCTTTAGGGCCATATATTTTGTGTGCCGATAAGGCTAAAAGGTCAATGCCATCAGCATTAACATCAACAGGGATTTTACCTACAGCCTGTACAGCATCAGTCATAAATAACGCGCCATGTTTGTGGGCAATAGCCGAAATTTCTTTAATCGGCTGAATAACGCCAATTTCGTTGTTGCCATACATGATAGATACCAGGATGGTTTCAGGCGTCATTGCTGCTTCAAGCTCAGCAAGATCAACAAGACCGTCTTCTTTAACCGGTAAATAAGTTACTTTACCGCCCAGTTTTTCTACGTGTTTGCAGGCATCAAGCACAGCTTTATGCTCTGTAACCGCAGTTATGATATGGTTACCTTTGTCTTTGTACATTTCAAATACCCCTTTAATAGCAAGGTTATCTGATTCTGTAGCACCAGAGGTAAAGATGATCTCTTTTTCAGATGCGCCTATCAATTTGGCAACCTGTTCGCGTGCGTAATCAACCGCCTCCTCTGCAACCCAGCCAAACGCATGGTTACGGCTTGCTGCATTACCAAATTTTTCGTTAAAATATGGTAACATAGCCTCCAGTACCCTTGGGTCCATAGGTGTAGTTGCATTGTTATCTAAATAAATTGGGATATTCATAGTCCTTTTGAAATATATTAACAAAACAAAGATACGCAAGTTTTTATTGAAATTCAGCTAAATTCCTTCGCAAATAACCAAAGCTGACCAATAATTTACAATATTTGGACATGAACAAAGTAGAGCACATTGGTATAGCGGTTAACAGTGTTAAATTAGCAGGCGAGATCTACGCTAAATTATTGAATACACCGGTATATAAAACCGAAACAGTTGAAAGCGAACATGTGATTACTGCTTTTCTGCAAAGCGGGCCAAACAAAATTGAATTGCTCGAAGCGCTGAATGATGATAGCGCTATAGCTAAGTTTATAGCTAAAAAAGGGGAAGGGATTCATCATATAGCTTTTGAGGTAGATGATATTGAAGCTGAAATGAAACGCCTTAAAAAGGAAGGATTTGTTTTACTTAATGACAAACCTAAACAAGGGGCTGACAATAAATTAGTATGTTTTGTTCATCCTAAAAGTGCTAATGGAGTTTTGATAGAGTTATGCCAGGAAGTAAACGTCTGAACTCGAATTTGTTGAATTTTAAGAATTTTTCGAACTTGCCCGGCATTCTGCCCATTCCCTGAATTCAATATATTCGGGTTCAGACAAAAGGGTAGAGATTGTTTAATTGTCTAATATCCAGCTTTATAAATGTAGTTCTTTACCTGGCTATGAACCATGAACTATCATCCACAAACAATAATAAACTATTTTTATTTTTGCTATTCCGAATTACACTTTTATTATTACATTTGCACCTCTTTTAAGTAAAGTACAGAAGGTAAGTTTATATAATATAATGAAAAAAGATCTGCATCCATCAAACTATAGGTTAGTTGTATTTAAAGATATGTCAAACGACTACTCTTTTATCACTAAATCTTGCATCGATACCCGCGAAACCGTTAAATGGGAAGATGGTAACGAATATCCATTGGTTAAATTAGAGATTTCTCACACTTCGCACCCGTTCTACACCGGTAAAATGAAACTGGTTGATACTGCAGGTCGTATCGATAAATTCCGCTCACGTTACAACAAAAAGTAATTTTTGTTTAATTAATATTTACAAGTCCCGGCTTTGCAGTCGGGACTTTTTTTATTTTTGCGCCATGGCAATTATCCTTTTTGACGATAACGCACACCATACGCTGTTGCCCCTTACCTATACCCGGCCGGTTGCCGATCTTCGTATCGGGATGCTCACCATTGCCGAAAAATGGGCTAAGCATTTAAAAAGCGCTTATTCTTTCCATACGCTTGATTATCTTAAAGTAAAATTCGCGGTAAATATTGAGGCTGATAACATTTTTATCAACGGCGCTGTATGTCCGGATGAAAACTTGGTTGAAGCAATTGACAAACTGCAAACCGGGCAGGCGCTTAAATACAATGATCAGTTAATAGCCGTTAAACTTAATGCCGCGGATGCGGAAAGCTTTGATGCTAATGCTGATTTTGGCGATGCGGTAAATTATTCTAACCTTTTTGTATCGATCAAATACCCCGAAGATATTTTCAGGAAGAATGACATCGAGCTTCGTAAAGATTTTCAACTGCTTACTAAAGGACGGACAAGCGCGGCTATCAGTTCAACCAACATCGTTATAGGTGACGATTTTTTTGCAGAAGAAGGTGCTGTTGCCGAATGTTCGACATTTAACACGACTAACGGACCGATTTACCTTTCGGCTAATACCGAAATTTGGGAAGGTACCCATATCCGCGGGCCATTTGCCATTTGCGAACATTCGCAGGTGAAAATGGGGACTAAGATTTATGGTGCTACCACCGTTGGACCGTATTGCCGGGTTGGGGGCGAAATAAATAATTCGGTAATTTGGGGATATTCCTCAAAAGGCCACGAAGGGTATCTTGGTAATTCGGTTTTAGGCGAATGGTGTAATATCGGCGCTGATACAAACAATTCAAACCTGAAAAATAACTACGCCGAAGTAAAACTTTGGGATTACAGTACACAACGTTTCCGTAAAACGGGCCTTCAATTCTGTGGCCTCATTATGGCCGATCATGCAAAAAGCGGGATCAATACTATGTTTAATACCGGTACGGTAGTAGGGGTAGGCGCCAACGTTTTCGGAGCAGGTTTTCCGCGTAATTTTGTGCCCGACTTTTCATGGGGAGGCGCGCAGGGCTTTGAAGTTTATTTGATCAATAAAATGTTTGAAACCGCGCAGAAAGTGTTCGACCGCCGTGATCACCGGGATTTTGACAAAACCGAACAAAATATATTAACATCGATATTTGAACTAACCGAGGAGTATCGTCAGTTTTGATTTTGGTGAGTAGTTGATTAGGTGAGTGGTTTAATATCACCATTTAATCGAACTTTGCAACTACTCACCTAATCAACCCAATCAACCATTCACTAAATAAATAAAAAAATAAAATCATGAGAAAGAAAATCGTTGCCGGAAACTGGAAAATGAACCTTGATTACAATGAAGGTTTAGCTTTATTTTCAGAGATCATCAACATGGTAAAAGATGAGGCTACCGGCACGCAGGAAGCAGTGATCTGCAGTCCGTTCATCCACATTCATAGCCTGGTGCAACTATCAAAAGGTTATAGCAAAATTGCTGTTGGCGCACAAAATGCCCACCAGGAAGAAAAAGGTGCTTATACCGGTGAGATCTCTGCTAAGATGATTAAATCTACCGGTGCCGCTTATGTGATCCTTGGCCACTCAGAACGCCGCCAGTATTTTGGCGAAACCAATGCTTTGCTTGCCAAAAAAACAGATACTGCTTTAAAAAATGATCTTCGCCCTATTTTTTGCATTGGCGAAACCTTGCAGGAGCGCGAAGCCAATACACATTTTGATGTGATCAAAACACAACTGGTTGAAGGTATCTTCCATCTGGATGCTGAAGCTTTTGCTAAACTGGTTATTGCTTACGAACCGGTTTGGGCTATTGGTACAGGCGTAACTGCCACATCAGCACAGGCACAGGAAATTCACGAGTTTATCCGTAAAGAAATTGCCGCTAAGTACAGCCAGCAAGTTGCTGATGCTACTACCATTTTATACGGCGGTAGCTGCAACCCAACCAATGCTGCTGAACTGTTTGCTCAGGCTGATATTGATGGCGGCCTTATCGGCGGTGCTTCCCTGAAATCGCGCGATTTTACAGATATCGTTAAAGCATTTAATTAATATTAGATATGAGATTTTAGATATGAGATCTGAGACAATGCCCAAACTTAATTTCAAACAGAAAGAGGGTTTGTGCTGTTTACAAAAAGTAAATTCTCAAATCTCATATCTCACGTCTCAAATCTAACAGAAGCATGAAGCTTTTAAAAGTTCTTTTACCCGTTTTGGTCGACTTTGGCGTATTTTGGGCGGTTGTATATCTCAATATGCCCGATCACCCTATGCGCATTGGCGAAATTGGTAACGGAAACCTGTATAGCCTCATGGCCTACTTCAGCCTTTTTTGGCCCTTGTTGCTTGCAGATGGAATCCTCACCCAGTACCTGATCATCATACCACTTTGGAATTGGGTTAAACATAAAGGAGCTTCGGCGCGCTTTATTGCCGGAGCCTGCATTGCCCTGGTTTGTATACTATTTGCCGGAGCCCTGAGCTATATTATATGGTTGCCCGAAGATGGATATAGTCCCCTGTTTAGTTTTTGGTGGTATATGACCGAAATACAAGCTGTTTACTGGATTGTTAACTTTGTTGTACTGTATTTACTCGACAGGAAGAGGATAAGCGCAGATAGCGAGCCGGTTGAGCCTGAAGTTGCCGCTTAAATTCTCTGACGGCTGACCGGATTTCTGGTTAGGGTTAACAACGAAAAAAATCAAAATGAATTACTACGAACTGTTTTTTACCACCATCACTACCGAAGATTACCAGCAGGACCTGCTGATCAATGCTTTGGGTGAGATAGGTTTTGATACTTTTGAAGAGCTTGAGCTTGGCTTTAAAGCTTATATTCCAGAAGGTGTTTTTGACCAGCAGGCGCTTGATGAGCAATTATTACCCTATAAAGACCTGTTCACTTTTAGTTACGAGATAACGCTCATTCCGCAGAAAAACTGGAACGAGGTGTGGGAAAGTAATTTTGAACCTATAGAGATAGGGGATAAGATTTATGTACGGGCAACCTTTCATAAACCTAAACCCGAGTTTCAATACGAGATAGTGATAGACCCTAAAATGGCGTTTGGCACCGGGCATCATCAAACCACAGCTATGATGCTGGGGCTGATGCTTGAAAATGAATTTGCCGGTAAAAAAGTGCTTGATATGGGTTGCGGCACGGGGATCCTTGCTATTATGGCCGCCAAATTAGGTGCCAATAATATCACCGCCATTGATTACGACCCGGTTTGCTATGAAAGCACTATCGAAAATTCGGCGTTGAATAGTGTGGGTAATATCAAACCGCTTTGCGGGTCAAAAGAAGTTATCCCCAATGAGCAGTATGATATCATCCTGGCCAACATCAACCGCAATATCCTTATCGACCAGATGCAGCGTTATGCTGAGGTATTAAAAACCGATGGCGAGATTTACTTCAGTGGTTTCTATGAATCTCCCGACCTGGATATCATTACCGACGAAGCCCGCAAGTACGGCCTGAAATACATTATCCATAAAAAAGATAAAGAATGGGTGGCTGCTAAGTTTATAAAATGAACCTTGATTCGTAGGATTTTAGGATGTCCCTGATACTGATTTACTAAGTCAAGGATATTTGATTGAAGACTTACGGAATTTAGAAATTTCGTAAGTCTTTTAGTTTATCATGATAATCCTAAAATCCTACTAATCATGGTTCAGTTCTGATTAATACCCCACAGTAAACCTTCTTTTCACAAACCGGTTGTTTTCCAGTTCATCCAGTATAGCAACCGCCAAATCTTCAACTGAAATTTCGTGTTCGTGCTTATCATTAAACACAGGTTCATCCGTACCGGTGCGGTATACGCCTGTGCGGGTGCCGGGATGCAGGTGAATAGCCGGGCTCAGGAAGGTCCAGTCTAAATCTTCTTCTTTTTTAATGATGTTCAGGTAATCGCGTGCTGCTGTGGCGCCTGTTTTCCATTCGGCAGGAAATTGAGGGCTGTCAACCAGTTGTACGCCCGGGGCAATAAAAAGACTACCGGCACCGCCTACAACCAACAGGCGGCTTACACTGGCTTGTTTAGTGGCCTGTTGTATAGCCTCTGACCCTTTAATAAAATCATTGTACAGGTTAGGATTACCCCAGCCGGCGTTAAATGAGTTTACAACAGCATCGTGACCTTTCAACGCTTGGGTTAACTCATCAACGTTGTATACATCGGCAGTTTTGAGTGTTAATTTAGGGTTTTCAATATCCGTTTTCGGGTTACGGGCTATGGCGGTTACCTCATATCCGCGCTGTAATGCTTCGTTTAAAACGGCTTTGCCTACAAAGCCTGTGGCTCCAATTAATGCGATTTTCATTGTTTTTTGTTTTTTATATTGTAATTAAATTTGTTACAGTTTGTTTTAAAATTTTTTAATCAAATTGATTTACAAAATCAAAAATGGTTATGGTACTTAGTTTTTTGACAATGGCAGCTTCAACTTCATCGGCCAAATGATCAAGATGCGCCCCAATTTGCTTGCCGACAGGGCAGGCAGGGTTGGGCTTATTTTTAGCCTGGCCTAAAGCCGGCGGCAATTTTACAGCTTTATAAACATCGGCAAGGGTTATTTTTTGCGGAGGGAGGGCAAGGCTATAACCGCCGGTTTTGCCTTCCTTGCTTTCAATAAGCCCGCAGGCGCGTAATTTGCGCATTTCTTTACGTACCAGAACTGGATTTACATTCATGCTGCCGGCCACGTAATCAGACGATAATAATTCGCCTGGCTGCTTACAAAGCAGGGTTAATACATGGGTCGCTATTTGAAATTGTCCGTTCATTTATCTGTAATAAAAAATATTACAGTACAAAGGTGAAATTTTAATTTTAAAAAGAAAAATTTTTTACGCTTTTTTGCGCACTAAATTACAATGGGATGAAAATCCGGCGTCTGAATTACTCGAAAAAAATACCGTGTAGCAGGTATGTTTTAGAATGATTTATTTGCTTTAATTTAAGGGATTTGCCAATCGCAATAATTAACTACACTTTAAAATAAAATTTTACGCAAATTAGTTGATAATTAGCGTGATAATAAATATTATTGTAAAGTAATTAACTTTTGCGAAACCTACACTATTAATTTAACCAAATGAAAACTCTCGGAAAAAAAATCAGATTATTACGTCATCAAAAGGGGTGGAGCCAGGAGGATGTTGCAAAGAGACTGGATATTTCAATTCCTGCTTTCTCAAAGATTGAAACAGGGATCACAGATATTAATTTATCAAGGCTTGAGCAGATAGCAAACCTGTTTGAAATGTCAGTAGTTCAGTTGCTTACATTTAATGATGCCGAGCAGGATCAAAAATTTGTAAACGAGCTGGAAACCGTTAACAAACGCTTGATGGACCGTGAAACTGAAGTAATCGATTTGCAGAAAAAAGTAATTGAGCTATTTGAAGAACTTCGACATTCAAAAGTAACCGCATAATTTGGTGGCCCGGTTTGGCCGGGCTAATCAAAAATGTAACGCATTGTTAAATGCTTTTTGCCAAATGTAGCACCAACTGCTTCATGGATGGCTATCATTTTGTCGTTAAAATCGCCTACCCAGGATAGTTCAAGCTCATCATAACGCTTGAGAGGCAATACATATTCCTTTAATTTTATAAACATTGCCGATTCGAGGCCGTGCTTTTGATACTTTTGTTTCGTGCCCATCACAATAGCCCGCATGCGGGATACCCCTTTCCAGCGGTAGTATAAAAATTTAAGTTTACCTATCAGGTTCAGTTTGCCGTTAAGCGGTTTAAGCATCTGGTTGGCATCGGGTAAAATGATCATAAAAGATGCTGGTTCATCATCTACGTAAGCAAACCAGATCAATTTTTCGTCCATCAGGGGCTTCATTTTTTCGAAGCTTTCCATGATCGTATCGTATGTGATAGGAACAAAGTTTTCAAAATCTTTCCATCCATCGTTGTAGACCTCAATGAAGTCAGCCGCGAATTTTTCTATTTTCTTTATTTCAAAATGCCTGAAATCGTACCCGGGCTTTTTGGCTACCCAATTAGCTATTTTGGTAAACCGCTCGGGGAAAGGTTTATGAGCGTCAACATGGTTAGTGATCTGCGCGTACTGGGTTTTAAAGCCGTATTCATCAAAAAAGGCCTGGTAATACGGATGATTATAGTTCATGCCATAAGAGGGGGGCGTAAATCCTTCAACCAGCAAGCCCCAAAAGTTGTCGTTTTCGCCGAAGTTGATGGGGCCGTCCATGGCTTTCATGCCGTTTTCCCTGAGCCAGTTTTTGGCGGTATCAAATAAAAGAAAGGCGGCTTCTTTGTTATCGGTACACTCAAAAAAACCCATGCCGCCGGTTGGCTGCTCGTAATTGTATGCTTTTTTTTCATTAATAAAAGCAGCAACCCGGCCAATTAGATGGCCATTGTCATCTGTCAGGATCCAACGGGTACATTTGCCATGTTGATGAAAGTTGTTTTTTGCCGGGTTAAATACAGCTTCAATATCATTATCAAGCGGGCAAACCCAGTTATCGTCATCTTTATAAATGATGCGGGCCACATCTAAAAAAGCCTTTTTTGTTGCTTTGTCCTTTACTTCTGTTACTTTCATTTATTGTACGCTACCGGTAGATAATAAAAAAAGCATCCAGAGGCATAGTCTGAATGCTTTGTAAAATGTTATGTATTAAAAAGAATTAATAGTCGTCTTCGTCGTCGTCATCGAATGACTCGTAACCCCTGCCCAGATCATCATCTAATGGTCCGTCAAAATCATCATCATCGTCATCAACTACCTTCTTTTTCACTTTTGGGTCAAACTCATCATCATCAGGATCATTATCTGAGTTTTCGATCTTTTTAGTGTTCGGTTTCTTTGGCGCTCCCATTGTAATGGATTTTATAAATTAAACTTTGTCAATAATAATAATTAAAATCAGATAAAGAAAAGCGTTTCTAAAATCTTTTACCCTATTGATTCAATAGTAAAAATAATGAAAAATGGTTTTTTTTAAAACAGAAATTAAAATTATTCTGATTGCTCGCCAATGGTAGCCGTATTGTTTGTAAAGTCCTTAAGTTGAGGTAATTCCTCAATACTGTTAATGCCAAAATAGTCCATAAACAAAGCACTTGTACCATAAAGGATAGGTTTTCCGAGCCCTTCTGATTTGCCAATTATAGCTATTAGCTCTTTTTCGAGTAATTTTTGGATCGAATAATCGCAGTTTACACCCCTGATCTGCTCTATATCGGGCTTAGTTACGGGTTGTTTGTAGGCGATGATAGCCAGGGTTTCCAAAGCGGCCTGGCTTAGTTTTTTCTTTGACCGCTGCAGTTGCAAAAGGTTAATAACAGCGTGATATTCCTTTTTAGTGAGGAATTGATAGCCATTGCCAATTTTAACCAGCTCAATAGCTAAACTATGATGCTGATATTTTTCGTGGATTCTGCCTATGGCATCCGTTACTTCTTCGCTGGTAAAATCACGCTCAAAAGCAGCCTGGAGGCAATACATGATCTCCTCCAACCGGATTGCCTGCTCTGATGCAAAAATTAGGGCCTCTATGTATTGTTCCATTTTTTAAGTCAAAAGTCTTAAGTTCTAAGTCGAGAGTCTTAAGTTCATAAAGGCACGGGCTTTTGACTTAGGGTGTAAGCCTTAGAGCTTCTGACTCAAGGCTTTTGACTTACGACTTATTACTTAGAACTAATAATTTATAACCTGTTCTTCAATTTCAACGGGGATTTCGCGCCATTCGTATCGCTGGGTACGAAGCTGGGGCTCAAAGCCGGCCTCTTTTATGGATTCCTGGATTCCTTTAGCAGTAAACCTGTGAGGTGCACCGGCTGCGGATACCACGTTTTCTTCAATCATGATCGATCCAAAATCATTAGCACCGGCATGCAAGCAAATTTGGGCAACCTGTTTACCCACGGTAAGCCATGAAGCTTGAATATTTTTTATATTAGGCAACATGATCCGGCTCAACGCAATCATGCGGATATATTCATCGCCGGTAACATTATTGGTGATACCGCGTACTTTACGCAAAAGAGTACCGTCATCCTGGAAAGGCCAGGGGATAAATGCTATAAAACCATAGTTGCCTTCAGGTTTTTCGGCCTGTACCTCGCGGATCCAAACCAAATGTTCAAAGCGCTCTTCAATAGTTTCAATATGGCCAAACATCATTGTAGCAGATGTTGGCAGGTTAAGCTGGTGAGCGGCACGCATTACATCAAGCCATTCCTTACCGCCGCATTTGCCTTTTGATATCAGGCGGCGCACGCGGTCGTTCAGGATCTCGGCACCGGCACCCGGTAATGAATCCAGGCCTGCTTCCTTCATTGCTCTTAGTACCTCAATATGCGGCATGCCCTCTAATTTGGCAACGTGCGCAATTTCCGGCGGACCTAATGAATGCAGTTTTAATTTCGGATAAAGCTGTTTCAGTTCGCGAAACAGGTCGGTATAAAATTTCAGTCCCAGATCGGGGTGGTGGCCACCCTGTAACAGCAGCTGATCACCGCCGTACCGAAATGTTTCCTCGATCTTCTTTTTATAAGTTTCAATATCAGTAATATAACTTTCCTCATGACCGGGGCGGCGAAAGAAATTACAAAACTTGCAATTGGCTATACAAACGTTGGTAGTGTTAACATTACGGTCAATTTGCCAGGTAACCTTACCATGCGGAACCTGTATTTTACGAAGTTCGTTGGCGGTGTACATCAACTCGGCAGTAGAGGCGTTGTTATACAGGTAAACGCCTTCTTCAAGCGTTAAAAAATCAAACCGCAACGCGCGCTGCAACAGATCGGCTGTATTCATATCACGCAAATATACGCAAGTTGGTAATTTGATTTTAACGGCTGTTAAATAATTGACAAAAAAGATAGAAAGGAGGCTGAAAGCCTAAAGCTGAAGGCCCAAAGCTTTTTGCTTTTTGCTTTCGGTTTTCAGCTTAAAAAACTACCTTTCCCTTATCCAGCCTCAAAACTTTATCAACACTGTTGGGTATTTCATGCTGATAGTGGGTAACATAAATAAGTGTAACATTACCCAGGCTGCAAATGGTATCAACCAGGTTTTTAAAGTGGAGTTGCTGGTGATCGTCCATTCCCTGGCAGGGTTCATCAAAAATAAGCAGTGCCGGGTTTTTAATGAGTGCCCGGGCCAGCAGACAGAGGCGTCGTGCACTTGCCGGGATGTTTTTGAGCAGCACGCGGGCATACTTTTCAATTTCCAAAGCCTTCATCCATCGTAAAGCAATTTCTGCGCGGTCTTTATTGCTTGGCCTGAATAAGCCGAGGGTGTCGTAATAGCCCGACTCGATTACCTGCAAGCAGCTGTTATCAGTAGGGAAGTATTGGTGTAGTTCGGGCGATACGAAGCCGATCTTTTTTTTGATATCCCAGATGCTTTCGCCTGTTCCGCGTTTTTTATCAAATAAAATAATGTTGTTGGCATAGGCTTGCGGGTTGTCACCATTAATTAAGCTTAACAAGGTTGATTTGCCGGCCCCGTTAGGACCCAGCAAAGCCCAATGCTCTCCAGGGATGATCTGCCAGTTTACATCATCCAGTACCACTTTATCGCCATATTGAATGTGTACCTGATCCATTTTTACAATGTGGTTGTAAGCGGCAGGGTTTTTATCGATGTTGAGTAAGGCATTCAATTCGTTGGTGTCAATTGTATCGCTTTTATCCTGCTCAAAAAGTTCTGCTTTAAAATCCTGTTTAAGGCTTTCGTATATAATAGCCCCTTTGCTTAACACGGCGACATGGGTAATAGCTGTTGGAATTTCATGGATGGAGGTGGCTATTATGATGTTAATACCTGATGCCATGATCTGCTCAATAATGCCATTAAATTCTTCGCGGGTTTTTATATCCAGGCCGGTTAGGGGGCTGTCGAGCATTAATAGCACCGGATTTTTAAGCAGGGCGGCTGCCAGCATCAGGCGTTTGGTTTCGCCGTTTGATAGCTTGATGATCTGTTTATTAAGCAGTGGTTCGAGCCGTAATAACGAAACTACTCTTTCAAATGTCCAGGATGTATCGGTGCCGGGAAAGTGCGGTATCGTATTAAGATAGTCTATAACGGTAAGCGCATCTTCCGAATCGGATGAATTATAGCGTTGCTGGTAGTAGAAGTCAGTAGTGTTTGAAAGGTTGCGGAAGTGATGTTTAGGCTCAACCAGGGCTATAAGCTTATGCGGTGTGGCAATATCATTGGCGTTGAAAAATTTGGAGTAATCATTCCAGAAATGATAATCTATTTCACCGCCTGTGATATTAAAACGCCCGGCTATGGTTTGTAGCAGGGCACTTTTCCCCGATCCGCTTTCGCCGATAAGAGCCCAGCTTTCGCCTTTTTTTATACTAAAGCTTAAGCCGGTAAATAATGTTGTATTTAAAAAACGTACAGTTGCTTTATTTATTGATAGAAGTGCATTTGTCATAGCTTAACCAGTAGAGTAGCGTGTAAATGTACTCATCTGAGTTAAAGCCAAAAAAAAATTTGTGGATTTATGGGATTTACGTTCCTTCTCCTGTTATTAAGCGGTGCGTTTTAAGGTTTCAGTTGTAGCCGGTATTTCATTGGGCTTTTTGTTAAGCCGGTTCCACGTGGCAAAATCGATAGTGAGCGCTTTTACAAAATTTTTGCAGCTCTTGTTAGGGCATGTAAGTACCCAATATTTTTTATGCTGTTCAACATGAGGCCTTTTACCGCATTTAATGCAGTTTTCACATTGAATGTTTGGTTGTACCTGTATTATCATAGTGGTTTGAGATAAATGGTTAATAAATTATTTATAATAAAACACAACCCCTGCTGAGGGCAGCCGGTGTAAACATGTAATCTTTCTAATAAATTATTGATATGTTTAATTGGTTTATAACTTATGTATATGAACGATTAATGGCAGTGTTTGGTTTTAAAATTCCGGGAATATTTAGAAATTATTTCGACGATTAAATTCCGGTTAAAAGCGACAGTTTATTTATCAAACAGGGTGTGTTATTGTATACATACCTGTACAATTAATCAGCTTAAATACACCGCTATTTAAATTGATTCCCTCCGGTTAGTCTGATATTAAAAAGGCCTGATTATTGCATTTCTTTTATCAATAGTAACCGGGGGCAGACCAATTATCATACTTTATCTATTAAACATTCACCATGAAAAACTCACACCTTTTATTATTTATTTTTGCCTTATTAACTATGAGCGGGTGCTCGGTTATAGGCGATATTTTTAAGGCCGGGGCAGTAACCGGTATTATAGCTGTAATAATTGTTATCGCTATTGTTATTTGGTTGATCTCTTTATTTAGAGGTAAAAGATAATTTCATTATGGATTAATTTTTATATAATTAATTAAACAATTTAATTTTAAAGGGGTTGATATTATATAAAACATCTAATCATGGAAAATACACAAGCAACAGTACAGATTTTAAATGATCTGATACAGATCAACAATGACAGGATTGAGGGCTATCAACGCGCCTCAAAAGATTTGAAGGATGGCGACACCGATCTGAAATCGCTTTTCACAAGGTTTATTGGCCAAAGCCAGGGTTACAGACTTGCTTTGGGTACAGAGGTTAGTGCTTTTGGAAAAGACATTGAAACCAGTACAACCACCAGCGGCAAAATACACAGGGCCTGGCTTGACGTTAAAGCCGCGTTTACCGGGCATGATACCCATAATGTACTGGAGGAATGCGAATTTGGTGAAGATGCCATTTTAAAAGCATACCGTACCGCGCTTGAAGACGAAAATTTACCAGCCTACCTGCGCGAAACGATCAGTCAGCAAGAAAGTGAGCTGCTTGATGCTCATGACGAGATTAAAGCCCTGCGTGATACTGTTCACTAAATTTATTGATGATTAATTAACTACCAGGGGCAGTTTTATAACTGCTCCTTTTTTATAATTACTGTTAAGAGCGTTGTTTTAGGGCTGAGGGACAATGTCTATATTTTTAACTTGCCAGCTATTTTTCTCGGCCCAGTCACCATCAGTGTACAACATTTCAACTTTCCAGGCTGATTGTTCCATTTTGCCACTATCGTTCTCGACTTTCACCGTTGATTGTACCTGGTAGGTATTGGTTGTTGTATCAATAACCGATTTAAAACTGTTGTTAGGAAAAACTGCTTTTTGAGGTTGTTTTAGCTTTTCCTTTACAAATAATTTGGCCATGGTAAAAGCTTCCTTTGCAGTTGGTTTGCGGTTAAGATGAATTGTGCTGTTTTTACTTATGCCAAGCACTACAATAATAAATGTTGTTGCAAAAACTATGGCAAAAAGGGTAGCAGTGCGAATGTGCGGATGACGGTGCCAGCCAATACTTTTACGCTCATCGGCACTAAGCGTTTTCCATTCAGAATATTTCATATTTTATTACTTATCACATTAAGCAATACCAATAGAAATTGTTTGGCGATTATTGAGCAAAAAAAGAACGCCCCCGGAAAACCGGGGGCGTTCTTTTAACATAAAAAGTTAGATTACTTTTTAGTAGTGTCAGCTTTAGTAGTGTCAGCTTTAGTAGTATCAGCTTTAGTAGTGTCAGCTTTAGTAGTGTCAGCAGCCATTTTAGAAGAATCAGCTTTAGTTGAATCAGCAGAAGAAGATGATGAAGAACCTTTACAAGCAGCGAAAGAAACAGCGATAGCTAAAGCTAAAAAGCCTAATTTGAAATTTTTCATGTTTAATTTTTTTAATAAGTGATTTAATAGTTTACAGCTTAATACCAGAAATAAAAAAAGGTAACCCATAATTTTGAAAAAAAATTACAAGTCACCTTTTTCATTGATGGATAACTAAAAAATCAATAGAAAAAGATTAAAAATGATATTTAACTACTTTCTATTTTATCAGAAATAATTATTTCTTGGTGGTGTCTTTTTTAGTAGTATCAGTAACAGCTTTGGTAGTGTCAGCAGAAACTTTAGTTGAATCGGTAACAACTTTAGTTGAATCAACTACAGTTGTAGTAGTATCACCTTCAGTTTTTTTGGTGTCACCATTACAAGCTGAAAAAGAAGCTGCAAGAACTAATGCTACGAATGCTAATTTAAATGTGTTTTTCATTTTCTTAATTTTTAAAATGTTAACGTTTTGTGATCGTTTGTTACTTAATACGCATTAGTTGAAAAGGTAACCCATAAAAATTAAATCTTTGTAAATTCCATAGAATTTGTAGTTTATGTACGGGTTTTTGCAAGCGGTTTTTTTATTGCAGATTTGCCTGCATAGTTTTTAACATTGGGTTACCTTGTTTACCTGCCGGTATTAAACATTAATTAATGCTGTACACAATTGTTACACGCAATGAAATGTAATGCTAATGTTATTAATTTATTTTAGTTTGATTTTTTTTGATAATAGTGGGTTACAATTTGACCTAAATAGTATTAAGAGTGAATAAAGACTTAAAAGCTTCGGCTCCAACAGATAGTGAAATAGTTCTTGGGATACTTAATAATTCGGAGGTAGTGCTGAAAAGGCTTTATACAACCTACTTCCCGATGATATTACAGTTGATCATCAACAACAATGGCGATGAGGATGACGCGAAGGATATTTACCAGGAAGCCATTATCGTTCTTTATAATAAAATTAAAGCGGGTGATTTTGAGCTGAACAGCAAGCTCAAAACATATATATATTCAGTTTGCCGGCGGCTTTGGCTTAAAAGGCTGAGCCAAATGAACCGATATGGCGGTGACATCAGGGACTTTGAAGAGCATCTGCCCGTTGAAGAAGAAATTGATAACCATAACGACAGGGATATCCAGTTTGGTAAAATGGAGAGTGCACTCCAGTTATTAGGCGAACCCTGTAAAACCATTATGGAAGATTTTTATATAAAAAACAGATCGATGCAGGAGATCTGTGAACGGTTTGGTTACACCAATGCGGATAATGCCAAAACGCAAAAGTACAAATGCCTGCAAAGGCTGAAGAAATTATTTTTTCAGCAAAAATAAGGAGATCAAGAGATGAGTGATAACCAACTAACAGAATTTATTGAACGGTACCTCGACGGCAGTATGACCGCCGAAGAACGTGTTCAATTTGAGCTGCTCCGCAAAAACGACGCGGCTGTTGAAAGTAAAGTTACCGAACACATTAAATTTATAGGCTTACTGAAGCAATACGGCGAACGCCTTGAGCTTGAGAATCGCTTAAACGCCATCCATAATGAAATTGATGTTCATGCTTTGAAAGAAGAAGTGATGATCCACCCGGTATGGATTGTGCGTATGTGGCGTAATCATCATTCAAAAATATCGGTAGCCGCTTCAATTGCGATCTTTGGTGTTTTGACTATCCTGATCCTGACAGGTAAACTGAATAATGATAAGTCAAAATATCAGCAACTGAGCGAAAAGATCAACAACATGGAGAAAACGGTTGCTCAGATAGGCCATGGACGTACTCCGGTAAAACCCAAAATAACCAGGACACCAGCTAATTTCAGGGGCACCGGTTTTGCATTAACATCAAATGGTTACCTGGCTACAGACTACCATGTGATTAAAAATGCTGATTCGGTTTATGTACAGAATGCCGCGGGCGAATCATTTCATGCTAAGGTTATTTATACCGAACCACAATATGACCTGGCTATTTTACAGATCAATGATCCATCATTTAAAAACCTTGGCCCTATACCATATAACGTTAAAAGGGCCGAAGGCGATCTTGGAGAGAGCGTATACACACTCGGTTACCCGGCCGATAATATGGTTTATGGAGGAGGTTATTTAGCATCGGCAGCAAATTATTCAGGCGATACTACCGAATATGTAATTTCTGTTCCGGTAAACCCCGGCAATTCAGGAGGACCCTTACTTGACGAGAAAGGAAACGTGATAGGTGTTATTACCGCACGTCAAACCCAGGTTGCAGGTGCATATTTTGCTAAAAAATCAACTTACCTGTTAAAGGCGATACAGAATATCCCAACCGATTCATTATCGAAAACGCTTAATTTGAATACTAAGAATAAATTAGCTGGATTAAGCCGTACTCAACAGAGTAGCAAACTCAAAAATTATGTGTTTATGGTTAAAGTGTATAACCAGTAATCATCAATAGCCCATTCCAATAAAAATTAATATATTAAAATGAGAAGAGACGCCGCGAGGGGTCTCTTTTTTTTGCCCCACCCAACCCTCCCCGGTAGGGAGGGCTAAAAGTCTCCCCTTCAGGGGGAGATTTAGAGGGGGCTCTTTACCTGTCCACCTCACCCAAAACAAAGTCTATAGAACCTACTATTGCTATCAGGTCGGCAATTAATACACCTTTGGATAACTCCGGCAGTACCGAAAGATTATTAAAGCTCGGCCCGCGGGATTTTACACGGGTTGGGATCTCCGATTTGCCGTCTGTAATAAAATAAAAGCCAAGCTCGCCTTTGGCGCCTTCGCAGCGTACATAATAATCCTGTGCTTTAGGAATGGTTTTGCGTGGCATTTTGGCACGGGGATCAAAATCAGGTGTGCGCTTCAACTCTTTTTGCAAACGGTCAAGGCATTGTTCAACTATTCTTAATGATTGCTCAATTTCATCAACACGTACCTTGTACCTGTCCCAGCAGTCGCCAACTTTGCCCATCAGCCCCTGCCCAATCGGGATTTCAAAATCAATCTCAGGATAGGCCGAATAATTATCAATCCGCCGCAAATCCCATTTTAAGCCCGATGCGCGTAACATTGGGCCCGAGCAGCCATAGTTAATAGCTACATCAAGCGGCAAAACGCCCACATTGGCTGTGCGCGAAATAAATACCTGGTTGTCGGTAAGCAATTGGTTTAGCTCAACCATTTTAGGTTTAAAGTACTCCACAAAATCCCGGCAACGTTCTTCAAAGCCAACCGGCAGGTCGTAAAATAAACCGCCTACCCAAATGTAATTGTATAGCATACGTGAGCCCGATGCCCACTCCAGCATCCCCATAATATGCTCCCTGTCCCTGAAACACCACAGGAAGGGGGTAAAGGCGCCTATGTCAATGCCGTAAGTGCCAATGGCTATCAGGTGCGATGCTATGCGATTTAGCTCGCAAACCAGTACACGAATGTACTCCACACGCTTAGGGATATCCTTGTCAATACCCATCATCCGTTCAACACCCATTACAAAGGCGTGGCTGTTGTTCATCGAAGCCAGGTAATCCATCCTGTCGGTAAAAGGGATGGTTTGTTGGTAGGTTAATGATTCGGCATGTTTTTCAAAGCAGCGGTGCAGGTAGCCAATATGGGGGATCACCTCTTTTACTATCTCGCCATCGGTAATTAATTCCAGGCGCAAAACCCCGTGAGTTGAGGGATGTTGCGGACCTACATTCAATACCATATCCTCAACGCTGGCCCCGGCTATCTTTTTATTGTACCTGAGGAGTGCTTCTTCGTATTTGGGGTTTGTAATGACCAATTTTATATCCGGTTAAATTTATATCCGGTCATATTTATTGGGGGTATATAGCCGGATACCAAAAATCAGCTTTTTTTTTTATTTATGGGCTACTTTCGCTGTAAAAATGAAGTAAACAAAGCTGTTATCTAACTGCTTACCTTAGTTCATTTCGCCCCGTTAATGCCAGGAAAGTTTATTTGGGGTTAATCTATCCTGATGCCTTTATAAAATTCGGCGTTCTGGTAATCTTTCCGTAACGGGAAACCTTCCCAATCGTCGGGCAGCAAAATCCGGCGAAGATCGGGGTGGCCTTCAAAGTAGATCCCGAGCATGTCATAAGCTTCGCGTTCGTGCCAGTCGGCAGTGCGGTAAACAGAGGTTATGCTTTTAAATTCGGGCAGTTCAATATTTTCTTTTGGATGGGCTTTGCTTATTTTTAAAGTAAGCTGTGTTTTATAAGGGATTGATGCCAGGTGATAAACCACACCATAGCGGTTTGCTTCGTCATTATAATGCACACCGCTCAGGCTCGACAGGAAATCGAAATAAGTTTTAGGATTGTTCCGCAGCTCCAGGCATACGGCTGTAATATCATCAGGATTAATTAACAATGCGGGTTGCAGACCGCCTGTTTCCTCGCCGGTAATTACGGTATCACCAAGTTTTTCGGTGAGCAGGTTTTTAATATCATCAAAACTCATGGTGCAAGGCGTACTTTTTTCCAGGTTTTTTTATCAGTTTTTTTATACAGGATGCGGTCGTGCATGCGGCTTGGCCGGCCTTGCCAAAACTCAACCAATTGCGGATTTAATATATATCCACCCCAATACGATGGTTTAGGCACTTCTTTGTCAGCGTATTCGGCTTCCAGTTCGTTCCATTTTTGCTCCAATGCATCGCGGCTTTCAATTTCCTGGCTTTGGGGCGATACTATTGCGCCAACCTGGCTGCCCTTAGGGCGCGAATGGAAATATTTTTCAGATTCTTCTTTGCTTACTTTTTCAATAGTGCCTTCAATACGCACCTGGCGCTCAAGGCCTCCCCAAAAAAATGTTAACGCGCCCTGCGGGTTCTTGGCAATCTCTTTGCCCTTGCGGCTTAAGTAGTTGGTAAAGAATATAAAACCGCCTGCATGAAAGCCTTTTAAAAGTACAATCCGTGCCGAAGGTTTGCCGGTTATGGTGGCAGTTGAAAGTGTCATGGCGTTGGGTTCATGCAATTTTGCCTCCAAAGCTTCGTTAAACCATTGTTCAAACTGTTTAATAGGATCGCCCTTAGTGCTGTTTTCTGATAGGGTAGAGGCACTATAGTCCTGCCTTAAATTTTGTATTTCCTGCTGATTCATTTCTATGCAAACTTACAAATTAATTAAACCGTATATAATGATGTAAATCATTATTCGTAATTGAACATATTTTTGCTATGCTTGTTATGTATTTAAACGCTAAACTTTATGCTTAGTCCTATAGCGGCCGCGGCAGGCCATTTACTCATTTCGGAACCGTTTATGATGGATCCGAATTTCAGGAGGTCGGTAATCATTTTAACAGAATACTCTGGGGAGGGAGCCATGGGCTTTATCCTGAACCATCAAAGCGAGTATTTATTGGGCGATGTACTGCCTGATGTATCATACTCCGAAATGCCTGTTTACGAAGGCGGCCCTGTAGCAAAAAATACGTTGCATTTTATACATTGTGCTCCGGATAAAATAGAAGGCGGCATTGAGATAGCTGATGGCCTTTATTGGGGCGGCGATTTTGAGCAGGTGAAATACTTAGTATCCAATTACCAGTTAAGCACCGAAGAAATTAAATTTTTTGCCGGATACTCCGGTTGGACACCGCAACAGCTTGATGAAGAGATAAAAGATGACAGCTGGATAGTAACCAATAAATTTGATATAGAAACGCTGTTCACCCTTGATGAACAAAATCTTTGGCGCCAGGTGGTGATCAGTCTCGGTCAGCGCTATGCCCATATTGCTAATTTTCCGGAAAATCCGGCGTTGAATTAGAGATTAGAGGTTGGAGATTAGTGATTAGGTTATAATATTTTAGAAGTGACAAAAGGCCGTAGTTTAACTATGGCCTTTTTTTATAAGTTTGAGCTAACTAATCTCTAATCTCCAACCTCTAATCACCATCCTCCATTTCCCTTGCCGACTCTTCAACTTTCTTTTTAAGGTTTTCTTTAAAGTCGATAAGGTTTTTTACCAGATACTCATCTCCTGTTGACAGAATCTGTGCAGCAAGGATCCCTGCGTTTTTGGCTGCATTTAAAGCTACTGTTGCTACCGGGATGCCGTTTGGCATTTGTAATATAGATAGGATTGAATCCCAACCGTCGATAGAGTTGCTTGATTTTACAGGTACTCCAATCACCGGCAAATGGGTTAGTGAGGCTACCATGCCTGGTAGGTGGGCTGCACCGCCGGCGCCGGCGATGATCACTTTAATACCCCTGTCGGCAGCGGCACGGGCGTAGCTAAACATCCTATCGGGTGTGCGGTGGGCCGATACTACGGTTATTTCATAGTCAACGCCTAATTCGGCTAAAACATCAGCGGCATCCTGCATTACATTTAAATCGGATTTGCTGCCCATTATAATGGCGATTTTTGGTGTGTTGTTCATAGTTAATGGTTCATAGATTATGGTTTACAGTTCATAGATCATGGTTCATAGATCATGGAGAGATCTGTTTAAATAGAATTTTTCAACGCCGTGATCATTTTTACCAATACTTCATAATCAGCGTATAAATCTTTAAAGTTTTCTTCAGCGATATAGTTTCTTCTCTTTGCAATAAAAAGACAGCTTACCACCTCAATTGCAGATCTTAAGGAATAACCTAAAAAGACCTTAAAAACTGCTTTACTCTGTCCAGTTGATCCTTCAGCGATATTCAGAACAACAGAATCAGCCGCACGTTTTATCTGAGATGTTAAAATATAAATTTCTTCTTTGGGAAATGACTTCGTTAGTTGATTTATTTGTTCATCCAAATCCATAGCTTTCTGCCAAACCTGAAGATCCTCAAATCTAAATGCCATTTGTTCTACTATAAACTATGAATTATAAACTATAAACTATGATCTATGAACCATGATCTATGAACCATGAACCATGAACTAAACTAACTAATTACCTTTAAAGTTTTCTGCACAAATCGGGCTTTTTCAATCGCCTTTTCCCTGTCAGCATCAACAATAGTTACGTGCCCCATCTTTCTAAATGGCTTGGTTAGCGCTTTACCGTAAAGGTGAATATACACACCCGGTACTTTCAATATTTTTTCGATACCCTGGTAAATAGCGGGACCTTCATAACCGGCCTCACCTAAAACGTTCACCATAATGGCGTTATTAAGGCAGGCTGTATCGCCCAAAGGCTGATTAAATATTGCCCTTAAATGTTGCTCAAATTGAGATACCACATTGCCTTCAATGGTTTGGTGACCACTGTTGTGCGGGCGCGGGGCAAGCTCATTCACCAGGATGCGGCCTTGTTTATCTAAAAACATTTCAACTGCCAGCAAGCCCACAATTTTAAGACTGTCGGCAATCTTTTTGGCTATTTGTTCTGCTTTTTGCTGGATGGCGAACGGAAGGGTAGAAGGAGCGATCAAAAACTCCACCAAATTGGCTTTAGGGTTGAACTCCATTTCAACCATCGGGAAGGTGCTGATCTCACCGTTTTCATTACGGGCTACAATTACCGCAATCTCTTTTTCAAAATCTATCCATTGCTCAATCAGGCTTGGCTCTTTAAAGGCACCGGCAAGGTAACTTTCGTCAATTACTTTATATACACCTTTGCCGTCGTAACCATCTTTGCGCAATTTTTGGATATATGGAAATGGGATCAGGCTTTGTTGTAGCTGCTGGGGCGATGATATGATCTGGAAATCGGCAGTGGGGATATCATTTTCCTTGAAAAATTGTTTTTGCAAGCCTTTATCCTGGATCAACCGGATAATACGCGACTGCGGGTAAACCAGTACGCCCTCTTTTTCCAATTGTTCAAGAGCGTCAACGTTTACCTTTTCTATTTCAATAGTAAGCAGGTCAACAGTTTTGCCGAAATTGTATACCGTTTCGTAGTCACCCAATGAACCTACAGTAAACTCATCACACAGTTTACGGCAAGGGGCTTCGCGGTCGGGATCAAGAATTTTAACAGTAACATTATAGTTTATGGCTTGCTGTATCAGCATACGGCCTAACTGTCCGCCGCCTAAAATACCCAGTTTTAAATCTCCGTAAAATGCTTTCATATTTGAAGATGCAAGTTTAGCCTAAATCTTTCAAAAAGCCTATAAATGCTTTAAACAACAATGTCTTAACGACGTTTTTTGGTCATTAGATAATAGAAAACGCTGTGTACTATGATAAAACTAATAGCCGTAATAAAGTAAAGCGTTTTGTTTTCGGGGTTTAGCTGTAAACGGAAAGCGGTAATAACAAATACAACGGCGCCGGAAAAATAAAGCACCAGCCTTATAGATAGATTGTTGTAATACGCCGGGTTGGCTAAAAACAACATGGGCAGGGTCATTATTAAAATAAAGATGTTAAGTAAAACCACACTTTCAGATAATGAGGGGAGTATCCCGTTTAGGTCCTGGCCTACACCTTTGTGCTGCAGCGAGTAATAAACCGCACTTGCTACTATAGATATGATTACCGAAAAAAGGAAAGTTTTGAAAAGTTGCCTGGCGAGTGCCTTCATAGTGATATTTTATTGATATGCGGTACCGCTAACTGTGCAGTACATTATTTTGTGCAAAGTAACGCATCGGTAGGCAAAATGCGTTAATCCCAATGTCACAAATTGAAAGTGTCTACAATCTCCTAATCTTAAAAGAACGATATTTTGAGCCCAGGAAAATCGCTTTTAAAAGGTGTTTAAGTATTGGAGGAGAATAGATAAGAAATTTTCACACAAATTTTTGCGAATTAATCGAATTACACAAATTTCAAATCGACATCAATGAAAAATTCGTGTAATTCGATTAATTGTGGCCGATTTAAAAGTCAATTCGTGTGAAAATTTTTACTCCCTTTCTATTCACAGATCTGCTCATTTTATAAAGTGATTTCCCTTGCTTTGATTCTATCCTTAAATCTTGATTCTGTTATTATCTTTGAGCCGCTTATGAAAGTATCCGGTTTTACCTTTATCAGGAACGCTGTACGTAATGATTATCCCATTGTTGAGGCCATTACATCCATATTACCGCTTTGCGATGAATTTATTGTAGTGGTGGGTAACTCTGATGATGGTACCCGGGGATTGATCGAGGGCATCAACTCGCCGGTTATAAAAATCATTGATTCGGTTTGGGATGAATCATTAAGGGAAGGCGGAAAAGTTTTCGCTGCCGAAACAGATAAGGCTTTTGCAGCGATATCGCCCGATGCCGACTGGTGCTTTTATATCCAGGGCGACGAAGCAGTGCATGAAAAATATCATCCGCTTATTAAAAAGGAAATGCATGAAGCTTTAAATAAACCCAATATTGAAGGCTTACTGTTTAAATACCTGCATTTTTATGGCTCATATGACTATTACGGGCATTCAAGGCGCTGGTACCGCCGCGAAATTCGTTTGCTCAAAAATATTAAGGGTATCCACGCCTATCGCGACGCGCAGGGCTTCAGGCTTGATGATCGGAAGATCAACGTAAAACTAATTGATGCTTATATTTATCATTACGGTTGGGCAAAGCCGCCGCAAGGACTTAATAACAAGGTGCGTAACTTTAACCAGTTTTATCATGATGAAAACTGGATGGCACAAAACCTGCCCGAAACCTATGAGTTTGACTACAGCAATGCCGACCGTCTCATCCGCTTTACCGGCACACATCCGGCGCCCATGCAAAAACGAATTGCGGCTACCAATTGGAATATCGATTTTGACTCCAAAAAACTAAGGGCTGGTATGGACTTCCGCCGTAAAGCACTGCAAAAGATTGAAGACTTTACGGGCTGGCGCGTTGGTGAGTACAGGAATTATAAGATAGTGGAACGGTAGATAATAAACGTTGTTAAAAATATAATTATCCATGCCGCCCGGTTTAGCCGGGGGGCATGGATAATCGGTATTTACACTCATAACTTTGGTGGCATTATTTTGTCAGCGCTATCCCTAATCAATGCGGTCAATATCAAAAAAGCTTAAAAAAAGTGGAAATAATAATGGTGTTTTACCTCGTCGGTGAAACCGGAAGTTCTTACTCTTAAAAGTTTTAATTATTGATAGTCAGATATTTAATAGTGTTTCGCGCAAAATATTATGTATTTGATAATCAGTGTGTTTCATTTTTAAGGCGTTCCGCGTTTTCAGTCTCAAAAAATGGAACAGCCCTCTTTTTAAAAAAGAACGCCGGGCATTTTTCCATTTTTTTTTGGAGAATCAAAAAATTGGGACACCCGATTTGTTACAATTGCAAAGAGGATTTTATTGGCCGGGTATCACTGAGCATAGACATCAATGTGGTGGGTTAACTTGTAGAATAGCATCAACGAAATCAGCGCGATCACAAAAAAATCAACGGTCATATGTTCTGCGCAATGACAAAACCGCTTGCCCAGGCCCATTGAAAATTATAACCGCCCAGCCATCCGGTAACATCCACACACTCGCCCCCAAAAAACAGCCCTGGGACTTTCTTAGCTTCCAATGTTTTGGATGATAGTTCATCGGTAGCCACACCGCCGCGCATTACTTCGGCTTTGTCATAACCTTTATCGCCGGCAGGTTTTACCTTAAAATCATGAATGAGGGTGCTGATATTTTCAATGTCGGCTTTGTTCAGCGATGCCATGTTCTTTTCAGCAGGCAGCTTATCGCTCAAAGCCTCGGCAAACTTGCGGGTATATAATGATGCGATGTAGGCCAGTAGCATCTTCTTACCGTTGGTTTCCTTTTCCTGTTGAATCAGGTCGGCAATGTTTTGATTGGGGAGTAGGTCGATGTTGATGGTTTCACCGGGTTTCCAGTACGAGGAGATTTGTAATATGGCCGGTCCGCTGAGGCCCCAATGGGTAAACAGGATATTTTCTTCAAAGCTTGCCCTATCGTTCCAAACCCTACAAAAAATGCTATTGCCTGATAATTGCTCATACCAGGGCTGATCTTTACCCGTGATGGTAAGTGGCACCAGGGCAGGGGCGGTGTCCGTAACTTTTAAACCAAAATTTCGCGCCGTTCGGAGTCCGAAATCGGTAGCACCCATTTTGGGGATGGGTAAACCGCCGGCAGCCATCACCACACTGGCGGCGCTTATATATTCCTGTTTGCCATTAATTTCGGCACGTACTGTAAAGCCATCGTCAGTTTTTTCTACCATTTTAACTTCGGCATTTACCCAGATCTCCTGGCCAAGGTCATCGCACAGGTTAGTGAAAACTTCAACTACATCTTTAGCCTTGTCACTCACCGGGAAGAGCTGGCCGAGCGTTTTTTCTTTACCGGTGATGCCATAAGTTTCAAAAAAGCTGACGGTGTCATCAACCGTCCACTGTGAAAATGCTGATTTACAGAAATGCAGGTTTTGCGATATAAATTGCTGATCTGTAGCGTAAAGGTTGGTATAGTTACAACGCCCGCCGCCGCTGATGAGGATCTTGGCGCCAACCCGGTCGTTTTTTTCAAGTACCAATACACGCTTGCCTAAAAAGCCAGCCTGTACGGCACACATGAGGCCGCATGCGCCTCCGCCAATTATTATAGCGTCAAAATCTGTTTGTTTTACTAAATTTGTACTCATGACGGATGTTTCGCAAATATCAGAATTTGGAAAGATACTCATCTTTATTATTACGGGGATAATAATGGTGTGCGTGATATTTTTTATCAACAGACTTTTAGCCCCCCATAATCCCAATGCCGAAAAATTAAGCTCGTACGAATGTGGTGAGGAGCCAACGGGTAATGCCTGGTTGCCATTTAATTCCCGTTTTTATGTTATAGCCCTGGTTTTCCTGCTTTTTGATGTGGAGATGGTGTTTATTTTTCCCTGGGCAACCGTATTTGGCAGTCATAAGCTTGCAGCACAAGACGCACGCTGGGGCTGGCTTTCACTTGCCGAAATGTTTGTGTTTTTGGGCATCCTGATTATTGGTTTAGTATATGTTTGGCGCAAAGGCGATCTGGACTGGATTAAGCCTACACCGGTTGTACCGCATACCGATGTGCATATCCCGCCATCGTTGTACGAACAGTTGAACCAGGAACAAAGCAGGTTTACAGTAAAAGCTTTCAACGCTGATACAGTATCAACTGCTACCGTGACCGCCACTGCTGCTGCAACTGCCACTCCGTCAACAGAGCCCGCCCGCAAACCTATGTTTAAGCCAACTTTTAAAAAGCCTGCAAATGAATAACGATATAACAAGTGAGAACGGTGGTGTAGTGGTAACCAAAATGAACGATCTGCTTAATTGGGCCCGTTTGTCCTCATTGTGGCCGCTTAGTTTTGGCATAGCCTGTTGCGCCATTGAAATGATGGGCTCCATGGCATCTACTTACGACCTCGACCGCTTTGGTGTTTTCCCGCGCCCGTCTGCCCGCCAGGCCGATGTAATAATTATTGCAGGTACCGTTACCTTTAAAATGGCCGAACGTATTAAACGCCTTTACGAACAAATGCCCGAGCCTAAATATGTGATTTCGATGGGCTCGTGCTCTAACTGCGGTGGCCCATACTGGCAGCATGGCTACCATGTGGTAAAAGGGGTTGACAGAGTGATCCCGGTTGATGTTTATGTACAAGGCTGTCCGCCAAGGCCTGAGGCGTTAATTGGTGCCATATTGGAATTGCAGAAAAAGATTGAAGGGGAGCAGTTGATTAAAGCTTAATGTTACTGTTATGTTTAGCTGGCGAAAGGAAAGAAAAACAAAGAGCCGGATATTGACACTGATAAATTTGGCTGAGCAGTTAGGTTTAAATGAAAAAGATATAACTAACGCCAAAGAGTGTCTTAAATATAATGAATTGGGGTTAAGCCTTGACTGTGTGATAACCCAAATTCATGAATATGATATTGCGATAAACAAAGTGTTTTATTCAATGGTAACTGACATTGCAAGCGAGTTAAAAGTACCAACTAATGAATATGATTTTTTGCTTCCTTTAATAAATCAGGAAGTACTTTAATTAAATATCTAACCTTAATTTAATCCTTATGAAAGTCCTGCTCGTTCTCATCATAAGTTTTATCCTTACGGCTGTTATTTCGCGGCTTTTTATTGACGATTGGAATATTATCCTGAGTGGCAACGTAGCCATGATGCTGATGCTTTGGTTTGCCTCATTGGGGCACTTTATGTTTACCAAAGGTATGGTCATGATGATGCCGACATTTATTCCCTTTAAAGGGGCGTTAGTTTATTTAACCGGTGTAATGGAAATAATCCTCGGCGCATTGCTAATTATTAACACCACAAGGCATATCGCCGGAATTATTTTACTCATCATGTTTATAGTAATGCTGCCTGCGAATATCAATGCTACTATCAAGCATGTAAATTTTGAAAAAGCTACTTATGATGGCAGCGGCCCGGGTTATCTGTGGTTTCGGGTCCCCCTACAATTGTTGTTTATGGCCTGGATTTTATATTTTTCGGTGGGAATATAGTTGTTGATTTTTAAGGATATAGATTATCTTTAAGCAATTAACCAATTATGAAAAAGATAACCCAAAATCTGCTGATCATTTTGATCAGTGCCTTATCTGCGTCTGTTTTTGCGCAAACCTCAAGCCCCAAACAGCCATTTTTTCCGAAGAGTACTATATTGTACGGAGATATAAACTATGCAGGAGATACTTTAAAAAAGCATTTACTGGATATTTACCTGCCGCCAACGGCAAAAGATAGTTACCCGGTTATTATCTGGATCCACGGCGGGGCATGGATGCTAAATGATAAATATGCCGATATGGGTTACATGCAGAAAACCGTTCAGGGTTTTATTGATAATGGTTATGCTGTGGCATCTATAGATTACCGCTGGAGTACCACCGCGCCATTTCCAGCTCAAATTAAGGATTGTAACCAGGCGATCGAATTTCTTTATCAAAACGCATCAAAATATAAACTCAACAGAGATAAGTTTGGGGTGATCGGTTTTTCGGCCGGAGGGCATCTGGCATCCTTACTGGCTTTATCCAATAACAATAATGTAAAAGAGTTTTATCCCGAAGGAAACAAGCCTCATTTTAAAATAAAACTGGCACTTGATTTTTATGGTCCGTCAAATTTCCTGTCGCTTAAAGGCACAGATGTTAACGACCCTAAGAGCCCGGTTAACCTGCTGCTTGGCGCTTACGCTATTGACAGGCCCGATCTGGCTAATATTGCCAGTCCGGTTACCTATGTTGATAAAAACGATCCGCCATTTCTCATTGTTCAGGGTGAAAAGGATGAATCGGTCAATTATACCCAATCGGTTTTGCTGAGTTCATATCTTAAACTTGCCGGAGTTAAAAATGAGCTTATCATTGTGCCGAATGCCCCTCATTATGGGGTGATGTTTGACGCTGAAGAGATCAGGAAAAGAGTATTTTATTTTATGGATACTTATCTGAAATGATAATCAGATTGCAGAATTGGTTGTAATGAAACTTGTATTGGTAAAGCCAATAGGTAAAAAATATGTTTCATATACTATTTATAGCACCCTAAAAACATAATTTTATGCTCTTGTAATTTCTATCATGCTAACAAAAGTAAACCCGAAGAAGAAAAGTAAACTTGTCAATATCCTGTTCGCCGGGTTTATAACGGGTACGCTTGATGGGCTGGCAGCCATGATCCTAAACTATAAGATAAATCCGGGTGTTATTTTTAAATTTATTGCCAGCGGCGCTTTCGGACCGGCAGCCTTTGCAGGCGGAGCCGAAATCATAGTTGCCGGGGTTATTTTTCATTATGTGATCGCTTTTCTATTCAGCGCGGTATTTTTTCTGCTTTATCCGTTCTTTTATAATGGATTGCGCAATAAATATTTCGTAGCTGTTATTTACGGTATAGCGGCGTGGCTCATTATGAATTTAGGTGTTGTGCCGCTGAGCAAGATAACCATGAAGCCGGGATATCATATCCCGGTAAGTACTATTCTAACCGGGATGTTAACGCTGGTAATTTGTGTGGGTTTGCCTGTGGTTTTCATCGCTGATAGGGAAAATAAGAAAATTTAATAATTACGATATGCCTGAAATGCCCCTGTTCACAACCGAGCGTTTACGCTTACGCGGATTACTTGAGTCTGACGCTCCGCAAATATTGGCTCTTCGCTCCAATACCGAAGTTAACAAATATCTTGACCGTGCTGCTAATGCCACCGTTGATGAAGCACTATCATTTATTAAAAAAATAGAGGCTATAGTAAGTAATAACGAAGGCTTTTACTGGGCAATTACGCTAAAAGAAAAAGATGAGTTGATAGGAACCATTTGTTATTGGAATCTTAATGCCGCCGATAAAAGTGCAGAAATTGGCTATGAGCTTCATCCGGATTATCAGGGGCAGGGCCTTATGCAGGAAGCTATTTCAGCAGTTTTAGTCTTTGGTTTTAATGACCAGCATTTTGAAATGATAACCGCCTGCCCGAAAGAGGGGAACCAGAGCTCGGTAAAGTTATTGAAGAAAACAGGCTTTTCGCTGGTCGGAAACTTTACAGATGAGGGAACCGGAAGCTTGTATCTTGATTTTAGAGTAAATAAAGCCGATTATATCAAAAGCTTGTCTTAAATAGAAAAACCCGGTTTCAGTAACCGGGTTTTTCAAGGAATTAAAATTAAAACAATTATTTGTGATTAAGGCATCATAATGCCATTAATGCCATGTACAACCCCATTGCTGGCCTCGGTGTCAAATGCGGTAACCAACACTGCATTGCCTTTGGCATCGGTGATTTGCAGGTTGCTTTTATCATTTACAGATAAATGCAATGTTTGCCCGTCGATAGTTTTCAGGTCGGCTTTGCCTTTACCTGCACCTAAGGCTTTAATGATATCGGTTTTGGTGTATTTGCCCGCTACTACGTGATATTTCAATATAGGGGCAAATTTGGCCGGATCCTTCATCAGGGCATCAAATTGTGCTTTGGGCAATTTGCTGAAAGCTACATCATTGGGGGCAAATATGGTGAACGGGCCGGGTGCCTGCAATGTTGGCTCAAGTTGAGCAGATTTTATCGCAAGGGCCATTGGCGCGTAGTTAGTTGAGGTTGACATCACACCAACCACATCGCCTGATGCGGCAGCTGTTGATGTTGCAGGAGCAGCAGTTGCTTTCGCAGTGTCCTTTTTGGTTGTATCCTGTGTTTGGGCTACTGCCTTGTTTGATAAAAAACCAATAGCTAACGAAGCAACGGCTATTAAAACTGACTTTTTCATGTTCATCTTTCTTTCTGTTTTTTTAGTGAATTAAAATGTAATGAGTAGTCGTTATAATCGATATAAATTAATTAAGAGTTATTTATTTGGTGAATTACTATAGTTTAATAACTTTTAATTACGCAAAATAGTTTTGATTTATTAACATTTGTGCTTAAACACGTGATGTTCAGGAGGGAAAAAAGAGAGGAGATATTAGATTTGAGACGTGAGATTTGAGATAAACCGTTTCGGGAAAAGTAAATTATACATCGTTATAAACAGAAATGACTACCTGAAAGTATCAGATAGTCATTTCTGTTTGTCGCTCGATAAAGAGATCTATTGCCTTGCTTTTTGTAGTTCGTCAAATTTGGCAATGAGCTTATCGATATTCTTGAGATTGAATTTATGCTCATGGATCTGATCAACCAGGTCGGGTTCATCGCCCATAATATCGCTCATAATATCTTCAAAATTTTCATCGGTGAGGCGTTTCATACCTGCAGTGGTTTCACCATAATAATAGGTTGTTTTTGAACTTCCGCCCCGGCCACCGCCGCCGCCAAGGTTAATGCCAATGCCGCCGCCAATTCCGCCGCCGTAACCACCACTTCCGTAGCCTGCTGATATCCCCGGTGTAATACCAAAGCCACTGCCTCCTCCGCCTTTACCACCTTTAGCCATAAATAACTTCACGGGCTCGTCAAGCACCACTTTTACAAAGTCGGTTTCCTCCTTGGCCCACGATTCGTTTGCCGGGGCATGTGCTACAACAAAGCTGTCCTGACCAACAACAAATGATCTTAAATCGCTGGCGCTTAATTTATATGGATTAGTTTTTTCGTTTTCCTTAAACTCAATGAAACCTTCACCTTTTATTGGCCCTTTTCCAGAAGGATTAGTGCGAATCAGCCCGATTTCGCGGTTGCCCTTTATATCGGTAAAGCTACCCTGTTGCCATTTTTGCGATTTTGCTGATACAAAACACAGCATGAAAAATAAAATGATTAAAATTGAGCGCATAACGAGTTCTGAATACTGATACAAAGAACGCAAATTTTAACTTTTTAATATGATCACTGTTGATTTCCGAAGCGATACCGTAACCAAACCAACGCCCGGTATGCTCGAGGCTATGTGGAGCGCCAAAGTAGGGGATGATGTTTTTGGCGAAGACGAAACTATAAATGTCCTTGAAGCTAAAGCTGCTGCTATGTTTGGTATGGAGGCAGCAATTTTTTGTCCCTCGGGCACCATGACCAATCAGATAGCAATTAAATGTTTTACCCAGCCGCTTGATGAGCTCATTGCCGACCAAACCGCGCATGTTTACAGGTACGAGGGCGGGGGCATTGCTTTTAATTCGGCAGTATCAACCCGGTTGTTGAATGGTTACCGGGGCATCCTTACGTCCGAAATGATAGAGCCGGAGATCAATGCCGAAAATATCCATTACCCGCATACCAGTTTGGTGGTGCTCGAGAACACGGTTAATAAAGGCGGCGGCAGCTGCTACACGCTTGAAAATATCAAACCTATTGCCAACCTGTGCGGGGAGAAAGGTTTAAAGCTTCACCTTGATGGTGCCCGGATCTTTAACGCGCTTACGCATACCGGTGACGCTGCGGTTGAGTATGGGAAATATTTTAATGGTATTTCGGTTTGCCTGTCAAAAGGATTGGGTGCACCGGTAGGCTCGGTTTTATTAGCCGATAAGGAAACTATCAAATATGCACGCCGCATCCGTAAAGTGTTGGGTGGTGGTATGCGCCAGGCGGGCTTTTTAGCTGCCGCGGGGATCTACGCGCTTGACCATCATGTTGAACGCCTGAAGATAGATCATGCCCATGCCCGTATTTTGGGCGAGGAGTTAAGCCGGTTATCATGGGTAAGCAATGTGATTCCGGTTGAAACCAATATTGTTTTATTTGATACCGTTGAACCGGCTGTTGTGGTGCTTGCCAAACTTGCAGAAAAAGGCATTAGGGCCAGCGAAACAGATAAAAACCGGATCCGCTTTGTAACTCATTTAGATGTGCATGCCGAACAGGTGGAATATACAATAGGAGTATTAAAGGGGGTGTAAATTTAGATGGTATGCCAACACCATTGTACTGATTGACATTTATTTAATACATACTTAATAGTTAAACAACTTTAAGAAATGCGACCGTTTTATATTTTTTCAAACATTTTCAATTTCTTTACAGTTATACGTTGGTTTCATCGATATAATTATTAATGCTGCAAATACTGCGAATTTTATAATATTTGCAGCAACCATACATTAGCCTATGTTTGAATTTACTCAATCAAATGAGAAGGAACTGCTTTTGCAAGTGGCTCAGGGTAATGAGTTTGCTTTTCGTCAATTGTTTTCTGTTTATCACCAGCGTTTAGGCGTTCATATCTTGCGCATAACCCATTCTGCTGAACTGGCTGAAGAGGTTGTGCAGGATGTGTTTATGAAGATCTGGATGACCCGCGAAACGCTTACGGGGGTTGATAATTTCAAAGCTTATCTGTTTGTAATTTCAAAAAATCATGCTTTAAACTGTTTACGCAAAGTTGCCCGCGAGCAGATGCAGCTTAAAGAGTTGGAAGAAACCCGTATTGTACCTTTTAATGCCGAAGTACAGGAAACAGATCATTATTATAATTTGATTGATGAGGCCATTGATCAGCTGCCGCCTCAGCAGCAAAAGGTTTACCTCATGAGCAGGCATAACCGCTTAAAGTATCATGAAATTGCCGATGAGCTCGAGCTATCGCGCGAAACCGTCAAGAAATACCTTCAAATAGCCACCACATCCATAAAAGATTATGTGCATGAACATATGGAGGCAATAGCATTGGTAATGGCGTTGATTCATTTTTTTTATTTTTTTTAAAAAGTAATACCCCCTTTTTTAATTTAACAGGTGTCATGTATATGAGATCTGCCCCAACTCGCTGTAGCCAATTATACAGTTATACCGAAAAACAGTTACTATGAGCGAACTTTACGCCCGGCTTGATTATTTGTTTAACACTTATTATAACGGCACTGCTACGCCAGCCGAGCGCGATGAATTATTTGAGATCATCAATTCATCGGCAACTGATGCGGAGCTGGCATCGCTCATACATAATGTTTGGGATAAGCTTGACGATAACGGGCCGCTTTTTGACCGGTCGAAAAGTGAAGACATGCTTGCCAGTATCTTAAGGGCTAATACCGAACAGCCCGCTCAACTGCAGATAAGGAATAATAATTTAATGTGGAGAAGGTTAGGTGTTGCTGTTTCATTCTTATTTCTTGTTGGGTTTGGCGCCTACATTTACAACAATCAAAAAAAACAGATTGTTGCAAAAAAAAGTATTGCCAAAACGCGTACTAAAAATGATGCTTTACCGGGCGGTAACAAGGCCATTTTAACCCTGGCCAGCGGTAAAACTATTACGCTTGATAGTGCACAAAATGGCCTGCTGGCGCAACAAGGTACCACTAAGATCAATAAGACCCGCAACGGTCAGCTGGTATATGAAGCCGGTACTAATGCCGATGCTCCGGTTATAAATACTATCTCAACTCCGCGTGGCGGCCAATATCAGCTGGTTTTGCCGGATGGGAGCAAGGTTTGCCTAAATTCAGCATCATCATTAAGCTTTCCAACAAGGTTTACGGGCAAAACGCGCGAGGTCACCATTACCGGCGAAGCTTACTTTGAGGTTGCCAAAAATCCGCAGATGCCTTTCAGAGTTAAATCTGATAACACAACAGTTGAGGTTTTAGGTACGCATTTTAATATCATGGCCTACAGTGACGAGGCCGAAATGAAAACCACATTATTAGAAGGCTCAATAAAAATAAGCAATGGCACTGCAAACGGTATTTTAAAACCCGGACAGCAGGCTGTGCTCAATAAAGCCGGCAAGCTCAAGGTACTTAATGATGTTGATGTAGATGATGAAATAGCCTGGAAAGACGGCATTTTTCAATTCAGAGATGCGGGGATAGATGCCATTATGAGGCAGGCTGCCCGTTGGTATGATGTTGAGGTGGCCTACGAAGGCAAAATACCCCAGCGCGAATTTACAGGCCGGATTTCCCGAAATGTAAAAGCCTCTCAATTAATGAATATGCTTGGCTACGCCGGGATAAAATTTAAAATTGAAAATAAGCGCATTACCATACAGCAATAGCATAATTATTATACCTACTATATTAAGCAACCAATTGTTAACAATTTAAACAACCCTATGATGGAAGAAATACCTGAGATAAGTTAGCCCGACCCGTGGGATCAAATTGGTAAAACGGTTTATTATGCGTTCAAACATGTGTATCAAATTCCAAAACCAGCATATGAAAAAACCGGGAAGTATTCGCAGTACGTTCCCGGCATAAACATCTGGGTCCCAAATTTCTACAATCGATGAATTGAAAGTTAATGTTTACCCCAAACTCTACAAACTTATGAATTTTAATTCTAAGGCCACGCCTTTGGCATGGCCTCAATTACGCAAATTTATATTGGCCATGAAGCTAACTGCCTTTATTATAATTGCGGCCCTTACCAATGTGAGTGCCAAAAGTTATAGCCAGATAGTTACTTTGCACCAAAAAAACACTACCGTTGAAAAAGTACTCCGCTCCATTGAAAAACAAACAGGTTATCATTTCATGTATGATAAGCAGGATGTATCAAAGGCCGGAGCAATCAACATTGAAGTTGCAAACGTATCTATAGAGAATGCGCTTGATCAATGCTTTAAAGATCAGCCGCTTACCTACAAAATTTTTGATCAAACCATTGTTGTTAAAAAGAAGGATGAGCCCATTGTATCCCAGGTAGCTGTTGCCCCGATTAAGGTAACGGGTACGGTAAGCGATGCCAAAGGCCCACTCCCGGGTGTTACTGTTAAGGTAAAAGGCACCAATGTTGGTGTACAGACTGATGTTAACGGTAAATACAACATTAATGCACCCGATGGTAATGGTACACTGGTATTTACATTTATCGGATATACCACCAAAGAAGTACCTATTGGCGGCAAAAGCCAGATTGATGTTGTTTTGACAGAAGAGCCCAAAGCCTTGAGCGAGGTGGTTGTAGTTGGTTACGGTACTGCCAGAAAGGTAGACCTTACCGGTTCGGTAGGTAGCGTAGGCGCAAAGCAATTACAGGAGCGCCCGCAAACCAATCTTGAGCAGGAATTGTCTGGTAAAATTGCCGGCGTGAACGTATCAAGTAACTCTGGCGCACCAGGCGGTGCAACCAAGATCCGTATCCGTGGTTACAGTTCTATCAATACCAATACCGATCCGTTATATGTTGTAGATGGCGTGGTTTGGACTGAAGGCGGTAATGCCATCAACCCTAACGATATCGAATCTATCGACGTTTTGAAGGATGCTTCATCAACTGCTATTTATGGTACCCGTGGTGCAAACGGCGTAATTTTGGTTACTACCAAAAGAGGTAAAAAAGGTGGTACTATTTCATATGATGCCTATATGGCAGTAAATCATATGTTTAAGGAGATACCCGTTCTTAACTCAAAACAGTTTATGCAGATTGAGGATGTTTCTTACGCCAATATCAAAAAATATGACCCTACCGGCTGGGCTGCGGGCGACTATACCGATCGTAACCCGGTAACGCAAAGAACAGCCCTTATCGGTAAACTGTTCGATCAAAATTTAAATCCATTATATGACGTTGACTGGCAAAAAGCTACAACCCGTACCTCGGTAAGCCAAAACCACAATGTTTCGTTCACCGGTGGCGCCGAAAATGTAAACTATGGCTTGTTCCTGAACTATGCCGATGATGAAGGTATTATCCTTAACAGCTATCTGAAACGTTATAATGTGCGTTTAACGGTTGATAACCAGATAAAACCATGGGTAAAAGTTGGTGCTACATTAAACTACAACTACCAGGACGGCCGTAACCAGGATCAGGGTACAGGCGGCAACAACATTCCGCGTATGTTGATCGAGATGGTGCCTTTTATTCCTGTTAAATACCCTGACGGAACTTATGGTAAACGTACTGATTATCCTAACCTTGAAGGCGGCGATAACCCGGTAGCACAAGCCAACGAAATTCAATCACTTACCCGTAACCGTATTTTCAGCGGTAATGGTTATTTGAATTTAAACCTGCTGCCAGGTCTTGAATTCCGCAGCGTTTTAGGTGTAACTACATCTGCTAATTATAACCCGGCTTCGCAAAGCGGTCTTGTTGGCGGTCCGGTTGCAGGACAAAGCTATAGCTCTGCCTCGATAGAGGAGTTTAACAGGACGTTTTGGCAATGGCAAAACTATTTTACCTACAACAAAACCTTTAACAAGGTACATACTATAAACCTTGTTGCAGGTGCCGAACGTCAAAACTACCAGCAACTTCGTTTAAAAGGATCAACGGGTACATTATCTGACGATTTTTATGAATATTATAACTTATCTGCCGGTATTGTACCCAATAAACCAGAGTCTGATTATGATGCATGGCAAATGCAGTCGTTTTTTGCCAGATTGAACTATAATTACAACGAGAAATACCTGTTAACTTTAACGGGGCGTGAAGACGGCTCCTCACGTTTTGGTACTAATAAAAAGTACGGCTTTTTCCCTTCTGCGGCGTTTGCATGGCGCGTATCTCAGGAAGATTTCTTAAAAAACAATAAAACTATATCCGACCTTAAATTAAGGTTGAGCTACGGGTTAACCGGTAACTCCGAAATTGGTGAGTACCGTTCGCTCGCAAACATTAATACGGTTGGCTACGCCTTTGGCGGCAACAGTGCGGTAGGTACTACGCAAACCTCGATAGGTAACGAGGATCTGCAGTGGGAAAAAACCGCGGAGTATGATTTAGGCTTTTCATTGGGCTTGTTTAACAATCGTTTAAACATTGAAGCAGATGCTTATCTGAAAAAGACAAAAGCATTGCTTTTAAATGCACCACTGCCAGAAACAAGCGGTTTTCAAACCGTATATAAAAATATAGGTAAGCTGCAAAACAAAGGTCTCGAGTTCACGATCAACGCTACTCCTATAAAAACACAGGATTTCACCTGGAACTCAACCTTTAATATTTCATTCCTTAAAAACAAGATCCTGCAGTTAGGTGCGTCTAACGACGATATCTTCCTTGCTCCAACTTTTCTGTCGCAATTTAACCTGATGCGTGTTGGTTTGCCTGCCGGTAGCTTCTATGGTTACAAAGTGCTTGGAACCTGGGGAACTGCTGAGGCGACCGAAGCTGCTAAATATGGCTTGTTACCAGGCGACCTGAAAATACAGGATACCAATGGCGATGGCAAAGTTAGCGCTGACGATAAAGTGGTATTAGGTAAATCAATACCTGATGGTTATGGTACTTTCAGCAACAACTTCCGCTACAAAAACGTTGACCTGGGTGTTGATCTGCAATTTAATTACGGTAATCAGATCATGAACCTTACCCGCCACTCGGGCCAGGACCGCACTGGTCAGGCAAACAGCTATGCTACTGTACTTAACGCCTGGACACCAACTAACCAAAACACCAGCATTGCCGAAAGCAGGCCCGCTTATGTGCGTTATCAAACCGAGATCTATTCAACCAAAGTTGAAAGCGGTAATTTTATTCGCGGCAGGGCGGTAACACTTGGATATACCTTTAATGACAATATCCTTAAAAAGTTAAAGTTAAGCCGTTTAAGGGTTTATGCACAGGCACAAAACCTGTTCCTGATAACCAAATACACCGGTTATGATCCAGAGGTGTCAACCTACAATGCCTCAAGCAACTTTACACAGGGTATCCAGTTTTATGATTATCCAAAACCACGTACTTTCCTGTTAGGTGTTAATGTTAGTCTTTAATTAAAAAATGTTAAAACATCATATTATGAAATTTAACTTTAAAAAATACCGGGTAGGTGGTCTGTTACTTATCCTTGCGGCTGCTACAGGCAGTGGTTGTAAAAAATATCTTGATGAAAAAAATAAGAGCAACTTTGTTAAGGATAATTATTTTGTCAGCTCAAACCAGGCTTTAACCTTTGTAAACGGTTTGTACAACGTAATGTATTTTTTTCAAAATGGAGATGCTTATGGTGAAAGCCCTTTTATTACATTGGAGTTGTTTGCCGGCCATGCCACTTCGTTAGGACAGAGCGTAAACAATGGTAATGTGATCCATCAGCGTACCGATGCAGTTAATCCTGGTTTTGAAACAGTATGGTACAACTGCTACAAGGGTATCGCAAATGCAAATCTTGCCATTGAAAAGATCCCTGGCATATCACCTATGGATGATGGATTAAAAAAGAAACTGATAGGTGAAGCTTACTTTTTCAGGGCATTTTATTACTACCACCTGGTGCGTTTATATGGCGATGTTCCGCTGATTACCGCGTCGCAAACAGTGAGCAGTCCTGATCTGTATCCTTCACGCACACCTGTAGCCGATGTTTATAAACAAATTATCAGCGATTTACAGGCGGCTGAAGCGTCAGGTATGCCAAATACTGATGCAACCGGTCGTGTTTCATTAGGTGCGGTGAAAACCTTATTGGCCAGCGTTTACTTAACAACTGCCGGGTTCCCGCTAAAACAAACCGAAAACTATGCTAAAGCAGTATCTGAAATTCAGCCTGTTTTAGGTTGGTATTCATTGTTTACTGACTATGCATATTTGCATGATAATGCTCATAAAAATCAACAGGAATTAATATTCCAGATTAATTACCTGGTAGGCACTCAGACTAATGCTATCCCTCAGTTAACTATTCCGTTTAACCTGTTGGTTGGTGCATATGGAGATCATCTGGGCGCTATGATCCCTACCAATCAGTTTGTGGCAAGTTATGAGGCGGGCGACCTGCGTACACAGGAGCGCCAGTTTTATTTCTCAAGCTATCCTCAATACGGTAACCCAGGCAACATCATTCAGTTTGGCGAACATGCACTTTATAAATATTTCCATGTTGAAAGTGCTGCCCAAAGCGGTCGAAGTGATGAGAACTGGACTTTATTGCGTTTACCTGAGGCCCAGCTTATTTACGCTGAAGCAACTAATGAGGTAAGCGGGCCAACTGCTGAGGCTTATGCCGCTGTTAATGCTATCCGTGCACGCGCTAAACTTGCGCCATTGAGTAATTTAACTAAAGATACCTTCCGCCAGGCAATCTGGAGGGAGCGCTACCATGAGCTCGCTTATGAAAATAAGGCATACTTTGATATGCAGCGTACCCATATGGCCTACTTGCCGCAATCAAACACTTTTGCCGATCCTACCGCTTCGCAAACAGAGCAGGGCGTAACCTTTAAAACTCAATATTACCTGTGGCCTATACCACAGCGTGAAATCAGCACTAACAGTAAATTAACCCAAAATCCGGGTTGGTAATTGTATAATGCAAATAATACACTTAAAAGACTGGCTATATCAAGCCAGTCTTTTATATTTACTGCTGGTAAAACGTTTCATCAAAAATCAAATATTTAAACAATGAAAAAAGCCCTGGTACTTATCACATCAGTGTTGTTGGCCTCCGGTACTTTTGCTCAGCAGGTAAATAAGGTTACCGATCCTGTTGAATACATCAATCCGTTGATGGGTACCGACTCGCACTACGACCTTTCAAATGGTAACACTTATCCCGCTATTGCCCTTCCCTGGGGGATGAATTTCTGGACACCGCAAACCGGTGTTATGGGCGACGGATGGGCGTATACTTACGATGCGCACAAGATCCGCGGTTTTAAACAAACCCACCAGCCATCACCATGGATGAACGACTATGGGCAGTTTGCCATTATGCCGGTTACCAAACATGCAGTAGTAGGTCAAAATAAAAGGGCAAGCTGGTTCTCGCACAAAGCTGAAACCGCTAAGCCATACTATTACAGCGTTTATTTGGCCGATCATGATGTGACTACCGAAATCACCCCAACCGAACGTTCGGCACAATTCAGGTTTACTTATCCTCAAACTGATAGTTCATTTATAGTTATTGACGCGCTGAACAAAGGTTCATACGTAAAGATCATGCCCGATCAAAAGAAGATTGTAGGCTATTCAACCAAATACGCCCGCGGCCCGCTTAAAAACTTTAAAAACTACTTTGTTATTTATGTAGATAAGCCAATCACCTATGCACATACTTTCAGCGATACTACGCAAACTGATGGCCTGGAGCTAAAAGCTGAACATGCAAGCGCTCTGATAGGTTTTAAAACTACGCAAGGCGAAAAGGTTCATTTGCGTGTAGCTTCATCATTCATCAGCATTGAACAGGCCGAGCTAAACCTGGAGCGTGAGCAGGGTAAAGACAGCTTTGATGTAACTTGTCAAAAGGCAAAAGCTGTTTGGAACAAAACCCTCAACCACCTGCAGGTTGAAGGCGGCTCTGTTGATCAGATGCGTACCTTTTACTCATGCTTTTACCGCATGGTTTTTTTTCCGAATAAATTGTATGAGATAGATAAGGATAACAAGATTGTACACTATAGCGCATCGACAGGTAAAGTATTCCCGGGTTATAAATTTGCCGGTACCGGCTTTTGGGATACCTTCCGGGCGCTATATCCCTTCCTGAACCTGGTTTATCCATCCATCAATAAAGAAATGCAGGAAGGCCTCATCAATGATTATAAAGAAGGTGGATGGCTGCCTGAATGGTCGAGCCCGGGTTATTCGGCGGTGATGATCGGTAATAATTCGGCTTCGGTAGTTTCTGAGGCTTATTTAAAAGGTTTACGCGGGTATGATATCAGTATTTTGTGGGAAGCTTTGGTGCACGGCGCAAATAATGCCGGTCCGCAAGCTACGGGCAGACAGGGGGTGGAGTACTATAACAAATTAGGTTATGTGCCTTATGACGTTAAAATTAACGAAAATGCTGCCCGTACATTGGAATATGCATATGATGATTTTGCCATTTATAAATTAGGCAAAGCACTGGGCAAGCCCGAATCGGAGATTGGCATTTATAAAAAACGTGCCATGAACTATAAAAACCTGTTCGATCCGGAAACAAAACTGATGCGTGGTAAAAACCAGGATGGTACGTTTGAAAAACCTTTCAGTCCGTTCAAATGGGGCGACGCTTTTACAGAAGGGAACAGCTGGCATTACAGCTGGAGCGTTTTCCAGGATATGCAGGGCCTGATTGACCTGATGGGCGGCAGGCAGAAATTTATCGCCAAACTGGATTCGGTATTTACCATGCCCCCGGTATTTGACGATAGCTATTATGGCGAAACCATTCACGAGATCCGTGAAATGCAGATCATGAACATGGGGCAGTATGCACATGGCAATCAGCCTATCCAACATATGATCTATCTGTATAACTATGCAGGTGAGCCATGGAAAACTCAGTTCCACGTACGGGATGCCATGGAAAAACTTTACAAAGCTACTCCTGATGGCTATTGCGGCGATGAGGACAACGGCCAAACATCGGCCTGGTATGTGTTCTCGGCTATGGGCTTTTACCCGGTAACTCCGGCCAGTGATCAGTACGTTTTGGGTACACCACTGTTTAAGAAAATTACGCTAAACCTTGAGAATGGTAAAAAAGTAGTGATCAATGCAGCTAACAACAGCCCGGCTAATAAATATATCAATACGTTAAACGTTAACGGCAAGCCATATGATTTAACTTGGTTAAGCCATTCGGAACTTAAAAAAGGAGCGGTACTTAACTTTAATATGGCTCCTCAGCCTAATAAAAACAGAGGGGTAAAGGTGAGTGATGTACCGTATTCGTTGAGTATGGAATAACCCCCTAACCCCCTGAAGGGGGAACAATGGTGGATAGACAAAATATAAGGTGTGTCATGCTGAGTGTTTAAATCCGGAAGCCTCTGAAGGTAAAATGACAAAAGAGGGCCTGTCAGTCTGAGCCTGTCGAAGACTCGCGCGCAGAGGCCTACCCACCATGCTTCGACGGGCTCAGCATGACACCCGTTTTAAGTTGTCATGGGTAACTTGTTTCAGCACCCCATAAGTCAGGTGTAAATCATGTATGATGGCTTAGCATGTAGGATCCCGAAATAAATTCGGGATGACATCAGAACTGCAAACAACAAAGGCGGGATTTCATTATCCCGCCTTTGTTGTTTCCCTGTAACTGCCGCGGGCTTTCAGCCCGTGGTGAACCATCGTGTCAGCTTTCAGCTGACGTCAAGCTAAATCCGAAATCGAAAATCCCAATTCCGAAATCAAGAATTAATGCCATTCCTCCCTATACACAAACTTGGGCATTTGCCAGTTATACTTAATAGAGAGCAGACGCAGTGCAAGGCCAATAGCACAGGCTATCACAATAGATACCCCGGCGGGAGCACCTAAGTGTTCAATGCCTAAATAAAAAGCCCCGGTAACTATAGATGCGCTGGCATAAACCTCTTTTCTAAATAATAACGGTACTTCATTACACAATACGTCACGAAGTACGCCGCCCGCACAGCCGGTTATCATGCCGCTTAACAAAATGATAAGCCATGGCAGATCAATCTGCTCGGCTATCTGGCAGCCGATGATAGTGAATACCACCAATCCCAAAGCATCAAGATAAAGGAACAGCATTTTCATTTTGGTCATGAGGCGGGCAATAATAGCGGCTAATATGGCTGCTGCTGCGGTGATCACCAAATATTCGGGATGTTCAACCCAACTCATGGGATAATGATTAAACAATATATTGCGAACGGTGCCGCCGCCTAATGCCGTAACCCAGGCAATAATACAAACGCCAACCCAATCCATATCTCTTCGCCCGGCAGAGAGTGCCGCCGTCATGGCCTCAGCAATAATGGCTATAATGTAAAGAATGTGAAGCATACAGGTAGTGCAAAAGGTTTATTTATACGCCAATATAATAAACCTTTATTGAATATGTTATGGAGGAGGGAGCATCCAGTCCTTTCCTTCAGTAAAGCGGGCCACCAGCATGGCTGCAGCCGTATCGCCCGTTGCATTCAACAATGTGGCCATTGGGTCAACCAGCGTACCAATGATAATGGCAGGCGGGAGCGCCTCCGGCGGGAAACCATAGGCCGAAATAAAAAGTAGTTCACCAATATAGCCGCCGTTAGGAATGCCACCTTCAACCAGGCTTACTAAAACTGTCATAGCAAGGGCAATGATAATAGTTTCGGCATTGTCAAAGCTTTTACCAAACAGCGCAAATACTACAGCCATTTTTACGATAGATGAGATACTTGAACCATCTTTATGCAAAGTGCCGCCAAGCGGGATAGTAATATTGGCAATAGCATCAGAGATTCCCATTTTTTTTGCGGCATCCAAATTTGCCGGGATGGTTGCAATGCTGCTGCAAGTACCTACGGCCGTAGCCGAAGGTATTATATTATTTTTCCAGTATCGCTTAAAAGCGTTAACACCACCTGCGATAAAAGCATACAGACTGAATATCGCCAGGTAATAAAAAGCGCCAACTCCATAATATAATGCCATCGATCGCGCGTAGCCGCCAAAGAGCTGCGGCCCGAACACTCCAACCTGGTAAGCGAAATAAGCGCCCAGTCCAATAGGGCCAATTTTCATGATAAGACTAAAAATATTCTTAAACACCTCGTTACCGCTATGTAAAAAGCCGGCAAACGCTTTGCCTTTTTCGCCTGCATGCAGTGTAGCAAAGCCGGTGATCACCGCAAAAATGATCATGGCCAGCATGCTTTTGCGGGATAACAACTGGTAAAATTCGCTGGTGGTAAAAAGGCTGGTTAGCTGATCGCCAAAAGGTTTTTTAGTAATGGTTTCGGTAATTGGGCTGGCCACCAGGTGCTGATGGATTGGGAAGATCCAGATGGCAATAATAGTCACGATAGCAGCTACTAAAACAGTCGACACAAATACCAGTGAAGTAACGCCCAGCAGTTTCCCCAGCCTTTGTGAGCTGTCTAATGCAGCAATAGCCGATGCTATGGCAAAGAAAACCAGCGGCACAACGGCAGTGAACAGCAGGTTCAGGAAAATATCGCCAATGGGTTTGAGCACGGCTACTTTATCGCCTAAAACAGCTCCGGCAATACTGCCAATGATAATGCCTGTTATTAATAGGATGATGCCTTTGTAGTTTTTAAACCAGCTGTTCATTGTGCTAAGATAATTAATTTGTGCAGCGCAGAGGCATGGTAATATGTCTTCGCGGTTTTGAATTTTTGATAATATCAGTATCCCTCAAATTAATATATTAGCGCCTATTATAAATACTGAATGCAAGTAGAACAAGCCGGGGACTTTATCCTCGACAAAATAAAAAAAGAGCTACCCGAACATTTTCATTACCACAATGCTGATCATGCGCTTGATGTTTATACTGCAGCAAAACAAATTGCGGCGGGTGAGGGGATAATCGGAGACGAATTGGAGCTATTACTTACGGCCGCTTACTATCATGATTCAGGTTTTTTGTTCGGGCAAGTCAATCATGAGGCTGGTTCATGCAAAAATGCGAGGCAACATCTGCCTGATTTTGGTTATACGAGTGATGAAATTGAGCAGGTTTGCGATATTATTATGGCAACCAAAATGCCGCAAAACCCTCACAATCATTTAGGCCAGATAATTTGTGATGCCGATTTAGATTATTTGGGCCGAAATGATTTTTTTATCCTTAGTAAAAGGTTATTTTCGGAACTTGTAATTACAGATCACCTTGAATCGGTATTGGAGTGGGACAGGCAACAGGTGAAGTTCCTGCAAAGTCATCATTACTTCACCCAAACGGCACTCAGGCTCAGGGCTGAAGGTAAAAACGAGCATATGAAAATTATCACAGCAAAAATTTAAATACTGCTATTAATGACACAACCGGGTTTAAAAATTGAAGAAATTTTAAAAGACGTAGTAACAGTAATTATCGGCATTTTATTCTGCGGGTTCGCCCTAAAAGGATTTTTGGTACCTAACAGCTTCTTTGATGGAGGGGTAACCGGTATTTCTCTTCTTCTTCACGAGCTGTATCATTTCAACATAGCTTATGTAATCATCATAGCCAACATCCCTTTTATTATCATGGGCATGTTCCAGGTTAATAAATCATTTGCGCTAAAAACGCTTGCCTGCGTAATCGGACTTGGGTTGTGTTTGCAATTTATAGAATACCCGGTTATAACTCAGGATAAACTATTGGTGTCTATTTTTGGTGGCGTATTTATGGGCCTGGGCGTGGGGCTATCCATTCGTGGAGGCTGCGCGTTGGATGGTATCGAGATATTAGCTTTATACACACTGAAACGCAGTAGTTTCACTATCAGCGAGATTATTTTGGGTATCAATATCATTATTTTCCTGATAGCGGCCGTTGAGTTGGGTTTACAAACAGCATTATATTCTATTTTAACTTATTACACTGCATCACGAACAATAACGTTTGTAATAGACGGATTAGAGGAGTATACGGCTGTAAATATCATTTCGGGCCAAAGTGAGATTATTAAAGAAAGACTGGTTATGGAACTCGGTCGCGGAATCACCATTTACAAAGGTGAACGTGGCTTTATGAAAGAAAGTTTTGATGTTCATCAACCGGTTGATATCATCTTTACGGTAGTAACCCGTTTGGAAGTACGCAGGTTAAAAAACCTCGTACATGGCATTGACCCAAAGGCATTCGTTTTTACAAGTAGTATTAAAGAAGCAGCAGGCGGGGTGTTGAAGAAGAAGGTGAGGGATCATTAATTGGAAGTTCTAAGTTCTGAGTTTTAAGTCTTAAATTCTCTTTTCTTTCTTGCGTTCATCTCTTTCTTGCGCTCATCTGTGATGAGTGCTTAACAAGGGTTTGCGTTTATAACGTACGGGCGATACAATCGCCGAACTACTTTAAGCGCTCGTTAAAAACGAGCGCAAGTTTGAAAATGACATATTTCAAAGTTTAATCAATCACCTCGTAAATCTCCACAGGTTTTAACTTATTCTTTAAACTTACTTCGCCAATTTTAGTAAGAGCGAAAGAGCCTTTAGCCTGTTCATAAACATCGGCACTTACAATGATCTGGTTGGCTTGTGCCACGGTTTGGAGGCGCTGGGCCAGGTTTACGGCATCGCCTATTACAGTATAATCCAATCGTTTTAAGGTGGCCGAACCGATATTACCCGAAATCATCTCGCCCGAATTGATACCGATAGAAACAGAGGGTTTAAAAGTTTTGTCGCCAGCCTGGATTTCATCAGCCCCGTGCATTTTATCACGAACAGCAAGGGCTGCATCAATAGCCCGGTCCAGGTGATATTCGCCGCGGAAAACGGCCATAACGGCATCACCCATAAACTTATCTATGTGGCCATTTTGAGCAATGATTTCCTGTACCATTACATCAAAGTACTTATTGATCATACCTACAACGGTGTTGGCCGCAACATGTTCGGTGATGGCAGTAAAGCCGCAAATGTCAATAAAGAGCACTGTTGCCTCTATGGTTTCATTGCTTAGCAGGCTGTTCTCAAACTCCTTGTGGGTCATGAAATTGAGCACGTTCTCGTCCACATACATACGGAGGATGTTGTTTTCCTTAATGGCCTGCATGGTTTTTTTGAGTTCGATGACATGTTGCAATGTTTTTTCGATGGTGATATCAAGATCTTCGAAGTTTACAGGCTTGCAAACAAAATCAAACGCACCGCGGTTCATAGCGGTACGAATGTTATCCATATCACTATAGGCTGATACCATTACTGCTTTTAATACGGGGTTGGCATCAGGTAGTTTGGTAAGCAGGGTAAGGCCATCCATCTCAGGCATATTGATATCGCTCAGCACTACATCAATATCCGGATGGTCTTTTAACCGGGTTAACGCTTCAAAACCATTTTGGGCAAACACAAATTCATACACGCCTTCCCTTATCTTTTTTCTGAATTTTTGCCTGATCAGTAATTCCAGGTCCTGCTCGTCATCTACTACCAGTATCTTGGCCATTATTGTTCTAAGTGTTTAAGTTTGTCTTTCAAATTATTAAAATCAAGTGGTTTGGTTAAAAAGTCGTCGGCTCCAAGTTCCATTGATTGTTTATAGTTTTCATCATCGCCGTAAGCGGTAATCATCATCACTACCGGCGGTGGTTTTTCGTAATGCTGCCTGATGTTGCGCAATAGTTCAAGTCCGCTCATACCCGGCATATTGATATCAGATAAAATTAGTATGACCTGTGAGTGGTGGTCTTCCAAAAAATGAAGAGCCTCTTCACCTGATAGTGCGAAATTGAATTCTATCCCGCCACTTTTGATCTCTTTCCGGAAACGTTGTAAAAACAAGGGTTGAACATCGGCCTCATCATCAACAACAAGTATTTTCATAGCATTTCAAAGTTAAACGTTTGTTAGATTTTATTGGAGTTAAACGTAAAAATTACAGACGTTTAACTTTGAGCAATATTGCCAACCGGAATCGTGATCACAAAACGGGCAAATTCGCCTTCGGCGGTTTCAACCTTTAGTTCGCCACCGTGCCCTTTAGTGATAATATCATAACTCATGGAAAGACCAAGCCCGGTGCCCTGCCCGGTAGGCTTGGTGGTAAAAAAGGGCTGGTAAATTTTATCCAGAACCTTTTGAGGGATGCCCGTACCATTATCTTCCACTGTAATTTGTACCATGTTGACACCTGATGCCGACCGAACCTTTTGAGTATTAACGGTTACCGTCGGGTCGTATCCATCTCCTAAAATCCGTTTCTTTTCAGTTACTGAGTAAAACGAATTATTAAACAGGTTAAGCAGTACGCGGCCCAAATCCTGCGGAATAGCTTCTATTTTACCCAGATCAGGGTCAAAGCTGGTTTTCATGCCTGCATTAAATGATTTATCCTTGGCACGCAGGCCGTGATAGCTTAGTCGCAGGTACTCATCAGCAAGTGCATTGATATCTGTGGGCTCTTTTTTACCCGTTGTAGCGCGCGAATGCTGCAACATACCTTTAACAATGGCATCAGCACGTTTGCCATGCTGGTTTATTTTGCTCAGGTTTTGGGTAATGTCGTTAATGATATCGCCGGCATCTTCCTTCACATCGTCGGGCAGTTTATCAAGTACTTCGTCCTTTAGTTCCTCAAGCAGTTCAATGCTTACCTCGCTAAAGTTGTTCACAAAGTTCAGCGGGTTTTGAATTTCATGCGCAATACCGGCAGTGAGTTCACCTAATGAGGCCATTTTTTCTGATTGGATCAATTGGGCCTGAGTACTTTTAAGTTCGGATAATGCCTGTTGCAATTCTTCTGTTTGGCGGGTAAGTTCGGCCGTACGTTCACGCACCTCGCTTTCAAGGTTTACCTTCATGGCGGCCATCATGCGGTTTTGCTCCTGCTCGGCAAAGCGTTGTTTCCGTTCATTTTCAAGGGCCTTGGTTTGCTTGCGGCTGAGGAGCCAAAGCGAAAAAGCCCAGATGAGCGAAAACATCACTAAGCTTTGAATTAGGCTATCGTGGTTGTCATAAAAAGTAGGGAACCATTTTTCTAATAAATCCTGTATTAAACCTGCAATTGCATAGGGAATCAATGCAAAAGCGAGTTGTTTACCCGATTTCAGATCTTCAATATAATATGGCGCTACCACAACACCCAAAAAAAATAGGTGCGAGATTACCGTGGTCAACTTATCTCCATGGTCAAAACTTACGCCAAATACGAAAATTGCTATAGCAATATAGTAGCCTACGTTAAGGTATTTGTTCCATTTTGTTAGGAGACCATCATTTTTCAGGTGTCTCCTGTATTGGGTGATCACAAATACGGCAAGGAAAGGTTCTAAACTCATGAAGCTGGTTTTATGTATTTTTAATAAATCCGAAGCCGAAATTTAACAATTTTACAGAGAATATTAAATTGTGCCTGATTAAAGATATTTAATAAGCAATATAACACAGGCTGGTTTTCCATTTGCACATGAGTAATCTATTTATAAACATACATACGACCAATTAATTATCTGTATTTTACAAAGCAACCATCAAACCGTAGATAACGTAACTGCTAACAAAGCCGGTAATGGACCTGGTTTGTTGTTATTATTGTTTTGAAGCAAATTTTAAAAAGTATTCTGCTCATCCTTAATCAATCTGAAAAACGGAGACTTGTCAGGTTAATTATTGTCGATATTGTTATCGCCATGCTGGATGTTGCTTTTTTAGGCTTGCTGTTGTTGATAGTTAATTTTTATACACAGCGAGCGCCGGGAAATAATTATAGTTTTTTACCGGCCGGCTTTGCCAATAATAAATCATTGTGGCTTATCGGTATTTTTCTGGTGCTTTTCGCGATAAAAAATTGTATCGGGTTCTTTGCCCAAAATGCGCAGCATCATTTTTTTTACAAGGTGGCTTCAAGGCTGTCCGAACGTAATATCAGGAATTACCTTGATGCAGGTTTTGACCAGTTTATTCACGTTGATTCATCTATCCACACCCGGCGAATCAGCCAGGAGCCGATTGAATTTAGCCATTACATCCTCACCAATTTTCAGCAAATAATATCTCAAACTGTATTGATCCTTTTTACTATTGGGGCTATTATGTTCTATCACCCGGCCTTGTTTGTTTTGTTGTTTGTGTTGCTGCTGCCGCCCGTCGCGGCTTTGGGCTGGTTCATAAAAACCAGGCTAAAATTTATCAGGGGGCAGATCAAAACTGTGAGCGAAAAAACGCTTCAGCATTTAAACGAATCCTTATCAGGTTACGTGGAGAGCAATATTTATCAAAAAAATGATTTCTTTAGTCGCCGGTTTTTCAGCTACCAACAGCAGCTTAATCAAAATATAGCTTCACAGCAAACCTGGCAAAACCTGCCTTCACGGTTGATGGAAGTATTTGCCGTCCTGGGTTTTTTTATCCTCATCGCTGTAAATAAATTAACGGGCGATACTCCGGTGGTTAGTATCCTGACCATTGGCATTTTTGTGGCGGCAGCATATAAGATCATCCCCGGTATTGTAAGAATCCTGAACAGCAGCGGGCAAATGAAGACCTATGAATTTATCCTGGCCGATTTGATCATTGAAGAGGATAATAAACCACAGGTTAAGGAAGTTGTTGACGAACAGATTTGGTCATTGAAATTTGAAAAAGTAAGTTTCAGTTATCCGGACAAAACTGTTTTGAATGAGCTTTACTTTGAAATAGCCCCCGGTGAGATTATGGGCATTTCGGGGAACTCGGGCAGGGGGAAAACTACTATCATTAACCTGTTAACCGGTTTTTTGGAGCCGGCCGAAGGAGCAATTTATATCAACAATAAAAATGCTGCCGGAGCTATACGCCGGCTTTACCGTAAAAATATCTCCCTGGTTAAGCAACAACCGTTTTTTATATATGATACCATCCTGAAAAACATCATACTTGATTATAAAATCGCCGATGAGCAAAAGCTTATCAGTATACTGGAGTTTTGCGGCTTAAATAAGTTGATTGCAGGGTACCCTGAAGGCACAGCTAAAGTTATTACCGAAAACGGTAAAAACATCAGTGGCGGTCAGCGCCAAAGGATCATGCTGGCCCGGGCGCTTTATCATAATCACGATCTGTTAATTTTAGATGAGCCGTTCAGCGAAATGGATGCGGATGCGGAAAATGAATTGTTAACCAAATTGCAGCAACTGGCCCGGCAGGGAAAAATGATCATTCTGATCACCCATAACAAGGCCAGCCTGGCTATTTGTAATAAAGTGATCTCGCCCAATGGATAACCGGAAGAAAACATTGCTTATCCTGAGCCCCGGTTTCCCCGAAGACGAAGCCGATACTACCTGTTTACCGCCTCAACAGTTTTTTGTACGGGCATTAAAGGCCGAAAATCCGGAACTGCATATCATTGTGCTAAGTTTTCAATATCCTTTTTTCGCTGCCGAATATGATTGGCATGGTGCGCGGGTGATCAGTTTTGGAGGAAGAAGCCGTGGTAAATTATTCAGGCTGAATACCTGGCTGAAAGTATGGCGAACTTTAGGACGTTTAAACAAGCAATACGAAATAGTGGGTTTGTTAAGCTTCTGGCTTGGCGAATGTACTTTGGTTGGTCATTATTTTGCCCGGATAAGAAATATTAAGCACCGCTGCTGGATGCTGGGGCAGGATGCAAAAGGCGGGAACAAATATGCTAAGTGGATAAAGCCAAAAGGAGAGGAGCTGATAGCCCTATCAGATTTTATTGTACGTGAGTTCACTAAAAACTATCATGTGAAACCACTGAATGTTATCCCGGTGGGAATAGATACATCATTATTTGTTGATTTATCTGCCGAAAAAGACATTGATATTTTAGGGGCAGGGTCACTTATTCCCTTGAAACGGTTTCACCTGTTTATAGAAACTGTTGCCATGCTGAAGCAGTATTACCCGGATATAAAAACGGTAATATGCGGCGACGGCCCGGAAAAGGAAAAGTTAATAAAACAGATTAAATCAAAGCAACTTGAAAATAACATAACCCTTGCAGGCGAACTACTGCATCATGAAGTGCTTAAAATGATGCTGCGCTCAAAGGTGTTATTTCACCCTTCGGAATATGAAGGCTTCGGCGCTGTTTGCCTTGAAGCCCTGTATGCGGCAGCCGAAGTAATAAGTTTTGTTAAACCGATGGATGATAGTATTACCAACTGGCATATTGTAAATGATATGGAAGAGGCCGGGCAAACTATCCGTTGGGTTTTGGATAAACCGGATTCGGGGAGGAAAAATGTATTGGTTTATGAGATCAGGGATAATGTGAGGAAGATGATGGGGTTGTTTGAGCAGTAGGTTTTATCCGCGGCTGGTGATTGCAAGAGCAAGCATTTAAAGGCTTTGCACTATGCTCTCGATCCCCTCTGCAATAGCCTCAAACGATAAGTTTTGCTTATAATATTCAATGCATAATCTCCGCTTTTCTGCAACATTCATTTGTGTAGTTTGCAGGAGCGCATCAAGTAATGCAGCTTCATTTCCTGGTTCATACAATACGCCGCATTCCCCGTTGTTAGTGATCATCCTGAACGAAAGGATATCTGTAACCAGTGGCACACATCCGCATGACATGGCTTCGCAAATAGCGGTGCCGCTGCCTTCATAATGTGAGCCGGAAAGAATGAAATCGGCACTGTTGTACCAGTACAATAAATCGGCGTGTGGTACTTCGCCAATTAATTCAATGGCTTCTATATTTGGTGATGAGTTTAATAATTCGTTGACCTTCGGCAGTAACTCTTCGGTATGGTAGATCATAAAGAGCTTTGCCCCGGGCGAACTTTCGGCGAATTTCAAAAAGGCTCTCACCACATTTAACGGGTCTTTATTTTCGTTTAAACGGCCTACCCATAAAAACACCGGGTAGCCTTTTGCACCCGTTTTGGAGTTGGCTTCCAGGCGGTCTTTAGGGCGAAAAACAGAAGAAACTTCCATTACCTCGTGTATTTTACCGGGCGATTTCAGGTTGCCGGCAGCAATCCATTCCATACCCATATCGTGCGATGCAAACAAGTTGGCGTCAGCCATCTGGTCGGCTGTCCGCTGAAGTAGTTTTTTTACACCTTTGAAAGGTTTTTCGGCGTGATTTTGCAAGATGATCTTTACTTTGCGGCCAAGCATAAGGCGTAACTGGATAACCTGCAAGGGGAAAAGCAAGCCATGTACTATTACCACATCGGGTTTCAGGCTTTTAATATACCAATGCAAAGCCCATGGAAAATATTTGAGCGCTGCTTTTGGGCATCTTCTGAAATGGTAGTTAACGCCATTTTGTGTCAGCTCACCTTCGTAATTGATTTGTTCAATGCTGATCACCTCGTTGCTTTTGGCCAGGGCTTCTAATATGCCGGTATACATGTTAATGCGCTTTAACCAGGCATCTGGCTGGTTAAACTCTTTGGTGTACACATAACTGGCTAAAACGTATTTCATTTAAAAAGTATCAACGGTGGCAAAAGCAAATGCTATTTTTATTTAGCGGTATCAAGGTCTTTAGCCAAGCCCAAAACGTGGCATCCACCACCGCTTAAATAAACCGCTTTGCGTTTCGATTTTAACCATATTTTTTTGATGATATTCATGCGGCAGGCAGGGTTGAGTAAGGTATGGGAAAACAGGCATCCGGCTTGTATCGTTTTATTTCGGCTATCAAACCAGGGATATCGCCGACCACATATTTGAAATGAGCGCCGGTAAAAACCTTGCTGTAATTTTGGTTAATGATACCGGTAAGCTGGTGGTAAAGCGACTCATCAAACAGCAAAATCATGCCCTTATGCATCACCAGTAAAATATCATTGGGTGTTATATTATAAAAAGCCTGCAAACCAACTTTGCCTTTTGCTTTGGCTATTACAATATCGGCATCAAATCCGCTGGTAATGCTGCCACTATTTAGTTTCCAGGTTTGGGCGGGGGATGAAGTAAGAGAGTTGTATAGTTCATCATCATTAAGCATTTGGGTTTTACGCGCAAGGCAAATGTGATGCCAGATGTCCCAATGCCCGGTAAGCGTGCTATCTGTGCCAAATAAAATCGTTGTTTGGGTTTTCAGCTCACCAATGGCCGCTGTTTTATTGAGCAGGAAATAGTTTGATTCGGGGCACCAAACCAGGGCTTCGAAATGTTTGGCTTGTTGAGGACCCATAGCTACTCCATGGATCCCGATGAGTTTACGCTTAAAGATATTCCATTTAATTAGTTCATCTATTTCCGTATGAGCGATATCGTTTGTGCCCTCGCCTGTATGGATCACGGCCGGCTTATTTATTTTAAGCGGGTTATTGAGCCGTTCCTTCCAGTTTTTTTCAAACCGGACGGAGTGAATACTCTGGCAATTATCAAATATGGTAATGAGAGGATCATTTATGGTAGTTTTCTCGCCATGATTTACTACTGTAGTAACGCCGCAAAATAGGTTTTTATAAACACCCCAGCGTTCGCGCAGGGCAATAGGGATTTTTAGAACAGATGCAATCTCACCGGCATATACATGGTGAATGTGCTTTCCCCATTCGGTATAGCTTTCATAGGTTTTATTGCCAAGCTGCGGAAAAAGATTAAAATCGAGATGGTCATGCGAGTTGATCAGGCCGGGGAAAGCAATGGCATTCACAAAGGTTAGCTGTTCGCGGTCATCAGTATGTGAGGGGGAAACCTGTTTTATTTTACCCTCGCTTATACTTATGCTCACCGCGGCTTCGTTTCCCGGTATCATCACGTTATTCAGTACCATCAGTTCTCCTCAAATGCAACCCGTAAATAATAGGGAAGCCATTATACTTATCATAAACATGAAGCGCGTTTTTACTGGCATAATAATGCTTCATGCTTTCATCTATTTTAATTTCTTCTTCGGCAATTAGCTTAAAACCGTTGTTCAGTAACAGATCTTTAATGGTATTTACGGGGTGCACATAGTTTTCGACCGCTATAAAGCTGCTGCCATGTTTAAATGTCCGCTTGCCGCCGTTTGCCAGTGTCTGCGGATGGAAATCGGTAATAATGATATCGCCGGTCGGTTTCAAGATCCGCATCCAGGCCTGCAGGGCAACTTCAATATTTTTGATGTGCGCAACGGTAAGGGTTGAAACTATGGTGTCAAAACTCCCCGATGGCATGTCACCGAACAGGTCGTCGGTAATTCGGTAAATATTTGCCGATAGAAACTTTCGCTGTAAACGAGCCAGCATCCCGGCAGATGTGTCAAAGCCTGTTAACCGCCCCGGATTTAGCGCAAACATTTTTTCCCAATGCCTGCCGGTACCGCAGCCAATGTCGGCCACGTTTTTACCGGCGATATTTGTGCTGTTTACCAACCGCGGAAACAAGACCTCATCCAGGTCAAGCATCAGGTTGCCGGGCTGCTCATCATAGTTTTCGGCCCAGATGTCGTAGGCATCCACCGAATTTTTCTCCAGGATGTCAGGCGGGAAAAAGCGCTGCTTAATATAATTTTTTACAGTTTGGATCACAATTGCGGGATATTAGTTAACATCTTATATCAGCAGATACGGCTGTTAAATAATAATGGTTGCCAGTCATTTTATTTATAAAGGCAGGCAACCTGTGTTTAAATGGGGGCGTATTTACTAAGTGAAAGCCGTATTGTTGAGGTGGGTTGGGAAATAAATTGTTGTAAAGGCAGTCCCCTCGTATTTGTGATTGGGTAGGGCAATGGGTATTATTTTGAATGTTTTTCTGTTTTGAGAGAAGGCAGCAGGCTAAGTAAATGACAGGGTGCAGGCCTTATTAAACTGAAAAATAAACCCGTTGCCGGGGGGATTAAAGACAAAAGTATTAATACTAACAGATGAACAAAATATTATTATTCAACCCGCGCAGCGCAAATAACAAGTATCGCATACCTAATTCGATCTTGAATATAGCTGCATCGGTTGATGGAAAATATGACTGGGTAATTGTTGACGGCAATTGTGAGCATGACCCGATGGTTAAGATAGATAGCTATTTAAGTACCGGCGAGTTTAAATACTTTGGGTTTACAGTTATGCCCGGTCCGCAGTTAAAGCAGGCTATTACCGCGGCAAAAACTATAAAGCAGAGATATCCCAATACCAAAATGATCTGGGGCGGGTATTTTCCATCAAATCAGCCTAACGCGGTTTTATATTCCGGTTATGTCGATTTTATTATCAACGGGCCCGGTGATCACGCTTTCCCCGCCTTGATTGATGCCCTGGAGAAAAACGAACCTTATGAGTTTATCCGCAACCTCATCTATAAAGCAACCGATGGCAAGATCATCAAGACCGCTAAGGAAGACCTTTTAGATCAGGACAGCCTACCGGCCTTGCCATATGATAAGCTGAATACTTTTTATCCCATCACCAAGTTTTTGGGTAAAACTTACCTGGGCGAAAAAACGATGGCTTATCACTCAAGCATCGGTTGCCCCTTCACCTGCTCCTTTTGTGCTGTAGTGCCAATATATGAGGCAAGATGGAAGGCAAAATCGGCCCAAAACGTTTATAAGGATGTAAAATATATTAAAGATAAATGGGGGGCAGATGCCATAGAGTTTCATGATAACAATTTTTTTGTATCAGAAAAGCGCGCGGTTGAGTTTGCCCGCTTAATAAAGCCCGAAAACATGACCTGGTGGGGTATGGCCCGTATCGATACCATGTCGAAATTTAAAGATTCATCCCTTGCCGCAATCCGCGAATCAGGATGTAAGATCATCTTTTTCGGAGCCGAAAGCGGTAACAACGCCATTTTAGAACAGATGGATAAGGGCGGCACGCAAACAGGCGACCAGATCATTGAGTTTGCCGAGCGCCTTAAAAAATTTGACATCATACCCGAATATTCTTTTGTATTAGGCACTCCGGCGCCAACCCAGGAACAGGTTCAGTCGCAAATTGATTTTGAAATAGACTTTATAAAAAAGGTAAAGGCGGTAAATCCTAAAACCGAGATCGTAATTTATACCTACAGCCCTGTGCCTACTGAGGGGTCGGAACTGTTTAAGCAGGTAATGAAAAGCGGCTTCCGTTTCCCCGAAACGCTGGAGGACTGGATCAGCCCGGCATGGGAAGCCTTTGATCTTCGTAAAAATCCGCTCACGCCATGGCTCACGCCGGAGATGATTGATAAGATCAGGAATTTTGAAACAGTGCTGAACGGAGTGTATCCAACGGTAACGGATATCAGGCTCAATATGATTAAACGTATGGCCATCAAACTGGTAGCTACCATGCGTTATAAGGCGAGCATGTATCATTATCCTTATGAAATAAAGTTGCTGCAAAAGGTTTGGCGTTACAGGCAGCCCGAAATACAGGGATTTTAATTTATGCAGATGACAGGCCAATCGTTATATCATACCTTTCAGCGTTTCCGCACATTGCAAACGCACCGCATCGCTGCGCTACCCATCGTGATTTTGATGCCGCACAGTGCCTGCAACTGCCGTTGCGTAATGTGCGATATCTGGAAGGATAATAAAAATCTGAAGCAACTTACCGAAGCCGATGTAACTGACCTGTTAAGTGCTTTGCGGAAATTCGGCACTAAGCAGGTGCTGATGTCGGGCGGGGAAGCGTTGCTGAATACCAATTTTTTTAGGTTGTGTGAGATCCTGCGTGCCGAGAAGATCAAGGTTACACTGTTATCAACAGGTTTATCTATCAGGAAAAACGCGTTCGATATTTTAAGATGGGTTGATGATTTGATTGTTTCTTTAGATGGCGATGAACTTTTACATGATGCCATCCGAAATGTTCCAGGGGCATTCAATAAACTCCGGGAAGGGGTGAAATTCATTAAATCTATTGAACCAAAATACCGCATAACAGCTCGTACAGTGATCCATCGCCTAAATTACAGGAATTGGCAGGCTATTATTGAAGCGGCAAAGCAAATGGAGATAGACCAGGTAAGTTTTTTACCGGCTGATGTTAGCAGCCATGCCTTTAACCGCCAAACAGCATGGGCCGAGCCTCGGCAACATGAGATACTACCGACTGAAAATGAACTTGCCGAATTTCAGGAAATGACAAACCAGGTGCTGGCTAATAAAAGCGATTTTGCCAACAGGTTCATTGCCGAATCTCCGGCTAAAATCCGGGATATTTATGGTTATTATGCTGCTTTTTATGGCCATAATGCATTCCCGTTTAAAAAGTGTAATGCACCATGGGTGTCGGCAGTGATTGAGGCTGATGGCGCGGTAAGGCCTTGCTTTTTTCATGAGGCGATAGGTAACATCAGGGATAATTCATTAAATGATATTTTGAACAGCAAAGAGGCGATCAATTTTCGCAAAACACTGGATATGGCTAATGACCCCACCTGTGTTAAATGTGTATGCTCGCTTAATTTATCGCCACTGGCGAGGTTGGATTAATAGGAATAGGAAATAAAAATACAAACTATAAAGGGCGGCTTTGTATAATTCCCCTCTTGAGAGGGGGCGCGAAGGCAGTGAGCGATGGCAGGGGTGTGTTCTATAATATGCTAATCAAAGCAGTAACACACCCCTCCACCCCTCTCAAGAGGGGAATCGCACTTCCCAACGTTTTTCTTACTTGACGACTTTGTTTTCAAGAGGGGGAATTAAATGAGGTTTTAAAACACATGAACAATATACTGTTTACACATTCTTACTTTTTACGGTTCGACCCAAAGCAATGGGGCATAGGGCAACCTTATGCGCCGCTGGGTACTATATACGCTGCTGCGCTGATGCGGGAGCAAGGTTACTGGGTAAGCTTGTTTGATACCATGTTTGTGAGCAATCCTGATGAGGTGATAGCCGCTATTGAGTTGAATAAACCGGATTTTTTTGTAGTTTATGATGATGGGTTCAACTACCTGACCAAAATGTGCCTCACCAATATGCGCGAAGCTGCATTTAAAATGTGCAAGCTGGCTAAGGAACGTGGTTGTACAGTTATCGTTTCCAGCTCAGATTCAACCGACCGGTATGCAGCATATCTTGCCGAAGGAGCTGATTTTGTGATATTGGGTGAAGCCGAACAAACGCTGACAGAACTAATTGAACATATCCGAAGTGGTAATACTGATCATTTTGAGATAAAAGGATTAGCTTACATGAACGGCAGCGAAATCATTAAAACGCCCGGCCGTCCGGTAATGAAGGAACTGGACAGTTTGCCAATGCCTGCCTGGGATTTGGTGAATATGGATACCTATCGGGCTACGTGGATGAAGAATGCGGGCTATTTTTCAATTAATGTGGTAACTACCCGAGGCTGTCCGTTCAAGTGTAACTGGTGCGCCAAGCCTATTTATGGCAACCGGTACAATTCTCACAGTCCGCAGTATATTGTTAATGAGCTTAAACTGCTTAATGAGCGATACCAGATGGATCATATCTGGTTTTGTGATGATATTTTTGGATTGAAACCCGGCTGGGTGCAGGAATTTGCCAAACTGCTGGCGCAGGAGGGAATTAAGATCCGTTTCAAGATCCAGTCGCGGGCCGATTTATTGGCAGAGGAAGAAGCTGTAGCCGCCTTGGCCGCCGCCGGTTGTGAGAATGTTTGGATAGGGGCCGAAAGCGGATCGCAGAAGGTACTGGACGCCATGGACAAGGGTATCACTATCGATCAGATCCATACGGCTACGCACCTCATGAAAGCGCATGGCATTAAGCCATCGTTCTTTATCCAGTTTGGCTACCCCGAAGAAACGCGGGATGATATTACGCTTACCATAGATATGATTAACCGGTTGCTGCCATTTGAGATAGGCATTTCGGTATCGTATCCGCTGCCGGGCACCGGTTTTTACGAGCGCGTTAAAACCGAGCTGAAAAAGAAAACCAACTGGACAGACTCCGACGAGATGGCGCTGATGTTTAAAAACACCTATCCGCCTTTTTACTATAAGCAATTACATAAATACGTACACCGCAACTATCACAAGCACCTGGCAAAAAATAGCTTCCAAAAACTGCTGAAAGATCCGTTTGGGAGCTCGGTAAAAAATATCAGGAAAGCATTATCGGTGTTTTATTATGCGCCGCTTACTTATCTTGAAAAGCTGAAGCTGGAAAAATTTGAAAAGGCGATATGACCGGCACCGCATCACGTATAAACGAACAATTTGCCGAGGCTGCATTTAGCAACCAGTCGGTAGTTTTTGATGAGCTGTACTCAGGCGACACGATAATCGCGTACAAGCGCAAACGCGTGCGTGATCATATCCTGCAATACCTGAAGCCCGGAAGCAACATCCTTGAACTGAATAGTGGTACCGGTGCAGATGCACTGTTTTTTGCACAAAAAGGATTTAAAGTACATGCTACTGATATTTCAAAGGGGATGCAGCAGCAACTCCGCGAAAAGGTGGTAAAGTATGATATGCAGCATGCGGTAAGCAATGAGCTTTGTTCATATACACAGCTTGAACAGCTAAACAATAAAGGCCCTTATGATCTGATCTTTTCCAACTTTGCAGGCCTCAATTGTACCGGCGAACTGGAAAAAGTATTGAGCTCATTTGCTGGGCTGCTAAACCCCGGCGGCTTGGTGACGCTGGTGGTGCTGCCTAAATTCTGTCTTTGGGAAACTTTGCTGGTATTTAAAGGGAAATTTAAAACTGCTTTTCGCCGGTTTTTTAGCAGTAATGGCCGCAAGGCGCATGTTGAAGGCGTATATTTTGATTGCTTCTATTACAACCCATCCTACATTAAAAAATGTTTAAAAACCAATTTTGAGGTATTGGGTATTGAGGGGTTGTGTACCATCGTACCGCCATCATATATTGAAGGCTTTGCCGAAAAACATCCGCGCGCCTATAAAACACTTGCCCGTTGGGAGAATAGGTTGAAGGCCACCTGGCCGTTTAAGTACCTGGGCGATTATTATATTATTTCGCTGAGGAAAATGTAATTGAAAAAGTTGCCCGAACGTTTTGCGGAAACTATAAACAAGTATCTCATGCAAGTTTTAGACTTAGCATTTTAGGGCAGAAATAAATTCGGTATGGCGATAAGGAGGAGTTTTACTGCGCCATCCGCTCTTCGAACTGCTGTAACAGCATGGAAACTTTAATCCGGTATTTTTCTATCAGTTTAATTTGAAAGTTTTCGGGAGAGGGCTTGGCAAAATGTTTGCTTGCGGCCATGCTCATTACCGTACCCCGCATATTCAATTTCTTCATTTCAGTTTTCTTGTTCCATCGCCCGGAGGTGATTTTCATCAATACATTATCCAGCCAATCGCCGAATGGATTATTGAACAGGCTTTCTGCCAATGTTTTATACCACCGCTTTTTTAATGGTTTAGCAGTAGCGAGGCGCATACATTTGTTAGGCAGGAAACCGGAGGTCCAGGCATTAGATTTATAAAAACTTTCAAAGGTAAGGTCACCCTCTAATGGGATAATAGTTGCTACTTCAATTGCTGTATAAATGTTCTTTTCAACTATCTGCAGTTGGGCCTCATCAATATAGTAGTTCATGCAGTAGTTGTGCTGTTTACCAACCAAAAAGGTAAGTTTTTTGAACATATGCATAAACGTACGTGCAAGCCAGAGCCTATTGCGTTCGGTAATGATAAAAAAATCAATGTCCGAATTGTCATCGGCGAAGTTCTTAGACAAAGAACCTGAAATGCCAATACCGCGAACGTAAGGAAACCGGATCAGGAAGGCGCCTACTTCTTTAGCTTTATTGATTAGCCCGGCTGCGTTTTTGTTTCCTTTATTACGCCGCACCGCTATCATATAATCGTTTTTGAGCGAATAAAACCTGTCGAAATGAAATACCAGTTTATTGACGATAAGTTGATCAAGCGCTTCAGTAAAATCATGCCGGCCATACTTGTTTTCCAAAAACAGGAATATCTCGCCGTAGGTTAACGGGTAGTCCCACATGTCAAAATAGGCAAGGGTAGCTAAAATATTATTCCTGGTATTTAACAATCGTTTATTGTTTTGTTCAACTAAGATGACTGTACTTTTCACGTCTTTGTATATATAATGATGACGTACCCCTTGCAGCTTTGGTTGCCTGTGAATAAACTAATTACACAATATTTTTAGCGTGGATAGCTGTTGTTTCTGAGCTTGCAGAAAATATTAGTAATGAGAAAAATACACTGTAAAAAAAGATGCCTTTATCCACATCTAAGTAGTTTTCGGAAAAGGAAACGGCGGTTATAATAACCATAAAAGCCATGAGCATTAAATCGCGTTTTGCAACAGCTGCCCTGATGCCAAATGCCAGCACGCACAGGTAAACCATCAATCCAACGATCCCCGATTTAATAAAAAAGCTGATAAACTGGTTATGTGCATTTAACCCGGCCAGGTACGACCGGTAAAATTGATGGTCAAAAAATGGGTCTTTGAGCAAACCAATTTCAGTGCCTGCGCCATGACCTATAACAGGCGATTGTGCTCCCACGCTAATGGCCACGCTCCAGCGCGCTAATCGCGGATCGGTGAGTTCGGCGTCGGTTGATTGGCTCAGGTCTTTTTTTAGCTCGGTTACATAGCGTTCTTTAAAAGCATCCCTGGTGTAAATGCCTGCCATCACCACTATAAATAATGCTGTGCTAATGGCTATAAACCTGAAGCGGCTTCGCCCTTTTAGTATGAACCAGGGCAGCGCGGTATTTATAATAAGCAGCAAAGCTATAAATATCGATTTTGAACTAAGCTGCAGAATCCCCATCGATAAAATGCCACTGCAAATGAGCCAGAAAAATTTACGGGTCTTTACCGTTTCCCTTACTAAAACATACAGCAGATAAACCAGCGCTATAGCTATCTGCATGGAAAAAAATGTAGCATGGATTTCCAGCGGTTCCGAAAAATTGTGGTTTGTGAATGCCGGGGATGCTAATGCTTTTAAAGGCAGATGATAATATTTTATGGTAAAAATCGCCTGTAAAAAAAGGTAAGTGATAGTGATGGTACAGCCTAATGAAAATACAAGTAAAAACTTATGCCTGTATTTTTTTAAATCGAGCGGATTAAAACAAAAAATTAGCGGGATAAGCAAAATGGTAATCTGCCTGCCTAACTCTGTAAAAGCCTGGGGTTTATTGGATGTGTAAATAATGCTCAAAAGCGTTACAAAAAAAACAGCGGCCAAAGCAAAGTTAGCCCTTGTTAATAGCGGCTTTATAGTTGTTTTGCGAATTTGTATAATAGTATGCAGGGCCAGGCCTATTAAAAACAGGTGACTGTAAAACAGGTTGAACGGCAGGCTCAGCAATAACAGCATCAGCAGGTAATAGCTTATCCTGTTGTTTAGCGTATCATCGGGCCGTAGTAACTTTTCCATGTTGTTGCTGATAGCATTCCAGTATAAAATCTTCGTAATCGTTGATCACTACCTCCCAGTTAAACTGGTATTGTATCTTATGAAGGTTGTTTTTTACCATTTCGCGTTCGGTATCCTTGCGCTGTACATTCTCAACCAGGTGGCGCACCTCGTTAGCATTATCAAAATAAAAAGCATCTGAATTGAGTACCGATTTATTGAAAGGGTTATTATGGGCGGCAATCAAGGCTTCGCTGGCCATGGCTTCGAGCAGGGACGGATTAGTACCGCCCACGCTATGCCCGTGGAAATACAGGTAGCTGTTGTTCTGTAGGGCACGCACAACCGAATTGTCAAAATTGGCGCCCTTAAACTGGATGCGGTCATCGTTTTTAAACCTGTGGGTTATGAATTTGCCAAAGCGGTTACTGGTATCGCCCAAAACCATAAAGCTTTTTTTTGATGAACTGTTGTTAAAGCCTTCTAAAATAGTTTCGATGTTGTTTTCGGGCTCCATGCGGGCCATCAGCAAAAAATAATCTTCTTTAAGCAGCTCGCTTTTATCAAACTGCTCACGTTCCTGGTCTGAAAACAGATCGGCACCATAGGGGATATAACGGCTGTCAACCTCGTACTTATCCTTAAGGTATGACCTGATTACCCTTGAGTCGGAAATATAATACTGGCTATGTTTCACGGCCAGTTTTTCCGCGTACTTCAAAAATTGTTGTACAGGCTTTGAGTACTTGGAGCGTTTCCACTCCAATCCATCCATATTGGTAATTATAACGCTGTTGGACGGGTAAAGGTGCCCCCACACCGAGCTACTGGTGTAGCCCATAAGCAGTACCACATCAAACTTACGTTTACGGGCATCCATAAGGCAGTTAAAATCGTAGGCAAACTGCCCGGCCGTGCCTATTAGATACTCCGGATCGTAACAATGTACAATGTTAACGCCGTTCCAGGTATCGGCTTCATAAGGGTGGTTGTGGGAATTATAAACGGTAACTGAATGTCCTTTTTTTACTAAGCCGGCCGATACATATTCGGAAATATGCTCAAACCCGCCATAGTAGTTCGGGATGCCCCTCGTGCCTAAGATCGCTATTTTTAGTTTCATGACAATGAAAATTTGCTTGTAACAAGTTGTAAAATATGGTGCTGCTTTTTTGCCAGTGGTATTGCTGTTCAACATGCCGCGCTACCTGACTGGTAAAGGCCTCACCGGGTGGTTGCTGTGCGGCAAGTAATAGTTTTTGCTCAAAATCGGTATGGTTGGCCGGGTTAAAAGTATATGGTGCAAAAAAATAGAAATTTTTCATAGCCGTTTCTGTCGAGCACAATACAGGTGCGCCACAAATGGCTGCTTCAAGCGGCGGGATCCCAAAGCCTTCGGCTTTTGAGGGATATACAAACAGCCTGCAGGCCCGGTAAAAAGCCGCCAGATCCGCTTGTTCCGCCTGCGGTATCCATCTGAAAAACCGCTCTTGCTCAGGCGTAAGGCTCTTGATGAGCCTGGCTAAGCCCTGTGTTTTTATGGATGCTTTACCAATGAACACCAGGCCAATGCCTTTTTCGTACAGCTTTAGTGTCAAATATTTTTGAAGTAACAAAAAGTGGTTTTTGCGGGGTTCAATACGGCTGGTATACAGGATGAAATTTCTTATGCCGAATTTTTCCGCTACCCAATCTTCTGCCTCTTGTTTTGATGACTGGTATTGCAGCAATGAGTTACTTACCCCGTTTTGGATAATATGCACCTCGTCAGCCGGAATCCGGTAATAATCACAGATCCGTTCTTTCGAGTAGTCGGATACAGTGGTTTTGATGTCGGCATTTTTAATACTGCGGCCAAAAAGGTAATTGCGCGTTAAGCTGAACAGGACGGGGAAATCCTTCCTGAAATCGTTAAACAGCATATCGTGCATGGTTACTATGTACCTGCAGCCGGCTATTTTTTTGGGGCTGATGTATTGAAAATGTGCAAAATCAAACCTGTATTTTTTGATGTAGGCCGGTATATCAAAAATAAAGCGCAAGAGGTTGATCCCCATATTTTTATAAGGCAATATGTTTTGCGGGGGCAGCAGCGGGAACAATCTGCGGATATTATCGGTATCGTGGGCGCCAATGTAAATATCTATGTCCGGGCGTTCGGACAGCAGGTGGTTATATAATTCGCGTATAAAAGTTTGCGCTCCTTGAAATTCTTTGTCAAAGGAGTGGGCATCAACAAACAGTTTTATTTTTTTAGCCGCCATAATTCAATTCTTTTTGATTTAAAACAGCGGTTGGCGGCTCGGCTTCGGCTAAACGGAAATTGCGCTTACCTAATTGGTATAAGCTCATCAGCATACGCTCGGGCAGAAATGACATCAGCAGCAAAAAATAATTTTTGAGATGCAGCGGGCTGATAGAAAGTGTTTTCAGCAGGTTTTTCCTTGCCTTTTGCGGCTGATAATTATTCCACAGGTATTTTTTGCCGAGCAGGGCATAATAAGCGCCTTTTTTGATGCGTGGAGATAACTGTTTAATGCCGATCTCGGACAATTGCCTTCCTTCGGCTTCGGTAATGCTTCCCTTGCGCAGGGCATTGTACTTGATCTGCCTAAATTTACCTGTACGCCATTTTTCATCAATGGTAATAGACTCGGCATTAAGCCTCACCTTAATGAGCGGTTGATTAAGGTTAAAAGCCTTTTCGTGTTTAAGGATAGCTGCCCACAAAAAATGATCTTCAAAAGTGTAGGCTAACTCATTATAGCCACCCGCCTTTAAAACAGCATCACGCTTGTAAAACACACTGGAGTGAATGAAGGGACAAATTCTGTAACTGAGCTGCCTGATCTCGTTATGGCTCAGGGCATCGGGTTGCCAGGTAAATATCAGGTCGCCGTTAACATCAGTATAGTCAACTCCCGAACCAATAATGCTATAATAGGGATGAGATGTGATGAAATCATACTGAACCTGCAGGCGGTAAGGATAACATACATCGTCGGCATCGAAACGGGCTATATAAGGCGCCCGCGCGTGGCGTAAACCCTTATTGAGAGCCGCAGCTACGCCTTTGTTTTCCTGGCTCAAAACCACTATACGCTCATCGTTAAACGATTTAATAATGTCGGGCGTATCATCAGTTGAGCCATCATTTACAATCAGCAATTCAAAATCAGCAAACGATTGTTCAAGCACCGATGTAATGGCTTCGCGAATATATTTACCGGCATTATAGGCAGGCATTAAAACAGTAATTTGAGGGCTATGCATACGCAAGTTCCTCCTGCACTGTAGTTTTTGTTTTTAAATGGGGTGTAGTAGTTTCTTTTATATTGAGGAGTAACATTAATTCAAAAATTACCAGTACCGAGAGCTGCTCGAACCAGTAATCAAGAAAAAATATGCCCGTTACCATCATTAATATGGGCAAACCATAACTAAGCTTTTTATAATGCCGGGCAAAAAAGCCAATGTAAAATATAAGCAGGGCAAGCAATCCGAGGATACCATATTCACTCAGCATTTGATCGTAAGTGGAGTAGGGGTTATTGCGTACCGAACGGAAACCAGCATCCTTGCTGAAAAAGCTCAGGTACAGGTCTAAATGATTGTGCATAAATGCCGGGTCGATATAGATGTATTTTGGGGGATAATTGCCCCTGATGCCTGCACCAACCGCTCTGAAAGCTATTTTGGATGAAAAATTTCCGGGAGCTAAACCCACTATACTTTGTAAAGGATGACGGGTAAGATAATTAAAGGTTTGTATAGCGCCGGTGATCTTTCCAGGCAACGCGGGCCTGAAGGGTTCAAGCCGGCAAAGCGCCAGCTGAGCCCTGTGAGCAGCTATACAGTCGATAAGCTGTTGCCTGTCGGGAGTCATTTCACCGGTGTTATAAAATTCGGCAAAGTGTGTGTTTGGTGCCGGGATGTATAGCCTGCCGTCATCGGTAAGCGGCAAGCCTTTGATTTTTTTATCAAGTGTGCTTGGTTTTTCCTGTTGGGCCTTTATCCTGCTTAGGCTATCCAGGTAATTTTGTGCAAATCTCCTTCTTTGTTCATCCCTGGTTATGAATCGCCCTCCGGGATTGGCAGTTGTTGCCTGCCCTGTTGCATGGCCCTGTTTTTCAATACGATTTTCCCGCAACGTACTTTTAGTCACTTCGTTAATATACTTTTCATTTTGCGGCGATATTTTGACCAGGGAGATCACATAAAGCAGCAATGCCACTACTATCATGCTTTTTTGATTGCGCGTGGTTTTAAAAACAAAAATGAAAGCGAGGAGCAGCAGTACCAAAATGCTGATGAGGTTACTGTAGGTAAGTGCCAGCGTGCTCATGCACACGATCATCATGGGCAAATTATTCTTATAAATGAAGTAAAACACACCGAAAGCGCAGATAACAGCATTGGTTGATGAAATGTCAAAGCTTATGCCCATTACATCATCGCCGGTATTGATATAATAGCGCTGATGCATTCCCATAAAAGCATAGGGGTTAATGCTTTTAGTGATCCACATAATATGCATTAGGTTACCTGCCGAGAAAGCTGCGTTTATGATAAAAAAAATGATCAGTGTACGGTAAATGGTTTCGGCATCTGTTTTATCCACCATCAGCTTAACCTGGTGAATCGCCAGCAAGGCCAGGCCCCAGCATATCAAAGCCCAGCCAAAAACAGGTATATAATACAGGTTGGAAAAATTTTGGTTGATGACTGCTGCGGCAATAGCTATAGGGAAAACCAGCAGATAGAATAACGGGATCCTTGAATTGCGCAGCTTAAAGCCAAATTGAAAGTTAAACTGGCTTATGTAAACAAAAATCAATGCCACTATCTTAAATGGGATCCGCACGTTGATAAACAGCAGCAGGAAGATCAGCAGCCGCCAATCGGCATAGGTTTTCCACCTCTTAATATCAAAACCCGGCAAACTGATTGTCATTATTCCCTTGTATTTATTGATGTTCATTTCCCGGTTTTGCCGGCCTTGTCGCAATTGTTTCGTTTAAATAGGTTACGTGCCAAAAAATGGAATGGTTGCCTCGTTAATGTGCTGATATATGCAGATATTTAACCGGGATATTAAAATGTTACAGGCAACCGGCAGGTAAAAACAATAGTATAAGAGTATAAACATATACGTCGTTGTTCAGGAGTAAAGCGTTCATCAGGTTTTTTTCGTCAGGTTTGCAGGCACTTGCCTTGCAGGTGCTTGGCAGTATCTTTTTTTACGTTATTTCTGTTTACCTGAGTAAAGACAGTTTTGGGGCCATTAGCTGGATGAATGCCTTATCGATATTTGTTACCACCATCCTGGGGTTTGGACTGGAGCAGGTAGTGATCAGGCGGATAGCAGCTTCACAGCGGTCGGATTGGGCGGCGGCGGCATTTTTGTTCCATTCGCTCGCTACTTTTTTTGTAACCCTGGGCGTATTGTTATTATTAAGTTTAGTATTGCATGACAATATTTACCAGGTGCTTCCATGGTTTTTTATAGCACAGGGTCTGCTTTTCCTGGGTATTCCGTTAAAGCAGTTTTTAAATGCAAAGGAAAAATTTACGCCCTATGGCATAATCGCCATTATAAGTAACAGCCTAAGGGTTTGTGGTGCGTTTTATCTTATTACTATACATCAATTACAAGTTCGCTCTGTAGTTATGGTAATGATAGGCACAGCCGGAGCCGAACTGCTGGCCCTGCTCATGTATGTTATCACGAAAACAGATTTTAATTTCAAATTTCAATTTCGGGCTTATAAAAAGTTGCTTAAAGAAGCCACGGCGCAGTATGTATCGGTAATATTTGATATGAGCTTGTCGCGGATGGACTGGCTATTGCTGGGTTTTATGGCGAGCAAAACCGTGCTGGCCGATTATAGTTTCGCATACCGGGCTTATGAGCTTTCACGATTGCCAATGCTTATTATAGCTCCTGTTATTTTACCGCGCCTGTCAAGGCTGATGGCCTTAAAACCATCTAACCAATTGCAGGAGCAGGTAAATTCCTTTAATACAGTCGAGTTGCTGTTGGCTATGCTCTTACCTCTTGTCCTTAATATGCTTTGGACACCTGTAGTGGGGATGATAACCGGCGGCAAATATGGCGCTGCCAATGCTACCGAATTTTTGATCCTATCGTTGTGCATACCCCTACAGTTTTTCATAAACCTGCTTTGGTCGTTAAGTTTTAGCGTTAAAAAGTACAAGGCTGTATCATCTGTTACCGTAATCTGTGCTACAACAAATATTGCGCTTAACCTGATATTGATCCCGCTATTGAATGGTATTGGTTCGGCTGTGGCATTTTTAATTACCAATATATTACAGGCGGTGCTCTATTACAGGTTGGTGAATGAAAATATTATGCATATCAGCTTACGGCCATTCGTGATACTGTTCCCTGCTGCTTTGGCCGGCTGGTTTATAACAGCTTCAATCAACATACATTTCTTGTTCAGGCTTTTATTGGGGATAGTTTTTTATCTGTTAATAGCTTTAATATCAAAACAATTGAGCAGTCGCAATATTCAAAACAGTAAACAGTTTTTAGCGCAATGAACATTTTATATCTGTGCGATGAATATCCTCCCGGACCGCATGGCGGCATTGGAACCTATGTGCGGCTCATTGCCCGGCAAATGGTAAAACTGGGACATAAGGTAATTGTTGCCGGGTTGTACAGCCGCGGATATGGAGGCGCCGATGAATTTGAGGATGAAGGTGTAAAAGTTTTGAGATATCGCTGGGGTATTGATGATAAATGGTTTGAAAATCAGCGGTCTGCCGGGGTACGGATGCTCAACAGGATATTACTGGATACAGGTATTACGCAACGGGATATAAAAAGAAGCCTTGCGGCTTATCAAAAAAAACTGGAACAGATCATAGCTGATGAGCAGATCAATATTATTGAAATGCCCGATTATAATGACTATATCAGGTTTTGTAAATCATATGTGCCGTTCCCCACATTACCTGTTCCTGTAGTTGTTAAATTGAATGGTTCCATTACCTACTTTAATGCTGAGGCAGGGATACCGATTGCACCGCATGTTTTGAAAATGGAGCAGGATATTTTAAACCGCGCAGAGGCTGTTAGCAGTGCAAGTGCCTATACTGCAAAAAAAAGCGCTGATTACCTGTCGTATAACAAGCCCGTCACGGTGTTGTATAATGGTATAGATACAAACTTAGCAGTAGGAAACAGTACACCGGTCGATACCAAACAGGTGGTATTTACGGGGAGCCTTGTTCAAAAGAAAGGGATTTTTCAGTTAGCGGAGGCCTGGAATATAGTTATTAAACAGGTTCCTGATGCCCGGTTACTGATACTGGGGAAAGGCCCGGTAAGTAAAGTAATCGCCTGCTTGCAGAAGGATGCAAAAAGCAGTGTTGTGTTTAAAGGGCATGTGGGGAGGGATGAACTTTATGCCTGTTTAAGTAGTTCGGCGGTGACGGTATTCCCGTCGTATGCCGAAGCTTTTGCACTTGCGCCGTTAGAGGCCATGGCATGTGGAACAGCGGTGATCAATTCAAACCGTACATCCGGCCCCGAACTTATCGATGATGGCGTTAACGGGCTGCTGATAGATCCAGACAATATTGAGGAATTAGCATCGGCAATAGTTACATTGCTCAATGAGCCTGAAAAACGCCTGCGCCTTGCTTTAGCCGGCAACAAAAAAGTGAAAGAATGTTTTGATATCGATATTGTGGCGAGGCAAACGTTGCAGTTTTACCAACAGGTGCTGGACAAATAGTTTTAAGTCGATAGTACTTAGTTGTAAGTCAAAAGTCCTATATAATTTGACTTTAGACCGCCAGCTAAACGTTATGATACCTTGGTTAATTAATCTGTTCTATTACCAACTCGTTACGATAGGTGTTTTGCATTTGAGGCAACTCTTTATACTGTTTCAGGTAAGCGTATTTAAGGCGTGTGTTTTTATAAATAACGCGTGCTATAGCCAGTCCTTCGGCTCCATCTAAAAAACCAAGTCTGATAATGTAATTGCGTAAAAAGCCAAAAGCAGGTGAAAAATATAGCTTGATAAATGTTGCCTTTTTACCGGCTTTGTGATATTTGGCTGCACTTAGCTGCGCATAAAGAATAGCTTTACGCTTAAGGTCGTCAATATCGGTTACAGAGTGATGTTGGATATAACCCGCTATGCTTTTGATCTCGGCATCGGAAGGTAAAAGCAAGGTTTCGTGTACTTCGGTTTCGCCCCATTTTACCAATGAACGATTAAACAAACGCAGGTGATGATCATTTCCCCAATTACCAAAGCGGATAAGCTTTTTGCCAAAGTATGATTTGAATTTGATATCGTAAACAACATTCGGTTTGTCAAAGGTTAAATTATGGAGCGATTTAATAAGCTCCAAATCAGGCACCTCATCGGCATCAATACTTAAGATCCAGTTGTAGCGGGCCTGGGCTATCCCTTTATTTTTGTTTGCGCCGTATCCGCTCCAGTTTTTTTGAAACACCCTGCAGCCATAACGGGAGGCAATAAGCGGTGTGCCATCGGTACTGTCATTATCAATCACAACAATATCATCCGTAATTAAAGAAGCCATTTTTATACAATCTTCAATTAAGGCAGCTTCGTTTTTAGTAATGATCACAACAGACACCGGTACCATGCAGCAGTAGTATTAGTATATAAATTATTAAGGACTTGTTATGCCCTTTTATAATATATATATCGTGCATGTTCTCGGGATGGTTGCCTTAAGGTAAATAAACCGGCAAAAAAACATTATGGATTTTGCCTATTCCATTCTGTTACGTTAACCAGTTTATCAGAAACGGCATTTCGACAATTCGGATTAGGACACAGGATAATCCAGCGATCTTTAGTTTGTTCAATTACCGGACGTGTCCCGCAGGTTTTACAATTTTTTACAGGGAAGTTTGGGTTTATATCGATTCTCATAAAAGGCCTTTCAAACAGGCGGGATTTACATGGTATTACGCTATAAACACACGTACCGGTTGCCTCATTATCAAAAATATAATTATTTGCAGGGATTTATTGAGGCTGTATTAACTTGTGCATATTTTGTATAAATGATTTCCGTAGGTGAGAAAAGTGTGCATGATTTTATCCAACAGTGTGAAAAAATTAAATTATTTTGCACAACAGGCAACCTTTTAATAATAGTTGCCGTGATGTGCGTAGATAAGGTTAAATTTATGTGTTTGATTCTGAGTTTATAAACCCCACATGGGCGAAGAAGAGTTACATCAACTGATCAATGGCTGTGTAAAGCAGGACAGGAAAAGTCAGAAAATGCTCTATAAGGCGTTTTATGGCTTTTCTATGGGCATTTGTCTCCGTTATGCAGGTAACCGTGATGAGGCTGCAGAAGTTATGAACCAGGGCTTTATGAAGGTATTTACCCATATAGACAGGTTTGACACTTCCAGGCCGTTTAAAGCATGGATAGGCCGTATCATGATGAACGTTTCTATTGATTATTACCGGGCTAACTTAAAAATGGCTTACACGGAAGATCTGGAGAAAGCGGAAAATGTGAGCGAGGGAGACTTGACAGATAAAAATTTAAATTATGAAGACCTGCTGGCTATGGTACAGCAGTTGCCGCAAGCTTATCGTACCGTGTTTAACCTTTTTGCGATTGACGGATATTCGCATGAAGAAATAGGCGAAATGTTGAATATCAGCCCGGGAACTTCTAAATCAAACCTGCATAAAGCAAGGCACAAACTAAAGCAAATGATATTAAAAGCAGAGGAAACTGCTAATAAAACCAATTACAACAGGGGTATGGATTTTAACCCGATTGTGGCCTATAATGGCGTAGGTATAGATGTAAGGACAACTTTTTTTAATAATGGTATCAGAGGATGAAAAGCGAAGAAGATTTAGATAACATTTTTAAGAAGGGGCTGGAAGACCCGGCAAATCATCGCGCGTTTAACGAGGATGACTGGGATGCGCTTGAGCAAATGCTTGACAAGGGCAAGAAACGCCGTGGAGTTGTTTACTGGTTACCAATTGCAAGCGGAATAGCGGCGATGTTGCTGCTGTTTTTAGGATGGTGGTTTTTTAAACCCAATGTAAAGGATGATAATACAACCGGACAACAACAGGTTAAGGTTAAGCCAGCTGTGCCTAAAACAAATCCCGGAACCAGTGGCGGGGTTACGCCGCAACCACCAACAGACAGTTTATTAACAACCCGGCCGGCCGGGAACAGCAACATAGCTGCCAACAGCAATACAGGCAATCATGCTCATACAGGTCAAATAAGCTTAACACCATCTGTCGCCAGCTCCTACCACAATATTCCAGGTGTAAACAAAAAGGGAATTAATGGGCGTGATACCATTATGCAACACGATCGCGCCCTGATGGCAGGTGCTAAGCCGGCTGGTAATAATGGTACTATTTCAAATTTGCTGGCAAATAGGGCGTTATCACTTGATATACAATCTTCTCCTTTAGCTGTTCCGGATTTTAAAACAAATATTGAAAGGCAACCTTTTCAAGCACCTGCAACAAAGCCTAATAAAAAAATAACTAAACAAGGCTTTGGTTACCGGCCGCAATGGGCTATTACGGCGCTGGCATCATCTGATGTTAATGGTACAAATTCTTTTCAGGGAAAAGTTGGCAGCAACTATGGTTTACTGCTTTCATTCGGTGCTACAAAAAAATTAACCATTACAAGCGGCGTTGTTTATTCGTCAAAACCCTATAGTACAAGTTTTTCAAATTACCGTACCGCGTATAATTTCAGGCAGGATCCAACCGATGTAACTGCCGATTGTAAAATGCTTGATATTCCTATAAATATCGGTTACCAGGTTTATGGTAATGTGCGCAACAAACTTTCGGTAGGCACAGGTTTGTCATCATACCTCATGCTTCGTGAAAAATACAGATTTAATTATGCGGATGGCAACAACGGCGGGGCATGGCCTCAAACCTATACTGTGCCAAATAGTAAAGGATATCTATTAAGTATTATCAATATTAACGCTACATATGAACATAAAATAAACTCAAAGTTTGGTGTAAGCGTTCAGCCATATATGAAAGTGCCTATCTCCGGAGTTGGATATTCTGATATCAAATTGCAATCGACAGGTGTAGCGGTAGGCGTAACCTATAACATCAATTCGTTTAGAAAGCCTTAATGGTTTCCGGTACGTTTGCTTCTGTGAGGTTTGCATTCACTTTATACTAAATGGAATTATTATCTTGCGCCACATTTACGCGCACAAGATCATTCGCCATGAAAAAACTACTGTTTTTTGCACCTCTGTTGTTATTGTTTTCATGCGGGCAGGGCCCGGCGCAGCAGCTCGAAAGTAAAAAACTCAACCATCTCGCTGTCGAATATGTAAAACTTGGTTTAACTATAGGGCAGTATGACGGTGATTTTGTAGATGCCTATTATGGCCCCGACTCGTTGAAGCCTAAACAGGAAGCACTGAAAACTTTCCCTAAGGATAGCCTGCTGGCATCGGCAAACAGCCTGATGAATGACCTGCGTACCATCGCCAATACGTCAAAAATTGATACAAATAAGATCCGCGCTAATTGGATGGCCGATCAGTTGATTGCTTTCAGTCGACGGATCCGTATTTTTTCGGGAGAGGAAAGACCTTTTGATGAAGAGTCGCGCGAGTTATTCGGTGTAGCAGCCCCGGTTTATACCGACGACTTTTTTAAAGGGCAGATAGCCCTGCTCGACAGCATTTTACCGGGCAAAGGAAACGTGAACGACAGGTTTCAAAAACTGGCCAACAAATTTATTATCCCAAAAGATAAATTAGATCCTGTTATAAAAGCGGCTATTGCCGAAGCCCGCAAGCGCACAATTGCACATTACCAACTGCCTGCCGGCGAAACATTTACGCTGGAGTATGTAACTAATAAGCCATGGTCGGGCTATAACTGGTATAAGGGGGGATATAAGAGCACTGTACAGATCAATACCGATCTGAAGATTTTTATTGACCGAGCTATTGATGTGGGCAGTCATGAAAGTTATCCCGGACACCATGTATACAACATGCTGCTGGAGAAAAACCTTTATCATGATAAAGGCTGGGTTGAAATTTCTCTGTACCCGTTGTTTAGCCCGCAATCGTTGATTGCCGAGGGAAGTGCCAATTATGGTATTGAAGTAGCTTTCCCCGGTGATGATAAAATAAAGTTTGCGAAAAACGTATTGCTGCCGCTGGCCAGGTTAGATACCGCGGGTGCCGACCTGTATTTCAAGGCCCTTGCTATAAAAGGCACGTTAAACTATGCCCGCAACGAGGCAGCAAGAGGCTTGATCAATAATACCATGAGCCAGGATAAAGCATTGTCGTACCTTAGAAAGTATTGCCTCATGAACGATGAGACAGCTCAAAAATCAATCAGTTTTATCAAGAAATACCGTAGTTATGTCATCAACTATAATTACGGCCAGGATTTGGTGAAAAACTACATTGAATCAAATGGAGGTACTGCCAAAGCTCCGGCAAAACGCTGGGAGCTGTTTGGAAAACTGTTGAGCCAGGAGGTTGCACCGGTTAGTTTAGTGAAGAAATAAAAGTATGTGTTCCCTGTAAAGGATTCCTGTAATACATTTTGTAATGTGTAATACATTTTGTAATGCCATGGCTTTATTAGCTATGGCTTTTTTATGGACGAAATGATATACGCAGGCAACGTATGAATATTTGTAAAATAATTTTTATTCATACATTTAGAGAGCACCGTTGCAAACAGTCGCGCCATGTATACTGAAATGCCTCTGGATCCAATTTAACACCAAATTTTACGTTATAAATGATTAACACCCGGTATTTGATAGCCCTGTGCTTTGCAGCGGGCATTTATACGTCCTGTAAAAATCAGCAAGGCAATCAAAACAATAACTATAGCGGCTGGCCTGCCTATGCGGGTTCAAAGGAAGGTTTACGGTATTCATCCAACGATGAAATTACTTTAAATAATGTAAACAAGCTAAAAGTGATGTGGACTTTTAGTACGGACGATAAGGACACTGCCAATCTCAGCCAAAATCAATGCAATCCTATTATGGTTGATGGTATTTTGTATGGCACCAGTCCTAAATTGAAGCTATTTGCGCTCAATGCTGTTACAGGCCTGCAAAAATGGCTGTTTGACCCCGCAAAGGATGATACCACCAATAACGGCGACCCGATGGCTTATTATAAAGTGAGCCGTGGAGTAATATACTGGCAAAATGATAATGGCGGCGAAAAAAGGATTTTCTACAGCGTGGGTGCTAAAACCTGGGCTATTAATGCCGAAAACGGCACTCCGGTGCGCTCATTTGGCAAGGGTGGATATCTCGACCTTACTAAGAATTTAGACAGGGATACCAAATCATTTGTCGCAGGAACTACGCCCGGCGTGGTTTATAAAGATGTATTGATTGTTGGTGATCGTGTATCAGAATCAGCCGATGCGGCCCCTGGGCACGTGCGTGCTTACGATGCCCGTACCGGAAAGTTAAAATGGATCTTCCACACCATACCGCATCCCGGCGAAGCAGGTTACAATACCTGGAAAGATACCGCGGCTTACAAAAAATTTGGCGGGGCCAATAATTGGGCGGGTATGGCTTTGGATGAAAAGCGGGGTATTGTGTACATTCCAACCGGCTCGGTAGGAGGTGATTTTTATGGCGGGTTCAGGAAAGGGCAAAACCTGTTTGCCAATTCATTGCTGGCACTTGATGCAGCTACGGGTAAGCTGAAATGGTATTATCAATTTGTGCATCACGACCTTTGGGACCGCGACCTGCCCGCTAATCCAAACCTGGTAACCATTGTTAAAGACGGTAAAAAGATAGATGCCGTAACACAAATCACCAAACATGGTTATGTATTTATGTTCGACAGAACGAACGGCAAACCGATATTCCCGATAGTGGAAACACCTGTGCCAACCAAAGCCCTGCCCGGCGAAGAAGTTTGGCCTACGCAACCCATTCCAGCTTTGCCGCAACCTTTCGCCCGGCAAATGTTTAATCCCGAAGATGTTACCGACCGTACGCCCGGAGTGCACCGGGAAATGCTGGCAAAATATAACCAGGTTAAAAACCGGATCATGTTTACCCCGCCAAGCAAGGAGGGAGGCTGGATCTTCCCCGGTTTTGACGGTGGGGGTGAGTGGGGCGGAGCTGCTGTTGATCCTGAAAGTAAGATACTCTACGTAAACTGCTCAGAAATGCCATGGGCGCAGGTAATGATTGATGTACCTAAAACCAACACTAACGATCATTCGCCGCAGGCATTGGGACATGTAGTGTATAATACGAATTGCATCGGCTGTCACGGTGCCGAACGGAAGGGTAATGGCACCTCTTATCCATCGTTGGTAAACATCGGCAAAAAGTATACTGCCGATCAGGTGAGTGGTATTATTACCGCCGGCCGCAATATGATGCCATCATTTAAACAAATTTCGCCTGTGGATAAAAAAAACCTGCTTGCTTTCCTGCTCAAGATCCCGGAAACTAAGGCGGCCGAAGAAGTGGCCAAAGAGCCAACCGGCAATCGCGCCGCCAGCTCGGAGGCGGAAAAGAAAATGGTTGATGAAGTACCTTATGCCATGAATGGTTATAACCGTTTTTTAGATAAAGATGGATATCCCGGTATAAAACCGCCATGGGGTACCCTCAATGCTATCAACCTTACATCGGGCAAGTTGCTTTGGAAAGTGCCGCTGGGTGAGTATGCTGAGTTAACCAAAAAGGGAATCCCCCTAACCGGCACGGAAAACTATGGTGGTCCGGTGGTTACCAAAGGTGGCTTGGTATTTATTGCGGCGACTAAGGATGAAAAGATCCGTGCGTTTGATAAACGTACCGGCAAAGTGGCTTGGGAAGCTAATTTGCCGGCGGCGGGTTATGCTACCCCTGCAACTTATTCAATTGATGGTAAACAGTACGTAGTTATTGCCTGTGGCGGTGGAAAAATTGGAAGTAAGTCGGGAGATAGTTATGTTTGTTTTGGATTAACCGACTAACACCTCTTTATGGATTTATTTGAAGCAGTTTTTGATTTGTACGAGCAGATACGGTTAAAGGCCGAAAATGATTTTCAGGATCTGATCAAATGCCAGTACACGCAGCAATGTTACAGCGATAATGGCGCCTTTTGTCTTGTATTGGAGATCACTGTTTTAAAAAATATCTCTGATGATGATTATGGGCTGGTGTTTTCCATCAACGCCCAAACAGAACCAAATCACCTTGGTCATGAGAGCGATACAAAAGGCATCTTTTTAATCGCCGATGTACATCATGGCGATAATAAGGCGATCAGTAATTTGGATGAGATTGTTTTTGATCCGCAGAATGAAGATGCTGTTCAGGAAGGTTATGCTAAGATTGAGCAATTTGTTAAACCGTTTATCACGAGCGTGAGTGATCTGCTTGTACAGGGTTATGATATTAAGGTAGAGGATAATTCGGTAAATTAGGAATAATCGCCCACATTAAAACAACGTCATTATAAGGTATGAAACAATGACGTTGTTTAAGGTCTTTTAGTTGACGGTCGCGAGCGGCCTTTCCTAAAACTGCTCCTCATAAACCTCTCCTCCGGGCGTTTCCAGCTTATAATGTTTTACCTGCCCCGGCCCTTCAAATTCAAAACGGATGCCTACAATACGGCCCATGGTGTGAGCCTGTTTAAACTCAAAGATCTGTTTGTTATTAAGATATATTTTCAGGTAATGGTTTTTAACGCTGCATCTCAGGTTTTGAAATTGCGACATGTCTGTACCAAAGGCGCTCAGGTCATGGTTTTTTCCATCAACCCATTCTTCGCCCGTTAAAATACCCATATCGGCGATGCATCCTTTGTTTACTATAGGGATCACAATGGCGGTGCCGTTACCTAAAATGGTAAGGTCGGCTTTGGCGCAGGCCGATTGGCCGGGTGTTGAGGTATTGCGCAGGGTGCAATCCATGGTGAAATTATCTGCATTAATTCCCGGAAATTCGCGAATGTTGGCAAATTTTACCCAGGTATTGTTAAAAACAGGTGTTCCTGATTTTTGCTCCATGACATCTGCTGTAATTCCCATAAAGCCCTGCCCTTTAATTTCTTCCGGCGAAAGATAAACAGGTATGGGCTGGTGATCAAGGATGCCTTTCCAGCCCTTGGTTTTAATAAATACCGATGTTTCCTTTCGCACATGTTTGTCTACAATGAGCTTAGCTATAAAATAGCCTGGGTCATAATAAATAGATGTATACTGTTTGCCGTCGCCGGGCACCTGTTCGCGGCGATTCGGGTCCCACGATTGCTGAATAAAAACGCTATCCGAATGAAATGCTGAGGCATCATAATTAAATACGACCGAGTTGGGCAAATCGTCAGAAACTTTTTTGCTCGTGAACTTTATTGAGCCGGGATCAATTGGTTTATTGCGCTTGCTGCTCATGAAAAACAATGCGCCCAATACCAGCAACAATGCGCTGCCAAGCCATATATACCGTAAACCGGGTTTGGGAAGAAGAACCACAACTGCGGTATTTGAATCATTTATTTTAACCGATTGTTCAATTACGCCGTTAACCTGGTGGTGCTGCCTGAAATCGCGCCAGCTGGTGTAGTCGAGGAAACGGGCAAGAGCGTTCAGCGTCGCTGCATTGGGGAAGCTTTCGTAACGCACCTTACCCCAGATCCTTTTCAGGGTTGATACACTGAGCTGTACCCGTGTTTTATCAAAGATCTGCTGGCTGAGCTGCTCAAAATCATCATTGCCCCAAATACTGCTATCGCCCCAGTTTAAAGTTCGCTCAATAAGCTGCCGGCATAGCAAAAGCAATTGTTTTTCCTTTTCCATTGATCTACAGGTAATAATGTGGTTTAAAAATCCCTAAAATGCTTTGAACAAACTTGAACTTAACTTGAAATACCGCCCGTGCTTTATTTGTAATGACAATTTGCAAGTTTTGATTAAAGTTAAATCAAAACCCATGAACAACAAGATTTTATTGTTTGTCATACTAAGCATGACGTTCGGTAGCGGCTTTTGTTACAGCCAGCAAAAAAAAGTTACATATGATATTAACCAATTGCTGAAGGAAAATAAACTGGCGAAAGCCTATCCCCGCCAAACTGTTAAAGAATTTACCGGCAGCAGTAAACAAGGCCTGACATTAGATGGTATTTTATGGCTTAAGGATGTGGATTTTAAAACAGGCACCATTGATATCGATTTGCGCGGCAGAGATGTTTTTCAGGAAAGCTTTTTAGGCATAGCTTTTCATGGGGTTGATACTACAACCAATGACGTTATTTATTTTCGACCTTTTAATTTTCAAAGCACGGATACGCTTCGCCGCAAACATACGGTACAATACATCAGCGAGCCGGATTTTCCCTGGGATAAACTCCGTAAGGAACATCCGCTGGTTTATGAAAATGCCGTAAATCCATTTCCTTTGGCCGAGGCCTGGTTTCATGCGCGCATTGTAGTTAATGACAATGATATTATTGTGTATGTTGACCATTCCGATCAACCATCGCTTACTGTAAAAAAACTGAATAACAGGCAAAACGGACTCGTTGGCCTTTGGTCGTCCGGACTGCCGGGCGATTTTGCCAACCTTGTTATTACTCAATAAGTATAAATCAACCATCATCATGAAAAAATTAGTCTTAATGTTAACGCTGTTTGCTGCCGTAAAAACACAGGCACAGCAAAAGCACCAGGTTTACAACCTTTCAGTTGTAAACCCTAAACAATGGATCATTCCTAAAAACGATACGCTTGACTATGAGTTGGGTACTTTCCAGGGACAAAAGGCGCTGCTCATCAAGCGGAAGATCGGCGACTACAAATCGGCCAGTTTAGCGTATAAGCCAGGTTTAAATTTCAAGCATGGGATTATTGAAATGGATGTAGCTTGTGTAAATCCTAAAGGAGGCTTTGTTGGTTTGGCTTTTCATATCCGGGATGCCCATCATTACGAAACAGTTTATTTCAGGCCGGGGGCATCTGGTACTGTTAACGCTATCCAGTACATGCCCGAAAAAAAGGCCGAGTTTAACTGGTGGGACTATGAGGCAACAAAATACCAGGCTAAAGCCATAATTCCGCAAAATAAATGGTTTCATGTTAAAGTGGTGGTTCGGGGTAGCAAAATGGAAGTTTATGTGGATAATGGCCCGAAGCCGGCTATGGTGTACACCCCGCTTGATCCATCATTGAAAAGCGGTGCGGTAGGTTATTGGCATGGAAACTGCCCCAAAGGTGCTTATAAAAATCTTGTTGTAACGGCTTTTAACTAAGAACTATGGAGAGGGATTTATGCGCTCTCTGTCCGGACTTGCAAAGTTTTTAAACTTCGTAAGTCGTCAACTGCAAAAAAATCGCCCTAACTACATCGATGTAGTAGAAATATATAGCCAAATGGCTGTCCGGTGTTTGTTTTTATTGAACCAAAATCTGCACTTTTATAACTTGAAATGTGCCCTGCATAAGCACTTTAACCAGTTATTTATAGTCTATGAAATTTAAACACCTGTACAAATCAACAATTGCTGCATGTTTATTAGCGCTGAGCCTCAATTCTTTTTCGCAAAATAGTTTTAAACCCCAAAAGGCTGTATTGGCAACCATCAAAAAAAACTTTGCTGATGCGGATGTACAATATAAGTACATGGCCAAACAATTTGGCCCTGAGCAGTTCCCTAAAACGTATCACCCTACTACCGATAAGTTTGAAATAAGCAATAGCAGCTGGTGGTGCAGTGGTTTTTATTCAGGTACATTACTAAATCTATATCAGCAAACTAAAGATGCTGAGCTGCTTAACCAGGCTAATGAAAACTTGAAAGGCCTCGAAAAAGAACAATATAATAAAGGGACGCATGACCTCGGCTTTATGATGTATTGCAGCTTCGGTACAGCAAATCATCTTGAGCCGAAACCTGAGTATAAAGAAATTCTGATTAATAGTGCCAAATCACTTTCAACCAGGTTTAACCCAACGGTTGGCTGTATCCGTTCGTGGAATTCAAAGGCTAATGATTTTTTGGTGATCATTGACAATATGATGAACCTTGAACTGTTGTTTTATGCTACCAAGGCAACCGGCGATTCGAGCTTTTATAAAATAGCGGTTACCCATGCTAACACCACTATGAAAAACCACTTCCGCCCGGATTTTAGCTCGTATCACGTAATTAACTATGATGAACAAACAGGAGCGGTAAAAGAAAAGAAAACCGCGCAGGGCTTTGCTAATGAGTCGGCTTGGGCAAGGGGACAGTCATGGGGACTATACGGCTACACAGTTATGTACCGCGAAACCAAAGACAAAAAATACCTTGAGCAGGCAAAAAATATAGCTCATTTTATATTGACAAATCCAAACCTGCCTGCCGATAAAATACCTTACTGGGATTACAATGCAACCAATATCCCTAACGCATTGCGTGATGCTTCTGCGGCATCAGTTATGGCCTCAGCTTTGCTTGAGCTTTGCCGTTACGTTGATAAAAAAGATGGTCAGGAGTATTTCAATACAGCCCAAACTATTATTAAAAACTTATCAGCACCGGCATATAAAGCAGATTTGAACACCAATGGCGGGTTTATTCTGAAACATAGTGTAGGTCATTTCCCGGCAGGTACCGAAGTTGATGTGCCTTTAACTTATGCCGATTATTACTTTGTTGAAGCTATGCAGCGTTATAAGGCTTTTGTCAAATAATGCTATATTTAGCCCATGGCATTAGGTAAAGGCAGACTGGAAGCATTTAGTGATGGCGTAATAGCCATCATTATTACCATTATGGTGTTAGAATTGAAAGTTCCGCATGGTGAAAGCCTGAAGGATTTGAAGCCGCTTATCCCTGTTTTTCTAAGTTACCTGCTCAGCTTTGTTTATGTGGGTATTTACTGGAATAATCATCACCATACGATGCAGGCTGTACGGTCGGTAAATGGTAAAATATTGTGGGCTAATTTGCATCTGCTGTTCTGGTTATCGCTCATACCCTTTGTAACCAGTTGGATGGGAGAGACCCACCTTACCCAATGGCCGGTTTTCTTTTACGGTGTAGTGCTCATTATGAACGGTATTGCCTACCGCATCCTGGCCTTAATGCTCATTAAACATCATGGAGAAGACTCTTTGATAGCAAAGGCCTTCGGAAATGATTTTAAGGGGAAAGTTTCTGTGATACTATATGCGGCTGCTATTTTATGTACCTGGTTAAACCCAACTATAAGCGTTGTAATTTATGTACTGGTAGCAGGCAGTTGGTTTATACCCGATAAGCGTTTTGAACGCCTTCTCGAATCGCAATAGTTTTATACAGGTTGTGAATGTATGCCAACATCAGCCCAACAGAAAATTATGAGGCTTTGGTACATCCCGGATCGGCACCTAAATAATTTGCTACATTAGAGTTATCGTCTTGCATCGATGTTTATTTTTACGGCTTACTTCTTCGGCTGGTATAGCTGGTTGTAAAAGATGCTCAATCCGTACCTTGCCGATTTCCATTTTTCGTCAAGTGCTGCCGGAACCGGGCCAGGGCTTTGGGCAAAGTTGCCGGTAATGATGTCCATATCACCATCGCCATCGATGTCGGCTTTCTCAAGAGTGAGGGTTTTGATCGGCACCTCACTTTTTTGAATGTAAGGTTTAAAGATAAATTGGTCTTTATTAATGTTTTCGAGGTAAACGAATGATTCATCTACTAACTTGCCAAATTCAGGAAAAAAGGAGGTTGCCACAAAATCAATATCGCCGTCCTTGTCAAAATCTTCAGCCAAAACCCTGGTTACGCCATATATCGGGTAAAAGAATTTTTCTTTAAAAACATCGGCGCCCTGGTTTATGTGCAGCCTGATGCCATGATATGCCTTCAGAATATTGGAGTAATCGGCATTATCGCCATGTACTGTTACAATATCAGTAAGCCCATCATTGTTATAATCAACCAGGGCCATATCTGTAGTACCGTAATCAGGCGGGAAACGTAACACACGTTTAGCTTTAAATTTAAGATTGTCCTTTTGATAAAATATATAAACGCTCTCGTCCCCCTGCGAAAACATAGCCACAATGTCTTTCTTGCCATCGCTATTCATATCTTTTATATAGCACTTGATAGCGCCGGGCAAGGGCAATAATACATCTTCAATGTATTTACCGGCTTTGTTCTTTTTAAAGAGCGATAAGCTTCCCAATTTATTGCCAAAGTTACATACCACAATTTCGGATGTACCGTCATTATTAAGGTCGTTAATTTTGATACATACCGGGCGGTGCAATTGCGTGAGAATAGGAGCAACACCGGTATCCGCCAGCTGAGCGTATGAGCCGGTGCTGAGTTCGGTAGGGTATAGTTTACCTATCTGGGTAAAGTATGTGTTATTTTTATAAAAATTGAAATCAACAACCGGACCCTGACTTTTTATAGTTTTTATTGGCCCTTTACCATATTGCCAGTTTAGCACCTGGTTGTAAAAATTACCTATCCAAAGGGTTTTGGTTGCGCCGTTATATTTAAGTCCGGTGATGAGTGAGGGTGCCTTATTATCAATCTGTACATCTTGTCGTACAAATTGGGTAAGCGGGCTGTTCCGGGTGAGGCGTTTTTCATCAGTACTTACACTATCAGGAGCATTACTGATAATATAATCCCTGATCTTAATCCAGTCAGCATCAGTGCAAACCGGTTCTTCAGGAATAATGTTGTGTTTTTTAACAATGGCTTGCTCTTCATCGGATAATCCCTTGAACGGATCGTAATTGGGATAAATGATTCCCATACGGGCAGCCATAACCGGAAGCACATGGCCCGCCCAGATCTCTTTGGTAAGACCAGCCGGATCGGGTGCTAAATGGCAAACTGTACAATGGCGTAAAAACAACACGCGACCTTCTTCATCCATTGCCCCAGCTGCGGGCTTTGTTTTTACAGTGAATGAATTAAACCCAGGGAGCCCGGTAATGATGAAAAGTAATAATAAAACCGTTCCTCTGGTGCGCATAATTAAAAGCTGTTTGCTTTTAACTACGTTCTAATTACCCAAATAGTTTACTCCGGCTGCTTTTAATTTTTTTATAACCGCTGCTGCCACATCGCGCCCCTGCTGATTGCCGTTAACAATGGCATCATTAAAATGAATACCGCCATAAAAGCGAGACAAAGAAGCTTCTTCAGCCGCCTGCTTAAATGATTTGAAATCGCGGGGGCCAACACCGTAGGGGATTTCCGAATCATCTGTGTAAGCAAAATTATCACCCAACAGATAACTTAATACTCCGGCCGACGAATTTGACAACACGGCATGGCCGCTTGGATATTCCGGAAATGGCGGGGTTTGCAGCATGGGCACCCATTTAATGTCAATGTATTTGTTGATATAAGTTTCGGGGCGGATGCCGTTACTGCGATATTTTTCGTCCCAGCAACTGATAAATGCATCCATTTCGGTCATGGCAACCAGTGTTGCTACCTGTATCGATTTATCAAAACTAAGCCCGGCTTTTTTTACGGCAATACCAACAATGTTCATCCAGTGTCCACCCGGGCTGATTTTTTTAAAACCGATCATCATGTGCCCTGATGTGGTAACCGCAAATGGGTTGCAATCCCAAAAGTTGGCAATCATAATTTGCTCGGCCGACATGTTTTTGGATACCTGGTAAACTGCATATGCTTCCTTGTAAAAGTCGCTTGTGCTGTCAGTGCTGAATACGGCAGGCCTAACAGGCACAAACTGGTCGGACGAGTCGATAAACATTGGCCGAATAGTTTTCCAGTTAGGCTCAACGGCCTCCATGTACATTGGCGGGGTTGGGAACCAGTTTTTACCGCCTTTTATAGGTGAATACCTGAGCCGACCGCTCAGCTTGTTATAGTTATCTGATTTGGAATATTTAATAACCTTGCCAGTCATTTCGGTGGCAGCTGCTATTGATTGATTGATCACATCTTCGGTTACGCCGTTTTCTTTAAGAAGGGCTACATACTTATCCTCATCATCCTGTAGCATAAAACCCGATGGGAGCATCTGCTTTCCTGTTTCCAGTATGCAATACATTGCGGCTATGCGATAATCATACTTATTGGCCGGGATGCTGATCTGGTTATCTTGTGTGTAACTTTTGATGAAATTGCCAACCGGTATTATCTGTTTATTGTTGAGGCTAACCAAATTATAAGCTCCCAGGGTTACATAAGCATAATAGCGGGAGGCAGCGGGTGGGTTTACCACATCATGGATCATAACCGCCGAAATAGCGTTTACAGCCTGATCGATATGCAAGTACGGAAGAATGTTCTTTTTACTCTTTTGCGCATAAGCTGTTGTGCTTATCAGCGCTAAAAACAATATGGATATTTGTTTGATCATCTATTTTAATTTTTGTTTCGAGCCCCAAGCCTTAAATCAGAGCCAGTAGTTCCCTAAAACACTAATGTCCCCTCGATTCCAGACTTTAGACTTCTTGCTTAAGGCTCAAGGCTTAGTATTTATAAAACTGCAACGCCTGCCCCGATGCACCTATCATTATATAATTTGCGCCGTTTATTTTTATTTCTGTGGCCGATTTTACGTCACCGTTTACTGATAGCCCTGCAACCGGTTGGCTTTGGTATGTGAAATTACCTTTCCCGTCGCTGGTAAGCAGGCAGCCATAATTTGCGTCAAAGCTTCCCAATTTCAGGCGGTTATCTGAATGGTTGCCCAGCAGCAGGAGGTCTGTTTTGCCATCATGATTAAAATCGCCGGTGAGGATCTCTGATACCGACGAATATTGGGCCTGCAACGGCAGCTGACCTTTTACAAACTTACCACCACGGTTGATGAACAGGCATGTTTCGGCCTCATTAACTGTAAGCTTAGTGGCTTTAGCAAGCTCTTCGGGCGTGAAAATATCTTTCATGGTAGCATCACAATAAGCTTTATATGAAGCGAACCTTTTACGCATCGGGTAAATCTGGTCGTTCAGTTCGTCGCGGCTCACAAAGGGATAGCTTACACCTTGTATATAAAAGTTAAAGAACGGATCTATTGAGCCATTCCCGTCAAAGTCGGCAAAATACATTTCGGCAGGTTCCGTTTGGCTGGCATGGATCTGCGTGTTTTCACCAAGATTGCCTGCAATAATATCTGGCTTGCTGTCGCCATCCACATCAGTAATGGTTAGCGTATTCCAGAAACCGCTAACGGGATGATCAAAGTATTTGACTGTTTCATCAACAAAACCGGTTTTGGTGTTAGTAAAAACCATGATGGGCATAAATTCGCCGCATATTATCAGGTCTTTACGGCCATCGCCATTCAAGTCGACCCATTGAGCATCTTTGATCATACCTATACCTGTAAATGGTGCATCGGTAATTTCAAAATGACCGCCGCCTGTATTGGTAAGCAGGTAGCTTTTTGGTGCAGATGGATAATAACCCGGTGTAACATTTGATCCGACAAACAGGTCAGTTTTCCCATCGTTGCTATAATCACAAGGGCGTACACATGATTTACTGCCGGCGGTTAATATCGGGAGGGAGGTACTTGAAAAGCTGAAATTGCCTTTACCATCGTTTAGATAAAGCTTGTCCTGCAGCTCATTGGCGCCGGGTTCTAATAGTGAATAGCCGCCTTTGGCTATGTACAGATCGGGGAAACCATCGCCATTGGCGTCAAAAAACGCCGCTGCTGATGTGTTTTCTTTGTTTACATCTGATATTTCCTGAACGGTATAACTTCCGCCTGCTTTTTGAATAAATATCTTACCCGGTGTGTTCTGATCGCCTGCAATAAATAGGTCCTCAAGACCATCTTTGTTTACATCAGCCTTAGCTATTACCGGTCCTGTTTTTGAGCTCATGAACAGCATCAAAGGCTGGCGTTTAAAATCGTTGATGCTGTTTTCGGTATGAGTATAATCAATAGTTGGTTTAGCTAAACTAAAAACTGATTTGGTAGCGGTTTTCCCATTAGTTTTGAATACAGGGTTGCTTGTTTTATAGGTAATGTTTAAGCGTTGATTTGCTTTAACGTTGCTAAGCAATTGCGATGTTTGATCGGGCCAGATAACCCGTACTGAATCTGCCTGCTGCTGATCGCCCAATCCAAAATTTAAAACTGTGGATACGCATGAGAGATATCCCCTGTTAGGGTTAACCTCCTGGTATTGTATTTGTTTACCGCTGTATATAAATACTTTTGAGCCTATGGCGTTAGTATTTCCTTCCGGTTGTTTAAGGTTTATTGCCAGGTAATTCTTTTTACCCGTTTCCATGGTCATGTTTTGTAATATGGAAGCCTCGCTGTTGATATTATTGGTAACCAGGTCAAGATCGCCGTCGTTATCAAGGTCGGCATAAACAGAGCCGCTGGAAATACCACCTTTATTGATCCCCCAATCTTGTTTTTTATCGGTGAAGGTGAGATTATGATTATTTTGGAAAATATAGTTTGACAGGGTAGTAGAGGGCATCGCTTTAACCAGGTCCATGAGCAGGAATGGTTCGCGGTTTATCGCTTTTTTTAGTTTATAATCCCCCCAGTAACGTAAAAAGTCCTTGTTGGTATAATCGCGGAAATAACCGTTGGAGATGAAGATATCCTTGTAGCCGTCGTTGTCAAAATCGGCAATAAGCGGGCACCAGCTCCAGTCAGTATTGGAAACACCTGCCAGCTGACCGATTTCGCTGAAAGTACCATCACCATTATTAACCTGCAGCATGTTGCGCATATATTGTTTGTACAGGTTCTGGTTCAGCATCAGCTCAAACGATTCGTAGTTTTCCTGTAGTTGTAACAGCTTTTGACGCCGGTTATCGGGCGGCAGCATGTCAAGCGTCATCATATCAGGGAGGCCGTCGTTATTGATATCGGCAATATCAACCCCCATCGAAAATTGTGACAAATGTTTGAAGCACTTTTTGCTATCTTCGGTAAAAGTGCCGTTTCCGTTATTTATGTATAGGTAGTCGGGTTCGTTGTAATCGTTGGTTACATAAATATCCTGTAATCCATCTTTGTTCATATCGGCAATGGCAACGCCAAGGCCAAAGGTGAGGGGATTTTGAATGATACCCGCTTTTTTGGATACATCAACAAAATGACCGCCCTGGTTTTCAAAAAGTTTATTGCTGGCCAGTTCGTCGGTTTCGGCTTTAGCCTGCGCAAATTCGAGATTGCTGATCTTTTTTACGTTATGGTTAAGCAGGAACATATCCAGCTTGCCATCTTTATTATAATCAAAAAACACAGCCTGGGTGCTATAACCCGGATCATCAAGACCGTATTGTTTGGCCATTTCAACAAATTTACTGTTGCCTTTGTTGATGAAAAGCTGGTTGCGGCGTTTGGCATTATCACCAAGGCCAGAGTAACACACATAAATATCCAGTAGACCGTCGCCGTTAACATCGGCCATGGTGACGCCGGTTTTCCAGTCGCCGGGCCTGCCCGCAAGGCCGCTGCCCGCTTGCTGGGTAATGTCTTTAAATTTAAGGTTCCCTAAGTTAAGGTATAGCTTGTTTGGGCCAAGGTTGCTGGTGAAAAAAAGGTCTTCGAGGCCGTCGTTATTGATATCGCCAACGGCCACGCCACCGCCGTTGTACAGGTACTCATATGAAAGTACGTTCAGCTTTTCGTCTTCAACCAAATCATTACGAAATCTAATGCTGGTTTCTTCGGGGGTAAGCAGCTTAAAAAGCGGCTGCTGCGCATTACCGCGCATACTTTGTAATGTAAACAGGATAACAGTACAAAATGTAAAAGTGTTTAACCTTTTAAGTTTAAAATTAAAGAGGGAAGAAGACCAACACATCATCAACAGATTTTATTTTTCCGGGTTGCAGGGGGATTTAAATTTACTTATTTGTATTGATAATTGCCACCGGATTATAATCCTTTTTGTTGTAAAAACTAAAAAACAAGGCTATGAAGCCATAGCCTTGTTTTTAAAGAGAATTATATAGGGGTATTATTTATCCCACCAGATTCTTGAGGTAAAATTATCACCGCCTGACAGGTTACCAACTGCAGTTTTATAATTTGCAGCGTTAGTGGTGGTCAGTGAAACCGGATATACGATACGGCGCGGAATGGAGCCATCGGTGAATTGGCCAACATATTTAACCGGGGTAAGTACAGGAATACCTGTTCTTCTCCAGTTTGCCCATGTTTCATTATGGATGAAAGTTGATGATGTTTCAACATAATATTCCATATTGATTTGCTGTAATGCGGTAGCAAGTACCAGCGGATGGGCCGCGGCGTAAGCTGTAGCTGTGGCGCTGCTGATTGTAGCTGCTGAGTTGAACTGAGCAAGTTCAAGCTGATTGGCAACAAGCGCGTTTGCGTAATGTGTTGTTGCACTACCGGTATTCCAACCTTTTATAGCTGCTTCTGCCAATAGTAATTCAGTTTCGCCATAGGTTAAAAGCATATTGATGCCGCTTTTATCAACAGGGTTAATGCTTGATGTTGATGTATAATAAACCTGTAACCTCGGGCGTGAATATTTACCATCAGGAGCTGGGGCGTCATCTTTAACAGACGGATCAGCAGGTGATGTACCTGGATACCCCGGAGCTTTGCTGATATCAGTAGCACCGCCATTAAGATCATAGCCATTTGGCATACCATGTTGAACAGATGCATCGTTATTGCCCGCTACGGTTTCATTTGAATTAGCTGCCTTACCGGTTCCGGATGAAACCTCTGCAATAGCCGAAATCCTTGGATCTGCAGTGGTTTGCATATAGTCGATCAAAGTTTTTGACCAGCGTACTTCCCTGAAATCATCAGGAACTGTCAATGCATTGATGGTACTGTTTGAATTGCCGTTAGCATTATCTGTTTTTACTTTAGCGTTATCATCAATACTGGTCATAGTGCCGGCGGCGTAGGCCTTTTCAACATATTTTTGAGCCGTAGCAGCATCAACTTTAGTTAAACGCATAGCAACCCTTACCATCAGTGAATAACCTAACTTTTTCCATTTGGTGATGTTACCGCTGTAGAAAAGGTCAGAGCTCGGTTTGTCTTTCGAAGCATCGAGTCCGGCTGTAGCGGCATCAAGTTCGGTAAGCATAGCATTGTAAATATCCTGCTGCTTGTCAAACTTAGGGGTAAAGATTCCTTGCTTTGCCATGCCCGCCTCTGAATATGGAACATCGCCATAAGCATCGGTTACACGCTGTAATATGAATACCTTCATAATGGAGGCAATTTTATTCAAATTGGCGTATTCGGCTTTACCATCAGTAAGGTTTTTCATTTCCTGCACAAGGCTTTCGGCATCATAACCGCTGTTATATACCCTTGCTTTGTAATCATTAAATGAACCTTTATATATGTATTTATCACCATTACCATAGTAATCGTAAGTTGAAGCTAACGATTGTGACCACATGCTTTGATAAAGCAGCTGATCGTAGCCAGTTTGTGAATATTGGATCTGAGCTTGTGCCAAAAGAAAATTCGGATTAAACACCGCTGCTGATGTGGCATTAGGGTTTGTGTTTATCTTGGTGAAATCTTTTGTACAACCCGAAACAAGAGCCGCGGCTAAGCAAAAGCCGCTATATATGAGTCGTTTTTTCATCTCTGTTATTTTTTAAATTTAAAGTTAACATTTATACCGTATGTACGTGTGCTTGGTAAGCTTGTACCTTCAATACCAGCATAGTTAACGCTGTTAGCAAAGCCTGATTCAGGATCGATATTATCGCTGCGTTTCATGATTGTCCAAAGATTACGGCCAACAGCAGATACAGTTATGCCACTAAACGGCGAACCAGAAAGCATACCTTTTGTAAAGGTATAGCCTAAAGTTACCTGGCGCAGTTTAATAAAGCTGCCATCAAGTACGTTTAACGCAGATACCCTTTGAGCTAATGCCTGGTAGTAAACTTCGGCCTCAACTGACTTGGTGTTTTTCTGGCCATCTTCGGTTACGCCATCACCTACAACACCACCTTCACGACCTGGTAACGTTGCTTTATTTAAACCACGGTACATACTGTAATAGTTGGTTGCAGATAAAATTTTGTTGCCAAATCTGTAGTCAACCAGGAATGATAGGTTAATGTGTTTGTAACTGAAATCGTTATTAAAACCACCGTATATTTTTGGAGCAACTGATCCCTGTGCCTTGCGAACTCCGTCAGACTCAGGTAAACCGTTTGAATCAAAAATGATCTGGCCAGAAGCATTGCGTTTGTATTCGGTAGCCATTACCTGCGGGCCCGGCAAGCCAACAACAAATGCAAGGTTGGCATTTAATGGTCTGTAGGTACCTAATGTTTGTGTAGTAGCTAAATCATCAGTTTTCAATACCTTATTTTTTACATAAGTAAAGTTAAATGAAGGCGACCATGAGAATGAGGGGGTTTGGAACACTGTACCTTTCAATTCAACTTCGACACCGTTATTTTGTATTGATTGAGTACCAATGTAACGAGTGTGGTAACCAGCCGCATAATCCAAAGTACCTTTCAGGATATCATCCTGGGTTTTGCGGTGGAAATAAGCAAAATCCAAACTTGCACGACCATTAAGGAACTTTAATTCAGTACCAACTTCAGTTTCAGTTAAGGTAAACGGTTTTAGGAAGTAGTTAGGAAGATCGGTTGAAAAACCGCCTGTTACTGTGCCGTTTACTGGGTTGTTGATGTTATAATACTGCTGTGTAATGTATTTGTCGGTTGGCTCACCACTGGTTTTAGCGTAAGACACACGCAGTTTACCGAAATCAAGCCATGAAGGATGGGTAAACTCAGAGAAGATGAAGCTACCTGCTACTGAAGGGGTAAAGATTTGCCCATTACCTTTTACTACTACCGGGTATAATGTTGAATAGGTATCATAGCGGCCTGTAGTACTTAAAATCAAGTAATTTTTAATCGAGAAATCAGCAGTGTAGTAAGCTGAGTGAACCTCTGATTGGTTAAATTGATAGTTTGCTGCATTTTTTGTTTGCAGATTTGAATAGCTGTAGAAGTATGGCAAAATGAACGGACCGCCGCTTAAGCTTGTATAATTGTAGCTGTTTTTGCGGATGTTACCACCACCTGTAAAATCAAATGATAACAGGTCTTTCACAATGTCATGTTTTACACCAACCAATGCGTCATAATTTAATTCATATTGTTGAGCAGTTGATTGTTCGTCCAAACCACCGGCGGCGTTGCTTGAATAAGCTGTACCGGTTGGGGTGACTTTAAAACGGCTGTCGTTAATATTATCATAACCAATACGGGCTTGAGCATAGATCCATTTAGTGAAATCATAGCGAGCTGTTAATGATGAAATTAAACGTTTTCTGCCAGTGTTGTTGATGAAGTTATTTGCTGCAAAATATGGGTTAGTAACATAGATATCGTTATTCCACTGTTGCTCAGCACCAGAAGAAGTACTGCCTGGGCTTAAAGCTTTCTGGTCTTCGTTAGCTGCCAGGAATAAAATGTTGTTCGGATTACCCGGACCGTCGCTCAGGCTTGGCCTGTTTTTTGAATTTTCAACCAGGTAGTTAGCAACAACAGCGATGTTCAACTTATCGGTAACGTTTTGGTTAGCATTTAGGTTGAAGGTTTTCCTGTCTAAATTACTGTTAGGTACTATTGAGTTGGCGTGCGCGTTCGATGCTGATAACCTGAAAGCGCCTGTCTCGTTACCACCGTCAAATGATACAGTATTGGTAAATGTGTTACCTGTGCGGTAAAAGTCAAGATAATTACTCTTGTTTGAATATGGATACATTTTACCATCAAACTGGATAGTTGGTTTTCCGTCCATTTTTTCGCCCCAGCCTAAGTTACCGCTTGATACAGCTGAAGTAACACTTATCGGCCTTACACCGTGTTCACCCTGGCCGTAAACAGTTTGGAAATCCTGGTTGTTAACTGGCTGATCGGCCTGGAAGTTGCTGTTAAATTCAACACCAAAACCAGAGTTTTTCTTACCGCTTTTGGTTGTGATGAGAATTACACCGTTAGCAGCGCGCGCGCCGTAAAGTGCTGATGCTGATTGACCTTTCAAAACGGTCATGGTTTCAACATCATCAGGGTTGATGTTTGAGATACCATCGCCATAATCAGCACCACCCCATTCACCTGATGTACCGCGTGATGAGTTATCCATCGGTACACCATTGATTACAAATAAAGGAGACCCTGAAGTGCTGCTGGTTATACCGCGCAATAAGATACGTGCTGAAGAGCCCGGACCACCGTTTACGCCGTTTATGCTCACACCGGCAATACGTCCTTCTAATGAATATGCAATGTTTGACTCTTTCGCTTTGTCAAGCAGGTCACCTTTAACGGTCGTTACCGCGTAACCTAACTTTTTCTGTTCTTTTTTAATACCTAAAGCCGTTACTACAACCTCATTTAAGTTGGTGTTGGCACTCAGTGTAATTGTTATTGTTGATTTACCTCCAACCGCAACTTCTTTGGTGCCATAACCAATGTAGCTTACAATTAATACGGTGTTGGGTTGTACATCAAGGGTAAAGTTACCATTGGCATCAGTTTGGGTACCTGTAGTAGTGCCTTTGATCCTGATGCTTACGCCAACAAGTGCTTCGCCTTTTTCGTCAACTACCTTACCGGTAAGTTTAGCGAAGTTTAAGTTAAAATTATAGTTTGATTTGGCATTTGCTTTTGGCGCTTCAGCAGCCGAAGCCTGCATATTCAAGAGCACCATACCTGCAAGGGCAAATTTACACAGGTTGAGGGATTTTGATACCCATGGCCTCTGTACACCCACCGGGTGTTTGAAAAATTTCATATTTTATTGAATTTAAAGGGAGTTAATAGCGAAGTGCCCTGGAAGCACCGCGCAGTTATAAACATTCAAAATTTTTTTTTCGGGGCAGTAAATTCCCTCCGGGTAATTATTGCCTGTAGCGGGGAGAGTAAGCTTTTTTTACATAGGCATCAGTTTTCCTGGGTTTATTAATAATGTCATATAGTTTGGTTAATGGTCACCGTGCTAAAGGAAAAGCATCCTTTGTAGGGGCGCACTATGGTGATTTAAAGTGAGGACAATTAAATTTTAACGATTGCCTACAAACCCATGAAAAATATTTTGCAATTATTAATTACCGGTATTTTAAACTGCATAAGGAGAAAAGAGGGAGATAGAGGGCGGCGTAATATTAATCATGTAACGACGGATAGTCATTAGCCTTAAGTTCTAAGTCAAAAAAACAATAAACTTAACTTTTTACTTGAGACTTAGTACTATTAACTTAACATTAATATTGCCCGCTTCCTGACATGATCATGGATGCAAGCTGTTCATCGCGGTCATAAATGTCTTTGCGGAAGTTGAGCAGATTATTCCTGTCGGTAAAGGCGGTAAAATAGGCTATAAATACAGGCATCTTTTGTTTGAGTGTAACCTGCTGTTCTTTACCAAGATGCATGGCCTTATTAATGCGGGAGGTTGTCCAGGTGCTGTCATATTTTAAAAGAAATGAAGCCAGTTTTACCGGTTCGCCAACGCGGATACAGCCGTGGCTAAACGCCCGGGACGATTCGCCAAACAACGACCTTGAAGGAGTATCGTGCAAATAGATACTGTAACTATTGGGGAACAGGAATTTTACCAGTCCCAATGAGTTTGCCGGTCCGGGTTTTTGCTGAATTACTGGAAGCCCGTTTTCCCGGCCGGTAATGACCATATTATGCTCGTTAAGATAATTGGGGTTGCTGCGCATAGCCGGCAACACTTCATTACGTACAATGCTTTCGGGCAGGTTCCAGTAAGGGCTGAATACCACATATTGCATTTCGCCGTAAAATATAACTGTTTGATGTACTTTTTGACCAACTACCACATTGCAGCTCCATAATAAGCTATCGGCATGATAAACGTGCAGTTTAAATTCGGGGATATTTACGGCGAGATAGTCGGTAGTTAAACTTACAGGCAGCCAGCGGCAGCGCTCCATGTTTACAACGATCTGTTTGATCCGTGATTTGAGAGGTACATTCATTTCGGCCATAGTTCCGGGGCCGGGCAAGCCATCGGCGCTAAGGCCGTGCCTGAGCTGGAATTGGGTTATGGCTGCTTTGAACTCGTCATCAAACTTATTGTTGAGCGTATCGCCTTTAAAATCTTCCAATTTATATAGGCGGGCTTTTATGCTGGCAACTACAGCCGACGAGTCGCCGGGTTTGAGTTTTTTGCTGATAATAATTGGCTCCCAGTTCTCATGGGCATCAAGTCGGCGGTATTTGGCCAGGAAACTTTTTAGCAGGTCGTACTGGCGGTATACCGGCTCGCTTATAGCAGGGCTTTGTTTCGAAGTTTTTTTTAAGAGCGTATCCAGGTAATCATCATATGCTATCTTTTTACGCGGCAGGAACCAGTTTACCGAACGGCTAACCGAATCGCTCATGCCCCGGAAAGCCAGTTTTGAAAATGCGAAATATTGGGCAGTGAGCATTAACTCGGTGCCAATATCAGGCTTTTTGACCCTTGTTTTTGCATGATTATCAAATATCAGTGAGTCTAAATCTTTTTGATAGGGGATACCTTTATATATGCCTTCATTTTGCAGGTTCATCAGCCTGTCGTTCAGGTTACCGGCCTGTTCAATTAAAGTCCCTTTTTCGTACCATGCATAGGCAAATTTACGCTTACGGTAAAAACTCCGCAGATCCTGTTCATATGGAGCCAAAGCGGGATGGCTTTGAAGAAATGTGACGATACGGGCACTGTCAAATACAACTTCGGTTTGATCACTAAAGTTACCAGGAATGGTTTTTGTCCACTCTTTAGCCATTTTCTTTTTTAGGGAATCAGCTATATAATTGTAATGTTTTTTGCTGTTGTTTTTACAGTTGGACAGGACTAAAACACTTAAAGCAAGTACGATAATATATTGTGGTTTCAGCCTGTTCTGCATAGTTATTTATTAGTTATACCGAACGCAAATTACAAGGTTTTGTTTTTAGAAAGGGAAGGGCATTGAATGTTAAATGGTATGAAATGACTGTGGAGTGTAAGAAATCTTGATATTGAAAAATAGAAAATTTATTTTTTTATAAATTCTACTAAATTTATAGATATTGTAGTATATTTGTCATGTAACATTCAAAAACAGATGACGGGCAACAGTTTAACCACCAGTAACAAACATATACCAGCCGAAAACCGGGGCACGGTGTACATGCCCATGTGTTGCTGTTGTTGAAATTCTCTCCACCTTAGATAAGCTGTTACGCACCTTTAAATTTACTGACCTCAATTAATATATTTTTATGAACACATCCAGCAATAAACAATTAAGCAGCGCCATCCCGCCGGGCTTGCTCATGCGTTACCGGGTAATTTATGGACTATGCCGTTGTTGTTGAACAATAAAGCTCAACTACAATTACCTTAAAACATTATCCATAACATCATAAATCTATTTTAAAATGCAAACCACAAATAATAATAAATATCCTTTTTTCGATCTGCTTGAAGTTGTTGCCGAACCCGATCTTAAGTTTCGTAAGCTGAAATCATTACATCCTGTAAAAGCGGGCAATTTGGTCCCTGAATTTAAGTTAAGTAACGATTATAGCCGCTGGCAGCAATTTTACAATGGCGCCGAAACACATGGCCCTATTTCGCAAAGGAATTTATTGAATAAGCCGCTGGTTATTTCTTTTTATTCGCGCCATTGGGGGCAGCAAGGTCTGGCGCAGCTTAAACAACTGAATAATTTGCAGCATGAGGTTAAGGCAAGCGGCGGCAACCTGCTTATCATTAGTGACGAACGTACCGAAGATCTTGAAAAATGGGCATGGGAACAAAGCCTCACCCTTAATTTTTATCACGATGCCGATAAAGAAATAGCACAGCAATTCAGGGTATATTCTGACGATTACCCGGTGTGGGACAGGTTTTCGGGCATTGATGAAAACGCGCCGTTATTGGCCACCTATATTATTGAGCCTTCAAAACAGGTTATCTACAGCCATATCGATTGGGATTTCCTGGGCACTTTTTCTGCCGAAGATATCATTAGCGCAGTTTATGAATCAGCATTGATCAGCAACAGCCGCAGATCGGCATAAACACCAAAGGGTTAAGCGCCTTACACAACAGCAATCTTATAAGTGTTTGCTAAGCGCACGTATAAGATTGCTTCTTACTTTCCGAATAATATTTTTATTAGTCTGTTAATTCAAATGCCCACCCCGTAGCCTGGCCTTGTAATAGCTTGGCGTAATGCCCTCTATCTTTTTAAATGCCCGGCTAAAGTAGTTAAGGTTGTTGAACCCGGCTTTAAAACAAGCTTCAGAGATACTGTTATGCGGATTGTTCATGAGCTGCTTGGCTAATTGGAGGCGCTCTTTAATGATATAGTCAACCGGCGAAATTCCCAGCTCGTGCCTGAACGCCCGAAAAAAACTGGCTTTGCTCATGAAGGCCATCTGGCTCAGGGCATCAATATTAAGCTTATCGCTTAAATGCACCCTGATGTATTCCAGTACGTAGGCAAATCGGCTGCTGCTTGAAAGTTCGTGGAGGTTATCGCTGATTTCGTTAAGGTTTTGCATCTGCATAATGCGGATCAGCAACTCTTTTAAAGTGAGGTTGGCCAGTACATCTTTGGTTAGTGCATCGCCGGTACTGATGCGGATGAGTTTATTAATAAGCTGGGCCAGCTCATAATTATTAAAAAAATGGAACTGGTTATAATTCAACTGCCATGCCCGCTTATCTTCCCTTGGGTAATTCTCATTTAAAAAATCAAGCGTATTGGTAATTTCCTGGTGGTTAATAGCCAAAGCGGTGCACTGTGATGGCTGGTTGATAGTGGCCTCCGGGAAATCAATTTTCATGGTAATATTTGGCGGAACGATAACTGTTTCACCAGGCAGATAATCGAAACCGGGTTTATCAAACAGGTGCATCACCTTTTTGCCGCGCAGCATGCTTGTTATTACCAGGTCGCTAAAAGTTAAGGGCACAAGTTCGCTGCGCTCAAAAGTTTCAAAAACGTTGAGTTCGCAATGGTTCATGGTATAAGCCTTGCGGTTTTCAACCAGGGTATTCAGTTCTTTTCCGTGTGAGAGGCTTAGTGGAGATAACAGGGTTTTGTTATTCATAGCCGTTTATAATTTATACCAAATTAGGCATACTTATCTTGATTAACAAGCGGGCGTAAAAAATGCGATCATTGTGCTACCTTTTGAGAGCATAATGCAAATGCCTTACAGCGAGGTAGCTCTACATTAGTGTTACCAAAAAACCATAAAAATTATGAGCGCTGTTTCTAAACCATCCTTCAAGGATAAATACGACAATTTTATCGGCGGCAAATTTGTCCCGCCGGTTAAAGGCGAATATTTTGATAACGTTTCGCCTATTGACGGCAAGGTGTTCACCAAAGCTGCACGATCAGGAAAGGAAGATGTTGAACTGGCTTTGGATGCCGCGCATGCCGCATTCCCGGCATGGGGCAAAACTTCCGCCGCACACCGGGCCTCTTTATTAAATAAGATAGCCGATGTTATTGAGGCAAACCTGGAGTTTTTGGCTGTTATAGAATGTATTGATAATGGCAAAGCTATTCGCGAATGCCGCGCTGCCGATTTGCCGCTGGTGATTGATCATTTTCGTTATTTCGCCGGTGTGATCCGTGCCGAAGAGGGCGGGATTTCCGAGCACGATGAATATACTGTAAGTATTTGTTTAAATGAACCATTGGGCGTTGTAGGACAGATCATCCCCTGGAATTTCCCGCTGTTGATGGCTACCTGGAAAATTGCCCCCGCGCTTGCTGCCGGTAATTGTTGTGTGGTGAAGCCAGCCGAGCAAACACCAACATCCATCATGGTATTGATGGAATTAATCCAGGATATTTTGCCGCCGGGTGTTTTGAACATTATTACCGGTTTTGGGCCGGAAGCAGGTAAGCCGCTGGCTTCATCGCCGAGGGTTGCCAAAGTTTCTTTTACGGGCGAAACCACGACCGGCCGTTTGATTATGCAGTACGCATCTGAAAACCTTATTCCGGTTACGATGGAATTGGGTGGAAAATCACCAAATATCTTTTTTGAATCGGTGGCCGATGCCGATGATGATTTTTTTGACAAAGCTGTTGAAGGCGCCGTATTATTTGCCCTTAACCAGGGCGAGGTTTGTACCTGTCCGTCGAGAATCCTGGTGCATGAAAACATCTACGATAAATTTATGTCGAAGGTGATAGAACGCACTAATGCTATCATTATGGGTAACCCGCTTGACGAGAATACCATGATGGGCGCGCAGGCATCTAACGACCAGTACGAAAAAATTCAATCGTACCTGAAAATTGGAAAGGAAGAAGGTGCTGAAGTACTTTGCGGCGGCGAGGTTAAAAAGCTTGATGGTGAGCTGGAAGGCGGCTATTATATTCAGCCGACGTTGTTTAAAGGTAATAATAAGATGCGCATTTTCCAGGAAGAGATTTTTGGTCCGGTGGCTTGTGTAACCACATTCAAAACTACTGAAGAAGCCATCGCGATAGCCAATGACACCCTGTACGGATTGGGTGCAGGTGTTTGGACCCGAGATGCGCACGAGCTTTACCAGGTACCCCGCGCTATACTGGCCGGCAGGGTTTGGGTAAATAATTACCACGCTTATCCTGCACATGCACCGTTTGGTGGCTATAAAAAATCAGGTTTTGGTCGCGAAAATCATAAAATGATGCTTGGCCACTACCGTCAAACAAAAAACATGCTGATCTCATATAATAAGAACAAGCTGGGATTTTTTTAATCCCGGCTTTAATCCCCCCGTTCCCCCAGACTTGCGAAGTTTCTGAAACTTCGTAAGTCTTTATGTGTTTGAATAGATTATTATCCTCTCTTTGCGGCTTAGCGTCTTCGCGCGAATTTGAAAACATGATCAAAAGAGTAACCATAACCCCCGAAGCTTCAAAACTGATAGCCGAACTCAAATCCCGCTTTGGCGACCTGATGTTCCATCAAAGCGGTGGTTGCTGCGATGGCTCATCGCCCATGTGTTTTGAAAAAGGCGAGTTTAAACTCGGCGGCAGCGACGTGAAAATAGGAGAGGTGGATGATTGCGAATTTTGGATGAGTAAGGATCAGTTTGAATACTGGCAGCATACCCAGCTCCAGCTTGATATTACCAAAGGCCGTGGTTCAAGTTTTTCAATAGAAATACCGACGGGTTTTAGATTTATGATCCATTCAAGGTTATTCACTGAAGAAGAGTTGAAAGATTTAGAACCGGTGAGTTTTATAGATTAGCTCCCTCCAAATCCCTTACTGCTCTGCCTGCACCTTATCCAGCTTATCCATGATCTCTTTGGTATACTTTATTGATAAAGCTTTTTTAAAATACTTTTCGGCATTCGCTTTATCCCCACGGGCTAAAAAGCAATCACCCATATTGTCATAAACGTTGAAGTTTTTCGGGTAATTATCTATGTTCACCTGGAAAAACATGGCCGCTTTTTCATAATTTTTTTGTTGTAAAAACGCGTAGCCTATGCCATTCATCTCCGGTTCGGGAGGGCGTACGGTGTAACCCATTTCAGCGGATATCATTTTGTAATGCTTATCTATCATTTGTCTTAGCTGCACGGCATTATACTGTTTGTCAAAATATTGGTTATAAGGCTGGTTTCGCGGAAATCGGTTGTTTTTGAAAATAAACCGTAAGGCATCGTACCCGGCATTGAATGAAACAGAATTATGATCGTCATCGGGATAATACTTTTTAGCCCATTGCAGATTGTTTGCTTTATTGATAGAAAGATCTTCGGCCAGTTTCATGATCGACCGGATATGATGTGATATTTCGGCCATGTCCTTTTTTACTTGTATAGTATCCATACCTGCGTTCATCGTATTGGCAAAACCGAGGAAAAGCTTTTTACCGCCAAAATTCTTTTGCTTAAGGATAATCGTTGCCTGTTTAAGTAAATTGTCGTTATCATAAAACATGCTCGGATCTATAGCTACATAGGCATTAAAAACCTGTGTATGTTTTAATAATAAATTGATAACCGTTAATCCTCCCAACGAATGACCGATCATGGTGCGATAGGGAGCAGTTGGATATGTTTTGTCAATATATGGAATTAGTTCTTTTTCCATAAAGGCGGCAAAGTTTTCCCCTCCGCCCGATGACTCGTCCATAGTGCTGCTGGTAGGCGTAAGGTCGCGTGTACGGTGTCCGGGGGTATTCAAAATGCCAACTATGATCATTTGCGGCAACACCGTATTACCTGCAGTTGCGCTAAGTTCTTTGATCATAGTAACCAGCGACATGAAATGATCATCGGCATCTAAAACGTACAAAACCGGAAATTCCGGTTTTGAAAAGTAGTTGGTGTCATATCCGGGCGTATAAACCCAAAGTGGTCGTTTCTCTTTCAGGATGTTGGAATAAATAGTATCCACCCTTCCCAAAACTATGGGTTGCTCCGGTGGCTGTGCCTTTAACAGGTATGCAATGGTGAGATGAATGAGTATCAGGATAAGCTTTTTCATGTGGCTGTTGATTTATGATTCAATGGTACAGCAACAATATGACCTTCAGAATTAAATGTGACGAATGTTGCCGTTGGCGTGACGGAATAATTTAGAGCTTGTTTTCGTTTTAAAAAGGACCGAAAACATGTTTTGGCAAGTTTTTGTTAGTTGTTACAATCATTCATAAAATCATGGCCGTGCTCAATACCTATAATACTGCCCGTAAAAAGAACAGCTTAACAAAGTTTGAGGCGTTGATCTTCGGATTAATGATCGTGTTCACTACAGGGGCTATCATACTCTTCTTCATTGATAAAGGATATTTTGAGATGATATACAATCGCTATGGCGGTTTTATAGGATACTTCACGGTATTGTTGTTACTTGTAATTTTTATAGTGTCGGCAGTATATATTGTAAGGCTTTCGCGCTATCGCAGCATCCAGTTTTGTGTGGTTTTAATTTTAACCGGGATAGCAAGCCTGTTTTTTATCGCCGAAAAAATGAGCAGTTTGCCTGATCTTTTTCATCTGTCAACCCATTCGCTTTTTAAAACCAACACCGCAATATTGGGGGCAAATACAAATGGAATAATTAAAATTAATGACACCGGCAAAATCGTGCTCTATTGGATTTTGATAGCCGCAAGTGCTTTTTACTTTTTGATATTGCCGTTTATATATCGGAGTAATTTTAGGGCTAAACGCTTTATTGATAGAATCGGAATTCCTATCCCGCACCGCAACCACGTTATCGCAATAATTATATTAACTATTTTGATAATGCTATTTTCGGCAGTAAACGAGTCGGAGGTTTTATGGCTCAATCTTTCTGCTATATTTCTGCTGATCTTGCTTTGCCCGGAAAATATCGGTGTTTTCAGGCGGTAGTTATATTTTACAACGCTTTAATTTGTTTTTTTAGGCTCCGTTTAATCCAATCATTTACTGCAACTTTGTAATAAACCTTTCAGTTACAACCTTATAAATATGGCTACAGTTTCATTGGGCAGTCCGGCCGGCAAATGGATCATGGTTTCGGCGATATTGGCTTCGGCCATGGCATTTATTGATGGTACAGCGCTTAATGTGGTGCTGCCGGCATTACAACAAAGCCTTGATGCCAAAGGAGCTGATCTCTTTTGGATCCTGAACGCCTACCTGTTGATGCTTGCCTCGCTTATTTTAATAGGCGGCTCGCTTGGCGATAAACTGGGGCGGAAGAATGTCTTCATGATTGGGATTTTTATTTTTATAACCGGATCAGCCCTTTGCGGGCTTTCTCCAGGTGTTTTTTATCTCATTGTTTTCCGGATCATACAGGGTATTGGAGGAGCACTGATGATTCCGGGGAGTCTTTCGCTTATTTCATCATCCATTGATGCAAAAGAAAGGGGCAAGGCTATCGGAACATGGTCGGCCATTACCACGGTAGTTACAATGGGCGGCCCGGTACTGGGTGGCGCCTTAGCCGATGCCGGTTTATGGCGGTACATATTCTTTATTAATATACCCATAGGTATAGTAGCTTTACTCATCCTGTGGCGCAAGGTTGCCGAAAGTAAGGATGATAGTACCGATCAAACCATTGATTTTCCCGGGGCTGTTTCTATTGCATCAGGGCTCGCTTTGCTAACATTTGGTTTTCTGCGCATGCCGGCGGTTGGATTTAATAGCTGGCAGGTTTATGGATCATTAGCCCTGGGCTTGTTATTGCTCATTGTTTTTATTTACATAGAGGGTACAAGCAAACATCCCATGATGCCGCTGAACCTGTTTAATAATAAAACTTTTAGCGGGATAAACTTGCTTACATTTTTTCTGTATGCGGGTTTGGGCGGCGGCATGCTGTTTATATCGCTAAACATGGTACAGGTGCAGGGGTATAGCCAGCTGCAATCTGGGTTAACATTTTTACCTTTTACTGTGCTCATGATCTCCATTGCGCGTTATGCAGGAGCTATTGCCGATAAAAAAGGTCCGCGTTTATTGCTCATCATCGGTCCGGCTTTGGCGGGAGCAGGGCTATTAATGTTGTCGTTCATCAAACAAACTACAGGCCCTTCCGATTATTGGACAAGCTTTTTCCCCGGTGTGCTTGTTTTTGGATTCGGCATGTCATTAACGGTAGCGCCGCTTACGGCAACGGTAATGGGGTCGGTAAGTGATCATTTTTCGGGCACGGCATCGGGCATTAACAATGCCATGACCCGAATTGCCAATGTTTTTGCCAATGCCATTTTTGGCGCCCTGGCGGTTTTGTTTTTTTCGGGAGCGATGCGGGGGGAGTTGAAAAAGTTATCCCTTAATGAAAAAGATAAAAAGGCGGTTATGGAACAATCGGCCAACTTAGGTAATGCTAAAGTGCCCGCCGGTATCGACGGATCCAACAAAAAGGCAGTCGAGATTGCCTATCACAACGGATTTATTTCGGCCTATGGCAATATTATGCGGATCTGCGCCGGCCTTGGTTTTTTAGGCGCCCTGATGTCGGTTGTTTTTATCAGGAACAGTGCTGTTAAGAAGGAGTGATTGGTTTTGATGAGACGTATATAGAGTGCCTCTACGCAGATCCTAAAAAAATCAGATTGAGGTTGCAACCATTTGTTTATCACCATCGTCTACCTTATTAAATCCATCTAAAACTTATTGGTATGTTCAAATCGATATTCTCCCGAAATTTTGCAAAACTCGTTGCCTTATGTTTTTTATGCTTTGTTGCCGTTAGCGTATCCGCCCAGGATAAAACCAAAACAATAGGTAACAAACCCCGAAGCGGCTCATCCAATAATACCTTTGATGCTGTTAAAGGTGCGCAGGTTGGTATTGAAATGAATGCTGGTAAAAAACAGGTACAATTACTCAGGTTGAACTTTCACACTCAAAACCGCTCAAGCGATAGTATTCCTTTTAAAGTAAATGTTTACCAAATGGCCGGGAAGTTTCCAAATGAAGCTAATTTGGTTAAAGACGAAATAAAAGGCTACATTAAAAAATACGACAATGTGGAAAACCATCAATTAACCACTGTAGACTTATCGCCATACAATGTTAAAGTGGCCGGTGATATTGTGGTTTCTATTGAATTTTTGACAACTAAAACCCATTCCAACGTTGGATTTGCCTGCGGCTTATTTAACGGTGGCACCTTCCATAAGAATAGTGAAACCCAACCTTGGAAGAAGATTCCGATTGTTGGTGTTGATTTCAATGTACTGGTGAAAAAGTTGAAGTAGATGCCCCTCTAAATCTGCCCTAAAGGAGAGACTTTTAACAACTGCGCTCATTGCAAACGAGCGCAGTAAAATACGTTAAATACTCTTCTTTAAACCCTGCGAGATTTACTCGAACAATTCCTGCTCATCAGTATAATATGTTTTCCGCGATGCTTCGTTAATTATGATCGCGGCGCCTGTTGGGCTGTGTTTTTTCTTTGAATTGTGAATATCCATGAAATCACGAACTTCACCGTTAATGATGTCGGGGTTTGATTTAAGGATATTTTGTTCTGCATCTTCCAATACCGATTTTATTGCCTTAACCAGGTCTTTCAGTTTGGCCTCCGGTATTTTATTGCTTATGGAGAACGGCGAGATGCGGGCGTGCCATAAAATCTCATCGGCGTACGCATTGCCGACGCCTCTCATGATCTTTTGATCAAGCAGAACAGTTTTAATATTGGTTTTTGTTTTCGCCAGGCGCTTTCTCAAATACTCGGCATCGGCATCAAGCGCGTCGGGTACGTCCTTTTTTTCGGGGTTGAGGGTAGGCGTCGCTATCCCCTGGAAATCGGTCAGTACAAATCCGCTGCCATCATCAAAGTGCAGCTCGATGATGCTGTACTTGTTGTCGTTCTTGGTATCGAACAAAAACAGTTTACCATGCAGCATCAGGTGCAGACCCAGTACATCGCCTTTGCTAAATTTAATATGCAGTTCCTTCCCTTCGCGATATACTTTTTCGAGCTTTTGTCCGCATAATACCTCGTTCAGTTCATGTACGCTAACATTTAGTTTTTTAGCGTTAGGTACTTCTATTTTTTTAACGGTTTTACCTGTAAGTATTTTTTGCAGGTTGTGGCTAAAAGCCTGCAGATCGGGTAGTTCGGGCATAATATGTTGTTTTTATAAGTAACTTGTTGATGTAGTTAATGTTTGTTATCCGACACCATTAAACTTTTTAAAACGTTGTATGGCGCTTTCAATAGACTGGTTTTGAGCCTTATTGAGTTTGTTAAATGGTTTGAGCTCAATATCAATATTCTTTTTGCCCATATTCCGGCTCCAGTTGCCAACCACCTGGTTATTGACCATTATAGTTGGGAAAAAGGTAATAGCCCCCATTTTATCCCGAAAGCTGGCTGGTACCATGGCATCGCGATTTTTATACGCTATAATTAACTCATCGTAAACAGGCAGAAGGTAAGCCCCTGTTTTTTTTGCTGTACTGAAATCGGCATCAGTACTTATCCAATAGCTTACCCCTTCAATGATGATATTACTTAGCTGGTCTTTATTTATTTCGATCCCGGTTTTGGCATCGGCAACTGTAAGGCCGCTCCAATGTACAAAATCATTTATTGTAGCGGGGCCATGGCTTGTAAAATACCGCAAAACCAGTCTGGTTACCGCTTCGTCACGAGATATGGTTGGTGTCACAGGTGCCCGTTCGTCGAGCAGAGCATAGGTGAACTGTTTGCCCTGCCTTGCCCCGCTGGAAATTAACTGCTCCAGTTCGGCTTTCATTAATAATATGGTAAGCCTGAGATCGTCGGTAGCTATGTTTGCCTGATTTAGCGCAGCGGCAATTTCTGTACGGGTTAGCTGTTTGCCGCCCTGCAGGGCTTTTGTAAATACATCAAAGCTTTTATTAAAAATTGCATCGGTAACCTCCTGTTTTTTATACATGGCGGCATTGCCCGCGTTGATCCTTGGAGCGGTAAGGCTAAGCATCCAGCGGATATCCTGAGGTAATACAAAATGCCAGGTTGGTCTTAATACATGGGTTCGTAAGACAGCGCCGGTGGTCATCGCTTTTTCCACGGCCTTGTCCGATGGAAATGACATACGTAACCCAATTGCCCATTTGGCATGCGCATATTCTTGCGCCTGCATGGCGCACATATAGCCAACCACCTCTTCGGGCTTTTTGAATTTATCGTGGTTAAGGTGTTGGTTATAAACCCGGAGATTAGCTATATCACGTGTGGTCATGTCAATCTGCTTTGATATTATTCAAAATAAATATATTTTAAGGACAACTGTTTGTCAGCAGGAAAAATGATTTAATTTGAGAGGCTTATTTTGATCAACGGATGAACAGGATAGATCCTAATTATTTTGCAGGCGGGCTGATTGTCGGTATTGTTATCGGCTTGGCTTTGCACAGCGTTGGTGTAGGTATAGCAATTGGTGTTGCCGTTGGCTTATCTGTGGGCTTAAGAAAGAAGAAAGGGTAGGAAAGACTCTCCAAATTACAGCCTTACGAGGTTTTTCAAGCCTCGTAAAGCTCGGCCGGTAATTAAAAATCGTGATATAAATTTCTGAACGAACTTCTTATTCCGAAGGTGATCATGGTGTTTTTTGAGTTTTTCTGATCATTTTTTTCCTGGCGGTATAATGCGCCAAGCTCCAGGCGCAAATTGTATTTTGGGTTCAGGATATAGGCCACTGTACCTTCACCATAATAAAGTTGTGTGCTTAAGCCCTGGCCCACACTGGTAGTTGTGTTTACCGAAGGTATAAAAGGCTTGATAATTATTTTGCCGTTATTTTCAGTCTTTGTAGCATCAAGTCCATATTTGGCATAATTAAGTTGCCCCTGGAAATCAAACCGGCCAACCGAATAATTCAAAATGCCCAAAAGTTCCCTGAAGTTTGCTCCGTAAGGGTGGGCCAGAGGATCGCCATAAAATGAATAACTGCTTATTGACTGCTGGTTGCTGTAAGTGTATGGCTTAACAGTGTTATATTCAAATAGATAGTTTAACCTTTTAACTTTAAAAATATCTGCGCCACGGATACCCAATTGCCAGCCGTTGGTGTTATCGGTACTGTTGCCCGAAAAGAAATCGCTGCCTTTGAACCTGTCGAACATGATCTGTCCGTACAGGGCAGCTTTATCAAAAATCTTGTATTTGGCATTAAAACCTAAAAATACATTGTCTTTTTGATAACCGCCCGGCCCCAGCGAACTTGCAAACAGAATGGGGTTTACAAAATTGGCGTCAAAGCCTGCCCGGTTGCCCTGGTTATCAGCTTCAGGTGTAATCAAAGCGTTAAACATGCCAAACGAGGCGCGTTTGTTTATACTCCAGTCAATGTAATGGAACAAAGCCCATTTGCGACGATTGCTTCCAAAATTGTCAAATTTTGGTACGTTAAAATAAAGATCTTCAATATAAGCCCAGGCTATCATATAACGAACGGGGCCAAGATCGGCAGTAAGTCTGAGAAGCGGCATATTGGCGGCAAAGTCAGACAGGAGCACTGACCGGTAACCATCACCAATAAACATTTTGTCTTCTCCTAAGGTAATATTTAACTTTTTAGTAAGCGAATAAGAAAGAATAGCTGTTACATACGACCAATCCTGTGAGTTTCGTGCCTGACCGGTGTATTTCCGGGCATAGGCCTGGCCAGGTATGAAGCCGCCGGCAGTAATATAATCATTGTAATAGGAAACAAATTTCGCAGAGTTTTCAAAACCACTGGTATAAAACGAAAACTTGGCGCCCACAGTACCGCCTATCTGGTATCCGCGGGTATTTAGATTTGTTGAATGACTGGCGTTAAAATCCCTGCCTATTTGCAGATCGGTAATATAATCGGCATAAAAAGTATATTCTTTAGTTTTTACATCGAACAGATGCTCGTTAAATAATTTCCGCCCGCCCCAGGTTTTACGATCTTTAACCCCTACATTCATTACCGAATCATAGGTGTGCAAAATAGTGCTGTCAATTAAAAAAGGACGCAATGAAGTATGGACCGAGTTTTTTACAGAATAAATATCCGAATTAAACTTCTGATACAACTGGTATGAGTTAGGTAAATAAACTGATTGTGCCTTGCTTAATTGCGACGTGAATACAATTAACGCTATTATAAATGTTTTTCGAAAACTTAAGGAGTAGATGTTTTGCATTATAACAAAATAAGTATTAATTGTTCTAAGTTAAAAATTTCATTGGTAAATAAGGATATATACATACATGCCCCGCAGGTTGTTTCTTATATATTAAGATTATGCAAATTGATTTGGACATTGATACCTGGTTAATCGTTCATAATCATTGAATTAATTATTCAATAAAGCAGGTTTATAGTTATTAATAAATGGATTGAAATATGCTTGTTCGTGGAGATAGGTAAACAAAATTTCTTTAATCCCAGTACTTCAAAAAGTTAATTAATGTTAAATTTTGTCACGTGGAGGTGTTTTTTTTAAATAAGTTATAAAAATCATGATATTTGCCGCGCTATTAAATCAATTGATATTATTAAATGCAGTACAAAAAAATCAATAACCTGTTAGGCTGGCTTTGTTTTGTTATAGCCTCAATAACCTATATTTTAACGTTAGAGCCATCTGTAAGCTTTTGGGATTGCGGCGAATTTATTTCATGTGCCTACCGTTTACAAGTAGCCCACCAGCCCGGTTACCCGGTTTTTGCCATGATAGGCAAGGTTTTGTCGTTATTGTCATTTGGCGATAACACTAAAGTACCTTTCTTTACAAATATGGGGTCGGCACTGGCCAGTGGTGCAACTATTATGTTTTTATTTTGGACAATTACTGCTTTTGCCAAAAAACTGATGGTTGAAAAACGAGATGAGGCTATTGACGGTTATAAATTATATGTAATTATGGGGGCCGGCCTTGTTGGAGCCCTGGCCTTCACATATACCGATACGTTTTGGTTTTCGGCTGTCGAAACCATTGTATTTGCCCTGTCATCACTATGTACTGCAATTGTATTTTGGGCAATTCTTAAATGGGATGAGCATGCTGATGAGCCGGGTGCCGATAAATGGATTGTTTTTATAGCGTATGTTATCGGTTTATCAATCGGGATCCACCTGTTAAACCTGTTAACTATACCGGCTATTGCGATGGTTTATTATTTCCGCCGAACTAAAAACATTACGGTTGGTAATAGTATCCTGACTTTTTTGGCGGGCGTAGTGATCCTTGGCCTGGTACAATACGGCATCAGGGGATATACCATTAAGTTCGCCGCTTATTTCGACCTTTTCTTTGTTAACTCCTTAGGAATGGGCTTTGGGACCGGGGCCTTCTTTTTTATTTTACTAATAGTTGTTGCACTGGTATTGGGGATCCTGTACAGTATCCGCAAAAAGAAACCTGTATTAAACCTGGCTTTACTTTGCGTTGCATTTATATACTTTGGATATGGCTCATTCGCTTACATTCCTATTCGTGCAACGGCTAATACTAATTTAAATAACTCACATCCTGATAACGCTTTTACGCTTTACGGTTATCTTAACCGTATCCAGTATGGTGAGGTGCCTTTGCTAACCGGTCCTATGTATGATTCGCAGGTTACCGATCAAAAACAGGGGAGTATCATTTACCGCAAAGGCAAAACCAAATATGAAAATGCAGGTCGTAAAACAGATTATGTTTATGACCATACCACAGCATTGCCACGTATGTACAGCACCGATCCTAACGATGTGCAGTTTTACAAGCAATGGCTGCGCATCCCCGAGGGGCAGGCACCAACCATGGGCGATAACCTGAAGTGGATGTTCAGTTGGCAAATGTACCAGATGTACTGGCGTTACTTTTTCTGGAACTTTGTTGGCCGTTATAATGATGCCGACGGACAAACCAGCACCGAAGGTATTGACGGTAACTGGACAACCGGTTTATTTGACGGTGGCAAGCATCTGCCAAAATCAGTAACTGCAGCTACTACCTATACTCCGCTATATGCCCTGCCATTAATAATTGGTTTAATAGGTTTGTTTTTCCATGTTAACCGCCGCAGTAAAGATGCCTTGATTGTAGGTTTACTGTTTTTCTTCACTGGTTTGGCAATTGTATTATATGTAAACCAGGCATCAGTGCAGCCGCGTGAGCGTGATTACTCATACGTAGGCTCGTTTTATGCCTTTGCCATATGGATAGGTCTCGGCGTAATTGCCATTGCCGAATTTGGCCGCAAATATATCGACGCTAAAATGGCTGCCATCGGTTCAACCGTAATGGGTTTATTAGTTTGTCCGGTACTTTTGGCTGCCAAAGAATGGGGTGATCATGACCGCTCAACCAAAATGACGCCGCATGATATGGCCTACAACTACCTTATTTCATGCCCACCGAATGCCATTTTATTTACTTATGGCGATAATGATACCTATTCGTTATGGTACGATCAGGAGGTTGAAGGCATCCGCCCGGATGTGCGGATTGTAAACCTAAGCCTGTTCACCGGCGATTGGTACATTCGCCAGATGCAGAAGAAAATGAACAGCTCCGAGCCGCTGCCAATCACCATGCCTTTTGATAAATATAAAGAAGGGGTGAGAGATGTTATATATTTTAACGACCAAAAACTGCCAGGTTACCAGGATATTAAAGAAGTGTTCGATTTCATTACTTCTGATGATAAAGCTACGCAGGTACAATACCAAAGCGGAGAATATGGTAACTATTTGCCAACCAAAAACCTGAAAGTTACAATTAACCCTGATGAGGTAATAGCCAACGGTGTGGTGAAAGCCGATCAGAAAGACAAGCTGGCAACAGCCATGGAATGGAAGTATACATCAAACTATGTAACTAAAGAGAACCTGGCTATGTTTGATATTTTGGCGCATAACCACTGGAAACGCCCTATCTGCTTCACCACTACCATAGGTAACGAAAACCTGATAGGTTTACAGCCTTATTTATACAAAGAAGGTTTTACCTACCACCTGATACCGTTTAAGCCGGATACAGCTTTGCATGACCAGTTAAGCAAAACCAATACCGATGTAATGTATGATAACGTGATGAACAAGTTCAAATTCGGTAAGTTCAAAACCGCTAAATATCTTGATCATGAGTCGACCTCTATGTTTTACCCTGTAATGGTAACTACTTTCCTTGATCTGGCTCAAAACCTTGTTCAGGAAGGAAAAAATGATAAAGCGTTAAAAGTTGTTCAAAAATATGATGCTGAACTGCCTGATATTTATCCGTATGTAGATGTTGCTGGTCGTAAATTGTATTTAACTCAATTGGCATATCAGCTTCATGATGTAGTATTAGGTAACAAATTGGCAGGCAATATCGACAATTATCTTACCGATCAGTTGGATTATAATGCCTACCTGCTTAGCCAGGACGTTAACAGCATTAATGGCCGTGATGTGCAGATAGGTATGCAGGTGTTGAATGGCCTGGTGCAATTTACTAAAGACAATCACCAAACCGCTCTTGCCACCAAATTTGAAAACCAGTTAAAGGGTTACGAAACAAAATTCCGTGCTGTATTAGGCGGAGGACAATAGTAACCCTTGATAATATTTATTGGCAAAGCCATCCCGGTTCGGGGTGGCTTTGTTCTTTATTTACAATTGCAGCAAGTGAATAGGCTCGTGTTAACTGAGCTAATCTTCTATTAGCATAAGTTTTTTGGTAAATTAAAGTGATCTTAACCTGTCATAACGTACATACAATACAATTATCTGTAGTATGATAATTAGGGCACCAGCTACTTTGTTTTACAATGTAAGCTGTGGCACTTACTTGTGATTGAACCCGGGCCAATAAGTTATGCGCTGTAGCGCTCGTTGCAAGGCCTGTAAACACAGTTCGATACATTCCGCGATTTTGGAAAAGTGTTACCGGCATGTTAAGCTTTTGTGCTTTCTTTAGCTGGTTTTGCGCTTGTTCAAAGATTTTATCACCGCCGGCGATAATTAAGAAAGGGCCCGGCTCAATTGCGCCTACTTCAGATAGAACTTGTTGTTTTTGCGTTTGAATATAGGATAATGCTGCGGCTTGTGCGTCGGTTGCCTTTCCATCTCCAATTTGGTTTACTATAATATTCTCCTTTTTTGTTAGGGTTGCAGTCTTAGCATCTACCTTATCCAGTGTTTTAGAATAGCGTGACCACGCGTCACGAAGCCTGCCTTCCGGTGAAACAGCAATGAAAAAATCACATAAACGACGTTTTTTGTCTACTGTGCCACTATCGATCGCGATATTGGCGAATTGGCTAAACGCAGTCATCTCGTTTCTGTCGGCTTCCCTTTGTTTGAAGCTGTCGCTAACAATTGAGGCTGCAACGCCAACAGCGAGGGTCCCCAGGGTCCATTTCCAGGCATCCATAACTTTATCCAGTTTTGTTAAATTAGCACCCCTCCAGGTTGCAATTATAAATGCAACGAGGCCGATGAAAGCCAATACAATAAAGATGAATCCAAAAGTAGCAGACAGGTGATTGGTTAATGTGTAAATCATGTGAATAGGGTTTTGAATTTGATTTGAATTTTTGATATTGTTCGATGTCCGGATTGTTTTGTATGAGATGAAGCATAGGCAGAAAAATAAAACTATCAGAGTTAATGGTAGTGACGATAGCGATATGCAATTTTGCGTTTCATACTAATAGAAATAAGATTAGGCAAGGTATTTGGTAGGAATATTACAATAAGTATTTCTTCTCTATTTGTGATGATGTTGTTGTGGTTTGATAATGATTTGGTTATGAATATAAGTTTAATTTAAAAATATTCATAATTAAATATGCGAAAATTAAAATGATATCTGTTGGCTCTATTTCAGATAATAATAAGTGGATATAGGAGATATCGTTAATTCGTTGTTAAATATTAAAATAGTTACATTAAATTGACTTGAATTTCTTTATTTTCAAAGCCGGTATACAAAAGCTTTTAAAATGCGTTTTACGTTTTCCCTTTGTTTGGTGATGTTGTTTTGGTGCAGCGGGGCTTCTTTTGGCGATACACCGTCGGTACATATTTCGGCCAAACCCAATTGGCTCAGCGCAATAAAACCTTATAACCAAAAACCATCATCACGCACTATCGAACGCGGGTTTTATTATGCGCTTATTGAAGAACAGGTACAGGTTGAACAACAAGCCGATTATAATCATATTATCCGCGAGATAGTATCCGAAACCGGGATTCAAAATGCTTCTCAGATCTCCGTTAGTTTTGATCCGGCTTACGAACGGCTCGATTTTCATGATATTACCGTTTGGCGCGATGGTAAACCATTAAACCGGTTAAAAGCTTCGGCATTTAAGGTACTGGCCGATGAGCAGGACCTTTCCAACTTTATTTACCAGGGAAGCTTTTCTGCTTTATGTATTTTGGATGATATCCGCAAAGGCGACCGCATTGAATATTCGTACACAATCACAGGGCGCAACCCTATATTGAATGGTAAGTTTTGTGCCAATATGTATGTACAGTGGTATACGCCTATTGCTCATCATTACATGGCCATTATTGCCTCGTCGCAAAGGAAACTGAATTTTAAAACTTTTAATAGTGTGCCCAAACCAGCCATTAGTGAAAGCAATGGCTTAAAACGTTATGTATATGAAGGGTTCCAGGTACCGCCGGCCCATGACGATAATAATCAGCCTTCATGGTACAACGAACGCGGTTTTATCCAGGTGAGTGAGTTTGCTAACTGGGCCGGAGTCGTGAATTGGGCTTTGAGTATCAATCCTCCCTCGCTTAACATCAAAGGAGAACTTGGCGAAAGGATCGCGAAACTGAAAAAAGGGGCGGGTAATGATAAAGGAAAATATTTCAGGGCCGCGGTACGTACCGTACAGCAGGAAGTGCGCTATATGGGCATTGAAATAGGCGAGTACTCGCATCGTGCCAACAACCCCGAAAAAGTTTTTAGGCAACGCTATGGCGATTGTAAGGATAAATCATTGTTGTTGGTTTCCATGCTGAAAGCCGGGGGGATTGATGCTGCTATGGTTTTGGTAAATGCCGATATGAACGAGCATGTTGATCAGTATATACCTACGGCTTATGCCTTTAACCACGCCGTTGTAACTGCCAATGTAAACGGAAAGCAGGTTTGGGTTGATGCAACAATGGATAACCAGGGCGGCGAGGGCACTGATATTTACTTTCCGCGTTATGGTAAAGGATTGGTATTAAAACCTGGCAGCGATGTGCTCACCACGATTCCGCCATCAAAAGGAGGCAGCGTTACAGGTGAGGATGTTTATACGGTGAAGGATGCGAAATCACCTGTACTGTTCACGGTGAAAACTACTTACACCGGCGATGAGGCCGATTATATGCGCGGTAAACTGGAATCATCTGGTATGGCCGAAACAGAAAAAAGCTATCTCGACTATTACGCAAAGATCTACAACAATATTGAAACTAAGGATTCAATTACGGTAGCAGATGATTTGAAAGTGAACAAGCTCATTACCATAGAAACTTATAAAGTAGGCGATTTCTTTAAAAAAGACTCAACAAGTGATAAACTAACCGCTGACCTTTTTGCTAATTTTATTTATAATCAGTTCCCCTCAATTACCGGTCGCACCAAAACACCGGTTGCACTTACATACCCGTATGATGCCAGTTATTCTATTAAAGTGGTGTTGCCGGGCGGGTGGAATATTAATGAAGATCATGATTCCATTAACCGGGACTACTACAGTTACGGATCGGATTTTACGGCAGCAGGCGACACCTTATCGCTCAATTATAAATTATCATTTTTGAAGGATAACGTGCCGGTAAATAAACTTGCCGAGTTTAAGGCCGATATCAAAAAACTAAACGATACCAGTTTAGGTTACAGTTTTTCGTATACGCCACAGGGCACTGCCAGTCCATCCACAATTAACAGCGCGTTGGTTTTGGTGATGTTATTGATAACGGTGGGGCTTATAGTTCTCGGAGTATGGCTCTATCAAAGGGAAACACCGGGCATTGTGTTTGCTTATGGCTCAACGTTTGTACCTATTGGTGGATGGCTCATATTAATTGCTATAGGCTTAGCTGCCACTGCTTTGGTTATCGGTTCAAATATGGTTACGGGGGATTATTTTAGCCTCCACACCTGGAACGTATATCATGGCACCCACCATGAGCTTAATTTCAGATCTTTGGTGGTTGTGGAAGCAATTGGTAATACCATACTAATGATGTACGCCATTTTTTGCCTGGTGCTGTTACTCAACAAACGTGATATACTCCCCGCTTGTATTACAGGGTATTTTGCCTTTGCCTTCGTTTTCTTCCTGGCTGATTATATTTTGGCTGCCAATATTAGCAGTAAACTTGCGGAAACTGCGCTTAGCCCGCTTTTACGATCAGCAGTTACAGCGGCTATTTGGATTCCGTATTTTAAAAAGTCATCACGCGTACAGGAAACCTTCGTTGTACCGCATCCACCTTATAACTATAGTTATGAAGGCCCCGGGGTTACAGAGGAAGCGGTATCCTGAATTATTTGATTATTAAAGAGCCTTTAATAATGGAGCCTGGGCTTTTGATATAGTTTTTCGGCATTTCACGATATATCGCCATGTGGTTTTGAGTGTTGTTGTTCAAGTTGCTGATAACCAGGTATATGTTTGTATGGCATACTGTTTGTAAAAACAAGCGCAATCATTTTCCTGCCTTTTGCACAAACAATGCCAGATAAATGATGTTTCTCCCCGGCATAGCTGCAAATAGGTATTTTTAAAAATTTGATTTACTTTTAACAACAAAAACTACGATGAAATTTCAACCGCTGTTAGAACAGGTAAAACAGTACGTTATATCCTATTTTGATGTACATCATGATCCCGACTTAATTTATCATAACCTGCGACATACCAAAGACGTTGTTGCAGCTGCCACCCAAATAGCTAACCATTACCAGCTAAGCGATGAGGATTTCTTTGTGGTGATTTCGGCAGCCTGGTTCCATGATACCGGGTATTTTACCGATAAAAACGACCACGAATCAAAAAGCGTCGGCATTGCTACACACTTTCTGAAACAGCATAAAATTGAACAACCAATTATTGATAAGGTTAGCGGTTGTATTTTAGCAACAAAAATGCCTCAAAGCCCTGCCGACCTTCTTCAGCAAATTATTTGCGATGCCGATCTGTTTCACTTAGGCACCGATGATTTCAGGGATAAGAATAAGCTTTTGCGCAAAGAAATGGAAGCGATTAAAAAGCATGACATTGGGAAGGACGAATGGCGCGGCTATAACATCGAGTTTTTGCAGGGGCATGAGTATTATACAGATTACTGTCGCCTGTTGCTTAATGATCAGAAACAAAAAAATCTGCAAAAGCTGATTGAAAAGCAGGCCGAAGTTGAAGTAAATGAAACACCGTCCCTGCTTACTTCCAATATTGATGGTAATGCCATTATTACCCTGGAAAAAGAAAAAGACCATGAGGACGAGCATGGTTCAAAAAAACATAAGAACGACAGGCCCGATCGTGGTATCGAAACCATGTTCAGGATCAGCTCCAGCAATCATCAGCGTTTGAGCGATATGGCCGATAATAAAGCCCATATCATGATCACGGTTAACTCCATCATCCTTTCGGCAATTATCAGTTTGGTGTTGCGCAAGCTCGATGAGCATTCAAATTTGTTAATCCCTACCTTCATGCTCCTGTCGGTTAGTTTGGCTACCATGATCTTCTCCATACTTTCAACCCGTCCGTCAATCCCACCGGGTTTGTTTACACCCGAGGATATCAATAAAAAAACAGTTAACCTGTTGTTCTTCGGTAATTTCTACCGCATGTCATACCAGGATTACAGCGATGGTATGGAAAAAATGATGGAAGACCGCGAGTTTCTTTACGGCAGCTTAATCCGGGATAACTATTCGCAGGGTGTTGTGCTGGGTAAAAAATACAGGCTGCTCAGGGCATCGTACAATATATTCATGTTTGGCCTTATTGTATCGGTTGTAGCATTCATCATATCTTCATTACTGTAGGCGGTCGGGGTACTGCCAAAACAAAATCTGCACCTATGGAATACTCATTTTTCGACAGGGACCTGAGCTGGTTACTTTTCAATGAGCGCATATTGATGGAGGCCGAAAGCGAAGAGCTCCCTGTATTGGAGAGGGTAAATTTTCTTGCTATATTTTCATCCAATCTCGATGAATTTTACCGGGTGCGTATGCCGGTGGTAATGGCTTTGCACAAGCTTAACCTGCTTAATAAAACGGATGAAAGTGAGGATGTACTATATAAAGCTCAACAACTGGTAGAAGCACAGCAAAACCGTTTTGGGAAGGTTTTTACAGGCAGGCTTATTCCGTTGTTAAAGGAAAATAATGTAAACCTGTTGTTTAATGAGCCCATCCCCGCTTCAATAGTGGATAGGGTGAGCGACTACTTTTATAGTCAGGTTCTTGCCTTTCTGCAGCCTATTGATCTGGTAGGTGGTAAAAAACAATTCTTCCCCGAAAACAACCGGTTATACTTTTTGGTAAACCTTGGTTTGGATAAGAAGAAGGAAAGATCCGTGATCCTCAATATTCCGTCGAACCAGTTGCCGCGATTTTTTAGCGTTAATGAAGATGGAAAACAATACATCATTTTTCTTGATGATATTGTGCGGTACAATCTTGATAAGATCTTTAAAACCGAAGAAATAAAAGGCTGCTACAGCTTCAAAATAACCCGCGATGCCGAGCTTGAGCTAAGTGATGATTATGACGGCGATGTTCAGGAGCAGATAGAAAAACAGTTGCAGAAACGTGACCTGGGCTTGGCAACACGTTTTTTACACCAGCCAGGAATCCCCCTGCGCACATTGCATTTAATTGAAGATAAGCTGGGTGTACAGGGATCGAGCGTTGTTGAAGGCGGCTTTTACCATAACCTTAAAGATTTAATGAGTTTGCCGGTAGGTATCCCTTCTTTAAAATTTACCAAATGGCCGCCATTGGTGAACCGGCAGATCAGCGCAAACGAATCTATATTTGATTATATAGATAAAGGTGATTGTATTTTTCATGCGCCTTATCAGTCATATAACTCCATTCTCCGGTTTTTTAACGAGGCCGCTATCGACGAAAACGTAGAGGAGATCTCCGTAACGCTTTACCGTGTAGCCAGCGATTCGCGGATTGTAAATGCACTGATCAGCGCTGCTCAAAGTGGTAAAAAGGTACGCGTGTTGGTTGAGCTCAAGGCCCGGTTTGATGAAGCCAACAATATCAAATGGGCTAAAAAACTAAAAGCAGCCGGTGCTAACATCATTTACAGCGATAAGGCCATAAAAGTACACGCCAAAGTTGGCTTGGTGAAGCGCCTTGTTGATGGGCGTGTTAAATATGCAGGACTCCTTGCTACAGGTAATTTTAACGAAAGTACGGCTGCTTTTTATACCGACCATATCATGATGACAGCCAATCCGCAGTTGCTGCGCGAAATGGACCTGCTGTTTATCTATCTGGCTAAAAAAGCAAAATCGGCCGAAGGATATGATATCGATTTTAAACACCTGCTGGTAGCCCAGTTTAATCTGCATTCGCGGTTTATTGAGCTCATCGACAGGGAAATTGAGCAGGCACGTAAAGGGAACCCGGCAGGGATCACCATAAAGCTGAACAACCTGGAAGAGCGGGTACTGATAGGTAAGCTTTATGAAGCATCGCAAGCCGGGGTAAAAATAAGGATGATTGTGCGCAGTATTTGTTGTTTGATCCCCGGAGTGCCGGGTATGAGCGAAAACATTACCATAAGGCGTATTGTTGACCGATACCTGGAACATGGGCGTATTTTTATGTTCCACAACGGTGGTAACCAGGATGTATTTATGGGTTCGGCCGATTGGATGAACCGTAATATTTATCGTCGTATTGAAGTATGTTTTCCTGTTTATGATGAGCGCATCAGGAACGAGGTAATAGCTATGCTTGATATTCAACTGGCCGATAATGTGCAGGCTGTAAAATTAAATGAACAATTGCAAAACATAAGGGTTGATAAAACTGAGCCGCAGGTACAATCGCAGCGGGCCGTTTATGAACTTTTACAGCAAAAAAAATATGACAGGGTTTAAAAAGCAAAATGCCAGGCGAAAGCTGGTTGTTTACTTAATGGGGATGTTTACCGCAGCCGCTGTGTTTTTGGCAATTTCCTGCAAAAATAAAGAGAAAGCTATTCCTTTAAGCCCGCTGGGATATGATTTTAATCAACCCATTAAATACAAAATGCCCGATGATTTGACCGAGATTTCCGGCTTTGCCTTTCACAACGGTAAAAATGATTCGGTTTACGCCCAGCAGGATGAAGAAGGTTTTTTATTTAACCTGAAGCTGGGCGATAAAAAAGCAAATTATACCAAATTTGCTAAAAGCGGCGACTATGAAGATGTAGCCATTTGCCGCGAACAGGTGATCATGCTTAAAAGCGATGGAACGTTATTTACCTTTCCCTTTAGCCAGGTTAGGGCCAAAGAAGTAACCGACGTGCAAAAAACAAAAGGCGAACTTCCTGAAGGTGAATATGAAGCCATATACGCCGATGACAAGTTGGGCCTTGTTTATGCATTGTGTAAGCACTGCGCCGAAGAAAAGACTTCAAAAAGCAGCAGCGGCTATATCCTGAAATTGCAGCCTGATGGTACACTGAAGCAATCGGGCAGTTTTATGATAGATGTTAAGGAAATTGAGCGCCTTGCCAATAAAAAACGTGTGCCGTTCCGCCCTTCGGCTTTAGCCAAAAATACATTCACCAATGAGTGGTATGTCCTTTCGTCGGTAAATAAAATGCTGGTAGTTACTGACGCCAACTGGAAGGTGAAAAACGTTTACCCTTTAAGTGTAACTATATTCGGCCAGCCCGAGGGTATGGCATTTGATAATCAGCGTAATCTGTATATCTCTAATGAAGGTGATCAGTTAAGCGCTGGTAATATATTGAAATTCAGCTTTAAGAAATAGTGCTTTGAGGCACAGATAATACAAATACTACATACATCTCAACCCAACCTCATGATTAAAAAACTACCCTTGTTGTTTGTTTTACTATTGGGCATGCTAAAAACCCAGGCCCAGGACTCGGTACAGTACAGGATGATCCTCATTGGCGATGCCGGCGAAATAGATGCGCAGCAAAGTGCCGTTTTAAAACATGCAGCTGCGAACGTGCTCAAAAATAAAACCTCAGTATTTTATCTGGGCGATAATATTTATCCACGGGGAATGGGTTTGCCGGGCAGCCCTGAAGAAACAGAAACTCAAAAGATCCTGCAATCACAATATCAGCCAATGCGTGCCGCGGGAGCGCCGGTTTATTTTATCCCCGGTAATCATGACTGGGATAAAATGGGACCGCTTGGTTTGGCCAAAATAAAACGCCAATGGGACTACCTGAATCAGCAGGGCGATAAGCTGCTGAAAATGGTGCCTGAAAATGGCTGTCCCGATCCGGTTGAGATCAATCTTACCAATGACCTTACCGTAATAGCTTTTGACAGTGAATGGTGGTTATATCCTTTCAATAAAAGCAACCCCAGCGCCGAATGCGATTGTAAAAACAAGGATGATATTGCCGACAAGATCAAGCTGATCTTCGAGCGTAATAAAGATAAAGTCATCATTCTGGCATCGCACCACCCTTTCCAGAGTTATGGTACACATGGCGGATATTTTTCGCTTAAAGATCATATTTTCCCGCTTACAGTAGCTAATAAAGACCTTTGGGTACCGCTGCCTGTTATTGGTTCTCTTTATCCGTTTTTGCGCTCTACATTTTCAAACCCCGAAGATTTGGGGCATCCCTTGTATAAAGACATGATCAAAAAGGTGGATGCTGTTTTTGGAAGTTTTCCAAACCTTATTCATGTGGCGGGGCATGAGCATGGCCTGCAATTCATCAAAAGCAAACAGTTGCAGGTGGTGAGCGGCGCAGGTGCTAAGCAAACCTATGCCATTAAAGGCAAATATTCTCTTTTTGCCGATGCCACCCAGGGCTATGTGACGGCTGACTTGCTGATTGATAAACGGATGCGCTTTACTTATTATATCGACAGTGATAAAGGTGTTAAGCAGGTGTTTACTTATACGCAGCCTTATACATCAGTAAAAAATGTTCCTGATACGCTGCATACGCCAATCAAGGCAGATAGCGTCATGGTTAGGGTACACCCCAAATATGATAGCGTAAGCAATTTTCACCGCCGCTGGTTTGGTGAAAACTACCGTAAGGAATGGGCTGCCGAAACCAAACTACCTGTGATCAGGCTGTCGGAAATTCATGGCGGTTTAAAGACCGAAAGCATTGGCGGTGGGTTTCAAACGCACTCACTTCGTTTAATTGATAAGGATGGCAAGGAGTGGGTGCTCCGCAGCGTGGAAAAACAGCCTGAAAAAATCCTGCCCGACGAATTCCAGGAAACGTTTGCCAAAGACTGGGTTAACGATGCCATGAGTGCCCAGCACCCGTTTTCGGCACTGATAGTACCGCCGCTGGCTGATGCCGCACGTGTGCCGCATGCCAACCCGATAATTGGTGTGGTATCGGCTGATCCGGTTTTGGGGCAGTATGCTAATATTTTTGCCAATAAAGTTTGTTTGCTTGAAGAGCGCGAACCTGGTGGCAAATCAGACAATACCGTTAAGATGATAGGCAAAATGCTGGAGGATAATGATAATACGGTAGATGGCGACGAATTTTTACGTGCCCGCCTGCTCGATTTGCTTATTGGCGACTGGGACAGGCACGGCGATCAGTGGCGCTGGCGTGATGAGGATAAAGGGAAAGGTAAATTGTATACCGCCGTTCCCCGCGACCGCGATCAGGTGTTTTACACCAACCAGGGTGTATTGCCAACCATAGCAGCGCAGCCATGGATTGCGCCGAACCTGCAGGGCTTTAGCTGCGAGATCTACAACGTAAAATATTCCTTATGGAAAACCATGTTCATGCAACGATGGCCATCTGTACAATACAGCCATGAACAATGGACAAAAATTGTGAATGATTTCGTTGCAGCCGAAACTGATGAGGTACTGGAAGCCGGTTTAAGGCGTTTGCCCGAATCATCGTATAAATTAAGACATGATGTATTGCTGAAACAACTGAAGGAGCGTCGGGCCAATATCCCGGCCGAAATGGAGTATTACTATAAATTCATCAATAAAATAGTTGATATCCATACCTCAAATAAAAATGAGCTGGTAACGGTGAAAGATGAGCCTAATGGCAGCCTCAACGTGATCATCAATAAGATCATTAAAGAGGGTGAGATTAAGGATACGCTCATGAACCAGAATTACCATCCCGATATTACCAAAGAGCTCCGCATTTATGTAAGCGGCGGTGATGATAAGGTAGTGCTTGATAATGCCACATCCCCAATAAAACTGAGGTTTATTGATAGCACAGGCACCAAAACTTACAATATTGTAAAATCGCTTAATACAGTACAGCTTTATGACCGGGGCAAAAAGCTGAGCATAACCGGCGATGAATCAAAGGTTAATAAACACATTAGTAAGGATAGTGCCAACACATCATATTTAAGGGTTAACCTGATGAATGTGATAGCGCCACTTGCCAATATCTCCTACAATCCGGATGAGGGCGTACTGCTTGGTGCAGGTTTTAAATACACTCACCAGGAAGGCTTTCAAAAGTTGCCTTATAACGATGTCCAAACGGTATTTGCCAGTCACTCATTCAGTACAAAAGCTTTCAAGATCAGGTATAACGGCGAGTGGATCCACGCTTTTGATAAAGCCGACTTTTTGATGGATGCTCAGCTTGACTTTCCGGACAATATCAACTTTTTTGGACGGGGGAACGAAACGCCATTTATTAAAGTGGGCGATTATCGTAAATACTACCGTACCCGCTTTGATAATTTTACTTTCAGCCCCGCCTTCAGGTGGCGTAATGAATCGGGTACTTCCGTTACGGTAGGCCCTGCGTTTCAGTACTATAAATTAGATGTTGATGACAATACCGGCCGATTTATTACATATCCGTTACTCACAAATGCACCCGACAGTTATACCTTTGACAAAACAAAAATGCATGCCGGTATAGTTGTTAACTTTACCAGCGATAAACGCAACGACAAAGTACTTCCGGCCTGGGGAAGTTTTATTAATATCAAACTTCAGGAGTTTAATGGTTTAAATAATAACTCCACAAGTTTTGCCCAGCTTATACCCCAAGTTGCTTTGTACAAGAGCCTGAATGCCAAAAGCACTATTGTTTTGGCCAATAGGGTGGGCGGTGGCATTACCATCGGAAAAACCGCTTTTTACCAGTCGTTGTTTTTAGGCGGGCAGGATAACTTATTAGGCTACAGGTTATACAGGTTTGCCGGCCAGCATAGTTTTTATAATAACCTGGAGCTGAGGATAAAATTGACTGATTTTGCCAGTTATATAGTTCCCGGCCAAATAGGCGTTATAGGATTTTACGATATAGGCCGTGTTTGGGAAAACGGGCAAAGCTCAGATAAATGGCATAACGGCACCGGCGCGGGTTTTTACGTGGCACCTGCACGACTGGCGGTTATTAAGATAATTGCCGGTTACTCTGAAGAAGGATGGTACCCTTATCTTTCAACAAGTTTCAGATTTTAATGAGGGTAAAACTGTAATTAAAATGCACACAGAAGTACTCAATATAAGCAAAAACGAATGCACTATTTGTCAGGTTGAAACATGCCTGACATTTAACCCGTTCGTGGCACATTTAAAAGAACGGATTGCTACTGAAAAAACGCTCAAAAGCGAGTTTTACCGCTACGTTTTGGAGCGTTTTGAGCATGATATATGTATTGACCTGGATATGCGGCCAACAGATGCCGAAAAATACCGGGAAATGCTGGAACTGATTTACTCCATACTGACACCGCCAATAGCTAACGAAAAAGAATTTCACTGGGCGCTAAGCACACCGGTACCTGATAAGATCTTTTTCAGTACTGAGGCTTTTTATGATTTCCATTCAAGTCATCATTCTAATTTATATGCGTTGAATGTATCCAAGAACGAAATGTTCAGTGACAGGCAAAAGCGGTTCATTTATAACCTGATCCTTGAACGGATGTATGGCTTTTCGTCGGCAATTAAGAACGAATTGCTGTTTTCATACGAAGATCCTGAAACTGGTCTTTCACGGTATTTTAATATCCAGACTGATGCCCGTTTCGTGGAAATTGAATTGAATGGCGTACTGCCTGAACTTAGCTTTGATACTATTGAACCCTATTTACATTCGCATACCAGCCTTGAGTTAATTGAAAAGGTAATACCGCTTAACATTTTTAAATTCAAGGGGTTCACAATAATTACGTTAACAGATGTAACGCTAACCCATGCGCTCGAAAACATCCGCACCGAACTGGTTAATCATTCGGCCAATGAGGAGGAGCAATACGCGCACATCATCAGCTCACTTAAAACCCTTGCCGAAAGCCCGGGCATTGAGTTTGGGTTGATGCCTTTTTTAACTATCAATAATGAGCCTATTTTTGATAACGACGAATGCTCCAGAAGTATCCTGCTTAAGGCCGCTAAAGATTTTAATCTTGCCGAGGAAACATTTGACGCCATCATTGATGATTACAACCAAAACCCGAGGCCTATCTTTTTCAATTCTATTACCGACGAAAAGATAGGTAAATTCCCCTTTTTGCAGGTTTTAAAACAGGCTGGTATTAAATCTTACGGAATTTTCCCGGTGTACTACAATAAGAAAAATGTAGGCATCATGGAAGTGTTTTCATATAAAGAGATTGTTTTTTACGAAAAACTGCTCTCGAAATTACAGGCTACTATCCCGCTGATTGCCCAATTGCTGCAAAACAGCATCGATCAGTTTGAGGCCCGCATTTCAAGTGTTATCAAAAATAAATTTACGTCGTTGCAACCGTCGGTTCAATGGAAGTTTAATGAAGTGGCCTGGAATTATCTTAAGGAAAAAAGAAAGAGGAAAAAGAGCCCCGAAATTGAAACAGTATCATTCAGCCATGTTTACCCTTTATTTGGTGCGGTTGATATCCGTAACTCCACGGTTGAGCGTAACAGCGCCCTGCAGGAGGATTTGAAAAATCTGCTCACCATACTTATTGAAACGCTCCAGGTTTTAAATGAAAATATTCATTTAAGCCTTACCGGCAAGCTGGTATCTAAATGCGAAGAGTGGCTCGAACGCATCAGCGGTTATATTACTACCAATGATGAATTGATGCTGGATACTTTTCTTCATAATGAGATTAACCCTTTCCTGGAGCATTTCAGAAATAATTACCCTGCCGAAAGGGAAACTATTGACAGGTATTTTAATGCCATGAATGAGGAAACCGGCGCTTCGTTTGAAAACAGGCGCAACCTGGAAACCTCCATGCAACTAATCAATACTTCTATCAACCAATACCTGGATCAGGCTCAGACTGAAGTGCAGGAATCCTTTCCCTGTTATTTTGAAAAATTCCGTACCGATGGGGTGGAATATGATATTTACATAGGGCAATCAATAGCGCCGCAACGTGTTTTCGATATGCTGTATCTTAAAAATATCCGTTTGTGGCAGCTACGGTCGATGGCCGAGATAGCCCGGATGACACAGGATCTCAGCGATCAGCTTTCGCGCCCTTTACAAACCACGCACCTGATATTTATTCACTCAAACGCTATAGACATCAGCTTCAGGAATGATGAAAGGCGTTTTGATGTTGAAGGAGCTTACAATATCCGGTACGAGGTGATCAAAAAACGGATTGATAAAGTTTTAATAGCAGGAACTTTTGAACGCCTTACCCAGCCCGGCAAAATAGCCATGGTATATTTTAACCCAACTGAAGCCGCTGAATATGACGAATACATCAGGTACCTGCAAGTGCAGGGCTATTTGCTTGATGACCTTGAATATCTTGAACTGGAAGAATTACAGGGTGTTACCGGCTTAAAAGCGTTAAGGGTTGGGGTTAATTATCAGTTGCCTTTATTAAACCAATAAAGCTAAAAGCATAAGACGAATCAATAGGTGCATGAAGCTTTTAGCCTTATGCTTTTAGCTTTGCGCTTAATAATATTTCTTCAGTCAAATTGCTCTTTCAACCTTACCAATCTGTCAATCATGAGGTTTAACTTTTCTTCCTCGTTTTTAAACATCCTGGGTTTAAGGTAAAACGTGGTGAACAAAAACCAGATACCAATTGATGTGTAAGTAACTATTTTAAAAGTAAGGGAAGAATGTTCAAGTACTTCTATAAAATACATGGCTAAACCTGCACTGAGTAATAGTATATAGGTATAATAAAACCAGCCTATAACCTTGCTGCGGTTTTTTTGATAGGCCTTGAGGCTGTCAAGATATTCGGCAGGGTTGAGGGTTGCGTCACGCTTACTCAAAATGTGGTAATGACGTACCATCAACGAAAGGTACATCAACATGGTTACCAGTACAATAAGTATCCCGGCGGTAGTAACTGCGGACTTAAATGCCAGGAAAAAAGTGACGACAAAAGCGAATGCAACAGTTACAACCATGGCCACAATACTCCAGTATAACTTTTGGGTTATACTCCTTATTCCCTTCTTTACCTGCTTCAGCACCTCATCCACCGAAAGCTGATCTGGTTTTGGCTGTCCCTGCCAAACCGACATCAAATGATCAAAGTCTTTCATACTGGTTATATAACTCCGTTAATTTTTGTTTTATACGATAAATTTTCACCCTCAGGTTTCCCTCTGATATACCCGAAATTTCAGCAATTTCGGGGTACGGCACCTCATCAAGTACCATGGTTATAATAATCCTTTCTGATTCTTCCAGTTTTGAAATACACTTATAGAGCAAAGCTACCTGCTCGTTTTTATCCGATAGTTCTTCTCGTTTTGTTTCCGCTAATTGTGGGGTTAGTTCGTCTTTGGCCTGGCGTTTTTCCGAGCGCAAATAGGTTAAGCAGGTATTTACAGCAATGCGGTAAATCCAGGTTGATATCATGGCCTGGTTACGGAATTTCTCTAAATTTTGCCAAACCTTTAAAAAGGTTTCCTGTAACAGGTCGTTGGCGGCATCGTCATCGCCGGTATAACCATAACACAGATGGAATATCTTTTTAGAATTAGCTTCATATATCTGCTTGAACGCTGCTTCTTTGTTGGCCACTTCAGTTAATTTTATATTTAGACGATGTTAAACTTTATATGTTACAACAAGTGATCATTCTTTTTAAACCAGCCAAGCTTGCTTTCGGCATCGCTTATTAATTTATTGTAACTGTCCTGGTAATCAAACTGTAAGTCTTCGTGGAGCTTATTAATTAACCCGCGGATCTTTTCAACCTGTCTAATTAATATCAGCCTTAAAGGCTTGTATGAGGTACGCCTGTCGGCATAGTCGAGGTAGTTTTCACAAAAATTGATCAGTAATTCAATTTCAGCACCTTTTGATGCCATAAACTTAGTGTACTTGCTCAGCAACCTCAATATCTTGCGCATGCCCTTGGCCGCGTTGTAACTTAATGATGATAGCTGGCTGAACATGAACCCCGCTTCAGCTTTTACTTTTTCAATAAAGGCCGCTTCATCATGGGCTTCAAAAAGCAAGTAGGCAAGTAACTCTTTGTTTTCCTTTTTGTACCGTGCCAGGCGCAGCATTAACTCGGCCAACTGCTCATTAGGCAGGTGCTGAATTTCTTTTTTTATGTGCTGTAATCCGTAGGCTGTGGTGGTCATGATGTAATAAGCGGGCAAAATACTAATTGTTTAATTATTTTTTGCGAATTGCCTTTAGGCCGGACACAATTAGATCGAATTAAACAAATGAAGGCGTATTTAAATTCGTGTAATTCGTTTTAGTACGGGAAAATAGGTGTAGAAATTAATTTCCTCATTCAATTCAATGTAAAATAGAATATTCCCACACCTGTTTAAACAGCGCGTAAATTTTGTAGTTTTGCAGGCTTATTAAATTAAATGAAAAAAAGCAGACTGACGCTCTTCATTTTTATCGCACTGGTATTGGGTGTGGTAGCCGGTTATATTTATAACACCTACGTTTTTGCCGATTTCAATAAACAGCTTAGTACTGCCGGTGCTGCTATTAAAGCTATCGATAAAAATATTGAAGCACTACCCGATACTACGGTTGCAGCCTACAAAGATCTTAAATTACAAAGAATTGCCCAGGTAAAACTGCAAAACCAGGCTACGGATGCCCGGGAAGATAAACTTGAACTTTACAATATCCTGAGCAAGATTTTCCTTAACCTTATTAAAATGATTGTGGCCCCATTGGTGTTTACCACATTGGTAGTAGGCGTAGCCAAAGTAGGGGATATTAAAGCCGTTGGCAGGATTGGCGGCAAAACTATGCTTTGGTTTATCAGCGCAACGCTGGTATCCTTATTATTAGGCATGTTATTGGTTAACCTGTTTGAGCCGGGCAAAACCATGCATTTGCCACTGCCCGATAGTCATTTAAGCACAGGTATCAAAAAATCGGCCCTGTCATTAACGGAGTTCGTCGGGCACGTTTTTCCTAAGAGTTTTATTGAGGCGATGGCCAATAATGAGATCTTGCAAATTGTAGTGTTCTCTTTATTTTTTGGCGTAGCTACAGCTGCTATAGGCGAGCAAGGCAAAATAGTGATCAAAGCAATGGACGCTTTTGCTCATGTAATTATGAAAATTACAGGCTATGTGATGAAAATGGCTCCTTTAGCTGTATTTGGAGCTATTACCGCTGTAGTGGCCAAACAGGGAATAGGCGTACTTTCAACATATGGTATTTTTATTAGTGAGTTTTATTTTTCGCTGATCGTGCTATGGTCGGTAATTATATTGGCGGGATACATTGTATTAAGAAAGCCGGTGTTCAGGCTGCTTAACAGTATTAAAGATGCTATGCTGATAGCATTTAGTACCTCCACAAGTGAAGCGGCGTATCCAAAGGTATTGGAAGAACTGGAGAAATTTGGTTGCAGTAATAAAATAGTAAGCTTTGTATTGCCCTTAGGCTATTCATTTAATTTGGATGGTTCTATGATGTATATGACTTTTGCGTCGTTATTCCTGGCGCAATCATATGATATTCATCTTTCATTCGGGCACCAGCTGTCTATGTTATTAGTGCTGATGCTTACCAGTAAAGGCGTGGCGGGTGTGCCAAGGGCTTCGCTGGTAGTTATAGCGGGTACTTTGGCCATGTTCAATATCCCGGAAGCAGGTTTGTTTTTGCTGATAGGTATTGACCCGCTGCTTGATATGGGGCGTTCGGCTACTAACGTGCTTGGCAATGCCATGGCGACAGCCGTTGTGAGTAAGTGGGAAGGAGAAGGAATTAATTAGTGAATTAGTGATTTAATGAGTTAGTGATTTATTAATTTCCCCTATCACATTTTAATCACCTTGTCAATAATTAATCAGGTATATGAAAGATACAAATAAAACAGATTTTGCTGAACAATTTAGAAATCGCACAAAGAAATTCGTAGTAGATAATATTAAGTTTTTCAAAACGCTGCCTAAAACAGAGGAAGCGAAAATTATCGGAAGGCAATTATTAAGATCTTCATTATCGGTAGGGGCCAACTACCGCGCCGCTTGCAGGGCTCGGTCCCGGGCCGAATTTCATTCAAAACTTTCAATTGTTGTAGAGGAAGCGGATGAATCAGCATTTTGGATGGAAGTATTAATGGAGGCCGAAGTTGTAAAACAGTCGGACTTGGCAGTCTTATTGGATGAAGCAATTCAGATATTAAAAATCACTTCAGCATCAAGAAAAACTGTGTCATGAAATTTAACGGTGATTCAATTCACTAACTCGCTAATTCAATAATTCACTAATTAATTATATATGTCTCCCCGTTTAAAAAAAGTATTTCTAATCATGACCGTAGTGGTGCCGTTTATACTGTACTGCGTGTATTATTATGGAATGATGATTAAGAATGCGCCATATCGTTTCGTTGATTTTGAATCGATCAGTTTCCAATACGGTCATAAGGATAGCCTTGTAAATAAATACGATTCACGTACAGGCATGTTCCAATACCTTGACAGGCGCGATTCGTTGGTTAAAGAGCATTTGCGTTTAACCAAAGACGATCTGTTATACCTGCACCGTAAAGCTGCCGACCTGGGTTTTTGGGATTTTCCGTCGAAAGAAATCGGAGATACAACGTCTGCCGCTGCGAACAAGGCGGTTCGGTATATCATTGAGTTTAAGTATAAAGAGAAAACAAAGCGTGTAATCTTCGACAGTGATTATTTTGGTAATGCCAAGCTGATCGATGCCAACCAACGGTTGATAGGAGAGATCCAGAAAAAACTTACCGACGTTGAGAATCGCGGCAAAAAATAAAATAAAGGTGTGTTGTTTATTAAATAATCAATCCATATATTTGCACCTCGAAATTTAAAACAATATTTAACAAACATGTACGCAATAGTAAGTATAGCAGGACAGCAATTTAAAGTTGCAAAAGACCAGCAGATCTTTGTACACAGGTTACAAGGCGATGAAGGCGCTAGTATTGAATTTGACAGTGTATTGTTAGCAGAAAACGAAGGTAAATTCAAATTGGGTTCTGATTTGAAAGGTGCTAAAGTATCGGCTAAGATCGTGTCACATTTAAAAGGTGATAAAGTAATTATCTTCAAAAAGAAAAGAAGAAAAGGTTACAAAAAGAAAAACGGTCACCGTCAGCAATTTACCAAGATTGAGATCACCGGTATTACATTATAATTAAAGGTTGAACCGGAGTTGTTCTGCAATTCCATAAAAGATATAAAAAATGGCACATAAGAAAGGGGCCGGTAGTTCAAGAAACGGTCGTGAGTCGCATAGCAAGCGTTTAGGTATCAAAATTTTCGGTGGTCAGCCAGCAGTTGCAGGTAATATCATCGTTCGTCAGCGTGGTACCAAACACAATCCAGGCTTAAACGTTGGTCTTGGTAAAGATCATACTTTATTTGCACTGGCTGAAGGTATCGTAGTTTTCAAAAAGAAAGCAGATAACCGTTCATACGTATCAGTAGTTCCATTTGAGGCTGCTGAAGTTGAAGAAGTAGCTGCACCTGCACCAAAAGCTAAAAAAGAAGCTAAAGCTGTTGAAGCTCCTGCTGCTGAAGAAGCTCCAAAAGCAAAGAAAGCTGCTGCACCAAAAGCTAAAAAAGAAGAAGCTGCTGATGCTGCTGAAGAAACTGTAACTGAGTAATCAGTTAAAAAATATTAGGATATAAAAAATCCCGGTCAGTTTTTGATCGGGATTTTTTTGTTTGTGATTATTCGTCAGATTGCAGCATAAAACAACTAATAGGAGAACTATACAAAACCCTTACCGGTTTGCCATTAATACGCCCCGGTTTCCATTTTGGTGATTTGTTTACATGAGCAATGAATGCTTTGCACATTGCTTCGTTTATTTTCCTCCTGACATTGGCATGCGTTACACTTCCGTCGGTTTCAATAATCATTTGTATAAGAAAACTGGCCTGTGTATTCTCTTTGTCGTAGTCTTTTGGTATCGGTACTTTAAAAAGATAATTTGTCCACTTTTCTGTGCCCCCGGGAAATTCTGGCTGTACATCTACTGTTTTATAAACTGTTGTATCTGGTTTAACATGCTCCCTTTTAGCTTTGCCTTGTGCAAACAACGCAACAGGTAATATAATCAAACCAAATACAAGCAGATATCTCATGTGTTTATTCGATGATCAGTTTCTTTAAATAGTAAGTATCAGAATCAATAACCGGCATTGTTTTGCTGGTTATGGTAATGCCTTTTTTATCAAGCGTATAGCGTTTAGTAATGCCATCTGCAGTGATATCAATTGGCAATGGCATATCGATATTGAGCAACTGAACCTGGTATTTATCGCCACGTTGGGCCTTAACATGTACTTCCAGTTTATTGATGGAATAGATGTACAAATCAAACAGCGGTTTCAGATCCTTACCTGCAGCCTTGCTAAAATACTGCATTACATCATCTGTACCGGCCAAATTACTGTAGGTATAACGCGGATCAGTAACAAAACCTTTAAGGGTGGGGAAGAAGGTACTATCGCCCATAATATACCTAAGCGTATGCATAAAGAAAGCGCCTTTTCCATAAATATCACCATTATAAGCTGATTCTTCATCAACATCTTTCCCGATAACAATCGGAATTTTATTGCCGAATGATAATGCAGAATTTTGGAAGAACTTGATATAAGCTTTCTCGCCTTCAAATTCCCTTACATACAGCGCATCGCCGTAAGTACAGATACCTTCGTGGATCCAGTAATCGGCCCAGTCTTTGGCGGTTACTTTATTGCCCCACCATTCGTGTCCAAACTCATGGTGCATGAGGCCGTCATAATCTTCGCCACCCACTTTGGTGTATTTAAATTTTGCGCCGTAAGCATTCATGGTTTGGTGTTCCATACCCAGGTGAGGGGTTTCAACTATGCCTATCTTTTCTTTTACCCAGGGATACTCGCCAAAGTATTTCTCCTGTTCTTTAATGGTTTTTACAAAAATATCCAGGTGATGCTCTGCTTTGGCGGCGTGTTCCTTTAATACGTAAAACTGGATAGGTACCTGATGTCCGTTAACAGTTGTGTACTGACGTGTTACCACAGTATAATCACCGGCGTTAAACAAGATGCTGTAATTGTTGATGGTGTATTTGGTTTGCCAATGGAAAGTTGCTGTTTCGTTTTGCTTGCTTACGCCTTTTAACAACCCCGGACCTGCAACCACAAGGCCTTTAGGGACAGTGATAAACATGTCCACGCCCTCATTGGGTTCGTCGGAAGGATGATCTTTACATGGGAAATACAGTTTGCCGCCAGTGCCTTCGGCAGTGATAGCCATCCACTGGTGCCCGGTTGAGTCTCGGGTCCAGATAAAACCATCATCCCATGGCGGGCGACGGGCAACATGCGGTTTACCACCATAAATTACTTTTACGCTTGCTTTTCCTGCGGGCAATTCTTTAGCAGTATTAATAGTAATGAGATTGTTTTTATATTCAAAAGGTTCCTGTTTGCCATTTACCAAAATCTTGCTGATGGTTAAAGAATCTAACAGGTCAAACAATAAAACTTTGGTGGGCTTAGCCATGATCACATCAATGGTAGTAAAGCCATCAATGGTTTTTTGTGCCGGATCAACAGCAAGCGAAATGGTGTAATGCCGCACATCCATAATGGCTTGCTCGGGCTTTAGTTTTCCGCCTGAGGTGAGGGTTTGAGCATACAGGGAAGCTGATGCTAACAATATTATTAAAACAAATGAGAACCTTTTCATTTAATTATTCGAACTAACTAATGATTACTATTGAATATTGTAATATAAATCAATTCTCCCTCACCAGCAAGCCATCAGCAAAATCTCGCAGGTATTGTTTATGATCTTCGGGCAAATTAATAGCATCAAGGGCTGCAAAAGCTTTATCGGCATAGGTTTGCATGGCTTTTTCGGCATGCTGCCTGATATCAAGTTCGTTGTAAATGTCGGTTATAGCCTTAACCTTTTCTGCCGTGTCAAATTCAGCTGCACTTAGCCATAGGTTTAGCGTTTGTGCCTGGCCGCTTTTTGCCAGTTCAAGGGCCCTAATTAGCAAAAATGTTTTTTTATTGGAGATGATATCACCGCCAACCTGTTTACCAAACTTTTCAGGATCGCCGTATACATCCAGAATATCATCCTGTAACTGGAAGGCAATACCAAGGTTAACCCCGAAGGAATCAATCAAATCAGCGTCGGTTAAAGCGGCACCGCCAATGATAGAACCGATCTTTAATGTGCCTCCAAGTAACACAGCTGTTTTAAGGCGGATCATGTTGATATATTCTTCAATGCTTACGTCGTTACGCTGTTCAAAGCTCATATCAATTTGCTGGCCTTCGCATACACCGGTTGCGGTATCGTTAAAAACGTCAAGTACATTACGCAAGATGCTGTCATCAACCTTCATCATCATGCGGTTGGCTTCTACCATCATGGCATCACCCGAAAGGATAGCGACATTGGCGTTCCATTTTTCATGTACGGTCGCTTTGCCACGGCGGAGCGGAGCTTTATCCATAATATCATCATGCATCAGCGTGAAATTATGGAATACTTCTATAGCCAGCGCGGGTTCAATAGCTTTGTCAACATCGCCGCCAAAAAGGTCGCAGGCCAACAGGAGCAGGGCAGGGCGCATACGTTTGCCGCCGATAGATAAAATATAGCTTATCGGCTCATACAGATCGGCGGGGTAAGCGGGGTAGCTTAGTTTGCCTACTGCATCGTTTATTAGTAACTGTAACTCTGTAAGTTGTTTCATTTGTTTAGTGAGTGGTTGATTGGGTTGATTAGGTGAGTGCTTATCGTATTTTGTAAATCGACAATACCCTCAGCCAACCTTATCAGCCAATTTAAAAGCAAGTGGTTTATTGAATTGATCAGGCGAGTTGTGCTAAGGTTTTAACCTAATCAACTACTCACTTAATCAACCATTCACCAATCACTAATCCTGTACCAATATAAAATCTATCTGTTTCTTGGTCAGATCAACCTGTTTTACTTTGATCTTTACTTCATCGCCCAGTTGGTAAATTTTCTTTTTACGCTGACCGATGATGGCATAGTTTTTCTCATCCAAAGTATAAAAATCGTCCGAAATATCACGCAGGCGGATCATACCCTCGCATTTATTTTCGATGATCTCCACATACATGCCCCATTCGGTAACGCCCGATATGATACCCATAAAGGTGTTGCCAACCTGGTCGCGAAGATACTCAGCCTGTTTATATTTTACTGAAGAACGCTCGGCATCCGCCGCTTTTTTCTCCATTAATGAGCTGTGTGAGCATAATTTTTCATAAAACTCGGCATTGGCAGATTGACCGCCGTTTAAGTAATGGAACAGGAGCCTATGTACCATCACATCCGGGTAACGGCGAATTGGCGAAGTAAAGTGCGTATAATGATCAAAAGCCAAACCGTAATGACTGCTGCTTTTGGTAGTATAAATAGCTTTGGCCATGGACCGGATAGCGAGGTGTGTCAGCACGTTCTGTTCTTTTTTGCCCTCTACGTCTTCCATCAGGTAATTAAGCGATCGGGCTGTCTCCTTGTCAGATTTGGTGTTGATTTTATAACCAAACCTTGCTGCAAACTGGGCAAAATTGGCCAGTGCATCGGGCTTGGGCGAATCATGTACGCGATAAACAAAAGTGTATTTGTGCTTGCCTTTGCCCATTTTGCTTACACGCTCGGCTACCTTGCGGTTGGCCAGCAGCATAAAATCTTCGATCAGTTTATGGGCGTCTTTGCGCTCTTTTACATAAACGCCTGTTGGTTTGCCGTTTTCATCCAGTTTGAATTTAACCTCGGTAGTTTCAAAACTGATAGCGCCGTTTTTAAATTTACGGTCGCGAAGCTTATAAGCCAGCGCGTTGAGCTTGAATATTTCTTCCTTAAAATCGCCTTCGCCGGTTTCTATCACTTCCTGCACCTCTTCGTAAGTAAAACGCCTGTCGGAGTAAATGATGGTTTTGCCATACCATTCGGTAATGATATTGGCGTTCTCATCCATCTCAAACACTGCCGAAAAGCAAAGTTTTTCTTCTTTAGGACGAAGAGAACAAAGACCGTTTGATAGTCTTTTGGGCAGCATTGGGATCACCCTGTCAACAAGGTAAACTGATGTAGCCCTGTCCAATGCCTCTTTATCCAAGGCTGAATCAGGGATGATATAGTGCGATACGTCGGCAATGTGAACACCGACTTCGTAATTTCCATTTTCCAGTACACGGTAGGATAAGGCGTCGTCAAAGTCCTTGGCATCAAATGGGTCGATGGTAAAGGTGGTGATGTTTCGGAAATCACGGCGTTTGGCAATTTCTTCGGGCTTGATCACATCCGGAATTTCTTCAGCATCATGCTCAACCTCGGCAGGAAATGATAGCGGAAAACCGTATTCGGCCAGGATGGCGTTCATTTCCGTATCGTTTTCACCCTGCGCTCCTAAGATATGTTTGATCCTTCCGATAGGGTTTTTTGCTTCGGTTGGCCAGTCGGTGATTTCGGCTACAGCTTTGATGCCATTTTTAGCCCCGTTAAGCTCGCTAATGGGAATGAAAATGTCATGCATCATCTTACGATCATCGGGAATAAAAAACGCGTATCGTTCTGAGAGTTTAACAATACCCGTAAACTCCATTTTGGCGCGCTGCAGAATTTCGATAACCTCGCCTTCTTTGTGCTTGCCTTTACTTTTGGCGTATACATAAACTTTCACACGGTCACCGTTAAGGGCGGTGCGAAGCTTACGCGGAGCGATGAAAATATCGCTTTCAAACTCGTCATCGGTAACTATAAAGGCCGAACCATCGTTGGTAAGGTCAACCACACCTTCAATAAACGTTTTAAGTTCAAGCAGCTGAAATTTACCGGGAGAGATCTCTTTTAATACCGATTTTTTAACCTCGTCTTTTAATATCTCATAAATGATTTCGCGCGATTCGGGATCGCGGACGTTTAGTTTAGCAGAAACCTGCTTATAATTGAGCGGCGTATTGCCGTTTTGTTCAAATATATCAAGTACCATTTGGGCAAGTACCTGGTGTATAGAAGAGTTGTTTTTCTTGCGTTTAGACATAGAATAGTATTTGCATCAAAGATACAGAATTTTGAAGTGCCGGAATGATGATGTTCAATGGCTTAAACAAGTATTGAAACTATCTACGGGCGGTAAGGATCAAGCAGCTTTAAATCTGAGATCTTTGAAAAATCATTGGTGTTTCTTGTTACTAAAGTCAGCTTGTTGACTATCGCTGTCGCTGCAATTATTGCATCGGGGAGTTTTATACGATAATTTTTTCTGATTTCAATTGATTTTAGAATCACTGGCTCATTGAAATCAAATATGTGTGATATATTTATAAAATCGGTTAAAAGTTTTAATTGGCTATCAGTAGCTTTGGGCCAGGCTAACAGTTCAATGCGCGAAATAAGGGAAAGCTGAAAATTTGTATTATCTAAAAGCTGGTTTGATTTTTCTGGTAATTTGCTTTCGAGATAATCGATAATTGCATTTGTGTCAATTAAATGTCCCTCTTCCACTCGTCCCTGATGTTTTTTACGTGATTTTGGAAATCGATGTATTGTTCATCGGATAATTTTAGCTTGCCTCTAAAATCAGATGGCTTTTTGCCTTCTACCTGTTTTTCTTCCTGTAACTCATCTATAGCATACAAAAGCACTTCTATCTGTTTCCCTACATAGTCCTGTGGAATATGAATAGAAATATCCTGGTGTTCCGGTGTCACTTTCGTGCGTATCATTTTTTTAATAGTTAAATAAAAAAAGTGCTTTTAACAAATTTAAACATTTAGATTGGATATTTATGCAGCCTGATCACCCCGGTATCGAAGCTATCAACCTTTTGGTGTATTCTTCTTTTGGGCGATAATAAATGTCATCAGGATAGCCGGTTTCCACTATCTCACCTTTGTTCATCACCATCATCCGGTCGGAGATATGTTTAATCACGGCCAAATCATGCGAAATAAAGATATACGTCAATTTAAGTTCGTCCTGCAGTTCGCGGATGAGGTTTAATACCTGGGCCTGCACCGATACATCAAGTGCCGAAACCGATTCATCGCAAATGATAAACTTAGGCTGAAGTGCCAATGCCCGGGCAATAACAATCCGCTGCCTTTGTCCGCCCGAAAACTCATGCGGATAACGGTCAAAGTGTGCGGGCTGCAGGTTAACCCGTTCAAGCAATTCAAGTACCTTTCGTTTGCGGGTTGTATCATTGCTGTAAAACTGATGTACCTGCAATGGCTCCATAAGTGATTGCCCAACGGTAAGCTTAGGATTTAATGATGAGTATGGATCCTGAAAAATGATCTGGATATCTTTTCTGATCTGTCTCAACTCATCCTTTTTAAGCCCGCGAAGATCTGTGCCGTCAAAAGAAACCTTGCCCGATGTTGGTTCTATCAACCTTAAAATACTTCGCCCCAAAGTAGTTTTCCCACAGCCTGATTCACCGACGAGGCCTAAGGTTTCGCCTGGGTACACATCAAAGCTTACATTGTTCACTGCTTTTACAACATGATCTTTCCGTTTGAAAAACCCTGTATCCGTTGGAAACCAGGTGTTTAATTTATCTGCCTTTAACAAAGGCGGTTGTTCATATAGTTTACGCTTTCTTTCGGCGATTTCGGTTTCCGGGTAATGATATAATTCCCTGATGCTTTCTATAGTTACTGCGGGCCTGGCCCCATCCAGAAAATCGGCTACAACAGGAAGTTTTTTCAAATGCTGCTGTGGGGAAGGGCGGCAGGCCAGCAATCCCTTAGTATAAGGGTGCCGGGGATTTGCGAATAGATTTTTTACCGTGGCTTCCTCCGCAATTTCGCCTTTGTACATCACCAAAACCCGGTCGGCAATTTCTTTGATCACACCCAAATCATGCGATATAAAGATCAGGCTCATGTGCCTTTCGGCTTTCAACTTGTGCAGCAGCTCAATAATGGTTTTTTGCACAGTGACATCAAGCGCGGTGGTGGGCTCATCGGCAATCAAAATCTCCGGGTTGCAAGCCAAAGCCATAGCTATCATTACCCGTTGTTTTTGTCCGCCGGATATTTGGTGAGGATAGCTGTCAAATATGGCCTCAGGCCGGGGTAATTGGACTTCCTTGAACAACCCGATGGTTTTTTGTCTGGCTTCGGTTTTATTCAATCCCAAATGCAGCCTGATGGCCTCGGTAAGCTGAAAACCACAGGTAAGTACCGGGTTAAGCGAGGTCATGGGCTCCTGGAAAATCATGGCCACCTGGTTGCCGCGCACATGCCGCATTTCATCTTCCGATAATTTGCACAGGCAAACGCCATTTAAAAGCACCGAGCCATCTATTACGGCCTGATCTTCATTAAGCAAACGCATCAGGGCAAGGGAGGTAACAGATTTGCCCGAGCCGGATTCGCCAACAATGCCAATGGTTTCGCCTTTGTTAAGTGTAAAAGAAATTCCCTTTACGGCTGTGAACTGGTTTTTACCGTTCTTAAAACTAACCGACAGATCACTGACTTTAAGCATTATTAGCCTACTATGGTTATAAATTCTTCTGCTATCAGTTCTTCGCCGCGGTAACGTCTTAATAGTTGTGCTGTAGCTATCACATCTTTTTGGCAATAAGCGCAAATGCGCTCCAACTGGTTTTCATTCCAGTATACGCGGCCTACATCGCTGCCATCTATGTCGTCTTTGGAGGTTGGGATATTAAAAATTGTGGTAAGCAGGTTTAAGGAAGTGTAGTGTTTGTGATCGCCAAACTTCCATAATTCCATGGTATCTAAATGGACAATCTCCCAGGGCTTTTTACCCGCTATTTGCAGCTGCGGCGGAATTGGTATGCCGTTTACCAGTAAACGGCGGCAGAGGTACGGGAAGTCAAATTCCTTGCCATTATGAGCACATAAAATAAGGTTGGGCGGCTGACTGAACAACAGATTGCAGAACTTGGTAAGCAACTCTTTTTCATTATGTGACGCAAATGATTTTACCCTCAAGCCAATGTTTTTCCCGGCAGTAAAGATCCCGGCCGAAATGCAAACTATTTTACCAAACTCGGCCCAGATGCCGGCGCGCTCATAATGAATGTCAGCAGGTTCATCTTTGCGTTGATGCCGGGTTTTTAGTTCCCATAAAACCTGCAGAGTTTCGGGCAGTTGCTCGTGGCTGCTGTACTGCGGCACAGTTTCGATATCAATTACCAATAAATTATGCAGATCGTACTGTTCAAGCATCCGGTTAAAAATTATCGAGCCAATATAATGATAAAGTTAGTAGATGATTGCTGCGGACATTTAGTTTACAGAAAAATTAAAATCAATAAGTTGTGTTTTTTATTTCTTCAATACTTCAAACGCTATGCTGATAGTATTGCCATTGCCATCAACCAGGGTAAGAATATGTTTGCCCGGAGGCGGGTTTAAGGCCACCTGGTGAAAATCTTTTGTTTCGCCAACGTACTGATCATCCAGGTGCCAAAAGATCTTCATGCCTGGCTGACGGTGGGCTGCATTGCAGATCATCCGGCCGCGGGTGCCGTCTGCTTCAAGAGGCACGTATATTTTAGCGCCGTTTTTAGGGTAGATAACCTCCATAGTATTTCCATTTTCGGCCTGGGTACAATCCGGGCGAAGGGGCGGGAGTACATGATATTGATAGTTCCTGGCTTTGTAATAATATTCCATAGATGGCGGCAACACAAACCAGCTTTTATTGAGGATGTTATCCGGCGGCTCACAATTACCGTTTACCTGCCATTTGGCATCGGCAGATAAATGCACTAATTGATGGTAAGGACAAACAGGAGCTTTCAGGCCGCTTTTGGGTACATATTGCTCATCTGCATCCTGGCAGTATTGCCCGGCCCGGTAGCCGCTTTGTTTGCACACATTTATTTTTACCATTTCGCCCATTGGCATTTCAAACCAATCGCGCGATACGGGCAATAGCCTGAAAATTTCAAACAGGGCAGGAGCAGCCGTATTGATGCCCGTTAAGCCTGGCCGGCCCTCGCCATCGGTATTGCCAACCCAAACGCCAACAACATATTTAGGCGTAACCCCAATTGCCCATCCATCGCGAAAGCCAAAGCTTGTGCCGGTTTTCCAGGCCACGCGTTGGCTTGAGCTAAATTGCTGCCATAGCATTTCCTCGCCCGGCCGCATTACCTCTTCCATAGCCTGAAAGGTGTAGTAAATGGATGCCGCGTCCAACAATCCCAATTTTTGGAATTCCGGCTTGTTGCTTAATTTCTTTTCATAAACAGGATTATGAAAATCGGCAGGGGTATACTTGCCACTGTTTTTGTTGTAATGATTAAGCACGCGCGCCATATCAGCATAAGCGCCGCTTAATTCCCAAAGCGTGTTTTCACCCCCGCCCAATATTAACGACAGTCCATAGTGATCGGCAGGTTTAGTTAAAGTAGTGATGCCTGCTTTATGCAAAAAATCATAAAAGCGCTCGTATTTGTATTGCTGCAGCATTTTAACTGCCGGTACATTCAACGAACGGGATAAGGCCCGCGATGCAGGTACGGCGCCGTCATAACCCAAATCAAAGTTTTCGGGATGGTAACCCGCGATCATCGTAGGTACATCGGGCATCAGGCTATTGGGTAATATCAGCCCGTCGTGCAGCATCGCCGCGTATAACAGCGGCTTCAGGGTACTTCCGGGGCTTCGCGGGGCGTCTATCACATCAACATCGCTCTCCATTTGCGGGTCTTCACGGTGGGGTATGTTACCGGCATAGGCAAGTGTTGCACCTGTTTCAACATCAAGTACAATGGCGGCAATGTTGTTGATATCGTTAGCCCTTAATAAACTATGATGCTGCTCCAGGATATCGTTTACCTGTTGCTGAAGCGACGATTTGATGCTGCTTGTAATGCGGGTATCTCCGTTGGGCTTAGCCTGATGATCGGCTTTAAAGCGTTGCAGCAAGTGCGGAGCAAGTTGAGGGAGGGGCATCGGTCTGTCGGGCACAGGCTCAAGCCGGGCAAGGGCAGCAGTGGTACTATCAATGATACCTGCCTTATGCAATTTATCCAATAATAAATTCCTTTTTCGAAGCAGTATAGCCCTGTTCCTGCCGGGATGTACCAGGGATGGCGAGTTAGGCAAAACGGCCATCGCTGCCATTTCGCCCCAGGAAAGTTTATCCGGGCTGCGGCCAAAATACCGCCAGGAGGCCGCATCCAGCCCAATAACATTGGTGCCGAAAGGGGCATTACTGGAATACAAAGCTAAGATCTCACTTTTACTGTAGGTTACTTCAAGGCGCAAGGCCATGAAAATCTCTTTCAGTTTATTCCAGATGTTGCGTTTATGCCTGGTAGCCAGCCTGATCACCTGCATGGTAAGGGTACTGCCGCCGCTGCTTACCTTTTTCGAGTTCAGGTTTTGTTTGATAGCCCGGCTAAAAGCGACGACATCAAAGCCGGGATGGTACTCAAAGCGTTTATCCTCAAAAGTGATAATGCATTGTTTGAATTTTTCGGGTACCGCGGGATTATAAGGAAAGCGCCATTGGCCATCATTTGCTATAGAAGCACCGAGTAACTGGCCCTGATCGTCGTCAATTACGTAAGAGGTTGGGCTATTAAATAAAGGATTGGGCAAACAAAACCAAAATATCAGGGTTAAAACAAACAAAAAGAAAAGCGAGACTATAACTTTAGGCTTTTTTAAATAACTTTTAGCTCGTTTTAGCACAAATTGCATTACTAAATATAAAAATATTAAGCCAGTTCAGGTTTATACAACTATAATTGTGGCAAAAATCTACCAGGCAATAATACAATAAATGACGATACAAAAATTATCAATTATTATTCCGGCTTACAACGAAGGTAATACCATACATTTAATTTTGGATAAAATTAAGGAGGTAAACCTCATCAACAATATTGAAAAAGAAGTGATCATTGTAAATGATTGCTCAAAGGATGATACTGAAGCAGCCATTTATAAATATAAACTTGCCAACCCCGAAGTTAACATTCAGTACTTTAAGCATGAAGTAAATAAAGGTAAGGGAGCAGCTTTACATACAGGTATAGCAAAAGCTACAGGCGATTACCTGATCATCCAGGATGCCGACCTGGAGTATGACCCAGCTGAATACAACGACCTGTTAAAACCCGTTGTAGCGGGTTTTGCTGATGTAGTATATGGCTCACGGTTTATGGGAAGTAACCCTCACCGCATATTGTTTTTTTGGCATACCATTGGCAACAGGTGGCTTACCTTTGCTTCAAATATGTTTTCCAATCTTAACCTTACCGATATGGAAACATGTTATAAACTGTTCAATACCAAAGTTATCCAATCCATAAAACTCACTGAAAAGCGTTTTGGCTTTGAGCCTGAGGTTACCCAAAAGATCTCGAGGGTGCACCGGATCAGGATCTATGAGGTAGGCATTTCCTATTATGGCCGTACTTATGAAGAAGGCAAAAAGATAGGATGGAAGGATGGGGTTAGGGCTATTTACTGTATCCTTAAATATGGCTTGTTTAAATCAAAGTAAGAGTTTTTCTTCAGGAGCAGCTTTCATAAACCGTATTTCTTCTTCACTGAAATTGTAAGCAAGAATTTGAATTACGGAAGCCGCTTTTTAGAGTGGCCCAATCCATTTTAAATTGCACACGGGAGATGCAATGTGACGCGTCTTAATACGCAAATCAACGTGTTAAACAACTTCTAAGATGCTTAATATTCAAGGATAGTTGTTTAAACTTATAATCAATACTTTACTGCTTCCGTTGTACTTTTTCCCAAACCGCGCTTTGCTTAGTACTAAAATAGCGGATAATGCCGGCCAACACTGCATAGTTCATAACACAAAAATAATAGGGGATGAAAAGAATTTTTATACGGAGCTGCCGCTTTTCCATTATCAGCCCAAGCAAGGCCAGCAGATAAAACAATACCTGCGCCAATAACAGTCCTTGCATAGCTGTTTCTCCGGGTTTAAGAGCCAGCACAACGTTTAAAATAAACGATAATATAAGCAGGAAAGGGGTAATGGTCCATCTCAAAACCCGGTGACTGATATACTGAAACGATAAAATTGGGTAGGGTAAAGGATTGAATAACTTTTTTAGCCTTAAAATAGATTGCATCCCACCGGCAGCTATCCTCACTTTTCGTTTTAACTCTTCCGACACATTTTCCGACGCCGTTTCGGTAGCGTATGCTTCAGGTTCATAAATAATACGGTAGCCTTTTGCAGCTATCAGCATCGAGATCATAAAATCGTCAAGCACAGTATCCGCTTCAACAGGCTGATATAGCGAGCGGCGCACACTAAACAGTTCGCCTGCCGCGCCAACAACCGAATACAGCTCCGAATCCCATTTTTTCAAGGCCGATTCATATTTCCAGTAGAACCCCTCACCAGCCGCACTGGCGTCTGCGTTCTCGTCAATATGTACCCGTTTTTCGCCCGCAACGGCGCCAACTGTTGCATCGCTGTAATGCCTGCAGATCTTGATCAATGCATCTTTATTTAAAAATGTATTGGCATCGGTAAATACAACAGCGTCGGTATTAACATAGTTCATGGCCCGATGCACCGCGGCTATTTTGCCGGCGCGCTGTGGCTGGTGCAGCAATTGTATCTGCGGGTACCTGGCAACAATGTCGGGTGTTTTATCCGATGACCCGTCGGTCACAAAAAGCAGTTTTAGTTTTCCTGCGGGATAATTAAGCAGGAGGCTGTTGCTGATCTTTTGCTCAATAAAATATTCTTCGTTGTAAGCGGCTATCACCAAAGTACAGGTAGGAAGTTCATCCTGGTTTTCTGAAGGAAGAGTTTTCCGGCCTTTAAAAGCCCTTTTGATCCTGATGATCAGGTACAGAAAAATCCCATACCCGGCAAAAGTGTAAAAAACAATAAAAAGGCTTATGGCTAAAATTATTTTCATGCTATGGTGTTAATGGGGTATCCTAAATTGCTGCTGTTTTTTGAGTGGGTAAAATTCCACCATACTGCTTTAAAAAGCATCGGAATAAAGTTGTATTGTTTTTCTTTGACGTAGTTAACCAGGTTACGGGGTACCACAATCAGCAGAAAATAAAAATAAAATAATACTTTTTTAAGCGGCGGGGCATTCCGGCGGATAAAAAGGATCCTGTTCCGGTTCATGAAGTATTCCTTGAGTTTGCTTTTTTTGCCTACTGATACAGACTCTTTGTGGTAAATGAGCGCATCGGTACAAACCCAGGCTTTAAAACCTGCTCTTATGATGTGCTCGCACCAGTCAACCTCTTCATAGTAAAGAAAAAAGTTTTCGCTCATCAAGCCCGCCTTTTCAATAGCTTCTTTCCTGATCATCATGGCTGCTCCGTGGCAGTAAGCCGTAGGCGCAGTTATATGATCAAACTGACCTTCGTCCTTTTGCTTTAAGCCTATCACGCTATTTCGGCAGGTGTAATAGTTCATAGGCGTGTAGCCCGCATATTGTATTAATTGTTTATCACTGAAATACTTGATCTTGGGCGACAGCATTCCTACGGCGGTGTTACTATCCATTACCTCAACCAGTTTTTCAACTAAACCCGGGGTAAACTCGGTATCATTGTTCACCATAAAAATATAATCGCCGGTAGCTACCGTAAGCCCGAGGTTATTTCCACCGGCAAAACCAAGGTTAACATCCGAGCGGATAAATATTATTTCGGGATATTTTATTCTCCAGCCGGGAACCGGATCTACCTTACTTGCATTATCAACAACAATTATTTCTATATTACTATAAGTACTTGTATTTTTAATTGATAATAACATTTCCTCGGTAACGGATGGCTGATTAAAACTTACAGTAACAACAGAAACTTTTTTCATCTAAAAGGGGTTATTATCAATATTGCTTTTTACGGCTAATATTAGTAAAAGTTAACCAATTATATCACTATATTCCTTTGAATAATAACCAACCAAATAATGATGAGTCACTGCTTACCATAAAAGCAGATGAGCTTATACAATTGCTGAAAAAGGGGAATGTTGATAAAGAACTTGTTAAAGCCATACAGCAAAAAATAAATAATGCTATTGAAAGTAATTCGAACCAGCAAAAATTTGATGCCTTTAGCGGGTTAGATCAGGAGCAAAGCCGGCTTGATATGGTAACAAACCTGGAATTTTTACTTACCCAACACCAGGTTGATAGCCGGGAATCGAAGAAATACCTGCTGCATGAAAGAATAAAACATATAGTTTTGGTAGCAATTGCGGTTACCATGATCATACTTGGTTTAGCCATGATCATCATGCCTGCACCGCCATATTTTGAAATGTTTACCATTTTTTATTTTTCAAAAGACGACGGTATAACTTTAATGGATGTTATATCGGTGTTAATAGTATTATCGGGTGTATATTTGTTTATAAATGCCCTACTTCGAAAAATTAACGCCTGAACTCACTAATATGCCTAAACGTCCGAAAATACTCCTGGTTGATGATAGCCCGCTCATTTTGATGGTTATAGGGCAGGCTTTGGAAAAAGAGGGTTTTATTAGCCGCAAGGCAGGTAATGTAGAGGAAGCTATGACGGCGCTTGAAAATGAGATCCCCGATTTGATTTTGTCTGATTATCAAATGCCCGGTACGGATGGTTTTGCATTCAGGCAGCATTTAATGACTGTACCTGAGTATAAAAATATCCCTTTTATGTTTTTAACATCGGTTACCGATCATGCCCACATGATAGCGGGGATCAGTCTTGATGCTATTGACTACATTGATAAGGATACGCCCATTGTGGTCATTATCTCAAAGATCAATAATTTTTTGAACAGCATCCGCGAACGCCACGAACACACGATCAGGGAGCTGAGCAGCGCCGCAATGGCCTTAAATTTATATTCAATTCCACAGGAAATACCCCGTATTAATGGCTTTGAAATTGATTTCTGGCATAAATCGTTTGAGAATTACCCGGGCGGAGATTTTATTGATGTGTTAACTATAAATAACAGGTATACCTTTATTATCCTGGGCGATGTGATGGGTAAAAAATGGGGCGCATGGTTTTTTTCATTTGGCTATTTGAGCTATATAAGGGCCGCTGTAAGGATATGTGTTTCGGAAGGGGACGTATCAACCAAAAGTATCATGCAAAAAATCAACTCGGTAATTTATCATGACCCGGTTGTGAGCGACGTGTTGTCGACACTTTCACTTGTCAGGATCGATCCGGAGAATGAAACGCTAAGTTATACCGGCGCGGGCGACTTGCCGCTGTTGTATTTTAGCTCCGGGGAAAATAAACTTAACAGGATTAGCTCATCAGGCTTGTTGCTGGGGATTAGTAAAGAGGGCGGCTTTGATGAACATTTATTTACCATGCAGCCTGGTGATCAGTTGATCATGATAACAGATGGATTGATAGATAAAGAGACACCGGCAGGAAAGAAAACCGATCTGAACAGTTTTATTGATGAGATTGAAAAATATCTTGGTAAAACCAATTCGTTTGCAACCTTAAAACACGATGGCTTTTTGAACGAAAAAGCGAGAGAACAAATTGACGATTGCAGTTTAATATTTATTCAAAAAAAACAGCTAAATGATATTACAAACACATCTGCTTAATAATGCATTAATTGCGGATATACAGCTTAAAGAGGCAAATTTGGCGAATGCCGAACAATTTAAGTCGGAACTGATGAGCCTGATCAATAAAGGAAATAAGTATGTTATTGTAAACTTTGAACAGGTAATATATGTTGACAGTTCTTTTTTAGGCGCATTGGTATCGGCTCTTAAACTGGCCATGAACAACGGGGGAGACATTGCCGTAGTTGGCTTAAATAATGATATCAGGTCCTTGTTTCAATTGGTACGGCTTGATAAGGTGTTCAGGATCTATACAAATACACAGGAGGCTTTAACCGGGGCATAAACGAATTTACTACCTTGAAAAAATTTGTTTTTAACAATGAAACCGAAGGTATTTATCCTTTAACCGTCCAGATCATTAACTATATCCAAAACATAGCAAAAGATATAGTTGATGACGACACCGGCTTCAGGATAAAAACCATCCTGATTGAACTGCTTACTAATTCGCTCAAGCACATGGGCGATGATGTTACCAGGATCGGGATCGATCTGAAAAATAACAAATTATATATAAGTAAACAGGATAAGGGAAGGCCGCTGCAAATTAATACCAGGCAGGCATTGTTAACATGGCCGTTAACGCACAGCAAATTTACCTCAAATGAAATTGCCATCTATGGTGATGACTTCGGTACATTAAAAGGACGGGTGAAAAACAGTAACCAATTAGAGTTTTTTACCGAAGACCTTGATGTACGGTATATTAACAAGGAAACCATTATGGGGTTAAATGAACATTATGGCCTGATGATCATTGCACGTGCCAGCGATGCGTTTAACTACAAACATAAACCTGATACAGGCGTAAATACATTTACTTCGATAATTGAACTTAAACAGCGTTAGGTATTGCTGCGTGATTTCTGAAAGCGTTTCTTAATGGGTTAGGGAAAATTTATATAAGTGGCCGAACTACAGCCACCAGGGGAGCAATTTTCGGCAACGTAATTATATTATTCGAAAATTATTATTACTCTCGTTTTCGCTATTTCACAGTTGCCCCTTCGTTTACCGGTTCTGCAGGAGCATTATCGTGCGGTGTATGAATAAACTTTTTGTTTGCTCCTTTTAACTTAAACAGCAGTAAAAACATGGTAAAAAATATAAGTGGCAGTTTAAGCATGGCTTCTAAAAGTTTTCCATTATAAAACGCTGTTGGTATGGCAACTACGATACCAAGGTAACAAGCCACTGTTGCCCCAAGCCACAAATGCCAGTGCGGGCCTATGCCTGGAGTAAAAAAAGAGATCAATAGCATAAAAGGCATCAGGCCAAGCATTAATACGCGCGGAAGGATAGCCATCTGATAAATCTCATTCACATAATCAAAATTGCCGCGGAAAAATTGGGCCGGCGCGGTTGCTCCATACTTTTTAAGCAGGTTAAACTGAGCCGAAAGCCAGCGCTTACGCTGCTTTTCAAACACTGCGGGATTACTCACTTTTTCATCGTAGATATACGCTTTTTCTGCATAAGCAACATGGATTTTATCACGGGTCAATAATAAGCCCATTTCCTTGTCAAACCCGCCCACGGCATCAATACGCGACATTACATTTACAAACAGGTTGTACTCCAAGGCCATACCCGAACCTATAATGGCTGCCGAAAAATTAAATAACTGCTGCGATTTTCTGAAAATATGATTGTTAACTTCTTCGCTTACAGCATCAAGTATTGCTACCTGTGTGTTTGAGTTTTTTGCTACCCTATGGCCCTGCACCACCCGGTGACCTGCTTGTAAATAGTTGTTGATCTGGTATAAATAATCGGGCGCGGCAATGTTATCAATGTCAAAAACAACAGCGGCATCAAATCCAACCGCCGTGTTTTCAATGGCTTTGTTTAGCGCTTTTGATTTGGTGCTGGTTTCAAAAACCACCTCTACTACCTGCAAAGGCATCTGCTTTAATTTAACAATGGTTTCAGGTTTCATGGAGTCGGCTATCACACAAACCGTGAACATATCTTTAGGGTAATCGATAGTAAGTGCCGCCGCCGCCGAGTTTAGAATAATTTCATCTTCTTTATAAGCACAGATATAAACTATGAATTTACTGAGCGCGGTGGCTGTGGCCGGCTGTTTGATAGGGATTAATTTTCCGAGTACCGAAAATACAAACAGGTACAGGCTATATACACCAAGGTATATAAACAGCAAAATGGCGATTAGGGATGCTATGAATTTAATGATTTCCATGTGTTTTATTGCTAAACCCTGTTTGTATTAATTGGCAGCAGGTTGTATTATTAAAAATTAACTTTTCCGTTTATTGTTCAAATTTGTTGCCAGCAAACTTTTGATCTCTGTTATACGGTGTTCCCATGTATTTTGTGCGGCTATTTTTAATCTTTTTTGTTGTAAAAAAGGAGTGTCGTTTAACGATAAATTAAGGGCAGCAGAAAATTCATCAACATTTTTGCAGATATATACGCTGTCGCCGGTAAACTCTTCTAAATCTTTGTTAAAATCAGTGATCACTACCGGTCGGCCCGAGCCCAGGTATTCAAATAACTTAAGCGGAAAAATGGAACTGCTTACGTCATCTTTTTTGAAGGGGATAATAGCAACATCAAATCCTTTAAGCACGGCAGGCAACTGCTCATAAGGTACTGCTCCTTTTTTGAAAATATTAGGCGCATTAAAAGCAGGGTTGTTTTCATAATCTTTACCAACCGGCCCTACAAATACAAAGTTTTTATCGGGATTTTGTTCGAGTAGCTGTGTTAGTAAATTATAATCAATACGTCGTTCAATATTGCCGAAATAGCCGATTATCGGTTTAGGGATATCAAAAAGGATATCTGCTACAGGCAACGCCGGATCCAGCGCTTTTTGACTATGGCCGATGTCGGCTGCATTTGGTACGAAGTACGACTTAGGGTTAAGTTTTGCTTTTGCATTGCGCAACTCTTTACTGGTACTGATCACCAGATCCATATCTTTCACCAATATATCTTCGGATATAAGGCCGTGACGAATTTGGTATTCCTCAATAAGCGGATCAACGCAATGATAAACTTTTAATAATGGTTTCAATTTCAACAACCGGTGCATGGTTGGATAGTAAAACGCATAGGAGTTGATAAAGATGTAGTCCTTTATTTTAAGGCTTTTAATAATCTTATTGAGCCTCGCCGCTACAATTCGTTCGTTCACCTTCACGGCCAGCCGATAGACAGCTCCTTCGGGCAATGAATTGATCGACGGTACCGGAGGCGTAATAATGATCTTTAAATTAGGTATCTCTGTTTGGATAAAACTATTTTGGGGAGAAAAGAAGTGCGGTTTGCGTGCCTTATACCCGGGCGTATTTTTAAACTGGATATAATCTTTCCAGGTATAGGGCCTGTCAACATAATACACGTAGTTATCTATGGCCAAATGTTTGGCCATAGTATAGTTTGTTGATTCGAGGCGGCTATCAAACTGCATTTGCGAAAATATTACGATATGCCGGTTTTTAAGCTCCATATAACTTGCTTATTCAGTTAGTCGTTTTCCTTTTATTTTGTCCATCACAACACCTATAAGCTCTTTTAGTTCAATGTAGCCTAAAACAAAGATGTCGGATATTTTAAACTGAAGATGTTTTTTTAATGCCCAGTAACCAAATATAGCACCGGTAGCAAAGGTAAAGATAGAAGCAACCGCTACCGCATACAAGTTGTGGAATATAAGAATCCCCGTAAAATCGCCTACTACGTTAACTGTTAGCATCAGGAACACTTTGATCATGTTAAGATGTGGTTTGTTGATGATATCAAGCGTTATACCGAAAAACCTGTCGATAGGTAACAGCATTACATAACACATAAAAATCCTGAAAATATTGCCTGCATCAGAATGCTGGTATTTAGCTCCGAACAGGAGCCCAATAATAACGTCAGCAGCAACGAAACAGATTACAGCTATTGGGGTAAGCGCTATAGTAAGCATGCCTGCGTATTTTTTCATGATATAAGTGACGTATTTTTGGTCGCCCCGCTGAGCAGCTGCTGACATTACCGGTAATGCAGTAGAGATGAAAGCCCTTAGCGGGATTTCGAAAATTTCCAGAAGTCGTTGCGGAATGTAGTAAACAGCCAGCAGGTCGGGGCTGAACATAGGCTTTACGATAAACGTATCAGAGCTCCTGAGCAGGTATGAACTTATAGATGTGCCTACACTGTATTTACCAAAATGAGCCATTTGTTTTATTGTAGCCCAGTTTTTGTGAACTATCGTTTTTACTTTAGCCCAGCCTGTAATAATGCAAATAACGCTGCTTAACAGGTTAGCTGTAAAGTAGCAATATATAGTTGTTTCAAAATTTGATTTGCCTGCAACGGCAACGCCAACCACCAGCGCCAGGAAACCTCCCTGGTTCATTAATTGCAGCGTAAACATTTTATCAAAGCGCTCTTCGGCCTGGAGCGTCCAAAGGCTCACCGCCGAGGGTAGTGTGCAGAAATAAATGAGGCTAAACCATTTAAGCGTTATACCTATATCAGCGTCCGGATTTGTATAAATAAGATAAATCAGGAGATTTACGATGGCAAATACGCAAGTGATCATAAACCCCAGGTACCAGGCAGATGCTGATATATTTTTCATTCTTTCGGGTGTGGAACCTGAATAAAATTTAATGACTGATGTTTGCAGAAAACCCGTGCGAAAGGTATCGGCCAGTGTAAATACAATCTGGAAAAACACATAGTTGCCAAAGGCGGGTTTACTTAAGCGGCGGGCCAGCAGTGATAGTATCACCATTCCCAAAACCGGCAATACGGCGTTGGTTGCCAGTGAAAGCGTGTGTTTGTTTATTAATTTTTTAAATAAACTCATGAATCATGTTTTACGCTTTCTCCCACAATTGTGTTGTAAAATTGTATTGTTTTATTACTTTGGCGGGGTTGCCAACTGCTACCGAATAAGGCGGGATATCCCTTGTAACTACACTGCCAGCCCCAATAACCGAATGTTTACCTATAGTTACACCGGCGGTTACCACACAGTTAGCACCTATCCACACGTTATCATCAATAATAATTTGTTGGGTGGTCACTTTTTGATGGCGTGGCGGTATACTTACATCCTGGTAGCCATGATTAAGGCCGGATATTACAACATGCTGCGCTGTCATACTAAAATTGCCTATTTTAACCGGGCCAATTATTACCGTACTGATGCCAACCCCTGATCCTTCGCCGATAAATACATCGCCAACCCCGTTATTGATCACAGCAAAGTCTTCCACAATACTTTTTGCGCCAAGTGAAAACTTGTTGAACGGAAAAAGGTCCATCCGTGCATTAAACCTTACTACACTGTTTTTACCCCGGTGATGGAAAAAGCGGTTAAGTATCAGCCTAACCCAAAGTCTTGGCCTCGACTGTCCGGGCGGAATAAGCATCCAGTGGACTAATTTTTTTAATTTGGGATTTGATTTTATGGATGATACAAATGACATCTGCTTAATTAATTAGTATTGCCCCCCTGTACTATTATTTTTTTTAATTGTTCCTGTTCCTGGTTGTCAAGGCGCTTGCATACTACAAGGATGGATATGGCCAGGTAGAACAGGATGTTTGATGGGTATTGAACGATAGCCTGCTGCGGAAAGTTACCAATATTGAACGCGAACAAGATCAGCAACATAGCCAGGCAGTAGTTTTTAAGTTCAGGGTTTTTGATACTGAAGTAAAAATTTATTCCCGTTTTAAGCACCACAAAAAACAGTGTACAAAATAGGATAAGCCCAATCCAGCCCATTTCAACAGCTACGCGCACGTAACCACTGTCGGGAGGGAATTTAGCTAACATGGAATTTGGTGAAAACTTTCGGCCCCAAACGCCTACAGAACCTAAGCCGCCGCCAATAGGGTGGGAAAGGATATAAGGTTTGATCCTCCTTTGATTTTCAGCACGAACGTTGTAAGATGCGTCATCAGATGGGTTAAAAGCTGTTTGAAACCGCTTGATCAATGGGTTGGAGGTTGGCATTACTATCAAAATGCCGAGCATGCCTCCTGCCACAAGTGTGAAAAATAAAACCCGTTTGTTGAAGTTTAAAACGGCCAGCATAGAGAGTGCTCCCGGTACCAATACATAGGCGGCCCTTGTACCGGAATAAAGCATAACATATAAAAAGAAAGCGGCGATAAAGCCCAGTAATATTTTGCGTTTGACAGGTAATTTGCCCATAATGAGTACAATGCAAAGCAATGCGCCTATAACCATGTTGTATGAAAACGTAACAGGGTCAGAGAAGATCGCAAATTTACGCATATGCCCGTTGATGAACAACAAACTTACACGGAGCGGATCGGAATACAAGGATCGGCGCTCGAATGGAAAAAAACCAATGTTTTCTTGTTGAAAAGCAGAAATTCCTGCCAGTATATCCAGCAATAACCAAAGCTTTAAAAGTGTTTTTATAAACTTCACCGTGCGGATCTGGTAAACAAAAACAAAGTACATCAGCATAATGAAACCCACGGTCCGCACAGTATAAATCCAGGCCAGCCGTGATGCGGCTGCAGGGTTTACAAACTCGAGCATATTGTAAGCCAGCCACACCAATATCATGTAGCTGATAGGATTTTTAAAATAGGTCCAGTTTTGTTCGGTGCGCTGTTTGATAAAAAAACCGAGGATAAGCAGATAGGTGGTTACATCCATCAATGTACCTATAGGTACTCCGCTTGGTAAAAATTCAGCAATGTAACTGATAAAAAATGCACCTGTAATAAGCGCGCAAATCCCGAATTCGGGATAAACGGTAATGGCAAATACAATGGGTAAACCTATAGTTATCGCTAAAACAGCACCTACGCCTATAAATCCAAGCTTATAAGTTAAAAAACTTATAACAAGTGAGGTAATCAGCAGAAAAAACAGGGCAAACGGATGCGAAAACTTTTGAATCAGGAGAACTTTCCAAAAGTTTTGCTTAACTTCAGTATTACCTGTTGGTTCATTGCGCATGAAGTAGTAACTCTTTTTATAAATTTACAGGAACAAGATCTTCACAGCCCATACAAATACACTGATAAATGCAAATACTATAGCCGCTTTGCGTGTTTTTTTTTGAAGCGGACTTAAATCTTCAAATGGATCCTTTTGGGGTTTGGGAGGGTCAATTCTCATTTTAAGTAACATTAAGTATGTGAACCGGTGTTTCGTTCAACTAATTGCGTTTTTCTTTTTTCTGATTGTATTCGGTTTTATTAAGTACCCAGCCGGCAAACTTGTTTTCGAGCCCTTTCAAATAGGTGATGTGCTGTTTCTGAATATTGTTTATTTTCCTGTTGGCTTCAAATACAGCTATTGTTTTATTTGCAAATAATAACCATTCTTTGGATTTATTAAGCGCGGTAAGCGGCGCAGTATCAATGATCACTATATCGTATTTAGTCCGCAGCTCGTCAAATTTGCTCTTAACAAAGGCTTCGCTGCCAATTTCAAGCAGGGTTACATCACCTCCGCGGTTGCCTAAAACAGTAGTGTTTGAGCTGCTGAGTTCGGGTTGGCCAAATTGGCTGTTTTTAAAATAATCTTCAAGGTATACTTGTGGCTGAGCAGTATTGCTGATCGTAGCGTTATTGAAGTTACCGTCAATTAACAACACTCTTTTATTGATCATGGAGTATGAATATGCCAGGCTTATCGCCAGCAGGGTTTTACCTTCGGTAGGCTCGATGCTTGTTATGGCTAAAATTTTTTCACCTTTTAATTCCTGATCAATTTCAAACCGTATAGCGCGCAGCAGCTCTTTAAAGGTTTTCATTTTTTCACGATGCTCCACATCCCACAGCTTGCGCAGGTCGAGATTTTCACCACTGATCTTGTTTAGATAGCCTAATAACGGCAGTTGGGTTTTATTAACCAGTTCGGTAGGGCTTTTAATGGTATCATCGATGTAAAATAATACAAACAGCCAGAAGAGACAGGCAAAGAAACTGCCCATGCCGCTTAATATAATAAGCAGCATTTTTTTGGAAGGTTGGGCCACATCCGGCTGGGCCATCTCAATCTGGACCAGTTTTATTGAAATGCTTGAACGCAGGTTAGTTTCATTGTATTTGTTCAATACATCAAGGTATTCTTTACCTGCAATATCAATATCAAAATAAAGGGTTTTTACTTTCGCATCAAACGGAACCAGGCGGGAGAATTTAGCATTAAGGTTTGTGAGCTCGTCATTTATTGATTTAACGCTGTATTTAGCCAGATCGCGGGAAATCTCCAAACCAAGCTTTTGTTTAACCTGATCCTCTTTGCCTACAAGCGGATTGGTAATGTATTTATCAGATGTTAAATTTATCTGATTTGAGAGCTGTTGCTGTAACGAATCAAGAGATTCTTTATACTTATTATTAAACCCGCTGCGTACATACTGATCTTCAAGTATATGCAATTGGTCCTGAGTGGAAATGACAGCCTGGTTATATTTGTTGGTTATCGATTCAACATATTTCCTTTCACCGGGTGAGAACTTTTGGACGATAGCATCAATGGCGCCCTGATTGGATATTACATCCTTCTCGGCCTGCAATTTTCTGTCATTGTAAGTCATGATCTGGCTAAAAATCGCTTTGGACTGCTCATCCAGGTTTAATACACCGTTTTGAATTTTATACTGCTGTAATTCACTGGTTTTTTCACTCAGCGCCTTGCGTTTGGTATCTAACAGATTTGATAAAAAATTTACAGCATTTGATTCATTTTGTTTTACACTTTGGGTGTAATAGTCGATAAACTGTTTGCATAATGTATTCACCACAAACGCCGAAAGCTGAGGGTTTTCCGAATTAAAACTTACAGAAATAAAATCACTGCTTTCTTCACGGTATATTACCAGGTCTTTTACGATGTTACGCTCATCGTATTTCATTGACCTGAGCAACCCAATGAGGGAATTCTCGGTTTTATCGTAAACAGATAAGGGTTGGAGGGTGGCAAATTTTTTTTTAAAAATCGCTAATACGTTGTCCTTTTCATAAGGCCGCAATTCAAGTAATTCCTTACTTGGTTTACGAAAGGGATAGGGGTCGCTCAGGTCATGGATCATGAGTGAATAAGAAACCTGGTCAATAAGTTTCTTCAGCTTCATGATCGTCATCAGGTTGCTGAATTCGCGGTAAACCTGTTGCTCCTGTACGTTCGTTGTCGGGTCTTGATCAAGAAGATGGCTGGAGGCGTCAACTATGCCGGTGGCTATTTCCGCATGCGACTGGTAATTATCAGGTAAGTTTTTTACCAGGAAAAAAGAAGTGATTACTGCTACAAGCGGTATTATTATCAGTACAGTTCTGTATTTCTTTAGCAGATTGAAAAAATTGCCTATCTCCATCTTTTACTTAACATCTTCTAATTTAGTACCCAATAATTCTTCAAGATTGGTCTTGGCTGTAAATGTCGCTAATTCGGCTTGTACTTTAAAGGCGTTTTGACTGTATAAGGTGGTAAGCTGTTCATTATAGATCTGAAAAGTTGTTTCGCCTTTTTGAAACGCGTATTTTAATTGCTTAACAGCACTTTCGGCATCAATTACAGCATTTGCCCGCAACCTTAGTTCGGCCTGTGCTGCCAGGTAAGCAAAGTAAAAGCGTTTAACCTGGGCTTCAAGGCTTAACATATATTCGGCCTGTTGAAATTCTGCTGCTTTATAGATTTCTTTCGTTTGCCTGATAACTCCCGGCCTCGAAAACAGGTGTCCTATGTTTAGCGAAAGGTTTATCTGGTAACCTTTAAATATAGTGGGCTGAGAAAGGTTGATAGATGTTTGCGGACTATAAATGTAAGATGCAGTTAAACCATCGAGCCATGAAAACACGGCTGAGTTATAAACAGCTTTGGCTGCATTTACCTGGCTTTGACGGGATTTAACTTCAGGATAATTCTTTTTAGCAGTTGCTATCAGTTTTTCAAGAAAAGGATAGTTAATGTCACTTATAAATGAAGTTTGCTGCGCGTGTACGCGGCTGGTAAATAAAAGAGCAATTATGAAAAGATAAGTGAGCGTTAGTTTCAGGGGCATATAGTTATACTTTTTCTTTTTGGAATAATGCGGGTACTGTACCTGCAATAATTTTTAAATCTAACCAAATAGAATATTTCTGAGCATAAAAATTATCTAATTTTTTCCTTTCACGTTCAGACATGTCTTCCTTTCCGCGCTTGCTGATCTGCCATAAGCCCGTTAAACCGGCAGGGCCAAGAAAACGCATCGACCACTCGTTAGAGGTAAGCATCTCGGCCTCATATAAAGGCAACGGTCTGTTACCAACTACCGACATATCGCCCCGCAGTATATTGAATAATTGGGGCAATTCGTCAAGACTTGAATTGCGTAAGAAATTACCCAGCTTGGTGATACGCGGATCGTTCTTGATTTTCACAAAAGCCACTTTATTGTCACCCCCTTCGGCAGCATATTGATTGTTTTCGGCCGATAGTTTGGCAAGCAGTTGGTCGGCGTCGGTACGCATCGATCTGAACTTATAAAAATCAAATACTTTATAACCTGTGCCTACCCGTTTGCTTTTGTAAAATACCGGGCCTTTTGAATCCAGCTTAATTAAAATAGCAACTATCAGCATAACAGGTGATAATACAAACATCATACCGCCCGAAATCACCAGGTCGATAAGGCGTTTACCTGCCGGCATTTTATAAGCCGTATCAACTACTTTTGAAAGCTCAAGTAATTTGGGCTTTATCAGTTTAAAGCGCACCAAAAAGTTAAGCCTTTCGCGCAGGTCACTTATGGAAAACGGTTCGCCATAAAAGTCATGAACCTTTAACTGAATGGCTTTTTGCCTTAAAGTTTTATCATTTTGTGATGAAAGCAGTACGATAATTAAACCATTGAGAAGAAAGCTTTGCTTAACTTCGTCAACCATTTTAATCCATTTACCTTCAGTATCAACTTCAACCAAAATAATATCAGGAACGGATAAAATAGATTGCTCGCCTAAATAATCATTCAGCTGGTCAATAGAGTTATTGTACGCAATTTTAAAGCCTTCATTTAGTCCGGCCGAAATCATTTCCTTAAACTCGGTGCCGGCATAGGCTACCCTGATATTAGAACCTGAACTTTCGTTCCAATCAGATGTTTGGTGATTCATAAACTTGTAAAACTTGATTAATTGCTGTTTTTAATGCAGTTGGGTTAAACGGCTTGTGAATGTAAGCATCAACCTTAAAGGGCATGTTGCTTACCTGGGCATCAAGATCATGGGCGGCCGATAGCAATATAACAGGTATTTCACGATAAAAGCCACTAATCTTTACGTTCTTAATAAAAGATTGGCCATCAAAATAAGGCATCTGGAGGTCGGATATGATCAATTCGGGCATATGGCCGTCTTCGAGCCAGCTAAAAGCTTCGATGCCGTTATTTTTAACTACAATATCATATTCTTTTGACAAAATGAAGTTGAGCAGTTTCAGGATACTCAAGTCATCATCAACTATAAGTAGCGTTCTTTTCATACTTAATTAATTGGGGTTATTTATAAAAGAGAAGCAAATGTTTTGTTAATCAGTTTGTTGTATGTTGTTATTGTTTATTGTAAATGCTGATATAGCAAAAAAAATATAAATTTAATAAATATTATTAATGAAAAGGAAATGGTTTTTTAGCTATTTTCAACTAACAGCTAAGTATAAAATAAATAGCCTGGCAATTAACGCGTTTTGTTTTTCATTGTAATTGCATGCAAAAAACATTCCTCAAATAAAAAACAGCCGAAATCAAAGGCTTAGTAGGCTTTTATACGGTTAATATATAAAATGGTTGTGAAAAATTGCGAAATTAACGGAAAGTTAACAACCGTCGAGGAATTTATTCCCACGGCAGGTAGCTGCAATTCCCCAAAATGGGATTTAATTTATACCGGGTATAGGTATTTATAGCGCTACTTTTCTATTACGGATAAAAAATTCCCGGCAGGGTCTTTAAACCAGGCTATTTTGGGGCCGCCGTCAAGAAACAGGCCTTTTTCGTTTGTCTTAAAATTCTCCTGGTTATAAATCTCAAACTTAACGCCGCGTGCACTGAGTTCATCAACTGTTTTTTCCACATCATCAACCGGGAAATTCAAAATGGTAAAGGTAGCCGGGGTATGGTTGGGTTTGGTGTATATCAATATGGGGGTACTGCCTGTAATATTTAGGTTAAGTATGCCCTGCATTTCGGGTACATCACTTACATCTAAACCAAGTACATCAGCATAAAACGCCCTGGCTTTAGCTGTATCATCTACCGAAAATCCGCTGAATGCTTTGCTGTCTTTTAACATGATAATTGGCTTTATGTTACTGATACTACCTTGTTTTTTAATAATTTGTTTTGTAAAAGTGAGTTTAGCCTTCCAAAACTTCGGCCCGGCAACCTAACTCATTTAAAAAATTGATGAGCGAGTGGGCGCATAATGTGCCGCTATCGCACTGCACCCGCAAAATCCGGTCACAATCATCAAGATCGAAGTTTGCTTTATGGTTGCCAAACGTGCTATGGATGGCATTCAAAAGCATATTAGCCTGGCGGCGTTTATTTACATTGGTTTTAAAAACTTCTACTATCATAAGCCTGTTTTGGTGTGTACCTAAAACCGTTGGTTGAACAATAGAAATGTTTGATTTTTTAAGGACGGTGATTGGTTCATCCGCCCCTAAAGAATCAATAAATTATTATTTGGTGGCGTTAGGATTGTATGTAATCATCCAGTTTATGCCAAACCTATCGGTAAGCCAGCCAAAATAATCGCCCCAAAACTCGTCATGCATAGGCGAAACAGCATTACCGCCTTCGGCTAAACCGCTATACAGTTTGTCTGCCTCCTCTCTCGATTCGGCGCTGATGGTAAGCGAAAAATTATTACCCATAGTTACGAATGGCATACCTCCCGCGCCAATCGCATCCGTACCCATGAGCATGCTGCCATTAGCAAGGGGGAGTGCAATATGCATAAGCTTATCCTGGTCTTTTTCGGGCGTATTGGCAGCCGCAGGCGAGTCTTTAAAACGCATAACCATTGCAAACTCACCGCCAAATACTGACTTGTAGTGGTTAAAAGCTTGTTCGGTGTTACCGTTAAAGTTTAAATAGGGATTGATAGCTAACATGATGTGATTGTTTTTATAGATTTATAATTGAGTGATTTTATGAAGGTAAAATTAAGTCTTGTGCCTTAGCATGGGAGGGGGCTATCAAGACATGTTAAGGGGTTAATTGCGACATTTTTTTATCACAAAAACATACCAATAGATCAATCAAAGAAGGTATTGCCGACTTTAGCTATTATCCGCCGGCAGCCTGTTCGAAACAAACTTATACAGGTATGGCGCCTTATGCGCGCCGCCGGTCCATTTTTTTGCCACCCGTTCCAAAATACCCAGCCCCAGCATTTTACGCTGAAAAGCAGCGCGGATCAGCTTTTTGTTAAGAATAGTTTCGTAGAGCGATTGCAGGTCGCCCATAGTAAATTCCTCGGTCATGAGGTTAAAGCCTATAAGCTTTTGGTCAAGCTCGTTTTGCAGGGTTTTCAGCGCTTTGTTAATAATTTGCTCATGGTCCTGCATCAGCACGGGCAATTCATTCAGACTGTACCAATCGCAACTATCGGATATTTCATCGGGTGTGGGGATAGCCCTGGTAAAATCAACCAGTGCATAGTATCCCACCGAAATAAAACGCTTTAATAACCAGTGATCAGCCGGCGGGTTATAGCCACGGGCCTGCATAATGGCCTTAAGCGGCCCGGGATCATACCGGCTGTAATTGCCAAAAACATAAAACTGTTCCAGGTAGATGTTGGTTAACGCCGTTCGGCTTTGAAGTACCCGCCGCGCCGCTTCGTTCACATCCTCATTATCATGAATAAAGCCGCCGGGAAGCGCATATAGCCCGGTGTTTTTATAAGCCAACAGCAGTACCTTTAACTGGTTGTCATGAAAACCAAAAATAACCGTATCTATAGCAAGGCCCGGTAAAAAACCTTGGCCCGCAATGTTATTTTCCAGTTGGTGAAACTCTTTATTCATGTATCGTAATAAAACAAAGGCACAAGTAAATAAAAAAAATTGACAGCTATCGAAAAATAATTTATTATTGTAACAAATTGATACAATAAGGGTCGAATTCAAAAAATCTCCATCAATTAAACCAGACTAACCAAATACCAGTAATGAAGAAACCAATTTTAGTAATGCTGTTGCTTGCACAAGTTGCCTCGGTAAAGGTAATGGCGCAGCTATCGGCAAACAAAACCACCGTTGAGAACGGTGCGCTTGAGGGTACTCGCGAAGCATCGAACGTATTAAGTTTTAAAGGTATTCCGTTTGCACAGCCGCCCGTGGGTGATTTGCGCTGGAAGGAGCCTCAGCCCGCCAAAAACTGGGAGGGTGCATTAAAGGCCGATCATTTTGGCCATAACCCCATGCAGAAGCCTATTTTTGGTGATATGGGCTTTCGTTCATCAGGTATGAGCGAAGATTGTTTATACCTTAACGTATGGACACCGGCAAAATCAGCCAAAGAGAAGCTGCCTGTACTGGTTTATTTTTACGGCGGGGGCTTGATGGCCGGCGATGGTTCTGAGTCGCGTTATGATGGTGAAAGCATGGCTAAAAAAGGCATTGTAGCCTTAACTGTTAATTACAGGCTTGGTGTATTTGGCTTTTTTTCTCATCCCGAATTAACTAAAGAATCACCTAACCATTCGTCGGGCAACTATGGGTACCTTGATCAGCACCTGGCCTTGCTTTGGGTACAAAAAAATATAGCTGCCTTTGGCGGCGATCCCAAACGTGTTACCATTGCGGGTGAATCGGCAGGGTCTATCTCTGTATCGGTACAAATGGCTTCACCTTTATCAAAAGACCTGATCGCAGGTGCGATCGGCGAAAGTGGCGCGGGGATCAAACCAACGCTTTTCCCTATACCATTGGCTGATGCTGAACAGAACGGTGTTAAGTTTGCTGCTAACGAGAAAGTCAATACCCTGGCCAATCTCAGGGCCATACCCGCCGAACAATTGCTGAACGATGCTTTTAAACCAGGTACGCCGCCAATGTCGGCCACTATTGATAATTACCTGCTGCCAAAATCGTTGCCTGAGATCTTTATGGCCGGCGAACAGGCCAAAGTTCCTTTGTTGGTAGGCTGGAACTCGGCCGAAGTGCCATTTCAGTTCATGATGCGCGGCGATGCGCCAACGCTTGAAAATTATACCAAAACACTGAAACAATTATATGGCGACAGGGCAGAGGAAGCATTGAAACTATACCCGGCTGCTAATGACGGGGACGTGATCAAAGTTGCAACCGACCTATCAAGCGATCGGTTTATCGTATACAGCACCTGGAAATGGGCCGACTTACAGGTACAAACAGGAGGGAAGCCGGTTTATCGTTACCTGTTTTCACGGGTTCGCCCGGCCATGGTAGCTTCAATGGGGAATGCCACCCCGGGGCTCGCCGGCGGTGTGGTTAAGGGCGATGTCGCAAAACCGGCCCCGAAAATGCCGCCACCTGTGGGTGCTGCACATGCTTCAGAAATTGAGTATGCCATGGGGAACCTGGCCGGAAACAAAACCTACGCCTGGACACCCGATGATTTCAAAGTATCCGAAACCATGGAAAACTACTTTGCCAACTTTATAAAAACTGCCAACCCTAACGGCGCAGGTTTGCCAAAATGGTCGGCAATTAAGGATAACAATCATGTTAAATTCATGAATATTGACGTTAAAAGCGAGGAGATGCCGGAGGTTAACCGGGCGCGCTACCTGTTTTTGGATAAAGATTATATGAAATAAGATTTTTTTCAGACAAATGGGCTGGCTCCTGTGATTTTTCGCAGGGGCCTTTTTTGTGTATCAATATCATTACATTTATATAATGAAATTTTGCCCGGAAAAAAGCGTGTTATCCAAATGGCTGTTAACAGTCATTGTAATGCTTGGCTTTTTTACTTTTTCGGGGTTTGCTATCCAAACTACAAACAAGGTAGCTCTGCCTGATACAACTTTGTTTGTCGGTTTTGTAAACAAGGCTTCAAAATCATTACCGTATAAAGCTGCTCTTCAAGCGGCTAACCGGAACAATCGTTCAACTTTAATTTTCAGAAATATCAGTCTGCCTGCTTTAAGCTTTTTGCATAGCCTGGAAGCAGATATCAGCATTAAACAAACGTCGAAATTGTTTATACCCGGCAAGCTCGTTAAACGCGCTCTTTTCAACAAAGCTTTCAATCCGGACTCAGGTGATGACAGTAATCCCCATATAGGATAATCCTTCCTTTATTGATTATCCGATATGGTGATCATTCCCATTTCAATTATTTAGGTATCAATCCCTATGAGGATACTACCTGTCATTTATTCAGCGGGATCGAAATGAAAAAACTTAAAAAATTCATCAGGCTTTGCGGGCTTATATTGTTTATGGCATTGGCCACTGCCGGGATAGGTATATTGGGCGTAGCGCCCACTTTAACTAAAGACAGAAAGCTGTTTGTTGATATGCACCCCAAAACAGAATTGGTGGAAAAAGCCGAAACCGACCACCTCGTAGCAGATAACTTATTTTAACATGAAGTTGATAGCGGCATGGATAAATTGTTAATAGTTATCTTTGCCCTATGAACTATTTTGAATTTTATGGCATCCCCGAATCTTTTAAGGTTGACCAGGCGCTGCTTAAGAAAAAGTTTTACGAGCTAAGCAAGCTTTACCATCCCGATTTTTATGCCAATGAGGATGAAACCAGGCAGCAGGAGATCCTGGAACTATCTACCCTCAATAACAAGGCTTACCATGCGCTTGGTGATCCCGCAAAGCGTTTAGAATACATTTTAAAATTGCACGACCTGGTATCTGAAGGGGCAAAGCCGCAATTGCCTGCAGATTTTTTAATGGAAATGATGGACATCAACGAGCGTCTTATGGAGGTTAACGATGCAACGCACTTAGCTGCCATAACCGCAGAAACACTTGCTATTGAAGGGGATATGAATGAAGAGCTGGAGAAGCTGACCAAAGACTATGAACAGTTGGACGATACCGCTAAGGAAAGCCGCCGGATAGAAATTGCAAATATTTACTATAAACAAAAATATCTATTGCGAATTAAGGAGAGTTTATCTACATTTGCAGCCCGCTTGTAAGGAAAGACACTTACAACAATGCCCAGCTGGCGGAATTGGTAGACGCGCTGGTCTCAAACACCTGTGGGAAACCGTGCCGGTTCGACTCCGGCGCTGGGTACAACCCTCTCTAAAATACTTTAGAGAGGGTTTTTAATTTTAGCTGGTTTTCAATCTCTGTTTCCGGCTATAATGCCCCCATTTTTGGTTCGACTCCAACCTGGTTAACATAAAGTCATCGTGATCGCAAATCAATTTTTATCGGAATACGCTACAAAAGGTGTGTTCATTTGTAGCGTGTTTTGAAAAAAAAACATTAATTTCTTATAAGTTCCCACTCTGAGAATTGGAGAATACTGCCTGTTTGTACAGCTGAAATATTTAAGCGGTAATAAGCATAGGAAGTTGTATTTGTAAAGGTATAAGTCTTCTTAAGAAATCTTGACGTAAAGGTCTGGTTGGTTTGCGTATTTAAGGTTGTCCAGGAGGTGCCGTTATTCGAACCTTGCAGGGTCCAGTTTTTAGGGTCACGATCGGGAACATCGTTTGCTGATGTAATAGTATATTTAACAACGGTTGCTGCAGTAGTTGGCTTGAACTGCACCCAGCCAGATGAATGTTGGGTAAGATATTTTGTTGCTGTGTTGTTATCAATGATTTTTGTAAACTCTTCACCTGATGGCGAACCTGTTTGATATTGAGCGGTAAGCGAACCGGCATAATCAGTTATATCTGAACCGCTTGGTGGCGGTGTTGTATTAACCTCAAGCGCAGAAAAAATGGCATCTGTATAAACTTTATTTTTATTGCCTGCAAAAACCATGATGCCTGCCTTATCCGGATCAGGATGCCATTGTGCCTGAGCTACGGCACTACTTTGCGAGTTATCATCGTAAGACATTCCAAGCATTACCTTTGCATTGCCGAGCGTGTTAGCCCAATAGTTGAACCGCGAGGTGTTATCTTGAAAATAGCCCATATCCATAACAAAATTCAAATATTGGCTTAATGAAGTCTCCCGGAAAATTGGTCCAGGAGCCCCTCCTGAATAGAAAGCACCGACATACATTTTTGTGGTGCTATTTGTCGATAAGGGACCGAAATATTTGCCTAACTCCTTGATCAGGTTTCTGTAATTTATGTTATCGGTAGCACCATGCTCAACATCAAGTGAAATTCCGTCAAAACCAGCAGTATTAACACAATCGTTCACAAATGAAGCGAATTGAACATAATTGTAAGCCGTGCCGTTGTAAGTGGTGAACGGAGTTGCAGAACTCCAGTTTGCATTATCGTCAACATTCATTAATACTTTTACCCCTCTTGAACGTAATGTTTGAATATCAGCAAGAACCTGTTTTTTATTTTTATAATATGCATTTTGCATCCAACCGGTATTATAATGCACTGTATCTGCAAGTTCCCATAAGGTACCTTCAAACACCACCACCACATTCGCTTTATCCGTAAACGTGGTCATTGGTAATACGCCTTGATTTGCCGGGGTAACATCAAATACATAATATGCTACTTTGTTTTGTCCTGCTGCGGGCAATGCCGTAGCGGCCAGGCTTAGATTCTGAGATCCAGCAAGCTTGTTTTTTTGCGCAGCATCCATATTGGGTGTGCTTAAATCTTTTGTTTCTTTTTTACATGCAACAAACGACAGTAACAAGCTTGACGCAAGGATGCATTTTAAACGATTCAATTTTTTCATAATAGGTAATTTAATGTATGGTTTGGTTTAGTGGTAAATTATTCGTTGGTAAGTAGGAATGACTATAGTACCTTATCTTTTACCTGATTTTTTAACTCGCGCCTGGTCCATAAGATTACAAAGGATGAAGATGAGACAGATAACGAAAGTATCGCCTGTAGCTTATATGTAGAAAAGACACACCTTCACATCTTATTCCACATTTATACTTAAGATGCTGTAAGAAATAATATTTTTCATGATACTTTGCAATGGTTTTAAAACAAGCAGAGCTGCAATTCATTAAATCCAATTGGATATCAGAAGGTAAAAAGAAAAATCTCATATGTGATGTTAGAAAAGGTTTTAGCTAAAATAATGCTTCATTTGTTTTAAATTTATATATATTAATATATATAAATTTTAAAATAGTCTTTAGCTTATTTTAAAATGCCCTCATTTATAAAGATATATCTTATTATTGATGATTGGAAATGGTAAAGTAATATTTTACTTGTTTTAAGAAAAAAAATATTCTATATGATTGAATAGTCTTGGAATTGGTTTAGTTAATGGAAAATTAGGACTATGTATAAGTATGTATTTTATCGGTAGATAGGTAGATGATTAAAGAGTAATAGAAAATGAATCAGAAAGCTGACCGGATAAACAGCTTTTCCTGAAAGCTTTCTTGCCCTGTATGACATGCAGTATATCAAATGTATTTGAATGTCAATTCATCGCAAATAAAAAAGACAGCACAATCGGATTTATACGCTTGTGCTGTCTTCGGTATCACGTAGTTGTGCAACGGTCACTTTTATACATCCCTGCTTGTTTTACGTATAGTTTTAACAATTGCATTATAAAAAAATGAGACTATCAATTACTAAAACAAATAATTATTGCTGTGCTAATCCGTAACCATTAGTTACTTTACCTTTGGATTTGCTGATCGTTTCAGAAGGGATAGGCCAATAAATCCGTGGCGGGTCACCGGCAGATGTTGTGCCCGAAAGAATATTTCTTTGGTATACGGTAACAGCATTGGCTAAATCAATGCCCCAGTTAGTTTTAGTATAACCTGCGGCTTGTAAAGCAGCGGCTTCTGCACCGGCCGGGTCAATATAACGGAATAAGCCTTGTATTGCTATATTGTGAGTTGTACCAACTACCTTACTGGCAACAGTTGCGTTTGCACTGTAATTATACTGCCCTCTCCAGGCAGGGTAGGCAGCCGGGTTAGTTATGGTATCTGTTGTTGCGCAATCATAAGTTAGAGGATTAGTTAATGCCACCTTTTTGGTCCAGATATAAGCCGGGAAATCGTTACCGTTAGCAAAGTGGTGATATCCAAGAGTTTTTATATCATTGATGGTTGTGGCCATTTCCTGTTGAACCGCTATCGCCCTTTCAGCGTAAGTGCCTGAACGGATCATGTCCCAGCGGCGCGTCCCTTCGCCAAGCAGCTCAAGTTTACGCTCCTCTAATATGGCATCTTTTAACGCCTGGCCGGCAAGGTTAATATTGTGGAGTGTATTGCCAAAGGCCCGCTGTCTTATCTGGTTAACTAAAGTAACAGCGTCATTTTCACCCAATTCTGCTTTGACCTCGGCCAGCATCAATATAACATCAGCCATCCTCAAAATAGGCCAGTTTATGCCCGAAGCCCGCTGAGAGGCTACGTTTGGAGTGGCCATACGGTTATCGTCCCATTTATTGGTGGCTATACCGCCGAGGCTCTTACTGCCAGGTTTAAAGGCGATCATTTTTTCATTTCCATCACCATTGCTTGCTGTAACAGTGGCGCTGGCATCTCTGCGATGATCCGCGTTTTCATACTCGCCATAATAAACTGTAGGGATAATACGCAGCGCGCCAAACGTTTTTGTAGGTGCAGCAACGGATGAGCCACCATCAGATGGCCGGCCGAAGGCGTATGGGTATTCGCTGGTAGTTGTCAGTGTACCTCCTTGTATGTTGCCTATTTCAAATATTGATTCAGGACTTACGGTTAAGTCGTTAAAATACTGAAAGTGGCGCTGGAACGGGTTGTTAATATTTCCGCCCCTGCCGTCGGTGGTGATCAAACCGGCAGTTCCTTTATTATCAATAGCTTTTTGAAGGTAGGTTTTTGCTGTTTGATAATAAGTGAGGTAATCGGTACGGCGGGCGTATACGCATTTGTTGGCTTCGGTGCCCTTTTTGGTGAAAGTAACGCTTCCGTACAACCCGCTTACATCAGTACGTATGGTTTGATATCCACCTGCAAAAAGCGCTATCTGACCTATTAAAGCATTGCAAAATGTACGCGACATACGCTCCTGGTTGATATTACCCTGGCCTATGTTGTACATCAACGGCTCTGCTTTTTTAAGGCCATCTATCAATTTGTCATAAATATCAAAGCGTGAGGTTAATGAATAATCATTAACGCTTGTATTTTCGTAGCCATACGGCACATCGCCGAAATGCAATGTCAATTGAAAATAACAGAACGCCCTCATGGTCATGGCTTCACCGTACAGTTGCGTCCAATCGGTGGTTTTGCCGGCGGCTACGTCGGCTTTGTAAGCGTCTTTAGCGGCTATAACATTAGCTAACCTGCTGGCCAGCGCAAGCGTTTGATAAAGTGAGTTAAACCCGGTCGCGACGGCATCAACCCCTAACTGGTCTGAGCGGCCAATGGCATTCAGGTTATTTGTAGAACCATCTTCAGGATAATATTCCGCGTCAGATCCAACGGGATCATTCCAGCGATAAACGCCCATAATGCAATTTTGACGATAATTGGAATAACACCAGGAAAGTGATTTAAAGGTTTCTGATGTAGTTGTGGTAACAAAATTATCATCTACACTGGACGGCGATGTTACATCCAGGTAGCTTTTTTTGCATTGGGTGAAAGATAGGCACAAGGCAACTGCGGTTATATATTTTATATATGTTTTCATGTTTTGTGTTTAAACTGTTAGAAATTGAGGTTTACACCCACAACAAATGACCGTGCGCGGGGATAAGAACCAAAATCGAAACCAGTGGTTGGGTAAGGCGAATTATTGGCATTATCATTAACACCTACTTCCGGGTCGAGCCCCTTGTAACCAGTAATGGTAAGCAGGTTATAAACACTGCCATAAACGCGCAGCCCGCCTATGCCAACTTTTTTTAGTGCAGATTTAGGCACAGTATATCCCAAAGTAAGCGTGTTAAGACGAAGGAACGAACCTTTTTCAATACCCAGGGTTGATGTAACGCCTGTTTCGCTGTTCGCCAAAGGCAAATCTGCATTCGCGTTTGCCGCGTTAAACTCATCAGGTGTTTTTAGCCTTACAAGTTGCCCGTTAACAACATTGTAAATTTTGTAGGCGTTGGCCATGATAGCGAGTTTATTTTCATAAACGCCTGCCTCTTTAGGGCCGTATAACGACGCCAGTTTATTCACATTGTAAATATCATTACCAACGCTGTAGTTGAAGTTTAGCCCCAGATCGATATTTTTATATGCTACACTAAGATTAAAACCACCTGTAAACTTCGGGGTGGTATTTCCGATAACAGAAAGATCTTTATCATCTATCTTACCGTCATTATTCAAATCTTTATACTTAGGCAGGCCCGGGTAGGCGATCTGCCCGGTTGGACGATCAGTGCCTGTACTAACTCCATGCACTACACCTCCGGAAACGCTGGTAAGATCAGGCACCCCGCTGTTTAGCGTATACATTCCATTGCTGTAGGTAAAATCGTTAGGGGTATAAAAGCCATCATACGTTAAACCACGCACCAGGCCAACGGGCCGGCCCACTACAAGCTGATAATCAGATGCCGGATAGGTTGCACTGCTTGCCCAGTTTGTACCGTAAAGCCCGGTTACATTATCGGCAAGCTTATCTACCTTATTTTTATTGAAAGTAATGTTGCCACCCGCGGTAACCCTCCAATTTTGGTTTTTGAATACTGTACCTAAAAGCGACAGTTCTATACCCCGGTTGCTTATTTGTCCGATATTGGCATAAGTGTAGGTGAAGCCGGTAACACCGGGTATAGTGGTTTGGGTAAGTACGTCTTTAGTGGTATTCCAGTATACATCAACAGTACCTGATAACTTATCACCAAACAAACTAAAGTCAGTCCCGATATCGCGGGTAATGGTAGTTTCCCATTTTAAGTTTGGATTAGATAAAATAGTAGGGTTGCTCAACGAATACGCAGCCAGGGTGGTGTGGTTGATATCGTACTGGTTTCTTGGATCTGTTACAGAACCCCATGATTGTGTGTTAAGCCCTGTAGGGATATTATTATTACCAACGGCACCGAAAGATGCCCGAAGTTTCAAATTATCTACCCAGTTAACATCTTTCATGAAGGGCTCCTGTGATATCCTCCAGGCAAACGCGCCACCCGGGAAATACCCCCAGCGGTTGTTAGCCGCGAACCTGGAAGAACCATCGGCACGGAATGTGAGCGTCAATAAATACTTGTCTTTAAAATTATACATGGCACGGGCAAAGTATGAGTTAAGACGGTCGGGGGTATTTACGCTGGATGAGAACGCGAATGAATTTTTTGTCCTGTCGTACTGGTTGATCTGGGCAAAGGCTGTTTGTTGGGTAAAGTTTGACGGAAAGTAATTTGCTTGTATGGAAATACCGGTGCCTCCCGAATTGAAGAATTCCGTACCGGCCAATAAGCTGATTTTATTATCCTTATTAATATTAAACTCGTAGCCTAATGTGTTTGCCCAGCGCAAGCCCCAGCTGTCGTTTTTGCGATAGTCGGCATTACCGGCATACAATTTATTACCGGTTGCATCGTCGATATAGCCATTATAAGTAGCGCCCGACCAATATTTACGCTGTGTCCAGGTACCGTTTCCGCTAAAATCGGTATGGTAGGTTAAGCCTTTAATGATCACCCAATTCAATGAGGCTATCCCCACAAAGTTCGACGAAAGGCTGAGCGGATTGTAATCACTGATGCGTGCCACAGGGCTATAGCTATCCCACAAAGCGTTTTTACCATATTGCGATATGTTATTGCTTGCTGTTAGTGCAGACACATTGCCTAAAATATGGTTAGTGGCAATGGGACGAAAACGATATGCAGAAGATAATATTGAGCCGCTGCCGCTGGTAACAGATTCATCGCCAAGTGTTGGTGTATTGGCATAGCGGGTGTTGATGTCGAACGTTACATTGTCAAATATTTTTTGGGTTAGTTTAAATGCTGCTGTTGCCCGGCGCTGATATGATTGCAGTTTCATACCCTCATCATCGCTGTAGGTGGCGGAGAACAATACTTTTGTTTTGTCGGTGCCCCCTGTTATGGTTAGGGCATGGTTCCATGATACCGACTGTTTATAAGCTTGCTTTTGGATATCATCCGTTGCAAGGTTTCGGTAACTTTCTATCCCGCCGGTATTGTTGCCTGCATTTGCCCCCAGGCCATATAGTTGTTCAAAAGGCGTTTGATAAGCGGTTCCGTTTGCAGCCGCGTTAGCCCATACATATTGCAGATAATCGTAAGGATTTAATGCTTGTAAGTATTTATTTGGCGTATTGATTTTAGCATAGCCATTATAGCTTACATTGGCTTTGCCCGCTTTTGCCGATTTGGTGGTAACCAATACTACGCCATTGGCACCGCGTGAACCATAAATGGCTGCTGATGAAGCGTCTTTGAGCACATCGATGCTTTCAACCTGATCGCCGGGAATATCATTTAAATTGCCCGGTACACCATCAATAAGTACCAACGCCTGGTTGCTTTGTGATATGGACGTTCCGCCGCGCACCCGGATGTTAATACCTGCACCCGGGCGGCCATCCTGCGATGTAACATTTACTCCCGGCAGCTTACCCTGCATGGCTTGTGCTATGTTAGGAACTGGCGTAGCGGCAATGTCCTTTCCGCTAACCGAAGCCACAGCACCCGTTAAATCGCGCCTTTTAACTGTACCGTAACCTATAACCACAATTTCGTTCAGGTCTTTTTGGATTCCGGCCAGCGATATGTTGATGGTTGTCCGGTTGTTGATGTTTTCTTCGATGGACGCGTAGCCAATAAAAGAAAAAATCAATGTGCCCGAACCGCCTTTAACTTTTAAGCTGTAGTGGCCGTTCGCATCGGTAGTAGTGCCGGTGGATGTGCCTTTAACTGTTATACTTACACCCGGCAATGTCCGGTCGTGTTCGTCCCTGACAGTACCACTCACTGTTTTATCTGCCTGGGCAAACAACCGGCAAGTCATCACCAGCAAAAAAAAGAAACTAAGCACGAAGCTTCGGTTAAGAAACCGGATCTTTTGCCGCCTGTGCCCGGCATTGAATAATAATTGTTCAGGTAAATTCATTATTAATTGGTTTGATAATTGGTTTATAAATTGGATGGGACTGAATTGACAATGTGGCTGAAGCGAACATTGATCTGCATGCTTTTATCAGTAAAGAAGTGCCGGTGATGTATTTGCAATAAATTTATGCAGTGCCGGCTGTATAGCTGAAGTATGCGTTTTTAGCCTAACCGAAGATTAGGTGGGTGTTGTGATTGTACGTTACCAAAACGCCGTGCAATAGTTTTTAAAAAAACAAGTAAAATTTTTCTCATAGCAAAAAGTTAAGGCGCCGGCTATTGGTTGTTGCCGGCAAGGTTAATATTGGTTATAATTAGTAATCAGCATCGATGCCCATATAAATCAGGTGATCGGTTGTGATAAAAACAAACCTATATAAATATGCCCCGCGGCAGGGTTGAAATTTGGCCAAAAAGGTTTAAAATTAGTTCAATATGGATGTGTTTTGTGCTTAAAGAGCAGTTGGGTGCGTTTTTGGGCCCTTGGTCTCTGTGCGGGTTTAGGCATAGGAACCCTTACCTTGCTTTCCGAACACCTGTAGTCCTGATATCCTGAATTGATCGGCTGCTATGAGGTTATTGAATTATCTCGGTAGATGCCTTTGCCGTTTTTTGATAATCGGAAGGTGAAATATTGAACTTGGCTTTAAAACAGGTAGCAAAATATTTAGGACTATTAAACCCTACGGCATAAGCGATTTGCGAGATGTTGTCGCTGCCGGCATCCAGCAGTTGCTGCGCCCGTAAAAGCCTGTGGTCGCGAACAAATTCAACAGGGCTAAGCTGAGTAAGGCTTTTTAGTTTGCGATAAAACGTTTGCCTGGACATGTTGATTACCTCGGCAACCGACTCGATATTAAAATCTGGGTTGTCCATACTCGTGTCAATAATTTCCAGCACCGTTTTTAAGAATATTTCATCTTTTGATGTTACAATAATATCCCCCGGATTTAAACTCACTATAGCCCGTCCTGACATCATTTCATTCACTAACCTGCTTCGGCGTTCAATAATACTTTTAAGGGTAGTTAATAAAAAGCCGGTATCAAATGGCTTTGTGATATAGTAATCGGCTCCGTAATCTAAACCGGCGATCTGGCTTTCAACAGCTGTTTTAGCAGTGAGTAATATTACCGGTATATGGCTGGTGGCGGCATCATTCCTTATTTTTTCCAATAGTTCCAGTCCATCCATTCGAGGCATCATTACGTCGCTTAAAATTACATCAGGTTGTAGCTTCGATATTTTTTCCCAGCCTTCAACACCATCATCAGCAGTCTCTAAACGGTACCTGCCACTTAACTGCATCCTGATCAATTCGCGCATATCCTGATTATCTTCTACTAATACCAACAAAGGCTTATTCGGCTCTGTATAAACTGCTGGGTTATTATTAAGGACGATAGGGGATCCAGGTAACAATGTGGTACTTGCTGTTGTATCAGCAACAGGAGTGGTTGCAGCAACAGGCTTTACGGGCAAGGTTATCCGTACTAAAAAACCATTAGGTTCCCTGTTCTGCGCGCTGATGGTTCCCTGGTGCAGCTCAATCAATTCTTTTGATAAGGCCAGGCCAATGCCGGTACCCTTTAGATGCCCTGTATTAGAGCCTTCAGTGTAAAGATCAAACAAGCCGTCAATCTCAGAGGGCGGTACACCGCAACCCTCATCAGTAACATCAATTATCATATCCCCGGTTTCCTTCATCTGCAAATGGACGGTGATTTTTTTTCTTTCGGGAGTAAACTTATAGGCGTTTGCTATCAGGTTATATATTACGGTTTCTATTTTTTCCGGATCAAGCCAAACCATCGCCGTATCTACATCCGTTTTAAAGGCAAATTCAATATTTTTCTGTTGCCGTGTCCCTTCAAAATAGCCGGCTACATCGGTAATAAGACCGACCATATCGATAGCCGAAAGGTTTAGTTTGGCCTTGCCGCTTTGGATCTTCCTAAAATCCAGCAATTGGTTTACAAAACGGACCATACGGTTTGCATTGCGCTGAATTATAGCCAGGTATTGATGATCGTCCCTGCTAAGGTATGCCCTTTGTACAAGTTCATTAATGGGGTTGATGATAAGCGTAAGCGGCGTACGCAACTCGTGCGAAATATTAGTAAAGAAACCCAGCTTTAATTCAGTCATTTTCTGCTCAATAGCCACCTTATGCTTTAACTTCAGCACAGTTAAAGCATTTTGCCTGATAGCGGCCAGGATTAAACCAATAATTATGGCATAAATAACATATGCCCACCAGGTGGCCCAGGGGGCCGCGAGCACCGTAATAGCCAAACCTTTATAAGGTATATTAATAAACCTGTCAGGATCGTCACATTTTATCTCGAAAAGATAGTTGCCGGCCGGCAGGTTAGTATAAGTGGCCCGTTGTTGATCGCTGGCATCATGCCATTCGTTATCAAATCCCTTTAAACGGTAAGCGATGGTTAGGTGATTAACCGAGCGATAGTCTAAAACAGCGTAGTCCAGGCTTAAAATATTTTGATTATACCTCAATTTAATACCATCCGAATAGTTAATATCCCGATCAAGGATCCCGGTACTATCTTTAATGGCCACATCCCTGCTGTTAACCTGCAGGTTGGTTAATACTAAATTCGCGTTAATCGCATCGTTCTTAACCTGGCCCGGATCGAAAACCATATAGCCCCTCACTGCACCAAATACCAGTTTACCATCAGTTGTTGCCTGACACGCACTTTCAGAAAAGCCTTTTTTGGGAATGCCGTCATAAGAGTTAAAATTCTTAAACTTTTGGGTATTAAGATCAAACATAGATAAACCGGCTTTAGTTGCCAGCCATAAATGGTGATATTTATCGCCAATGCAACTCATGATATAATCATTGGCCAAACCTTGTTTTGAGGTGTATGCTTTAAACTTTTGCAGCCCGGTCCGCGGGTCAGTAATAGCCTGGTTTAGGCCGCCGCCGGATGTTACAAGCCACATCCTGTTTTCGCTATCACGATAAATATGCTGGATATCGTTATTGCCCAGGCTTTGAGTGTTGCCGGGTATCTTCTTATAAGTTTCGTATAAAAGTTTACTGTCTTTGTAATTCAAAATCACCAGGCCCCCTGTGGCTGCTATCCATAAACGGCCTCTGGCATCCGTTGCAAGGTGCCTTATTTTAAGACAGGTTTGCGGATATCCCGTGCCGGCTTCAGAAAGCCTCATAAATGATATACTGCCATTTTTTTTATTAAGCAAACATAGCCCGTTATCAAATGTACCTATCCAAACGCGCCCTTCTTTATCTTCTTTTATTGAATAAATTTCGTCGCTGCAAATAGATGCCGGATCGGAGGGGGTGTTGTGATAATTTATTAGCCGGTAATGAAGTTCTGATGGATCTGTAGGTATAGCCTGGTATAAGCCTTTTGTTTTAGTTCCCATCCAGATTACTCCGTTACTTCCCTGGGTAATACAATAAACAGCGCCGATATTTGGCCCTGCCAAATTTGTGAAAGTTACAGGTATCTGTTTCCCATTTTTGTAAACTAAAACCTGCCCGTTCTTTAACCCAAGCCATAGCCTGTTTTGCCGGTCGGCGCAAATCCCTCTTACCTCGTTATCTGATTGGAAATCGCCATATTTATTCAGTAAACTGGTTTGAAAAACGTTTGGCGGGAAAATAATTTTTTCCAGGCCGTGTTCATCTGTATGCAACCAAAATATACCGGCCGGATCGTAATACGCTGTTGTTACAAGGTTTGAAAAACGGCGGCTCTTGGAACCCGGCTCATTATAAAAATAGTTAAACTGTTTTAAATCGTTATCGTAATAGCCAAAACCGCCGTCCCTGAGCACACACCAAACAACGCCGTTTTTATCTTCCATCACCTTAAAATGATTAGCAAAATTGGTGTTCCTGGCATCATTTCTTTGGATGAACATGGCGAATTTTTGAGTTAGCGGATCAAAACGGACTACCCCTTTTGTGCCTGGCTCAATCCAAAGAGCGCCTGAATGATCTTCGAAAATCCTATGTAGTGATTCGCCGGTGCGATAGACCGCCCGGGATAACAGGCCTATTCCCATGGTAAATGATATCAGCTCGCCGCTGCCCGTTGTTAAATAAGCTTTTGTATGGCTACGGTTAACCAATACCGCATTTATATCCGCACTGCTAATCCGCTGTTTTGAGAATTGTTTTTCTTGTTTATCATATAGGTATAAAGTGCCGCTTTTTGTACCGAAGAATAGCTGTGATTTGCTTTCTGCAATACAGGTAAATGCTTCCTCTGTGTGTTGATTTAAATCAGATATTTCGTAGTGGCCACCTTTTTGCCGTTTTTCAAGGCATATAAGGCCCCGTTCTGCTCCAATCCATTTCTTTCCCTCGCTATCCTCATAAAAAAATTTAAATCTTTTTGAAGGCGGCGTCGACGCTGTTGTAGCGTTTTGAGCATACAATCTGTAACGCATTCCCGCAGTATTGATCCCGCTAACGCAAATAATTCCGTTATTTAATGTACTGATCCATATAGCGTCCTGGTCCACGGATAAGATCTTATCAAAATTGATCTTCTCTTTCAGGTTGAGGATAATGGCAAGTGAAAGAAAGCGCCCGGTCTTTTTATCGAAACGATAGATTTGGGTATCATAAGCTTTGATCCAAAGATGATCGTAATTGTCTTCGGTAATTTGATCGATACGATTATTATTGATTTGTGATGAGTCGCCGGCTAAAGATTTGAAAACGGTAAATTTACGCCCATCAAAGCGGTTAAGCCCATCCCAGGTACCAAACCACATATATCCCTGCCGGTCTTTGAATATTGACGTAATAACATCATGGGATAGACCGTCTTCGGTTGAGTAATGTTCTGTTATGCAATGCATTTGGCAAAATGCAGCTCCGGTTAATAACCAAAGCGAAAACATGCATAAAAAACACCTGAGCTTCATATAATTTCCACCTCAAAAAAACACTGACTTACAATTAGGCTATACCGGCGGGTTGCCGCGACATCGCTAAATCTATAAATTTTATTTTGCTTATCATATCCCCGGTGCATACTGAACTTCCAAATAATTTATTACTCCAAAGTTATCTGTCAACAGGCGTAACCCTAAACCAGTCAAAATCAGCATAGCCCGAATCATTGATCTGTGTATCGCGCGTGCAGAATATGCCAACCTTAGCGCCTATCCATCGCCCCACTTCGGCCTGGAACGTTTCGCCGGCAGTGATGAATGTTTGCCCGTTTGTACTGTAGCTGAAATCGCACTTGGCCTCGGCGCTTACTTTTACGCGCAGCCACACAGCTGGCTTATCCAGTTTAGCAATGGTTTTCTCTTCTTCGGCGTTCCCTTTATCTGCATCTTTGCAATGATCAAACACCAGGTATATGCCATCTTTTTTATTTTTAACCGCTATGCTTGCATAGCTGAACCCCATGATGGTTAAACCGGCTTTCTCTTCCAGTTTAATATTGGGGGTAAAGGTCATTTTGGTTGTCGCTTCAAACTCGTCGGCCATAAATTTTTGCAGCAGCACATTGCCGGCTCCCCAAAGGTTTTTAGCGCCCTCAGGCATCTTATCCGAATAAAGCCTTAGCGCGCCTTTGCCCGGGTTCATATAATACCAGTTGGCTTGTGCGTTGGCCATCCACTGCCATTGCAGGCCGAGGGTGTTTCCATTAAATTCATCACTTTCAACCGGTGTTTCAATAGGGTAAGTTTTACCAACATCCGGTTTTTTGTAAACCAGTACAGGTTCGCCTTTGCCGTCGCCATCTTTGTCGGAGCCTATTACCGGCCAGTTATTTTTCCAAATCATAGGTTGCAGGTGTACCACGCGGCCATATTGTTCTTTATCCTGAAAGTGAAGGAACCAGTCCTCGCCGGTTTGGGTAGTAACCCAGGCCCCCTGATGCGGGCCATTAACGGTTGTTTTTCCCTGGTCCATCACTACTTTACGCTCGTAGGGGCCATAAATGTTTTTTGACCTTAATACCAGCTGCCATCCGGTAGGCACGCCACCCGCCGGGGCGAAAATATAGTAATAACCATTTCGCTTGTAAATTTTAGGTCCCTCAATGGTTGGGTCGGTTTCGTGGCCATCATAAACTATTACTCCGGCATCAGTTACCCTGGTGCCATCTTCATTCAGCTTATTTACGGCGATAACACTTTTAATGCCTGCCCGGCTGCCGGCGAAGCCATGCGCCAGGTACATCCGGCCGTCGTCATCCACCAGCGGGCAGGGGTCAATTAAACCTTTACCTGCATAAACCATTATGGGGTTACTCCATGGCCCGGCCGCGTTTTTGGCTTTTATCAGGTAAATGCCATAGTCGGGATCAGGGTAATACAGATAAAATTCACCTTTGTAATAGCGTAATGCAGGCGCCCAAACACCATCACCGTGGCGGGGAATATCGAAATGATCAAACGGTAGCTGACGTACCAGGGCGTGGCCAATGATGCTCCAGTTCACCAAATCTTTTGAATGCAATATGGGCAAGCCCGGGATATCCTCAAAACTGGATGAAACAAGATAAAAGTCATCGCCTACGCGAATCGCGTCCGGATCAGAATAATCGGCATTCAGCACCGGGTTTTTATAGGTGCCATTGCCCTGGTCGGCAACCCATACTTTAGATACATACTTACTTTTTGCCACAGGTTTTACCTGCGCGTTAACAAAAGATACACTGGCAGTTAAAGCCAGCATGCAGATGGTGTTTTTCATAATTATTTAGCTTCCGGGTCCCAGTTATCGCTGCCGCCAAGGATATTCTTGATTGTGTATTGTTTTGCTTCCTGATCTGTAAGCTGATGCGACCAGTTTACACGGACTTTGGGATTCGCGCCAGGCCCGGTGCTTTTATATTCGGCATAATAGGCTGTCTTTTCTTTATCGGGGAACATGCTGTCGCCTTTCCACGGATCCCAGCCCTGGGGAATGATATGCGCGCCCATTTCGGTATTCAGATATACCGTTTTAGCGTATGATCTCCAGGGCCTGCCCAAATATTCCTTGTTTACCGATCCATCGGCGATGAGTTTACAGTCCATCAGCACATAACCATATTTTTGCAAAGAAGTAGTGGCTGCTGCCGTAATATATGAGTTGACCAGGCTTTTAATAATACATCGCCGGAAAACAACGGTAGCTTCGCCAAACAGAAAATCTGTAGTGCCCTCAATATAACAATCTTCCAATAACTCGCGCGATGTAGCGGTAGCGGTATAGAGCGTATCCTGGTTGCCCAGCAGCTTACAGTTACGCACAATGCAGCGGTCGCCTTCTACATGCAGTGCCACAGCCTGGCCTACCCGGCCGGCCGAATTGATAATAGTAAGATTTTCTGCCCTGAAATTATTGCCGGCAACCAGTACGGTGTACGAAGTATACGTTGAAAATTTATCTCTGCCAAAGGCATCCTTGCCCCCGGGTACAGGTTTTCCCGAATAATCACCATTAGTAATAATGGTATTTTCCTTATCCTCACCAATAAGCGAGATATGAGTTTTCCACGATGGTATTACCAGCTTTTCGTGATAGATACCTTTTTTGATATGGATGGGCACCTGTACTGCGCCCAGATCACGAACCGCGTTTACTGCTTCCTGAATGGATTTAAAATCGCCGCTGCCATCCTGCGCCACAGTTATTTCTTTATAAACCCTGGTAACGGGCTGCGCCTGGCAAACAGCAACTGCCGCCAGCAGCAACAAGCTAAGTATGATTTTTTTCATATGATATTATTTTGTCCCTTTCAACTCTTCAATTTCTGTAGCAGCGAGTATGAAAGCGCCAACACCTTTGGCATCATTGGTAATTACCTTTTCACTCAGGTAATAAGCGTAGCTGCCATCGCGGTAAGGCTTTCCGCCCAGGCCACCTACCTGAACCGTGCCATCCAACACCAAAAGGCCCCTGTCATCGTTACGGATAAACTTTTTGATAATGCCTGTATAGCCTTTTTGTGCTACAGACAGATAACTTGCCGGCAGATATTTTTGACGTACAGCCTTAGCCAGCGTATACACAAACATACATGATACGGATGCTTCCTGGTAATTACCTTTTTCAGTGCCTTTGTCCAGTACTTCGTACCAAAGGCCGGTAGGTTGATCCTGCCAACGCTTCACCGCTACGGCATAACGCTGCAGGATGGCCAGCAGTTCCTTACGGCGGGGGTGATTGGCAGGAAATTGATCCAACGCGTCAACGAGCGCCATACCGTACCAGCCCATGGCCCGTCCCCAAAAGTTTGGCGAACGGCCGGTTTGCGGATCGGCCCAGCGCTCCTTCTTTGATGCATCCCATGCATGGTACAGCAATCCCGTTTTTTCGTCCCGCGAATGCTTTTCCATTAATATAAACTGTCGGGCAATATCATTGAAAGCGGTATCCTCATGAAAAGTGGCCGCATATTCGGCATAAAACGGCTCGGCCATGTACAGCCCATCCAGCCACATCTGGTTCGGGTAACGTTTTTTATGCCAGAAACCACCATCAAATGTACGGGGCTGTGTACGCAATTGTTCGCGCAATGTTTGCACAGCTTTCAGGTATTTATCCTCATGTGTTTGCCGGTAAAGCATCAGCACATTGCGGCCGCAGAGAATAAAATCGAGGTTATGGTCGGCCAGGTTATAGGTACGAATATTGCCATCTGGCTGGACGAATTTATCCATACAGTGTTTTATAAAATCGAAATATTGCCTGTCGCCGGTTTGATGCCGGATATTTTCTATTCCTTTCAATATAACACCCTGATCATAAGTCCATTTGTTGCCTGTTGGCAGGCTGTCTTTCCATATCGTCATCACCGTATGGGCCATTTGCTGTGAATAGGGCCTGGTTGATTGCGCATTGACCGTTTGGACTGCCCAAGGGGCTAATAATATTAAAACAAGTATTTGCAGGCGTAAGAAGGTTTTCATCATCGGTGCTTATTTAAATATTTTAGTCAGAAATTGATCAATATCGGTTACCATGGGATCAAACCAGGGCCGGTATAAGCAGAAAGTGTGCGGTGTATCTTTAAAACTATCGATCCGCACATATATGCCTTTCTTATTCATCATGTTTTTAAATGCGTCACGGCCGGCATGCATTCTGTCAACCGCGCTATTCAGGAACAGAAAAGGGAGCTTATTACGTTCGGCATAAGTAAGCGGACTGGCCTCTGTCCAGATAGCAAGGTTTTCGGTCCGTTTATAGCCAAGCCACATGGTTGATGCTGCAACGGTTTGCTGATTTTGGGTTTCCCAGGCGTCGGGAGCCACAAATGTGAGCGTGCCATCAATATCAATGACAGCCTGTACCGAACTTAGATACTCTTTATTTGAATTCAAAGCATCGAATTTATTTAAACCCGAAGTCATTCCTATCAGCGCAGCCAGCTGCCCGCCGGCCGAAAAACCCAAAACAGCGATCTTATCTGGGTTAATATTAAATCTTTTAGCATTAGCGCGCAGCCATTGTATTGCCGATTTGATATCATTCACCGCTGCCGGGTAAAGCGCTTCGGTAGACAGGCGATATTCTACCGTAAAACTGGCATAACCTAAAGCTGCCAAATGTTGCGCCAGCGGAATATGTTGTGCACGGTTACCCGAGCGCCAGCCACCGCCATGTATGATAATTACCGCAGGCGTTGGCTTTTTCTTAACTGTTGAGGGTGTAAAGGCATCAATATGCAGCTCGCGGCCGCTCACCTGGCCGTAAACGAGGTTACGCGCCTCGGTAACCGCTTTTGAAGGGCTATCAGGAACGATCTTAATGAAAGGGTACTTCTTTACATTATTTTTAAAATCGCGCGCAATGTTAAAAGAGGTATCCGGGGTATCGGTTAGCCATTCTTTAGATTGCGCCAAAACTTTTGTAAATGCAAGCAGGCATAAAGCTAAGCTCAATAGGAGGATCTTGTTTTTCATGATGCTACCTGGTTAATCCCCGATCAGGTCCTGCTATACGACTGTTAATTTCTGGCGACAGCCTGCGCAGGTCTGCCAATACAATCTCCGCCATTTTCCGGGCGCCGAGTTCATTGAAATGAGTATCATCTTTTTTCCCGTCAGGGTAATTTGGATTTTCACCAGGCTGCAGATGATTATATAATAATTTAGACTGTTCAGGGCCAAAGCGCTGCACCAGTGCCATGCTTTCCTGGTCAAGATCTATTAACTGTACACGCTTTTCTGTGGCTACATCGCGTACAATTTGGGCGTAACGGGCATGGGTATCTGCTACTACGCCTGTGCTGTCAAAGCTGCGGCGTGTTACCGGGGTAATCAGTACAGGTATTGCCTGCTTGCTCCGGGTTCGATCGATATAAAGGATCAGGTTGTTTTTAAATTCAGTTTCTGTAGTGGCTGATTTTTTGGTAGGCACCTCATCGTTATGACCAAATTGTATCAGCACATAATCATCAGCTTTTAAATTATCGGTTATCTGTTTCCAAAGGCCATCGGTTATGAAAGTACGGGTGCTGCGGCCGTTTTGTGCCTTATTTATTATGACCGTAGTTGAGTCGAAAAAAAATTTGAAAGGAGTACCCCAGCCTGTTTCGGGATATGCGCTTACCTTTTTATCAGCCATTGTTGAATCACCCGCTAAGAAAATGGTTAGCTTTTTTTTAGGGTTGATGAAGCTTAATGCTGCGCAGCCCAAAATGATAATTGCCAGGCTAAACCAATAGGTTTTACGTTGACTTGGTCTTTTCATAATGATGTTATAGTTATTTAGTTGGCAGTTTTTCGGGGACAATGTTCATTTCAATCAGCCACATTTCACACAATTTGGTCCACAGCTCTGTCGATCCGGGATTATTGCGCAACGCTATGGCATGAGCGCCTTGCGGAAATACATGAAAGCTTACCGGTACCTTGTTTTGCAACAGCGCCTGGTAAAACATGAGGCTGTTCATCGGGTTTACTGCTTTATCATTAACGGCACCGGCAATAAAGCATGGGGGCGTGGTGCTGCTCACGTTAAGCTGGGCCGAAAAATGCTTTTTCAGATCTTCAGCAGGGTTAGGGCCAAGTAGATTTTTGACACTACCCGCATGTGCATATGATGTGCTGAGGTCGATCACCGGCGAAATAAGAATGGCAAAATCCGGCCTGAATGAAACACGGTCAAGACTGTCTTTAATTGAACTTACATCGGCGGTTTGGGTAGCCGCGGTAGCAGCAAGGTGTCCACCTGATGATGTACCCATGATGCCGATCTTATCAGGATTAATTCCCCATTTTGCTGCGTTGGTCCTGATGTACCGAATGGCCCGCTGTGCATCCATCAAGGGACCAATCTCACGCTGTTTCAGGTCAGGAGAGTTAGGAAGGCGGTAGTTAAGCACAAATGCCGAAATACCCATGGTGTTGAACCATTTTGCCAGTTGCAGCCCGCTGATTACGTAGGCAAGCCGTTCATAGCCGCCGCCCGGGCAAATGACCACCGCGGCACCCTTGTTTTCCTGTTTTCCAGGAAAGAACGCGTACATTCCCGGCAGTATTACCCTATAAATGCGTTCATTAGCTACGCTATCCGTAAGCCGCAGGTTTTTAGAATTTGGGATATGGCCATGCGGCCATATTTCCATAAAGTTTTGTGCCTGTACATGGGTTGAAAAGATCATCAATGCCAGTGCGGTAAATTTGAAGAGCAAATGTTTCATCATTTATCCTGTCGGTTATTTTGTGGTTATTAACGCGGATTTATCGGCACCATATTTAAATTCTGCCACCTGGCCAACTGAACTGATATCAGTGTGCAATAAATTAACCTGGCCCATATACTTACCATTAATGCTCAACAGCAGATCGGGTTTTGCCGCGGATGCAAGGGTATCGATCCTGATTTTGTTGCTGTTTTCTATATGAACCAACGGCTGGGTGCTTTTGCATTGCAGCATTACGTTGGTCAGGCTAACGTCGCTGGCATCAATAATTTCGGCGCCTTGATCGGCCTTGATCGAAATGTTTTTTAGGTGGATGTCCTTGATGCTCATTTCGGGCAGGCCGCGGATGAGCATTGCCCGGTTGGCGCCATCGCAAACCACATCATTAATATAAAAATTGCGAAATTGCGGTGTCCCATCATTAACGGGTGGTTTTTCTTCTTCACCGCCGGTTTGGGCCAATGATGGTGCCTTAGTAAAATAATACATATCGAACAGGATAGCATCGCGCACAATATCGCGCATAGAAATGTTTCGGATATAAATATTTTCAACCACGCCGCCACGCCCTCTTACTGTTTTAAAACGTAAGCCATTATCAGTGCCAAAAAAACTGCAATCCGAAACAAAAATATCATGTGCGCCCCCTGACATCTCGCTGCCAATCACGAAGCCGCCATGCGCCCGGTATACTACATTGTTTTGGATCAAAATGTTTTGACAAGGTTTGCCAACTTTGCGGCCTTCTTCATCTTTCCCCGATTTAATACAGATCCCGTCATCTCCGGCATCAATAGTGCAATTAACTACCCGAACGTTTGAACAGGACTCAATGTCCATGCCATCTCCGTTCTGCGCGTTTGAGGGGTTGCGGATATGCACACCATCAAACGTCAGATCTTCGCATTGCAGCGTATGAAGGCACCATGCTGCGGAGTTTTGAAAGGTGGTACCCTGCAATAGCACCTTTTTACAATTACTGAATACGACGAGGTTAGGTCGGAAAAAATCTTTTATCTCCTGGTAATCTTCCGGCTTTTTGCCGGTTTGCATATAGCCGGCATTCCGGGTACGGGCACCTTTTGCATAGCTGGCCGAAGGGTACCAGGTGCGGCCGTCGTCGCTAAGCTCACCACCCGAAGCAATGAGTGCTTTCCAATCGCGGTCGGTAATATTGTCTTTACCCATTGCCCGCCATACCTCTCCATGCCCGTCAACAATACCCTTGCCGGTAATAGCGATGTTTTGCAGGTCCTTACCTGAGATCGGAGACTGGTTCCGGATCGACTTGTGCCCTTCAAAATTTCCTTCAACAAGCGGAAAGCGACCTTTATCCGATGTAAACTGCAATACTGCAGCCTGGCTGAGGTGAAGATTGACGTTATCTTTCATTACGATAGGGCCGGTCAACCAAAACCCTGGAGGAATAAGTACCACGCCACCGCCGTTTTTATTACAGGCGCTGATGGCATCATTAATGCTTTGCGTATTAAGTGTAAATCCGTTTGGTTTGGCACCAAATTTTTCAATGTTAAAGGTGTCAGTTTTAAAGGATGGAAGTTCGGCGCCGGGTAAATGCTGCCAGGAGTAAACGGTGTTGCTTTTTTGCCCGTTCGCTTCTAAGCCTAAACTAAATAATAAAATCGCTAATAAGTTCAGTTTTTTAAAATGCATGTTATATCAGGTATGTGTTCATCCACAGATAGCCTGTCCACAGGATTTCAGATAGGAAAGTAATTTTTCCTTTTCGGAGGAACAGATCTATAGTTGGTTGAAACAAACGTATTAACATAACAATAAATCGGGGTTTAAAAATTGGTCTAAAATGTTCAATAATTGAAGCTTCTTTGCAATAAATCCGGCTTGCTGCGTATTTGTAGCCATGACACGGGTTAACCCTTCAATGGCAGCTCTGGCAGCGGTAATGCCCGCTAAATCAGGAAGCTTAGACCGGGATAGCGCCGCGGTAAGCAACAGGATCGTTCCTTGCTTATTTCACGCAATGAGATGAAAAAGCGGCTGAATGCTTACATTTGGCTATCTGACTATGAAAACGACCTTACTGGCGTATCCTTGCGTCTTTATTTTGATATGCTGTGCTTTCGTACAGCAGGAGCCGCTCCGCCGCTTTGAGCTGAGGGGGTACGCACAAGGTACCACATATAGTATCGTGTATTATGCGCCCGACAGCCTGATAAATACAGCGCAAACGGATAGCCTGTTAAAGCATTTTGATCAGTCGGTGTCCCTATATCAGCCTAATTCGCTTATCTGCCAGTTCAACCGTTCTGCAAAAGGTATCCGTATAGATGAGATTTTTCGTGTGCTGATCAACCGTGCGCTGCAGATCAGCCACGCAACCGGCGGACTGGTTGACCCCACAGTGAAACCTTTGGTTGATGCCTGGGGATTTGGTGTAATTAAACCGACACATGACCCCGACAGGAAAGAAGTGCAAAATCTCCTTCATCATGTAGGAGCGGATAAAATCAGTTTGAAAGGTACTTTTTTACACAAAGCCCAGCCGGAAGTACAACTGGATCTCAACGGCATCGCGCAGGGCTATTCTGTCGATCTGCTGGCTTCGTTATTGGAACAGCATTCCATTCATAACTACCTCATCGAATTGGGTGGCGAACTGCGCATTAAAGGCCATAAACCCGGCAACGAACCGTTTAAGGTGGGGATTGAAGGCATCAGTGGCGATGACCTGAACCCGGCCCCGATGCGGAAAGTGATTGAGCCTGGGGATGGCGCCATTACTACATCCGGCAATTACCGCAAACATCATGAAGCAGGCGGCAAACAGGTTTCGCACCTGATGGATCCGTTAACAGGTTACCCAATACAAAACGAAATGATCAGTGTTACCGTTTATGCAAAAGATGCAATAACAGCGGATGGTTATGATAACGGGTTTATGACAATGGGATTAAAACGTACATTGAACTTTCTGAAAAACCGGAAGGATCTGGGTGCTTATATTGTATACCGGAAGCCGGATGGCCGTATAGCAGATACGGTTACTGCTTACTTTAAAGGATATCAACAATAAAACTGGATAAATGGAGAGAAGAACTTTTTTGAAAAATACAGGACTGCTAACAGGCGGACTATTGCTAAACCAAAACCTGAGCGCAATACAGCCCGGGGCCGATCCCGTTAAAATTGCAGTGGTAGGCTGTGGCGACCGTGGCACCGGGATTATGAATATCCTTAACGGAATGCCCGATCAGTTCCGCATTACTGCCTTGTGCGATGTGCTCGATTTTAGGCTGACAGCAGCACAAAAGCTGGTTAAGCCTGGTTCAGTAAAAATATATACGGATTACCGTAAATTAATTGATGATAAGCAGGTGGAGGCGATCATCGTTGCTGTTCCGCTGTACCTGCACTACGCTGTGGCAGCTGACGTTATCCGCTCGGGCAAGCATTTATACCTGGAAAAAACGATGACCTATACCATTGATCAGGCGCTTGAACTTGTGAGCCTGATGCATGGGCGCAGCAACCAGGTGCTGCAGGTTGGTCACCAGTACCGCTATTCGCCTTTATATTACCGGGTTAAAGAGATGATCAATAAAGGCTACCTGGGTAAAGTAACACAAGTGGATTGCCGCTGGGACCGCAATGGCAACTGGCGCCGCCCGGTGCCTGATCCTTCACTGGAACGGGCCATCAACTGGCGCATGTACAAAGAATATTCGGGCGGACTGGCGGCCGAACTGCTTTCGCACCAGATTGATTTTATTAACTGGGTTTTTGATACCCATCCGCAGGAATTTTTTGCCACCGGCGGGATAGATGTGTTTAAAGATGGCAGGGAGACCTATGACAATGTGCAACTGATGTTACGTTACCCGGACCTGGGCCTGATCGGTAATTTCGGCGCGATGTGCGGCAATGCGCATGACGGATATCTTTTCAAGATTAAAGGTACCCTGGGTACTGTATCCCTGCTAACCGACCAGGGCATGTTTTACCCTGAGAAAAAACTATTGAAAGAAAAAGGGACAGTAGACGGCGTAACCGGTGCAACACGTATTGTATGGAATAAAGAAGGAGGCACACCCATTCTGCCCGAGGCGACGAAAGATGGTACCTGGTATGCATTCAACGATTTTTATCAGAAAATACAGCGTAATGAACTACCGGATAGTAATGTATTTACGGGAGCCCGCACCGCCATCAGTGTGCACCTGGGCAACCAAGCGCTATACAGCAAAAAGATCTGCAACTGGGATAACAGTTATAAGATTGGATAATTAGAAACCCCGATATCGCAGATATCGGGGTTTTGTGTTTATAACTAAAAAATCAAAATAAATTTGCGAAACCAATTAGTTGCGCATATATTTGCAACCAATCAGTTTCTTATTTAAATAAACCAAACCATGAAAACTAAAATCCTATTTGTTTTATGCCTGTTAACCGGGCTAATGTTTATCAACGCCGGTTGCGACAAATTTTTTCATTACATGCCCATGCCTAAAGAAATGCCCGAAAAAATGGTGAAAGCGGGGCAGGCCTTTATGCAAATCGGCTGGCTCATGCCGTTGGTTGGTGCCATGGAAATCCTTGGCGGTTTATTATTAATTATCCCAAGGACCAGGGCGCTCGGCGCATTAGTACTTGTACCACTTTTAACCGGTATTTTATTGGCTAATATTAGTATGGCCCCATCAGGTTTACCTATCGTATTAGTATTGATCGCAATTGTTCTTTGGGTAATTATTGACAATTGGGAAAAATACCTGCCTATGATCAGGAAATAAGTTTTAAATGAACCGGCGGTCTTATTAACCGGTTCGTAAATAGTACTTCAATGAGAAGAGACATTTTTCAGGCTGTTGCCGATCCTACACGGAGGGCAATTATAGCGTTGATCGCACTACAGGCGATGACGCCCAATGCTATCGCCGAACATTTTGATACTACCCGGCAGGCAATTTCAAAGCATTTGCGGGTTTTAACCGAATGTGAACTGGTGAAACCGGAGCACCGGGGCCGGGAGATTTATTATCTATTGGAGATTGACAAAATGAAAGAAATAGACAAATGGCTGGAGCAATTCCGTAAGATTTGGGAAACTCGGTTCCTGCAACTCGATAACCTTTTAGCAACCTTAAAAAAACAACAAAAATGAAAAATAATTTGCACTTCGATTTTATTGCCGACAAAGTAAAAAATACGCTGACCATCAGACGTGAGTTTTTAGCCGACAGACCATTGGTTTGGGACTGTTATACTAAAAGCGAATTGCTCGATCAGTGGTTTGCGCCAGCGCCCTTAACCACCAAAACCAAATCAATGGACTTTAGCGAAGGTGGCCACTGGCACTATGCCATGGTAGAGCCCAACGGTACAGAATATTGGGGCTGGACAGACTATCTGAAAATCAAACCCATTGATTACTATACATCATTGGATGCTTTTTGTAATGCAGAAGGTGAAATAAATAAGGATCTTCCCCGTGCGGAGTGGCTTGTAACTTTTACCGATAAAGGAGAAAACGCTCTGGTAGAAACCATTGTAACTTACAAATCGCTTTCAGATTTGGAAACGGTTATCCAGATGGGTATGGAACAAGGAATGATGGCAACCCTCGAAAAACTTGACCAATTATTATTAACCTTAAAAAAGTAAGAAATGAGCAATAAGATCACTGTTGCCGCTACGGTAAATGCAGATGCTAAAAAAGTTTGGGATTATTACACCAATCCCGAACACATTACAAAATGGAACTTTGCCGATCCTTCGTGGCAATGCCCTTCTGCATCAAATGATATGCGGGTAGGCGGAAAATACTCGGCAAGAATGGAAGCGAAAGACGGAAGCTTTGGTTTTGACTTTGAAGCTACTTATGACGAAATTGTTGATGGTGAAGAGTTTACCTATACCATGCCAAACGGCAGGCAGGCCTCGGTTGCCTTCAAAGCGCATGGCGATCAAACCGAAGTTGAAGTAACATTTGACCCTGAAGATCAAAATCCCCTTGAAATGCAAAAGAATGGCTGGCAGGCGATACTTAACAACTTTAAGAAATACGCCGAAGAAAATTAACGTGCTCAAAAAGTTACCGTTAATGGTAGTTTTACAGAAGCTGGATGGAGATATTCAGCTTTTGTACTTTTTACTCCGCCCTTAGTTTAGAGTGGGAAAATGTACTCAACAAAACTATTATTCTTTTTACCAGGTCCCCGCTTCCTGTCCCGGCCTGTACACTCCAATATTCTCACGTAGCATGTTAGTATTGTTACATTTATCAAGCCACATATTTTATACATTGTACAGGTAAATCAATCATGTTATGTTGTTTAAGATCAAAGTGCTTTGTGCTTGCATTACATTATCGTTATGCTCTTTGCTTTCATTTGCGCAGCAAATAAATTATCCTCCTGTTGATAAGGTTGCTGCTGATTTTAAAAAACTGTTAGAAAGGCCTCGTGTTCCGTTAAATCCATCTTTTACTATCGCTCATACAGATTCAGTTATTATAGAACACGGTTTTATCTATAGCGAAAAGAATGAGCGGGTACCTATTCTTATTTATAAGCCGGTTACCTGTATAAAACCATACCCCGCTGTAATTTTTTTACATGGTACAGGTGGTAAAAAGGAAGACAACAAAAAGATGTTGTACCAATTGGTTAAAAGAGGGATCATAGGCGTAGCCATCGATGCCCGCTTTCATGGTGAACGCATTGCCGGAGGCGCTCACGGCTCAAAGGAATACGTAGCAGATGCTACCGTTGCCTGGGAAAATAAGGACAAAGCCCATCAAACGCATCCATTTTTGTTTGATACCGCTTTTGACCTTTGGCGGGTAACCGATTACCTGGCAAGCAGGCCTGATGTAGATGCTAACCGCATCGGTATGGGCGGCATATCCATGGGAGGGATGGAAACATGGCTTGCGGCATCAATAGATAAGCGGATAAAAGTAATTGTGCTGGATATTGCGGTGCAGAGTTTCAAATGGTCGTTGGATAATGATAAATGGCAGGGGCGTGCAGGTACTATTCAGGGAGCGCATTTGCAGGCAGCTAAAGACCTTGGCGATTCGGTATTAAACAAGCATAATGTACAGGCTGTATGGGATAAACTATTACCCGGTATCACCGGCGAGTTCGACTGTCCGTCGATGCTGCGATTGATAGCGCCCCGTGCCCTGTTGATTGTAGGCACAGAAAATGATCCCAATTGCCCGCTTCCCGGAGCAAACATAACTTACGCTTCGGCCATACAAGCATATAGATCGAAAGGGGCAACCGATAAGATTATGCGCGATGTAACGCCAAAGCTATTCCATACATCTACGCCTGAACATTTTAAAATGACGTTGGATTGGTTTAGCAAATGGTTGTAATACAGCATTGTAATATTAAGGGAAGCCATTAAGTATTTCTAAGAAGCTGTTTAAAGAGTGATTTATTCGTTGCCGTTGGCTTCAGCCAACGGTAAAATAGCCAATGAGGAGAGGGCTTTAGCCAAATTCAGATGGTATTTTGGCTAAAGCCCCTTAAATTTCCGGCATTATTCCGTTGACTAAAGTCAACGGCAATGAATTTTATTGAATAATTAATAAGTCGCTAATTTAAACACAGCTAAGCCTTAAAAATAAAATTAACAAAAATTTGCTAAATCGATTTTATTATATAATTTGGTCGTGCAATAACCAATTAATAAATACCGGTCAATTTTAGTTCTGAAGGTTTATCTGTCAAAAAAACTTACGGTAAACCAAACTTTCTATCCGGTACTAATATTATGAACATAACTACGCTGCCATCCTTAAAAAAATGTTTAATAACCGTATTTGCCACGGGGATGTTGTTTATTCCGGCAACAGTGCTGAAAGGGCAAAATGCAGCTTCCTATGTTAATCCTTTTATAGGAGCCAGTACCAGCGCTGATGGGGCAGGGGTTTACCATGGTTTAGGTAAAACGTTTCCGGGCGCTGCCTCACCTTACGGGCTTGTACAGTTAAGCCCAAACACCATAACCGGAGGCGACAATGGCTCGGGCTATAGCTATGAACATAAAAGTATTGAAGGCTTTGCCTTTACTCAAATGAGTGGCGTTGGCTGGTATGGCGATCTGGGGAATTTTTTGGTAATGCCCACAGCCGGGCCAATTAAAACCAGTGCCGGTAAACCAGGCACTACTGGGGTTGGATATCGTTCTGCTTACGATAAAAGCACTGAAAAAGCATCGGCCGGATATTACAGTGTTCTGCTAACTGATAATCATATCAAGGCCGAAGCCACTGCCGCCCCTCATAGTGGCATGTTGCGCTTTACCTTTTCTCAAAATAAACAATCGCGTATCCAGATTGATCTGGCCCGCAGGGTAGGGGGAACGTCAACGCTGCAATATGTAAAAGTAGTTGATGACCACACTATTGAGGGCTTTATGAAATGCACCCCTGAGGGTGGCGGCTGGGGCAATGGTGACGGACATGCAGATTATACAGTGTATTTTTATGCACAATTCAGCAAGCCGCTTAAAAACTATGGCATCTGGAGTGCCGATATTCCAAGCGACTGGGGCCGTAAGCTGGACGACGTTACCGGCGATAAATACCAGGAACGCGTAGCTAATGCTGAGATCCTTAAAGGATTGAAGGAAAAGCAGGGAAAGCACCTTGGTTTTTATAGCGAATTTGCTACCAAAACCGGTGAACAGGTATTGCTTAAATCGGGTATTTCATTTGTGAGTATAGCCGGTGCCAAAGCCAATTTGCAAGCCGAAATAAAGGACTGGAATTTCGATGCTGTTCATCAGCATACCGTTAACCTCTGGAATAACGCCTTATCAAAAGTAAGTATCCAAGGGGGCACTACTGAGCAAAAAACGGTGTTTTATACAGCATTGTACCATACCATGATCGATCCCCGCACTGTAAGCGATGTTACCGGGCAATATATGGGCGGCGATGGCAAGGTGCATCATACTACAACATTTAAAAAACGCACCATATTTAGCGGATGGGACGTTTTCAGGAGCCAGATGCCTTTACAAACCATTATTAACCCTTCACTGGTTAATGACCTGGTTAACTCACTGGTTACGCTTGCCAATGAAAAGAAGAAAGATTACCTGGAACGCTGGGAGTTATTAAATGCTTACAGCGGATGTATGCTTGGCAACCCGGCTGTAGCTGTATTGACCGATGCGTATGCCAAAGGCATCCGTAATTATAATATACCAGATGCCTATAAATTAGCGGTGAGCACCGTTGAAAAATTTGGCAATGGCGATAAAGGTTTCACTCCTGGTGGTGGCGGCATAAGCTATACGCTTGAATACGCCTATAATGATTGGTGCGTTGCACAGCTTGCAAAAGCGCTTAACAAAACACACGACGTAAAAAAATACGGTGAAAGGGGAGAAGCATTTAAAAACATCTTTGATGCTGATAAAGGTTGGTTCCGGCCTAAGGATAGCACCGGCAACTGGCTTCCATGGCCTGCGGAGGGGCGCATTAAACAATGGTATGGCTGTATTGAGAGCAACCCTTATCAGCAGGGATGGTTTGTGCCGCAGGATGTTGATGGTATGGCAAAGCTGATGGGCGGCCGCGAAAAAGTAATAGCCGATCTGAATAATCTTTTTGAAAAAACGCCCGATAACATGATGTGGAACGATTACTACAATCACTCCAATGAGCCTGTACACCATGTTCCATTTTTATATAACAGGTTGGGCGCTCCATGGCTTACCCAGAAATGGACCCGTGAGATCTGCCGCCGGGCTTATAAAAACTCGGTAGAGGGTTTGGTGGGCAACGAAGATGTGGGGCAGATGTCGGCCTGGTATGTGTTGGCAGCGAGTGGTTTGCATCCGGTTTGTCCCGGCGATACCAGGCAGGAGATCACCAGTCCGGTATTTAATAAAGTAACGTTAAAGCTTGATCCTAAATACGCAAAGGGTAAAACCTTTACCATCATCGCCAATAATAATTCGGCAAAAAATATTTATATACAGGGGGCAAAGCTTAACGGCAAAGCCTATAATAAATGCTATATCGATTATAAGGATATTGCAGCAGGCGGCACCCTTGAACTAAGTATGGGCGCAACACCCAATAAAAATTGGGGGATCTGATAATTTAGGATATGAGTGAAGGAAAGATGAGCGGGGATTTTTTATATAGAATTGCTAAATCGATTTTATAAATTGAATGATTTTACAGCACCGACCAAACATCAAACCAAATTATAAACCAAACCAAATTATGAAAACAAACCTGTTCACTTGTACCATGACGGCTATGGCCTTGCTGGCATCCTGCAGCAAACAAGCTGCCGTTAAGTATCCCAAACCTTTTGTCCGCACAGATTCCGTACAACTAACCAGCGGATCGCCGGTAAGCTCATACGGAACCTTTTTCATCACCAACGTGTTAAGCGGTAAAGCTATTGAAATTAATAGCAGCGGTATGCTTAATGATGGCACCGGTGCGCAGCAAAACCAATACTCGGGCAGCGGTATGGCTACGGCCCCCAACCAAAAATGGATAATTGTACAACAGGGCAGCGGCGCTATAACCAGCACCACCAAATTTAAGATCATGAACGTAGCCAGCGGTAAATATCTGGAAGTACCCTTGGCCACCACGAATCCCGGTACAGGCCTATGGCAGGATAAAGCCAACACCAACAATGCCCAGCAATGGTATATTCAGGCAGTAAGTACCGGCGTTTATAAAATTATTAATGTGGGTAATGGCCTGGCGGTCACCAATCATGGGTCATCTGCCACTAATGGTACGCCTATTACCCAGGAAGTATTTGTTGCCGGCAATACTGCGCAAACATGGCAACTTAACGGGCTTACCGCTGAAGCGTACCGGGATGATGATGTTGTGAACTTTTTTCACCGTACCAATGGCACCGTGGCTTTTGATGAGGGAAAAAGTATCCCGCTTACCTATGGCGCCAACAACGGAAAAGTGCTTTGGATAACTGAAGATGCCTATGAATCCTCACAGCTTCAAAATAACGGACAGTTGTATTGTCAGTTTTTTAAGTATCACAATTCGGCCCTGCTGCAGCCGGCCAGCCACAGTTGGGATCAATCCCTTACGCCCAATATCACTACCAATAATTCGCCGGTAAACAGCATGGAGATCATTGAAAGCCCGGGCGATCATAACTCAACCTATCGCTGGCCCGGCGCAGGAATTGAGGCCGGTAGCCACGTTTATCTTTACACATTTGAATCGGCCAACGGATCTACACCCGAAAACCAGGTGCTGTATGACTTAACTCAAAACACATCCGGACTTAACTGGGGTACAGCCGCGCGGTTAACACCTGCGGGCATGTCGGGCCAAACAGAAACCGGGTTTTCAAACGGGATGGTTAAAAACGCTACTAACGACTCGGTATATGTTTACGGAAGCAAAAGCGTTTTCTTTAATACGTCCAATGTATTTCTGGCGCGTTTCCCGGTAAGTAATCCATCTAACTGGTCATTCTGGACAGGCTCTTCATGGTCGTCAACCCGTACAACCGCGTCGGCGGCAGCTTTATCTGTAGGTGCGGGCAATACCACGCAGCAAAATGTGACCATATCAAAAGTGAACAATAAGTACGTAATGATGCAAATGGACCTGGGCTACTTTTGCGACCCGGCGAGCCACAATATCTACATATCAACAGCCGACAGCCCTAAAGGGCCTTTCACCACGCCTAAAATGGTTTTCACCATCAATGATGTTTACCAGGGGCATTTGGCTAAGTATTATACCCCGGCCATCCATCCTGAATTTGTTAACGGTCATAGCGAGTTGCTTGTTACCTATTGCCTTAATTATAACGGTGATGGCGGCAGCTGCAGCACAACCACCTGCGTAAATAATAACCAGGATCCTAACTTTTACCAGGTAAAAGCAGTAAGGGTTCCGTACAGCCTGGTGGGTTTATAGTTTGAATTTATTTTTTGCTGAACACATTATAATTAACAGTTAATGAAAAAGTTGATTTTATTATTAGTACTGATAGCAGCCCGGGGAACAGTAATTGCCCAAAACATAGCGCCATTTCGCGCGGGCGACCGGGTGGCTTTTGTTGGCAACAGCATTACAGATGGGGGCCATTACCACTCGTACATCTGGCTGTATTATATGACCCGTTTCCCTAACATGCGGATAACCTGCTATAACGCAGGCATTGGCGGCGATGTTGTAGGGCAGATCAACGATCGTTTTGAAGATGATGTGTTCAGCAAAAAGCCAAATGTGTTAACCCTTACCTGGGGCATGAACGACACCGGGTATTTTGAATGGTACCGCCCCGATGCACAGGATGTTATAGATAAAAGGATCCAGGGCTCATACGATAACTATGCACTGCTGGAAAACAAACTAAAGCAACACCCCGAGATCCGTAAAATTTTTATTCTCGGTTCGCCTTATGACGAAACCAGCAAGTTTACTGTCAAAAACATCTATCCTAAAAAAAGTGCGGCTTTTTCAAAAGTGATCGATTTTCAGCAAGCAGCAGCGAAAAGAAATAACTGGGGGTATGTTGATTTCTTCCACCCCATGACAGAGATCAACCTGCGTGAGCAAGCCAAAGATTCCACCTTCAGCTTAACGCCTAATGACAGGGTGCATCCTGACAATGACGGGCACCTCGTGATGGCTTATCTTTTTCTAAAGGCGCAGGGCTTCAGCAATAAAGTAGTGGCTGATGTGGCTGTTGACGCTAAAAGTAAAAAGACCATTAAGGCAGTGAATTGTAAAGTAACTAACGTGGTTTCTTCGGCAGATTCCGTATCGTTTAATTACCTCGCAAATTCATTGCCTTATCCTATTGATACTATTCCGCGTGGTTGGGGAAACCGAAAAAAACAAGCCGATGCGCTTAAGGTTGTGCCGTTTACCAAAGAAATGAACCAGGAGTTGCTTACCGTTAAAGGGTTAAAAAGAGCTAATTATGATGTCCTTATCGATGGAGAAAAAATGGGGAGTTGGTCGGCTGAGCAATTGGGCTCAGGTATCAACCTGGCCGAGATCACTATAACACCGCAATATCAGCAGGCTATCCAGATCAGGGAGCTGAACGAGGAGCGTTGGGACATTGAAAGGCGTATCCGCATGTATACCTGGATGCAGTTTGACTTTTTAAAAGGCAAAGGCTTGTTGCTCCATGATACCAACGCCGCTATGGATACCATAAGCAAGTATGCCAAAAAAGACATTTTTGTTAACGGAAATAAAGATAACTATACCCGTGCCCGCTACAAAAGCCTGCGCGATGCCTGGCAAAAAGAAATGGATGTACTTACCAACCAGATCTATGCTATCAATAAACCGAAAAACCATCGCATCACCATCATCGCCTCAAAATAAAATCACTATATACTGATGAATATTAAAAAATTACTATTTATTCCATTATTTATCGGCTTTGCAGTCTGCAGTTTGAAAGCTGCCGCTGCAACGGTTGATACGGTGCTGACCCACAGTGCCATAATGAACAAAGACATTAAGGCTGTGGTGATCAAGCCGGCCGATTATTCAAACACCAAAAAGTACCCGGTATTATACCTGCTGCATGGCTTTAGCGGCAATTACAGCGATTGGATTAAAAAAGTCCCTGCTGTTGCCGGTTTGGCCGATACTTATCATTTTATTATAGTTTGTGCCGACGGCGATTTTGCTGGCTGGTATTTTGATAGCCCAACCATTAAGGATTCACAATACGAAACCTATGTAGGTACCGAACTGGTGAACTGGGTTGATAAGCATTATTCAACCATAACCGACCGGAAGGGGAGGGCCATAACCGGTTTGAGTATGGGCGGGCATGGCGCGTTGTATATAGCTTTTAAGCATTTAGACAAATTTGGTGCTGCCGGGAGCATGAGTGGCGCGGTTGATATCAGGCCTTTTCCGGATAGTTTCGGCATCGAACGCGTATTGGGTAAATACAGCGAATACCCCGACAGATGGGAACAAAACAGCGTGGTAAACCTCATCTACCTGTTAAAACCCAACTCACTTGCTATCACTTTTGATGTTGGTTATGATGATTTCCTTTACCAGGCCAACCAGGAACTGCATGAAAAGCTGCTTGAACGCAAAGTTCCTCATGATTATACCGTAAGGCCGGGGGGCCATACCTGGGAATTTTGGGGTAATTCCATTAACTACCAGGCACTGTATTTCAGTCGTTTTTTTGAAGGAATAAAATAGATAGCTTTTTATAATAACAATTACAACATTTTCAACCGATTGCAAATGTTGTAATTGTTAAAATTCCGGTGTCGAAATTGTGATTTTAAAAATTATAAAAAAATAACTCAAAAAATTTGCTAAATCGTTTTTATAAACTATATTAGTATCAGATTTCAACATCTGAATTATAAACCAATTAACAAACAGCTTTTAAAACGTTTGCTCCGCGGGTTAAAATATGAAATTGCTAAAACGATTTTATATTTTCTCTGTCGAAGCATGATATTAACTAACCCCTATAGTATGAAAAAACTTTACTTTAAGGTTCTTGCTTATTCGGTTTTCGGGGGCTTCCTTGTTTTTACTTCATGTAAAAAGGAAGGTTTCCTGGGGCAAACACAAACATCAAACCTAACCGGGGAGACAGTGTTTACCGATAGTGCCAATACCGTATCGTTTTTAGCCGGCATTTACAGCAATGTTGGTTTTAGTGCGGCGGCAGGAAGGTTTACCTACGGGCCAATACTTTCGCCTACGCCTAACGGCGGTATCGATGCTGCCTCCGACGAAGCGGAAGTATCAGCATCTGCCGGATCAACAGCCCTGGCATTTGAAACTGGCACCATCAATGCCGCCGTGGTTACCGATGATGCATATAAAACCTGCTATACCAATATCCGCTCGGTAAACCAGTTGCTTAAAAATTTGCCTAAGGCACCAATCAATAATTTCGTCAAAACACAAATGAAAGCCGAGGCGCGGTTTTTACGGGCCTGGTATTATGCTATATTACTGAAACATTACGGCGGTGTGCATTTACTTGCCGACAGTGTTTACACCTATACGGATAAGATCCCGGCTGCCCGCAATACCTATGCCGATTGCGTGAATTATATCCTTGCCGAGTGTGACGCGGCAGCGCAGGACCTGCCGACTGTGCAATCGGGGGTAAACTATGGCCGTGCATCAAAAGGGGCCTGCCTTGCTTTAAAATCAAGGGTGCTGCTTTATGCCGCAAGCCCCTTGTTCAACGGGCAATCTATTGGTGAGGGTAAAACGCTTGAATTGGTGGGATACCCGGCTTACGATAAAGAGCGCTGGAGACTTGCCGAACAAGCGGCTGCTGCCGTTATCTCAACTGGCGTTTATAGCCTCAACGTTGACAATGCCACTGCCCCGGGTTTTGGCTTTCAAAAACTGTTTACCAAGCGCGTAAATACCGAATATATTTTCCAGTTGATGCGCCCGACCGGCAACGTGGATTTAGAGAATTTATGGCAGCCGCCAACCCGTACAGGTAAAAACGGTGCTTTCCCCCTGCAGGGATTGGTTGATGCTTTCCCGATGAGCAACGGTAAAAATATAACAGACCCTACATCAAACTATAATCCCAATAATCCATATGCTAACCGCGATCCGCGTTTGGATTATAGCATCATCCATGACCAAACACCTCTGCAAATCAGGCTTTCGTCGGGTACATCACCCGTAAATATTTTTGTTGGCAAATACAACGGAAATACAACAGGACCTGATGCCGTACATGTTGGCACCACCACCGGATACTACACCAATAAAATGCTCGACCCGGCTGCCGTAGCCAATGATTTTATGCACCGGACAGATCGTTGCCTGCCATTGATCCGCTATGCCGAGATCCTCCTGAACTATGCCGAAGCTGCTAATGAATATGAAGGGCCAACCGCATTAGTTTATTCGGCAGTTGAGGCTATCCGTCAACGGGCGGGCTTAAACCCATACCAGTTGCCCGCGGGTTTGAGCCAGGCTGATATGCGTACAGCCATTCAAAATGAACGCCGTATTGAGCTGGCTTTTGAAGAGCATCGCTTTTGGGATGTGCGCCGCTGGAAAATTGCCGACCAAACTGACAACATCGTTACTAAAGGCATGGAGGTTGACCGCGATGGTGCTGCAGTGGCCTACAAACAATTTGATGTGCGCAAACGCAATTTCCGTAAAGCGATGTACCTGTGGCCTTTCCCGCAAAGCGAGGTAGCCAAATCGCCCGAACTGATCCAGAACCCGGGCTATTAATCACCGACAGCATAATAGTATTGATATGAAATATAATTACAAAGCAAAATGGTTTTACCTGCTGCTGATAGCTGTCTTTATGATGGCAGTATCATCATGTAAAACCGAAAAGATAGTACCCGGAAGCGAGGCTCCCAAAGATATCGCCGGCAACTGGCGGGTGATCAAAGCTACCCGTAATGGCACCGATTTAACCTCCATTATTGATTTTAGCCAGTTCAGGATCAGCTTTACCGATAAAGGGTATACCCTGGTGAACAAATTGCCCTTCCTGGTAAGCAAGGACGGTGCTTTTGCACTTGATGATCCGCAGTATCCGTTTAAGATCACCTTTACTGCCACGGGCGATAAGCCGGTTTCAACAGCTTTTACTTATCCTATAGTAAACGGCAAAAGGCAGCTTAGCATAACCTTCAGTCCGGGCTGTACCAATAATACTTATGTGTACGTGCTTGAAAAAGCCAATTGATAAACTACAAGCAACCAATAAATTATGAGATCATATTTACATATAAAAGGTAAAAATTTATGGAAGCTGTGTGCTTTGGTGGTGCTGGGTATTGCTTTAGCCTGCTGCGGCGAACAAATTACCAGTGTTGATCAGCCGGCCACAGCTACCGTAGGTTCGGTTGTGCCAATAACGGTACACTGTGATATCCCTACCGTGGGAGATGGAGGCCCCGACTACCTCATTTTTGGTTTTTTGGTGCCTAAAGGCTGGAAGGCAGCGCAGAATACCACTATAACTTACACCAGCAAACAAGGTAACGGGACCATGTCCCTGATACCCGACGGTACTTTACCTAAAAAAGGCGACGGCCTTACCTGGTCGGCATATATGAAAAAAACTTTCGGTAACGGTGGTAACCTTATTGATGACATGGAATGGGTGGCTTACCAAACTGATAAAGCCTACAGCCATACCGGTGGGGTAGAGTTTATTGTAGACCTGAATATCAAAACAAAAGTAGGTGCCGATAATAATAATATGTTAGTTAAACTGGGCTATACCATAACCGACAGCGGCAACGGTTTTACCAGCGATGGCAACGGTACTTATTATAGCGTGCTGCTTGGTAATACCTGTTTTGAAGTAACCGGCGGCAGCGGTGACCTGGTTGACTTTTGTAACCCGCAACTTACCACAATCGATCCGCCAAAATCATTGGATAACGATTTTGTAACCCTGACTTTTGATGGTACAGTTACCGATACACAGTTGAGCGGCGCAAGTGAAGTTTACCTGTGCGCAACGGCCTACACCAGCGATGGCAAAACCATAAACGTTTGTGAACAAACCACTAAAACACTATTAAAACAAACCACTGCTACCAGTAAAAAGTACCAGCTTACGTTTTGGCCGAGATCATTCTTTAATGCAGGGGATACGCAAACCATCACAAGAATGGAGTACTTCCTTACAGATAAAATGGGCAAGGTAAAGGTAGGCTATGGTAATACTGATGCCCCGTTCACCTATACATTTAAATGCGGTTGATCTGTAGATGAAATAAACAAGCAGATGCACCTAACTATACAGGATCTGCTAAAACGATATTTAAATCTTTTGCCAACAATTTTAAACCTGAAAAATATGGCTTATTGCTACATAAATAAATGTTTAACAGGTATCTCGCTGTTGATGCTGCTACTGGTTAAAACCAGCTATGCAGCCATGCAGCAGGATACAACTGCCGTGGCGCCTGCACGGCCCGGTCAGGTAAGCGGTATTGTACTTGATGAGTATGGTAACCCACTGCAGGGTGTTAAAGTAATCAATAAAGGAAAAAATAGTACCCTGAACACCGGTAAAGACGGCATGTTTGCTATCAACGCCATGAAGGGAGATGTCCTGGTATTTACCGCCGCCAATTATAATGCCCGCCAGATTACCGTTAAAAACACTGCTAAATTAACGGTGAGGCTCATAGATACCTATATTCAGGCACCTAAAACCATTAATGTGCTTTATGATACCATAAGCACATCAAAAAATGTGGGTGCCATATCAACTATCTATACCAATCAGCTTACCAGCACACCGGCAACTTTGTATACCTATGCTTTACCCGGGCAACTCCCCGGTTTATATACCCAGCAATATAGCGGTTTCGCCGCACCCCAAACCGGCGTGCAGACTGTAAATGACTTTATCGGGGCGGTAGTGCAGCACAATAATTATTCGGCCAATGACAATACCGAGTTCGGCCTTTCATTAAGAGGGCAGGGGCCGATAACGATTATCGATGGTGTTCAGCGTGAGATAGCGTCGCTTGATCCGGAAAGTATCGAATCGGTTTCAGTGTTGAAGGATGCGCTTTCAAATATGATGCTGGGCATCAACAGTTCGCGCGGTACTTTACTTATTACTACCAAACGCGGACAGGTGGGTACGCCGCATATTTCATTCACTGCACAAACAGGCACCCAGCAGCCTTTAGGCTTGCCAAACCCGCTGCCTGCTTATCAGTATGCGTATTTATATAATGAAGCGTTACAAAACGATGGTAAGCCGGCCCTTTACAGCAGTGCCGATTTTAACGCCTACCGCAACCACACCGACCCTTTACGACATCCGGATGTTAACTGGTTTAAAACCATAGTGCGCGATAATTCGCCAATGACCAGCTACAAGCTTAATGTTAACGGCGGTACCCAGGTAGCGCGGTACAGCGTGTCATTAAACTACCTTGACCAGGCCGGGATGTTCCGCACAGCATCAGCTGTACCCTACAACACCAATAATGATCTTAACCGCTATATCATTAACTCCGATCTCGCGGTTAACGTAACCAAAAAATTTACTGTCGATCTGCAGTTATTTGGCCGTATCCAGCAAAGCACACAGCCAGGGGCAGGGTATGGAAACATATTGGGCGCACTTTACAGCACGCCAAACAATGCATATCCGCTTTATAATCCAAATAACACATTTGGCGGTACAACAACATATACCAACAACCTGCTTTCGCAAACCGAGTTTTCAGGCTATCAGCGCACCAGCAGCAATGATGTACTGGCCAACCTCGATCTGAATTATAACCTCAGCAGCATAACACCAGGCTTGTCAGCAAAGGCAAAAGGCAATCTTGCTTTTTCATCGCAAAGTTTTTTAAATCGCTCATTGCAAAATAATGCCTATTCCTTTAACGCCGACAGTTCTTATTCGGCAGTGGGCTCATCGGTCGCGCAAAGCAATTCGTTCAGTACAGTTTCAAGCGCCCGTTACTCGTTTGCCCAGGCATCAGTTAATTACGACAGGACTTTTGGCAAAAGCAATATAACCGGTATGGCACTGTATGATGTTCGCTCGGTTGTATTAAACTATGACCTTTCGCAGGTAACAACAAACCGTGCATTAAAGGTGGGTTATAATTATGACGGTAAATACTTTATTGAAGCGGCCGCCAACAGCAGTGGTTATAACCGGTATCCTCCGGGTAATCAATATGGCTTGTTTTACGCCGGCGGTATTGGCTGGCAAATGGGTAAAGAGGATTTTATTAAAGATAATTTCAGCTGGATAAACTCATGGAAATGGCGTGCCACCTATGGTAAAACCGGCAACAACAACGTAGATAATTACGGTTACTATAATTTTTTGCAAACCTACGGCCCTTCGCAGGGCTATTCATACAGCACGGGTACCAGCAAAAGCCCGGTACAGGGTTATTTTGAAAACACATTGGCCAACCCATACATCCGTTGGGAAAAAGCCCGCAAGCTGGATATAGGGGCCGATATCTCCCTGTTTAATAATCATTTTAATATTACTGCCGATTATTACCACGACAGGTATTATGATCTGTTACAGGTACGCGGCAACAGCATAGCCTTGCTGGGTACTGCTTACCCTTATGAAAATTTGGGCATCAATCTTTATAAGGGCGGCGAACTTACTTTAACCTATCAAAACCACATCCAAAATTTCAACTACTTTATCTGTGGTAATGCCTCTATCCAATCGTCAAAAATTATTTTTAGCGACGAAGAGCCATATCCTTACCCATGGCTCAGGCATACCGGTCGCTCAACCAACGCTATTTATGGTTACACGGCTATCGGTTATTTCAAGGATGCCCAGGATGCTGCCACCAGTGCAACAACTACCGGTTACACCGCGCAGGCAGGAGATGTAAAATACAAAGACCTTAACGGCGATCATATTATCAACCAGTTTGATGTTTCGGCTATAGGCGGTAACCGGCCGCTGGTTTATTATGGCTTTTCAGCGGGTTTCAATTACAAAGGTTTTAGTCTGAGTTTCCTGTTACAGGGCGTAGCGAACCGTGAGCTGATGTTCAATAACTCGCAGGTGAACGGCTTTGCAGGTGTGGGGTTCCTCGGGCTTACTTACAGCGGGCAGGCGTACGAAACCATTTTAGGTCGGTGGACACCCGAAACCGCCGCCACGGCTACTGCGCCAAGGTTATCAATAGGTAACGCCAATAATACCGCCAACTCAACCTTGTACCTGCGCAAAGGCAATTATGTAAGGCTTAAAAATGCTGAGGTAGGTTACAACCTGCCTTATGAGTGGGCGCATAAGCTCAGGTTATCGGGCTTGCGAGTGTTTGTGAACGGCGAAAACCTGTATACACTGTATGGCTACAAAGATTTTGATCCGGAGGTATACGGTACTGCTTACCCCATTCAAAGGGTGATAAATGCCGGCGTTAACATTAAGCTTTGATTTTGGCCATTATAAAAATATTACGATCATGAAGAGTTTCAACAAAATAATTTTAGCGGCCGCAGGCATCTTAACCATAATAGCCGGCTGTAAAAAATATGAGCAGTTCCCGGTTGATAAGGTGACTATAAATTATGTATTTGATAAAAAGGATTCCTTAGGCACCAATGCCCAAATGTTCCTGTATGGGATTTATGCAGCGCTCCAAAACGGGCACAACAGGGTAGGGAACGACTACCTTGACGCGGCCAGTGATGATGCCATGTCATCGGCTTCGGTATCATCAAATGTAGTAACCATACTTTCAACAGCATCTTATAATTCATATACTATCCCCGCCGGTGAAAGCCTTTGGGCTTATTACTACGCCGGCATCCGCAAGGCAAATGAGTTTGTGAACAATATTGATGTAGTGCCGGTGCTGGCCCAATATCATGGTTATTCCATGAAATATGTATGGAAAAGCGAGGCACGTTTTTTAAGGGCACTGTATTATTTTGAACTGGTTAAACGTTACGGTGGCGTTCCCTTATTGGGCAACAAGGTGTTTACTATAACAGATAATGTAGCCTTGCCCCGTAATTCCTTTGCCGATTGTATCAAGTACATTGTAAGCGAATGCGATGCCATTAAGGACACCCTGATGAGCGCGCCGCTAAGCAACCCTAATGCTGATTATCACCGCCCTACCAAAGGCGCCGCCATGGCTTTAAAGGCCAAAGTACTGCTGTATGCGGCAAGCCCGTTATTTAACGGGCAGAATATTGATGCCTCAAATCCGCTAACCGGTTATACCGATTTTAGCGCCGACAGGTGGGCACAGGCCGCTGCTGCTGAGAAAGCGGTAATGGACCTGAATGTTTATTCCTTATTGCCCAGCTTTAAAGATGTATTTCTGACTCAAAATAGCTCTGAAAATATATTTATCCGCCAAACGGATAATTCATCCTCGATAGAAACCACTAACGGCCCGGTTGGCTTTACCGGGGCAGTAGGCAAGGGGCAAACCAGTCCTACACAGCAATTGGTTGATGCCTTCCCCATGAAAAGCGGTTTGGCCATTACTGATCCGGCATCAGGTTATAACCCGGACAACCCTTACCAGAACCGCGACCCGCGCTTGACCTATACCGTGCTCTATAACGGGGCAAGATGGCTTAACTCAGATCTGCAATTGTACGAAGGCGGGGTCAGCAAACCTAACGGCTCATTACAGCAAACCAAAACGGGCTATTACATGCGCAAGTTCATGGGCAATTTTGAAAACACCAATGCCTACGCTGCTCATGTCATAGACTGGCAGATCCTGCGTTACGCCGATGTGGTTTTAGGCTATGCCGAATCACTCAATGAATCGGCAGGTGCAACTCCCGAGGTTTATAATGCTGTTATCGGCATCAGGAAAAGGGCAGGGATAGATGCCGGCACCGGCAACTACGGACTTAAAGCCGGTATGAGCAAAGCAGAGATGCGCGCCATCATCCAAAATGAGCGGCGCCTGGAAATGGCTTTTGAAGAGAACCGCTACTGGGATATCCGCCGCTGGAAAATTGCCGAAACGGTAATGAACCAGCCGCAAAAAGGGATCAGCATTGTGAAGATAGGTTCCAGCCTTACCTATAACGTGGTGAATGCGCTCACTACCAAATTCGAAGCGCCTAAGATGTACCTGTACCCGATACCTTATGACGAGGTTTTGAAGAACCCGAATATGAAACAAAATCCAGGATGGTAATCTCAAAACTTCAGCCAGTTAAACCAAAAAAATTAAGCTTTATGAGAAAAATAATACTTCTCTTCCAGATATTAATGATCCTGCTCCCGGCGGTGTCATTTGCACAAAGCAGGACTGTAACAGGTACTGTACGCGATATTACCGGGGTATTGCCGGGGGTATCGGTTATTGAAAAGGGTGTTTCTAACAACGGCGCTATTACAGATCAGGGTGGTAAGTTCAGGCTTGTTCTTAAAGGGCAGTCAAATACCATCATTGTGCGTTTTATTGGTTATATCCCGCGTGAGCTCCGCGTGTCGGAATCGGGCAGAATGGATATCATACTGCAAACCAATACCAACGGTTTGGATGAAGTAGCCGTAGTAGCTTACGGAACCAAAAAAAGGATCACCAATACCGGTGCTGTAAGTTCCATTTCGGCCAGCGAGATCCGTACCGTGCCAACGGCCAACGTGCAAAATGCTTTAACCGGTAAATTGCCGGGCTTTTTTTCACAGCAGGGTTCGGGCCAGCCGGGTAAGGATGCTTCAGATTTTTATATCCGCGGGGTAAGCTCGTTAAACCCATCGGGTAACCAGCCGCTCATTATTGTAGATGACATCGAGTACAGCTATGACCAGTTACAGCAGATCAATGTTAATGAGATAGAGAGCATCTCGATTCTGAAAGACGCGTCAACTACAGCTATCTACGGTATCAAAGGCGCTAACGGTGTATTGGTGGTAACCACCCGCCGCGGCAAGGCCGGCACCCCTAAAGTGAACCTGCGTGTGGAAGGCGGCATCCAGCAGCCTACTAAAACGCCGCAGTTTTTAGATTCATACAATACGGCGGTACTCATTAATGAGGCCCAGCACAATGACGGCATCCCGCTTAGCTTTACCCAGCAGGACCTTGACCTGTTTAAAAATGGATCCGATCCATACGGTCACCCCAATGTTGATTGGTATAACAAGATCTTTAAGAAATACACTTATCAAACCAACGCCAACCTGGATATTTCAGGTGGTACAACCGGGGTGAAATATTTTATCTCCGGAGGTGCCTTAAACCAAAATGGCCTGGTACGTGATTTTGCCGATCCGCAAAGTTTGGTGAATACCAATTACTATTTTAAACGTTATAACTTTCGCTCAAACCTCGATCTGAAAGCCAATAAAACACTGGATCTGAGGCTGGACATTACCACCCGCTTCTCCGACTTGAACCAACCTTACAATGAGAATGCTGTTAGTGAAGTGTACAATTTTACCAAGGAGACGCCTTTTACGGCGCCATATCTTAACCCTAATGGAAGCTATTCATACGCCTATTCATCGTTTAATCCTGATCACCTGCCCACGCTTAACGCCAGGCTGGCAACAGGAGGCTATCAACACTCACGCCGTACCGATTTTAACGTGCTTTTTGGTGCTACGCAAAGGCTCGATGCTTTAACCAATGGCCTTTCGGTAACAGGCAGGGTTGCTTATTCAAGCATTGAACAATTTACCAAACAAATTTTTAACGGTGGTATCCCTGCCTATCATTATGATCCGGCTACCAATCAATATTCTTTAAGGCCGGGTGCTACTTATGTGTATCAAACTTATGCGTTAACGGGCAGCACTGATATCAATACCAATAACTACAACCTGCAGCTTTATGCCAATTACGACAGGACATTCCGTGGTTCGCACCATTTTTCAGGATTGTTGTTGTTCAATCAAACTTCGCAAACGTATTTCACCTATCCGCTGCTTGATGGCGCGCAGGTTGGAGTGCCGCAAAAGTTCCGCGGCATATCGGGCAAGGTGGGATATGACTTTAAACAGAAATTCCTGTTCGACTTTAACGTAGCCTATAACGGCACCGACCGCTTTGCCGCTAATCATCGCTTTGGGATTTTTCCGGCTGTGAGCTTTGGTTATAACATCGCCAAAGAGTCGTTCTTTGAAAAGGCCCTCCCTATGTTCAGTCTTTTGAAAATAAGGGGCAGTTATGGTTTGGTTGGTTCGGATGCAGCGCCGGGTAACCGTTATGTATATAACCAGGTTTACAACCAGGGCGGTGGTTACAATTTTGGCGAAACAGCTCAAAATTACAACACTATATATGAAGGTTCATTGGGCAATCCGAACGTAGTTTGGGAACGTGCCAAAAAGATCGACATAGGCCTGGATGCCAACTTGTTTAATGATAAAATATCCATCACAGCCGATTATTTCCACGATATCCGTTACAATCAGCTGATTACACCGGGGAGTATACCGGAGATTTTGGGTGTTGGTTTGCCTGCCGTAAACATCGGTAAAACCCGTAACCAGGGCCTTGACGGGCAGATCAGCTATCATAGCACGCTTGGCAAAGTACAATACAACGTTGGTTTCGTGTTCTCGTACGCTAAAAACAAGATCCTATATGAAGATGAGGCTACCCCGGCATATCCATGGCTGGCGCAAACCGGTCATTCAATCGGGCAGCAATATGGTTATCACTTTTTGGGATACTATACCGCTGCCGATATTGCCGCCATCAATTCGGGAAGTAAATCGGTACCCGTACCTGATAACGGTATCCCACTACAGCCCGGCGATCTGAAATACCAGGACCTGAACGGTGACGGCATTATTAATGTGTTTGACAAAAGGCCGATAGGCAACCCAAACCTGCCAAATACGATACTCGGCCTTTCATTGCAGGCAGTTTACAAAGGTTTTAGTGTAAGTGTGCTTTTGCAGGGATCGTTTAACTATAGTTTCGCGGTGATTGGTACAGGTATCGAACCATTTCAAAGCCAGTTTCAGCCCATTCACCAGGAACGCTGGACGCCCGAAAACCCGGTTAATGCCGCTTTCCCGAGGTTAACTACCAATCCAACTTCGGTAAACAGCCCTACGGCTTATTTTTCTGATTACTGGTTATTAAACGCGCATTACGTGCGGTTAAAAACGGTTGATATCGGTTACCAATTGCCAACTAAATTGTTGCCCTTCAAGATTAATAATGCCCGCATTTATATGAGTGCATATAACCTGCTCACTTTTGATAACTACAAAAAATATCAGCAGGACCCCGAAATTGCTACCAATACCGCGGGCGATGCGTACATTAACCAGCGGGTGATTAACCTGGGCATCCAGGCAGGTTTTTAAAAACCAATAGATAAACCATAAGGGGCCGGCGTTGCGGTGCCGGCTTCCTTTTTTGATTTGGCAGATAAACTTTAAATTAGGATATGTTTCCAACCATTGGCGATCTGATATATTATCTCTTCCATATCCGGATTGGATTTCCTATCCAAACGCTTGGTTTTTTTATTGCACTCGCCTTTTTATTTGCCTACATAGTGTTTGCTTCAGAATTTAAACGGTATGAAACTATTGGAAAGATCAGTGCATTTAAGCGGAAGGTAATCATCGGAAAACCCGCTTCGGCAGCTGAAATGATCATTAATTTTTTGCCCGGTTTTTTATTTGGCTTTAAACTTTTTGGAGCCGTTTTTAATTACCAGGTTTTTGCTGCAAACCCGCGGGCATATATTCTTTCATTACAGGGAAATTTAACAGCAGGCGTACTTATTGGAGGTGCATTTGCCTTTTGGATTTACCGCGATCGAAAGAAATTTGCATTGCCCAAACCGCAAACAACCGAATATACTGTACACCCTTATCAATTAATGGGGCTGATTGTTTTCAGTGTTGGACTTTTCGGTTTCATTGGCGCCAAGCTTTTTGATATCGTTGAGCATTTTGGCAGGTTGAGATATGATCCGCTGGGTACTATATTTTCGGCCAATGGGTTTGCTTATTACGGCGGCCTGATCTTTGGCGCATTGACTTATTTGTATATCGGCCACCGGCATAACATGAAACTGGTGCACCTTGCCGATATCGGTTCGCCGGGCATGATGCTGGCGTATGGCATTGGCCGTATTGGTTGCCAGCTGGCGGGTGACGGTGATTGGGGTAAGGTTAACCCACATCTAAAACCCGGTTTTTTAAGCTGGCTGCCCGATTGGATGTGGGCGTTCAATTATCCGCATAATGCTATCAATGCAGGTACACTAATACCTGGTTGCCTGGGTAACTATTGCAATCAACTGGCTAACCCGGTATACCCCACGCCGTTTTATGAGGCTGCACTTTGCATTGGTATGTTTTTGCTGATGTGGGTTTTTCGTAAACGGATAGTTACACCCGGTTTTATGTTTTTCCTGTACCTTGTGCTCAACGGTACCGAGCGTTTTTTGATAGAGCAGATCCGTATAAACCCGGTTTATCATTTTTTAGGTTTACCATTTACCCAGGCTGGCTTCATTGGCTTTTTAATGCTGATGGGTGGATTAACAGGCTTTATTGTGCTGTTTGCTAAACACAAAAGCCATCATCATAAACATTTACCTGTATAAATATTATTTAATGAAGAAAATTACCCTTGTTTGTTTAGCTTGTTTGGGCCTGGTTTTAACCAATAGGGCCTTTGCGCAAAAAACTGATACCGTTAATCTTACCGATATTAAATTTAAGGTAGAGGCCGCGCCGGAATGGTCGGCCCTTTTAAAGCGTGATTCGGGCTGGTTTGGGGGCGACGGTATTTATACTATTCCTTTGAATGGCAAGGAGACCGGCCAGGCAAAACATAACGATAAAGTGCTTTTTATTTTCAGCGATAGCATGATAGGCGCGGTGCGTGATCATACTATGGCTCCGGGAGCCATCATGATCCACAATGCGGTAGCTGAACTAAAAGGCAACGAGCCTTTGGATAAACAGATGAAATTTTACTGGGATAAAAACGCCAAAGGAAAGCCGGAGTCGATTTTTATCCCCCATACACCTAAAACAGGAGCTACAGATTACTACTGGCTTGGCGATGGCTTTGTAAACCAGGCATTGAATAACAATATCTACATTTTTGGGTACAGGGTGCATAACGTAAGCAACGAAGCATTTGGTTTCAGGGAAGTTGGCAATACGCTCATCAAGATCCCGGCAAACAGCAAGCCTCCGTATAAAGACCTTAAACAAATGGATACGCCGTTTTACCTGGTAGATGAGAAAGGGGAAAGCGGCTCTTTTGGTGCCGGGATTTACGTAAATACCAAAGAAGCCGGTGCGCCAAAGCCCGATGGCTATATTTATGTTTATGGGGTACGTGGCATGGCCAAGCACCTGATGGTTGCCCGTGTACTGCCCGGGGATTTTGAAGATTATAGTAAGTGGACTTTCTATAATGGTAAAACCTGGGTTGCCGATATGGAACAGGTTGCCAATGTAACAAGCAGCGTATCAAATGAGTTAAGCTTTAGTCCGCTGCCGGATGGTCGTTACGCGCTGATATTCCAGGTAGGGGGGATGACCACAACGGTGGGGATGCGGATAGGCGCAAGCCCGGTAGGTCCATTTGGCCCGATCATTAAATTATGGGATTGCAAGCCTGATCTTATTGCCAAAACGTTTGTGGTTTATAATGCCAAGGCGCATCCAAGCTTATCAAAGCCCGGTGAACTGCTGATCAGCTACAACATTAACTCCGTTGATTTTTTAAACGATCTGAAAAAATATCCAAACCTCTACCGCCCAAGGTTTATCAGGGTAAAATTTGAATAAGCAATGTTCTAAAGAACTTTTTCGAGGAAGCTTTTCTGTTTAAAGAACATAAAAATATTACCTTGCTAAATCGATTTAATTTTTAATTTTGTTCAGGGGCTAATTATTCTACAAATCTGCCTCTGATACCATTATAACCCAATGAAAATACGTTCGCTTATTTGCGCAGTTGCGCTTATGTATGCCGGAAACCTGTTTGCGCAGGAGGCTAACCTTGTTAAGTATGTAAATACCCGGCAGGGCACTAATACCAAATATGAGTTCTCGTACGGTAACACCTATCCGGCTACTTCGCTGCCTTTCGGCATGAACACCTGGACGGCGCAAACCGGCAAAAACGGCGATGGATGGAAATACCAGTATTTTGAGCACACTATCCGCGGTTTTCAGCAGTCGCACCAATGCAGTTCGTGGGTAAATGATTATGCTGTGTTTTCGCTCATGCCGGTTGCCGGGAAACTGGTTGTTAATGAAGATGAACGGGCGGCATCATTTAGCCACGATAACGAGATAGCGCAACCAGGTTACTATAAGGTAAAACTTGATAATAATATTACAACCGAAATGTCGCCGACCGAACGGGGAGCGCACCTGAGGTTTTCGTTCCCGAAGGGTAAAGCCTCTTATCTTGTTTTAGATGGCTACACTAAAATGAGCGGGGTAAGAATCATCCCGGCCGAGCGGAAGATAACAGGCTACGTAAACAACTGCCGCTGGGCCCCTAAAGATTTCCGGAACTACTTTGTCATTATTTTTGATAAACCCTTTACCGATTACGGCACCTGGGAAAATAAAAAGAATACCCTTTCGGAAAAGAACGGATCGGCAGAGGGCGAAGGTATCGGGGCCTATATCAAATTTAAAGATGGCGAAACGGTACAAGCCAAAGTGGCTTCGTCCTATATCAGCCCGGAGCAGGCCAAACTTACTTTGACAGCTGAACTGGGTAAATACAAATCATTTGATGATACCCGTAAAGCTGCTGATAAAGTATGGAACCAGTTGCTTGGCCGTATGGCCATTGAAGGGGCTACGGAAGATCAGAAGGCGACTTTTTATTCCTGCATGTATCACGCCAATCTATTCTCTCACCAGTTTTTTGAATATAATAAAAATGGAAAGCCATACTATTACAGCCCTTACGATGGCAAGGTACATGATGGTTATATGTATACCGATAATGGTTTCTGGGATACTTTTCGTGCCCAATTCCCGCTGAATACGGTGTTGCACCCCAAAATGGAAGGCAGGCTTGTAAATGCGCTGCTTGATGCACAACAACAATGCGGCTGGTTGCCGGCCTGGTCGTTCCCCGGTGAAACGGGAGGGATGCTGAGTAACCATGCCATATCCCTGTTAACCGATGCCTGGGTAAAAGGGATCCGCACCTTCGACCCCAAAAAAGCCCTGGAGGCTTATTATCATGAAGCTACCAATAAAGGTCCGTGGGGCAGTGCCAATGGTCGCCCTGGCTGGAAGGAATATTATGCCAACGGTTATGTGCCTTTTACGCCGCAAACCCTTGGTTCAACCGCCTGGACGCTGGAGTTTGCATACGATGATTTCTGCGAATATCAACTGGCTAAACTCACCGGCAATAAATTTTATGAAGATGTTTTTGCCCGGCAGATGTACAATTATAAAAACCTGTTTGATACCAAAACCCGTTTCATGCGCGCGAAAGATGGGCAAGGTAATTGGGTTGAATCTTTTGACCCAATGGATTGGGGTGGCCCCTATACCGAAGGTAATGCCTGGCACTGGACCTGGTCGGTTTTTCAGGACACGCAGGGTTTGATCAACCTGATGGGCGGAGAGAAGAACTTTACTGCTAAGATTGATTCGGTATTTACTGAGCCTGGAACCATCAAGGTAGGAGGGTACGGCCAGGTGATCCACGAAATGACGGAGATGGCCGAATTTAAAATGGGGCAGTACGCGCAGGGCAACGAGCCTATTCATCACTTGCTTTACATGTACAACTATGCAGGCCAGCCATGGAAGGCGCAGCAGCATTTGCGCAGTGTGATGGATAAGATGTATAACGCAGGCGAAAACGGTTACCCCGGCGATGAGGATGAAGGCCAGATGTCATCTTGGTTTGTGCTGAGTGCCGCTGGCTTTTACAGTGTTTGTCCCGGTACCGATCAGTATGTAATTGGCAGTCCGCTGTTTAAAAAGATGACCATCGCTTTGGAAAATGGCAAAAAGTTCGTGATAGAAGCTAATAATAACAACAAGGAGAACGTGTATATCCAGTCGGCGACGCTTAATGGTAAGCCTTATACCCATAACTGGATCACCCAGGCCGATATTATGAACGGCGGTGTACTGCATTTTGAAATGGGCGACAAACCGGCTGTGACCCGAGGCGTAGCGCTTGAAGACAGACCGTTTTCGCTTTCAAAAGCTCAATAACAAAATTAAGAAGAATATGGAAAACGTCATTGCGAGTGTTTAAATCCGGAGGCCTCCGAAGGTGAAATGACATTTACACTACCCGTCATCCCGAATTTATGAAGGCATACTCGTCGGTACCACCCCAAATTGTATCGTTTTTACCCGGCGGCTCACCTTCCTGGTGATCAGGCCCATGAAAAAGGAACTGGACATTAAATTCTATTCAAAAACACCGCACCCCGGGAAGCCGGTGCTTAAAAGTGTTGCCGCAGGTAATAAGTTCGAAAATCACATCCGTATTGCGCTGCTGGATGATCTGCGTCCGGTGTTGTTTACTTACCTGCGGGAATCTTACCAAATGTTAACCAGTACCTCGGCCGGGCCAGCATATCGGAACGCTTTATTATATAGTGCGAATTGGTTTATAATATTGATTTGCAAATATTTAGATATGTTTTCTACCTTTATAGAACAAAACCTGCAACCATGTCTCATTATAAAATCGTCACCAGCCTTTTCGCCGATACTTTTAAATCCGTTGATCATAATGGTAATGGAAAAAGTAAGAACAATACAATTTTGATGGGGTCGTACGTTTTACTTACCGGCAACGCCAGGGGCGATTGGCAGGAAGTAACTGCATTTAGCATAACCGGTTGGATCAGGAACAGCGATATTGGAGATGAGCCGGGGATGAAAGTGTTTTTTGTGGATGTTGGCCAGGGAGACGGTGCACTTATTGAAGTTGGAAATAAATTTAAAATGCTGATTGACGGAGGGCCAGACACTAACCTTGGCAATTACCTCCGGAAATGGCAGTATAAATATTATTTCGACAGGAACGAGAAAGTTCATTTTGATTATGTGGTGATCAGCCACTTTGATAAAGATCATTACCAGGGACTCATAGACATCATAAATGACGATCATTATACTTTTGGCACTATATTCCATAATGGTATAGCCAAATTTAATAGCGATAAAGCCGATTTCCCTGCCTCATACAACACCGAGCTTGGCATCAAAAAGAGAAAAAACGGAGTGAATTATTTAACCACTTATTTTGACTCTATAGCGGATTTAAATGCTTTGAAGGCTAATGGCGGGATGCTCGACTTAATGCAGAAATTTACTTTTGCAGTTAGTAATGCCAGGCAGCAGGGGCGGTTACAGAATTTTATGAGAGCCGATTACCAAACAGGTTTGATCCAGGTACCTATTGCCGGTAAAACGCTCAAACTGGAGTTTCTTGCCCCGGTTGTTAAACATGATCCCGTGGAATATTTATATTTAGATGATGAAGCCCACACGATTAATGGGCATAGCGTCGTCTTGAAATTGACCTATGGAAGCCGTTCCGTATTGTTTGGCGGAGATCTTAATTCGCAGGCTGAAGATCATTTGTTGAAACACTATGGCGAAAATAACCCATTTGAAGTGGATATCGCCAAGTCATGTCATCATGGTGCGTCGGAGTTTACAATTGAATATATGGCAAAGGTCAACCCATACGCTACTGTTATTTCTTCGGGAGATAATGAGTCATATTCGCACCCCAGGGCTGATGCGATAGGTTGTGCCGGAAGATATTCAAAATCAAAACGGCCGCTGGTGTTCTCTACTGAACTTGCCCGGTCTACAAATATAACAACCGATAAGATCAAGTATGGTATGATCAACCTTAGGTGTAACGGCGATGATATAATCATGGCGCAAATGAAGGAGGTTGTTTCCGGCGCCTCAGTTTGGGATCTTTATGACAAATTCGTCGCGCTTTAAATAACGCTTATCGGTTTTATTTCTTTATAAGCTTGCCCGCCCGGTATAACCCTGGCCTGTTTCCTACCGTATAATTATAACGAGCGCCCGGCACTATATATTTACCGGGCATACCGGCCAACGACCGACCGTTATTCTCTTATTTTGAAGTTTCAATGAAAATCAGCCGATATTTCCGTGACCGGTATAATCAGATCCTTGCCCGGGAACCTGAAATGCTTACCAAAGCCCGGATACGCATCCTCGCGCAGGCTATTATAGCCTTCATCTTTTTATTCGGCTTTCTGTTTATTTACAGTATAGTAGCAGGCTGGGGGATTTTAATCAACACAAGGTTGGGCGTATTCTTGTCGATTTTTATTATCACACTTGCACTTTTTTTATTTAAGCAGCCCTGGACACGGGCCGGGCATGTATTCCTGGCCTGTTTTACCGTTCTGATCTGGTCGGGTGCTTTGCTATCCCGCCAGGGAGTAACCCTGGTGACCATTCAGTATACTTTGCTGATCATTACCGGCGGTTATTATATTCTTGGCGCCCGCTGGGGCCTGATTTATTCTCTGGCTAATCTGATACCTGTTATTGCCCTGGTGATCACGGAACACGTATTTAACTATCATTTTCCCAGCCAGCAGTTAACCACAAAACCTTATGCTTTCGTTTTTGTCATGGTTTTCAATTTTATCCTGCTGGTTTTTATCCATTACAATTTCTTTAAAGCCTTTAGAAGAACCAACCGGACAGAGCAACGACTTAAGGCCGATTTGCAGTTAGCATTGACGGCCGCTCAGGAACTGGCCGCGGCGAAAACCAATTTCCTGTCTACTATGTCTCACGAACTTCGTACCCCGCTGAACGCGGTGATTGGGATGTCTAATATCCTGGCGATGGAAAATAGACAGCCTGAACAAAAGGAAAATCTGGATATCCTGCGTTTTTCGGCGGAGAACCTGATGGCCATTATCAATGATATACTGGATTTTAATAAAATAGATGCAGGCCAGGTAGAACTGGAGCAAAACGATTTCCGGTTGGACGATCTCCTGAAAAATGTATATGGCGCCTTTCGATCAAAAGCTGTAGCCAAAAGCCTGGACTTTTCCTATTTTCCCGATCCGCAATTGTATAAGGTAACAGTAACCGGCGATCAGAGTCGCCTGACCCAGGTACTGTTTAACCTGGTCGAAAACGCGCTTCGTTACACAACCTCCGGTTATATACGCCTGCAAACCAGGGTGAGCTCAAAAACGGATGAGGGAATCCGGGTACTATTCCGGGTCGAAGACAGCGGCATTGGCATTCCGCAGGATAAACAAGAGCATATCTTTGATCCTTTTGTCCAGGTATCTGCTAAAACAAGCCGGCAATACCATGGTGCAGGATTGGGGCTGACCATTGTAAGCCGGCTGGTTGCTCTGCACGGTGGAGTACTCATTTTTGCCAGTGAAGAGGGAAAGGGGAGCACCTTTAGTTTCGGGCTCAGCTTTCCGATCGTTCATTCCGAACCCTCTCTGGCTGCCGGGACTTCCCGGGATGACCGGGGGATAGAAACTCTCCGCGTGCTCATTGCCGAAGATAACGAGGTCAATGTGCTGGTAATGAAAAAGATATTGAAAAACTGGAACATCCAGCCAGATGTAGCAGTTAATGGCCAGGAAGCGGTTGATGCATGCCGGCAAAAGATATATGACGTGGTGCTGATGGATATCAATATGCCGGTCATGGACGGGTTCGAGGCGGCTAAACTGATCAAAGAATCAACGCCTCCCGGCAAAATACCGGTGCGGATCATCGCAGTAACGGCTTCTGTAGATGCGGCGGCCGAGCAACTGGGCGGATACCGTTACCTGGATGATTACATGCTCAAACCGTTTCGCCCGGAAAGTTTAAAAGAAAAACTACTGCTCGCTTCTACTATATGACTTCCTCATTAAAGCTTAGTTATTTTGTAAAGATTGCCATTGTCCGTAACACCGTATAATGCGCCGTCCTTGCCTGTGACAAGAGAACGCCAGCGTTCGCCCTTGTCTTTCAGCAGGCGTTCTTCCGCTACAATCTTATTGTCTTTGATAATAAGCCTGATGATATGTGATCCACCTAAGGCGCCTATAAATAGATTTCCTTTCCATTCGGGAATCAGGTTGCCTGTATAAAAGGTTATACCGCATGGTGAAATACTTGGGTTCCAGTAATAGATGGGTTGGGCCATGCCTTCTTTTTGCTGTATGCCATCGCCAACTTTTACACCCCTGTATTCGATACCATAAGTAATAACCGGCCATCCATAGTTCTTTCCCGGCCGGATAATGTTAATTTCATCACCTCCGCGCGGACCGAATTCTGATTCCCATAATTCGCCGGTATTTGGGTTCATCGTCATGCCTTCAGGGTTTCTTAAGCCATAAGCGTAAATTTCGGGCAAAGCGCCGGCTTTTTGCGCAAATGGTCCATCGGGCACCGGTTTCCCGTCACGGGTTATGTGCAATACTTTTCCGATTGCGGTATTCAGGTCCTGGGCCTTGACACGCATTTCATCATCCCCATGTTCGCCTGTGCTTACAAACAAGTTGCCCTGTTTATCGAAAACGATTCGTGACCCGAATTGCAGGTGACCGTTATAGGCGGGTTTAGCATGATAGATCACCTTTACATTTTCGAGCCTGCTGTAATCGGACGAAAGCACGCCAGTGGCAATGGCCAACTGGAATCCCTCGGGAACTTTTTCGGAGTACGACCAAAATAACGTCCGGTCTTTTACAAAAGAAGCGTCAAAATTAACATCTAACAAGCCACCCTGGCCACCCACCGCTACTGCCGGCAAACCTTGAATATTCTTATCCAGACCGCCATCGGCCTTTAATATCCGCATGGTGCCGCCTTTTTCTGTAATTAAAAAGCGCCCGTCGGGCAGGCAGCGTAAAGCAAAGGGCTGTTTCAACTCATGATTGATCACGCTTACACTGAGTTTGGTTTTAGTTTGCGCGCCGGGAGCTCTTGTCTGACCCGGAAAAGCAGGCTTATAGTCGGCCGTTGGTGATTGTGTTTCAACGGGCGGCAATGACTGGGCATCAGCCTGCGAAATGTCAAGAAAAGAGCAAAGTGAAGCAATTGCACACGTAACTAACAAGGGTTTGATTGGTTTTGACATGGTAAGATGTATTTGTTGTGAAGATAAATAATATGCCGGCAAATGTTAAAATGTGGTGAACAAATAAATCAGCCTGCCCCGGTAACAATAACCGGCCATCAGGTTGTCACAAAGCCCAGGAACACTGATTAATTATCAGTGTATATAACGAGCGTTACGTATATGGATTTAAAGAAAAATGACTGTTTGATTTGCATTGGTATTCCTGGTAGAATTACTTAAATTTAATTATTAGTTCCCGGTCTCAAACCTAACTTAAACTCTTCAATATGACAGCGATAACAATTAATGGGAAACAGCGGGAGGTTGCCGCTGACCCGGACATGCCTTTACTGTGGGTTATTCGTGATCTTTTAGGCCTTACCGGTACCAAATTCGGTTGTGGAGTGGCGCAGTGCGGAGCATGTACTGTACACCTGAACGGCGAAGCTGTGCGGTCATGCGTAACAAAGGTGAGCCGTGCGGCAGGACAGCAGGTCACTACAATTGAAGGACTGTCTAAATTAAATGACCACCCTTTGCAAATTGCCTGGGCTGAGTTCGATGTTCCGCAATGTGGTTACTGCCAATCTGGCCAACTCATGTCTGCAGCTGTTTTGCTGCGGGAAAATCCCAACCCAACAGATCAGGATATTGACGATGCAATGTCGGGTAATATTTGCCGTTGCGGTACTTATCCCCGCATCCGGGCGGCTATACACAAAGCGGCAGAACTGCAGCGGGAAGGAGCAAAATCATGAACAGGCGTAACTTTATACAATCAGGTGCATTATTGAGCGGTGGCTTGCTCATCTCATTTACTATTCCAAAGGCCAATAAGCTGGCGGCCCTTGCAGATATGGCAGACCTGAACGTGTTTGCCCCGAATGCATTTTTAAATATAGGTACAGACAATAGTATTTCGGTATACCTGAGCCATGTAGAAATGGGGCAGGGCATCTGGACTACGCTGCCCATGTTGATTGCGGACGAACTTGATGTGGATCTGAAAAAAATCAATATTAAACATGGCGGTGCCGATAAGGCGTTTAATCATGTTATTTACGGTGCCCAAATTACCGGCGGGTCAAGTACCACCTGGTCTGAGTTTGACAGGTATCGTAATGCCGGCGCAACCGCGCGGATGCTCCTGCTTCAAACAGCCGCTACCCGTTCGGGGACTGCTATCGAAAGCTGCAAAACGGAAGATGGGTTTGTTATTGCCGGGAGCAAAAGATACACTTATGGCGAGTTAGCTAACGATGCCGCAAAGTTACCTGTACCTGCAAAGGTTCCGCTGCGTTCATCTACCGACTGGAAGTATATAGGCAAAGGAAGCAAAAGGATGGATGCGCGAGTAAAGACTGATGGTACTGCAAAATTTGGCATGGATATCCAGTTCCCCGGATTACTCACCGCAGTTGTTGCTCATGCACCTGTTTTTGGTGGTAAAGTTAAATCGTTTGACGCCGGTAAGGCGAAAGCAGTTCCCGGCGTAAGGGAGGTTGTTCAAATCCCGACCGGGGTGGCTGTCATTGCCGACCACTTCTGGGCGGCCCAACAGGGACGGAAGGCCTTACAGATAACCTGGGACCATGGCGCCGGCGTGCAGTTAAATACCGGTATGCAAACTGCGGCTTACCGAAAACTGGCTGCATCGGATGGTCTGCTGGTTCAAAAAAAAGGTGATGTTAAAGCAGCGTTTACAAAAGCGGTAAAAACCATTTCGGCAGAATATGTTTTTCCTTACCTGGCCCACGCACCTATGGAACCACTGAATTGCACAGTAAAAATTGAAAATGATAGCTGCGAGATATGGACAGGTACACAGTTGCCAGGCGGAGAACAGGCTGCCGCAGCAAAAATTCTTGGATTTAAGCCGGAGCGGGTAAAAGTAAATATACCATTCCTTGGGGGAGGCTTCGGCAGGCGTGCTACACCTGCCTGCGATTTTGTTTCGGAGGCGGTTCATATTGCGAAAGCAAGCGGTAAACCGATAAAAATGGTATGGACACGGGAAGATGATATGAAGAGCGGGTTTTACCGGCCTTTTTATGTCCATAATGTAAAGATCGGTGTAGATAAAGATGGTCTTCCGGTTGCCTGGCACCATAATATTGCAGGTCAGTCAATTATGGCGGATGCGGCAGTGCTTTTTGGTCCGCCTCCGGCAATAGATGATACCACGGTGGAAGGCGTTAAGGGATCACCATACCTGGATGAGATACCAAATCATTTTGTCGGCCTTCACACCACCAAAGAAGTAGTGCCTGTTTTGTGGTACCGGTCTGTGGGGGGTACGCACACTGCATATGTAATGGAAACGCTTATTGACCAGCTTGCTTACAATGCAAGTATTGACCCGGTGGAGTACCGTCGCGGGTTATTTAAAAATCATTCAAGGCACCTGGCTGCGCTTAATCTTGTGGCCGAAAAAGGCAATTGGAACCGGACACTGGCTCCGGGACGGTTTAAAGGCATCGCGGTACATGAGGCTTTTGGCAGTGTTGTAGCGATTATAGCCGAAGTAAGCGTTGAAAAAGGAGTTACGAAAGTACATCAGGTAGATTGTGCAATTGAGTGCGGCCTGGCGGTGAATCCCGACGGTGTAAAAGCCCAAATGGAAAGCGGGATCATTTTCAGTATCTCGATGGCAATGTACGGCGAGCTGACGTTCGTTAATGGGGAACTGCAACAAAATAATTTTTATGATTACCGGATCACCCGGATGTACGAAGCACCCCGGATCAATGTTTACATTGTGGATAGCAAGGAAAAAATGGGAGGTGCCGGAGAATGTGCAGTTCCGCCGACAGCACCGGCTGTAGCTAATGCAATTTTTGCAGCAACCGGAAAACGGATTTACAACTTACCTATTGTTAACAACCGACTCAAAAAACAGGCATGAAAAAACTAATAATCACCATGATCGTTTTGTTTATGTCAAGCGCGGTCATATTATCGTTCAAAGAAGAAAAATCAACATTTAATTATGCGGCGCTGCCTAAAGATAGTGTGGCTTCTGTTGCAGCTTTTAAACAAGTTTACACCGTATTAATGAGTGCCCGCTGTATGAATTGTCATCCCTCGGGAGATATACCACTGCAGGGTGATGATAATCATTTGCACACCATGTTTCCCAAAAGAGGGGTAGATGGTAAGGGTGTTTATGCGATGAAATGTGCCAATTGCCATCAGCCAACAAATACTCCGGGCTTGCATACGCCTCCGGGCAATCCCAATTGGCATCTGCCACCGGCCGATATGAAAATGGTTTTCCAGGGGAGAACACCCCGCCAGTTGGCAAAACAAATCATAGATCCCAAGCAAAACGGGCATAAGGACATGCAGAAGCTCATTGCACATGCAGATGATGGACTGGTGCTGTCGGCCTGGAAACCGGGGGAAGGCCGTAAACTTCCACCAATGAGCCACGCCGCATTTAAGAAAGCCTGGCTTACCTGGTTAAAAACCGGCGCGTATGCTCCGGCTAAATAAAGTGTGACAAAGCCGGGATTACTAAGGATGAAGGAAGCGAAATTTTCTAATTCCCCGGCTATCTAAGTTATTGATTTATTATGCTGTTATTTAAATGCAGTTTTAATTAACCTGCTATCAAAATTGCCGGCAGCCTCCTGCAATAGCCCATCGGATATAAAAAGTTTAAGCTCTTTATAAGACAAAAAAAAACCCGATACGTTTGTACCGGGCGCTGTTAGTTAGTTGTTTGATATATTATTTATTAATTGCCACTTACAGTTTTATTATCAAACTGATTTAGGGATGCGGTATTACCGGTATTAAGCATTCCATTTATAATGCGCTGATTGATGTATGCTGAAAATTTTAAAGCTCCTTTGAAATTCAAATGCCCAAAATCGGCAAAGTCATCATTTTTTAGCGGAAAGTTATTGAAGTCCAGGAATTTTATATCGCCAAAGTAATGTTCACGGATCAATGAAAACTCCGCCTCATTATTTCTGTACTCATACAAAGGATGTTGCGGGCTCCTGATCAGGAAGACATTTTTATGCATGCCGTTGCAATAATCTATTATTTTCCTTAGATATTGAATATTGGTTGTTGAGATTGCACTTTTATTTGATGCTGCTTTAATATTTTTGCCCGCCGGATTATTTGAAGGTAAAAGCCTGGAACCTTCTATTTTGAAATACCCTCCTGTTTTTCCTGTATAATCGTAGTTAAATGAAAGCGCTTTAATAAAATTGGTACGCGCAGCTATGCCTACACAATTCATAAAGTATTTTGAATTGTGCTTAGCCAGCAATTCAAAATCGGCCAGGCTCATAAAAGAGGCATATTGCGGAAACATATTTGACATGTAGGTATATCCCCATGTCCAGTCATCCATTTTTGTATCAATTTGGTTATTCGAAAATTCTATAAGTACAGTAGTTATCTGGGGATTTTGCGACAGGTATTTTTTAACTTTTTGAAAGGTGTAAAAATAAGATTCGGCAGAGTGCGACAGATTGGTTAACTTGGGTATCAGGGTATCATTGTAGGCGCATTCTGAATGCGAATGACCAAAAAGTGCAATAGTATTGTCTTTCTTTACCCTAAACTTTGAAAATTTATTTACCATATAACCCGGGATCAGGGCAATAGCCAATATGAGCAGGCAGCTCACTAAAACAAACGATATGGTTTTAATTAAAAAGCGGTGCATTGCTTAAAATTGAAAGTAAATAAACTGCTGCTCTTTTCCTGTAAATAAAAAAATCACCACAATCAATGTATAGTAAAAGGTCAATCTGTACCCTCTTTTTCTTAACCAGCTTAACTTCTCAATGGCATATTGGTTTTCCCGTCCCTGCCACTCAACTATTATAAAACATAGGATAAGAATGATTACTTCAAGCAATTGTGCCTTATTAACATCTAATTGAGGTATGGAAAAAAGCGATCGTGAAAAAATCCGGCCGATGTATTTAAATGCTTGTGTAACACTATCAGCCCTAAAAAAGATCCATGCAAAAATTACCTGCAGAAATGTGGCCACCATTTGTATGAACTCGGTGAGCGTTGGCATAGTTTGGCCTTTGGCTGCAATTTCGAGGTGGTTTCTGTTTGTTTTTAAAAGGATAGAAGGGAGAATGAATAAAGCATTTAAAAGGCCCCAGATGATAAAGGTCCAGTTGGCGCCGTGCCAAAAGCCGCTAACCAGGAAAATGATTAATGTGTTTCTTACTTTGAGCCAGGTACCTGTTTTGCTGCCCCCAAGAGGTATGTATAAGTAATCTCTAAACCATGACGATAGTGAGATATGCCATCGGCGCCAAAACTCGGCCATATCTCTTGAAAAGTAAGGGAATGCAAAATTTCTTAGCAGCTCAAATCCAAAAAGTTTTGCTATGCCTAATGCCATATCAGAATATCCTGAGAAATCGCAATAGATTTGGAACGCAAAAAATATAGCGCCTAAAACCAGGGTGCTGCCTGAATAATGCGAACTATTTGCAAATATCATGTTGGCATAGTCGGCACATTGATCGGCAATTACAGCTTTTTTAAACAGCCCCCATAGAATTTGCCTCAAGCCATTAATTGCCTCCTGGTAGTTAAATTCTCTCTTCGTTTTCACCTGGGGCAAAAGGTGTGTTGCCCGTTCGATAGGGCCCGCCACCAAAAGCGGAAAAAAACTCACGAACAATGAATAGTCGATGAAGTTCCGTTCGGCTTTAATACGGGTTTTATAAACATCAATTACATATGATAAACCGTGAAATGTATAAAAAGAGATACCGACAGGCAGGATTACATTTAGGGTAAACGGGCTTAAATGGATTCCTATACTGGCGCATAGGCCGACAAGTGATGCTGCAAAGAAGTTGTAGTATTTAAACACACCCAAAAAGCCCAGGTTTACAGATATGCTTAACCAAAGCCAAAAGGTTTTTAGGCCCTGTGTTTTTGCCTGATACATTTTTAGCCCGGTAAAATAATCTAAAAGGGTGGAAAAAATTAGCAGTAAAAGAAACCGCCAGTCCCAGCAAGCGTAAAAAAAATAGCTTGCAGCGAGCAGCAACAAATTTTGCTGTTGCAGTTTTCGGTTAAGTACAAACCAATAAAGCACAAAAACCACAATCAGAAATATTCCGAACCCAAAGGAATTAAAAAGCATGTTATGATGAATTTTAAAAAATAGCCAAAGTGGCCGACTTGGGATACTCAGTATGTACAGAGGCTGGGAAATAGGTAGACGCAGATGTATAACAAAAGGCAACAAAAATTGATCGCTGTTTTGCAGCAACCAACTTATAACAATATAAAAAAAGTAAGTAAAGGTCTTTTGTCAATATAATAATTTTGTGATACCTGGAAGCTGTCAATCTGGCTTTAGTGTGTTTTCGTTACGCAACGCTTCATTGAATTTTTCAAGCAATTTTATATACTTGTCCATCCAATAATATATGGCATCAAGCGGAGCGTCTTTTGCTTCATGTGTTTCGATATCCTTTTCGGCATTCGGCGAGTTAAATCTCAAGGCAAATTCATTGGGAAATTCCTTTGAAAAATCATGCTCAATAACAATACCGATCTGACAAATTATATCAAAGCTAAGCCTTTTGGTGTTGAACCAATTGTATAAGGTTCTGCGGCTTACGTTGAGCTTCCGGGCGATTTCACTTATCCCCATATGGTCACGTCTAACAATTCGCTCTACAATTTTGCCAAAATGTAAATCTTGAGTGTCATTAATACCAATAGATCTTTGATCGTTATTGATATATGAGCTAACAGGGTAATAAACTTTGCTGTGCATAAGATTAGATTCGATTAGGTGTCAATTTTTAGTTGGTTAGCATAATTAAATTTAGGTTATAATAAACTGCAAATTACTTATAGATATTTATGATCATAAATATCGGGTCTCGGCTTTTTCTGAATCATGATTTAAGTTTAGGTTATTCATTAGTTTAATGTTTAGTGCTTCACATTCGTTTATCAATAAACAAGCGATGGCCTTTTTGATAATTCGTATCATCGTTTGTGAATTAAATTTATGTATACTTCCTATCTTAATCAACCTATAAAAGGCCAAATTATACCTGTAGAAGGCGTTAATGCACACTAATTAGGAATAGTAAAAATGGCTCTGCACGTTTTTGGGGCCAATATTTGCCAGTTTTTGTGAGTGGTAGTTAAGTTATTAAACTGTTATCCATCCAATAAAGTGTTATTTTAGTTGATTTTACTAAAGGTGTAATTTTTTTCAAAATAAGATAAATTTAGTGCGTAGCGCTAATGTAAATGCATAAATTCATAAAATATTGGCGAATTCTCATTTTTTTATCTTCCGGTTGAAGATCATCACGATAAAATTTTTTTCTAAACAGCTCAATCTGTTAAAAAGTTGGCCATTTTAAACGGTGAAAGAGGAGTAATATCCAGAAGTATTCCTGATAGCTTTTTACACTTATTATTTTGAAATTCAGGATAACCAATAATTCTTATCTTTCTTGAATTACCTTTGGCGGTTATCATATCAACTTCAATATCAAAAGAGCTTCCGTATTTTAACGCGTCTTTTAAAGCTTTTTTACTGAGCCTCTCGCTTTTGCCTTGTTTAAAAAGCTTCCATATCGTTTTTACATCCGGTACGAAGTACTCAGGTACTTCAAGGATGCTTTTTATAACGTTATCCCATTGCATAGTATGGGTAAGCAGATCTCGTGTCCAGGTACCTATTTTTGACAAGGCAGCGGCTCTTTTTAGAAGCTTCCCGGCCTGTTTGTTTTCTTTTTCTATGGCTTTAATTTTGGAAATATCTTCGGTATGGATAAATAGTCCGCCTGTTTCTCCCGAAGTTGTAAACCAGGGGTGAATATTCCATTTTAGCCAAACGCGGGTACCATCATTCTTTTTTAAGAGCAGGCCATCACATTGATATATATTACCTTTTAAGCAATGATTATGGAGTTTTTCGCATTTCTTTTTTGTAGCCGGTAAAACTTCATATATACTTTTTCCAATAAAACCTGTGTTTTCAAGTTTGTATTCGGCAACCCATCTTTTTGAAGCAGCAATAAATTGCATCTGGTTATTGAACATGGCAATAGCAATAGGGGCCTGTTCTATAAGCATTTTATTATGCTTATTATTTTCTTTTTGAGTTTCGATGAGCTCACCATCGGATGATTTTTCTTCTAAATATCTATGATAACATGCCGAAAAATTTGACGGATTGGAAAAATTGAGCATTACTGCCATTTGGTTTTTATTGCAGCGCTTTTCCCTGATGTATCTGTCTGCAATTTCCATTTGCAGATACCGGTAATAGGAAAAAATAGTTCTGCCGAAACTTTGCTTAAAATCTCTTTTTAATTTTGACTCAGATACAAAATGTTTTTTTGAAAGTGCGGAGATACTCGGAAATCCGATAAATAGGTTCTCATTTAGTGTTTTTGCAACATTTTCAAGGAGCTGGTCGTTTTGAGTTACAAACTCAGGTAGTTTTTCTACTCCTGTTTTATTATCGTGAGATTTATTATTTAACGGGCTGATGTCTGCCATATGCGCATAAAACCCCTTTATTTCACCTTCAACATAGTTGGGATGATAAGTTACCCGCACGTTTTTAGCTTTGCCCGAATACAAATGAATTACCTGGTCAAAAACCTGTATTTTACCACCTAATACACCGTTAATATAAGGAAGCTGCATTTCAAATAATGTTCCTAAAATTTCTGAAAGATGCGATTTATTGATCATATGCTCCGGGGTTATCCCAAACCAATCGGCCGTAGCTTTATTGGCATAGCGGCAAATCAGGTTTTTATCCCAATAAGCCAGCATGGCCTCAGTATGCTCCGTCACGTTGAACGCTATCTCAAAAAAATCAGAATTCGGATCAAAGGACATTGGATTTCCTCTTTAAAAAATAACAATCATCAGCTTTACCCATCGTGATGCGAATGGGATCTTAGGTTATAATTTGCTTAAATCTGCAAATTATTATTGGAAACATATAAGATTAATCATATAAATTAAAAAAAAAGCTCAGTTTACCATTTGTTTGTCAATCAATTTTATGTCGAGCTTTTCATATTGTGAGTTATTGCTAATGTAATCGGGCAATATGGTTTTCATTTTCGATACCATCAAATCAACTTCATTATGTAGGTTGAGCTCCAAAAGATCCTTTATTAAATTGTTGATCTTAGCGTAACTAACCGGGATGTTTTTGGAGATCTTGATGTCTTTGTTATAAGTTGGTATTACCTCTTCTTCGGCATTTAACAATTCTTCATATAGTTTTTCGCCGGGCCGCAAGCCGGTATAAACAATCTGGATATCTTTTCCCGGGACAAGACCGGCCATTTTTATCATATTCGCCGCCAGATCGGCAATTTTTACCGGTTCGCCCATGTCAAACAAAAATATTTCGCCTCCATTGCCCATTACGGCTGCCTCAAGTACCAGCTGTACAGCTTCGGGTATAGTCATAAAGTATCTTGTGATATCCGGATGGGTAACGGTAACGGGCCCGCCTTTTTCAATTTGTGCTTTAAAGCGGGGGATCACGGAGCCATTTGACCCAAGGACATTGCCGAAGCGGGTTGTTATAAACCTGGTTTGGTTACCTTTTGACGGATCAGAGTTAAAAAAATGCTCTTCAAACAACAGGTTATTTAACGATTGAATATACATTTCGGCTATCCGTTTTGAGGCCCCCATGATGTTTGTTGGCCGCACCGCTTTATCTGTTGATATCATTACAAATTTTTCGACATTAAATTCTATTGAAATATCTGCCAGGATTTTTGTGCCCCATACGTTGGTTAAAATAGCTTCGGTTGGGTTATTCTCCATCATAGGTACATGCTTGTAAGCTGCCGCATGAAATACTATTTGAGGCCTGTATAAATTAAACAGTGTTTTTATACGACCGGAATTTTGGATATCAGCAATAAAGATCCTGGTGCGGTTACCGTACAAGCCGTCTTCAATTTCCATTTGAATATCATGCAACGGGGTTTCGGCCCTGTCACATAACACAACAAATTCGGGACTATACATTAACACTTGCCTTACCAGCTCAGAACCTATTGAACCGGCAGCACCCGTGATCAAAATCCTTTTACCTTTAATATCATCTAAAATATGTTCATTGCAGATTTTTATGGGTTTTCGCTCCAACAGATCTTCTATTTTTAGGTCTTTAAATTGATTTAGGTTGGGTTTGCCATTGATCCACTGGTCGGATGACGGCACAACAATTACTTTTATGCCAAGTTCAATACATTTTTCAACCGCCTTTCTTTTTCCGTCGATTTTTATATCCTCGGATGTTATCAGCATTGACTTTATATCGTAGCGTTTTTTTAGCATATCAATTGATTTGATAGGATAAACCTGCTTTTGCTCAATGCATTTTGATATTCTGTCAACCCCGGTGTCGATAAAGCCCTGAACATTGAGTATAAATCCTTTTTGTGCTTCAAGGGCATTTTTAATTAGTATGGAAGGCTCGTTGGAGCCGTAGATCAGTACATTTTCTTTTTCAACTTTATAGCTTGTTGCCTCAATGTATTTAAAAACATCTTTGATAATAATACGCATACACATCAGCATAGACGAAGTGATAAAGAAATTGATCAGCAGCACATCCATCAATCCGCTGACATCAATTTTAAGGTAGAAAGCGAAGAACACATAATAAAACAGCAAAAACGTAACATTACTTGCCAGTACGGTTATTAAAATCCGCATCATATCGCGTGTGTTGGAATACCTGATAATACATGTATGTATTTTCATTATCATAAAAACCAGCACCGCATTGCTGCAATAAAACAGCATATAATAAAGACTGATGGGATCAAACTGAAGCCGGTTTTTAAAATATAGTGATGTCCATAATGATAACAAAACTACCATCAGGTCAATTACCAGGATTAGCCATCTTGAATGGAACTTATCCTGGAACAACAAATTTTTGAGGTATATCATAACTGGTTTATTTAGGTATTATCTTAAGCGTATCTGTATAGCGGAAAAAAGTCTACTTCGGCATTTTCTTCAATGCCTTTATCCTGCAAAAGCTTTTGGTATATTTCCGGGTTGGCAACATATCTCCATGTTTTAAAATCAAGGTGGAAGTCGGAGAAGGCACATTTCCAATCAAAGAGCTTGTCGTTCTTAAATCCAAGGCCGCCTCCCAGGTTATAATATTTCATTCCCTTTTCCCTGCCTATCTGGGTTATAGAGTCGGCCAGGAATTTGGTGGGGCTGTGGTGTAAATATTCTGCACGGGTACCTACTAAATGCGCCTGGATAATGCCATTGGTAAATACTATTATGGTACTTGCAATTGCAGTGTCATTGTAGTAAACAGTTAATAAACGTGCGTCATATTCGGAGGTGTTTAATATTTCTGAAAAGTACTTTTCATTAAATAGATAGTAGTTGCTGGCACCTACCCGTTTCATGTTTTCGGTATAAATTTCAACAAAGGTTTTTATGCCGGCAGTATTAGTTTCGTCTTCTATTCTGAAACCTTTTTTCCACGCATGTTTAATAGCATCCATAGTTGATTGCCTGTATTTTTTGCGCTGTTCATCAATGGGGAGTGAAAGGTCAAGAACTACTGTTTTTCCGTTTTCGTGAACGCCTCCAAATTTCTCCAGTAATTTTTGTTGCTTATAAAAAGGATGAAGTCTTACAAAAACAGATACATACTTTTCCTTTACAAGGAAATTGTTGAAAGCACTTTTAAAATTTTCCATCAGCTCCTCATCTATCTCATCAATCTTTTTGTTTGAAAACGGGCCCGAAAAACCATATACACAGGTTAGGTCACTATAATCAGATCCTGGAATTTTTCGCTGCAGCAGGGGGAAGCCGATATAGGTATCTAACTCCTCATAAATAAATAGAACAGGATCTCCGGCTGTTTCCAGGGAGTGATAATGCCATGTATGATAAAAATCATATTCGGCCGAATTACTGACGTAAGAAATCCATTCCTCTTTATTGAGCAGGGTAAAGATCTTAATCATTGAATTAAAGTTTTAGGAGATAGTAAATTATGACTGTTGATTTTGAAGGCAAACAAATTTGCTTTTGGTAATACTCATTGTAATCAGATCATTTACCTTACCTGTAATTTCAAATCCCGCTTTTTCATAAACAGTTATTGCCGCAATATTTGCAGGGTGTACCTTTAAATAAATCTCATCCAATTCCTTTATTAAAAAGCCATATCGTATCATCTGTACTGTTGCCTGATAACCAATTCCTTTACCCCAGTAAAGTTTGTTACCAATAAACAGGTGCAGTTCTGCATCATGATCAGTAATATCAAGCAGTTGGATATTACCTATATATGTATTAAGCTCTTTAACGCAAATTGCAAATCTAAGCTGATCGGGCTTGGCCAGCTTTTCACGTAACCAGGCTGTTTCTATTTCCGAGCTAATATAATGAGTGGGTTTGTAGCCCGTATATACCCATATCAATGGGTCATTACGCCATGCGTAAGATACGGACGCATCTTCTATTACAAGGGGGCGTATGTAAACTGAAATGGTCATAAAAAAAGTCTTAGCGTATTTAACATATAAAACATATCCTGAAGGTCATACCGCTGGTCGATTGGTAATGGCACCAAGCACCGGGCCAGGTAATTTTCGTTGGTGTTTTTCTTAGTCCACTTAAATACATTGGGCCAGTAGGTGGCAACGTATATTTTTTTCTGTATCAAATGAACCTTTAGGTGCCGGTCGTTTGTTAAAAAAGGATAAACCAATGGTACTGTGTGCTCATCAGCGGCGTTAAACTTAAGCAGGTTAAATTGAGCAAGGTGCTTATGCAAAAAATTAAAGTTTCGTTGCCTCGCAAAAACACATTCATTGTAATTGATACTTGAAAGCATCTTTTGGGTTAATAACGACATAGACCTGATCTCGTTGTTTTCCAGGTCCTTGCTGTTGTTTACATAGTCAGAATACCCGGCTTCTATACCTGCATCTATACTTTTTATAAGGTGCGAAAACCGTTGTACTGAGCTATCTACCGGCAATTTTTTAGCGAGCTTTCTCTTAATGCTTAAATATGCACCATCCGGAACGCCAAAAAACTTACGGCACGAGTAAAATGTATCAATGCCGGCAAGAGGCTCTGAAAAAAAGGCTTGCGAATTATCAATTATAAGATTTTTGATTTTGCCGCTAAGCTCTATTGCTTTTGTTTGTTTTATGCCAAAGTAATTGGTATATAAAAAACAGGCGTCAGGCTCAATCTCAAAATCGATGATGGGATCTAACTGCCGGTCAACATGATAAAACTGGTATTGAATACCTGTTCGTGCAATTGGCTCAAGCAGCACATCGCAGGTAAAATAAGGGATATAAATTTTATGGTATTTTTTTTGTATCAGTATGTATTCTAACGCATTACGTCCTGTGTTTAATCTAACCAAATCGGGGTAGTATTCATTCCCTTTGGGCAGTTCCAGCTCCAAATACCCGCCAATGGGTTTTAACGCGGCTTTATTTTTTTGCATGACTGTAAATTGAGTGTGAAAAATAAAGTTGTTATCCCTGGTCGCTTTTATACATTCTTAAATGAATGGGTTGATAATATTCTTCCAGGCTTTCTGGGATACGTGAATTGTAACCCAATACCTGCCGCTGATCAGCGCTAAGCTTATCAATAAAGTCGTAGCCTAATACCCTTGGATAGTCCATTTGTGGTTTAATAAAAGGGCGGGTAAATCCCAGCGTTAATGCCCGGCGTTGCTTAATTGTTTTATTTTCGCCTGCGGCATGCCATATGTTGGAGTCGAAAAGGATGATACTTCCTTTTGGGGTTACAGCCCTGTCGGCGGTTTCGTAGAAATAAGTCTCGTTAGGTTTGATATCTGTTTTATGTGAGCCTGACAGGAAATAGGTAGCACCGTTTTCTTCGGTAAAATCATCAAGGGTAACTATCATTTGCACTAATAATTTCGTATCGCCTAAAAATGTGCGCACATCACGGTGCATGTTACTTACGTAAGGATGTTGCTGCTGAGTGTGTATTACAGCATTAAAGCCATTCAGTATATAATTACCACTCAAAAAATAAGCTACCTCATCGGCACAATACATTTTTTCAATAAACGGCAAGCTGAAATTGTCCTTTTCAACAAGGTGGTGAAGCGTACCGACCATGTTAGAGCTTATCCCATTTTTTTCCTGAATGGCTCGTCGTTTTACGTACGCTTCCTTTAAATCCTCATTAATAACTGCAACAAAATCGCTGTCTAAAGCATTCTCAAAAATAACCCATCCGTAATCACGCATCGCAACGCGGAAATCTTCAAAATGCCTGTCTCCGTAGTTAAGTCTATTTCTCATGAATTTGTATTGTTGATTTTCGGCTAATTAGTTCAGGTCCATTATCTGCATCATCATGGCATTTACTTTATGCACATCAAATTTTTCCTTTGCCAAGGCGAGCCCGTTAAGGCCGAAGCTGCTGATAGCCTGCTTGTTGGTTATGAAATACTCCATTTTGCGCACAAGTTCGGCTGTGTTTTTTACAGGTATTAAAAATCCATTGCTGTTGGGTGACGCTTCAACAGTTTCCCTGCAACCAACAGAATCGCAGGTTATAATGGCACGCGCCATAGCCATGGCTTCAAGTAAACACCGTGGAATTCCCTCCCGATAGTATGAAGGCAGTACCACAACAGACGAACTACTTATATATGGTCTTACATCATCAACGGCGCCCAGGTAGTTAATTACACTCCGGTGCTTTATCTCCGAAAATAAGTCGGGGTGAATGGCGTCGACATTATCATCATAGGATCCGATTAGTTTGAAAGTTACTTGCGGGTGCTTTAGGAATACAATTTGCGCCGCTTCAAAATATTCGCGGATCCCTTTGGCATTGATTAGCCTGGATACCATGATAAAGCTTATGTTATTAATGTCCGGCTGGGTAGGGGTATAGTAGCCCAAATCTACTCCCGATCCGTTAACTACTGCAGTTTGATGTTTTGCTGATATTATTTTAGAATCAAGCAGGGTTTGCACATCATCTTTATTTTGAAATATGACAGACAACCCCTGCCTGTTTTTAAGGCTGAACCTAAGCAGGAGGCGGGTAATTTTGCTTGTTAAAGATGTGTTACCGTTAACAAAATTATAACCAAGGCCCGAAAGCATCGGGGTTATTTTCCGCACGCCGCCCAGTTTGGCTGCAAGAGTTCCGTATATAACCGGTTTAAGGGTGTATGGAAAAAAAACGTCCGGCTTTAGCTGTTTAATGAGCCGGTAAAGTTTCAACGCATATTTCAGATCAGATAAGATCGATACATTACTGCCGTTTAGATTGTTTTCAAATAAAACGATGTTTAACAATGCAAGCTTTGAGCGTTGCTCGGGTGGTATTGTAGGGATAAAAGCATAAACGGTATGCTCTTTCCGCATCAGCTCAACTAATTTACCTCTAAAATCAATCAACGATTTGGCCGAATCGCAGGCGATCAGCACTTTTTTGCTTGTCATGATCGTATAGTAAGCAATAGGTTATAAGCGAGGATTTAATTGGAGACGTAATGTTGTCACTCAAAAGATAAACACGATTATCGGGAACTGTATTTTAGTGAACAAGAGCCGGCTCGGGGCTGATGCTTTTAATATGGTAATATTTTTTATACCATGCAATAAATCGCTCAACCCCGGTATGAACAGAAACCTTGGGCTTGTAGTTCAGTATGTCGTCTAAATTTGAAACATCGGCACAGGTTTCGGCAACGTCACCATCCTGCATCGGCATTAGTGTTTTGATTGCTTTTTTGTTCACCTGTGCCTCAATTTCGCTTACAAAATCAAGCAGGTTAACCGGTGCTCCTCTGCCAATGTTAAACACCCTGAAAGGTGCAGATGATGTAGCCGGATCGGGATCTTTAGCATCCCACAGAAAATTGGGCTCTGCCGGTTGATCAATAACATGCGTAATGCCTTCAACAATGTCATCTACGTAGGTAAAATCCCGAAGCATATTGCCGTTGTTAAAAACTTCAATAGGTCTGCCTTCCAGAATTGCTTTGGTAAAAATAAATAAAGCCATGTCCGGCCGGCCCCATGGCCCGTAAACTGTAAAAAAACGTAACCCCGTAGTGCGCAGGTTAAATAGGTGACTGTAGGTGTGGGCCATCATTTCATTGGCTTTTTTTGATGCCGCGTATAATGAAACCGGATGGTCGGCAATATTATGCTCGCTGAAGGGCATTTTTTTGTTTAAACCGTAAACGCTTGATGAACTGGCGTAAACAAGGTGGTTAATCTTGAAGTGCCTGCAGCATTCCAGGATGTTTAAAAATCCTTTTACGTTTGTGTCAATATAAACGTCGGGATTAGTAAGGCTGTAGCGTACACCGGCCTGTGCGGCCAGGTTGCAAACAGCATCAAACTGATAATTTTGGAACTGCTGCTGCAGATTCTCCTTATCCGTTATATCCAGTTTTATAAATGTATAATTTGGATATTTTGTACTGCAAACAGGTTTGTTATAAACCATTCCTGATACTTTTATGCCGGCATCCAGCAATCGGGCGTGCTTTAGCTTTACATCGTAGTAATCATTAATATTATCAATGCCTACAATGGTGTCGCCGCGTTTAAGTAATTTTTGGGTTAAATGATAGCCGATAAATCCCGCAGTGCCGGTAATTAAAATTTTCATAAATAAGTGAAATTAGGTTTAAATGAAAGCCTTATCAGAGGAAGGCGTTAATTAATGGGTTGATTATAAGCGCGAACGCTTAAATACTGTTAAATACCTGTATGAAAAAGAATCAGGAACGGTAACGAAAAAGGCAGGGTAGATGTACTTGTTGCAGAGGATTTTTGAGTAATGAGTTTATCAAATTGCGCGCGTTTGAGTGTGATTTGATAAATCTTACTTCATGGTATAAGTGTATTTTCTCCCGTTTGTAAGTGGATTACTATTGTCCGACGTTGAGAAATACAATGTGTTGCCCCAATGGCTAAATTGTCCGAGTCCGAAACTGCGGATATCACGGTGGGTAGAGTGGGCCGGCCCCAGTTCAACGCCATTTTCAAACAGCCTGAGCTTTGAAACAGTTGGAGAGGTGTTTGAATCCCCAATTTCAGGTAAATCATAGCCAATTTTGTAACAAAAGCCGCTATCGACTCTCAATCCTATCAAGCTTATCGATTTGATAGATTCGTCCTGTGGTGTTGTAACCGGAGGAGTAGTTGTAGGCGGTGTTGGAGTTGGTGTTGGCTGGTCGGCTTTTTTACAGCCGTTAATAGCAGATAGCATGGCTACAATTGTTATTATAGGCAACACAACATTTCGGGTGGATTTAATAATTGTTTTCATAAAATTTTTATTTTAGTTAGTTAAAGTTGTTGCGCTACTATGTATAAGTCAGGGGCCGTTTATACCAGTGCATTCAGTATCGACTTGATGAATATTTCGGGGGTACGGTCTTCTACGTATTGCATTATAAGGTCTTTATGATTGCTGTTAGTGCTGAGGGCGGTGTTCACCGTTGTTGTTAACGAGTTTACATTATCGGCTTCAGCCAGGTAAATGCCCGGAATCTCATCGATACCTCCTGCGCAATTGGTGCTGATTACAACTGGGTTCAGGATCATCATTTGCAATAATACGTTCGGAAAACCCTCTTTTATCGATGATATAACACAGGCTTTTGCATGCTTAAAATAAGGCATAGGGTTTGCGATCCACCCTTTTAATACTACCCGGCCTTCCAATTTTAATTCACTGATCAGTTTCTGAAGCGAGGCTTGCTCCGGGCCTTCGCCAAATATCAGGAGCTGCAAATCGGGCTGGGAAGCTTTAATTTCATCAAAAGCCATAATTAGTATATCAAAACCCTTTTCAGGAATCAGCCGCCCGGCTGCGCAAATAAATTCAACAGCGGCATCGGCAGCGGGCAGCGCTTCTTCGGCCTTTATTAGGTTTTGTTCAATATCGATCGGGTTTTTTTGAATGATAACCCTTCGTTTGTCGATGTATGGGAGATGCTGCATAAAGCTATCCCGCATGCTGCTGGTTTGACATACAACCAAATTTACCCCGGGGTAGCCAAGCCGATATGCTATCTGGTAACTCATTTTTTTTAAACCGCTGTACCGGGTTAAAACAGACGAGCATTCCCTTACTATGAGTTTTGATTTTAAATATCCAATGCGTTTTAAAAAGCCCAGGAAAGCATTTAAATAAGGATGCGTACTAAAAATAATATGATCTGTGCGGTAAGGGCTTAAGCTTTTTATTAACCTGGAAAAGCCGCTTAATATACTTCCGCTGCTCACATATTCAACTTGTTGATCGATGGGAATATTTAACCCGCCGCTTTCAACTTTTTTTAAAAATAGCAGAGAAGCGTTACTCGCACGGGCGGCTTGTAACAGTATGTTCTCGGCGCCGTTTGCCTTGTTGGTAATTGAAACAAAAAGTAATTTAGGCTTCATCTTGGGCATTAGTTAGCGTTATTAAGGCTCTTCAGCTTCCTGATCACTTTTTTAAAAGGGCCCATTGCACTCAATACTTTGCGTTTTCCGTCAACAATCAACAATCCATCTTCAAAATTTATAGTATGCAATCCTTCGTCATAAGGTGCCTGAGGAAGTAGTTCAAAAGCGGTATGGTATTGAAAATCTGTTTCGGTTATAGTGGTTATTTCATTGATCATTACCGAGCCACCATAACACCTTTTGGGATTTTGGCTGGGCATATAAAGCTTTTGCCCAACTACAAATAACCTGCCTGCCGACCGGCTCACGTTTGACGCCACGTTTATTGGGTTTTGTTTATGTGCTTTAAATGGAGCGTCGAGTGTGTCGGCATAAAATAAGTACAGTACGCCGTGTTCACCCGAAACACTTGTAAAGAGCCAATATTTGTTGTTATAATGAATAATGGAACTGTCAACAAATGCCTGGCCTTCCAGTAATACCCTGATCTTTTCAAACTTATACGGGTTGTTCATATCAATTTGATAAAGAGCCACCTGTTTAGCTCTGCCTGTTTCCGGAATACAGTATAGCCGGTTGCTGTCGGTGAACATGTGAGGATAGGAGAGGTGTATTTCGTCTTCCATGATGCCATTTACTTTTTTCTTGTTTTTGAAATGCATGTCATCGGTCATCATAATCTCACCTTTTCCCTTCCAGAAATTAAGCTCTTCATAATAGAGATGTAAACGACCATTGATATTTGCGGTAAAAGGATCGGCCGTATAATCCGCCTTATCTTCTGATAACCAATTGATTTTTCCGTTTAGCTGCTGAGTGTGGATAAGGTTTTCTGGAGATTGCGATATATAGCCTATATTCCATTTGTCATAACTAAACACTTTGTGAATAAATGAAATGAATGAGGAGATAAGGTCTTTCATAATCGAAATGTTTTTTTTAAAAATGACAGGAGTGTTAGTGATATGGGCAGATAATCGGTTTCCTGCAGCAGGCTTCCACCAAAACTATCTTTGAATTTGTTGATCTTTAAAAGTTCGGTATCCGATGTATTGTAAGCATAGCCGCCTAAATCATATATTTTAAACCCAAGCTGTTTAAAAAAGCGGATGTCTTCAAAATGCAGCAAGCGGTTTGCCCGGCCTGTAACAGCCCTTAACTGGCTGTCATTTTCATTTCTGAACAGTGAAGCCGAATGCAATAGCCTCACTCTTTGTGATGAATGATCGCGAAGGTAAGCATGCATAACAATATCCTGATCCTGGTAAACCACTTTGGTGATAAACAGGTGCGGTTTGTATTTATAAAATTCTTTATTAATTTTTTTCAGGCCTTTGGTAACTGCAAATGCATTGTAAAAGTCAATAAAGGGTTTAATGCCGGTACCCATCACGGTTGATACGCCATCTTTAATGGCCCTGCGTATTTCGTATGATGTGTTTTTATCAAAATTGGCTTCAATAGCAGGTACAGGGACGGTTATATCAATTATTTTAGTAAAAAAATCCTCTTTGCGGTATCCCGGAACAGTTTCGCTGCTTTTACTTTGTTTATAGTATTTTAACAGGCAGCCCCATAAATTGGGCTTAGCGGCAAACCACACAACTGTGTATGGCACTATACGCATAGCCCTGTTGTTAATCCGGATCATAAGGTTAGAATGATTTAAGCTACCTGGTATGTTGAAATTGTTTTTGAACGCTGATCTTTAAGCCATTGTGTATACACAAGCAGTTTCCAGATCTGCGTTGCCCTGTTCCATTTGCCGCTCATGTGGTCGTTTATCATGGCAAATGATTTTTGTACGTTAATACCTGGGATGTTCTTTAACTCGCTGATTGAAAGATGGTCCATTACGTGATCTCTCAGTTCGTTTTTAAACCAATGGCTTAGCGGCATTGTAAAGCCGGATTTTGGCCTGTCAAACAGTTGCGCCGGCGCATATTGGTACAATATATCTTTCAAAATCCTTTTTTGAATGCCGTATTTAAATTTATAGCTGTCGGGCAGGGTTTGCGCAAATGCAATTACCCGGTAATCCATAAGCGGCGCCCTTGCTTCTAACGAAAAGGCCATTGTGCCCCTGTCAACCTTAGTATTTATATCACCGTTTAAATAGGTCTTGGTATCAAATGCCGATAGCTTTTGAAGCATGCTTGTTGATTTTGACGACCAGATATCCATGAACGGAACCTGCAGGCCAATGTTAGGGTTTTCGAGCCAGGAATATTCCAGGCCGCCCAGCATAAGCCCGTAAAGTGATTTGACCTCCGGATTGCAGATCCCCATTGCAATTAGCTTATGACGATAGTTAGGGGAGATGCTAATTACATCGGCTATTTTTTTACGCAGAGCCAGCGGGCATTTAAACAGTTGGTTAACCATATTAAACCATTTGTAACGGCTGTATCCTAAAAAGCTTTCATCGCCACCATCACCGCTTAAAACCACGGTAACGTGTTTTTTGGTGTGTTTACTTAACAGCAGGGACGGGATGGCGCTTGAATCGGCAAAAGGCTCATCATAATAGCGGCCGAAACTCTCAATTAATTCAAGTCCTTCTTCTTTATTACATTCAATTGTATGATGATCTGTTTTTAAATGATTGGCAATTTTTTGTGCAAAAACGCTTTCATCAAAACCTTTTTCTCTGAATTTTATGCAAAAGGTTTTTACATTGTTATAATTTTTTGAAGCTATGGCCGCAACAAGTGATGAGTCGATACCGCCCGAAAGATATACCCCAAGGGGCACGTCGGCATGCATGCGTATATCAACAGCATTAGTAATCAGCCGGGTTAAATCGGCCTGTGCTTGCTGGTATGATCCTTCATAACGTTCGGCATGGTTTAAGTCCAGTTCCCAGTATTTTCTTGTTCTGAAACTGCCGGTGTTGCAGTCAAAACAAAATGAATGCCCGGCCTCAAGCTTTTGGATTTCGTTCCAGGCGGATTTGGGTTCGGGAACGTATCCCCATACAAAATATTCGTTAATAGCCTGTTCATTGATAGTTACATTCCGGCCTATACATATTTGCGATGGCTGGCTCGCAAATTCAAAATCCAAACCATTTTGGATATAGTAAAATGGCTTTTTGCCAAGCCTGTCGCGGGCGCCAAAAAGCTGGAGCGTGCGGGTGTCAAAAATTACAAAGGCAAACATACCGTTGAAATGGTTGACACAGTTTTCGCCGTATTCAAGAAAGGCGGCTGTAATAACTTCTGTATCCGAATCGGTCAGGAATCTGTAACCCAGGGCTGTGAGCTTTACCTTTAAGGTTTTATAGTTGTAGATTTCGCCATTAAATACAACTTTAAGGTGATTGTAAGTTAAGGGCTGGTCTGACCGGTGATCCAGATCAACAATAGCCAGCCGGTTATGGCCCAGGGTAACCGGACCATAGTGTTCAAAGCCAGAATAATCGGGGCCCCTGAAATCGGCCCTTGCCAGTTTTTGAAATATGATGTTATCGTCATATCTCACTGTTGATCCGTAAATGCCGCACATAAAAAAACGCTATGGGGTTAATAGTTTTGTTTAATTAGCAAGCAGGGTTTCATATTCCATACCTATTTTCTCGAGACTAAAGCGATCAACGATATCGGCTTTGATATTAGGATGCTGCCAGGTTTGATTGCATGCCCTGATAATTTGATGGCGTAGTGTGCACAGATCATTTTGTTCGGCTATAAAACCGTTAAAGCCTTCTCTTATCAGTTCGTTGACCCCGCCAACTCTGAATGTAACCACCGGAACGCCTACCGACAGTGCTTCGAGCACTACATTAGGGAAGCCTTCGGTAAAAGAGCTTAAAACCAGTAAGTCATGCTTAGAAATAACATCGGCAACATTTTTAATTTCGCCGATGAATTTCACGCGTTCGTTGAGGCCGATATTTTGTACCTCTGCTTTTAAGGTATCCATCAGCGGGCCCTTGCCGGCTATAGTTAAAACATAGTTTTGAGGCAGCGCTTTCATAACCTCAAGCAGCCGAAATAACCCCTTCTCTTTGATGAGCCTGTTAACTGCAATAAGCCTTTTTTCACCGGAAATTTTATTTTGAGGTTTTAAAACGTCTGTAATAATAACGGGGTTATGTATAACTATTAATTTATCGAGACTGATATGGTATAGTTTAAATATTGATTGCCTCATTTCTTCCGACTGGCAAACAATTGAGTTAAAGCGTACAAACAAAAACCTTGAAAAGTAATTGTAAAAGCGGGATTTAAATCCATAAAACTGTGCCATTTGCTGCGGATTGTTAGATGCCCGGGCTATTAAATTAGGCACTTTAACAAACATAGAAACAAAGGCTACCAGGATATTAATATGATCGGTAGTTGAAAAGACCGCGTATGGTTTTTCATCTTTAAGCAATTTGCGAAGTTTAAAAAATGAGCGTGAAGCTTTCATTGTTCTCAGATTTAAAAATCTTATGCCTGCTATTTCTGTTGAGAAACCACACTCGTCCCCATTTAGCAACACTACAACTACCTCATAATCAGATTTGTTGAAATATTGCGATAGCAGCCAGTAAACACGCTCAGAACCACCTGTACCAAGCGAACCAAGAACAAGGAAAATCTTCTTTCTCATTATAAACTAAAAATTAGGATCAGGTTTTAAGCGACAGCTAATTTTTCCTGCACTGGTTCGGTTTGTTTTACCGGGTTTTTTAACCTGTTGTAATGTAATACAGCGAAATAAATAAATATAGTAGGGCCATCCACGCTCATTAGCCACCCGTTATGTGACAGCGCGTTTAATGAAACTGCTATAAAAGTGAAAAATATAGCTACATAAATAGCGCTTCCTTTATGTTTTACGTTTTTTATAGTTTGCCAAAACAGGCGAATGGTTTTGTAATATATGGCCCATAATAACCCTAACCCCAAAAACGGACCAAGCACGGTTATAAACATCAGGTAGGCATTGTGGGATGATAAGCCAAATGTGAACATCGGGTTGCGGTAAGTTACCTCATCCCAGGTTTTGCCATAAAAAATAAGCCCGAAAGGATAATCAGCATATATTTTAAGGTTTTCGGCAGCCATATCGGCCCGATTAAAATCGTTGGCTTCTTTAGCCTGGTTTTTTGAAAGGATATTGTTTTTGTCGTCAGTGTTATCTTTTAATACATAAGTGTACAGCCCAAAACATATGACCACTGTAGCAGCAACCAGGAAAACAGCCTTGTAACGATAGTAAATAAACAGGAAGAGCGTTACACCGACCCCAAAACTTATAAATGCCGACCTGTTCATGCCAAGGTAAATGCAGGCAACACAGGCTGCTAAAACTAAAGCCCTTATTATAAGATATTGCCCGGTGGTGCATGAGGCAATAAAGGCAAAGGTTGTAATGGCCACAACCTGGTATCCGAAGTTAAATTGTGTTACTGCCAGCCCTGCAGGACTTTGTTTAACCGGTTCGCCCAACAACATGCTCCTGATCGGATCAATGGTGCCTGCCATGCTGTGATCAAGTACCATAATGATCATAGAGCACATGAGCAGAAAGAAGAACATTAATATTGAAGCGTAATAGCGCGATTTATTTGCACCTACAAAATAGTTAAAGTATAACGAACAGGGTATTATAGTAAGGAGAATGGCAAAAAAGGTAATATAATTGCTCATCCCTACTACCTGATATAAAAAAACGCCGATTAAAAAAATTATTAACTCGTTGTAATAGCCAAAATCAAGCAAAGGTTTTTGCACGAAGAATAGCAGCATGCAAAAAATTACTGGTGCAGGAATCCTCAAAGTATCTGTCATGAAAATGTTAAAAGCAAGTGTGTACAGATAGAAGAGCATTAAACCATAAAAGAGGCACTTTTTAAGCAGCATAATAAAGTGGTGCTATTGAAAAATTCGTTTTATTGTAGAAAATATAATCTTCAGATCCATGAAAAGATCCTGGTTGTCGATGTATTCGAGGTTTTTGCTGATCTTTGACGGCACGATCACCCGGATGTACATATCTTCAGGATCATCGCTGCTGGCCAGGATATCGTTTTCATCAAAGTATTTGATGGATGCCCAGTCTGTTACCCCGGGTTTTACGGTTAGTACCCTTAATTGTGCCGGTGTGTACATGTTTACATATTTTCTCACCTCGGGGCGCGGGCCAACAAAGCTCATGTCGCCTTTTAAAACATTTAGCAATTGCGGCAGTTCATCAAGTTTATATTTCCGGAGCCAATAACCAACACCGGTGATTCGGTAATCTTTACTGCCAATGGTTAGTAACCCGGCTCTGTCTGAATTTACGTACATGGTTCGGAATTTGAAGAGTTCAAATTCATTTCCATCTTTCCCAACCCGCGCCTGTTTATAAAATGCGCTTCCTCTTGAGTTTATTTTAATGGCTACAGCAATCAAAAGGAAAAGCGGCAGCAATACGATGAGGGTGATAAATGACAAGCCAATATCAAAAAGCCGTTTAATCATAACTGTATTATAATTCAACTTTTGCAGGTTCTTTACACTCTTCTAATGCGGCATTTACCGAGTTTATGACGGTTGTAATTATGAAATCTATCTGCTCATCCGAAAGCTGCGGATATATAGGGAGCGAGATTTCATTGGCATAAAGCGCATAAGCCGATGGATATTGAGAGATTTCATACCCCATGTCTTTAAAAAGGGTTAACATGGGCAGCGGCATAAAGTGTACATTGGCCATGATCCCTTCACTCATAATACTGTCGATGATCTGATCGCGCTGTACTTCTGATATACCTTTAATTCGCAGGGCAAACAAATGATAAGATGATTCCCTTTGCTCATTTTTTAATGGCGGTTCAATAAACCAATCCATTGCTTTAAAGCTGTCACAATACATTGATGCAACACGTTTGCGCATGGGGAGCAGCCGGGCATCATAATTCCTCAGCTGGCCGAGGCCTATTGCAGCGCAAATGTCGGGCATATTGATCTTAAGGCCCACAAACAAGATATCGTATTTCCAGCCGCCCCCGTTTGATTTGGTAAAAGCATCCTTGGTTTGGCCGTTAAGGGTATATAGTTTTAAATACCGGTACTCATCAGCTGCATTGAAATTGGCGGGCAGATTGATACATATACAACCGCCTTCGGCAGTGGTAATGTTTTTAACTGCATGAAAAGAAAAGATAGAAACATCACTATACTTTGCTGCAGGTAATTCATTTATGGTTGCACCGATTGAGTGCGCCGCGTCGGCAATTAAAAGGATCCGGCGTAAAACTTTTTGCTTTGGGCTCTCAGGAACGAATAGCTTTTTAATATCCTGCCTGTTTATAATAGATTTTAATCCCTCATAGTCGCAGGGCCAGCCGGCTATATCTACGGCAATAATTGCCTTGGTTTTTGGCGTTATAGCTTTGATCACAGCCGCTGTCGATATGCAGCAATCGTCATCAACATCAACTATCACCGGTGTAGCCCCGCAATGCAGTACACTTAAGGCGGTAGCACAATAGGTGTATGCTGGTATGATAACCTCATCGCCTTCCTTTATGCCGAACCATTTCAGCATCAGGATAGCTCCTGATGTCCAGGAGTTTACGCAAACAGCCGCATCCGAAGCTGTAAGCTGCTTCATTTGCTGCTCAAGTGCGGCTACTTTGGGTCCGGTGGTTATCCAGCCGGAGTTAAGCGTGTCCATAACCTCGTTTATAACAGCCTGGTCAATGTAAGGTGGCGCAAAAGAAATTTTCATATCAGGTTTAAATAGTGTTAGTTTCCGGCGGGGATTCGTTCCATAAAAGCGATTGCTTTTTGAGCGTAATCACGTGCTAATCTTTTATAAATGCAATATTTTTCGGCAAGGGCATCTGCCCAGGTATAATTTGAAAAATCGAGGTCATCCAGTGAAACAAAAAGGTGATGGTTTTTTTCTATGAAAATTTCAAGCTCAGCAAACGTTTTGTCAGAACAGGTTTCGGGATGATAATTGAATGTCCAGGTGTATTTTGTTTTTTGTTCAACTTCTGATAGTTGAACAGGTACCCAATTAAAACCAAATCTTACGTAAGGTGACTTAAGCAGGCCGTCACTTATTATTTTAATGTTAGTGTATTCGTGTAAAGCCAGCAGTGTATTACGGTCAAAAGTATGTGCAGGGGCAATGAAAACAGTGGGGTTGATATTTTCACCCCTGAAAATTTCGGCCGCTTTTCTTATTTTTTCTTTCTGTGTTTGCAATGGTAAGCCTGCAAATTCCGACCTGTTATTCATCTTCAGTAAGCCGGAGTTGCGATTTATATAATAATGATCAAAACCGTGCATGCCTATTACATAATTTTTATTTTGAAGTTCGCGCACCAATTGCCAGTAGTAAGGATTAAAATTACCGCAGGCTTTTAGCTTGGGGTCTTTATTGGCTGGTATAACGGCAATGATTGGTTTTATACCATGCTTGTCGAACAGGGTAAAGAAACGTTCCCATTTTTGCAGGTTATTTGTAGGGCACAAATCATCCAAACGAATTAGATACTGTAACATATTAACAGTTTGATAGGTTTATAAAGCCGGCTGACCGCTTGTTAGCTGCGCTGCTGTTTCTGATACAGCAGCGTGTTTTTTGATTAAAGTTTCCCATTCGCCCAGTATCTTGTCGGGGTGGTTGGTTTTTGATATGATACGGGCCTGATTTCCGAGAGTGGTTTTTAGGGAGTCATTACCCGCCAAACGCAGCATTGCGTTGGCTAAATCACTTATGGATGCCTTATTTACCAATATTCCGTTTTCGCCATCGATAATGATCTCTGCCGGACCAAAATTGCAATCTACAGCTATGGAGGGGCAGCCAAAGCTCATTGCTTCAACTAAAGCATTGGGGTATCCCTCGTTGCGCGATGGTAAAACAAACATTTCGGCCTGGCTGTAATAATCCTGAAGATTATTTCTGCTACCCGGCAACAGTACCTGTTCTTTTAATCCAAGATTAAAGATTTGGCAAACGAGGTTAGCACGTTCTTCTCCGTCGCCAATAACGATAAGATCAATGTCATTGAGGCCTGATTTTGCATAAGCTTCAATAAGGATGTCAAAGCCTTTTACATAAGCCAGACGACCAACCCCCAGAATAAACCTCCGATGGTGGACCTTCTGTTTCGATGGTGATTGAAAAATAGTTACAGCATTTGTTATACGTTCTATATTATTGAGCGCTTTAAAGTCTTTGTCTTTAAGCAGGCAGTCTGCAACTCCCTTAGCACTTACAACAACCGCCGCAGATCTCTTATACAGGTTTAAAGCCAGGTGTTTATGCAAATAGTTAAAGCTGTTAACACTCCTGTCTGGCGATGTACGTTCCGAAACGATATAGGGTACCCGGGTTAACGAACAGGTAATGCCGGTCCATATATTGGCCGATGTGATAAATGACAAAGTGCACGCAGGTTTTTCTGTTCGTAAAAGTTTTATAAGTTTATAAAAAGTTTGGGCAATGTAATACGCCCTATAAACTAACCCGCTTTTCTGACGGTTTGTTAGGTGAAACACCTTAACCCCATTTTCTATCTCGTATGCCGGAACATCATTGTTTAGAGATATAAGTACCGACTGAAAGTTGTTTTTATTAAAGTAATTAGCAAGCGATATGATAACTCTTTCTGCTCCTCCTCCTTTAAGGGAGGGAATAATGAAAAACAGAACGGGTTTTGAAAAAGGGACGGCTGGTATGTTCATTGTTGGTGTTAAATTCCCTGTCGGTTAAAGTAGGTATTTTAGTGTATCGTAAGCTTTGCGAAACCGTTTGTTTTGTAATTCAAATAACAGATAGCGTTTAATATAAAGCAGCAATAGCTTTTTTTTTGCCCTTGCAGAGTAGGTGAAGTTTTTGATGATCAAATTGAAATCGCTTATAACCATTTCCATACGTGCTTTGGCGTTGATCATGCTCCATACGCCGCCTTCATGATTGCGGTAACAGCTCATCACCTCGGGTATTACATAAATTTTACCGCCGGTATGCTGGGTGGCCCATAGCTTAAACATTTTATCGCCGGCAAAACATTCAAAAAACCAGGGAGCAGCAAACAGCTGATGGGTTTCGGGAATGTTGCGATAAACAACTGTTGCCGTTTTTGTTTCTTCCTGTTTCCCCGCCAGCAAATCGGCATATGTATGTATCAGCGGTGTTGGGTTAGGGTGTACGTAAAGAGTTTTGTTATTAACGTTTATCACTTTGTGGTAATGGCAGCAAATAACGAAGTCGGCATTGTTTTCTAAAAAATCAACCTGCTTTTGCAGTTTATGTTCATTTGTCCAGTAGTCGTCGCCCTCACAAAGAGCTATGTACCTGCCTCTGCACTGTGTAATACAATTAATTAAGTTTTTATGGGTGCCTAAGTTGGTAGGGGAGGCTATAAGCTTGATCCGGCCCGGATAGGTTTCTGAGTAAAATTTAATTATTGACTGGGTTTTATCTGTCGAGCAATCGTCGCCAATGATGATCTCAAACTTAAAGTTGGTTTTCTGCATCAAAAAGCTTCGGATAGCTTCGGAAATGAATTTTTCATGGTTGTAAGTAATACAGAGAACACTTACCATTATTTCTTCACCATTCATACTGATCCATTTACATTCGCTGCCGTTACATTTATTTCAGATTCAATTTTATCGGTCACCAGTGTGCCAAAATGTTTCGGCTTAAAGTTGTTGTCGAAGTTTTGTGCACGAAGCAATAACCTGCAAATAAGGTCGAGATCTGACAGCGACAGCGTATGATATAAAGGAAGACAAACCACCCGTGAGGCTATGGAATCGCAAACAGGCATTGGTTGACTTTTTACGTATGGCAATGATGATAGCGAGGGGTAAAAATACCTCCTGCAATAAATCTGTGCTAACTCTAATTTTGCTTTACTTTGATGCATGAGGGCCTCTGTTTGAAAAACGACGGGGAAATATGCATAATTGTAGTCCTGTTCGTTTTCAAGTTTTTGAAACTGAACATCCAGGTTTTCCAGGCGCTGCAGATATTGCTCATACAAATACTTTCTTTTTTTAAGTATTTCGTCAACATGGCGCAGGTTGCATAAACCCATTGCGGCGTGAAACTCGCTGTTTTTGGCGTTAATGCCTTCTTCCGAGAAAGTATCGACACCTGAATATCCGAAGTTGCGCATCAGTGCCATGGTTTTTAATAACTCCGGATCCTGGGTAAATACAGCGCCACCTTCGATAGTGTGATATAATTTGGTTGAGTGAAAGCTGGTTACACTGATGTCGCCATATTCAAATACGGAGCGGTTTTTATAAAAAGTACCGAAGCAATGTGCGGCATCATAGATCACCTTAAGGTTATGTTTATCAGCAATAGCTTGTATGGCTGTTATATCGCATGGGTTACCAAATACGTGTGTTGCCAGTATAGCCGATGTGTTGGGTGTGATGGCAGCTTCGATTTTAGCCGGATCAATATTCAGCGTTTCAGGATCGATATCCACAAATACTGGTTCGCAACCCTGCCATACAATAGTGCTTGTAGTAGCAACAAATGAAAATGGTGTTGTGATAATTTCTCCGCTTAAGTTAAGTGCTTTGATGGCCAGTTGTAAAGCTATTGTGCCGTTTGTAACAAACAGCATATGACTAACGCCCAGGTATTGCTTTAACTTTAATTCGAGCGTGTTCACAAGGGGCCCGTTGTTGGTGAGCCATTGCCTTTCCCAGATACTTTTAACATAGGCTCTGAATTCCTTTTCGGCAGGGAGAAATGGTTTGGTTACTGGAATCATCTTTTTAGGATTAATTGGTTAAAATCTTTAATAGCGGAGAGCTTAATTAGCAAACTGGTACCATAATAAACCGCAATGAACACTATGAGTAATATGCCAATTTGCATAGTCGGAATAAAAAAATCGTTAATCAGCAATTTGTCGAGAAAATAACAGCAGAGGCCAATGCTTCCGGCTAATGTTACTGTTGGCAAAATATCTTTTACCTGCTCAGTAACCGGGTAGTTAATTAAGCGCCCGCTGTAAATGGAATTGATGTAGTAGGCTATTATGTTAAAAAGTAACTGAAAGTATAATAACCCATAAATCCCGAAGGGAATAAAAAGCAGGATGCCAACCACACTTAAAACTTTTTTAATAACCTCTAACTTTAAAAACAATGCGCTTTGTCCCATTACTTTTAAAACATTTAAGTTGTATGAATGCAGCGGGTACATAATGCCTCCTATGCATAACAACTGAAAAAACGGAACGGCGGGCAGCCATTTATCGGTTAATAAGATGTGAAACAAAGGCCTGGCAATAACGCTAAGCAATATAAGTACCGGTGCATTCCAGAATACTACCTGTTGCATAAGCCGTTTATACACATTTTTTAGCTGTACCGGGTCGTTTGAGATCTCTGCGAACATAGGATAAGTAACTTTATTTATAGCTGCCGAAATGTTACTGATAGGCAGCTGACTGATTGAATCGGCACGGCTGTAATAACCAAGCTGAGTTGCCGAAAAGTACTTACCTATAATGATCAGGTAGATGTTTTGGTAAACGGTATCAATTAAACCCGATAATGTCATTTTATAACCAAAATGAATATGTTTTTTAAAGCATGCTTTATCAAAGATCAGTGCCGGCCTCCAGTTTGAGGTGATCCAATGTATGGCTGTTGATAAAAAGGATGTGCATAAACCCATCCAAACAAGGCTCCAAACGCCATATCCTAATTTAGCGAGTATAATCCCTAATATACCGCCGCCGATAGCGGATGGAATTTGAATATTGGTTTGTTTCTTAAATTTTAGCTCTTTTATCAGTAAGGTGCTTTGTACCCCGAAAAAAGCATTGATGATCAAAATCAAGGTATAAACACGTACCACTGGTGTTAGTAACGGCTGATTATAAAAGGCAGAGATCAATGGTGCCGATAAAAAAAGCAACAAATAGAGGATAGTACTGCCAATAATATTAAAAAAGAACACGGTTGAATAATCGCGCTGATCGGCATTGGTTGTACGGATCAGCGAAGCTGTCAGACCGCTGTCCAGGAGGCTGTTGCCAACCGAAATGAAAAGCGACAGCATAGCTATCAAACCAAATTGCGATGGCTCCAGGATCCGCGCCAGGAATATGGATATGCCAAAGCTTACCACCTTTGAACTTAATTGCTGCCACAGCGCCCATACTATGCCGGATACGGCTCTTTGTTTGTAGGTCATAAATTTTTAAAGCCGGGCGTTAACAACGTTTTCTGGTAAAAATGCCTTTAAATCATACAATACCGCATTGGGTTTGCAAAGCGCTTTTACATTCATTTCTTTAAACTCCTCGTGGGCAACAGCAAGTAAAACCCCATCATAGGTACGGGTTTTTGATTCGCCGTTTTCGCAGATGATGCCATACTCTTTTTTAGCATGTTCTGCATTGGCCCAGGGATCATGGATATGCACTTTTACTTTATACTCTTTCAGTCGTTTTACAATGTCTATTACACGGGTATTCCTTACATCGGGGCAGTTTTCTTTAAATGTGAAACCAAGTATCAGCACCTCACTATCTGTTATTGAAGTACCGCGACAAATCATCTGTTTAATAAACTGATCGGCAACATATGCACCCATAGAGTCGTTGATACGCCGGCCAGCCAAAATAATTTCAGGGTGATAACCTGCTTCCTGGGCCTTTTGTGCAAGATAATATGGGTCAACCCCGATACAGTGGCCGCCAACAAGGCCCGGGCGAAAATTCAGAAAGTTCCATTTAGTGCCCGCTGCCTCCAATACTTTATGGGTATCGATACCCAGTTTATTAAAGATCATCGCCAGCTCATTCACAAAGGCAATGTTGATATCGCGTTGGGCGTTTTCAATTACTTTAGCTGCTTCAGCAACTTTTATTGAATGGGCTTTAAATGTGCCGGCGGTTATAACTGATTGATAAAGCTTATCAATGGTTTCTGCAGCTTCAGGAGTTGAGCCTGATGTAATTTTTCGGATCTTTGAAACTGTATGTAATTTATCTCCGGGATTGATCCTTTCGGGCGAGTAGCCTGCAAAAAAATCAACGTTATAAGTAAGCCCCGATACTTTTTCTAAAATGGGCATACATTCATCTTCTGTTACCCCCGGGTACACGGTTGATTCGTAAACCACGATATCATCCTTTTTTAACACCTTGCCTACAACCCGGCTGGCATTTATTAACGGAGAAAGATCCGGTCGGTTATTTTTATCAACAGGGGTGGGCACAGTTACAATGAATATGGAGCATTGCCGTAATTTTTCAATTTCATCAGTAACGTATAAACCGGTTGCGGTTGTGCAAACAGGAGTAATTACTGCATTTAATTGGTCGGGCTCTATCTCTAAAGTATGATCAATGCCCGATTTGAGCTCATTAATGCGATCTACATTAATATCATAGCCAATAACCTTGTATTTTTTTGCAAATTCAACTGCCAGGGGCAAGCCTACATAACCAAGACCGATAATGCCTAATTTAGGTTGGTAATTCTCAATTTTCATGATTTCTGCTGATGTTATGAACTGATAAGTTTTGGATTGAAACACGTGTTACCAAAGCGCAATTGATGGTTTCAAAAACCATTAATACATTTTTGCCCTGTATCTGCAGCACCTTACCCATCTGATTTACAAGAGCGCCATCTTTTATTTTAACTGTATCACCAACAGTGAGGTTGTTAAGACTCACAATTTCCATGTCTTTGTAGCGTACAAGATTTGTCCTGATCTCGTCTATTACGTTGTCCCTCACTACAGCAGGTTTACCCATATAGTAAACAAAGCCTAACGCCCCCATTACGTAAAGCGCCCTTGACTGCTCATAGGCGTCGACATGAACAAATACGTAGGAGCTAAACAGAGGAACACTGATCTCCTTTTTCCTGTCAGACCATTGGCTTACTACATCTCTGACCGGGCAATAGCATTCAATGCCATTTTGCTTTAAAAGCTTGTCCACCTTTTTTTCCCATCGGGGCTTGGTGTAAATAACAAGCCATTTTTTTTCATGATAATTTGTCATGCGAAATTGCGGTGTTCTTAATTGGGTTTCCATAAAATGAATAAAGTTGGATCGGGGGAATTAATAAGGGCTTATTATAGCTTCGCCAACTCACTCACACGGCGCAAGTGATGATGGTTTTAAAAAATAGTAATTGAAAATTACTAACCTGGTTATCTGATTTATTACGGCCGCAGCCTGTGTTGGCTGTGGCTCCGCCAATCCAGTCACATGGTTAGGCGGTTAATAAAAAATAATCGAACTAATGGTTTATAATATTCGCCGGTTTTACCCGTGCATTATAAAATATAACAGGTGTCTTATTCTCCTGCGGCTCCGCCAATCCAGTCACACTGGTCAGGCAGTAAAAAAAGCAGGCTAACGGCTTATATGGTTCTCCGGTTTTACCCGGTTATTGGTTCATAACAATTGCAACTTATGTTGCTTACGGCTTCGCCAATCCAGTCACATAGAACAGCGGCAGTCAATAAACAGTCTAACTAAAAGTTTATAACACGTATTAGCATTAACCTTATGCTATTGTAAAATGGTAGCTATCAACTGCCATATGCCGATGCGTATCCATAGCCACCATAGGCATAAGCTTCCCGGTTTTCTTTTTTCGCATCGTTAAACACTACCATAAGGTTATTTAATTTATCATTATCATAAATATCTCTGAGGATACTTAATTGCTCGGTATTAGTATAATTATACCGTACAATATAAATACTCAACTCGGCGTATTTAGCCAGGCTAAAAGCGTCGGCAACGGCACCTACAGGCGATGTGTCAAGCACGATATAATCAAACTCGGTTTTGCACCAGTTAAAAAGCAGGTCGAGCCGTTTATCTGACAATAGCTCGGCAGGGTTAATTGCTTTACTGCCGCTCCCCATTACAAAAAGGTTATCTGATTCATTATAAGCCTGGATGCATTCGGCCGGTGAATTGGTATCACCCATTAAAAAATCTGTAATGCCTCTGGTTTGCTCCATGTTGATGTTTTTAAGCAAATCCGGCTTGCGCAGGTCAAACTCCATAATTAATACCCGTTTATTGAGCATGGCAAGCGTTAAACCCAGATTGATGCTAAAAAAGGTTTTGCCTTCGCCTTTCATAGACGATGTAACAAGCATGGTTTTGTGCTGCGTTCCCTGGTTCAGGAAGCCAATATTGCTTCTGATATACCTGAAGAGTTCTGAAATGTTGGTATTACTGCCGTTAGAGATAACTACAGGGCTTTGACCTTCATTATTATGGCATAGTTCGCCCAGGATCTTCACTCCCTTTATATTCAGCAGGCTTGATTGATTCCTGATTTTCAGGCTAAATTTATCTTTCAGGAAGATGTAAATTCCCGGTATAAACAACCCGGCTATAATAGCGAATAAATAGGTGAGCTGTTGCTTGGGAAATTCAGCTATCGGATTAGCAGCAGGTTTATCAATCAATTGTGATGAAGGAATTGTAGCTGATAACGACAACGCTGTTTCTTCCCTTTTTTGCAACAGGTACTGGTATAAATTAGTTTTTACCCCCTGTTCACGGCTCCGCTGCAAAAGTCCCCGTTCAAGCGACGGAACAGAGCGGATGCGGGAGTCATACTGGGCAGAATTTTGACTGAGCAATTTGTGGCTAATAGAGAAGCCTTTTTTAATATTACTGAGGTTTTCCATGATATTTACACGAAGGCTGGCTATCTGGTTGCTCAGGTTTTCAATAAGAGGGTTAGCAAGGTTTGCGCTGCCCAGCATGCGGTTCCTTTCCAGCTGCAGGTCGTTGAAACGGCTAACCAGGGTATTTAATGCCGGATCCTTCAATCCCATGGTACTGGGTACAGCATCATATTGGTTAGCCGAGTTTTTTAAATATGCTTCGATGGAATTCACAATACCCAATTGAGTATTTGATTCTTCAAGCAGTTGATTATATTCTGCAGATTTTGTCAGATTTACCTGTGTGCTTGCGTTGATCTCTGCAGCTCCGTTCCTTTGCTTAAAAGTTTCAATATCACCTTCGGTGTATGATAGGTCTTGTTCTAAATCATGTAATCGTTTATCAATGAATAATATGGTGTTTACGGCTGTAACGTTTTTCTTAACAACGTTTTCGGCGTTATAGGTAGATATGATGTTGTTAAGAATATCAACCCCCCTTTCGGACACAGCATCAACCAGGCTTAAGGTTAAGGTGTTTGATTCTTTAACTACAGGGTTTACCTGTAATAACCCGGCGCTGTAAGCTGCTGCCAGCCTGGTAAGGTTTTTAAACTGGATCAGTATTGGGGTTTCGTTATCTGCGCGGGCCGGGCCTTTTTCTACTTTAAAGGAATAATCCTTGTGATTAATCAGTTGATTATAGCTGTAGATCCATGTTTTAGTTTCCTCTTTTAACAAAAACTTATTTTGTGAATATGGCTGGATATATAGTTTTTTTAGATAGCCGGTTTTCCCTATTCTTTTTACAGTAACGGTAAAAGGCCGCTCGTTACCATACAGTTCTTTTACTTTAAAGCCGCTTTCATCAAAATAGGAAGTTTCCAGGTTAAGTTTTTTGAATACGCTATAAATCAAATCTTTTGATCGCAATACCTCCATTTCATTATCCACGGTTTTAGTTTCCTGAAACATGTTCAGGTCGCTGAAAGCAGTAGCTTTTAAAATACCATCGCCTTTTTTATCGTCGGGGATTTGCAGTGTACTTGTTATTTTATACAACGGGGTAACATAGTTAAGGTATGCCCAGGCTGCTCCAAAACAGATAACCATGCTTATCAGGAATAAATACCAGCCGTTTAAATAAGGCTTAATGTTGTTCCTGAACTTGTTGCCTGGCAAAGGTTCTTTTAAAATAAAATTGTTATCCATGTCAGCTATTCTTAGGTATCTTTAAAACTGTATTTTATCTTCTTAAAAGTACTGCCGCTAATACAGCCAATGCCGAAATTGAGGCTACTACTATTGGTGCTAAGCGCGTGCTTTGGCTATACTCAACCGCCTTTGATTTGTCGGGCTCCACATAAACAATATCATTTTGTTTAAGGTTGAAGTAAGGCGAATCCATCGATTCAACTTTATTAAGGTTAAGGCGGTTCATTGTTCTGCGTCCGTTTTCTGTGCGGATCACCAATACATTTTCCCTGCGTCCATAAACTGTCATATCCCCGGCCATACCTAATGCTTCAAGTAAGTTTACATTTTCATCGGTTATTATAAATGTTGATGGTTTGTTAACCTCGCCTATCACGCTTATTTTAAAATTTAGAAGCTGGATGTCAACTACCGGGCTTTTAACAAAAGCCGAGAGTTTTTTAGCTATTTCAGTTTGTGCTTCCTCAATGGTCTGCCCTTCAATTTTATAGTCGCCTATAAGTGGTAAATTCACAAATCCATTTTCGTTTACTTTATATCCGCCGCGGGTTGATTGGTTGTTTAAGCCCACATTTTTATTGCCATTGAACAGCAGGTTCGATTCGGGGTTTAAGCTGTTAACAGTTACATTTAAAATGTCTTTCTGATGAATGACTACTGTTCCGTTTGTATTGTTATTTGCAGCGCCTGTATTTGCCATGTTGCTGAAGTAAACAAGATCCCGACTTCCGGCACATCCGGTTATCAATAGCAATGCTGTAATGAAACAGTATATATTAATTTTTTTCATCATCAATAGTTTAAGAGAGTTTAGGAAACTATTTTGAACTGGTTTATTTGGTTAGTCAAATTTATCTATTTGGGCATCGATAGTATACGGTTTTAGCCGATTGCCGCTTTTTTGTAAACCTGTATCTTAGTCTTTACAGAACATGTAAAGCAGCATTGCAGGCATGTGTAAAGGGATGAGAAAAAAGTGTCTGAGTTGGGCATTTTGGGCTACACTTTCACATAACGGTGGTTACACCCAGGAGTAACAGCACATAAAAAAAGCAGGCCTGAGCCTGCTTTTTTTATGGAGTTTGTTGGTTAATTATTACGAATTATTCTACTGTAACCGATTTAGCCAGGTTACGGGGCTGATCGACATTACAGCCCCGTTTTACAGCTATATGATAGGAGAGAAGTTGTAGCGGAATAGTGGCCAGCAGTGGTAAAAAGGCTTCGTCGGCGTCGGGTATTTCAATGCAGTAATCGGCCATGTTTTTTACTTTAACATCACCACGGGTAACAATAGCTATTACTATTCCTTTGCGGGCTTTAACCTCCTGTATATTACTGATCACCTTTTCATACGATGAGTTTTTTGTGGCGATGAAGATCACCGGCATCTGCTCGTCAATTAACGCAATTGGCCCATGCTTCATTTCGGCGGCAGGATAACCTTCGGCATGGATATAGGAGATCTCTTTCAGTTTTAAAGCTCCTTCCAAAGCTACCGGGAAACCAAAACCGCGTCCTAAGAACAGGCAGTTAGGCGCATTTTTTATTTTGGAAGCAATGTCTTCAATCAATTTATTATCCTGTAGCAGCGTTTGTATTTTATCGGGTATGGTATCAAGCTCAGTTAATAAATTGGTGAGTTTGCCTGGCGTTAAAGTACCTTTGTGCTGTGCAATATATAAAGCAATTAAAGTTAAAACTGTAACCTGCGCTGTAAAGGCCTTGGTTGAGGCCACACCTATTTCCGGTCCGGCATGGGTGTAAACCCCTGCATCAGTTACGCGCGGAATTGATGCGCCAACAACATTGCAGATCCCAAGGATGGTTGCACCCCGTTCTTTAGCTATCTCGATGGCGGCCAATGTATCGGCAGTTTCTCCCGATTGAGATACCGCCATTACAATATCTTTATCAGTAATTATGGGATTACGGTACCTGAATTCGGAAGCATATTCAACTTCTACCTTAATGCGTCCATATTCTTCAATAAGGTATTCGCCTGTTAAGCCGGCATGCCACGAGGTGCCGCAGGCAATAATAATTATCCGCTCGGCATTTTTAAGCTTATCCGTATATTGTTTAATGCCACCTAACTCAACCTTGCCTTCAAGCGGAAAGATACGACCGCGCATACAATCCCTTACTGATCTCGGCTGCTCAAAGATTTCCTTCATCATAAAATGCTCAAAGCCGCCTTTTTCTAACGATTCAAGCTTTAATTCCAACTCCTGGATCAATGGGGTTTGCACAACATTGTCAAGTTTCTTTATTAAAAGCCCACTGGGTTTAACCTGTACTATTTCGTTATCTTTTAAATACACTACGTTTTTGGTGTACTCGATAATAGGAGTGGCGTCTGATGCAATAAAATATTCGCCATGGCCAACACCAATAACCAATGGACTGCCTTTTCGGGCGGCAATCAGCTGATCGGGGTTTTCCCGGTCGAGGATAACTATGGCGTAAGCACCTATCACTGTATTTAAAGCCAGGCGGACAGCTTCCAGTAAATCAGTTTGTTCGATATTTTGAATTTCCTCAATTAAGTGGATCAGGATTTCGGTATCTGTTTCACTTTTAAAGGTGTGTCCACGGGCAAGCAGTTCTTCTTTAAGGATCAGGTAATTTTCGATGATCCCGTTATGGATAATGTGCAGGCGGTTATCGTTTGAGCTATGCGGATGCGAATTTGCATCCGACGGGGCGCCATGTGTGGCCCACCTGGTATGTCCTATGGCCACATGGCCGCTCTTGTCTTTGTCGGCCGTGTGCTCCTCAAGACAAGCCACCTTCCCGGTTTTTTTATACACACTGAAGCCTACATTGTTTATAATAGCAATACCGGCGCTATCATAACCACGATATTCTAATCGTTTGAGGCCGTTCAACACAACGGGCCACGCATCTCTTGATCCGATGTAACCAACAATTCCGCACATAGTTTTAGGTCTTTAAATGATAAATTAAGTTTATTTGTTACTTGGTGAGTAAAATTATTTAATTGACTATCAATAAAGTATGAGCCCCGTTCAATTGCCCGTAAATTGTAAATCTGACGCCATTTTACACGTTTAAACTGTAAAAGGATATAAATTGCTTTACATTTTAGTTTGTTGTGTTATATCACAAGCTGGTTGAGAGTTTTTATCAAATGATCGGAGGATCAATTCACGTTGGGGTTACTGTACCTGTCCTCCTGAACTTGCAATGTCCTGATCTGATTTTGGCTGTGAAGTTTGTTGCCTGATTTTACAGAATGATATACGATTGCAGTGCCGCTATTTTATATCATTTTATTTTCAGTTAGGTTTAATTAACCAAAAAGAACCTGGAGATGATATTCAACTCATTTACTTTTCTGCTGTTTTTTCCTGTGGTAACGGCTTTGTATTTTCTGGTGCCCCATAAATTTAGGTGGCTGTTGCTGCTTATAGCAAGCTGCTATTTTTATATGTTCTTTAAAGCTATTTATATCCTCATCCTGTTTTTTACAATAATTATCGACTATACCGCGGGTATATACCTGGAAAAGGTTAACGACCCTAAGAAGAAGAAGCTTTTGTTAATATTAAGCCTTACTGCAAATATTGGAGTGCTGGCCGTATTCAAATATTTTAATTTTTTTAATGCCAATTTATCAGGATTGTTATACTGGATGGGTTACACTAACCCAATTCCGTTTTTACAGATCTTGCTTCCGATAGGGTTGTCATTTCACACTTTTCAGGCCATGAGTTATACTATTGAAGTTTATCGGGGCCATCAAAAGGCCGAACGTCATTTCGGTATTTATGCTTTATACGTAATGTTTTATCCGCAATTAGTTGCCGGCCCTATTGAACGTCCTCAAAACCTGTTACCGCAATTTAAAACCGAACATCATTTTAATGCCCTCGATGTTTCTGAAGGGCTAAAACGAATGCTGATCGGTTTTTTTAAAAAGGTTGTTGTTGCCGACAGGTTATCTATATATGTAAAAACTGTTTTTAACAATTATCCTGAACATGGCTCGGCCACAATTGTGCTTGCTTCATTGTTTTTTGCCGTCCAGATCTATTGCGACTTTTCTGGCTACTCGGATATTGCGATAGGCAGTGCCAGAGTGATGGGCTTTAAACTGATGGAAAATTTTAAACGGCCTTATTTTGCAAAAAGCATAAGCGAGTTTTGGAGCAGATGGCATATTTCACTTTCTACCTGGTTTAAAGATTATGTGTATATCCCTTTAGGGGGCAACCGGGTTAGCAAAGGCCGATTGTATTTAAATTTATTTGCCGTGTTTATGATCAGCGGTTTGTGGCATGGCGCCAACTGGACATTTATTGTTTGGGGCGCTTTACACGGGTTCTACCTCATCTGCGGCATGGCAACGCAGAAATGGAGGACGGCAACAGCGAATAAATTGGGGTTAGGCAGCGGAGTATTTGCCAATTTCTTAAATATATCTTTTACAATATTCCTGGTTACTATAAGCTGGATCTTTTTCAGGGCTGTATCATTAGAGCAGGCCTGGGGTTTGTTGAAAGGGGTTTTTGTTTACAAACACGGTTTTTTTATAGGCGAACCTTCATATTTTCTGTATGACTTGATGGCTATAGCCGCCCTGTTTTTTTACGAAATAAAGCAGGAATATGGCTTTCATTCATTACGGTTATTTCACAATGAAAATTGGGGGATCCGCATGGCTTCCTATTTAGGGTTGGTTTTTATAATCCTGTTGTTTGGAGTTTTTGACGGCGGACAGTTCATTTATTTTCAGTTTTAAATTATGAAGCAGTTGAAAGAAAACAGCAATAAGTTTTTTATAAGGTTGTTATTGATGATTGTGGCTTTTGTGGCTGTTGATCAGGCAGCCGGTATGTTCCTTTATTATTTTTTTACACACCAGGTTTCCGGCGAATACGCTGTAGCTAATCACGTTGTGTATAATCTAAATGAAGATGTGTTGGTTTTGGGAAGTTCAAGAGCTTCACATCATTATAACTCATCGCTTATAAAAGATGGTTTACACTTAAGTTGTTTCAATGGCGGCAGAGATGGCGAAGGGCTTTTATATAGTACAGCAATATTTGAACTGGCGTTGCAGCACCACGTTCCTAAGATTGTTGTTTTAGATGTAACCAGCGATGTGTTAAGTGAAAAAGAAGATGAAAAGAACAGGCTTTCCATTTTACTGCCTTATTTAAAACAATCGGATGTTATCAGAAATATGATCGAAAAGAAAGGCCGGCTGGAGCTAATAAAAAGCCATCTTCAAACATACCGCTACAATGGCCAGGTGGTTTCTATATTTCAACATTACTTTTTATCATCCGGAAACACCGTCATGGGGTTTAATCCTTTGGATAGTAAAATGGACGTCAGCAGGGTTTCAACCCATACATCGCTCAAGCCATATTCAGACAGCATATCGGCCGATAACATAGAGGCGCTGGATTTTTTTATAAATGAATGTAAGCGGCAAAAAATTCAACTGTTTGTTTTTGTATCGCCAAGGTATAACGATGATACCCAACAGAATTCCTATTTGAAATTGAAAAATATTTGCAGCAGTAACAAGGTTATTTTTCATGATTTTACCAACGATGTATATTTTAAAAATCCGGAATACTATTCAGACAGGGCGCATTTAAACGGTAGGGGGGCCGACTTGTATACCGATACCATTGTGGCTTTCATGAAGAAAAGGCTAAGCCCTGCGGCTAACGTTCAATACCTCAGTAAAAATGAAGAGCCTGTGCCTGAAAATTAATATTGTAATTGGAACCGGGATCAATAAAAAGTAAAAGGCCGCTTTTATGATAATTCATAAAGTGGCCTTTTACTTAGAGTGGGGGTGAATAATTTAATTAATTAACTGTTTTAACACCGGCGCCTGCTGTTACTACTGCTGGAACGTTGGCAGCAGCATCAAGCAATGAACTGTAAGCGTATGACGGTACCCAGCTTGATAAAGATGAGGTAATGTTATTGGCACCACAATTAGAATAAATGTTGGTTGATACTCCGCTGAAATAACCTACAGGATCGCCATCTAAGTTAGTGGTAAGTGGTTTTTTACAGCCTGAGAAATACTCATTATCTGTTCTTACTGTGCCACCGTACCTTGCACCGATAGAATAACCATCATTGTTTAAGTGGTAGTTGTTGTACATGTGGATGCTGCCGAATACCAAAGTTGGTTCCCTTTCAGCCACATTGTACCAGTAGTTGTGGTGCAATGTAACGTGTAGTTTGCCGGTGTTGGCTGTTACAGCATCGCTCGTTACCGAACCAATAAGCAATGACAGGTAGGTGTCATGGAATTTGTTCCATGAAATGGTTACGTAGTCAGAACCTTCGGCAACACCGATGTCTTTACCCCAATAATCCCAGCCATGGCTACGGTCTGTTGCAAAATCGCAATGGTCAATCCAAACGTGGTTCGACTGGAATTTAACGTAAATACCGCATTCGGTTACGTAGTTTCTAAACGTAACGTTTTGGATAATGATGTTGCTTACAGTGAAAAGGTAAAGGTTCAGGCTCGATAAAACGGCTCCGGTTTTACCGATGATGGTGGTATTTGAACCAACATACACAGGAGTTAAGCCTGATCCGCTAATTGTTCCGGAAACATACACAATCTTGGGCGAATTGCCTGCTACCGCAGATTTGAACGCGGCCAGCGTGTTTACAGTTACCGTGGTGCCACCTTTACCACCGGTTGTAGTACCGTTAACAGCAGCGTAACCGGTTAATACTGTACTTAATACAGAGCCGGTTACTGGTGATGTTACGGGGGTACTCGTAGCAGGTGCTGTCGCACCGCTGGTTGCAGTACCGGTAAGGGTATAAGTGTACTTTCTTCCGTTTGTCAGAGGGCTGCTGTTGTCGGAAGTTGAGAAGTACAATCCGGTATCCCAGTGACTGTAACGCCCTTTACCAAGGTTCCTGATGTCACTGTGAACAGAATGAGCCGGACCTAATGCAACACCGTTTTCATAAAGTTGGAGTGTTGATGCAGTTGGCTGCGTGTTTGAATCGCCGCTTACCTGAACGGGGCTGAATTTGTAAGCGTAACCTTCATCTAACCGGATTGAAGATGTGGCCATCGTGTAGACGGTGGGGGCTGTTGTTGCCAGACTTTTGCTGGCGTTTAAATCATTAATTGGAACGGTTACTGGTTGGTCTGCATTTTTGGAGCAACTGCCGATGAGGATAATTGCGCTCAGTGCCAAACTGCCAAAAGTCATTTTTTTTAAAGATTTTGTTTTTTGCATGTTATAATTTTTAATTAAGCCCTCGAAACGTGATCTTATATTAAAAATTACCGTTAATTTTCACCTAAAGATATAGACTAAAAGCTTAAGTAGTTCAAAAATGCTGATTCTGTTGTTTAAACGTATAAAATTATGTGTATTTGTGACACGTATAGTTGTAAAGGATTTCACACTTCATGACATTTGGATGACAATTTTAGTTCGAAAGAAAAAACAATTCTCGTCGATTATTGTCTTATGTCGTCTCAAAACTAAGTTTTGTCCAGTATTTTTAACTTGCAATTAAAGCATAAATTGTGAAAGCAGCTTTACAAAAGGCTGGTGCTTAACCTGGTTATTATCGCGTTTTTCAATATTCTTATTGAATTTTAACTTCTCCTTCAAACGACTTCACAAATAATTTTGGAGAAAATGATGACATAAATTCTTCAGCTTTGAGCACCATATCCATTGAGCCAATAAATATGGAGGACCGCTGATGCAATTCCTTTACTTCAATTTCCATAATTCTTTTGTATCCATCTGATGCTTTGCCGCCGGCTTGCTCAATAATATAAGCCATAGGGTTGCACTCATAAATAAGCCGCAGTTTCCCCTTTTTTGCGCCGGTAGTAGGAGGATAAATAAAAATTCCGCCTTTTATTAAGGTCCGGTGTATATCCGCAACCATCGATCCTGTGTACCTGGAAGTATACGGTCTTTTGGTGTCCGGATCTTCTACCTGGCAATATTTGATATATTTTTTTACTCCATCCGGAAAATGAATGTAATTACCCTCATTTATAGAGTAAATTGTTCCCGTTGCCGGAACAGTCATGTTAGGGTGTGAAAGGCAAAATTCGCCGATTGAAGGATCAAGAGTAAAGCCATTAACCCCCTTTCCTGTGGTGTATACGAGCATTGTTGAAGATCCATAAATGACATATCCTGCAGCCACCTGCTCGGTACCCAGCTGTAATACATCTTCGTTTGTGGAAAGCTTCCCTTTGTCCGATTTTCGTCTGTAAATGGAAAATATGGTTCCTACACCTACATTAACATCGATATTAGATGATCCGTCTAAAGGATCAAGTGCAACAACGTAGTTTGCTTCTTTTGAAATATCCGAGTCTATAACCAGGTATTCATCATTTTCTTCCGAAACAACTATACAACACTCTCCGCCGCTTCTTAATGCTGCAATAAACTGCTCATTGGCATAAATATCCAGCTTTTTTTGTGACTCTCCCTGGATATTGGAGGAACCCGCATCTCCTAAAATATCTACAAGGCCGGCTTTATTAATTTCCCTGTTTACTATTTTAGAAGCGATCCCAATATCACGAAGTAGCCGGGAAAGCTCACCTTTTGCATAAGGAAAATCTTTTTGCCGCTCAATAATAAATTGTCCAAGAGTTTTAAATGCCGTCATATTTTCAAGGTTTAATGTGTTTAACCCGGTAGCTTAAAAGAAACTGGTTAACAGAATGCTTACCGATTACCAATTATAACATGGTATTTACATATTGCACCCACAATTCTGTTAATTATTTACGCAAACGTTTGCGTTTTTGCTTAGTTGACCAATTTAATGAGAATGCTATTTTAAATTGATAAACAGTCTGTTATAACAAGCTGTGCATTGTTTTTCTATGCTATCGTGTTAATTGGGGGGAATCAGTTTTAGCTTTTTTATAGAGACTGCTCGTTTTAATTTGAAGGTAATTAATGTGATTTTAGTCTTTTGTGTTAAGCGCTTGTTAAGTTTGGATTATTTAATAGTTTTAGGCTCCTTTATTCAGTTTTTCTCCAGTTTTAAGCGGGTTTCTTTGCGGAAAAATTAAACCCGTTGTTCATGAAACACACCTACTTTCTTAACAGGCTATTGCTTTTGTTTTCAATATGCCTGCTATTTTCTGTTTCGGCTAATGCCCAAACCATAAGGGGAAAGGTAACCGATGCTAAAACCGGCGAACCCCTTACCGGTGCAACTGTACATTTAACCCAGGATGGGCTTAGCAAATTTGTAGCAGTTAACCTCAATGGCTCTTATAGCTTCAAAAAATTAAAGAACGGCCCTTACAAAGTACAGGTTAACTATGTTGGTTATAGCCCTTCTAAAATTAGGGAAGGTAACATTACATCGGCCGGCGATGTAATTACGGTAAACATCGCTTTGCAGGACGCTGACATGCAAATGACCGAAATACAGGTTAAGGGCCAGGCAAACAAAGAAACAGATGGCGCAGTGCGTGGTATCGAAAAAAACGCGCCGATGGTTATCAATGTGCTTTCGGCAAATACCATTAAGCTATTACCCGATGTTACGGTGGCCAATGCCTTGCAACGTGTAAGCGGTGTAACCATTCAGCGTTCGGCAAGCGGAGAAGGGCGGTATGCTATTATCAGAGGGATGGATCAGCGTTACAACTCAACATTGGTAAATGGTATTAAAATACCAAGCCCGGATGCTCAATACCGGTTTGTGCCTATGGATATATTCCCTTCAGAAATGCTGGAAAGGCTTGAAGTGATCAAAGCGCTTACCCCAAGTATGGAAGGCGACGCCATTGGCGGTGTAATGAACCTGGTGATGAAAAGTGCGCCAAGCCAGTTTACTTTCAGCGCTAACGTTTCGGGTGGTTTTTCTACCCTGTTTTCATCAAGCAGGCCATTTGTTGGTTTTAGCGCGTCTCCTAACAGTAAATCTCCGGCAGCAATCAATGGTAACAGCTATGCCGCTACCTATGCCGATTTTAGCAATAAAGCGCTTACAAGCGATAAAAATATTTCAACTCCATTTAGCTCAACGGCTGGTATTACTGTGGGCGATAGGTTTTTAAATAAAAAATTAGGTGTTATCGTATCTGTAAGTTACCAGAACATATACCGTGGTTCTAATTCAAAGCAGCTTACGCCAAACGCGCAGCCATCGGCTATTCCGCTGCCAAACTCGCCGCAGTTTTCTGATGCCTATGACCGTACTTATTCTACCCAGACAGAACGTGTAGGTATCCACAATAAAATAGATTACGCGTTTAACGACAAAAACAAGATCTCGTTATACAACCTTTACATCCATCAAAGCGAATTTGAATCACGCTTTACTTCTGACACGCTTGGTTTGGGCTTAAACTCAACCGGCTTAAGCAAGCAGATCACCATCTCAAACAGAAGCATGTTAACCAAGCAAAATATTTATAACTCAACCTTACATGGTGAGCATTGGCTTGGTAATCAATGGCGCTTAAACTGGGATGGAGTATATTCACAAGCTACAAGGCACCAACCAGATAGAACAGAGTTTTTCTATGACGCTAATAAAACCCTGAATAACTCAGGAGCTGTTACTGCCGAGGTTGATAACAACACTCAGTTAGATCATCATTGGGAAAATAACAGGGATAAAGACCTTTCAGGATATGCTAACCTGATCTATACTCCTAAAATTGCCGGTAAAGATGTTGAGTTTTCGGCTGGTGGTTTATATCGCCATAAAGTGAGGGATGCTGATTATATCACTTATTCATTAACCGGTGGTAAATCAACCTTGTTCAATAATAACTTTAATTCTATTCCATTTGCGTTCAATTCGGTTGCTGATGGTATCGGTGCAAACAACCCCGATCTTCAAAACAACTATCACGTAAGGGAAAATGATAATGCCGAATATTTACAGGTAAAGTTTGATCTGTTGCCGAAACTGCAGGTATTAGGCGGCGTACGAATTGAAAATACCGATTTGACCTACAACACCCAATCGCCCGAAACGGTTACACAAAGAAGCGGTAACATTAAATACACTGATGTTTTGCCAAGCATCCACTTAAAGTATCAACTGACAGATAATCAAAATATCCGCGCGTCATATTTCGCGGCAATCAGCCGTCCGGGTTTTGGCGAGCAGGTACCATATAAAGTTACCGGCGAATATTTTGACCAGGTTGGTAACCCGTACTTAAAACACATTACTGCCGATAACTACGACGTACGTTATGAGTTTTTCCCGGGTGGTGCCGATCAGTTATTGTTAGGTTCTTTCTACAAAAAGATCTATAATCCAATTGAGTACTTTGTTGTGCGCAATGGTGGTCCGAGTGATCAGGTTATTAAACCTCAAAATGATCCTGGTAATGCTACCAACTATGGTTTTGAAGCTTTGGCTACTAAATTCTTTGGTGTGATAGGCTTTTCAATCAACTATACTTATACCCACTCAAGGATAACCACCAACAAATTGCTTTACTCAAATGACCCAACATTGGGTTTACAGCAAACCAATGTGAATCAAACGCGTCCGCTGCAAGGTCAGGCAGATCATGTGGGTAACGCATCTGTATTGTACAAAAGCGCGAAGTTAGGTTTGGATATGCAGCTGGCCTTTGTTTACACCGGCGAGCGTTTGGCGCAGGTATCACCATATTATAACCTCGATTTTTACCAGCATGCCTACAACCAGTTAGATTTTTCTTTCGAAAAAACTATCGCCAAAAGATTTTCTTTCTATGGCAAGGTTAATAATATCACCAACGCGGCCAGCAAAATCTATTTGAAATACCCGCATGGCAGCCTTGACGCCAAACAGCAGGAATTTTTAGGCAAACAGAGCATTGCAGGACAAACGCTTGTTCAAAGCGACTATTACAAAACACTATTCCTTGGTGGTTTCAGGTATAAATTATAATAAAATCAACGATGAAAAAATATATAATCCCAGTTATTTGTATCCTGATGACAGCCACGTTTTCTGGTTGCCAGAAATGGAAAGGTGAGCACGCCGATATTTACAGCTATATACCACCGGCAGCAAACCCGGTAAGCGATAAAGCTCCGCTATCATGCAGTTCAAGCGGCACAACTGTTATCCCGGTAAAAGGTACTATGCTCAGCGGCAAAACTTACACTGTTGAAGATGGCTGCGACCTCGTGATCAATCCAACGGATACTTTATTAATGCAGCCTGGTGTCAGGTTAAACATGGGGGCAGGAAGTAGCCTTATAGCACTTGGCACTCTGGTAAGTAACGGCTCAAAAGATCAACCTAACTGGATCACCGTTCCTGGTATCGTGAAAAACGATGCTCCCGGCGGCCTTACAGCAGCAGCTGATCCTGCTTATGCCGGTAAATGGAAAGGCATTATTGGTGGGCCTACCTGTAATTTATTGGTATTAAGATGGACACATGTAGAATATGCCGGTTTAACAGAGGGTAAAGCCACATCAACTATTGCAGGCTCGGGCACCGGGAATCAATACAGTATTTTATTTGCCAACTATAAGGGCAACTTTATCATGGAAGACTCCTGGTTGTACGGTGGGGTGGATGACCCGGTTAGGATCTCGGCCGGTAAAATAGCCATCTTCAGAAATACATTCGAAAAAAATGGTGTTAGCGGAGGGGATTGTTTAAATGCCAAAGGAGGTACTGTTGGTACCATGGCCTACAACATGTTTATCGGCACGGCAACCAACGGCCAAAAAGCCTCAAACAAAGGCCAGGCTACCGGTGCTCCGCAAACCAATATCGTAATGTATAATAACACTTTCGTTAGCGGTGGCTATCGCCAGGTGCAAAGCGGCCGTGGCGGTTGTATTAACTTTGAAGAAGGTGCAGCGGGTATGTATTACAATAACGTAGCTATTAACTGTAAGTTTGGCTATCGTGTGGTAGGCAGCCCTGTTGCCGATGTCGCGCACCTTTCGTACGGTAATAACTATCAATGGGCCGATTCATTAAGTGTAGCCAATCAGTTTTACCCAACAGGCTACATCACGCAGCCGCAAAGCACGGATATTCCATCAATCACAACATCGGCAAAATACCTGCCTTCAAATTATACTTTAGGTTCTATTTATGATGGCAGTGATGTTGTTCAGAAAAACAACCCAATGTTCCTGAACTTCCCGCTTCCAACGGTTGGTCATCCATTGTATCAATACAGCGCTATCGGGAACTTTAACTTCCATTTACTGGCAAGTTCACCGCTTATTGGAAAGGGCAATACTACCATTAAGCCATCTATTACAGTACCTCTGGATAAGATCTATGGTTTATCAGAGGCTACATTACCTGGTGCCGATTTGGGTGCATACCAGTTAAACGGTTCTGGAAATCAGCATTAATAATATTACGTACTATAAAAGAATAGCCGGGTGACGCCGGCTATTCTTTTTATAAACCAGTTGAAAATGAAAAAAACTTATTATATACTATTCGTATCCATAGGGTTAAACAAGGCAAGCTGAAATAACCGGGACGACGAATATCCGGGGGCATATATCAGTACTGCTTAAAAATGAGGACTGAAACCAAACTTGATACCATAAGGAGATGCTCCGGGATGATCAAGATAATTAAATCGCCTTATGCCATCTATCCGCAAAAATTTAAAAATGTTTCCTATACCAACTCCTGCTTCCACATAAAGTGTATTCCCTAAGGCATAGGTACCGTTTGAGTCACTTGTTCCCGTCGGAAAACGGTATAAATTTGCCGAGTAAAGCGGGTTGTTTTCATTTCGCAAGCCGCCAAACAATACTTTGGCAGATAAAAACTCTCTCCATTTCAGGTGTTTTATCAAAGGTACCTTATTTAGCAAAAAGCCGTTAAAGCTATGTGTCAGGTTGATACCTGCATAATGATCGCTTACAAACTCCAGGTAGGTCATTTGATTATAGCCATCTTCATCATAAGCTAAGGACTGATTAGCCGGGCTGATATTGAGGAGCGGAAAGGGTACCTTTCCTGCCAAATAGTTCCCCAATACTGTAATATCGGTATGGCCAAGCTGAGAAAGATAGAAGCGTTTGAAAACGCTTGCATTGAAGCTTGTGAAATTATATGAACCATTAAATAAGCCTTTAAAGCCCTGATTGATCTGCAAGTTTAAAATAGGATATTTGCTGTAGATAGTGCGGCGATAAACGGTGCCCTGTAGGATCTGTTCGTGCGGTGCATACCTGAAGGCAAGATTTAATTCGGTAGTTGTTAAATCATGAACCGATGTATTAGCTGCATCATTGTATTGAAATACCAGTGCCGCGGCCGGGCGCTGGTTCCAGTTTCTGAAAGCAAGGTCGAACGAAAAATGATTTTCAAAATCTTTTACATATTCAATTTTGGCAACCCTGCTATAAAGCCAGTACCTTGTTTTTCCGGTTTGAAAAGATGAAAGTGCAGCCTGCTGGTTAATAGTTGAGAGATTTTGCCCCGGTACATCAACATCGTACAGGTAGCTTGCCTTAATATAATTATTAGGGTAGCGGTAAAATGGTGTTTTATTGAATGAGAGGAATGTAGCAAGATTGTATTTGTAGGTTCTGTCCCGGGTGCCGTAAGCGCCAAAGCCCTCAAAGTATATTGATTTATTCAATTCGGATGTAGTACGCCCGCCAACCTGGAAACGTGACCCTTCCTGGCTATCTCGGGAGTACAGCGCGCCAACAGGACCTAACAACACCGGTCCCCATTTGGCATAACCTCCGGTTAATGTGGCTGCAATCCAGGTTGCCCTTTTAAATTGCGGCATTTTTTCCAATTGGGTAATCCGGGGATAAACTTTGGCCTGCTGGGCAGATAGGGTATCAGGCCGCTGATGCAGCCAGTACGAGGTATCGGGCTTGTTAGCGTCATCTGCTATTTGGAGTTCCCTCCCTTCATAAAACGTTGCCGGAAGCGGGGTATCGGTTAAATAGTGCGATAAAAACACTGTTCTTTCACCCATCAGCCCGAAACCTTTATTTTTTAAAATGCCTAAGTCGGCTTTAACATCACTTTTACTTAAAAAGTAACGGCCATTGGCGTGTTGTTCAAAATCAAGCGTCACTTTAAGGTTCCGCATAAAATTGATATTGATCTGCTTGTTTACATTAAGCTCGCATGACCGTACGGCATAGTTGCCCGTCATACTTACGAGCAACTTACCTTCAAAAAGCAGATCGCCTTTGGTACGTGGTGTAAAGCTTAATTCAATCAGTTTTTCCTTACCCGATTGGATAGTATCGGTAATGAAAAATTTGTAGTAGTTGGGGGAGTGGTCGGCAATAGGGCTCAGGAGCTGGTTATTTATAATAAAAACATTGTTATCGTAAATATCAATGTTATTGCCGTACAGCCTGTTCAGGTAGATATCCAAGCCCGCGGTATCAATAAATTTGAGGATGTTGGCCTCTTTTTGCGCCTTCAGGATCCTGATGGATTTTGCGGGGTTTTTACGGTAATAATTTTGGTATTGCTTTTCGCTGAAATACGCGGGGAGCAGTACCTGGGTTTGCCCGTTGTTTTTTACTGTATCAAGCATAAACTTGTACATTTTAAAATAACGGCTGTTCATCAGGTTGGCGGGAATATCGATAAATGACAAATTGATCCGCTCATACTGGTCGTATTGCAGGTAATCAGCACTTTCCATCCGGTTTTGCTTTTTATGGTCGATAACCTGCTGAATGAGTTCAACCGCCGGATTGCCCTTATTGCGATAACGTTGTTTTTTGCCTGAAACAACAGTAACTTCTCTTAACTGGGTTTGACTGCTATGCAGCCGAATTTGAAGCATATTTGGCTGCCCGGGCTTAATTGTCCTTGTAACCGGCTGAAAACCTATATATGAAAAGGTAACGTGTGTAAAAGAACCCGGAGCACTTAATTCAAACTTTCCCTCCATATCCGAATTGGTGCCATATTTGCTCCCGGTAAACCTGATATTGATGCCCGGAAGCGGCTGGCCGTTAGCATCATCTACTACTTGCCCGCGTATGCTGGTTATGGTATGAAAGGTTGATTTTTTAAGGCTGTCCGTTTGCTGTGCCCTGCTGTATAAAGGGATTAGTAAAAAAATATAAAAAGCGATCCTTTTTGTAAATAACAACTTTAAAACCTGAAACAATATCCGCTTTGCGGAACCGGGTATTCTGAAAAAGATCTCAAAAAAAGATAGCAAGTTATAGTAGATTAAAAAAAGATTCAGCCTGTTAATTTCCCGGGTATTATTCCGTGGCATGTTTTCCAACTTTCCTAACGTACAATTTAAAGTTGAATTGTTTCTGAAGATAGTATTATTTTAAGATTAACAGATATATAATAGTTTTGGTTAATTAACTTCCGGAAACGTTTCGTTTTTATCAAATAACAGGCCTATCTCATTTATCTCCACTCAACAATTTTTCGTATTTCATGATTGTTTAATAACCTTTGGCTGCGTTTTGTTTTAATAACCAGCTTGACTTTAATTGAATTAAACTTGAATGGGTTTGAACCGCTATTTGTATTTGCCACGGCTAATTTTGTTTTGCAGATAACGATACCATTAAAATAAACTTAACCGCTGCATTATGAAAATCTTTATATTGTCCCTGTTTTTAACATCTTGTTTTTATAGTAGCCTACTGGCTCAAGGCAATTTTTTCAATAGTAAAAACGCTTACCTGGGGCAACGCCCGCCTAACGATACCCCGCGAATTTTTGCGCAACAAATGTTGGTGCCCGATAGTGGTATGGCTATGGACAGGTCAGCATTTTCGGCAGATGGAAAGGAGTTTTATTATTGCAATGCCATTCATTGGTTTAATTCAAAGGGGAATAAGATCCGTTATTTTAAATATGAGGGTAATAAATGGCGTGGCCCCTTTGTGCTTAACTATGGATATTACGCTCCTACTTTTTCTATTGATGGTAAAAGCATGTATTTTGCCGGTAAGGGAGATGGCAAACACTCCATTGTTTGGATCTCTCACCGGAGTAAAACAGGCTGGACAAGTCCGGTGGCTTTTCTGAAGAAGGATTATGGCTTATATGATTTCATGCCTACTAACAGCGGCACTTATTATATAGGCAGTAATGTGGGTAAGGGTAGTATGAAAGATTATACCAGGTATGATTTTTGTACGCTTACCTTCACAAAAACAGATACTATAGTTAAAAGCTTAGGCCCGGTTATCAATACTCCCGGCTTTGATGGCGATTTTTATGTTGCGCCCGATGAATCATACATGATCATCAGTTATATGGAGAAGCCGGATTACGAGTGTGAGCTTGGCATCACTTTCCGTAAGCCAGATCATAGCTGGACAACACCGCTAAACCTTGGCCCATTGATTAATGATGGTGATGCCCACCGCTGGGGTGAATATGTTACCCCTGATGGTAAATACCTGGTATATACCAAAGGCACCGGTGAAAAGGATTGCTGTCTTTACTGGGTACGGTTTGATAGGTTGAAGGCTAAGCTAAAAAAGGAAGCGTTTGGCAAATAACAATGAATTTATTTTATCTCAGGGCCATAAAACTTTAAGCCCAAAACGCCCGTCATGATGAGCAGCATGAAAAATATTTCGATGTAGGAAAGGCGCTGGTTTAAAAATGAAACCTCAACTAATTTGATCAGGATAAGGGTTACGGCCGTCCAAACAGCATATGCTACGGCTGTTGGCACCAATTTTATAGCCAATGAGAAGAAATAAATATTACCAATACCAAATACAATATAACCTACAAAAGGTAACCAAACAGGGAGGCCATGTTGCAGGCTCAGTACTGAATTGAGACGGAGCGCTTTCAAGTCGCTGAATTTCATGAACTTTAGCGAGAAGGTCCAGGCCGCTTCAAATGCGGCGGCGATTAAAATATAAAGCCAGGCCAATATGTTGTTAGTTTTGTTGTAGTACGTTTTCTTGTTCGGTTATTAAGGTAACAGGTTGCTGCTCATTATCCAATTGATGTGCTTCGTTTGTTTTAGCAGGAAGTAAAGTTTTCATCCAATTCATAAACCGTGGTCGCAGGTGGTAATACCAGTTGAACCAACGGTATTTGAGCAGATTTTTTTCATCAAAGCGTTTTACGCTGAAGGCATGCTGTAAAAAGTAATCTTTGGGGTAGTCATAATAAAGCCCCCAGTTTTCCGGTTTATTGCCGGGCGTGTGACCAGGATCGTATACGGTACCGAACAGGTAATCCCAAAATGAAAACTTAGTTGCAAAGTTGGCGTGAAAAACCTCCTGGTAATTAGCGTGATGCCATAAATGCAGCTGGGGCGAGTTAATAATGTATTTAAGCTTGCCCATATTTACTTTGATGTTGCCGTGTATAAACATGCCAAACATGGCATCCAGCATAGCTTTGATGGGAACAACCACCGGGTCTGCACCTAACAGTATGATAGGTGCAAACTCAATGGTTTGATTGATGACGATCTCCATGATGTGCGAGCGTGAGCCAGCCAGAAAGTCAACCTCCTTGCCGGAATGGTGCGCTTCATGAATCCGCCAGAAAAATTTATTGGAATGCTGAAAGCGGTGAAATAAATAGATATAAAGGTCATGTGTAAACAGGAAAAACAACACTTGCAATACTACAGGCCAGTTACTTATTAAATGCAGATGCGACAAATCAAAATGCGCCTCTAAGGGTTTAATGATATAATCGAAAATGAGGATCTTTAAAAAGTAACTTTGTATCAGTGTATACCATACCAAATCAATCCAAAAACCTTCCCTGAAAAATTTCAGGCCTTTTCTGTAAGGCGAGATCCTTTCCCAGGCGATGATAAATGCTATCCAGCAAAAAAGGATAGTGGATGTTATGGTAAGTACTTTTTCCTGTGACATTATTATTTAACGCTTGGTTTTTCCTTGTATTCGTCGCTGATGTTTACCCTTAAACGTTTCATCGGGGCCAATTCAGACTCATAAACGCGTTTTTCACCGTCACCCGCTGCCGTTTCAACGTCCCTGATGTCGCGCACTAAACGCTGCAAACCTTGCGGTTCAACAGATGCTGCATGATCAGATCCCCACATAGCGCGGTCAAGCGTAAAGTGGCGTTCAACAAAGGTTGCACCCATAGCTACCGCACCTACGGTAGTTGCCAAACCTGTTTCGTGGCCCGAATACCCGATAGGAATGCCCGGATATTTATTCTCCAGCGTTTGGATCATTTTAAGGTTAAGTTCCTGCGGAGGGCATGGATAAGCCGAAGTAGAGTGAGCAATAAACAATGGATAGTTTTCATCAAAAGCATTGATATAATCCATCGTTGTTTCGATCTCTTTCATGGTAGACATGCCGGTTGAAAGCATTAGCGGTTTACCGGTTTCCAATATGCGCCGGATCAATGCAAAATCGGTTAAAGATGCTGATGCGAGTTTATACAGGATAGTATCAAACTGCTCCATGAAATCAACTGATGGCGCATCCCAGGCGGATACAAACCAGTCGATGCCTACTTTTTTGCAGTATTGGTCGATGGTTGCATATTCGGCTATGCCAAATTCAGTTTTGCGTTTGTAGTCGATGTAGGTAATACGGCCCCAGGGAGTATCGCGCATAATTTCCCACTGATCGCGTGGTACGCAAATTTCGGGGGTGCGTTTTTGAAATTTAACGGCATCGGCCTTTGCAGCTACAGCCTCATCAATTAGTTTTTTGCAAATTTCAAGTGAACCATTGTGGTTAATGCCAATTTCGGCAATGATATAGCTTGGCTGGCCTTTGCCAATTACCCTGCCGTTTTGCAGTGTAACAGTACCGTTCCTGGTCCCCGATAAATATTTGTCGCTTTTGGCTTCAATGATCAGCTCAGCAAACTCACGGAAGCAACCGTCGCCACCATTTAATGAACTTACAAAGTCTACCTGTGCTTTAACGTGGGGTAAAGCATCGGCAGGAGAGGCGGTAAGGCCGGCCAGTTTCATTACTTCCAGATCGTTATAATCGTCGCCGATAAAAGCAATTTCATTGGCAGAGATATTTAAGCGGCTGCAGATTTCTTTAAAAACAGCAACTTTATCTTTTACACCCAAATACAGTTCGGTAATCTGCAATTTCTCAGCTCTTTTAATTAACGAAGGCGAGTTTTCGCCGGTGACGATACCTGTATTTACACCAGAAAATTTGCGAAGGCGCTCAACACCCATACCATCACGCACGCTGAATTTTTTTAAAAGCTCGCCGTCGTGATTGTAGTATACGCCGGCATCTGTTAAAACCCCATCATTGTCGGTTAGCAATAGTTTAATGCCGGCCGCTTTTTGTTTCAAAATCTCGTTCATAATAGTTGGTTTAAATTAAATAGCTGTCCATCCTCCGTCAACAACCAGGTTAGCGCCGGTCATATAAGCCGATGCCTCGCTGGCCAGAAATATAAGTGCGCCCTGATAGTCTGACGCTTTGGCCATTCGGCCCAGTAAAGTTTTTGCTGAATAATTGCCGATGAAATCTTCAGTTTGGCCGGCTTCAACACCGCCTGGCGAAAGGGTATTTACCCGTACACCGGTGTGCCCCCAATAGGCGGCCAAAAAACGCGTGAAATTGATAATAGCCCCCTTGGTTACCGGATAAGCTGCCGACTTATAAAAAGTTTGCTGGCCCCTGGAGTTGCGGTAAATGCTTTGATCGGGGCCTACCATACCATAGGTTGAAGCTATGTTGATGATACTGCCGCTGCGGTGCAAGGCCATTTGTGTACCAAACACCTGTGAGCATAAAAACACACCGGTAATATTTACATTAAGCGATTGCTGGAAAGCCTCTAACGGATAGTTTTCAAATGCCGATAGCTCCTTGGCCATGGCCGGGGTCTCGAATTTATCATTAATGGCGGCGTTGTTCACCAGTATATCAACAGCATCATATTTATCAAGCGCTGCGTTCAGCGCGTCAATCAACGAATCCTTGCTGGTTACATCTACGCCTAACCCTAAATGGTTGTCGCCAAGCTGTGCCGCAAATGCTTTGGTTTCTTCGGCATTAATGTCAGCAACTATGACGTTTGCGCCTGCTGCTGCAAGGGCTTCGCAATGTTTACGGCCTATGAGGCCTAAAGCACCCGTTACTACGGCGGTTTTCCCTTTTAATGAAAACAGATCCATGATTTAGGCTATGCTTTTAGGTTTGATGTTGTAATTGCTCACCTTACGGAAAACGGCCTCTAACACTTCACCTTTTAGTTGCTCTTTAATATTACCGCTTTCGATGGCTTCTTTTACCAATGGCAGTACATCGCGGTAAGCAGCAAGGATATAGTCGATATCTTCGGTAGTGTGAGTGTAGCACATGTTGTGGAAGCCAGCCCAAAGCACACCGCGTTTTATCATTTCCTGCTGCATGAAAGTTTTTACTTCCAGTCCGTTGCCGGCATCAGCAGTAAAGGTTACCATGCTGCGGCAGTTAAAGCCAACACAGCGGGTGTATTTATCAACGCCTAACTCTATTGCAAGGCTGTTATAGCCATCTTTCAATAAAGCACCGTGCTCATCAAGGTATTGCGGAACCATTTTATCGAGGAGTTCATTGATGGTAGCGATACATGCGGCTAATGACAAAGCTTCACCGCCGAATGTGGTATAGCTGAATACTTCGGAGTTGAAAAGCTCCATCACATCGGCACGACCGGTTAACAAAGCAATTGGCATACCGTTGGCACATGCTTTTGAAAACACAGCCAAATCAGCTTTAACATTAAAGTACTCCTGCGCGCCGCCAACTGCTACGCGGAAGCCTGTCCACATTTCATCAAAAATGAGCAGGGTGCCATTAGCTTTGCAAACTTCTGCCAGTTCCTGCAGATAGCCCGGTTTCGGTGCCTCAAAAATGAAAGGCTCCAGTATAAGGGCAGCAACTGTTTCATCCAAAGCTGCTTTTACCGATTCAATGTCATTATATTCAAAAGTGTAAGTTAAATCCTGGATAGCTTCAGGAACGCCAGAGTTACGGCTGGTGATCCCAATGTACCAGTCATGCCAGCCATGATAACCACAGCAAAATACCTTATCGCGGCCCGTAAATGCACGGGCTACACGGATAGCGGCCGAACAAACATCAGCGCCTGTTTTTGAGATCTTTATTGCTTCGGCATTAGGCACAACCTGCTGCACCAACTCCGAAAGTTCAACTTCCAAAGGGTGCATCAATGAAAAGGTAATACCATCGTTAAGTTGCCGACGAATAGCCTCGTCAACAGCAGGGTAGGCATAACCCAAAGAAATAGGGCCGATAGCCGAGTTTAAATCGATGTATTCGTTACCGTCAACATCCCATACATGCGATCCTTTGCCTTTTACAAGGTATTTTGGCGCGGCACCTTTAGTGAATTGCCCCGGACCTTTAGCCAGGGTTTGGGTTACAGGTTTCTGAACTTTTAAAGCACGTTCATATAATTTATCCGATTCGGTGATGTTTGGAAAATCGTTGTTGAGGTCTATTTTGTTAGCCATGATCAGTGTTTTATTCTGAAAATTCAGGTGTTAAAATTTGTGGTTGGTGATGGGCAGTTTGATAGCCCAGTATTTTTTCTGCAATCTGTTTGCCTGTAAAGCCTTCATGCTCCAATACTGAAGGAAGCAATGTTGGCCTAAACCATTTTTCGTTCAGTGCCATTGGTAACACATTGGCTATAGTGCGATGTTTTAATAAAACCTCGGCCACAATGGTATACAGGCCACCGGTTAAAAAATGATCCTCAAGCGTAACTACCAGTTTACTTTGTGCGGATGCTTTCAGTACAGCTTGTTCATCAACAGGTTTAAGGCTGCGCATGTTGATCAAACCAACCGAAAGGCCTTCGCTTTTCAGCATCTCAACGGCAATCAGTGCCTGCTCAAACAGCAAGCCATAGGTTAAGATGGTTACGTCGCTGCCTTCTGATATAACTTCGGCTTTGCCTGGGGTAAAGGGCTCGTGCACATAAGTAGTTTTGCGCGTGTTAATGCGGGTATAGGCAGGGCTTTTACTTTCCCATATCTGGGGCAGCATTTTTACCAGGTCATCTTCATCGGCAGGGGCAAAAACAGTTACGTTTGGGATGCCACGCATGATAGAGATATCTTCAACAGCCTGGTGGGTTGGCCCGTTACCATCTGATAAAAAACCGGGGATGAATGAGCTTAGTTTAACCGGTAAATTGGCTATGCCAACATCAGTGCGCACAAATTCAAAGGCGCGCATGGTTAAAAAAGCGGCAAGCGCGTGTACTACCGGGGTACGGCCACGCAGGGCAAGGCCCGCCGCTGCACCAATCATGGTTTGCTCTGTAATACCGGTATCAATAAAACGTTTGCCTAATATACCGGGCAGGTTACGTACCAGCGCGCGGTTTTCGGCGGTCATTACAATCACTTGCTCGTTGGCAAGGGCTGTTTGGGTTAAAAGTTCTTCGTAACTCATCTTATCGCACCACTAAAGTTTCTGATGTTAATGTTGTTTGATGTTCGCCATGCAGCTCTAATAAAAGCTGCTGAATTTCGTCAGCATTGAAATTGCAAAACCACCTGTCGGCGCGTTCCTGTATGCTTGGCAGGCCTTTGCCGCGCACGGTATCGGCAATAATTACATTCAGTTTCCCAGCCTGAAAAGGGAAAGCACCAAATGCTTCGTCAAGCTCGGCAAAGCTGTGGCCGTTTATTCTTTTAACGGCTGCGCCAAAAGCTTCAAATTTATCGGCAAGCGGCTCCAGCGGAATCAGGTCTTCCGTACGCATATTGGCCTGGAAATGGTTGCGGTCAACCACGAACAGCAGGTTATTTAATTGATAAGCATTAGCTACCAGCATAGCTTCCCAGCAGGTACCTTCATTCAATTCGCCATCACCCAAAATGCAAACCACTTTGTTTGTGCAGCCGCTCATCTTCAGGTCCATAGCAACACCAATGGCAACCGATGGCAAATGGCCTAATGAACCCGAGTGAAACTCAATGCCCGGAATTTTGGTGTTTGGGTGCCAGTAAATATGGTCGTTAAGCAGCAGGTGGTTTTTTAAACGTTCTTTTTCTAATAAACCAAGCTCGGCAAAAGTACCGTACAAGGCAGGTACATCATGGCCCTTGGAAAGGAAAAGGTAATCACGGTTAGGATCGTTAAGGTTATCCTTATTAACGTTCAAAAAGCGGCTATATAAATAAACAATCAAGTCCACCGCCGATAGCGATGCGCCTGTAAAACACCCGCCCTCGGTAGACATGCGGATGATATGCTCCCGTACCTTCAGAGCGGTGTTTGTTAATTCCTGGTAATTGTTGTTCTCCTCTGTTATCATTCGCTTGTTATAATTCCTGTAAGTTTGTTGTGGGCGCCTGTTTGGTTTGGGCAGATGTAATGGTTTTTAACTCATCTACATGGTGCCTGTACCAGTTTACCCCGGCATATTGTGCATTGATATTATAGATCTCGGGTTTTTGAGTTAGTAGGTTGAGGATATCATCGCACGAAAACTGATTGTTATCGGCATACAGCTCGCGGAATACGCGTTCTATAAAATAATAATCTTCCGCGTAGTCAATCGTAAAACGATGTGACATGGAATAATCCAAACCGGCAGGCCAGGTTACGTTACCGATCCTGAACAATTGCGGGTTTTCCCATATATAAGGAGTGGTATGCTCCAGTTCCAGTTCCCGGCTTGCTTGTTCCCATGCTTTGGTGACACATTCCATGGTCATGATCTCTACGTCGTTGCCATCGGGATAGGTAGCCGGGTGCAGGTTGCTTACAAAATCAAAGCTGTTTTGGTTGGCAAAAAAGTAATCCAGTACATGATCTACAATGCGCGGATCAATGAGCGGGCAATCAGAGGGGATCTTTAATACAACATCGGCATTATGCAATTTCGCAGCCTGGTAATGCCTGTCGAGCAGGTTATTCAGACTACCGCGATAATAAGGGATACCTATGTTGATAGCTTCATTGACGATGATATCATCATCCGGCGTTTCGGATGTGGCGATGATCACTTCAGCCTCGTGGCTAATCATTTTAAGCCGCTCAATCATCCTTGCCAGCAGGCTTTTACCCAGTATAGGCAGCATTACCTTGCCCGGTAACCGGCTCGACACCATGCGGGCCTGTACTACTATTAAGATCTTTTCTTTCACGGTAAATTATTACCAGTTAGCTATTAGTTCTTCGGTTAATTGGGCCTCTGATTTACCTGCCTGGTATTTATTCATAGCTGCCTGCGGATCGAAGCTTTCTTTATTACCATGATGGTTTAAATAGCCGCGGCAAATGGCTGCAATATTTTTTGCCGATATGCCATTATTCTGTATTGGTGCAAGCCGTTTTAATTCATCGACATTAAAAAGTGAATGAACCTTTTTGCCTAAAGCGATGCCCGTGTAAACCACAGTTGAATATTGGGTGATGAGCTCGCAGCAATTGGCTATCATGTGGTTGGTATTGCCCTGCCTGTATACCAATGTGCCGGCCGGCGTGTTGGAACGGATCTCCTTTTCGGCACGGTCAAAATTTTCATTTGGGTGAAGTTTGAAGAGCAATGGTCTGCCGTTGGCAATTTTCACAGCTTTTTTAATGAAAGCTATCCTGTTTTCAATGCGGAAGGTTTCACGCATATCGGTTGTGGCTACCATAACATAGTTATGATGCGGAAAATCATTATTCACATGCTGCCCCAGGTTGTCGTAATTAGGCATACCGGTAACTACAATTTTGCGTTTTTCGGTGCCTTTACCTATGAAATATTGTTTGTATCCTTCTGATGCCGCGCAATAAACGTCGCATATGTTCGATGATCCGTTTAACGAGGTATTGCCGGATAGTGTAGGGGGAAGCTTAAGCCCTTTTACAACACTGCTCCAGGGAGTGTAACGGTCAATCATGCCTTCCTGCACCCAAATGGTTTTGGTGTTAAGCATGCGCCGCGGCACAATCAGGTCGGTGCAAAATACAACAAGGTCGTATCTGTTTTTCTTTGCCCCAAAATCTATCTGTAAGGTATTTTTTTGAAGATAATCTTCCGAAATGAGCCTGAATTTAGTAGAAAGCACTGTGCCGCTAAGCAGGGTACTTTTATTAATAATAGTGTTTAGTGTTGAGTTATCAGTAAACAACTGGCTAAACCAGCAATCAAATTCAGGCAGCTCATTAGCTATCTGGTGCATTTGCGTGGTTTGGTTAATTGAACCGGTAATGAATAGTATTTTCTTCATCCTTTTATTTCAATCAGCAATTGCGTTTAGATTCAATGATTAATAATTTTATCATTTTAATTTTAAATTACGCGGCTTAGCAAAGGGCAAAGCCTGATAATTTGATAAATGTAGGGTGGCTATTTTTAGATAATGCGAAGTCTGCGTTATCAAATCATTAAGCCGGATATTGGAGTGTATTATTTATTAACAAATAATGTATGTTGTTAATAAAGTGCAGGTGTTGACTGTGATAACCTGTTTAATATAAGGTCGTTGTCGGGTTTGGGTTCTACTATATTTATAACAGCGTTTTAAACCATAACCTTAAATATAATAAGAATGGCAGTGACAAACAAAACGATCATTCCGCCAAGAAAAAGATAATCGGCTACCGCTTCTGAGCGGCTGCCGGGTTTGATATTCCCCCTAATGGAAAGAAACGAAAGCATGCAGCTTAACATAAAGAAAACCAGTGCTATGGTTACTGTTTCATCAATATAAGTCCGTTCGGAAAGTTTCAGGAATTTTAATGAGGTAAGTACCACAAAACACAGGCCCAGCAAATTTGACGCTGCATTGAGGATATGTGGTGATTTATTGTTGCTGGACATATACGGCTATAAAACTAATAAAATCTATGACATCGGAACCGCCTGCCTTCAAAATGTTTATCGGTCAATATCAGCAAGGTAATAACATAACCGCCGTCCGGATGTGTAAAATAATTGCGGATTGATTATTTTTATAAAAATATTAGATACCTGTTGCCGGAGATAGAAAGCCGTAATATAACAGCTATGTTATTGTGCTATTTAGAATCGTCTTTTAATAAATAACGATATATCGCTACTTGTTTCTGTGTTTTCTTGTGTAAATTATTGAAATATAGTTATTTATATATTTGGTACATCTATTGTGTATGATTCAAAGTATTTAAGTCCCTACATCTTAAACACATTACCTCATGACAAAAAAAATACTCACTTTTTTATTCCTTACAGGCTCGACGGTGTACGCAAATGCACAGGCCATTGCACCATCAGCCTGGCAAAAGTTTTCGGATAGCACCGTTGTAAGTGTTCATGCCTCATACGATGATGTAACCGGAATTCACCGTTGGTTGTTCGGCGAAAACTATCGTAAGGATTGGGCAATGAAAGTTAAATTGCCGGTGATCCGGTTATCACAAATAAACGGTGGACTTACCCCTATAAAACAAGGCGGCGGCATGGAGTCAAAGTCGTTACGGCTGGAAGATAAAACCGGCCGCGAATGGGTACTGCGCAGCGTTGAAAAAGTACCGGATAAATTGCTCCCGCCAAATTTGCAGGGCACTTTTGCTGTTGATTGGGTTGGCGATGAATTTAGCGGTCAGCATCCGTACTCTGCCCTGATAGTGCCTCCCCTTGCTGAAGCTGCAAACGTACCGCATGCTAACCCAATTATAGGCGTTGTGGCCGAAGACCCGGCACTTGGACAATACAGTAAGTTATTTATAGGTACGGTATGTTTGATAGAGGAACGGGAACCAATAGGTTCATCAGATAATACCCTTAAAATGCAGGGACAACTGCTTAAAAGCTATGACAACAGGTTGGATGGGGAAGGGTTTTTGCGCGCCCGCATGCTTGACCTTTTAATGGGCGATTGGGACAGGCATGAAGACCAATGGCGCTGGGCCGATGTTAAAAATGGTAAAGGGAAAACCTATGCGGCTGTACCGCGCGACCGTGACCAGGTATTCCACGTTACGCAGGGCGTGTTTCCAAGCATCGCGGCACTGCCATGGATAGATCCCTTGCTTGAGGATTTTACCGGAGACATTCCGCATGTGAAATATTCTCTTTTTAAAACGCGCTTTATGAAGGAATATCCTGATGCGCAATTAAGCTATGAACGATGGATGCAAATTGCCAATGACTTTGTTAAAGCCGAAACTGATGAGGTGCTTGAAGAGAGTTTAAAGCGTTTGCCTGCTGAAAGCTATAAATTGAGGCATGATGACCTGTTAGCAAAGCTTAAAAAGCGTCGTGACAATATTCCGGCAGCAATGAGCGGGTATTATAAGTTCATCAATAGGATAGTGGATGTCCGCACCACTGATAAAAACGAGCTGATAACTATTTCAGATGCACCGGATAAGGCTACAAGGATAACCATAGATAAGCTAAATAAGGAGGGGGAGACCAAAAACCGTTTTATGGATATGGTTTACAAGCCTGAAATTACAAAGGAGATCAGGCTATATGTTTCAGCCGGCGATGATCAGGTGGTGATCAATAATGGTAACTCGCCAATAAAGTTGAGAATTGTAGATAGCGTTGGCAATAAAACTGTTGATGTTAAACAAGCCAATCGTAAGGTGCAGTTTTACGGCCGTAAAGACAGTATAACTTTTACAGGCAATACAGACAGGCTGAGCAAGCACTTGTCTAATGATACATTAAATACACAATTCCTGCCTACTAATTTATATAATGTATGGATGCCACTGGCAACTGCCGGTTTAAATAAAGATGATGGATTTTTATTGGGGTTGGGTTTTAAATATACCGGGCATGATGGCTTCCGTAAACTACCATACTCAACCCTGCAACAGGTAATGATAACCCATTCATTTGCCACCGATGCATTCAGGATCAAGTATAATGGCGAATGGATAGATGCCGTTGGTAAAGCTGATTTTACTATGCAAGCCAACATTCAATCGCCCGATAATACGGTGAACTTTTTTGGTTTGGGTAACGAAAGTGTACTGAACAAATTTACGGGCTACCGGAGATTTTACCGTACCCGGTATGATATTTACCAGTTTGACCCGGCTTTGCGCTGGCATACAGGCAAGAACAGCGATGTCAGCGTTGGCCCTTCGTTCCAGTTTTATCACCTTGATCTTTTAGACAATGCCGGGCGTTTTATTAATCAATCATCACTCATTAACTCCTATGATAGTTTATCGGTAGGAAAAGATAAAGCTCATCTTGGTGCTTTGATAAATTATACAACAAACAGGCGCGACAATAATATACTGCCCCAAAGCGGGTTTTATTTTACTGTTACAGCACAGGGATATACAGGCCTTAACAGTTATTCAAAGTCATTTGTACAGATAAAGCCTGAATTTACTTACTACCAAAAGCTAACTCCGGGGGGCGCTATAGTATTATCTGACCGTGTTGGCGGCGGCGTAAGCTTTGGTAAGCCTGCTTTTTACCAGTCAATGTTTTTGGGCGGACAGGGCAACCTGTTGGGGTATCTGCAAAACCGGTTTGCAGGCAAGCATATGGTGTTCAATAATTTACAGGCAAGGGTTAAACTTGCCGATATTGCCAGTTATATTTTACCTGGCCAGTTGGGTTTGGTAGGCTTTTATGATACGGGGCGTGTTTGGATAGAAGATGAGCATTCAGATAAGTGGCATACCGGTACCGGCGGCGGGTTGTATTTTGCTCCGGCAAGTTTAACAGTATTACAATTGCTGGCCGGTCATTCAAGCGAAGGCTGGTATCCTTATATATCGCTTAATTTCAGGTTGTAATGAATCTTTGGAGAAGTTGGTAGTGGTAGAAAAATCAAAAAAATTGCAACGTTTTTTTAGAAAAAGCGTCATATTCTTAAACACGCGATCATGAAAAAACTAATCTTCTCACTTATGGCTTCGTTACTAACGGTTTCGATAGCCTTTAATGCTTCCGCGCAAACTGTAACCCGCAACGTATCGGGTTATAACGGTATTGCCTGTGGTGGTCCCTTTAACGTATTTATTAAAATTGATGGAACCGAAAGCCTGAAACTTGATGTTGATGCCAATGTAGTTGATGATATTAAAACTGAAGTAGAAAACGGCATATTAAAAGTTGAATTCAAGGATCACTGGAAAAATCATCGCAATATGCAGCGGGCCAATATCTACATCACCGCAAAAAGCCTTGGATACCTTGCTAACAGCGGTTCAGGAAATGCAACTGTTGATGGTATAATGACCGCCGAAAATGCCAAAATTGCGTTAAGCGGTTCTGGTAATATTAAAACTGCTGTTAAATCAGGTACTTTGGATCTGAAAATCAGCGGATCAGGTTCAATTGATGTTAAGGGCAGTACCGGTATGGCCGACTGCCGTATTTCAGGTTCGGGAGAGATCAACGGCAAATCATTGAGGACTGAAACTGTTGAGGCGTCAATTGCCGGTTCAGGAAATATTAATTTGATTGCCAGTAAAACAGTTTCTGCGCGTATTTCCGGTTCAGGAAGTGTTGTATATTCCGGTACTGCAACAATTGGTGCAACCCGTTACGCGGGATCAGGCCGGGTTAGCAAAGCTGATTAAAACCTGGTTAACTTAGAATATCGAAAGACTGCTTCTTCAGAGCGGTCTTTTTTTGTTATTAGTGAAGCGAATTAAAAGTGTGTATCGTAAGTAGTAGTTAAACCTTCACTTTATGATTAAGCCTGTTTTGATATTCAGAAAATTGACTGTCTGCCTCTTGATTGCAGCTTTGTTTTTCATGAGCGCCTGCAAAAAGGACAAACATCAGCAACCTGTTAATCCGAAAAATACATCCCTTTTTGGTCAATGGTATACATCAATAAAAGATAGCGAAAAAGGACGTTATTTGATTTTTGCATCTGACAGTTCTTTTTTGCTAACTGACGTAGAATATGATAATGGCAAGTCAACCGCTGTTATGTATATCGGGAAGTTTCATACAAAAGATAATAACCTGGTAGTTGTTATTGCTAAAAAAACTGTAAGTAAGGACAGCAATGTCATAAGCACTGAACCATCTGACGCTAAGTTTTATGTGAATTCAACCTTCACTGTTAATGATCATAAATTGACCCTGAGTTTTGCGAATACCAACGGAGCGGCCGTGAATAATACCTTTATGATGCTGTTACCCGATAAAGTTATTTGATTTAATAGTTTGTTGTTAAGCACTTTTAACCGAAGTGCTTTTTTGTTTTATGCTATATCAATTTCGCCCGCCACCCGTTGCGCCGAGCGGATGCATGACTCCATACCCCTGCTTAAAATATCGGCATAAGTACCGGCGAAATAAATCCGCCCTTCGGGTTTCATGATCTGCGGCCAAAAACGGTGCATTTGGCCTATGGGAAACGGTTCCATTTCGCAAGCGGGGGCAAATGCGTCGCGTGTCCAGTCTTTGGTTAAGGCTTGTTCAATAGTGTCATGTTTGCCGGGGTAAACCTGTCTGAAAGCATCAAGCACCTGCTGCGGAGTAAGCCCGCCAGGGCCATAGGCTTTCAAGATTACCCTGTCGCTGCCTGCTTCGTTCGTTTCTTCCCATATAGAGGATATAAACGGGTGCTCAAAGTCCATGTTGATGCTTTTAAAACCCTCGTCGAGCCAAAAGCGATTGCTTGCTTCAAATATGTAAAAAGGATGTGAGGAATACGTTGTGCGGTTAACTACATACTGCTTTTCGGGTGACAGGGGTGGCGACAGGGGAATAGTTTTAAAGATTGGCAGGGTGATGCAATTTACCAGGAAGTCGGCACTCATTTCCTGTTGTGCTTTGCCGTAAGGTTTGTATTTTACCGTTACACCGGTAGCCGTGTGGCTAATGCCGGTGATGCGATGGTTTAGCTTTATTCTTTTTCCCAGGCGTTTTGCAAAGGCAATAGGTAACTGTTCGTTGCCGCCTTTTAAATGGTAAGTGTCCCCTTCAGAAAACGGAATGCCCCGCGATTCCATCACATATGCCCTCCAAAGATGATAAAGCGCCGAAGTACGTTGCCCACCCAGGTAAGCAAGTGCTGCTGCAGAAGCACCTTCTTTTTTATACAATTCGCTAACGGGGATCTTATCAAACTCATCGTATCCAACACCAAAAGGCTGGTATGGATCAGTGAATTTACCGCTGTATTTTTTTAGATAGAAGGAGCTTAAGGCATAAAATGGATTCTCAGCGAGGAATTTAATTTCACGCTCATTAAAGCCCATTTTAGTTAATACTGCCGGATCCTTCATCATTTCATCGGTATAAAATTTACCGCCGATCATGCGCAAGCCATTGCGGTTGGGTGCCGCGTCCGATCCTTCGGCATGAGGATAGGGCAGGGCAGTCAGTTTAAATTCATCTACATATTCAAAAAACTTTTCGTAACCGGGTTTGGTGATATGATCGGCTCCGTAATCAGCATACAAACCATCTGATAAGCCATCTCTGCCTGTAAAAACATGACCGCCATACCGGCCATCGGCTTCCAATACCGTTACTTCATGGCCTGCTTTCATTAATTCATATGCGCAGCAAAGCCCGGTAATACCCGCCCCGGCAACGATCACCTTTTTGCCGAACGATGGTTGGGTATTATCAGCAGTTATAATCTTTAGAGATTCAAGTTGTTGAGCGTTTAATAACTGAGGGGCGAGAACAGCGCCGGCGCCTGCCAATAACGTGTGTTTAATGAATGATCTTCTTTTAATATCTTTCATTGCTGGAGAAGGATTTGATGTGGAATAGCCTTCAATAAATGTAGTATTATTTCACTGTACCTGTAAGCCTTAAATAAATTTTGAACGCCAGTTTAACCAGGTGTAGAAGCATTGTAGTGAAAACAAAAAAGCCCGCCCATACAAAACAGGCAGGCATTAACAATTAATATAATAAAAACCGGCAAATATCAATTTACATTGCCGGGGTAAACCCTTTGCGCTGGCTCTTTAGTTTAATTGCCTGGTATATCATAATTACAATAAATAATACCAGCATGATCAAAAGCCCCATTTTTACTACAGAAGAGTCAGGTCCTTCGGCCAGTGGTTGTTCAACCGGGAGCCTGGTGAGCGTTTCAACTACGGCAGGTACCAATGAAAAAAATAAAGTGGCTGACATGCCTATGGTTTGCACATAATCTGCCTTGCTGCCAAAAATGCGCAGGGAGGGGGCATAGTAAACTACAGGTAGTAATATTAAAATAAGAAACGAAAGGTTATGGGCGCTGCTCAGGTGACCAGTTTTCATAACTAAAAATGATGATAAACAGGCCAGCACGGTAAAGATGCCGTAAAGCCTGCCATTTTTTGTTTTAGGGGCGATTTTCCCGTCCTGAAACAATGCAATAAACCCAACTGCAACTCCCACAAGGCTTATGGCCGTATGAATAACCCCTAATGTTGATAAATGATTTGGCATAACAGTGATTTTTAAGGTTAACGATATTTTTTTAAGTGATTTGCTTACGAATAAACAGGGGTTGTCAATACTTATACCTGTTTGTTATATTATTGATAATCAATTATTTGTATATTTTCTGGCTTTGAAATGACGAAATGTCGTCACGAATTGCCATAACTAACGGAATATAGCAATTGTCAGGCATAAAATAGTAAAGCAAACTTATCTGCGGCGTTAAGGTTAGTTAAAATAGTTGCATGTAAATCTGAAACAAATGTTGAGCATTTATTATAAGATATGGGTTGATGCCATTACGCAGGAAAGGGCGAAGAAAGGAGAGGATGGCAAGTATTGGAAGGCATTTACAATTATCCCCATGTCCCTGGTTCAGGGTGTTAACCTGCTAACATTATTGTTTATCCTTCGTTTTTTTACTGATATTCCTATCCTTTTTACATTGGACTTAACCAGGGATAAAGCCATAAATGGGTTCATAGCCGGTTTGCTTGTGTTTTTTATTCCCTTTGTGCTATTGAATTACCTGCTCATATTTTACAACAATCGTTATAATAAGTTGATGAACCTGTATCCCAGCCGTAACAGTAAGCTGTATCGTAATTACGTTTTAATAAGTTTGGGCATCATCGTGATTCCTTTTGTGTTTAAGCTCTTTTTTTAACGATGGATTGTATCAGTAAAATCTCTTAAACAGTTATGATCTGATTTTTGATGGCAAAAAGTACCATGCCCGTTCTTGATTTAAGCCCAAACTTTTGAAATAACGATTCGCGATAATTATCAATAGTATGCGGACTCAGGTTCATTTCGTCGGCAATTTGCCTGTAGGTAAGTTCGGAGCAGCTTAGTTTCAGAAATGTAAGTTCATTGGAGGTAAGCTCTTTTGATTTATCGACGGGGGTATTTTTATTTTGCATGGTATAAAGCAATTTGCCGCTTACCAGTTCATTTAGATAATAGCCGTGCTTTTGGATAGTTTGCATTGCATAAACTACGTCTTTTATCTTCGATTCCTTAAGCATATAGCCAACAGCTCCGTTCTTAAGCATGTTTATAATCGGTTTATCTTCGTCAGACATGCTCAACGCCAGCACTTTTACTGTAGGGTGGTTTTCACGTAACCAGGCCGTAGCTGCGTAACCATCCATTACCGGCATGGTTATATCCATTAATACAATATCAGGTAAGGAGGATTTTTTTAACTTGCTGATCATATCCTCTCCATTTTCGGCGTCGAAAAGGATATTGATCTCTTTAAAATCGCCCAGCAGACTAATCATTCCCTGTCTGAATAAGGTATGATTATCAATTATGGCAATTTTTACAGGCCCTGTAAATGTTGAAGTGTGCATTAATATTAGGTGTATATGTTAACTGATGTTAATCATATTGCCAAAGTAAAAAAAATAATAAACTTATATTTCATTTGACTATTCGGTTTAACACAAAAAAGGGTGAAATCACCCTTTTTAATTCTTAATTGTTAAGCGAGATTTGGGTTGTTGAAGAAACATACCCCGGTTTTTAATTTGTATCCCTGATAAAATAAATATTCAAGTGCTGCGAAGAGGCATTGGAACATTGAAATTACAGTTCAAAACTATACTAACCTGCATTTAAGGAAGTCCTAAACCTTTTTGCTTAATTATTTAATATTGATGTTTAGCCCATTATAAAAGCCATCGGCTTTATAATGGGTTGTTTAGTTTTACAGCCGCTTGTCTTCTTCTTTGATGGGCAGGTCATTGATGCTGGCATAGCGCTTTTGCATTAAGCCGTTTTCGTCAAACTCCCAGTTCTCGTTGCCATAAGCACGAAACCATTGGCCTTCGGCATTATGATATTCGTACTCAAAACGTACTGCAATACGGTTATCTGTAAAGGCCCACAGTTCTTTTTTTAATTTATAATCGAGCTCTTTTTGCCATTTACGGGTTAAAAATTCCACTACCTGTTGGCGCCCGTTTACAAATTCCGAGCGATTGCGCCATTCGGTGTCAATGGTATAAGCTAAAGAAACTCTTGCCGGATCCTGGCTGTTCCAGGCATCTTCAGCTAATTGCACTTTTTGTGTGGCTGTTTCAAAATTAAATGGCGGTAGTGGCAGCTTTTGTTCCATGATGGTAATAATCTGATTTGATATATCAAAGTTAGGATGATGCGGATTCATTTAATGGTACTATTCAACGTTCCTTTGGTATTATGTTTTCTTTTTTTTAATTTAAACAGGCCCTTTTAACCAATTTACCTGTTAATTATGAAAGCCAAGAGTACAAAATCAGGTGCCCTTGCCGATTCGGCAGGAGTTGACAGTTATATGCAAAAGCTTGATCATCCATTAAAGGAGGTGTTGGGAGCGCTGAGAAAAATTATCCTGGCTATTGACGATGAAATTGGCGAGCATATCAAGTGGAATGCGCCGAGCTTTTTATATATCGGAGAGATGAAACCTTTTGATCCTAAAGAGTATAAAAGATATGTTATTGTTTCAAACCTATACCAAAAAGATTGTATCAGGCTGATATTCCCTACCGGAGCAAAGATTAATGATACTTCAGGTTTTCTTTCCGGCGATTATGCAGACGGCCGCCGGTTGGCTTTTTTTCACAATATGGAAGAAGTTAAGGCAAAAGAAGAAGCTTTGCAAAACGTTGTAAAAACCTGGTTGACTTTGTTGGATAAATAAAACAAGAAAGCTATGATCAAATTTATTCAGCACGTAAAAGATCTTAACGTCGAAGCTGTTAAAACGATGATCGAAAAAGATCATAGATGGCTTACCTGGGCCGAGGACAGCGGTAAAAACGCACTTCATTATCTGTGCGGCATTGAAATCGCCAAACGCCCTGCAAAAGCCGAAGAAAGTTTGACCATGCTTAAGCTATTGCTGGCAAAAGGCATGGATATCAATTCAATTCACCGGATAAAAGAGGAATGCGGCTTTTTTCCGGCCACCCCGCTCTGGTATGCTTATACCCGGGGGAGAAATAAGCTGTTATATGAATATTTGCTGGCTAATGGCGCCAATCCGGAGCATTGCATGTATGCCATAACCTGGTATAATGATGTGGAAGCCGCCGGTCTGTTTAAAAGTTATGGTGCACAAACAGACCCAGGTGCTGGAAATGACAGCCCGTTCATGGCTGCATTTAACTGGAAACGCTTTGAAGTGGCCGAATGGTTTTTAAACAATGGTGCCGATGTAAACTTTGTCGATAAAGACGGAAATACTGCACTTTTTTATGCGGTGAAAAGAAAGTATAAGCTGGATCAGATCAGATTGTTGCTGAAATACGGTGCCGACTTTAATATAGACAATAAACAGGGGATATCAGCTAAGAAATTGGCAGAACAAAATAATCAGACCGGGGTTTTGAAGTTGTTTACCTCTTAAATTAAATAATTATTTTTAATCGTTTTAAGTAATGGATGTCTCAAAATTAGTGTTGATGGGTTGTTTTTTTTAATTGCCTATAATCAGGTAAGAAATGATTATAGGCATACCCATGACAATATTTGCAGCCCAGTACCCCGCAGTAGGGCCCGTTTATAGCGCCAGTTATAAATTGCTGTTAACTCGGTAGGTGGCTCCTAATCTACATGTAAACATCGCCATTTTAGTATTCGCAATCCGCCCATTTTATTTAATTTTGCCGAATGGATTTTATTATTGAAGCAGCCGTAAAAGCAGTTAAACAATTATACCAAACTGACATTGAACCGGCTGCCGTTAGCATACAGGAAACCCGTAAGGAGTTTGAAGGACAAGTAACCATAGTAACCTTCCCGTTTACCAAATTTTCGCGCAAAGGGCCCGAACAAACAGGTGCCGAAATAGGGGAGTATCTTAAAAGTGAATTGAAGGAGGTTGCCTCCTTTAACGTGATTAAAGGTTTCCTTAATCTTTCTATAACCGACGAATACTGGATTAGCCAGTTATATAATAATATTACTGCCGATGACTTCGCGGCAGCAAAACCTAACGGAAAAAAGGTAATGGTAGAGTATTCATCTCCCAATACCAACAAACCACTGCACCTTGGCCATATCCGTAACAACCTGTTGGGTTATTCGGTTGCTGAGATCCTGGCTGCCGATGGTTACGAGGTGATCAAAACCAACCTGGTTAACGACCGCGGGATCCATATCTGTAAATCCATGCTGGCCTGGCAAAAATTCGGTAACGGTGAAACCCCCGAATCATCAGGAATGAAAGGAGATCACCTTGTAGGTAAGTATTATGTGCTGTTTGATAAGGAACTAAGGGAACAGCTTAAACCTGTATTGAACAACGTTTATGAGAAGCGTGATCTTTCGGCCTTTAAAGAAAGCCAAAAAGCAAAGATTGAAGAATCGTTAGCTACCATAGCTAAGGTAAAAGAAAAACGTGCTCAAACCGACGAAGCAAATCAAAAGCTGATTGGTGAGCTGGATGAGAAAATTGCAGGCGAAGAAGATAAGATCAAAGAGATAGCCAAAAATGCTACCCCTATCATGATTGAAACCCAGCAGATGCTGCAAAAATGGGAGGCAGGCGATGAAGAGGTGATGAACCTGTGGAGAACCATGAACGGTTGGGTATACGCAGGCTTCGCCGAAACTTATAAGCAACTGGGCGTTGATTTTGACAAATATTACTACGAATCGAATACCTATCTGTTAGGTAAAGATATTATTGAAGAAGGCCTTGCAAAAGGCGTATTCTTTAAAAAAGCAGATAACTCGGTTTGGATTGATCTTACATCTGATGGATTAGATGAAAAACTGGTGCTTCGTGGCGACGGTACTTCGGTTTACATTACCCAGGACATGGGTACCGCGCAATTGAAGTACAACGATTATCACATGGATAAATCCATTTATGTGGTGGGCAACGAACAGGATTACCACTTTAAGGTGCTGTTCCTGATCTTACAAAAATTAGGTAAAACAGGTGCGGATGGATTGTTCCACCTATCATATGGTATGGTCGACCTTCCTTCGGGCAAAATGAAATCGCGCGAGGGCACGGTTGTTGATGCCGATGATCTGATGGCCGAGATGGAGACTACAGCTAAAGAACAAACCGAAGCCATGGGTAAGGTTGATGCCTTTAGCGAAGAAGATAAGGTTGCATTATATCATACCATTGGTATGGGCGCACTTAAATACTTCCTGTTAAAAGTTGATCCAAAAAAACGTTTGCTGTTTGATCCTAATGAATCGGTAGATTTTCAGGGACATACAGGGCCGTTTATTCAATATACACACGCCCGTATTAAATCAGTTTTAAGCAGGGCTGATTATCAACTGGCAATAAAACCTGCAGTAACTGAATTGGCTGGTGTTGAGCGTGATTTGATCGTATTACTTGACAAATATCCTGAAACGGTTAAAGAAGCAGCCAGAGGTTATAGCCCGGCTGTAATTGCTAATTACGTATATGAACTTGCCAAAACATACAACAAGTTCTACCACGAAAAGTCAATCTTACAAGCTGAAGATGAGGATTCAAAACAATTCCGTTTGGCCTTATCGGCATCATCAGCCAAAGTGATCAGCAAGGGGATGAAGCTTTTAGGTATTGAAGTGCCGGAGAGAATGTAATTTTAAGTTGGCAGTTTATAGTTAGCAGTTTTGCAGCGCCCCAATAATTCAATTTGCAGTTAGTATATGTTTACTGCTAACTGCAAATTGAAAACTGGCTACTGAAATTTATCTCCAATACCCCCTCATCCATACATACCCACGATTGGTTGGCTGCCAATGACCTTGTACATATACGCGATTGTAACGTGGCCTTGCATAAAAGCCCTGGCGGTAAACATAATGGTTACCGCGCCAAACCCATTCGCCGGGTACCCATACAGCATTAGGGTAGGGTGCTACCGGGCGGACGTAAACCGGTTCAACCGGCTGCTCTGTTACGTAAGCCTGGCTTGAGCATGATGCAAATAATGAGCCCGTTAAGGCAAGTACTATTCCTAATTTAGCAATGGTTTTCATTTTCAGATGTATTTTAGTTGTTCAGTATAATTACTATTGACAACATCCAACATCGAAAGTTTAACGGCGCTTAACCGCTGAATTTATCGGCCACAACCAAATCTTTACTGCCTGCGGTATATTTATAAAAACCGCTGCCTGTTTTGGCTCCCAGGTGACCTGCTGTAACCATATTTACCAACAACGGACAGGGAGCGTATTTAGGGTTCCCGAAGCCATCATGCAATACCTTCAAAATGGCAAGGCAAACATCCAGGCCAATGAAATCAGCTAATTGCAGCGGGCCCATAGGATGGGCCATGCCCAGTTTCATCACCGTATCAATTTCCTGTACGCCGGCAACACCTTCATACAAAGTATAAATAGCCTCATTTATCATCGGCATTAAAATCCGGTTGGCTACAAAACCGGGATAATCGTTTACCACTACAGGGTCTTTGCCTAATGTACGGGAAAGCTCCATAATGGTTTCGGTAACAGCATTGGTTGTGGTGTACCCTCTGATCACCTCAACCAGTTTCATTACCGGTACGGGGTTCATAAAATGCATGCCTATTACATTGCCCGGGTTTTTAGTAACTGAAGCAATTTTGGTGATAGAAATAGATGAGGTGTTGGATGCCAGTATTACGTTTTCGTCACAAATTTCACTTAGTTGCTTAAACAACTTGAGCTTTATTTCCTGGTTTTCGGTGGCGGCTTCAATTACAAGGTCGGCATTTTGAGCGCCTTCGGCCAGGTTGGTAAAAACCCGGATACGGCTGAGAGTTTTGTTTTTTGCCTCTTCATCTAAAGAACCCTTTTTTACCTGCCTGTCCAGGTTATTGCTGATGGTTTGTAAGGCTTTACTCAGGGCATTGTCGCTGATATCAACTAATGATACCTGGAAGCCATATTGGGCAAAGGTATGGGCGATGCCATTGCCCATAGTGCCGGAGCCAATTACAGTAATGTTTTTCATAGTATATGTTTACGAAGCAGGCAATATCGGTTGTAAAGCTGCCGGTGTTACAAGGTAATAAACTTAGCGGCCTCTTTAATAGTTTTTTTGTTGATCGTTTTATATTCCGGGATCTGCCCAAGATCGGCAACGCCTGAATAATCGAGGATATAGCTTTTTGAATAGATATCCTTATCACCGTTAAAAATTACCCCCATAACAGGAATGCCATATTTTTTTAATGCGTGTAAGGAAAGCAGGGTGTGATTAATACTGCCTAAATAATGTTTGGTTACCAGTATTACCTTTGCATTAAGTTGCTTAATAAGGTCGATAATAAGAAAGTTATCATTCAATGGTACCATAAGGCCACCTGCGCCCTCAATAATTAGCTGGTTATCTGTTTTTGGCAGAATGATATTTTCAAGGTCTATGGTCACTTTATCAAGAGCCGCAGATTTATGAGGCGAAAAGGGCTGTGTGAGCGCGTAGGCCTCGGGAAAAAAATGGCTGACCTTATTTGAGATAAGGTTTTTAACTTTCAGGGTATCGCTGTTATCAAGGTCGCCCGATTGTATGGGCTTCCAATAGTCTGCGTTTAGTTTTTCAGTTAAAATAGCCGAAACGAGGGTTTTACCTATTCCGGTATCAATACCGGTAATAAATATTGGTTGCGTATCAGGCATGTAGTAATATAAATTTGTTAAGAGTTACAGCCAGCAAAGTTAGTTCATTTTCCGTATTAAAGCTATGCAGGCAAATCCTGACCCGCTCGGTACCCTGTGCAACCGTAGGACTTAAGATAGGCCTCACATCAAAGTTGTTCATTTGCAGTTGTTTAGCCGCTTCTCTTGCCATTTCATTGCTTTTGAGTACGATACATTGAATAGCGCTATCACTATTTAGTAAAATGAAATTTTTGCCTGTGCTTACTTGCTGTTTAAACAGTTCAATGTTCTTTTTCAGGCTGATAATGGTTTCGCGGGAATCTTCTAATAGCTGATAGGCCATTTTGATCGCTGCCAGCTGATGAAAAGGTGCTGCTGTTGTATAAATAAAGGAGCGTGCAAAATTGATTAAATATTTCCGTAAGTCATTACTGCCAAGCACTATAGCCCCGTGGCTACCCAGTGCCTTGCCAAATGTTATTACACGGGCAAAAATCCTTTGTTGTAAACTAAGCTCACAAACCAGACCCCTGGGATAAAGACCTACAGCATGTGCTTCATCAACTATGAGGGCTGCATTATATTTTTCAGTGAGGCTGAGGATTTCAACAAGGGGAGAAACATCACCATCCATGGAATACACACTTTCAACAGCCACATAACAATTGCCTTTGGATAATTTTAACTTGGTTTCTAAACTTTCCAAATCGTTGTGCCTGAAACTGTAGCGATTAGCATAACTTAGTCTCGCTCCGTCGATGATTGAGGCATGTACCAACTCATCTAAAATAATGGTATCACCGCGCTGGGCAAGGGATGAAAGCAGGCCAAGGTTAGCATCATAGCCCGAGTTAAAAAGCAGACCGGCTTCACTTTGATGATAGATGGCTATTTGCTGCTCCAGATCTTCGGCATATTGTATGTTTCCTGATAGCAGCCTTGAACCGGCGGCTCCATTGAGGCTAAGCGGATGAGTGTTCACCTCATTTATTATGCTTTGTTTTAAAACTGCCGACCGCGCAAAGCCCAGGTAATCGTTTGAGCAAAAGTCTGTCAAGCCGTTTTCGGGTCTCAATTCACGGTAGGTGCCCGATTGTTGCCGCTCGTGTAATTTGTTCTTTAAAAAATCTTCGGCCGGTTTCAATGTGCTTCGTTTTGTGCAAAAATAAAAAAAGCGACCATTGGTCGCTTTCTTGTATGTTATAAATGTTTACTGGCCACCGCCGCCCTGGCGCATGCGGTCCATTCTTTCTTTCATTGCCTTATCATAAGCCGCAGCTTGTTCGGCTGTTAAAATAGCTTTGATCTTGGCGTTAGTTGCTTCCATCATTGGGCGCATGGCAGAGCGCATCGCATCCCTGTCGCCATTGGCCGCAGTACGTACGCTATCCATTTTAGTTGCCTGCTCTTTGTAAACCGCAGTGATCTTGGTTGTTTGATCATCTGTTAATTTAAGCTGGGTTTGCAATTCTTTTGCTCTTTCTTCCGGGCTTCTCCTCATGCCGCCCTGTGCGTAGCTGGCTGCCGAAATTCCTAAAAGGAAGCAGCACATTAACAATAATTTTTTCATAGCTTTTTAATTTAATTTACGTTTTATCAGTATGATAAAGATAGATCGTAATGGTTTAAAAAAGCCGATGTAACTTAATTGTTGCCTTGCTGTAAGTTAGATATAGAGCGCTGCATCTGGGCCATCATTGCTGTAAGGCTCTCCATGGTTGGCTCCGGTGAGGGCGATGGCAATTGGGTGGAAATATAACCTTTTGCTTTCCACAGTTCCAATACATCTTCGCCCGATATTTCATAAGGTTCGTAAACCGGGTTATCAGAAATAAGCTTTAGTTTTTTGTTCTCTTTAAATTTATTGCCGATGCGTTTGTAAACCACGCCGTCATTTTTAGATATTACCACATAAGTTTCGCCGCTTTTTACATCGCCCCAGTTTTCTACATATTCACCTATTATAATAGTGCCAGATACAAGCGGAAGCATGGAGTCGCCTTTGATTTCGAAAGCACGGTAAGTACCCTGTTTAAACATAGGTAGGTAAAACTTCGGAAGCTGTGCCACGTATTCAGGATCGGCATACCCGTTAAGGTAACCGGCGCTTGCTTTTACGGGCACCATTTCTATATTTTCATTTTCGTCCTTATCAACAGAAATACTCAGGATGCGCAGGTTGGCCGGGTTACCTTTTGGCTTTGGCTGCCATTTTTCGTTGATGGTTTCGTTGATGAAGTCATCAATAGTAACATCAAAATAGGTTGCTAATGTTTTTAGTAAGTCATATTTAGGGTCGGCCCGGTCTTCTTCGTATGCACCTACTAATGAACGTTTTATACCTAATTCGTCCGCAAATTGCTGCTGCGTTAAACCTTTCTTTTTGCGGAGAAACTTAATATTTTGTGAAATTATTGACATAAAATTTGGATTTGCTAAATTTATTAGTAATTTTATGCTCATAAAGTTAGTAATAATTATCTGTTCACCAAATTTTTTATCATAAAATGAAACGTTTTGTTTATATCATTACCGACAGGAACCGTAAAAATCTGCATGTAGGCTTATGTTCAGACCTGATGAAAACCATCCAGTTCTACAGCGAAATGCCAACTTTGTTTTTCGATAATGCGCAACAGCTTAACCGTTTGGTTTACTTTGAGGAGATCAATACCGAAGAACAGGCTATGGAACGTTTTAAAGTGGTGAGCACTTATACCCGTCCGCAAAAAGAAAAAATGATCAGGGCTGTTAATGCTGATTGGATAGATTTGACCATTGGTTTAAAATACGAAAATGGTTTACGCGTAAGGCCACAGTTGCGCCCGTCATTAAATGCGAACCGCAGGGTTATGGCTTTTTAATAAATTTTAAAGCCCCTGAGTTCATGCAGTACCTTTTGCCGCCGCGGTCGGCAGGCCCGTCATCAAATACGTGGCCAGGGTGTAAGCCTGTACTTTTTTCGATAACTTCGTCACGGCTCATGCCGTAGCTGTTATCGGTAATTATTGCTACTTTTTTCGGGTCAACCGGTCTAACGAAGCTTGGCCAGCCCGTACCGCTGTCAAATTTATCGTTGGAGCTAAATAGCACTTCGCCTGTTGCTGCACTTACATAAACACCTTTTTCGTGATTGTTCCAATATTCGTTATGATAGGGTGGTTCGGTGCCACTTTCAACCATAATATAGTATTGATTGGATGTAAGCGTCTTTTTCCATTCATCGGCAGGTTTGCTCAGTTTACGTTTGGCACCCTGCCCGTTGGTATTTTGACATCCAAATGCTGTCAGGATGCTTAAAGCTATCACTGTTAAGATGAGTGTTTTCATAACCCATTATGTTTTGATGTTATCTTAATTATAGATGCTGCCTTTTTATTGTCGGGAACTACTATATGCTATAACTCAAATACGTAATTTTATTATATGAGGATTGTCATTTGACAGTCTGTTTATATGAGCTTCTTTTTAGGTACCAGTACTTTGTTTACCAGGTGCACTATACCATTGTTTTGTCTTATATCGAACTGATTGATCGTGCTTTTACCTCCATTGGCATCAATCAAAATAATATTGCTATTGCTATCTATTTTAGCGAACAGCTTACCGCCCGAAAGCGTGGTGAATGTAGCCATTCCTTTGCCCCGGTTAATTCGTTTCTGAATGTCTTTTGCTTTAAATTCACCGGCAATGGCGTGGTAGGTAACCAAGTCGGTGAGTTCCCAAATGTGCGCGGGTTTAGCAAGCGAATCAAACTTACCTGCAGGCATATTATTATAGCCGTTATCAACGGGCACAAATATGGTGATAGGACCCCGGCTGGTATAGGTACGGGAGAGATTTGTTTTTTGAATAAAGACGTAAAATGTGTGCGTATTGGGAGCTAAGGATATGTTTTTTACGATATCATTGGTTGGGAGCATAGCTGTCCCGGTGGTACTGCTGCTTTTATTTTCGGTTTGAGCCAGCAATATTGCCGGGTAAAATGCGGTAAATGCAAATAGCAGTAACTTTTTCATAGTGTGAAGGTTATAAGCTAAACATACAAAATATAAATAGGTTTTGAAATGGATGGCCGGATTATAGATTATAAGCTACCTTTGTTAACCTATGCAAATCTTCCCTACGCAATACTCAAGCTTATCCTCAAAAGCACTGAATATAAAACTTCAGGAAAGTTATGGTTTAAGCAATACTACCTGCAGGTTACTGATCCGTAATGTGAGCGATACCTATGTTTTAGAAAACGCGACTGAAGAATACATTTTCAAAATTTACCGTGACGCTCATCGTAAGCTGGAAGAGATCAAGGGTGAGGTAGAGCTATTAACTATCCTGTTTGAAAAAGGAGCCAAAGTGTCAAGGCCAATTCCAGATATAAATGGCGAAATGTTGCAGGTTTTCAATGCTGCCGAAGGGATTCGTTATGGCGTGTTATTTTCATGGGCACAAGGCGGCGTTGTTTATGCTATGAATGATCAGCAGCTCGAAACCGTGGGCAGGGAGATGGCCGCCATTCATAATATTACATCTGCAATTGAGCTTAACTGTCATCGTCACGAGTACTCAATAGAAACTGTTATCGTTAATCCACTTAAAATACTTGAGCCTGCATTTGAAGGATTGGAAGGTGATTATGCCTATCTAAAGCAAACTGCCACTGAAGTAATTGAGAGGTATAATCAATTTGACGGAAGTTTTAGCTATGGCTATTGCCATTTTGATTTTCTTCCGAAAAATTTTCATTTCGATGAGGCTGGTGAGATCACTTTTTTGATTTTGATTTTGCAGGGAAAGGGCTATTAGCTTACGATATTACCTCGTTTTTTATCCATTATTTTACGGAGGTTACCCACGGAAAAATTACAGAACAACAGGGACGCGATGCATTCAAAACCTTCATCACAAATTACCGAAAAGGCCGTGCTTTATCAGATGAAGAAATTAATGCTATTCCATATTTAGGTTTTGGCTTTTGGGTATTTTATCTTGGGTTTCAATATGAAAACTTTGATGACTGGTCAAACCTCTTTTTCGGCCCGAAGTTTTTAAAAGATAGGGTCGCGTTGATTAAAAAATGGATGGAAACAGCTCATCTTTTATTGTCATAGCTTATTGTTATGCAATATAAAACAGAAAAGCGGCCGCATAGCCGCTTTTCTGTTTTAGTATCATAGTAAGTAATATCACGTATTACCAGCCTGGTGTAAAACCTAAACCAAACAATGGTTTTTTAACATCGCTGCGGTTAAAGGGAACAGCCAGATAAGGCTCTAAAATAAATGCGCCGAAAACGTTTATTCGTAAAGAAATACCGGCACTTAATGCCGGTACCCGGCCGTAAATGTTTTGTGTTGTAGTAGTGCCATCAGAATTTATAAAATTCTGCTGACCAATCACCGGCGGATCTTTCTCGAAATAAATATGATCACCTGCGTTCCAGGCTAAACCTGCATCGAAAAACAAGTTAAGATCGGTAAACAGGAATTTGGATTTAATAGCAGCCAATTTTTCGGGACCGGTAAACGGCAAACGCACCTCAAAGTTAAATACAGCTAAACGGCTGCCTGATAACTGATCGATAGTGAAACCGTTGGTTGTAGCCTTACCATTATTATAAAATGTTTGCCCTTCGTATCCCCTGATATAAAAAGGATAACCCACAAATAATGGATAAAGCCCTTTATCATCGCCGAAACGGCCTGTAGCAAAGAACCTGGCCGCAAAGGTTACCGGCGCGGTACGTACGTATTTCCTTACATCAATTGTTGGTGCAAAGAACTTATAGGTGCCAAAATTATAACCGGCTTCCAGCCTGTACCTGAAACCATTTAACGGTGCTGTAACACCAAAAAAAGAGTTGTCACCGATTAGCGCGGTTGAAAGCGTTAAAATGGAATATGATTTTAAGTTATAGAAATAAGTGGAACCGTAATTTTGATTAAGGGTTGCAGACTCTTCTTCGTTAGGGATTTTTTTCCTGTCGGATGTGATATAATTGCCTATGCCGATTTGCTGCTTGCCATTTACTACCGCAGTATCAATAAGGTAGTAATCGCTGTAGCGGTCAACGCGGTAATAGTTGTGCGAAGCAGCCCCGCTTACTTCAAAACGGGTTGTTCTTGATATTGGGTAGGAGGTGAACACCCTGCCTGCATCCTCAAAATTGCGGATAATGTCAATGTTATCAGAATAAACGGTCTGATTTTTACCGCCCACATTCCTTACGGGGTAGGTGGTTGTATTGAAGCCGAACTGGTAAGGGATGTGAGAAACGCCCACACCAAGGTTCCAACGGCCGGTTTGGTTTACGTAGGTTACGGCAGCGCCCGAATCATAGATTTGCCCGTTTACCGATGCCGCGGCAAAGATCTGGTTACGGCCCAAAATATCACTGAATACGCCCTGGATTCCGCTTGAAAGGCTTGTGCCGTAAAAATTACTTACGCCAACACCAATGCCGCTGCCTGCAAGGTAATCAAGCTTAAACTTGGAACGAAATGGAATAGCCTTAACCGAATCGGTCGGGATTTTACGGTAGGCCAAAAAGTTGTTCAGGTTAGAGTTGATCAGGTCTACACCAACAGAGCGGTTTGGCGGCAGAGTGCCTGCTGCAAAGTTAACTTCACCCGACTGCACAACAACAGGGGTAAAGTCGGACGCTTTGGCGTTATAGATAGAATATTTTTGCGCGCGATAGTAAGAGTAAACCACGTCATCGTGATTGGAAATACTTAATGCCGGTGAATATTCTGTAATGCCAGAGATGCCGGTAAACAGGTTGGTCATTTGTTCTATCTGACCTGACGCGATAGTATAGCGGTAAAGGTTACGGAAGCCATCACGGTTTGACAGGAAGTAGATCTGCTTGCCATCAGCCGAATATTGCGGGTTCAGGTTGTTGGCACCATTAAAGATCTTGATATCGGTTACTTTTCCTGTTGCCAGATCAAGCTCGGCGAGGTTGAAAGGGATATCCTGTTCCAAGCTTTGGTCGTACGTTGTCCTGTCGCTTGAAAAGATGATCTTTTTACCATCCGGAGAATAGCTTGGCTGGTAATCAGAAAACTTATCGTTAGTAAGCTGTGTGATCTTTTTGGTATCGAAGTTATAGGAATACAAATCGCCCTGCCCTTCAACCAATCCCTGGAAAACAATATCCTTGCCATTGGGCGACCATGAAACGTTACTGAACTGACCTACCTGCTCCATCGAAATATCGTCAATTACATTGCCGCTTTTCAGGTCAACTACATCGAGCCTGTTACGCCCTTTGCTAAATACACTAAATGCAAATTTAGTTCCATCGGGCGACCATGCACCTGCCGATTCGATGAAGTTAAACTCATCAATATGGGTGTTGGATACCTTACTCGTGAGTTTTCGTAATATGCGCCCCGATTTAGCATCGGCCAAATAAAGATCAATACTGAATAAACTTTTGGCCGATAGAAAGGCAACATATTTACCATCGGGACTAACGGATGGGGCAACCACAAGGTCACCGCCGTTTTTACTGTCAACCAGTTTGATGCCTTTAGGTGTTTGAGTGGTATCCTTTAAAAAAGGTTTATAGGTAGCCTCGATAGCGTTTTTCCAAAGGCGGGAAAGGGTACGGTCATCATAACCAAACGTACGTCTGATGCCATACTCTAAACCAAATTTAGCCGCGTTTTTGAAGAAGGGTACTATTACCGTGTCGCCGTAAGTTGAACCGATGAACGACCAGAATGCTTCGCCATAACGATAAGGGAAGTATTTGCTGCTTTCGGTAAGATCGCGAATGGTAGGAATATCATGGTTCAAATACGCGTCACGCATCCACATGGCTGTATAGCTGTCCTTCTTACCTAAGGACAGGTATTCGGCCATACCCTCTATCATCCAAAGTGGAATGTTGTTTATGTTTTCATATTCGGATGAATCATGGCCCATCAATAGCCGGTATTGAAAAGCATGCACCAACTCATGGCCAATAACGTGCCTCGTAGTTTGATTCGTTTCCATCACCGGCATTACCACGCGGTTTTTAAGGCCTTCGGTAACACCGCCGGTACCTACGCCAATCTCGCCATCTATGGCCGTGGTTTGCTGAAAATCGGGGTGGTTGGCATATAAGATTATTGGGTTGGCATGCTTAAATGTATCCTTGAAAACCTGTTGGTGCAGAGTGTACCAAAGCTCGCTTTCCTGGGCAAAGCGTTTTACCATGCTGTCATTTTTTAGGTAATAGTAAATCTCGAAGTGAGGAGTTTTATAAACGTTAAACTTAAGGTTTTTGTACCTTACCTTGTTTTGGCCAAAATATTGCGCCCTGGCATTGATGCTTATCAACAGCGAGCCAACAAAACAAATGAAAATAATGGTGTGCTTTTTAACTCTATTGAAAAGTGAGTAAACTTTATTCATATATTATTTAACTAAATAGATATGGCTAATTTAATAAAATAAGGTTGTTCTTAACCCCAAAAACAACCTTATTCATTTTCTCTTCACAGTATGAAAAAAACGCCTCTACCTGTTTATCGCTGGTTATTAGGCGGCGTGCTTTCCGGGTTTTCCGGATTGTTTTCCTGTACAGGTGTTACGCCTGTTGTATCAATAGGGTTGCTTATGCTATCTGTTGAGGTTGTATCTTCTTCAATATGCGGCGATGGGCAATTATAAGTTTTGGTGATCTTGGTCCATGGTTTTGGGAATGGTCCATAAGTATATCCTAACGATTGATCGGCATATACTTTTTCCATAAACCTGCCGAAGATAGGTAACGCCGTATGTGAGCCTTCGCCGGTTTCGGATGTGGTAAAGTGTACTGAGCGGTCATCAGCACCAACCCAAATGCCTGTCACCAGATCTTTGGTGATACCCATATACCAGCCATCTACATAATCAGATGATGTACCGGTTTTGCCGCCTATCTGGTTGTCTTTTTTCCAAAGGCCGTTGTATTCCCACAGCGCCTGTGAGGTACCACCGGGTTCTTCCATCCCCCCGCGGAACATGTAAAGCATCAGCCAGGCAGTTTCCTCGCTTAGTACTTTCTCTGTTTTAAGCTTAAACTCCTGTATCACATTGCCTTGCTGATCAGTGATTTTAGTGACCAGTAACGGATCCAATTTTTCACCCTTGTTAAGAAAGGTGCTATAAGCCCTAACCATTTCATAAACCGAAACATCATTTGAACCCAATGATACCGATGGAACGGACTTTAAAGGGCTTTCGATGCCGCAGCGGTGAGCATATTCCACAATTTTATCCCAGCCCACTTTTTCGGTTAGCTGTGCTGTAATGGAATTGACAGATTTACCCATAGCCCAGCGCAGTGACATTTCACGATAGGAGAAATGGAAGTCGGCATTGTTAGGCTCCCAAACTTTGTCCTCGCCGTTGTCTTTGTACTTGATGGATACTGGTTTGTCGGTAAACTTATCGCAGGGGGTAAAGCCATTATCAAGCGCTGTTAAATAGGCAAATGGCTTAAAGGTGGAGCCTGCCTGTCTGCGGCTTTGGTTTACGTGATCGTAATTAAAGAAACGATGATCGATACCGCCAATCCAAACTTTTATTTTACCGGTTGATGGCTCCAGTGTCATCATACCGGTGTTCAGGATCTTAGCGTAATATTTTATAGAATCTATAGTAGAAAAAGTAGTGTCCTGTTCTCCGTGCCAGGTAAACACGGTCATCCGTTTTTTCGTTTTAAAGTAATCCTGGATCTTAATCGTATCACCGCCGTATTTTTTTTCAAGTAGCTTGTAAATAGGGAGCCTTTGTTCGTTTTTGAGGATGAAATCTTTGATCTCAACGCCTTTTGAATCGCGCCACGGATTTTTGTTCCCCCAAAGATTATAGAAGCGTTTTTGCAGCATCTTCATTTTTTCGGTAACTGCTTCTTCGGCATATTGCTGCATCTTTGAGTCGATGGTGGTGTAGATCTTCAGGCCATCCTCGTAAAGGTTATAATCATTTTCCTTACACCATTTGTCCAGCCATTTTTCAACAGCGCGGCGCAGGTACGAATCGCCGTGGGAGTCGTCTTCAACATAACTCAGGTCGAGCCCGAGTGGCAATGCGACGTTACTTTTATACTGGTCAGCACTGAGGTACTTATATTTCTCCATCTGTCCTAACACAATATTGCGCCTTTCGGTAGCACGCTGCGGATTTTTAATGGGGTTATAGCTCGATGTAGCTTTCAGCATGCCGATAAGTAAGGCTGATTCGGCAGGATTTAAGGTGCCGGGCTGTTTATTAAAATATTTTAGCGATGCTGTTTTAATACCATATGAATTATTGCCGAACGGCACAGTATTGAAGTACAACGTCAATATCTGCTGCTTGCTGTAAACGTGCTCAATTTTAAAAGCGGTAAGCCATTCCTTGCATTTATAAACAATAGTGCGCAGCACCGGGATGTGCTTAATGACGCCCTGTGATTTCTTTTTACGTGTTTCAAAAAGGTTTTTAGCCAACTGCTGGGTTACGGTGCTGCCGCCGCGGCGGTCGCCTTTGGCTGTCGAGAGCACACTGGTAAAAAAGGAGTAAAAATCTACGCCGCCATGACTGTAAAACCGCACATCCTCAGTTGCCACAAGGGCGTTTATAAGGTTGGGGGAGATTTCTTTAAATTCAATTGGTGAGCGGTTCTCCTTGTAATACTGGCCTATAAGTTTACCATCGGCAGTGTAAACTTCCGATCCTACCGAAAGTACCGGGCTTTTAATATCCTGCATGTCAGGTGAGTATCCGAAAAGCCAAAGGAAGTTAAGCTCAATAGAACAAAAGAAAATAATTACGAAGTAAATGAATATGACAAAATATCTCAGAAACCGGTTGCGTATACGTCTGAACATTGGGTAAAAATGTAAAATTATGACACTATATCATAGTGCAGTTTAACAAATATAAACAACGTAAAATAGACAGGTAAATTTTAGGTTAACACTGGCATAATACATATTTATGATGTGCAAAGTACACAATTAATAAATCAAAAGCTGTTTGGATATGAAAAATCGCCTGTTGAAGGTTGCAGCGTGTATTTGAAATCAAGTTGCTAAACTTTAATGTGGTTTTTGTACTTTGTATGGATATCTATTTATATGAAAAGTTTAACAGAGCAATTTAAAGTACCAAGTAATAGCAAATTTTCGCTGAGTGATTATGATCCTGCATTTAGTGATGGTTACGAAAAAGAAGATGCCGGGTCTGTTTTGGATGAACTGATAGCTGAAACTTCTAAATTGGAGGCACAACTTTATGCCTCAAATAGTTATTCATTGCTTATTATTTTTCAGGCGATGGATGCTGCCGGGAAAGACAGCGCTATAGCGCACACCATGTCGGGCATAAATCCTCAGGGCTGCCAGGTGTATAGCTTTAAACAACCCAGTTCAGAAGACTATGATCACGACTTTTTGTGGCGGCATTACAAAGCCCTGCCCGAAAGAGGGCGTATTGGTATCCATAACAGGTCGCACTATGAAAATGTGCTTGTCGTTAAAGTCCATCCCGAACTTGTTTTAAAGGAAAATAACCCCACGATAAAGCAGGTAAAAGATATTGACAAGCAGTTTTGGGAACAACGGTATGAGAGCATCCGTAATTTTGAAAAGCATATCTGTAACAGCGGCACTGTTGTGATCAAATTTTTCCTTAACGTTTCAAAACAGGAGCAAAAGAAGCGGTTTTTAAAGCGAATAGATAACCCCAAAAAAAATTGGAAGTTCCAGGCCGGCGATATTGCGGAACGGGAGCATTGGGATGAGTATATGAAAGCTTATGAAAAAGCTATTAATGAAACCGCTACAGATAATTGCCCCTGGTATGTTATCCCGGCTGATAAGAAATGGTTTACGCGCATCGCGATATCAACTATAATCAGGGATACCTTGAAAAACTTGAAGCTGGAATTCCCTGTTTTGCCTAAAGACGAAATGGAAAAACTACAGGAGGCTAAACATTTGTTAGAAAACCAATAACGGAAATATTAAGACTTACGAAGTTTCAAAAACTTCGTAAGTCTGAGATGGCATTCTGAATCTTAAATGCCCGAAAACATATTTTGTGCGGGCTCGCCTATAAGGGGCATTGGTTTTCTTTCGCCGTTAATTGCGCCAATTAAACCGATGATCCAAATAACCAGTAAGCCCAGGCGTATAATCCAGAGGATTGACGCACCTATGAATATTCCTGATGTTACAAAGGCCATGCCTATAATAAAACCGGCAAGCCATGAAATTACGATTGAAACGAGATGAAACAATAATGTTTGTCTCATCTGGTAGGCAGCCAGCGGCGTTTTATTATTAGTGTACAATGCAAAGTAGGCAATAAGCCATCCAATAAGCGTAAAATAACTGATGATGCCGGCGGTCTTACCGTCGTCAGAGGTAGGTTTGTAATTTTCCATGTGTGGTAAAGTTTTTTGTATACAGCTAACCATTTAAAAATGAAATAGTTTTATTCATTTTTAAATGATTGCCCATAGCGAACTTTATTCATCCACATACCTGAAATCTGCACAGCAAATCATTACTCTACTGTTATTTCATCAGCAAAAATGTAAGATTGACTGCCTTTGTTCTCATGCCAGTCGGGTAGCGGTCCGTATTGCTTGGCTATCAGTTTAATATAACGGGCACTGGTGTTTAACGGCGCGGTAAATTCCTGCGTTTGCACGTTGGTATCTTTAATATCAACTTTGGTGTTAACGGTGGTCGCCAGTTTGTAAGTTTTGCCATCATTTGATGTCCAGAACTGTACATATTTAGGGAACACGATCCAGGCGCGGCTATCCTGCAAGGTACTGATGCTAATTTGTTTGATGGGTTTAACGGCGCTCATATCAATAATGGCTATAAAATCCTTTCCCTGGTAGCCCTGCCAATTACCTAAACGCCAGTTGGTAGTACCATGCTGGCCATCAATCAGTGATTCGTCGCCTTTTGCTGCATAATTAGGCAGGTATTTATTGATTATGGTTAGTTTGGTGTCGTTACGTAGTTTAATAAAACTTGCTTCGTCAATAAAACTGCTTTTGCCATCTTTTATGGCAATGGCTTTTACCGTGATATTATCGCTGATAGTAATTGGCTGCGTATAAGGTGTTGACGATGCTGTAGGAGCCGAGCCATCGAGCGTGTAATAGATTTTTGCATCAGTATCCTGATCTTTGATCTGGATGCTGAACGGCTGCTTGAATGACCTGGCGGGCGATATAATGTAAGGATTAGGTACGATAAGGTTATCAGTAATCTTTGAAACTGGTTTTTCCAGATCCTGGGTAAAGATCCTGTTAGCCAACCTGCCGGTAAACACTTCAAAATCACCGCCTTTGGTAATATCATCGTAGTTGATAAAAAGCTTGCTATAAACCTTTTTATCAAGGTTCATGCCCTGCAGGTAGATATTACTTCGGGTAATACCGGCGCCCGGGTTAATGATATTGAACTTTTTGCCGTTCTCCAAATTGATCACTGCCTTATCAAACTGCGGGATCCCGATCTGAAAATCCTGCTGGCCGGGTGCAATATTGTAAATTCCCAACGAGCTCATCACATACCAGGCCGACATTTGCCCGCAGTCCTCATTACCGGCTAAACCATCAGGTTTGTTGCTGTATTCTTCGCGCAAAATTCGGCTCACGTAAAACTGGGTTTTATCCGGCGAGTCGGTAAAATTGTACAAGTATGCCATGTGGTGACTTGGTTCGTTGCCATGGGCGTATTGGCCTATCAATCCGCTTACGTCAGGAATATCCCTGCCGCTAAGTTTTGATTGGGTGCTAAACAATTCATCGAGCTTATTTTCAAATGCCTGTTTGCCGCCCATTTTGTCAATCAGGGTTTCTACATCGTGCGGTACCAGAAACGAGTATTGCCATGAATTACCTTCTGTGTAATTGCCGTTGATCTCTGCAGGATCGAAAGGCTCCAGCCAGCCGCCGTTGGCACGGGCTTGCATAAAAGTATTCTGGTTGTTGAAGACGTTTTTCCAGTATTGTGCCCGCTGAATGTATTGGGTATAATCGGCGGTTTTATTGAGCATTTTTGCCATTTGGGCTATACACCAATCGTCATAAGCATACTCCAATGTTTTAGACACGGACGCATCTTCTTCGTCTGATAGAACAGCTCCGTTTTTTCGGTAATTATCCAACCCAAACTGGTTACGGTTTACGGCGGCTTTCATGGCGGTGAAAGCTTTCTCGGCATCAAAATCACGAATGCCCTTCGCGTAAGCATCCACAATAACCGGGATAGAATGATTGCCGATCATGCAGTAAGTTTCGGTACTCGCAAGCGGCCATATCGGTAGTAAACCGCCCTCATCATACATCGCCATAAAGCTTTTGACAAAATCGAGCGTACGCTTGCGGTCTATCAGCGTAAGCAGCGGGTTTTCGGCCCGGTAGGTATCCCATAAGGAAAACACGGTGTAATAATCAAATCCCTGAGCTGTATGTACCTGTTGATCCATGCCACGGTATTGCCCATCCACATCACTGTAAATATTGGGAGCAACCATGCTGTGATACAAGGCAGTATAAAATATGGTTTGTTTGATTTTGGCATAATCGGGCTGCACCACTTTTTTAGCAGGAGGAGTATAACTGTATGGGCTGGTTCCGCCTACCGGTTGGGTTTGGGTTGCCGGGGCCGGTGCGCCACCCTCTACCTGAATCTTATTCAATTCATGGTTCCAGGCTATTTTGGCATCTTTCTGAATTTTTTTAAAGTCGAAATCGGGTATTTCTGCATCCAGGTTTTTTAAAGCACCTTCGGTGCTTACCGAGGAGATACCCACCTTACTGATCACTTCGCCGGGATTATCAAACTGCAAAAACAACTTTATATTCTTGCCCTGTGCTTTGCTTTGGCCATTTTGTACCTCGTTATTTAAAGCAATACCGTAAGTTTTAAAAGGCTTCGAAAACTTAGCAAAAAAATAAACCTGTTGCTTATCAGCCCATGATTTTGACATGCGGAATCCTCGTACTTCATGATCATTCACCACCTCAATCCATGAATCAAGCACCTCATCACGATGCTGCAGATCGATAATGATATTTGCCTTGTCGGTTGATGGGTAAGTGTAGCGATGCATACCTGCACGGGTAGTTGCAGTTAGCTCAACGCCAATATTATATTTATCGAGCAGTGTTTTATAATAACCTGGTGTGGCACTCTCATTCTTTTTGCTGAAGTGCGACCGATAATCGGTGTTTTTAAATTTAGGATCGCCGGTGGTTGGCATAAACAATACATCACAGTAATCAGGGACACCGGTACCGCTCAGGTGCGTGTGCGAGAAACCATATACCAGGCTATCGGTATAATGATAACCGGAACAGCCATCCCAACCCTCCAACCGGGTATCCGCACTAAGCTGTACCATGCCGAAAGGCCTCACTGCACCGGGATAAGTATGCCCATGTCCGCCTGTACCTATAAATGGATCAACCAGTTGGGCGTAGTCTTTTTCCTTCTCTTTTTTCTTTTGTGCCGATGATAAAAAAGGCAGAACAAGCAACAGGGCGACCGGCAAAGCAGAGCGGAATACAGGTTTGATCAATGACATATTATTTAAAACCAATTATATGATTTGAGTGTGCACAAATTACATTAATTACCACGAATATTTGCTAATCGTAACGGTCACTATTTTGTTGTTTATCTGAAAGCAATGAATAGTAACCGGGTGAAGATGGCTCAGCCCTAAAACGTCATTGCGAGGAACGAAGCAATCCCAAACTATGCAGAGCGGCTCTGGTAAGTAGGGGATTGCTTCGGTACTCGCAATGACGACTTGTTTTTTTATGATAAGAACTAATTGGTGCCCTAATCTTATCCCTTTATCATGCCTACTTTTTTCAGTAGCTTACGGTTTTCACGACGGTGAATTAAACGGTAAACAATAGCGTAGATAATTGGCAATATCAGCAAGGTTAAAATGGTAGAAGTTACCAGACCACCAATTACTACTATAGCTAATGGTTTTTGTGTTTCAGAACCGATACCTGTAGAAACCGCTGCCGGCATTAAACCAATGGCAGCCATCAGCGCGGTCATCACTACCGGGCGCACACGTGATATCACGCCTTGCATAATGGCCTCATCAAGGTGCATTTTTTCTTCAATGTTTTTCTTAAACACTGAGATCAGGATCACACCATTCTGGATACAAACACCAAACAAGGCAATAAAACCAATACCTGCTGATATACTAAAGTTTGTATTAGTAATATGTAATGCTAAAATACCGCCTATTAACGCAAACGGCACGTTCAGGATAACCAACACAGCATCTTTGGCATTACCGAAGGTGATGAACAGGATCAGGAATATCACCAGTAAACATACAGGTACTACGTGTGCTAAAGTATTTGATGCCCTGATCTGGTTTTCAAATTCACCGTTCCAGGTAAATGAATATCCCTGATCCAATTTTACGGCAGCACCTACTTTTTCCTGCGCTTCGGCTATGGTGCTACCTAAGTCGCGGCCACGTACCGAGAATTTTACGGCGATATATCGCATGTTGTTGTCGCGGTAAATAAACGCCGGACCGGTTAGCGTGGTGATCTTCGAGATTTCCTTAATCGCAATTTTTGAACCGTTTAATGTAGGTACCATCAGGTTTTCAATTTTGCCTTGGGTATCCCTGAATTGTTTTTGATAACGGATCCGGATATCAAATTTACGTTCGCCTTCATAAAGCTGCGAGGCCGCTTTACCGCCTATAGCCATCTCAATTACCGAGTTGGCGTCGGCAGTTGATACGCCGTAAAGTGCCATCTTGCGCTGATCAAGCTCGATGCGGAACTCCGGCTGACCAAGGTTTCGTAAAATACCAAGGTCTTCAACACCATGGATCTTCTTGAGCACGGCCATTACCGAGTCGGCCTTCTGATCAAGCACCTGGAAATCGGGCCCGAATATTTTTACTGCCATAGATGCAGGTACACCTGCAACAGCCTCAGCTACGTTATCGATAATAGGCTGCGAATAGTTAAATACAATACCCGGAAACTGGCTCAGCTTTTTATCCATTTCGGCTATTAGCTCTTCCTGGCTGATGCTGCGTTTCCATTCTTTTTTAGGCAGGAGGTCAACCTGGATCTGCACGTTAAAGAAACCTTTCGGGTCGGTACCATCGTTGGTACGGCCAACCTGCGACAGGGTTTGTTTCACCTCGGGGAAGGTTGAAAGGATCTGCCTCATTTTATCAGTTACCTTAACCGAACTTTCCAGCGAGGTACTCATTGGCAGCTGCGCGGTTACCCAAAGAGCCCCCTCGTTAAGCTGCGGAAGGAATTCCGATCCTAAAAATTTAGCCGAAAAGAAGGTAACCGACATAAAGGCTATTGCCACAATGAGACTTAGCTTTTGGTTACGGTAAGTATAACTGAACATGCGGCGGATACCGTTTTCAAAGAATATCACTACCGGGTTATGCTTCTCCCTTACATTTTTGTTAAGTAGGATACTTGATAGGGCAGGCACCAGCGTAAGGGTAAAGATCAACGCGCCAAGCAAAGCAAAACCCAAAGTGTAAGCCAGCGGAGAGAACATTTTACCTTCAACCTTTTGGAATGCGAAAATTGGTACCAAACAGGTAAGGATGATAAGCTTGGAGAAGAAGATCGCTTTACCCATCTCAGCACCCACATTCTTAAACAGGCCCAGCTTGGCGAGCCCGTTGAATTTTTGCATGCCCACTTCCTTAGCCCTGTGATCAAGCGCCACAAAGATCCCCTCAACCATCACCACCGCGCCATCTATTATGATACCAAAGTCGACTGCACCCATAGAGAGCAGGTTGGCGCTCATTCCCTTTAATCGTAAACAGATGAAAGCAAACAATAATGCCAGCGGTATAATGATAGCAACAATGAGCGTTGTGCGCCAATCGGCCATAAACAGGAATACGATAACGGTTACCAGGATAATACCCTCGCATAAATTATGAATCACCGTTTCGGTACAAAAATCCATCAGGTTGGTACGATCATAAAAGGTGGAGATCTTTACATCGGCAGGTAACACGCTTTTGTTGAGGTCGACAACTTTCTGGTTAATGAGCTTTAATACCTCGGCAGGGTTTTCACCTTTACGCATTACCACAATACCTTCAATAACGTCGTTATTTTTATCCCGGCCCACCTGGCCTAAACGCGGTAAACCACCCTCTTTAATCTCGGCAATATCACGGGCCAGAATCGGAACGTTATTAACGTTTTTGATAATTATATTCTGAATTTCTTCGATATTATTGATTAAGCCAATACCACGTACTACATAAGCCTGGTCGTTTTTTTCGATGATATCACCACCTACGTTAATGTTACTACGGTTAAGGGCCGTGTAAACATCAAGCGAGGTAAGACCGTATTTTTGTAACAGCGAAGGGTTTACACTCACTTCATAAGTTTTTTCCTCGCCGCCAAAGCTGTTCACATCAGCTACGCCGGGGATTGATTTAAACTGGCGGTCAAGCACCCAATCCTGTATGGCGGTAAGGTCATGTAAAGATTTGGTGTGGCTTTTTAGGGTGTAACGGAAAATTTCACCTGTTGGGCCGTAAGGCGGTTCAACCTCGGGTTTAACACCATCGGGCAAATCAGCGTTGCCCAAGCGGCTTAATACCTGTTGCCGGGCAAACGCATCATCAACATCATCATCAAAAATAATACGGATGTATGATAAACCAAAAGATGATGTGGTACGGAGGTTAGCCTTTTTTTGCACCGAGTTTAAAACGGTTTCCATTGGTATGGTAACCATTTTTTCCATCTCTTCGGCACTGCGGCCCGGCCATTGGGCTATAATAATGATCTGTGTATTGGTAACGTCGGGAAAAGTCTCGATAGGGGTGTTGGTATAGCTCCACACACCCAAAGCTACCAATACCAGTGTCATAAAAAACACAAAGTAACGGTGCCTGAGCGAGAAGTATATAATATTTTTGATGAACTTGTTCATTGTTGTCTTTGTATTTTAAAAACGTAAATGCCTGGTTTTAAAACCCGGCAATTTTTGGTTTATCCACCTGTTAGTTATTGCCGGCAAGGGCATCATAAAAAAGCAGTTGGTTTTTTGAGATGATCTTATCACCGGCTTGCAAACCTGATGATATATAGGTGGTGTCTTCAACGGTTTTGATAACCGCTACCTGGCGCACCTTCAAATCGTCTTTACTGTTATAAACCACTACAAAGTTTTTGCTATTGTCATAAACAACGGCTTTAGCCGGTATAGCAACCGACTGCGCTTTTTCGCTGTTGGCTATTACCACACTGGTGAACATCTCCGGCTTAAGCAGCATGCCATCGTTAGGTAGTACTATTTTGATTTTCAATACCTTGTTGTCCGGATCGAGTACAGAGCTCACTGCATCAACCTTGCCGGTAAATACCTTATCCGGATAAGCGATAGTGGTAACCTTCGCGGTATAACCAACTTTAACACGGCTAATGTCTGATTCAAACACGTTTGCCCAAATCCAAACATCTTTCATGTTGGAAATGGTGAACATGCTGTTATTATTATCCGGACGGATATAGCCGCCTGCTGTAATATTTTTTTCGACCACGAAACCACTTTCAGGCGCTTTGATCACCAATGTACCGCCGGGGCTGGTATTACCGCCGCCGTTGATTGCAATCTGCTCTTTTACTTTGTTGTAGGCGGCTTCGGCTTTGTTGAAATTTTCTTTAGCCTCGGTATAATCGCGCTCGCTTGAGATGCCGTTTTTGTAGAGGTATTCGGCCTGTTCAAGCTGACGTTTGTAAATAGCAAGGTCGGATTTTGACGAGCTAAGGTCGGTATAATTACCTGCAACGTCGGCACTGCGTACGATGGCGAGAGTTTGGCCTTTGCTCACTTTATCGCCCAGCGAAACTTTTACATCTAACACCTGCCCGCTTGAAAAAGGGAATACTTTAACAACGGTGTTGTCATCATATGATACCTCGCCCGAAAGAGTAAGCTCATTTTTTATGGTAGCGATCCTGGCAGTATCGATTGTGATAATTTTAGCCATCGAATCACTAACAGTTACCTGTTTGTTTTCAACAGCAGGAGGTGTCTTGCCTTTGCAAGCGGCAAGTAGTAGCAAAGCTGAGATGCCGGAAAACAGCGTTTCTCTTTTCATCATAGTAAGTCTTAAAAGTTTAGTCAGGATTTTATTACGGTCGTACCAACAGCAAAATTGAGGTCGGCAATTGCTTTTTGCAGGTTGAATTGCTGTTGCAATATTTTTAATTTGGTGTCCTTATAGGTGTCAAAAAAGTCTACAAACTCCACAAGGCTTATCTGGCGCTGTTGGAAACTCTTGAGCATTGCGCCAAACAGTTTGTCGTACTGCTCATTAAAGGCGATTTGCTGGGTTGAGAACAACTGCACGTTTAGCTTATATTGATTAACAGCAGCAACTACATCGTTTTTAAGCTGGAATTCATTTTGTTTCAGGGTGCTCTCCTGGCTTTTGATATTGTATTGTGCCGACTTGATATTGCCCTGGTTGCGGTTAAACAACGGTATCGGGAAACCAATTTGTAAGCCATAGTAATGACGGGCATAACTACTGTTTTGATCGTATGATACACCTAAAGTTACGTCAGGCACGGCAAGGGCTTTTTGATAAGCAAGATTATGGGTAGCCGAATTTAATTGATACTGGTTCGATAAATAATCGGGCCTGTTGGTCATGGCCTGGCTGATAAGCGACTGCACATCAAGATCTACGGTTTCTACCGGCTTATCATTTATAACAGGCTGTACAAATGTGGTTTCCTTTGTTTGCAGCAATGTTTTAAGCTCTGTTTGCAGATCATTGATCTGGCGGTTATTTTCAACCATGTCATTTTGCAAACCGAACAATAGAGCTTTCAGGCGGATGAGGTCCTTCATGGAGGTATTACCTACATCAAATGATTTTTGAATAGCATTAACCAGTTCAGTGGCTGATTTAATTTCGTTTTGATAAACTAATTGCTGTGCATTCAAGGAGCCCAACTGGCTAAAATCAAGCTGCAGATTATAACGCAGGTTACGCATCAAGTCATTAAAGGCGGCTTCCTGAACTTTAGCATCGTCTTCGGCTACTTTTACCTGTTTGCCGCGTTTGCCGGCAGTGGCAAACACCTGGTTTAACTGGACAAATACTTGCCCGCCTCCGTTTGAGTGGTTAAAAAATTTATTGGTGCTACCGTCATGAATGTTCTGATCGGTGCTTAAAACCGGGTTATCCCAAAGTTTAGCTTGTTGGATGAGCGCTTTCGAGGCGTCAACATTATACTTTTGGGCAAGCAGGCTAAGGTTATTTTCAATGAATTGCTTTTCAGCATCCTGGAAATTGATCTTTAATGTATCTGTCTGAGCTTCGGCCTTTTGGGTTAATAAACTAAAAAACAGTGGGGATATAAATAGCAGGGATTTTATAGTACGCATGTTCCTTCTTCAATTCTACAGTACAAAATTTCGAAACGGTTATGAATTTTGTATGAAGTGAAGGAAAAACTAATGGTAGAGGAACCTTAATTTTGTCTGAACCTGGATTTATGAGATTCTGTGGATTAACCGGATTTCATTTTCAATCAGATTGCCAATCGCCTATAGGATTATCGATCAAAATCGTAAATTTTTTTCAGGGCGTGACAATAAGAAAATCCGGTTAATCCTAAAAATCGCCCCAAATCCCGGTTCAGATATTGATTTCAAAATCATCTGCATCTTTTAAAAAGGGAAGCGCACGGCGCACTTTTTCAACCTCATCACCTATGATACTGAAAGTGTAAAGGTCTTCTTCATCACGTTTATAGTAAACTACCTTACCGTTAGGATCGATACAGGTGGAATCGCCGCTGTGATAAACCTCGTTTCCATCGTGGCCTACGCGGTTAACTGCTATCACGTACGACTGGTTTTCAACCGCTCGCGCAGGTATCAGGGTACGCCAGTGCGCAGCACGACGCTCGGGCCAGTTGGCTACTACAATGAGCAGATCGTAAGGGTTTTCTTCAATGTTGCGCAGCCACACCGGGAAACGCAGGTCGTAACAGATCACCGGGCAAATTTTCCAGCCGTTTAGTTCTACAAAAAGTTTTTTGGTGCCTGCAGTGTAGGTACTATGCTCGTTGCCAAGCGCAAAGAGGTGACGTTTGTCGTAATGTTCATGGCTGCCGTCAGGACGCATCCAGATTAACCGGTTGTAGTAATTGCCGCCCTCTTTAATAATAATGGTCCCGGTTATCACACAATCATATTGTTTGGCTATTTTTTCCATCCATTGCATGGTTTTGCCATTCATAGGCTCTGCCAATTCGGCAGCGTTCATGGTAAAGCCGGTACTGAACATCTCGGGCAGTATGATAAGATCTGTTTTTTCGCGGATCCCTCCCGATAGCCTGAGCGTAATATTCTGAAGATTTTTATCGGTATTTTCCCAAAAAAGGTAACCTTGAAAAACGGTAATTTTTAGATTTTCCATAATATTCGGTTCATAGTTGATGGATCATGCTTCATCGCAAAAAATGCATGATGATTGATTGATCCATACAGATAAAACTTATACAATTTGGCTATGATCCTTGAATTATGGACCACGATCCAAAATCAAACTTATGATCTGGCTATGATCCATGAACTATAGATCATTAACCAAAAATTAAACTCGAATTAACCTATCAACGGCTTTATCTAAAGTTTCTTGTCTTTTGGCGAAACAAAACCTTAACACATGGTGATCAATCCCCTTGCTGTAAAAGGCCGAAACAGGTATGGATGCCACCCCAAACTCCTTTGCCACACGGATAGAAAAGTCGGCATCTTTTTCGTCGGTAATAGCGCGGTAACTTACTGACTGAAAGTACGATCCTGAACACGGCAAAAGCTTAAAACGGGTTTGTTCAAGGCCTTTTCTAAAGTAGTCGCGTTTTTCCCTGAAAAATTCGGCCAGGCCGAGATAAGTTTCTTCATTTTTTAAATGTTCAGCAATGGCATATTGAATAGGAGTGTTTACCGCAAATACCAAAAACTGGTGAATTTTCCTGAACTCATTCATCAAATAAGCAGGCGCCATGCAATAGCCCACCTTCCAGCCAGTGGCATGAAAAGGCTTGCCAAACGATGCTACGATGAAACTGCGCTGCTGCAGATCAGGATAGCGGGCCATGCTGTGGTGGGTTTCGCCATCATAGATCAGGTGTTCATATACTTCATCGCTAAGGATCAGGATGTCCTGGTTTTTTACCAGTGCGCTCAACTCGTCAATATCCTCCTTATGCAAAATAGTTGCCGTTGGGTTATGAGGCGAGTTAAGGATGATCATTTTTGTTTTTTGGTTGATAAGCCGCTTAACCATGTCCCATGCAATGCGGTAATTAGGCGGCTCAAGGGCAAGCGATTTTACAACGCCGCCCATTAGTTTTATGGCAGGGGCATAGCAGTCAAAAGCAGGTTCAAATATGATCACCTCATCGTTGGGGTGAATTACAGCGCTTATAGCCGTAAATATGGCCTGTGTACCGCCGGCAGTAATAGTGATCTCCGTTTCGGGGTTATAAACTGCGCCGTAAAGTTTTTCGGTTTTTTCGGCAATACGCTCTCTTAAAACCATTACCCCGGCCATGGGCGCGTATTGATTATGCCCTTCTTTCATGGCTTTATTTACAAGCTCTATCAGCTCGGGCGAACAATTGTAGTCAGGAAAACCCTGCGACAGATTTATAGCACCCAATTCGTTGGCCAGGGCCGACATAATGGTGAATATGGTGGTTCCGGTTTGGGGTAGTTTTGAAACAACAGATATCATCAATGGCTAAAGTAGGGAAAAATCATTATGAACCTATCCCCATAAACGGGTATTTTTTGTATTTAGAAATATTTTAATTTATAGGTTTAAACATATTATCTGAACCTTGATTCTTAGGATTAAAAGATTAACAGGATTTTTTGAATCAGGAAGATTGCCCAATAAAGCAAATCTTATCCATCCTTAAATCCTAAAAATCATGGTTCAATGAGGATACTATCGGTAATCTTAGCTATATCGTAGCTGATCTTATTGATAAAGCCCAATTGTTCTTTCAACAAAGCATCTTCGGCCTGGGCTACAGGCTTCTGGGCTTCCGGGTTAACAGGGAGGATTTTGCCTATATTAAATTCAATATTTTGAGCATGCAGTTTTTGGCCGGTTTCGTTCAATACGGTTATACTTTTTTTGATGAGCTTCATGGCTTCAGGGTGTGCAACCGGGATTTCCTTTTTGCTTTGTGCCGATGCTATGGTGGCTATATATGATGAAAGGATATGATTAAGCACCACGAATTTATGCACCTCCTTTATTTTGCGCTGCTTGCTTTTAGGCTCAGATGTCATGCGCTCAAATGCGGCCGAAAGGTTGGCCGATTTTACGTATACCTCTTTGCGCGCCAGCTTATAAGTGGTAATGCTGATCATTTTACCCGAAATGCTTTCGGCAATAGTTACGAGATAGTTGATATTAGCTACAATAACGTCGCGAAGGGTTTCCTGGATCTGTTCAAACTCCCAGGTTGGGAAAATGAGGTAGCTGGCCACCAGGGCAATGGTTGAGCCAATAACAGTATCGATGATCCTTTCCTGCGCTACATTGAGCAATCCCACGCCTAAAAACTTGAACAGGATAAGTACGTACGGGGTCATAAAAATTACACTCACTACATAATTAAGCCGTTGAAAACTGTATGCGCCCATCATAAATATTACCAGGAAAATAAATTGCGCCGTAAGATTAGGGATGAATGTAAGTATGGCTATACCTATAACACCTCCGCCAATGGTGCCTATTAAACGCTGGTAGTTACGCTGTTTTGAAAGACTAAACCCCGGCTTTAATATTACAATGATGGTAAGCAGTACCCAATAGCTGTGATGGCCTAATGATACCAATTTAGCGGTGATAAAGCCTACCAAACATACCAATGCTACACGCAGGGCATGTTTGAATGCGCCGGACGCCAGCGTAAAGTTGTCGAAGAAAATATGCGGTGCAAAATCCTGGTGGGTAACAAAAGCCGAATACTCTACATCGCCCTTGGGCTCGTTTAATGATTCGGCGGCTTTTGAACTGTAGTACTTATAAATATTATTGATCCCTTCGCTAAGTGAACGCAGGTTTACCAGCACCTTTTTAAGTACCAGATTGCTGGTTTCCTGGTTGCTTTTGCCGATGGAGTCAATTTTTATTTTTAGTTTTTCCAGCTCGATATTAAAATCAGTGAGATGGCGGCGACGAGTGTTTGATAATATAATGTAGGCTATATCATCAAGCTCATCGGCCATGTTATGGATAATGCGGGCTATTTCGGTAAGTACACCAGTGTCTTTAAATTTTTCACGAATGTGGTTGTAATCATAATGCGTGGCCATGATCTGCTCGTAAATATCAACCAGGTCCACAAAGGTAAGTACCAGAATCCTGCTTGGTGCCGTTGATTCGCGGGCCATGATGCGGCTTTTAAAAAGCAGTTCGCGCACAGCATCCTGGTGCTGGCTCACCTGAATTTGTTTGGAAACCAGCTTGCGGTAGTTTTCGTCGATATCGGTATCTGACAAATAAAAATCGGCTTTGATGCGTAGAAAGCGCGCTATATCGGTAACATTTTCGCCAAGGGCCTGCTGTGCCGCGCGGTAAGGGCGGATACCGAAAAACAACAAGCTGAAGATCATATACCAAACACCTCCCGCTAAGATAGTTGCACTGTAGCTCAATACTTCGGGAGCTGCCAATGCCTTATCCATCATAAAGATCATGATCAATAATGATGAAGTACCTACGGATGCTGCCCTGTTGCCATAAACCGTAAACATGGAAAACAAAAAAGCGAAGAAGGTGATCTCGAAGCCAAGGGTAAATACATTGAGCCGGGCAAAACCGGTAATAGCGGCAACCAAAAACAAACACAGGTTGCCGGCCGCCATAGCATTACGCTTGTGCGATACCGGGCCGGGAGTGTCTATGACGCAGATACACAATGCGCCCAGTGAAAGTGTAAGGCCCAGATCAAATTTATCAAACTGCATTAGGAGCAGTGAGGGCAATAAAATGCCTATACAAATGCGGATCCCATCAGAAAAATATTGACTGTAAAAGAAACTTTTTATCTCCCTGATGTTTATAGACATGGTAACAGTAGCTTTGTAAATAACAGAACTATTATAAGCAATTTTGTTTGTTCGGCCTGTTTTTATTAAATATAATTTATTGGCCTAAAATGACGTTTCAAATTTACATAATTTTAATTTATGTATCTGTTTTTGATAAAAATGGCATTAATTGAAGATTTGTGTTAATAAATATTTACTTTTTGATGAAATTAAATTAAAGATCAGTAAATTCACCCCCCGGAAAAGGCCAAAAGCTAAACCAATCAATTTTACCTCAATTTAATTTTTTACTATGTCGCCAACGTTAAAACTCAGCCAAAGAGAAGCAGCCTTTAATAACGAGGTTGTTACCCGATTTGAGTTATATAACAGTTTGTTTCAAACACTTCCGTTTTACCAGGTAAAGGATACAGGAATCTTGTTACCGTTTTTTAGTTCACATTGTGAGAAAGGCGCTATCACCCATGATTCGCCGACAGATATTATCGAGTCGTTTTTTGAAAAGTATGTACCGGATATCGATCATCGCGAGCAGATCAACCGCATGTTCAGGTTTATTCAGTACATTGAACGGCAGGTGGTTTTATTTGATGCCATTGAAGATTCTTCTTTTAATAAAATAGGTAAATTTGATGACAGTGGTACCCTGCAAAGCTTATTGCAGCATGCAGCCATCAGTGATGAAAGCCGCCAGGATATCAGTGAAAAATTAAAAGATTTTTCGTTACGCCTGGTGCTTACTGCTCACCCTACGCAGTTTTATCCCGGTACGGTGCTTGGCATCATGACGGATTTAATTGAAGCTGTAAAAACCAACGATATCAATAATATTGATGTATTGCTGCAGCAATTAGGTAAAACGCCATTCTTTAATAAAACATCGCCGACACCTGTTGATGAGGCTATCAGCCTTTCCTGGTTCCTGGAAAATATATTTTATCATGCCGTATCTGGGATCCAGTCAAAACTGGAAGAGGAGTTTGATATCGACGCTGCAAGCCGTCAGATACTGGAACTTGGTTTTTGGCCTGGTGGCGACCGTGATGGTAACCCTAACGTAACAACCCAAACCACTAAAGAAGTTGCCAGCTTTTTAAGGCAGCGCCTGTTCAGGTGTTACTACCGGGATTTCAGGGTACTTAAACGCCGAATTACTTTCCGTGGTGTTGAGGGGGCCATGACTAAACTGGAAACGCTGTTTTATAAAAACGCTAATGAACAGTTAACCCCGGTTGATCTTCAAGGCGAACTATTGGAGCTGCTGCTTTCTATAAAAGAAGTTATCCTTCGCGACCACGATGGTTTGTTCGTGAATATTGTTGAGGATATGATCCAGAAGGTACGCCTTTTTGGATGCTATTTTGCAACACTTGATATCAGGCAGGACAGCCGTATTTTACGTAAGGTGTTTGATTACGGAACCAAAAATATTGACACAGGTGTAGCAGAAGGTTATTCGGAACTAAGCGAGGAAGATAAAATAAAGAGCATCACTTTTAAAGAGGCCGATTTTGTTTGCCCTAAAGAGGAAAAAGATGCTATGATACACGATACACTGGATACTATCAGGTTGGTTAAGCAAATTCAACAGGGTAATGGTGAAAGGGCCTGCCAGCGCTTTATCATCAGTAACTGTCAGCGCGCTTCGGATATTCTGCAGTTGATTAACCTGTTTTTATGGAGCGGGTGGAAAAAAGACAGCTTAAGTATTGATTTTATGCCGCTGTTTGAAACCGTGAACGATCTGGAACATGCTGCAGGCATCATGGAGCAATTATATACCCATCCATTCTACGCTGAGCACCTGAAAAACAGAAGTAGCCAGCAAACTATTATGCTTGGCTTTTCGGATAGTACTAAGGATGGCGGTTACCTGATGGCTAACTGGTCAATATATAAAGCTAAAGTTGAGCTTACAGCGATGGCCCGCAAATACGGCATCCAACTGGCTTTTTTTGATGGCAGGGGAGGACCGCCTGCCCGCGGTGGTGGTAAAACACACCGTTTCTACGCGTCGATGGGTAAAGAGATTGCTAACGAGCATATCCAGTTAACTATACAGGGGCAAACCGTTAGTTCGCAATATGGTTCGGTTGAAACGGCCCAATTTAATATGGAGCAACTGATCAATGCAGGTATTATTTCAGCATTGCACCCCAACCGTAACGATCTGCTGGATAACCGTCACAAGGAACTCATTCAGCAAATGGCCGACGTGAGCTACAAGCTGTTTATCGATCTGCGCGCACATCCGCTGTTTGTTGAATACCTTGAAAAATTCAGTCCGCTGAAATTATTGTCGAGGATTAATATCAGCAGCCGCCCAACCAAGCGTAATGCAGGGGCCCAATTAAAACTGGAAGATCTTAGGGCCATCAGCTTTGTAACTTCATGGAGCCAGTTAAAGCAAAGCATCCCCGGTTTTTATGGTGTGGGGACAGCACTTAAACAGGTTAAAGAAACCGGCGGCTGGGACGAGATTAAAGAGCTTTATCAAACATCAGGTTTCTTTAAAACTATGCTCGATAACTGTATGATGTCGATGTCGAAGTCGGACTTCAGGGTTACAGCGTACCTGGAACAGGATGAAAAATTTGGCGCCTTCTGGAAAATGCTTCGCGATGAGTTTATTCTTACCCGCGAAATGCTTCTTGAACTAACCGGCAGCACCGTACTGATGGAAGAATACCCGGTTGAGCGCCGTTCTATTGCTATTCGCGAAAAAATAGTATTGCCGCTGGTGATCATTCAGCACTACGCCCTGCAATGTATCAATTATGAAAAGGATACTGAGCTTAATGATGTTTATAACAAGCTGGTGATCCGTACGGTTTACGGTATTGTAAATGCCGGGCGCAATTTGGCTTAAGAGTTTATTGTTTTAATTTATATCCCCATCCACCTGTTAGAAATAGCAGGTGGTTTTTTTTTGATTTAATTATATGATCATGATGGGCTGTGTCAAAAGCTTTCAAAGGTTTTTGACATTTAGTCTGAAAAGCCTCTGCCCTCAAACTTTAAGAAAAAACCGTGAGCTATTATAAAGTTAAAAGCAGAATCCGTAAACCTTAAAACTAATAGGTTGATTATTCGTGTTTGTTCAATTGCTTTATATGTAATAAAAAAGACCGCATCATTTGTATTTGATGCGGCCTCTTTTGTATTTAGGGGAAAGGATTTTATTTCAATTCGAGTGTTACGATTGATTTTGCAGGCAGATTTACTACCAATTTGTCACCGTCTTTTTTAGCACCCGTAAAAGCGTTCAGGTGGATTTTATCGGCATCTTTAAATGTATTAACATCAGTTAACTTAGCCGAGGTTAGTACCTGGCCGCTAACGGTTTGCCATTTTACATCGCTAAGGCCGGTTGTAATGGTAATGGCATTATGCGGATCAAGGTTAACTAATGAGATGTGTACCTTGCCGGCCGCATCCTGCGAAGCAGATGCATTTACAGCTTCAATTTTTTTGCCGTCAACTTCATAATCAGGTACGCTCAACTTAATGGGCAGGTATTTGGCATCCTGGTGCACCTTATACATATCAAACACGTGGTAAGTAGGGGTAAGCACCATTTTTTCTTTATCAGTTAATATCAATGCCTGCAGTACATTGATGGTTTGGGCAAGTGCAGCCATTTTTACGCGGTCGCTGTGGTTATTGAATATGTTTAGCGTTGTGCCCGCTATTAAAGCATCGCGCAAGCTGTTTTGTTGATAAAGAAAACCTGGGTTTGTTCCTGGTTCAGGATCAGTCCAAACGCCCCACTCATCAACAACAAGGGCCACCTTTTTTTCCGGGTCATATTTGTCCATAATGGCCGAATGTTTGGTAACCAACTCCTCCATTTTAAGGCAGTTTACCATAGTGCTGAAGTATTCTTTTTCGTCAAAGTTAGTTGCCGAACCTTTTTTGCCCCAATTACCTGTTGGTATGGTATAATAATGCAACGATAAACCTGCCATCATACCGCTCGAGATGTTTTTCATACAAACTTCTGTCCAACGGTAATCATCAGAGTTTGGTCCGCTGGCTATTTTTTTCAGTTTAGCACCTGGGTAATCCTTGGCAAATGATGCATAGCGTTTAAACAGGTCGGCATAATATTCAGGTGTCATATTGCCGCCACATCCCCAGCTCTCATTGCCAACACCCCAATAAGTTACTTTGTAGGGGGCCGGGTGTCCGTTCTTTTTACGCAGTTGTACTACAGTACTGCTGCTGTTTGAGTTTAAGTATTCAATCCACTTCGACATTTCATCAACCGTACCGCTCCCTACGTTACCTGCTATATAAGGCTCACAGCCCAACAAGTCGCAAAGTTCCAGGAACTCATGTGTGCCAAAGCTGTTATCTTCGGTAATACCACCCCAGTTGGTATTTACCATACGCGGGCGTGCAGTTGCAGGGCCGATGCCATCGCGCCAGTGATACTCGTCGGCAAAGCACCCGCCGGGCCAGCGCAGGTTAGGGATTTTTATCTTTTTAAGGGCATCAACAATATCAAGCCTGATGCGGTCCTGCTTTTTTACAGGGAGGGTTTTATCAACCCAGAAACCTCCATAAATGCCATGACCGAGGTGCTCGGCAAACTGGCCGTAAATGTGCTTGCTAATGGTTGTTTTTGAATCGGTACTGATATTAAGTGTACCTGTTTGCCCGAAGGATGCCGAGCTCAATAAAGACAAAGCGATAACGCCGAGTTGTAAAAACGGGTTCTTTTTCATTGAAACTTAGGATTTAACTGATTGTGCAGTAAAGAAAAGAAAAATTTTGCTAATAAGTGTTAAAAGAACAATAAAAAAAGAACCGTGATTAATAGGATTGGAGGATTTTCTTGAATTATAAGCAGGCTGGAAACAAAGCCAGCGGTTAACCTGCGAGACTCAGATTATCATGAAATCCTTTAATCAAGCTAATCAAGGTTCTTAATAAACTCTTCAAAGTCCTTACTGTTATAATCTGCCGCGCCGGAGTGTTTATAAATAAGCTTGCCCTCTTTATCAAACACGAGGGTAGTAGGGATAGTTCCATCTAATAAAGTGCCGGGTACATTACTCTCTTGTATATATAAAGGTAAGTCGTACCTGTTTTTAAGCATAAAAGCTTTGGCTTTAGGCAGATCGTTATCTACATCAACCAAAAGAAAGGCTACTTTTGGATCGTTCCTGAATTTTTTGTAGAGTTCATTTACTTTAGGCATTTCTGCGATGCAGGGAGGGCACCAGGTAGCCCAGTAGTTTATAAATACCACTTTAGATTTTAAGGTACTTAACGATATGCTGTTCCCAGTTGCATCTTTAAACTGGATATCCGGTACATTGGCAAAGTTTTCGTGATGCTTAGCGTACCCCCCGGGATCGGGCTGGAAAAAACCCAGCGACATGAGGCCCCTGATCAGATAGCCTTTTGCATTGGGGTTAAAAATTACCAGCAACGCCAATGCCATAATAAGGATGCTGAAAATATTTGAAACCGGGATCTTTTTTCGTTGGATCATGAAGTGATATTTAAAGGCTTGTAAATACTTTGCTGCTTCGCGCCGTTGCATGAAATTAATTTAATGTGGTAATTTTTCTCTGAGCAAGCCATAAACCCATGTCCCCAAAATAGCGCTTAAAAGCGTAACCGAAGCAACCAAAAAGCCAGTTCCAATCTGTGCAAACAGCGGACCGGGGCAGGCTCCTGTAATTGCCCAGCCTAAACCAAATATCAGCCCGCCAAATACATTGCCCCAGTTGAATTTTTTGTCGGGAATAACAATGGTATCGCCGGTAAGGGTTTTGATCTTAAAACGTTTAATGATAAAAACAGAGATCATCCCTACAATAATAGCGCTGCCAATGATACCATACATATGAAACGATTGCAGCCTGAACATTTCCTGGATCCTGAACCAGGAGATCACCTCCGATTTTACCAGTACTATGCCAAAAAGGAGGCCTGCAAACAGGTATTTGATGTTGCGCATATTATAAATGTAATAGGTAGGGTAAAATAAACCAGGTCATGATAAAGCCGCCTGCCATAAAACAGCAGGTAGCCACAAGGGATGGCCATTGTAGGTTGGAGATCCCCATAATGGCATGTCCCGATGTGCAGCCGCCCGCATACCTGGTGCCAAAGCCTACCAAAAAGCCACCGATCACCATAAAAATAAAACCTCTTAAAGTGAGGAGTTGATCAAAACTGAAAACATCCTTTGGTAGTAAACCATTAAAATCTCTAATACCCTGCTGCTGTAGCACAGTGTGGGTTTGCGGATTAATATCAACCGGGTGATTAGCTGATAAAAATTGCGCGGCTATGAACCCGCCCAAAACGATGCCGGCAACAAAAAATAGGTTCCAGCTTTCTTTTTTCCAGTCGTACTTAAAAAACGAAATATTGGCCGGCATACACGCCGCGCAAATGTGCCTGAGTGACGATGAGATACCAAAAGTTTTACTCCCGATAATAAGGAGGGCAGGTACAACAAGGCCTATCAGCGGGCCAGCTACATACCAGGGCCAGGGTTGGGTTATCAGATTCATAGTTTACGTTAATACCCGCAAATATATCTAATGTAAATTGGCAAAATACTAATCAGGCGGGCTTGTAATTGTGATTGATACAATTTTACTTTTTATTTGTTTTGACAATATTGTTACATATATTTACTGGCAATTATATACCCTGACAAAATTTCTTTTGGTGAAAAGGCTTATAGCGATACTCTTATTAAACGTACATCTGTTCAATTTAGGCGGATATAGTTTAGTATTTGAGTATTTTATTCACCGGTCCGAAGTTCAAATTGTTAAGCAGATCTATGAAAATAAGGTTGACGCTACCAAGCTTGTTGAGATCAAGATCCCCGTACATCTTCCAAAAATCCACAGTTGGAATGGTTATGTCCGTGATCAGGGGCAATTGCAGCTAAAAGGGGTATACTATAACTACCTGCGATATAAAGTTACACAGGATACTATGTCATTTATTTGTATAGCCAATAGTGTTAAAACCCGTTTGGTTAATGCAAACCTCATTATTGCCAAAGAAATAAGCGATGTGCCCCTAAGTAAAAAGGGGCATGATTCATCGCAAAAAAAGATAAACGCCGGGGGCGAATACAGCTTCCAGGTTATGCATTACCAATTCTTATCTTACGGAAGGACATTAAAGGTAAAACCACGCCCTATAGCCTACCATGTAAATTCACCCTTCATCGAGTCTCCCGGCAAACCGCCAAACTCTGCCTGCTGATTATTGCCTGTAAATTATGAGTTAAATTGATTTGTGTGCCTGTATTTTAGGGATACAAACCGTTTTTATCATTTTGCTGTTTGAACCGGCGCATCACTTGTGCTGCTGGATTTAGGTACAATACTTTCGTTTACGGCTTTGATCATACTCCTTAATGCTGATGGATTATCAACAAATCGGTGGTTAAGCGATTTCAGTTGATAATGTTGATCCGGCTTTTGTTTTACCATTTTTTTATACCCTTTATTTAAACGTAATGAAATTTATGTCGCTGTATTTTTACAGATGTTGTATTGTAGTTTCTTTTTTAATGGCTGTTGCACAATGTGCCAAAGCCCAAACCGATGCTGACGCATTGATGATCCCTAAAAATTATTTTTGTGCTGCCGCAGTATACACCCATGGGAGTTGGGACCATTACTGGGAAGGTACTTTTAAACGGGACAATCCAAATTTGGGCACCGTGAGCACAAATGTTTACAGCCTGGGTGGTAATTATGGTCTTTCAAACCGGATCAACCTGCTATTCATGGTGCCTTATGTAACTACTAAAGCTTCGGCCGGTACTTTAAGAGGCGAAAAGTCATTTCAGGACCTCATGGTTTCATTTAAATGGATGGCCGTAAAAGAAGAGATAGGCCGCGGTTTATTCAGCGTTCATGCAATTGCTACAGGTAGTTTGCCTTTAGCCAATTATGAGGCCGATTATTTACCCCTCTCTGTAGGTTTACATAGTAAAAGTGTAGCGCTCCGTGCGTTGCTTAACTATCAAACAGGCAGATTCTTTGTGGCAGGCTCAGGTCAGTACATTCGCCGCGATAATATTACTATCGATAGAAATTCATACTACACTACCGAAATGCATTACACCAATGAGGTGCAGTTACCAAATGCTACCAACTTTATGTTTAGCAGCGGTTACCGCAGCCTTAAGTTTAATGCCGAAGCTACATTTACTAAAATTACAAGCACAAGCGGCTTTGATATCCGTAAAAATGATATGCCTTTTCCGAGTAACCGCATGAATAGCACCGCTGTTGGTTTAATATTGAAATACAGTTTCCAGTCTATCAGCGGGCTTGAGTTTACTGCGGGCGGTAACTATGTTTTAAACGGACGGAATGTAGGCCAAACCCGGTCGGGGTTTGCTGGTGTATACTATGTGTTTAGCACCAAAAAGGAGAAGTAATTAGCGGTTGGACAATCAATGATCAATGAAATGAAAAAAACTATACTCAATATATTTACAATTACAGCGTTGGCTGCGGCAACATTTAGTTCGTGCCGGAAAGATATTTTAGACCGCACTTCATTATACCCGGCGCTTAAACCCTCAAACCTGGACCTTACTGCCGATACCTGGAACCCCGTGCTGGTTAAAGATTTTAGCGTGTTGAATGTGGCCGCGCCTGATGCTGTTACATCGCCGGCCTATGTGGCAGATCTGAACGAGATCAAAGGATTACAGAAAAACCTGACCAGCGATCAGCAGTCAAAGATCCAATATTGGAGCGCGGGCTCTGTATTGAGATGGAATGAGATCTTGCGCGAACTGGTGGCCAAACATAATATACCGCCATACCAAAACCCTGATGGTACTTACCCGGCACCAAACTCGGCCAATCCTTTTAATTATCCTGAGTTTCCGTTTTCGAACCCGCCTTACGCTGCACGTGCCTACGCCTATGTAAGTGCTGCACAATATGATGCGCTGGTAGCTGCATGGCACTTCAAAAACGTTTATAAACGTACGGCACCGTATAAAAATGATTCGGGTGTTAAAGCACTGATCCCGGCATCCGAACTGCCATCGTACCCGAGCGAGGACGCGGTAGTATCGGGTGCAACATCCGAGATCATGAAGTTATTATTTCCTGCGGATGTAGCCTATATACAACAAAAGGTTGATGAAGAAAGATTATACAGGATGGCATCAGGAGCTAATACCCGGGGCGAATTTGCAGCCGGTGAATCGTTAGGCAGGCAGGTAGCTGCCATATTTGCTACCCGCGCCCGTAATGACGGTGCAGGCAAGGCCGGCGGTTCTCCCGCTATCTGGAAAAACTTTGAAACCATCACTGCTGCAAAAGGCGAGCAATTTTGGGTGAGCCTGGAAACCCCCAAAAGGCCGCCGATGCTGCCATTGTTTTCAAAAGTTACGCCTTTCTTGTTCGATTCGACTACTGTAGCTGCAATCAGGCCTCCGGCTCCGTACGCAACAAATTCGGCCGAATTTAAAAAAGAAACAGAAGAAGTATTGTCATTTAGTAAAGACCATAGCCGCGATCATGAAGAGTTGGTTGCTTTCTGGGCCGATGGCGCCGGTACTTATACGCCTACAGGTCACTGGAACGCTATTGCTGCCGATGAATTTGTAAAACAAAACTACAGCGAAATACGCTGGGCACGTAACTTTGCCTTGTTGAACATGGCCGAGATGGATGCCGCTATTGTATGTTGGGATACTAAATATTTTTACTTTAACCAGCGCCCGTCGCAAGCTAACCCAAATATCAAAACATTAACAGGGGTGCCAAATTTCCCGGCCTATACATCAGGTCACTCTAACTTCAGCGGCGCGGCGGCTACTGTACTAACTTATTTGCTGCCCGATAGGGGGACTAAGTTTACAGATATGGCACATGCGGCGGCTATGTCGAGGTTGTACGGAGCTATTCACTACCGGAGCGATTGCGAAGTAGGTTTGGTAACCGGCAATAAAGTTGGTCAATATGCGGTTAACAGGGGTAAAACCGACGGCGCCGACGCAAAATAACAGGATGTTGAATTGAGGACGAATAAACAATGCGCAGCTTAACAAACGATCAGAAAATATATCACACGCTTCGGCTCGCGGTAGCTATGTGCTTTATAGGGCACGGTTGCTTCGGTATTATCACCAAACAAATCTGGTGTAACTACTTTGGTGTTTTCGGCATAGGTAAAGAAATGGCCTATACACTGATGCCTTACGTAGGTACTGTGGATATATTAATGGGTGTTTCGATGCTGGTTTATCCAACCCGTGCCATAGCTGCATGGCTGGTGGTTTGGGGACTGGCTACAGCATCTATGCGCCCATTATCAGGCGAACCTTTTGCCGAGTTCATTGAACGTGCCGGCAACTACGGTGCACCGTTTGCTTTGCTGTTGGTGCAGGGAGGGTGGTTCCCTTTAGGTAAAAAACAGTGGCTTGCCCGTATGGATGATAATGTTAGTATCAATGCCGAAACCCTGGCTAAAGTTATTACCTGGTTAAGGGTATTTGCATTTTTGCTGCTAATAGGCCATGGCTGGCTTAATCTTATCCAAAAGCAAGGTTTATTAAATCAATACCATGCGCTTGGTTTTGGCGACCCGGCTAAGACCGCTCAGTTTGTTGGCTTGTTTGAAGTGCTGGCCGCATTAACAGTGCTTATTCGTCCTTTTAAAAATATACTCCTCGTTTTTATTATATGGAAAATATCCAGTGAGCTCTTTTATCCAAAATACGAAATGTTTGAGTGGATAGAACGCGGCGGAAGCTACGGTGTACTGCTGGCCTTATGGCTTGCAGTTAAAAAAGCACCGGCTGGTTATATTCTCTGGCCTTTTAAACATACATCACATTTAAGAGCAAGTTAAATCATCAAAACATAAAAAAGCTTATTGAACAGGGTGAAAAATCACCCTGCTTTGTACACATATTAACTAAACAATTGCAAATGCACACAAACACTTTTAATAACACTATGAAAAAACTGGTACTGAAATTTATTGGCGTTACAATGGTCATCATATTTACAACCTTTGCCAAGGCAAATGCACAAGGCTGTGTCGCTATTAGGAGCACAGGCGGCTTATGCACTATGGATGAACATCCTGATAGTGTTTCCAACAATGGCAGCTGGTTGTTAAACAGCAATAACCGTTACTTTCGCTCCTACAAACACTTTGTGGGTACCAAGGAACAAAAACAACGTATTGCGCTGGGAACCAATGTTATTAACCATTCATACACACAGGATCTTACTTTAACCCGCATATTCAATAACCGGTGGTCGTTTGCTGTTGATTTACCTATAGTTGATAACAGCCGCTCATCATTATATGAGCATGGTGGTAAAGAGCGACTGAATACACATTCATTTGGTTTGGGCGATGTTCGCTTAACTGCCTATGCCTGGTTGTTAAACCCTGCAAAGGCCCGCCGTGGCAATATACAGGTTGGCCTGGGTATCAAGCTGCCAACCGGAAACTATAATTACCAGGATTATTTTTACCATACCGCTGCCAACGATGGTAAAACGCTTGGCCCTGTTGATCAGTCTATTCAGTTGGGTGATGGTGGTACGGGTATCACCACGGAAATCAATACTTATTACAATTTTACTCACAGGTTTGGCCTATACGGCGGGTTTTACTATCTCATCAGTCCAAGGGAGCAAAATGGTGTATCATCAGCCCGTGGCGGTACACCAAGTGCCAAAGCGGTTGCCAACGGCAGCGATATTATGAGCGTGCCCGACCAGGTCATGATTCGCGGAGGTGCAAGCTACGGCGTCAGCAAGTTTGATTTTTCGGCCGGGGTACGTTACGAATGCCTGCCGGTGCATGACCTGGTAGGTGGTAGTAACGGTTTCCGCAGGCCGGGATATATCATCTCTGCCGAGCCCGGTGTTACTTACCGCGTTAAATCATTTTCAATTTATGCCTTTGTACCTGTAGCATTAAAACGCGACCGTACGCAAAGCGTACCTGATAAAATTACAACCAGCTTAACAGGAGTTTATGCCCAGGGCGATGCCGCTTTTGCCGATTATGCCATTAACGTGGGGATAACTTTTAAAATTAAATAAAAAATTGGTTTTGTTGATTTTAAAGCCGGGATTGAGTCCCCGGCTTTATTTAACTGTTGCTTATAGCAATTACATTTAAATAATATATTATGAAACATACATTACAGTTTCTTTTTTGTACAATGTTATGCCTGTTGCTTACCTATACCGGTGTACACGCGCAAGGCTGTGTTGCCATTAAAGGCGATGGCCCGTTCAGTAACATGGAACATACTACGCAGGATACTTCATACAAAGGTTGGGAGCTTACCGCTTCATGGCGTTATTTTAAATCGTTTCGCCATTTTAAAGGCAGCGACGAGCAGAAGCAGCGGCTGGTAATAGGTAACGAGGTGATCAACCATCAGCATACTTTTGATCTAAATCTTACCCGTAATTTTAACCAATATTGGTCAGTATCTGTTGGAGTGCCTTATCTTGTTAATACCCGCTCTTCCTTATATGAGCACGGCGGTAAAGAGCGCCGTTATTCATACTCGCAGGGTATTGGCGATGCGCGCATCGTTGTTAACAGGTGGTTGTTTGATAGTCGTAAAACCAAAGGCAATATCCAGGTTGGTTTAGGTATTAAGCTACCTACCGGCGATTTTAATTATAAATCACATTTTTACAATGTCATCCCTTCCGAGCGTCCTGTTGATCAATCTATCCAGTTAGGTGATGGAGGCTTGGGTATCATTGCCGAAGCAAACGGTTATCTGGGTTTTGGCAGTGGCTTTAGCGGGTATACCAACTTGTATTATATGAGCAATCCGCGCAATACCAACGGCACCCGCACTTACCGCGAAACCCTGAGCTCAACGCTTGCTAACGAAGCCATTTCAAGTGTGCCCGACCAGTACCTGGCCCGTTTAGGTGTTAATTATACAATAGCGCATGTGTTCACTATATCAGCTGGCGGCCGTATTGAGGGGATCCCCGTTCATGACCTGGTAGGTAAAAGCAATGGCTTCCGTCGCCCGGGGTATATCATTTCGGCCGAGCCGTCCCTGAGTTATGCATTCAAAAAGGTGAGTGTTTTTGCCAGCGTACCAATCGCTCTAAGACGCGACCGTACACAAAGTGTTACTGATAAAGAAAACTCGATAGCAACTGGTAAATACGTTATCGGCGACGCGGCATTTGCCGATTATGCTATCAATTTTGGAGTGTCATTTAAATTTTGAGATTATATATGCTACTTAGTTGATTTGGTGAAGCCGGGAGTGAGATCCCCGGCTTTTTTATTTTATTGGCACTAATTTTTCTAATTGAATCGAATTATACGAATAGTATAAACACATTAAATAATAGGTTGCATTACCTGTAATTCGTGTAATTCGAATAAATTCTCTCCAGCGGACAGCATTCGTGTAAAATTATTTTTTATGATACTTTTTTACTGAAAAACAATAGTTTTACGCTTATGAACACTCCCGAAGAAAACTTTGCAGCGTTGGGTTTAAATCTGCCGCCTGCACCAAAACCACTTGGCGTTTATAAACCATGTTTAGTTGATGGCAAATATTTATACCTGTCGGGCCATGGTCCGGTACAGGATGATGCGTCACTGATTATTGGCCGCATTGGTGAAACAGTAAGCCAGGAGAACGGCAAACTCGCTGCACAACAGGTTGGTTTAACTATGCTTGCTACCATTAAGGCCAACATCGGCAGTTTCAATAAGATAAAACGTGTTATAAAGGTGCTGGGCATGGTTAACTGCACGCCCGAATTTGAAAAGCACCCGTTTATCATAAATGGCGCCAGCGAACTTTTTGCCAAAATTTGGGGCGAGGAGAACGGCATAGGCGTACGCAGCGCGGTAGGTATGGGCTCATTACCTGATAATATCCCTGTTGAGATTGAAGCTCTGTTTGAATTAGAATAAAATAATTTGATGTCATTTTTTGTAGAGACGCATAATTGCGTCTCTACAAACTTTGCCTGACTTACGACTTAGAACTTAAGACTTCCAACTTAACCCATGACCCCCAACTGGTATAATATACAGGATCTTGATAAGCTGGATACGCCGGCACTGGTGGTTTATCCCGACAGGGTTAAAACAAATATTGCCATGCTTACCGGCATGATTGATGATATTAAGCGTTTGCGCCCGCATGTTAAAACCTACAAAAATGCCGAGGTTGCCGTTTTGCTGCTGGAGGCCGGCATCAGTAAGTTCAAATGCGCCACTATTGCCGAGGCCGAACTGCTGGCCATGAGCAAGGCTCCTGATGTTTTGTTGGCTTACCAACCCCAGGGCCCTAAGTTGCACCGTTTCATCAGGCTGATCCATGCTTATCCGCACACGCGTTTTTCGTGTTTGGTAGATAATTCCGCGTCGGCAAAGGAGATCTCTGACGAAGCGGTAAGATTTAATGCCAATATCGATGTATACCTGGATTTGAACGTAGGCATGAACCGTACAGGTATAACTCCGGGGTTTGAAGCCCTTCAGCTTTATATGGATTGCGGCGTACTGCCGGGTATTAACCCTGTAGGTTTGCATGCTTATGATGGCCACATTCATGATGTAGACCTGCAAAAAAGGGCCGAACGCTGTAATTTTGCGTTCGATCCTGTGCTTAAGTTGCAGCAAACAATAAAAAGTAAAGGTTATCCGGAGCCGGTTATCGTAGCAGGAGGCTCACCAACTTTTCCTATCCATGCTAAACGTAATTATGTTGAATGCAGCCCGGGTACGTTTGTGTATTGGGATAAAGGTTATCAGATAGGTATGCCTGAGCAGGACTTTTTACCTGCCGCATTAATTGTTACCCGGGTGATCTCCCTGCCCGGCCCAACAAAGCTTTGCCTGGATGTGGGGCATAAGTCGATATCGGCTGAGAATGAATTAAGCAGACGTATTTATTTTTTAAATGCGCCGGAACTTTACCCGGTGAGCCAAAGCGAAGAACATCTGGTGGTTGAGGCAGGCGATAATCATCAATATCAAATAGGCGATGTGCTTTACGGCATTCCGCACCATGTTTGTCCTACGGTTGCGTTGTACGAGCGTGTTTATACTATCCAAAACGAAAACATCAGCGGTGAGTGGCTTAACAAGGCCCGCGACCGCAAAATTACCATTTAAATACCCCTGATGCCATGTTTGTTATAGATGCTCATTTAGATTTAAGCATGAACGCCCTGGAGTGGAACCGCGACCTTACGCGCCCGCTTGCTGAAATAAACCAACGCGAAGAAGGCTTAACCGATAAACCGGACCGTGCCAAAGCGGTTGTTACCCTGCCCGAATTACGTAAAGGTAATATTGGCCTTGTGGTAGCCACACAGATAGGTCGTTACGTTGCGCCGGATAACCCGTTGCCGGGCTGGCACTCGTCAGAGCAGGCCTGGGCACAAACCCAGGGACAAGTGGCCTGGTACAAGGCCATGGAAGATGCCGGCGAAATGGTACAGGTGAACGATCTGCCATCGCTTGAAAAACACCTGGAACTTTGGAATGACGGTACTCCGGCAGAAAAAAAGCCTGTTGGTTATATTTTGAGTTTGGAAGGTGCCGATTCGATAGTGACCGTTCAGCATTTGGAACGGGCTTATAATTATGGCTTGCGGGCTGTTGGTCCGGCGCATTATGGCCCCGGCAGATATGCCCAGGGAACCGATGCTACCGGCTATATGGGTCCCAAAGGACATGAGCTGCTTAAAGAAATGGAGCGCCTGAATATTATTTTAGATGCTACCCATCTCTGCGACGACAGTTTTTGGGAAGCACATGATCATTTTAACGGGCACGTTTGGGCAAGTCATAACAATTGCCGGGCACTTGTAAATCATAACCGCCAGTACAGCGATGAGATGATCAAAGCTCTTATCGACCGCGGTGCGGTGATCGGCGCAGCCCTTGATGCCTGGATGATGGTACCCGGATGGGTGAGGGGTGTATCTACCCCAAAAGGTATGAATTGCAACATGGAAGTTATGGTTGACCATATCGATCATATTTGCCAGATAGCCGGTAATGCCCTGCATGTAGGTATGGGTACCGATCTTGACGGTGCTTTTGGCAGGGAACAATGCCCTTATGATCTGGAAACCATTGCCGATCTGCAAAAGGTGCCCAACCTGCTAAGAAAACGCGGCTATACCGATGCGGATATCCAAAATATGATGCATGGCAACTGGCTGAGGTTTTTGAGGAAGGCCTGGGCTTGATCAGTTTGCTGTTTTTAGTTTGCAGTGGGCTGTTCTCCGGAAAAGGCCACGTCCGTTGAACACTACTCGACTTTAGCGATGACGTAATTTCGTCCTAAAACGATGTAAGCATTCTGCTTCCAGGATATAGCTTATAAGATAAATATAGCATCATTAACGCCTTCAACTTTATTAACAAGTTAAGCTGAAAGCTTAATTAATTGGGGAGGAAGTTACGCCATCGCTAAACTTCGATCAGGAAAGAGATAAGACATCAATAATTAAATCTCCAATCCCACCTATTCTTCATATTACAGTAAAAACAAATCGTACGTTGCGGTATTTTTACCTAATTAAATCTACTTTGCGAAACACTTACCTTAAATTAGGGATAGTGTAATTGTTATCTATACTATGAATGCAGAACAATCAAGGTTAAAGGATACAGGCTGGAAAAAGTGGGGGCCTTACGTAAGTGATAGGCAGTGGGGTACCGTGAGGGAGGATTACAGTGCAAATGGTGATGCCTGGAACTATATAACCCATGATATGGCCCGCAGCAAAGCTTACCGCTGGGGCGAGGAAGGCATAGCCGGCATTTGCGACAGGCAGCAATACCTTTGCTTTGCTATCGCCTTGTGGAATAAAAAAGACCCCATTATTAAAGAGCGCTATTTTGGGCTAAGTAATCCCGAAGGTAACCATGGTGAGGACGTAAAAGAGATGTACTATTATTTAGATAGTACGCCTACGCACTCATACATGAAGGCGTTGTATAAATATCCGCAAAACGAGTTTCCGTACAAATGGCTGATTGATGAGAACAAACGACGCGGCCGCCAGGATCCGGAGTTTGAACTCATGGACACGGGGATCTTTGATCGTAACGAATACTTTGATGTTTTTACCGAATATGTTAAAAGTGCACAGGAAGATATCCTCATTAAAATAACTATTCATAACCGAGGTGAAGAGGACGCGCCGCTTAATGCAATGCCTACGTTATGGTTCCGTAATACCTGGGCTTGGGGATATGATTCGCGCAAACCAGATCTTTGTGCTTCATCGGATAAAGTGATCAGCATTTTTCATAAAGATCTTGGGCAAATGTGGCTGCACACCGAAGGGGAAGCTCAACTCCTGTTTTGTGATAACGAAACCAACTCGCGCAGACTTTATAATTATGACGATGGCCGAAAGTATTATAAGGATGGTATAAACGATTATATTATTCATGGTGCCGATACGGTAAATCCTAAAAACATGGGCACCAAAGCAGCTATAAATTACGATTTGAATATCCCGGCGCGGCGAAGCGTAACCATACGCTTGCGGCTGTCTGAAGATGCAAATTATAGTTTTGAGGATTTTGACGAAGTTTTTGCCGTTCGTCAAACAGAGGCCGACCAGTTTTATAACGATATTCATGGCGCTACCATGAACCCCGATCGCCGCCTTATTCAGCGGCAAGCTTTTGCGGGTATGTTATGGAACAAGCAGTTTTACTATTCAGATATCCGCCATTGGCTTAGCGGCGATAAAGGGATGCCCCGTCCGCCCGCACAAAGGCAAAAAGCCCGAAACAGTAAGTGGGCGCATCTTAATACCCGCGATATTGTTTCAATGCCAGATAAGTGGGAATATCCCTGGTTTGCCGCCTGGGACCTTGCTTTTCACTGCCTGCCGCTGGCAACCATTGATATGGCCTTTGCCAAAAATCAGTTGATTTTGCTTACCCGCGATTGGTATATGCACCCTAACGGCCAGTTGCCGGCCTATGAATGGGACTTTGGTGATGTTAACCCTCCGGTACATGCCATGGCTGTATGGAACGTTTATAAAACCGATAAGGAAAACAATAACGGTAAGGGGGATACCTATTTTCTGGAGCGGGTTTTTCATAAACTGATGCTCAATTTTACCTGGTGGGTTAACCGCAAAGATCAATCTGGGAATAATATTTTTGAGGGTGGTTTCCTGGGCATGGATAATATCGGCGTTTTCGATCGTAATATGCATTTACCATCCGGGCAGCATTTGGAACAGGCCGATGGCACCAGTTGGATGGCCATGTATTCGCTTAACCTGCTTCGCATTGCCACCGAGCTTACCGAAACCGACAAAGCATACGCTGATATTGCTTCCAAGTTTTTTGAGCATTTTATTTATATTGTAGGGGCCATGTCAAACCTGGGTGAGAATAATGAAGGGCTTTGGGATGATGACGATGGCTTTTTTTATGATCAGATCCGTTTCCCTGATGATGGTTCTGTTAAAATGCGGGTACGGAGCATCGTAGGGCTGATTCCGCTGTTTGCTACCGAGGTATTGGATGAAAAAGATATTACGGAAAGCCCGGTGTTTAAAGACCGCATGAAATGGTTTGCCGAAAACCGCCCTGACCTTGCCTCGCTGGTTTCGCGCTGGAACGAGAAAGGAAACAATGGCAAACACCTGATTAGCTTGTTGCGTGGTTACAGGATGAAATCATTGCTCAAATACATGTTGGATGAAAACGAGTTTTTGAGTGACTACGGGATCCGTTCACTTTCGAAATATCACCTTAAACATCCTTATCACGTTTCGGTAAATGGAGTTGAATTTGGCATATCCTATGTGCCGGGCGAGAGTGACAGCGGTTTATTTGGTGGCAACAGCAACTGGCGCGGTCCTATCTGGATGCCGATCAATTACCTGATCATTGATAGTTTGCACCGGTTTCATATGTTTTACGGCGATGAGTTTAAAATAGAATGCCCAACCGGATCTGGAAATTTTATGAACCTGAAGGAGGTAGCCAACGAACTTTATGCCCGGGTTTCCAAACTGTTTATGAAAAACGAAAATGGTGAGCGACCGGTTTACGGCAAAAATCCAAAACTGCAAACCGATCCGCATTTTAAAGATCATGTGCTGTTTTACGAGTTTTTTGACGGTGATACCGGTTTTGGTCTGGGTGCGGCCCATCAAACGGGCTGGACAGGCTTGATAGCCAATTGTTTGTATTTGGAGTAAGAGCTCACAACCCTGTATTTTATTATAAATGTTAACCCGATAACCTGAATTTGCAGAAATAAAAACCATTATACCGTCGGCGTTGTACAATCAATTACCTGGAATTGTTTGATCAGGATCAATTCAACAGGTAAAGCTTTTATTTTGAATGCGTTAGGGGTATGAGCGGATACCGGCCCTGAGCGCAACGCCTGCAGGCGTATGAGCGGATAGCCTGGCCGAAGGCAACGCCCAAAGATCGTTTTAAAAATATTATTTTGTGAGTAGAGTCTTAACGGCTTAAATCCTCATAATGGTTGCGTACCTCTGGCACACTTAACGTTCATCAATTTATTTTCTACAAACCTTTTGCACCTCTGTTGCAACCCGTCAGCTTGTTAACTAAATAATACCTCGTGATAGTTAATTAACAAAGATTATAGATAACATTAACTAATACTGATTCCACCTATTTATCGGCTTTAAACTTTCAGTATTGCGCTTTTAGCTTTTAATATAAAACTATTGTGTAAAAAAGACACAATAAATTTCCTGGCTTATTATTAATTAATTAGCTTTACTGTACCAGTTAATTATTAACCATTATCAAGCATGATTTACAGCAGAAGAAATTTTATTAAAGGCACCGGCGCATTGGTGCTTGGCGGCATGGCCTTATCGGGTAAAGCAGCAAGTTTTTTGAGTAACATGGAGCATCATCCTGTAGGACTTCAGTTGTTTACTTTTTTCGGCGTTATTGACGAAGATGTAAAGGGCACATTGAGCAAAATTGCAGCTATAGGATACAAGGAATTAGAATCGGCCTTTAGTAAAAAAGGCGGCTATTATGGTATGAAGCCTAAAGAATTTAAAGCCATGGTGAATGACCTGGGCATGAGCTGGACCTCGCACCATGTTCTTGGTGCTCCGTTTAAACTGCCACCGGGAGCAAAAATGCCTGCAGGTGCAGATGGTAAGCCGATGGTATTGCCTCCTGTATTGAACCTGCGCGATAATATGCAGCAGGTGATTGACGAGGTTGCTGATGGCGGCGTTCAATACCTGGTTTGCGCCAATTCGCCTACGGCTACGCTTGCTGAAATAAAATCGACTATTGAGGTGCTGAACAAAACGGGAGAAGCTGCTAAAAAAGCCGGAATCCAGTTTGCATATCATAACCACGATATGGAGTTTCACGCGGTTGATGGTAAAGTACCCTATGACTTATTATTAAGCGAAACAGATGCAGGTAATGTAAAAATGGAGCTTGATTTGGCCTGGGCTGTTAAGGCCGGTAAAAATCCGGTAGAAATGTTTAAGGAACATCCCGGTCGCTTCCCGCTTTGGCATGTGAAAGATTTAGATGCAAGCCGACAGAATATACAACCTGTAGGAGGTGGTACCATTGATTTTAAACCGATTTTCGCGGCGGCAAAATCAGCCGGTATGCAACACTTTTTTGTAGAGCATGATATGCCAAAAGATGCCTTTGCCAGTATAACTGCCAGCATAGGGTATTTGAAGGATAAGCTGATGGTGTAAATAGGGAGTGATATCCGAATCGTTAACTATTAATTTTTTTTATAATAGAATTGCAGCCGATAGATTAAGTTTTATCGGCTGTTTTGCTTGCTAACGATCGTTGTTTTGTCTCTTAATTTAGTTTATGAGCTTTTTTGTAAAAAAAAGACGCCGGAACTTATTGTATTTTTCGGAAAAGTATAGCTTAACAATTCTATAATGTGCCGTAATTTTGATTTAACCTGCCTGTTGAGTAATTTAAGGCGATAAAATATTATTTATAACGGCGGCGCATGGCAGAAACATCTACAGAACATTTAAAACGGGTTTTAAAACCTATCCATTTATGGGCTATAGCCGTAGGGCTGGTTATTTCGGGCGAATATTTTGGGTGGAATTTGGGATGGGCCGTATCCGGCACCATAGGTTTGCTGATAGCCACCCTGGTTATCACCTTAATGTATATTACATTTATTTTTAGCTATACCGAACTCACCGCTTCCATACCTCATGCGGGTGGTGCTTTTGCTTATGCATATCGTGCGATGGGGCCGTTTGGTGGCTTAGTTGCCGGTTACGCTACGCTTGTTGATTTCCTGGTAGCTACGCCTGCTGTAGCAGTTTCTTTAGGAAGCTACCTGCATTTTTTATACCCGGCTATCCCTATAACAGAGGCCGCCATGGGCTTTAATGTTCTTTTTATCCTTTTAAATATGCTTGGGGTAAAGGAATCGGCTACGTTTTCGGTGTTCATTACCATACTTGCCGTAATTGAGCTGCTGCTTTACCTTGGTATTGTATCGCCACATTTTAAAATGGTAAACTACCTCACCAATCCTATGCCCTTTGGCTGGGCAGGTGTGTTTGCGGCCCTGCCTTTTGCGGTTTGGTTTTACCTGGCCATTGAAGGTGTTGCGATGGTGGCCGAAGAAGTGGAGAACCCAAAAAGGAATATTCCCCGCGGCTATATATCGGCTATTATAACGCTGGTAGTGTTAGCGCTGGGTGTAATGATCATAACCGGCGGATTGACCGATTGGCGCAAGCTAAGCCATTTAGATTACCCCTTGCCCGAGGCTATCGGGATAGTATTGGGTAAGGGTAACGGTTTAACCAAAATATTTGCCAGTATAGGTTTGTTTGGGCTGATCGCGTCGTTGCATGGCATTATCCTTGCCTCCTCAAGGCAGGTGTTTGCTATGGCGCGTAGCGGTTATTTGCCCCGGATGCTATCCGATATTAACCACAGGTTTAAAACGCCTCACTGGGCGCTTATTGTAAGTGGTGTGGTAAGCTCCATCTTCATTTATAAGTTTAAGACGGATCAGATCATCATGCTCTCGGTGCTTGGTGCAGTCGTAATGTACATCATGAGCATGACGAGCCTCTTCATATTACGCAAAAAGGAGCCCCGCTTAAGCCGACCGTTCCTGGCGCCGGTATACCCGGTTTTCCCGGCAGTAGCGTTGGTTATTTGTGTGGTGTGTTTAATAGCAACAATTTATTTTAATCCGGATATGAGCCTCATTTTTGCAGGAGGATTAGTGATTATATTGCTGATTTTTATAGCGATGGGTAAGCATAAAGTTGCGTTAACAGAAGATATGATGAGCGCACCTTTGGACGAGGAGGTCATTAATCATTGAGTCATTAAGTCATTTGCTTGTTCGCTTTTTGAATAATGAACCAATGACATAATGATTGAAAAAAATGACCCAATGACCAGTGAAATAATGATATAAAGAAATGTACCGCCACAACATACATAACCGGGTTTATAAGTTTCCCGACCTGAAAACATTGCTGGGCAAGGCGTCACCTTACCGCTCGGGCGATGAACTGGCTGGGCTTTGTGCCGCGGGATATGAGGAGCGAGTGGCCGCGCAGATAACCCTGGCCGATGTGCCGCTTAAAAACTTTTTAAATGAAACGGTAATCCCTTATGAGGACGATGAAATTACCCGCCTGATCATTGACGATCATGATAAGGCTGCCTTTAGTCACATGGGCCATTTAACCGTTGGCGAATTACGTGACTGGTTATTAAGTGACGAAACCGACTGTGCTACTTTAACAACTATAGCTCCCGGCTTGACACCCGAAATGGTTGCTGCAGTATCCAAACTGATGCGTAACCAGGACCTGATTGCTATGGCCAATCAATGCCAGGTGGTTACCCGCTTTCGTAATACCATAGGCTTAAAGGGACATTTCAGTACCCGTTTACAGCCCAATCACCCAACTGATGATCCGCGGGGAGTGGCGGCCAGTATTTTCGACGGTTTGTTATTTGGTAGCGGCGATGCTGTTATAGGCATCAACCCGGCGACTGACAGTCCGGCGGCGGTGAGCAGTTTATTGACGTTGATGGATGAGTTACGGCACCGTTTCGATATCCCTACACAAACCTGCGTACTAAGCCACATAACTACCACATTACAATTGGTTAACGAAGGCGCCCCTGTCGACCTATGTTTTCAATCCATTGCAGGCACGGAGAAAGCCAACGCCAGTTTCGGGGTTAATTTAAGCTTGATTGAGGAAGCTTACCAGGCCACACTATCGTTAAAGCGGGGTACTGTTGGTAATAATGTAATGTATTTTGAAACCGGACAGGGTAGCGCCTTATCGGCCAATGCCAATTTCGGTGTTGATCAGCAAACCTGCGAGGTGCGGGCCTATGCCGTCGCCCGTAAGTTTAATCCTTTGCTGGTAAATACGGTTGTGGGGTTTATTGGTCCGGAATATTTGTACGACGGCAAGCAGATCATCCGTGCCGCGCTCGAAGATCATTTTTGCGGAAAGCTTTTAGGCCTGCCCATGGGTGTTGACGTTTGCTATACCAATCATGCGGAAGCCGATCAGGACGATATGGATAACCTGCTTACACTGCTTGGTGTAGCGGGTTGTAACTTCGTGATGGGTATTCCGGGCTCGGATGATATTATGCTTAATTATCAATCAACCTCATTTCATGACGCCCTTTATTTGCGCAAAGTATTGGGGTTGAAACCTGCTCCTGAGTTTGAACGCTGGCTGATAAATCAGGGGATTGTTGATGATAAAGGCTATATGCTGCCTGTTAGGGAGCATGGCTTGTTGAGAGGTTTTTGATTGAAGGCGAAAGGGCAAAGGCGAAAGGTAAAAGGTTTTTTGAACTGACGAAAAATAAAAAATACGGTGTCATCATCCGCCGTCGCTCGGCTCCAGCCGAGTGTCAGCTATCTCACGGCCTCTGGCCGACGTAAGCTCTTAAGGCACACAGGCTGGAGGCCTATGAATAATGGTCATTCAACTGGAGCCGAGCGAGGGCAGAGTGACAAGTCGCCGCTATATCAAGGACATAAGTAAAACCATTAAATGAAACGAAACATCCCACAGGAAATTGAGCCACTAAAAGCTTTGCAGGAATTTACTTCTGCAAGGATAGCTATTGGCCGCGTGGGACCAAGTATCCCGCTAAAGCAATCGCTTGAGTTTAAGCTGGCGCATGCACATGCAAGGGATGCCGTATATTCTGAGCTTGATCGTGCTAAGCTGGCAAACTCTCTTAAACACTTTGAACTGCCCATTTTACACTTGCATAGCCGGGTAACCGACCGGCGGCAGTACCTGCAACGACCAGATCTTGGAAGAAGACTTAACGATGCCTCATTGAACGAACTAAATGGCTACAGCACCGAAAGTGATGTGGCTGTCATGATAGTTGATGGCCTTTCGGCAACCGCTGTAAATGAAAACGCTGCAGGCCTGCTTGATGCGTTAATTCCTCTGTTAGTTGCCAACGGTTTAAAGCTTGCGCCAATAAGCCTGGTTGAACAAGGCAGAGTAGCTATCGGTGATGATATTGGTCACGGCGTGAAGGCTAAACTTTCTTTGATCTTGATTGGTGAGCGCCCTGGTCTAAGTGCCGCGGATAGTCTTGGTGCATATCTTACCTATAATCCCAAACCCGGTTTGACAGACGAATCACGAAACTGCGTTTCTAATATCCGCCCCAAAGGTTTAACCTATAAAAAAGCAGCAAAGAAAATTTTCTATTTAATTAATGAAGCGTTTAAACGGAAACTGTCGGGAGTGGAGCTGAAGGATAATGCGGGATTAATAGAGTCTTAAGTACTAAGTCTTAAGTTCGGAGTCGCAAGTTATAAGTTGGTAAGTACATATAAAAGCCCGAAATTTGCATTAAACAACTTCCGGGCTTCGGCTTCTTAATACTTTGGACTTAGAACTTCATACTTAAGACTCACTTCCTTCTCGCTTCCACATAACCATTAAATGATATTGGGTCGCGGTTACTACTGATCACTTGTAGGGAGCCGTAGCCATCCTGCGAAATACTTAGGTTAAATGTTTGTACATCACGCCAGTCGGCTATATTTTTTTCTTTGGGTTTGATCGTGATATTCCATCCGCTTCCCTTTTTTACTGACGAATATGTAAATTTTGTAGTATTTACTTTAATACCACCATCTGTTGTTCCCGGAGGAGGCGCTACATAAGCCCTGCCAAAATAAGGCAAGAACGATACAATGGTATCTTTACTTACTGTGAGATCATAATCAGAAGTAAGTGGCCTGGTACCACCCCGCATCGGTAAAGCGTAGTTTGCTTTAAATACAAAGTTTTGATCATCGACCATCTTTTTAATTTCAGCCTGCTTGGCTGCTTTTTTCTCGGCTTTGGTCTGGGCAAAGCTTACGTTAACCCCAATAAATATGAAAGCAGCCAAAAGGGCTATTTTGTTTAAGATTTTCATGATATAAATGTTTAAGTGGTTAGACGGTAAAGAGTTATTTAGGTTTAAGTACATTCAAATTTAAGCAATCTTTAAACAAAAAAGCCACCCGTTTTGGATGGCTTTTAAGAGAATTTAGTCGTCCTGAACTTGTTTCAGGATCCCACCATATATTAACGTTGCAAAGACAATCGTACAACCTTGCATATGGGGTGCCGAAATAAATTCGACATGACGTTTGGGGAAATTATATCAAGCTAACACTGCGCTTAACAAACTCGGTTAAATCAGCACCTGTTAATAAACCTTGTGATAACAGTGCCAAATCAAAAGCTTGTTTTGAAAGCTGTGCCTGTACTGCCTCGTCTTCTTCCTGCAAAATGCGGCTTACCAATTTGTGGTTACCATTTACGATAACTTTGTAATTGTCAGGCATATTGCCATAGAAACTCATGCCACCGCCCATAGCTGCCATATCTTTCATGCGGCGCATAAACTCGTCCATAGTTACGGTAACCGGTAATTCGTCGGGGTTAAGGCTTTCTATCTGAACGTTGTAAGCTGGCCTGTTGATGGCTTTGTCGAAAATGCTTTTTACCTGGGTGCTTTGCTCCTCGGTAAGCACGGTTTCAGGTGCCTCATCTTTCTTAATCAGTTTATCAGCAACATCAGCATCAACACGTTTTAATGATGTTTTCTCTAATTTCTGTTCCAGTTGGCTGATGAAGTGATTGTCGATAGGAGAGTTCATCACCAATACATCATAACCTTTTTTATTGGCCGACTGGATAAATGAATCCTGTTTTGCAGGATCATTGGTGTAGATGTAAACCAGCTGACCATCTTTGTCTGTTTGGTTGGCCTCAACTTTGTCTTTATACTCAGGCAGGGTGAAGTTTTGTTTTTCGGTATTGGTAACCAAAACAAAGTCTTTTGCTTTGTCATAAAACTTGTCTTCGCTCACCATACCGTATTTAACAAATAGGCCAATATCTGTCCATTTTTCTTCGTAGGCTTTGCGGTCAGCTTTGAAAAGATCTGACAATTTATCACCTACTTTTTTAGTGATATAGCTGTTGATCTTTTTAACATTGCTATCTGCCTGTAAAAAGCTGCGTGATACGTTAAGCGGGATATCAGGTGAATCGATAACGCCATGTAACAGCATCAAAAATTCAGGAACAATGTCTTTTACCTCGTCGGTAATAAATACCTGGCGGCTAAATAATTTGATCTTGTTTTTCTGGAATTCAAAATCGTTTTTCAGTTTAGGGAAGTATAGTACACCTGTTAGGTTGAAAGGATAATCAACATTAAGGTGGATCCAGAATAATGGGTCTTCGCTGAAAGGATAAAGCTGTTTGTAAAAGTCAAGATAATCCTCGTCTTTTAATTCAGATGGTGCTTTTGTCCAGATAGGGTTGGTGGTGTTGATGATATTATCAACCTCAACCGAAGTATATTTCGGTTTACCTTCTTCGTCAACGCCATCTTCAACAGATTCGGTTTTGGTGCCGAATTTGATAGGCACCGGCAAAAATTTGCAATATTTATCAAGGATCTCCTGCAGTTTGTACTGGCTTAAAAACTCGGCCGATTCATCATTGATATATAGCGTAATTTCGGTACCACGCTCTTCTAAAATACCTTCGCCAATTTCAAATTCGGTACTGCCGTCGCATACCCAGAAAGCAGGTTCTGCGCCTTCCTGGTATGACAGGGTTTGGATCTCTACCTTATCGGCCACCATGAAAGCCGAATAAAAACCCAAACCAAAGCGACCAATGATCTCGTTGGCATCCTTAGCCTCCTTGAATTTCTCCATGAATTCGGTGGCGCCTGAGAAAGCGATCTGGTTGATGTATTTTTTGATCTCTTCAGCGGTCATACCGATACCGTTATCGCTAATGGTGATGGTCTTTTTGTCTGCATCAAAAGCAACCTCAACACGGAGGTCGCCAAGTTCACCGGTGTATTGGCCTAATGAAGCTAAACGTTTAATTTTTTGGGTAGCATCTACCGCGTTTGATACCAGCTCGCGCAAAAATATCTCATTATCAGAGTATAAGAACTTCTTAATGATCGGGAAAATGTTCTCGGTGTGGATCGAAATGCTGCCTTTTTCTTGCATAACTATATTTTAATAGGATTGATTTTATGTTTGTCGCAATTGTGTTATCAATGTGTGTTCCAATTGTTATTGTATTGTCAAAATGGCAGGGGGAGGATGATAATAGCTTCGGAGTCTCCTCAGGGTCTCTTGCAGAGGACCCTGACATTCATCAGGTTCAAAACATCTAATATGATATAAAGAAAGAACCTTGCATGACATATACGTCAGGGTCCTCTGCGAGAGACCCTGATGGGACGTTAGAGCAAAAAAATAAGGGATAAACATTAAGCTTATCCCTTACTATATCAAGGTTGATTAAAGTATCTTAATCAACCATCATTTTAATAAACGAAGCTAATTTTTCTTTCATTTCTCTCCTGTCAACAATGAAATCAAGGAAACCGTGCTCCTGCACAAACTCGGCAGTTTGGAAACCTTTGGGAAGATCCTTTTTAATGGTTTCTTTAATTACCCTTGGCCCTGCAAAGCCTATCAGCGCGCCCGGTTCGGCAATGTTGATATCGCCTAACATGGCGTATGATGCTGTTACGCCACCGGTGGTTGGATCGGTAAGTAAAGATATATAAGGGATTTTTGCCTGTGAAAGCAACGCAAGCTTAGCCGATGTTTTAGCCATTTGCATCAGTGAAAATGCCGCTTCCATCATGCGCGCACCACCCGATTTTGAAATCATCAGGAACGGAACTTTATGCTGGATACAGTAATCAATAGAGCGGGCTATCTTTTCACCAACTACCGATCCCATTGATCCTCCAATAAAGTTAAAGTCCATGCAGGCGATAACCAGGTCCTGACCGTCAATTTTACCGGCACCTGCTCTTATTGCATCTTTTAAACCTGTTTTGTGCTGAGTTTCCTTAAGCCGGTCGGTGTATTTTTTGGTGTCTTCAAAATGAAGCGGATCACCGGATGTAAGCTCAGGAAAAAGTTCTGTAAACTCGTTATTATCAAATAATACCGAAAAATATTCTTTTGAACCTATGCGCAGGTGGAAGCCACAGTAATGGCACACATATTGATTTTCTACCTGTTCGGAATAGTGTAAAGGTTTTTTACAATTAGGGCATTTATTCCAGATGCCATCGGGGGCTTCCTTCTTTTCCTCAGTAGTCGTAATTATCCCTTTCAACTCTCGTTTAAACCATGCCATATCTGTGTCTAACTCTTTCAATTGGGTACAAAGAAACAAAAAATATTAAACATGTGGTGCCGGTATATAAAAAGTTATAGAGGGCAAATTGTTTGCTTGAAAGTTTAATTACTTATTTAATGCTATTTTTGTAATAAAAGGATCGGATTGTTAATTAATTATATCATATTTTTAAATTAACCCTATTTTTACTACCGTTTTAATATACTTTTAAGATTGCTTATCCGAATTCAATAAATTTTATAACTTCGAGCCCCAAATAAACGCTAATGGATTTAAAAAATTATAGAGGTGTTCTGCACGGCGATCAGGTGCAGGAACTATTTGAAGCAGCAAAAAAGCACCAGTTTGCTTTACCGGCAGTAAACGTTATTGGTACTAATACTATCAATGCAGTTATGGAAACAGCTAAGGCTGTTAACTCCCCGGTTATTATTCAGCTGTCAAATGGCGGTGCACAGTTTTACGCCGGCAAATCATTGGATAATTCAAAACTTCAGGCTTGTATTTTAGGTGGTGTATCTGCTGCAAAGCACGTTCACTTGTTGGCCGAGCATTATGGTGTAGCGGTTATCCTGCATACAGATCACGCTGCCAAGAAATTGTTACCATGGATTGACGGCCTGCTGGATCATGGCGAGAAATTTTTTGCCGAAACAGGCAAGCCTTTATTTTCATCGCACATGCTCGACCTTTCAGAAGAGCCTATCGAAGAGAATATCGAAATTTCGGCTAAATACCTTGAGCGTATGGCTAAAATGGGTATGACCCTTGAGATTGAATTGGGTGTAACCGGTGGTGAAGAAGATGGTGTTGACAACTCTGACGTTGACAGCTCTCGTTTGTATACTCAGCCTGAAGAGGTTTCTTACTCATACGAGCATCTTTTGAAAGTAAGTCCTCGTTTTACTGTAGCTGCTGCTTTTGGTAACGTGCATGGCGTTTACAAACCAGGTAACGTTAAGTTACAACCGGTTATTTTGCATAACTCACAAGAGTATGTTAAACAAAAATTTGGTTTAACTGCCGAAAAACCGATCAACTTTGTATTCCACGGTGGTTCTGGTTCAAGCCAGGAAGAGATCCGCGAAGCTATTTCATATGGTGCTATCAAAATGAACATTGATACCGACATGCAGTGGGCTTATTGGGAAGGCATTAAAGATTACTACAAATCAAAAGAAGGATACCTGCAAAGCCAGATCGGCAGCCCGGATGGCGAGGATTCTCCAAACAAAAAATATTATGACCCACGTGTTTGGTTACGCAAAGGCGAAGAAAACTTTGTAAAAAGGCTTTCTGTTGCTTTTGAAGACCTTAACTGTATCGACGTTTACAGTAAATTATAATATTCATCAGAAATTAACAAAGCGCTTGTACATTTGTTGTACAGGCGCTTTGTTGTTTACAGGCAGCGGGCGATCCCATTAAAAAAGCTAAAGTCTGCTATATGGTTAAAATTCACAACAAAAGAAAGAATTTATTTGAGCGTTTTGCCAACTGGGCTACTATAGCTACGGGTAGCTCAGGCGCATTTATCACGGCTTTTGGTATCATCATTGTTTGGGGGATAACCGGACCATTATTCCATTATTCAGATACCTGGCAGCTGGTTATCAATACCGGTACTACCGTGGTTACTTTCCTGATGGTTTTTTTGATCCAGAAATCACAAAATAAAGACTCGAAGGCTATACATTTGAAACTGAATGAGCTGCTTGCGTCGCACCAGGGCGCAAGTAACCGGATGGTTGATATTGAGGATATTACCGAAAAAGAGCTCGATCAGTTGCATAAATTTTATGTGGAACTGGCCGGACTTGCCGAGGAGGAAGACGATATCACCTGTACGCATTCTATTGATGCCGCGAGGGAAAACCACACCACAAAACTCAATCATTTCAAAACAAAACCGCATTACATCAATGCCCGCAAAAACCATAGTAAAAAAAGTAACGGAACAGGCCGATCTTGATATTGTACATGCCATAAGGCGGGAAGTATTTGTGATTGAACAAAATTGCCCGCCCGAACTGGAATGGGAACATGAAGATCTATCACATCATTTTTTAGCTACTGTTGATGGAGAACCAGCCGGTGCCTGCCGCTGGCGTAAAACCGAAAATGGTTATAAGCTTGAACGGTTTGCCGTATTGAAAACGTTCAGGGGATTTGGTATAGGAGGGGAGCTGGTGAAAGCTGTGTTGGCCGATTTGCCGGCCGATGCGGATTATATTTATCTTAATTCGCAAACCCACGCGGTGCCTTTTTATGAAAAACTGGGTTTTGAAGCATTGGGGCCGGAGTTTGAAGAAGCCGGGATCAAACATTATAAAATGGTGAAGAAGTAGTTGTTGTGAATGATGCTACTTCTTACTCTTTTTCTTTTTAGATGCTTCTGCCAACGGATTAAATTCAAGGCACAAATTAATCCAGTAATTCAGCTCGTTGGTGGTTTGCAGGTTGAAATCTTCAACATAAACATAGCCTTTCATTACCCTTTCGCCGCTTACCATTTGGTTGCAGTTCCCCTTCTCAAGCTCAACAGAAGCTTGCTGTTCACCAATGCGGCACAAGATGCTATTATCGCGCACGCAAACACATAACTTATCATCTACCATAAAACAAACTCCCTGGAACATTTTCTTTTCTTCCACCGCCGGAAGGTTCACTAATGCTTCGCGGATGCGATCAGCCATTTGTTCGTTATATGCCATAAGGGTTTATATTTTTTCACTCAGAGGCGCCAAGACAGGCAACGGAAATCCGGCGTCTTAGCGCCTTCGTGATAAAATTACAATTAATTCTTATCAACAAATTTGTAATTAGCCTCGTTATACCTGTCGCCGGTATTTGGATATTTAGCTAGAAGGGCTTCAATATCCTGTAAATCAGCGGTGGTAAGTTCCACATCAACCGAACCTGCGTTATCCAGCAGGTATTTTCTTCTCTTTGTTCCGGGAATAGGAATAATGTTATCGCCTTGCGCCAGCACCCAGGCAAGCGCCAACTGGGCAGGTGTGCAATTTTTTTGAGCCGCAAGTTGTGCAAACTCGTGCGCCAGACCCATATTATTTTCAGCATTGGCACTTTGATACCGGGGCAGGCTTTTCCTGAAATCGTTATCGGCCAGTTTGGTTACATCCAACGCGTTTGTTACCAAACCACGCACCAGCGGACTGAATGGTACAAATGAAATCCCAAGCTCTTTGCAAACAGGCAAGATCTCAGCCTCAACGTCGCGTGTTAGTAATGAATATTCACTTTGCAAGGCACTGATTGGATGCACCGCGTGTGCACGACGGACAGAGTTTGCAGAAGCTTCAGACAGGCCCAGGTATTTTACCTTACCTTCTTTTACCAGGTCGGCCATGGCGCCAACCATGTCCTCAACGGGCACATTTGGGTCAATGCGGTGGGCGTAATACAAGTCAATCACATCCGTTTTTAAGCGTTTTAAACTTTGTTCAACCGCGGTTTTAAGATAAGCCGGCGAACCGTCAAACTCGGTCAACCTGCCATCCGTGCCTGCTCTGAAACCAAATTTGGTAGCAATAAAGATCTTATCACGATTGGGTACCAATACCTTTGATACCAGTTCTTCATTGCGGCCATTGGCATAAACATCGGCAGTGTCCCAAAAGTTGATGCCTATTTCTATTGACTTTTCAAGCGTTGCTATCGATTCATCGTCATCCGGCTGACCGTAAGCATGGTTCATGCCCATACATCCCAGTCCAATGGCCGAAAGTTCAACTCCAGTGTTTCCTAATTTTCTGTATTTCATAATGTGGTAGTATTGTTGTATTATCAAAGTACGTGAAATAACAAAAGCACATCAACCTTAATTTATAAGTATTATGTAAGGTTATACATTGCAGATTAACTTTTTCTGGTTAATTTGAAAAAAAATCGAGTGGTTGTCCAATTCAGCCAAACCTGATCGTCTTTTGGTTTTTAACCATTAAATTCAAAAAACATGAACGAGTTCCTATTGATCTTCAGAAGAGACGCAGAAGCCACTGCAGCGCAGCGGTCGCCCGAACAGATGCAAACCATGATGAATTACTGGCGCGAATGGATTGGCGGGATTGCCGCACAAAACAAACTGGTGGCCGTAGGCAACAGGTTGGATACCGCCGGTAGCGTAGTAAAGCCCGACAATGTGGTAACAGACGGCCCTTATGTTGAAGTTAAGGAAGCTATAGGCGGTTACAGCATTATCAAAGCGTCGTCGCTGGAAGAAGCCGCGGAGTTATCAAAGGGCTGCCCGATCCTGTCGGTAGGGGGAAGTGTTGAGGTGCGTCCCATCATTCCAATGGAAGTATAATTGATTTGAGGCTGTATCATAAATCAAATGATGCGGCCTCTTTCTTTTGTATGTATTTTAT